>CAIYMO010000057.1 GCA_903927345.1 uncultured Armatimonadota bacterium | reverse complement strand
TGATTTGGGAAGCCTATTTCATGAACACTACTTCGGAAGGGGTGAACGGTGATCCTCCTAACTCCGCAGCTAGTTTTGGCGTTTTGGCGAGCGGTCGCTGGCGGTGGGAATTCCGCAACGATATGAACTTTTTTGGTGACGTTGGGTTTGGGATTCAATGGTTGAACCACACCTCTTATGATGTGCCTTTGGCATTCAATACAACTCCATCGTTTGCCTTCGGAATGGAGTTTAAGACCAAGGGCGGTGCGGTTTTGGCGGGGGCACGGTTGCTCCATGTGAGCAACGGCGGACGTAAGCTCCCAAATCCCGGTCAGAACCTGTTGCAGTGGTTTATCGGCTTCCGATATTGATCGCGTAAGCGTTGACTTTAGGGAAGGCCTTCGATGAGCTTGGCAAGCTGCTTTCGGCTGGCGTCCTCTTCTAGCTTGCGATCCACCTGGTAGAGTCCGATTTGACAGACGACGGCTTGGTGCATTGTCGTTCCGAGAGGGTGGTTTTCGATGGCGAAACCTTGATTTGAAGTGAAGCAGACTGCTGACTGATGGTCGACGACTAATTCCAGGGTGTCGTGATCAAACGCCGCTGCGGGGACTTGGATGGCGTCCTTTGCGGCGGCACTGGTCATGATCAGCACGCTCTCCACCGATGGAATTTCGCCGAGGCTTTCGAATACGGACTCACTGGCGATGAGGACGACGGTTTCGTCGGCGCTGGCAAGGATGTTCCTTGCGATTTGAACGGCTTGCTCTAACGAGGTGATTGGAATCAAGCGCGTCATTGCGGGCGGAACTGAGGCATCCTTGAATGCTTTGAGTGCGCTAGCTCGGTTCTTATCGAACTCCTTGTTCAGCCGAGTGAGGAGAGTTTCGGGGGCGATTGGGGCGTAGGTCTTCTTCTTGGCGTCGTCTTGGACGACGGCGCCTTTGCGTAATAAAGTTTCGAGGGATTTGTAGGTGTTCGCGGCCGGCTTTCCGATGGATTGCGCGACTCGGTAGCCACTGGACGATCCTTCTCGTACCAAACATGCATAGATTTCGGATTCGAGAGCGGTGAAGCCCAAACTAACCAACGCGTCTTTTGCTGCCATCGTCTTTGGATTGTACAACTTATGAGTCGCTCGTGCTACTAGCGGACAGATTTTGGCCAGAATCTGCTGGCGGGTGTCCAATCCAGGACCCTGAGGAGTCCCTTTCGCTTTTGGATGAGAGCAGCCAGTTCATGTTGGTATAAGTTCCAAATTGCTACCGAGCGTAGTTCGGATAGCTCGTACATGAGATCGATGTAGTTCCAGCCACTGATAAGTTGGCCAAACGTTTGCACTTTACAGATGAACTTGATCTGACCTGGTTTGATCTCCAGGATCGACTCGGTGATCAGATCACTTATGTCAAAGCTGGTCATGTTGCCCCAAAATGAGCCACGTTGAAACACAACTCGGTCGGGAGTCTCGGATTGAATTACGTAACCGCGACCTAGCAGGTAGTTTTTGGCTCGGTGAAGAGTGGCAGCAGGCTCGTTGTTTGAGAGGTCGGTGACGACAACCAGATGTTCCGGTGTTCGTTCTTCGGGAGCCTTGGCGACAAGATCCAAAAGCTGCGGAGGAAGATTTTTTCGGTTCATTTCGCCGCCGACCAGGCTAGATTATCTCAGACAAATCGAAACCTCGCAAAATCGCGTTGTAGTTTTTGGGAAAGTTCGCCAATAACCCTAGTAATGCTGATTCCGCTTGTTCTGGGATATGTTGTTGGTGCAGTTGGGTTTTACACCCTCCTCTCCAAAACTGCTCCTATTCTTGAAGTTGAGGGTACGTCGAATATGACGGGAGCCGGGGAGCATTCTGAAGTTGTTGAGCTCTTCCCTGATCAGGAAGAACGCAAAGCCGCCTAGGGTTGGCTTAGCTTCAGAGAAACCAAGACCGAGGCAGTGTGCTAGTTAGCACCCTGCCTTTTTTGTGTTTACGGCTTGGTGCATCATCGCCGCCATTTTTACGTTTGCGGTGTGACCGTTTCGGGTTCCGACGACGTTGAGATATCGCGCGGGGATTCCGCTGAGATAGAGATCGCCGAGCATGTCGAGAAGTTTATGGCGAGCGGGTTCGTCGGGGAATCTTGCTTCGTTGTCAAATCCGGCTTCTCCGAGGATAGTGACCGACTCGCGAGTCAGTCCTTTGCCGAGGCCATATTGCTCGATCATTGGTAGCTCTTCAGTGAGCACGAAGGTTCTCGCGGGAGCAATCTCAGTCTCGTAGGCATCGATGATGCTGGTCGATTCGAAGTGCATGGAACCTGGCCACCGGTCGCCAGTTTCGTATTCGTAGCGCCAGTGGCCGGTGCCTTTTCCAACGGCGATTTTTAGAGGAAGCTCTTGGAGAAAGATTCGGCAGTAGAGGCTCGGGAGTTCCTTTTCACCGAGTTCGACCATGCCTACGCCTCGTAAGCCTTGGCAAAATGGAAGCGAACTTCCGTCCATTGCGGGAATTTCGGGGGCGGTGAGTTCGATCTCGGCGTCAGTGATCTCGAGTCCGGCTAGAGCGGACATGAGGTGCTCAATTGTTCCGACTTCGCCGAGCTTCGTGCTTCGACGAGTGTCGGTGACGTTGTCGGGGGTTGCTTCGGTTCGGGTCGAGCCGTATCGGAAGGCGATGCCGTTCTCTCCGGGGTGGATTGTTAGTTCGACGGGGACGCCAGTATGGAGCCCGAGTCCGGTGAAGGAAACCGGATTTGCGACCGTTCGGCGGGTGAAGATCACTCTTCCCCCTTGAGGGTTTTGACTTCCTTTTCGAGAGCTCGAACTCGTTTGACGAGTTTAGGAAGGTCTTTTTGAGCGGCGACCATCCGCATGTAGTCGGCGATGGGGATTGCGGGGGTTCCGCCGTAAGCTCCGGGTTTGGAGATTGACGTGAGTCCAGCGGCTCGACCTGCAAGGGCGACGCCATCGGCGATGACGAGGTGGTCGGCGTAGCCGCTTTGACCGCCGAGCATGGCTCGGGCACCGACCTTGGTGCTCCCGGCGATGCCAACTCCGCTGGCGTAAACACCATGAGGGCCGAGTTCGACGTTATGAGCGATTTGGACAAGATTGTCGATTTTATTGCCTTCGCCGATGCGGGTGTAATCGGCGGTTGCTCGGTCGATTGCGGTAAGGGCGCCGATGTCGACTGAGTCGCCTAGGTGGACGCCGCCGACCTGAGGTATGCGGAGTTGTTTCTGACCGTCCCAGGCGTAGCCGAAGCCAGAGTGACCGATGACGGAGCCAGGCCCTACGGTGCAGTAGCTGCCGAGGATAACGTCTTGGACAAGCACGGCGTGGGGCATGACGACTGAGCCCACTCCGACGACGCAGCCTGGCCCAACGTAGGCGTAGGGCATGATGATGGCTTGGTCATGGACCATCGCATCGGAAGCGACGAAGGCCATCGCGCCGATAGAGGCGGAGGCGTGGACGAATCCGCCTTCCTCGATGAATGCGGAGGGGTGGACCCCGACCGCCTGCTCAATCGGCCGTTCAAAGTAGTGGAGAATCTTTAGATACGCCAACCTTGGGTTGGCGTGCTTGATGTGTGCTGAGGGGAAGTCGACGGTTTCGGCAGGAACGATGACGCCACCGAGGCATCTTGTCTTGGCTTCTTCGATGTACTTTGTGGATTCGGCAAAGGCGATTCCATGTTCGTCGTCAGAGCCGACGGTTGTGGGCCGTTCGATCTCAATGGAGCCATCACCCACGAGTTCTCCGCCGACAAACGAAGCGAAGTCTCTTAGCGTTTTGAGTTGAGGCTTGCTCTCCATTTGATGAAATCCTGGGTTAGATCTCGTCCGGTTGCGGGCGAGTCGGCGAGATCGTACCCGTTTAGCGCCAACCAAACCTGGAGTTGCCGGTGGACGTCGGCGGGAGGGACGACTGATTGGCGGTTAGAAGTTACCCCCTTCATTCCGGTATCTACCGCACCGAGTTCGACCGAAAGGCTAGCGCCCCCCCGCGCGGGTAGGCGCTTAGTGCCGAGGGACATGAGGCGCTCGTTCAGGACGTCGGTTCTGACGTTGACTTGCTGGCGGGCCTCTCGCTCAGCTCGTTCATTGATCTCTTTGCGCTTTGCTTCGACACGCTGGTTCATGCGCGCTTCGATGTCGCCGATTGTGTCGCGAGCGGTGCTATCCAACTTGGAGATTTCGGCTTCGTAGCGTTGGTCGAGGGCATTGATTTCGCGTTGAAGAATGCGGATGTTTTCGGTGCGGGCCTGGATGGCGGGGTCGGCTTCAGGATCGATTTTGACCAGTTCATCAGGGTTTGGAAACTCTGTGAGGACGGTAAGGCTCACGACTAGAGGGCCACGCTCTTTGGCGTACTTTTCGAATATTGGACGCACCTTGTCTCGGTAGCTGTTCCAAACTGCCTGGGAGGCGGGTCCGAGCCCAGCGTATTCGCTGTCGAAGAACTCATCGATTTCGGACTGGTAGTACATTGCCAGGCGTTCGGTGATGATCTTTCGTGCCTCTGCCGATTCAGATTCGAGCAGTGCTCGAATTGCGGCTGCAGAGTGTTCGCGATCTATCGAGGCTACTTTTTCGGGACGAGGGGTGATCTCGACCGATCGCTTGGTCTTTGGTGCTGCGTTTGCACCTTGGATTTCTAGGGATTGGAGGGTCCGAGTTGCCTGCAGCGGCACTTTGTCGAGATCAACATAGACCAGAACGGCAGCCTGCTGGCATCCGAGTAGGCCTAATGCAAGCCCACTGAGGATGCCAACGCGCTTCATGGCTACTTTTTGGCGTTCATCGCCGCAAGTGACAGGTCGGTGATGTCGTTTGCGCCGAAGACGGCAACGGAACCTTCGATGACCATGGTGTAGCCGTCTTTGGCGGCGACTTCGGCAGCGGCGGCTTTTGCCTTTTGGTAGTTTTGCTCGCGGCTTGCGGCGACCCAGTTTTGAACCTCATCGCTGAACTCTCGCAGCCAGCGGGTGGAGGTTTCGTTCATGGTTTGTGACCGTCGCGAATACTCTTCGACAAGCGTGCGCTCTTCAGGGGTGTAGTTTGGCTTGGTCGCCAACTCTGCAGATCGCTTACTGGTTGCCACGATGTCGGCCTTCAAACGGTCGAGCTCGGCCTCTTCAGGCTTTGTCTTTTCCATTTTGAGCATCAACTCGCGCAAGCGGTTGGCCTGTTCGATGGTGAGGATGCGGTATTGGTCAATGAATTCGAGAAGACCCTCGCGGGCGGCCTTCATGTCTTCGAAAGACTTTTTACCGGCCTTGCCTGCGTCGCTTTTATCGATAACTGCGTTGAGGTCGACGACACCGAGCTTCAGCGACGGAGTTTGGAATCCAGAGCCAAACATCACGCCCGCCAAACCTGCGGCGACGACCCAACCTGTCCAAGCAAATTTCTCTTGTCGCATTAGCCCTTCTTGGCCGCAATCTTTGAAGCCGCGTCAGTGACGTCGTTGGCGGCGAAGGGAGCTACGTTCTTATCGAAGATGACTCCGTATCCGTCGCGCTTTCCGATTTCGAGGATGGCTGCTTGGTAAGCGTCCTGAAGTGCATTCAGGTGCTTTTGGCGGATGTCCTTCATTTCGGTTTGGGTGTCTTCAACGAGCTTCTTACCGAACTCGCCCATTTCGGCTTGTCGGTTTCGGTAGTCGTCGAGGATCTTGAGGTCGGCGTCAGTTGGGTTAGCCTTGACTTGGAGGTCGTTGAACTTCTTCTTCGCGTCCGCTGCGCTGGTTTTCACCTTTTCGAGTTCGGCCTTTTCAGCGTCAGTCTTGGTGGTTTTGAGAGTGAGGTTCCAGAACTTTTCGGCGTCCTCCTTCTTCATGACTCGGTTTTGGCTGAGGAACTGGAGGGCATTTTCTCGCTCGTTGAAGTAGTTCTTCTCTTCTTCGCGATAGTTACGAGCGGTTTCGACGGCCTCCATGACCTTTACTGCGTCGACAACACCGGTCTTTGCGCTTGAACCTTGGAAACCGGAGCCGAGAAGCACCACAACCATGCCGAGAGCGACGACAGATGTGCCGCTGAGAAAGCCCGTTAAATATGATTTATTCATTGATCCTAGTTTGTCCTGAAGGTTGATTTTCAAAGTTTTTAGAAGCTGGTTCCGATCATGAAGTGAGGCCGGCTGCCACCTTCATTGTTAAACGCAAAGTCGAGTCGAATAGGTCCCATTGGGGTTCGAAGTCGGAGTCCGACGCCGTAGCCCATTTTGAGTGAGAAGGCATTGCTCTGGGTGAAGTCGCTGCCCGCTCCCGATCCATAGCCGCCCCATGCCGATCCCATGTCGAGGAACGTGACGAGCGAGAATTGATCTTGGATGGGCTTGCGCCATTCGAAGCTCGCCATGATCATGTTCTTGCCCCAGAAGCGATCCTCTTGGAAGCCTCGGATGGAGTCGTTTCCACCAGCAAAATATTGCTCGAAGAAGGGGATGACGCCCTGAACCGTTCCGCCTTTGAGTCGGAATGCGTAGACTTCGCGGGAGACATCGTCTGCGGTTCGGCGCTTCTTGTTCGGCGTGTAGTAGGTTCGGTAATCGAATCCGAGTCGGACGAATCCGAATCGGCCCTCTGGGTTGTCACCGGTGATGTTTGTGCTGACCGGTCGGATTGTGGAGAATCCTGGTTCGAAGTCGAGTCTCAGGAAGGTTCCACGGGCTGGGTCGAAATCGAGGTCTCGAGTGTTGTTGATGCTTGAGAAGCCGATGACGCCGACTTCGCCGTCCTGTTGGATGAAGTTGTTGGTGTTTCCACTCGTTGGGTCGAACGGAGGAACGTTGACTCGCTCGAATCGAGACGAGATGGTGTAGCTCTTTCGCTCGTTGATTGGCTTGGTAAAGCCAATCGAACCGCCGGTTCGGCGCTCGCTGTACTGATTGGCGTTACTGAGGTTTCCGCCGCCAAACGCGTTGTTGATGAATCGGAACTGCACTCGGTCGTAGACCGATGCTCGGAAGGTGGAATCCTTGGAGTCTGCGAACGGGTTCGCATAGTCGAAGCTGATGCTTCCGCCGGTTCCTTGAACGGTTGCCTGCGTGTAGTTGAAGGCAACGTTTTGACCCGTGCCGTTGAAGTTGGAGTCGGAGTAGCTAATGGTTCCAGCCAGCGAGTTCTGGGGGTTGAGAACGACGCCAGCGTTGAACATGCCGGTTCGACCGTCATTGAGCTTCATCTTCAGGTCGACCAATCCGGTTTCAATGGTTGAAAGGGAGGGCTGAGTCGGGCTGACACCTTCAAACCATTGGGTGTTGATAACGCGGAGGGCGTCTTTTTCCCACTGGAATCGGCTGTAGGGCTGACCTGGCTTCGACTTGATCAGTCGGTTGAAGACTTTGTCTCGGGTTGAGGTGAAGCCTTCGATGGAAATTGAGTTGATGACCGCTTCTTTGATGCGCAGAATCCAAGTTCCTGGGCTGTAGGGATCAGGATCAAGGGCTTCGACTCGGCCGAAGTAGCCTTGCTCTTCGTACAGTCGTTGGATGGCGTCCAAGCTGGGTCGGATTTCGGTGAGGTTGAGCGGGCGGAGGTCCTCTTCCTTGGTTCCGGGAGCCGGTTTGAACTGGACGAGCTTGAGAATGTCCTCGGTTTTGATAGCGGAGTTACCAACGACAGCGACTTCTCGGACGACTTCGTTTTCGTCGACGTCGTAGATCAGTTGCCAGGTGTTGTCTTGAAGGAGGGTCTTATTGTAGTTGACCTTACGGAACCAGCCCATGTCCGCTACTCGCTGTCGGTCTTCCTCAATTGCCTTGAGGTTTAGGATTTGACCTTCGCGAACTTGGAGGAGCGCCTTGACGACGGCCGGGGAAATCTTCTTCGTTCCACGAATGCTGATCTCTTTGATAATGCCAACATCTTGGGCTAGAGCAGACGCCCAGACCCCCATAGTCAGCACTCCAACCGCAACGCTGCGAAAAACTCCCCTCACTCCACCCATAAATGTACCTGCGCTATTTAGGTGGGACGCCTAAACTGAACGAACGATACGGTGGTTTTGAAGTTCTTACGCGCTGGCTGAAGTCAGCCGATAGCTTGTAGGGTCGAATCTGGTCTGTTCCGATGGAGAAGGATAGGTTCCGGATGGACTGCGGGCCGGATCTTGGACGGTATGCGAGGCGGAAGTCGTAGGCGACGATTTGCCCCGGAAGTGGGGTCGAAATTTGACGCCGTCCTTGGAGGAAGAAGCCACTACCGAGGGACTTAGCGGCCGAGATGGAAGTCTGCTCGTAGGCGTTGTAATCGACGTTGACGTATTCGAAGCCGAAGTTCTGAGCGAGGCGATTGGTGAAGCCGCCGAGGAAGTTCGGGAGTGCGTAGCTGGTGAGCGCGTTGCGGAGGTCTTCTTCGATTTGAGAGTTTGAGCCGGGCTGGGAGACGCTGCTGATCAGGTCGAGCCGACCGAGGAGGCCCATGATCTGAATTTCGCTTAGGTCGGCGGGGCGGTTCGGGAAGGTGTACACCAGTTTTCCCTGGTTCTGCTCGCCGGGTCGGGCAAATGTGCTGTCATCCGTTCCGCCTTTGCCGAGCATGTCGCCATTCACTTTGATCGTGAGGTCGTACCGCTCCGGAGTCACAGCGTTTTTGAGAACCGTGAGGCTAGTTTCACCGGTGAGATCAGCGATCATTTTCGCCTTTGCGTCAACTCGGTCGGCGCGGTAACTGAAGTCCAAGGTTCCATCGGGCTGGAGCTTGACACGGGCACCGGGAAGAGTGAGCTGGCCGCTTTCGACAACCAATCGGGCGTCGGCGCTAAGGTTGCTGAGCTTGCCTTTTAGAGTTCCGCTTCCGGATAGCCGCATGTCTGCGGCGGAAGATTTCACGGAGGCGATGTCGCCGAGTCGGTAACTGAGGTCAAATGTCGGATCGAACGTGATTCGCTCGTCGCCTTCGGGCGAGGGGAGCAGTGTGGGTAGGATGCTGGCGACTTGAGTCGCGATAATGTCTCCGGCGACCTTTGGCGCCCCAAGGGTGCCCGTTATGTTGATTGGTTTGGGGGTATCAATCGTTGCGTTTGCGTAGCTGCCATCGGGGAAGATCTGGGCGAGGCGGAGTTGGTCCACGTCAACAAAACCTTCTTCAATGACCTGATCCGTCAGGCTCTTTGCGAGGTCTGCGAGGCTGACGGCAGCACCAAACGTGATGGCTCCTTCGGCACTGGTCGTGAGTCCGGTTGACCCTTTCAGCCGTCCGAGCAAGCCTCGAGCATCGCGGTCGAATCCAAGTTCGAGGGACGTGTTTTTGAGTCCGGCTTGGATCGGGCCACCGATCATCGGATTGATTGCGGTTGACTGAACTTGGTCTACGGCAAGCCGGATTGTTCCGTTGACTTCGGGCTTTTGGAGCGTTCCACCGAACTTGTAGCCACCCGCTATGGTGGCTCCTTTACTTCCCAGGCTCAACTCGCGTGCATTGGCGAGGAACTCGGCAAGACTCCGTTCGCCAACGACGGTGAATTCGCCTCTGATCGGTTGAGCTTGCTGGTCTGAATCACCAAGGGCGATCGGGAGCGAGGTTGTGAAGAGGGCTTCAAGTGACTTGTAGGTCAGAGTGGAGTCTTGGGAGAGGTCAACGAGGTCGCTTCCCTTCCGAGGGACGGCGGACAGTTTAGTTTTCGCTCTCAGCCGGTCTCCGGAGAGCGGTCCAGTCGTTTCGCCGCTGACGAGTGATGATTCAATTTCTGCACTGAGGGAGGGATCTTCCCGGGTTCCGAAGAGTCGGACATCCGCGTAATCGATTCGCACCAAGGACTTGGCGAGAAACTCTTGGGCGGGGGATGCCTTGCTCGAGTCGGCTGACTTTAGAAGCGGTGCGAACTTGCTCAGCGGGAATCCGGTGAGTTCTAGTTTTCCGTCGACGTTTTCGGTTGACATTCCGGCTGAGAAGCGCGCGGTTCCATCGGGAATGCCTTGGCGGTCATTGAGCAGTATTTTGGCGAAGGGGAGATTGAGCCTGCTCAGTTTGGGACCGACTATTGAGCCGTCGTAGACTCTCCAGCCTTCTGGGGAATAGACGCCGCGCATCGCGACGGTGCCAAGATTTTGGTCACCGAGGAAAAGGTTGGAAACTTCGAAATCGCTCAGGGAAACGACAGGCTCGTCGGCGGAGCCGGCTAGGGTCGCGGAGAAGCCCATCTTGCCTTTGATAATTGAAAGGCGATCGAAGACGCCGGGATACTTCTCGAGTTTCGACTCACCTGCGAGGACGATTTCGCGGATTGGGACATTATAGGCAACCAGTTCCCCGTTTAACTTCTTGGACGATACGTTATAGTTTAAGCCGTTTAACTGGAAGTAATCGTCAATCGAACCGAGTGTTGCATCGACTTGGTAGCTCTTGCCGTCAAAGCCAAACTTCCAGTCTCCGGCACCGATAGTGGCTTGGTTTAACTTGACGGTGTCCACCAAGCCATCGGCCTTGATCGATTCGATTTGCCCATTGCGCAGGGCAACATTGAACGTGGCGTCGGTGGTGCCTTTGACGTCGAGGTCTTCGCCGAGGAAGTCTGACTTTCCGTCGCCGATTTGGCGATTAACAATTTGGCGGATCTCGGTGAACGAGAGCTTTGCGGCTTTTCCGGATAGGGTTCCGCTGTTTGTTTTGAGGTCAATATCGGCTTCGGCGCTGGTCAGGGTTCCATCGGCGACTTTGGCTGTGACACCATCGATTTTAAGCTTGGTGCCGTCAAGTTGGATTGACGCAAAGACGTTGGACACCTTGGTGTTCGCGGCGAGCAAGGTAGGTGCCTGGGCTTGTCCTGTGAGTTTGGGGGCAGCTAACGTTCCGGCGAGAACAATGTTCTGCAGGTCAACTACGCCCGCAACTGGACCTTCGTAGAAGTCAGATATATTGATTCCACCGGCACTAAGCGCCCCAGAGAGAGCCTGGCTCTTAAACTTCAGACCAAGCTCGCCCGTGATTTGCCCCGCGCTTTTTACTCCGAGGAGGTTTGTCACGCCGACCCCATTCGTATCGACGGCGACGTCTGCTGCGACAGCCGTAATGGCATCCGCGTACTCTCCGTATCCCAGACCAATTGCCTGAACTGAGCCGAAGAACTTTGGTTTCTGGATTGAACCGACGAGACGGCCTTTGACATCAGCTTCTCCGGTTAACTCGGGAAGGAATTGGGAGAGGAGGAGACCGGAGCCTTCGAGATCGACGGATAGTCCGCGCTTGAGATCAATGGTTCCGGTGGCGAAGAGGTTGCCCTTTGTTCCCTCGACCGCCGCACGGTCGATTCGGAACGTTTTGCCATCAAATCGGCCAAGAATCTCGGTGGAGTCTAGGCTCAGCTTTCGGGCGCCCAGGCTCACTTTAGCGTTTAAGCGCGAGGCGATGTTCAACTCATACTGAGCTCCGATGCCGCCACCAACTACGTTGACGGAGCCTCCGGTTCCTTTCAGCTCAGCAGGGATGTAGGTGGCAAAGTCGTCGGCATAGGCTTGGCTTGAGGAGAGCGCTATTTGCCATTTCTGTGGCTTAAACTTATATGAAACTACGCCTTGGGTCGAGGATCGACCAAGGGTGATCTCATCCCAGTAAGCGCGAAGCCCATCCTGGTCAACCTCAATGTTGGAGGCGACTCGATTGGCGGCTAGGCCGAATGCTCCCACCTTCTGGGCGTTCACATCGCCGTTGAAACGGAAAGCGCCGTCTGCATAGCGGAACGTACCTTGGGCATCGGCTTCTGAGAGTCGCAACCAATCTGGGACTCCGAGCTTGTATTTGTTGAGAATCGCCGGGGTCACTCGCACCAGCTTTGAGTAGCCCGATATTTGGAGCTTCTTTGACCAGTCAACGATCCCGCGCAGATTTGCTTCTGCGTTACTTTCAGTGAGCTTGGCGACGAATCGAACGTCAGTGTCGGAGAGTGAGGCGTTGAAAGAGGACTTGCCGACGATGTACTTATCCCAGCCGAGTCCACCGAGTTCGCCCGAGAGGTTCGCACGGAAGGTTGCGGGCGATTGGGGAACAAGCATCGCCTGGAAGTCGCCCTTGACCTTGCCTTCACCGATCGTCAGTTTGGACATGTCAATCCAGGCTTTCTTTTCGGGACCCAGCAGGAGTCGGCTTCGCAGGCGGGCAGGTTCAATGGAGAGGTTTGAGCCGATGAGACCAAGGCCTCGGATTGACTTGGTTACCTCTAGGTCGGCGGTGCCGATGCCCATAAGATTGAGGTTGACATTGGCGAACAGGTTATCGCCCATTCCACTCACTTTTCCGTGGGAGATGTAGAGCTGGTTGCTGGGGAGTCCGACTGAGGCTTCGTCGAGAAAGTTGACTCTGCAGCGGTAGAGTTCTGCCGAGAAGGCGGTCGAACTGGGTTCACCGGTAGATGGGGGTAGGTATCGCTCTAGGTCGATTTTGCCGTTTGCTTTTCTTCGGACCCAGATTTCGGCGTCTTGAAGGAGTACGCGGGGGGCGAGGCGCTGGTCGATTCGTAACCCGGTGATGAGCAGTTTCGGGAGCCTAGCGATCAGCTTTCCGTCGGAATGGCGGATTTCGAAACTCTGGGCGGTCAGGCTTCCGCCAAGGGGGTCAAAGCTGTAGTTCTGGCATTGCAGATTGACGAGTCCCGCTTCGGTTTGGTAGTCAATTTTGAATCCGGTACTTGGGGAGAGAACCTCTTGGACACAATCGAGGAAGTACAGTCCGCAAACGATGGCGACCCCACCAATGGGACCGTACATCGCGGCAAACCGAACTAGAGAGTTGGCCATCCTGGCTCTTCACGCGTTCAGACGCTTACGGTGTGGTTTTCGCTTTGCGCTTCGAGGTCAGCCAGGAACTTTGCCCTTTCTGCCTCATCTAGCTGACTGAGTCGGTCGCCCATCACCTTCTTGCTGAACTCAATTGCATTGTACGACGAACGGATGAAAGGTCCGCTGGCTACGAACGCAAATCCCATCTCTTCGCCGATTTTCTCGTATTCCTTGAATTCGGTCGGGTGGATATATTCGACTACTGGAAGGTGGCGCATGGTGGGTCGGAGGTACTGACCGATGGTGACGGCGTCCACTCCGATGTCGCGGAGATCCTGCAAGGTTTGGATCACTTCGTCTTTGGTTTCTCCCAAGCCGAGCATGATTCCGCTCTTGGTGTAGATCGTAGGATCGATCTCTTTCACCTGTTCGAGGACGCTCATCGTCCGGGCGTACTTCGCCTGGGGACGAACGAGGGTGTGGAGTCGCTCGACGGTCTCGATGTTGTGATTGTAAATCTCTGGCTTCGCGTCGCAGACGTTCTTGATGCACTCCCGGTTGCCTTTGAAGTCGGGGGTGAGGACTTCGACGATGCAGAGTGGGTTTGCTTTGTGAAGTTCGCGAATGGTGTGGGCGAACTGCATCGACCCTTGGTCGGCGAGGTCGTCTCGGGCGACGCTGGTGACAACGATGTGCTTCAGACCAAGGTCGGCAGCGATCTTTGCAACGTCGGCGGGCTCCTCAGGATTGACGGTCAAACCACGTCCGACTTTGATCGCACAGAATCCGCATGATCGGGTGCAAGTATCACCGAGGATCATGAAGGTTGCGGTCTTTTTGCTCCAGCATTCCGGCAGGTTTGGACAGCGAGCGGACTCACAAACCGTGTGCAGATTCTTCTGCCGCATCATCCCTTCGACTTGCCGAATGGTGTCGGGGCGAGGCATGCGAATGGTCAGCCATTCTGGCAACCGCTGGTTCATACCTATAGTTTACGTCAATTGAACCTAAGATAGTGCGGACAAAGTTTGCGACGAACATGCGACGGTGCCGCTGTTAGTCTCAAGATGCAATGCAGAGACGAACCAACATCCTCGCTCATCGGATCGCCATAAAACCCGGCTCTATCTTGGCTTGCACGCGGTCGCAGGAGCAGTGGGTTGTTACCAATCAACTGTCGACGGGGAAGCTAAAAGATCAGTACGGGCAGTACATCTTTGGTTGTAAGTCAATGACCCGCTCAGACGAGTGTGTGGTGTTTATCGCCCAACTCGGAACCCGTTATCACGTGGTGGGCATGATGCCTCAGGCGTCAACGGCGTCGTAGTTGTACTGCGCGAAGACTCGAACACTAGTTTCATCGGTACGCAGGTACCGCTGGACTTGGCCGAGGAATAGGAGGACGTCAGCGGAGGTGGCCGGCTGGCTGGCCCGTTGAAGACCCTCGGGAAGCTCAATGCGCGACACTCCGTATCGTTGGAGCCCATTCATGTTTTCGTGCTGCCTTTGGAAAAGGTTAAGCGAGAGAATTGCTGCCTGATAGGCAAGGGCTTGGGCGCCCATTTGGAGGAAGCAGTGCGCCATGATGTCGAAGCAAAAACTCGCAATTCTGCGGTAATCCGCACCCATCTCGGGGTTGAGGTAGTCGCGGGTTCCGATTGCAAGAGCAACGGCGGCTGATGGATAGTTCTTTGCTCTAAAGAACGTCAATCCGATTGACTGGAGCACCCAACCAGCTTCTGTCCGGAGCGAGTGGGATCGGGCGTAAGAGAGTGCCATGTGGAGGGTGTTGAGAACCTGAGAAAGCTCAGCACCACTATCACCAAGATAGAGCCCTTCCATGTGGAGTAACTCGAATCGAGCTTTGACAGATGGGATGTGCTCTGATAGAGCGATTGCTTCTTGGAGCGGCGCTAGAGCCTCTTCAAAACGCTTTAGTGCCGCATAAGTCGTCGCGAGGTTGTAGAGTGCTTTGACGAGCAGAGCGTAGTTTTCTGCACTCCGGGCATTCACAACGGACTGCTTCAGGTCCAACAGCGCCCCTTCGCAGTCGCCAAATCGCGCCCTTGCGACGCCAAGGGTGGAGAACCAGTCTGATCTGACGCTGAGAGGGGCTTCATCGATGGCATTCTTCCACTTTGGATCGACCATCAGGTCCACGACGTCTTTGAAGCGATATTGAAAGAAGAGAGCTCCGCAAATACTGAGGATTGTTGGGATGAACTCGGCGGCGGATTGGTCTAGTTTCTCGAGGAAGGGGATGAGGTCTGAGGGTTCGCAGACGCACGTTCTGGCGATGAGCAAGTGAGATCTGATTGCGCGGATCGCTTCGAAGGCTCCGAGAGAGTCACCCCGGTCGAGGCGAGCGGTAATCAGTCGCTGGACGGCCAGGATGTCGGCTATCTTTGAATCCTGGGCGGGTTGGCGGGCGAGGTTGTTAACGAGATTGGACTCGAACTTGAGCTGAGAGTCATTGGCGTCCTCGAATCCTTCTAGGCTTCGGAGGTCGTTGACCATTGAGGCTGGGACAGCGAAGGTTTGGTCGCCGACTCGAAACTCGAGGAGGCCGAGAGTGGTTAGGCGACGAAGGTCGAGTAGACCGAGTTCGAGGCAGTCGACAAGCATTCCACCAGAAACAGGCGAGCCAAAGTTGGCGAGGGCACGGAGGGCGTGTTTGGATTGAGCCGGGAGGGGCTCGATCATTTGTTGGAGGGCGGCGGTGGAATCCTTAGCGATTGCCTCTGGGTTATCCAGGCTGCGGAGAGCGAGGTCGGAACCAAATTCGCGGGCCCATTTAGCGGCGGTGTGGATTCTTTGGGGAATACCGTTGGTTCGCGAGGCGAGGGTGAAGAGTTCACTTTTGCGGAGACCGAGGCCCTCGAGCATTTGCTCGAGGAGGAGGACTGCGTCGCCGGGGGCGGCTTCGGAGCCGACTTCGAGCGGGGGGACGCTGATTCGGGATTCTAGCTCGAAGCCTTGGTCCGAATTGCCGGAGACGAGGAGTTTGACTTCGGGATTGGCTTCGAGAACAGAGGTGAGTTGTTCATGGTCGCTCGCTTTATAGTTGTCAACAATGAGAAGCCCGGGGACGCGTTCGCGGACCTGGTCGGCGCTGAGGGGTCGGGGGCAAGCTTGGAGATCGATGTAGAGCGGCCGGAGTTGAGAGATTTGTCGGTGATGGAAAACGGCTCGGAGCAGGTGGCTTTTGCCGACTCCAGGAAGGCCGCCGACAAAGACTCGAGGTGAGTCGGTGATGAGTTGGATGACTTCATCGAGGAGGTCTTCGTTGCCGACGGTTTGGGTGACAGGTGCGGGGGGTGGGAAGGCGTCGACGTGGGTGGTGTCCATCTCGCGGAGAAGGTTTTCCACGAAGCGTTGGATTTGGGAGTCAGGTTCTTCGCCTATACCGACTTCGAGGTACTCGGAGTAGTCGGCGAGGGTTTCAACGAGCTCTTGGCGGAGGCGGAGGGTGCCGTAGATGGAAAGGAGGCGCTTGGTTGTGTTGGTGTCGCTGTCGAGCCGGGGACGGATGACGTTGAGGATCGAGAGGATGATCGATTTATGCCGGGCATTGTCGGTGGCGGCAGTGAGCAGCTCGGCGGCCCGGAGCAGGTCGAGGGCGAGTTCGGAGACGAGGTGGCCGGCGATTTCGGAGATGAAGTCGTCGCCGATGAGTGGGACTCGGAGGTTCTCGACGAACGGGAGAAGTTCGGTTGCGGTCTTGGAGTACTCGGCTCGTTCGAGAGCTTCGCGGAAGCTCCATAGGTCGCAGTCGCAGTGGTTTTTGTCGAGCCAGGCGTAGTCGCCCTGGCGGACCATGAGCGGCAGGTCGCTGAGGCCGGAGGCTTGCTGCTTAACTCGGCTGCAGAGGTTTCTCAGGGCTTGCTTGTGGTCGGACCAGGGTTCGACGAAGAAATCGGTGCCGATTCTTGAGAGCTCGATGCCGTGAGGGCCAGACATTGCCAGGATGGCGAGGAACTCGGCGTATTGGCGGCTTCTTAGGCTCAGAAGTCTTCCCTCTTCGCTCGCAAACTCAAAGCGGCTGAGGATGGAGACAGTCCAGGAAGACACAAAGGTTATTGTATCGTTGCAGGACTTTTCCCGCTACGGTTTGTGTCTTTAACCTGATCATTGCCCCGAAGTTGGGACAATTGCGATAAACTGCGAGTCACCATGACGCCGAGCGAACGCCTTCAAGAACTTGCAGAGGGACTGAACCCTCGCCTTGTCCTGCGGATGCGAAGCGGCTTTGCGATCATGGCGGACAACCAGTTTTTGCCCGGTTACTGCTTGTTGCTGGCTTATCCACAGGTTGAGCAGTTACTTGATCTTCCGGAGAAGCAACGGCACGCTTTCCTTGAAGATATGTCGCTTTTGGGTGAGGCGATTAATCGGGTGACCGAGTCGAAGCGGATTAACTTTGCGATGTACGGCAACGTTGATCCGTTCCTTCATGCTCACGTTTGGCCCCGCTACGAATGGGAAGTTCCTGAGTACGCGACGCTTCCTCCGCTCTCGATTCCCGAAGAGATTCGGCTTCATGCGGACACGGTTTGGGACCCCGAGGTGCATGGCAATCTTCAGAACCAGATTCGTGAGATGATCCTGAAGGTTCAGGAAGAGCGCGCCAGCGTCGAAGTTCTGCACTAGGCTTTTGCTGGTCAGGCTTTTTTGGGGCAAGTTTGCAACAATGCACGTGAAGTTGTTAACTGTGCATTAAGGTGAGCCAGGCATTCTTACTGGCTTATGGCAGGCATTCTTGCTGGTTTCATAGTTGTCAAGAGAAGGAATCGGCGAACACTGGGTTCAATTGGGCTGTTATATTTGTCGGGTTTTTTGCTTGAAAAATCCACAAGAAGGAAGCAGTTATGTTCTCAAAATCCTTTTCAACCTTGGTCATTGTTTTGGCCGGAAGCACTTTAGGCGTAAAGCTCGCCTCGGCCCAGATCATTGACATCAATGGCGGCAACTCTTGGGGCGGATGGAAATCTGTTGGCAACAGTCAGACCTCCGGCATCTGGGTAGTCGGAAACACCAATCGCACTTTCAATATTTACAGTAGCAGCTTCGTGTTGGGTGCCGGTCAGTCCATCGGCGGAACCCGGCTTCCTGATGGCTCAACTGGAAACGGCTCAAGTTACTCTGGCGACACCTCTACCAGCCTGTTTAATGACTCTTGGCGAGCGGGTGATCGCATCATGGGCATTGGAATCGGGTACACGGGGACCACAAGAGGAAACACCTTTTTCTTTCATACCGACAAGGGCGGCAACAACATAATCCCTGCATCGAGTTTTGGTGCAGGCAATGGCAAGCTCACTTTTGACGCTGGCGATACATCTTCATACCTCTTGACCAACTACAACGACAGCTCGCGGGCTCGAGTGCGACAGTATTCGGTCTTCAACGGCTTCAGTGCCGATGGCGGCAGCAATTACACAATTCCCTATGGTCAGAGCCCTACTACATTGATGCCTGTACGGAGCTTTGCAGTTCTCGACTCAGGTTCGACAAATGTGAAGAGCATCCAGTTCTTCATCAACGCCGATGCAGTCCTTCGATCAAACGGAGGAGTGGGTTTTGGAGAAAGCGATATTACAGCTACCACCACTAATTTTGGCTTCTTTGAGGGCGGTGCTACCGGTAACTCAGAGCAGGTCTTTCGCATAGCAGCAGTCCCTGAGCCAGCCAGTATGATTGTGCTCGGTGCAGGTGCCTTCGCTCTGCTTCGCCGACGAAGTAAAGCCTAGGCTTTATGGCTGTTTTCGCCGTCAACATGTGGGTTGGCGGTATTGGCTAGTTAAGGTTCAACGTGTCTCCCGGTTCGCCCTCAGTTTAGCGAACATGGCGGAGACCGTTGAACCTGTTTTCGCCGGTGCGTGAAGAGCTTGGCGGAAGTCGGTCCCGGACTCATTACTCTCGATTCGGCATCTCTACTGTCTCGGCGACGAAGTTTGGGGTTTGTCAACCATGTACGGAGAGTGTACGAACAAGTCTTCCCCTTAACTAAGCGCGTGACAAGTGTAGACGAAGTACCCGAGTGATGCAAACACCGCAAGATCGGGGAAGGCGAGAACCGTGACTTGTGAAGCAGTGGGCAGAACGTACGTCTTGGCTTTGACCTCTCTCCATATTTGGGCGCCTGCCAACAGGCCTTCTAGAATTAGAATCGGTAGGTACAGAACATAGCCCATGTCTTCTTGAAGTAAGTCTTTTAGAATCGCGGTAGGGCGCCCGTTCCTCCAATTGAATGCCTCCCACAAAACTAGCGCAACAATCAGAAGTCGATGAGCAATCGTTGCGCAAATTCCTATCGCCATCCAGGTTGAGCGGCGATGCGGAGAAAGAACCCGTAGCATGATCCACGGCAGATAGATGGCAATTGCCATCGCAATGTCAGATATCACTCTTCTCGTTGTACTCCTCTTGAAGAGGTTTAGCCATGAGCGACACTTCGGATTTCGCGACTCTCCCAAGCCTACTGCACATAAATCACTTCTGCGACTTTTGATTTGTTGATAGCATGACAAAGGAGAGGCGACCCGTTGCCGAGTCACTCACCCCACTTGAACTTGAGCTGATCAGGAACCGGATCCCATCGCGATCTAAGTTCCCCGCCCTCTTGCTTGCAATTGCTTCTGCACTCTCAGACTGCAAAAAACTTTGACCAGGAAAGGCTGCTCGAAGCGTTTCTGGAGATTGCCACTGGTCTACCGTTATGTTCATCCAGCCCGGCAAGAACTCGATGCTTCGGATGGCGCATCCGCCGACTGCTCGGCTGAAATCCTGCCGCGAGAGCGGTTGATCATTGCCTCCAAGCGGCAAGTGAAACGTGAAATACTGTCCTTCCTGGATCAACTTGGCACCCGCGTAGCTACCGGAACGATCAGATCTAACCTTGCACTTTGCGAACATGGCCTTTATCTGCCTGACATCAGTCAGCATCGATGTGAACTTCAACTCCGCCGTTCGCCCGCTACCCGGTTTGATCACCAATGCTTGGGCCACAACCCGGTTCAAGGGAAATTTGACTTCCGCCACACCGTCAGAGGCGATTTGAAGACTGAAAAGTGCAGCTGTGATCATGTCGCTACTTAACCCTTCGCAAGCGGGCATCGCTACCGTTGAAATCGATCTCTTGAATCAATCGTTCGGAGCCGCTTCGATAAAAAGATGATATCACAATAAAGTCCCCAAATCATTTTCAGCGCGAACCTTCAAAGATCTGAGTAGATTTTGGGTTCGCCCCTGCTTATTGCCAGTCTGCGTAGCTGCATGGAACCTAGAAACCCACCAACAGGTACCCTGGTGCGGTGGATTCAGTAAAAATCGTTGCACTTGGCGGCGTCGGAGAGATTGGTAAGAACTGCGCCGTTGTTGAGCAAGGCGACGATATCGTGGTCATTGACTGCGGGTTGTCGTTCCCTAACGAAGAGATGTTGGGGATTGATATTATCGTTCCTGATTTCACTTACTTGATTCAGAACAAGGAGAAGGTTCGGGGCATCTTTTTGACCCACGCTCACGAGGACCACATTGGGGCTCTTCCTTATCTTCTGAAGCAGCTGAACGTTCCGATTCACTGTTCGGAGTTCACCCACGCTTTGATTCGGCACAAGTTGGACGAGCGGTGTCCGAACGTTAAGGTTGATTACCGCATTTTTAAGCCAGGCGAAGTGATTGAAGCCGGTGGGCTTTCGGTCGAGCCGATTCGGGTGACGCACTCGATTCCAGAGAACTGCGCGATGGCGATTAAGACCGTTCACGGATACGTCCTGTTCACGGGCGACTTCAAATTTGACTTTACGCCGGTGGACGGAAAGCTTTCGGACATGAAGCGGTTGAGCGAGATTGGAGCAGAGGGCGTTGTTGTTCTGCTTTCGGACTCGACTAACGTTGAGCGTCCGGGTTGGGGGCCAAGCGAGTCGATTGTGACCGAAGGGCTTCGGAAGGTCTTTGACGAAGCGAAGGGTCGCGTTTTGCTGACCACGTTTGCGAGCAACATTCACCGAATGCAGCAGGTGTTCCAAATTGCCAAAGAGACGGGCCGAAAGGTTGGCGTGGTTGGTCGGAGCATGGAGCGGAACCTGGATATCTGTATGCGGCTTGGGTACGTGAAGATTCCAAACGGGACGCTGTTGCCGCTGGATGATGTTCGCGGATTGCCGGATCACCAGGTTGTGCTGTTGACCACCGGATCGCAGGGCGAGCCGATGAGCGCCTTGGTGAAGATGAGCAAAGCGGAGTATGGCCGAATGCAGGTGAAAGAGGGCGATACGCTGATTTACTCGGCGCGTCCGATTCCGGGTAACGAGGGTGCGATTTGGCGAACGATCAACCGCTTGTTCTTGCAGGGTTGTCAGGTGGTTTACGAAGCTGCTCGTCCGATCCACGTTTCGGGGCACGCTTATCAGGAAGAGCTGAAGATGATGATCAATCTGACTCAGCCGTTCTATGTTGCACCGGTCCACGGTGAGCCTCGCCACCAGTACGTTTACAACAAGATTGCGAGCGACATGGGATATCCCGATCATCGCCGGTTTACGTTGACCAGCGGAGTACCGTTGGTGATTGACGAGACAAGGGCCTACTTGGGCGACGAGATTCCTACCGGGCGCGTTTTGGTTGATAACTCGGGCACGCCGGGAGTTACCGAGTCGGTTCTTCGGGATCGTTACAACCTGGCGAATGATGGACTTGTGATTGTTTCGATTGCGGTTGATTCGACCCACGGTGAGATCGTTGGAGATCCTTCGCTACATGCGAAAGGCTTCCATGGTCCTGAGGGGATTCTTGAGGCAACGCACGACATCATGGTGGACATGCTGGCATCGCTCACTCCGAACGATCTGAAGGACCTGAATAAGGTGAAGCAGGCGGTGACCGAGATTGTGCGGAAGACGATTGTGAAGCGGGCTCAACTGCGGCCGCTGATCGTTCCGAGCGTTATCGAGGTTTGAGCTAATTTCCACAAGAACACCTCTCTTTCTGTGGGTAAATGCAGCCAATGATTACCGTATGAATACGGTGCAGTTGGTTAACCCAAAAGAAGTCGAGGTGTTTTTGTTGGATCAGGAGGGCATTTTGGATGCGAGTGCCTGGTTTGACAATGGCGTTTTGACGGCTCAGGTCACCTTCCTTGAGGGGACTCCGGTGACGGAGCGTGCGCTGATCGCGCTTTGCAAGCTTGGGCTAGGAAATGAAAAAGCCCCCGGTCAGGTGATGATTAACATCGCCAAGCCGAGAGCCGTTGTTCGGGTCGCTTAGAGGCTAACGCCTTTTAATCTTCGTCTTCTTCCAGTTCGCCGAGTTCTGGTTCACCCTCGATTTGGGTGCCTGCATCCTTCACGCCTGCTTCGAGCGAGACAAATGCAATGTTCTTAGTCTGTCGGTTAGGACAGTTGTTGCAAACGAATTCAACCTTTGCCGACTGGAGCCAATTTGGCACCTTGTCAATCGGCTTTCCACATGCGCACGAAACCATAAGTTTTTAGTTATTTTCCTCAAGATCGTCCCACTGAGCTAGGTACGCCCGGTGCGAGATCACGCCGTTGATGAGCATCACTACGCTTGCGGCCAGATAGATCATCCAAAGATTGCTCTCGTGGATTTGCCCTGGGTCGCGAATTGTTTTATCGCCTTTGACCAGCCCGAGTACCCCGAGGAAGAAGAGGACCACTGCGATCCAGAAATAGGTGTTTTTGACCCACGAATTCTTTCCTGGGCGGTTGGCTACTTTCGGCTTCTCGCTCATCACCTTTAAGTGTACCGCCGACGAGACCTTTCGGTTCCCGGTACTTAGGCGCGGATGTCGATGATCTGACCCTTACCTTCAAGCAACTTGAGGAGTTCGGCGCCTTGAGTCTTTTGGGCATCGAGGGTTTTTCTCAGCATCGCGATCGCGACCTGGCTCTCGGTCGAGGATTTCGCCGAGATTGCGCTGCTTGCGCTCGATGCACCAGAAATGCCATTCATCAAGTAGATGATTGGCACATCCATGAGGAAACTTTACCGGAACTGGTATCCGCCTCGAACAATTGCTTCTTTGAGAAGCCTTCGGCCGCGGTGGATTCGTGATCGGACGGTTCCGATGGTTGTGTTTTGGTGATCAGCGATTTCGGAGTAGCTGAGTCCCTCAAGGTCGCACATTCGCAGAGCAGTGCTGTAGACATCGGGAAGCTGATCGAGCGACTTGTTGAGTTGCTCTTTATACTCTTCGCGAAGAAGCTCTTCGTCTGGCGTGATACGATCGTCGGCGACTTGGAGCTCTTGGGAGTCTCGGTCGTGGGGGGTGATTAAAGCGTTGAGGGACTCGGCTTTGCGGACAGGGTTTTCCCGGCGGCGAGAGTCGAGATAGGCGCGCTGCATGATTCGCAGAAGCCAGTTGAGGAACGAGCGATCTGGAGCGTATGAGTCGAACCCTCTCCAGGCCTTCACATAGGTTTCCTGAACGAGGTCTTCGGCGTCGGTCGCATTGCGAGTGAGCTGGATCGCCATCGAGTACGCCCGGCGACGGGTTTCGCCCATCATTGCCTGGAACTTCTCTGCGTCGATTGCGCTCCGGTTAATTGTCTCTTCGCTCTGCTTTAACATGCCAGTAAGTCCTTTCCATAATATATCACAGTTCAATGATATGATATTGATATTTCATCCATTTCCCCGAACTTGCACAGAAAATTTAATTGATGTATGATCGTTGGAGATGCGATTTGTATTGCTCACAAAGGATGAGGACATGGCCAATGAGGCTCGAGAAGGGTTCCACCCGACCGACACCTTTGAGCACTATACAGATTGGGAAGAGGCTCTTGAAAAGGTTGCGGGGGCGGACCTGTTTTTTGTTGATCTTCTCGCTACGCTCGAGGAGCCACACAAGATTGCAGGCTACGAGAAGTTTGCAATGGCGAAGATGGATCACCCGACCGCATCGGGAGTGCCTTTGGTGCTGATTTCGGCACCGGACGACTACGACTTGGACTTCATGGCAGGTTGGCCAGACTTTGTGTTTGCAAACGTTCGTCGACCGGTGACCTACAAGATCTTCCGCCGGGCTTCGACCTGGGTTTGAGCGGAACCTTTGGGGGTTCAGTTCGGTTGAAATCCCTCGTGAAGAAGTGGTGCGGTTTGATTTGGCTTGCGGGCTACCTCGCTGGTGTGCTCATCATTCGTTTTTGGTTCGGTCCGCGCTCGGAGATGAACTGGTTTACGTATGAGATGGTTCACAACGGGATTCTCTTCTTTGTGCCTCTCGGGGTGTTTCTGGTCGTCGTTGGGCTTTTTAAGCGAAGATTCCTTCCCTACGCGCTACTGATCCTTTCCGCTAATTGGCTGATATTTGCTGATCCGATCATTCGGATTCCGATGCCGCCATCAAGGAAAGAAGACTTGCGGGTCGTGAGTTACAACGTGGCTCATGGTTGGATCGATATCGCCGGGGTCCGAAAGGTTTTGGCCGAGAGTTCGCCAGATATTGTTTGCCTTCAGGAGAGCGCGGTAGACCCGAAGGAGATCGAAAGTTCAACGCGGGTGCTTGCCCGGCGGCTGGGTTATAAATACTTCGTCCAAGAGTCGTTTAATGGGATTTTGAGTCGATATCCGCTTCGGCTAGAGCATGTGATCGATGTTCCGACCAAGTGGGGCAAGAAGACATTTCCAGAGGTTGTGATTTCGACGCCTGAGGGCGATGTCCGGGTGATCAGTGTGCACTTGGAGCCGAGCTGGATCGCGGGATGGCCGCCGGATTTGTCGGAGTGGAAGCCAACTCTGAGCAAAGTGGTGGTAGATCGCCGGAGTCAGGCAGAGATGGTTTTGGCACGTGTTCGCTTGTCGAAGGAGCCGGTCATAGTTGCGGGTGACTTTAACGGCCCGCCATACACGGAGGTGCCGACTCGTTTTCGGCAGGAGATGACAGACTCGTTCGCGGCGGTTGGCGGAGGCTGTGGAATGTCGTTGTTGCCGAAGTTGCCTTATCAGCGGATTGATTTTGCCTTTGTGAAGGGGTTAAAGCCTGAGTCAGCGGTGGTGATTGACTCGAACGCGAGCGACCACCGTCCCGCTCAGTTTGACTTCAATTTTCCTTCGGTTGCAAAGTGACGTTGCGGTTCGCGACGGGGATGAGCGCGAGGGTATAGATTCCGCCGAAGGCGAGAAGAAGTGGTGCTCCGAGACGAGAGAGTGAGGCACCGACGGTGGCTCCTCCGACCAGACCAGCCCAAAGCGTTAGATAGGGCACGAACGCCCATTTGGGGCCGCCCATCAACGCTCGAGCGATATGCTTTCCGGTCTTTACGAGGGCGCCGGTGACGTAGGTGAGTCCGATGGCAACGTCCCCCTTACGTGCGAAGACCATGTTGAGAGCACCCATCGCGAGGACCTGGCAGATCCCACCAAAGTATCGTCGCTCGGCAAGGAAGCCGAGGCCTCCGGCGAAGAGCAGAGTGGCGACGTAGGCGAGGATGACCGTTGTTCGGTGTCGGCGGGCTCTGTGGGCGAGGAGCGAGCCGGAGATGACTCCGGCGAGGAAGGCTCCGATCAGACCGGTTGCCTGAACGACTTGGTTCACTTCGGTGCTACCGAAGGAGATTCCAAGGCGCGTCGAGTTGCCGCTCATGAACGAGACGAAGTAGCCCTTCAGGTTCATAAACCCGATGGCGTCGACGTAGCCCGCCAAGGCGGACAGGAGCGCGCCAAGAGGATCGTTCTTCGGGGTAACTGATGCACGAGAGGGGCTTAACCTAGGCTGGCGATGATGTCCGCGTACTTCTCTTTGACGACCTTACGCTTGATGCTGAGCTTCGGCGTGAGGAAACCGTTATCGATTGTGAAGACGTCGTCGATGACGGCGAATTTCTTGACCATTTCGAAGTGGGCGATCTGCTTGTTCACCTTGTCGAGCTCCTTCTTGAAGAGCGCACGGACGGCGTCATTGTTTGCCATCAGAACATCTTCGGCAAGACCGAGCTCGGCGCGGACGGCTTCTTTGTTGGGGAGGAGGAGGGCGATGCAGTAGTCCATTCCGTCGCCGAGGACCACCACTTCGGAGACGAAGCGGGACTCGCGGATTCGGTTTTCGATCGGCAGGGGAGCGACGTTTTTGCCGTTTCCAAGGACGAGGATGTCCTTTTTGCGGTCAGTGATTTTAAGGGACTTTCCTTCCATCTCTCCGATGTCGCCGGTGTGGAACCAGCCGTCGGCATCAAGTGCTTCGGCGGTGGCTTCGGGGAGGTTGTAGTAGCCTTTCATGACCGTCGGACCTCGGAAGAGGATCTCGCCATCTTCGGCGATCTTCATCTCGACGCCGATGGGCTCGCCTACCGTCCAATACTTGTTTCGGGTTCGGTGGTTTACACAGGATCCGCCGGTGGTTTCGGTGAGGCCGTAGCCCTGGAGGATGTTTACGCCGACGGCTAAATAGAACTCGGCGACGTGCTTAGGAAGCGCGGCTCCGCCGGAAATGACCGTCGTGAGTCGACCGCCGAGGCGCTCGCGGATCTTTGCACCAACAAGTCCGTCGAGTAAGCCATGGAGTGGAGCGAAACCACCTTGGGCTTTTTTGACGCCTTGGGAGAGAAACAGGTGGAAGAGCTTCTGCCGGACCGGGGGCTGCTTCTTAACGCTGTCGATGACACGGTCCATGAACGCCTCGAGGAAGCGGGGGACTGCGGCCATCGCCGTTGGCTGGATCGCTTGGAAGTCGTTTGCCATGGAGGCAAGGTTCTTGTTCATTCCAATGCATCCGCCGCCGTGCCAGACGAGGCAGGTCGCAATCTGCTCGAAGACGTGAGAGAGGGGCAGGAAGTCGAACAGAACGGTTTTTTCGTCGAACTCGAGATACGGAGCGGCATGCTTGTTGACGGTGAGGAACGCCTCGTGAGTCAGCATTGCGCCCTTGGGCTGGCCGGTTGTGCCGCTGGTGTAGATGAAGATGCACACCTCGGTGGGGTCGGCAGAGTCCATTGCGGCATTCCAAGCTGATTCATCGAGCGCACCGGCGGGGAGTGCCTCGCGGAGCTGTTCGACCCGGAGGCCTTCGAGTGACGTCAGTTTGGCGACATGGTCTGCGGACGCACACAAGGCGACCTTGGCTCCGCAGTCCCGGGCAATATATTGCGCTTGATCCGCGGGGAGGGTTGGGTAGATCGGGACGGTTACGAGTCCGAGGGATTGGGCGGCGTAGTGGGCATAGAGCCACTCGCTACAGTTCTCGCCGAGAATGACGAGTCGATCGCCCTTTTGAAGTCCCATTCCGCTGAGTGATGCGGCAAATGATTGGACGTGTTCCCAGACCTGCTTATAGGTCAGGGTTTCAAACGCTTTTCCTGACGGCAGCATCAGGGCGGGTCGATCCGGGTATTGCCGCGCAACCTCGCGCAGCATGTGCCCAAGCGAGCGGTATTGCATGCGCTATAACTTTATTCCTTTTTGAACGAGTGTGTCCCGTTTAGGAATGCAATTTTCATTTCTGGTGCCGAGTATTCGTTGGCGGCCTTGTTGAGATTGAATGTGAGTTTCTGCTGATACGCCTTTGTCAGCTCGTCAGAAGGGACATATTTGCGGTTGGGGTTGGGGCCATCTTCGTACTCGTCTTTGACTTCGACCTTCTTCGGGCTGAGGATCAACTGACTTCCTCGATAAACCCATTCGCCTTTGATTTCGATGACTTGTTGCTCGCCTTCGAGGTGCATCAGATAAGCCTTTCGGTCGAGGAGGACGCGCACATAGCCGGTGAGAGTGTGTCGGCGCTGATCGTCAGCAGTGTTTGGACCGACTCCGACGTTGGAGACGGCGAACTTCCCTACCCACATCCCAAGGAATGGCCTCGTTTTCTGGTCCGCTGAGATGCAACCACCGAGCGAGAGTGCGCAGACTAGGCTGGCAAGAACGGGGATGCTTCGTTGGTTCATCGGACTCGAACCTCGTCGGGGAAGGAGCGGTAAAGGGCGGATTTGAAGTTTACGACACGTCGGAACACTTCGGCGTGGAGGGCTTCGGTATGCCCACTTCGGGTTGCGGCTTCGTGGAATGCCTGGTCGAGCTGATCGAGCGTTTTGGTTTGAATTCGGATGTGGAATTCGCCAAGTCCCTCGGGGCTGAAGCCGAACTTTCTGCGTTCGAGCGTGAAAGACTCGAGCAGACCTTGCGATTGAAGCGAGCCGAGAAACGCTTGGACTGCGTCGCTGAATGCGAGGTCTTCTCGACCGTCGCGCAAGTCAACCCAAATTGCATATGTATTCATTTTCACCACGGCCTGATCGCGTTGGAGAAGCGTACCTTTCCTACGTTATTGAGCTCGCCGAGGTGGCAGTTTCTCAGGACTTGATCCGTTGCTTTTGACGCTTGATTTAGACCTTTGCGGTCTGGAATCGCATCTTGAGAAGGGTTCGGATTTGGATGAGCGTGAACCCGACGAGGATTGAACCCATGACCCAAGCCGCTGCTGTTGCATAGCCGAACTTAAGGTACATGAAGGCGTTTTGCCAGACCTCAAGGCCGATTGTTCGGGTTGAGTTGAGAGGGCCGCCTTGGGTGAGGACGAAGATGTTCTCCATCGCCTTGAACCCGGCGATGAAGACGCCAAGGAGGTTAATCAGGATCAGCGGCTTGAGCCCGGGGAGAGTGATGAAGCGGATCTTTTGCACCCAGCTTGCGCCATCGAGGTCGGCGGCTTCGTAGCCTTCGGGCTGAATGTTCTTAAGAGCCGCCAGGTAGAGGATCGAGCCGGGGCCGGCCCCTGCCCAGATTCCGGGGAGAACAACGGCGAACATCGCGAGCGATGGGTCGCCAAGCCAATCGAACGCGGTCGGCCAGGGTTCGTGGCCGATCTTGGCGAAGATTGGGTTAATCACGCCGTCAATGATCGGCTTGAGAAGCGTGTTGAGAAGCCCAGTGGGTGACTTGTCGTAGAGCTGCCTCCAGACAAACGCGATGACGATCGAGGACGTCATTGCGGGAAGGTAAAAGACCGTTCGGAAGAAGACTTTGAACCTAGGGATTTCGTTGAGGGCAAGCGCCAAGAAGATCGGCATGAGGAAGCCGATCGACACCGCAAGGAAGACGTAGACGAACGAGTTCCAGAGGGACTGGTAGAAGAGTGGCTGGGTAAAGACGCCGATGAAGTTATCGAGACCGACCCAACGGGCGCCACGCTGGATTCCGTAGTCTTGGAACGCGATTACGAGGCCCCGGAGAAGGGGATAGTAGTGCCATGTGGCAATTGTTGCGACCGCCGGGAACAAGCAGACCGTCATGAACCGGCGCATCTTTGCACGGTTTGTTCCTGCTGGGATGCGCTCGACGAAGGTGTCTGGGGTGGTCCGGGCTTTCTTGATGAGCCAGAAGCCTAGGCCTGTGAGAAACACGCAGATGGTCGCCAGAATGCCAGCCGCCCAGCCGCGTTGTTTGGCTAAGACTTCGGGTGGTGTGTAGCCGAGGAGCTTCTCATCCATCTCCTGAGCGGCGGAGGCGAGGATTTGGTTGGCGGGCTCGGACGGATTGAGCCGGGCTCGGTCGAGCATGTTATCGAGCACGGAATAGACCTGCTGGCAGTTCTTACCGTAGGGTTCGGGGTGACCGGTTTTAAAGAGCTCTTCGTTCGCCTTGATATAGGAGGGGTCGACTTGGGCGAGATACTCGTTGTAGCCAAATTTTTTGAGGAAAATCGGGTTGACCAGATTCCCCATTCCGAGTTCGACGCACTTGTCGGTGTTGATCTTTGCAGCTTCGTCTCCGGCGAAGAACTTGATGAACTTCCAGCAGGCCTCGAGCTTCTTGGGATCGGTTACGCGGGACGAGATCGCCCACATTCCGGCGTTGATTTCGTTTGCGTATCCTGCAGGACCGGCGGGGACTTGGGCCATTCCAACCACGCTGGGCGAGAGGTCACTGGACTGGATGAGGACGTCATTGGAGTAGTTGAGCCACATCGCGGTTTTGCCGGTCCGAATGTCGTCGCTCAGGTTTTTTGAAATCGCGGCAGGTGCGTCTTTGCCGACCAGCATTTTGCGGAAGAATTCGATCGACTTTGCGGCTTCCGGAGTGTTGATGGCTGACTTCCAGCGGGTGCCTTCTTGCTTTACGGCTTCGCCACCGGCGGCGTAGATGAAATTGGACCACTGGTAGCCGGGGGGAGAGGAAATCATGAAACCACTACGACCCTTGGAGGGGTTGCTGAGCTTCTTGGAGTAATCGTAGAACTCGTTCCAGTCCTTAGGTGGCTTCTGGGGGTCTAAACCGGCTTCTTTGAAGAGGTCTTTGCGATAGTAGAGCGCTACGGCGACTTGGAAAAATGGGACTGCGTAGACTTTGCCATCGTAGCTTGTGAGGACGCCCTTGACGGTGGGGTTGCATCGCTCCATGACCTGGGGATCTTTGGCGATGAGGTCGTCGAGAGGACGGCAGAAGCCTTGCTCAAGGAAGGTGTAATACTGGCGGAAGTTGACGTAGAAGACGTCGGGGGCAGAGTCGCCCGCCATGGACATCAGGAACATCGAATCGTCGAGGTTTCCGCCGGTGAAGCTTAGACCGCCTGCATTGACGACTCGAAGCCCAGGGTTTGCACGGTGGAACTCTTCGAACGTTTTGCGCTTGATTTGAGCGGAGGTGGACGTTGACTCCTTCGGAGGGATTCCGTAAGGGCCGGACATCATGCGGATTGTGAGCTCTTGCTGTGCACACGCCACAGAGGTGGCGAAGCATAACCCCAAAATCCAGCTCCTTCGCATCGTATGAATATCGTAGCGCAAAACCAATTTTAGGAAATCCGAAAAAAAGTGGTTTACTAGACGGGCGTCTATGTATAATGGCTACTACTTCGCCCATTGGCGCGAACAAGAGGGATCGTGAGAAAGGCATCAGCAACGACAGAGAAAATCGCCGATGTGGCGTTGGATGACAAAGCAAGAGCATTGCAAATGGCTCTTAGCCAAGTCGAAAAGAACTTCGGCAAGGGTTCGGTCATGCAGATGGGCCAGGACCAGCGAGATGCAATCGAGTCTATTTCGACGGGCTCTTTGAATCTTGATATGGCTCTTGGCATCGGCGGAATTCCTTCCGGTCGAATCACCGAAATTTATGGACCAGAATCGGGCGGTAAGACGACCCTGGCTCTCCATGTTGTCGCCGAAGCGCAACGGAAGGGCGAACTCTGCCTTTACATCGACGCTGAGCACGCGCTGGATACCGAATACGCGCAGACGCTTGGTGTTGATATCGACAAGCTCTACATCTCCCAGCCTTCGAGCGGAGAGGAAGCACTTGAGATTGCCGATACGATTATCAAGTCGGGGGCGGTCGGACTGGTCGTCATCGACTCAGTCGCGGCTCTCGTTCCTCGCGCCGAAATTGAGGGTGAGATGGGCGACTCGCACGTCGGCCTTCAAGCTCGAATGATGTCGCAGGCTCTACGAAAGCTTGGTGGCTCTTTGAACAAGTCCAAGACTGCAGCGATCTTTATCAACCAGATTCGCGAGAAGATTGGCGTGATGTACGGCAACCCAGAAACGACTCCGGGTGGACGGGCGCTTAAGTTCTGGGCTTCGGTTCGACTTGAAGTCCGAAAGGGAGACGCAATTAAGGTGGGCACTGAACAGATCGGTGCTCGAACCAAGGTCAAGGTTGTGAAGAACAAGGTTGCGCCTCCGTTTAAGACGGCCGAGTTCGACATGATCTTTGGCAAGGGAATTTCCCGAGCTGGCGACGTTCTCGACATCGGTGTGATTCGAAACATCATCAACCGAAGCGGAACGTTTTACAACTACGGCGAGCAGCGGCTTGGTCAGGGACGAGATAACGCTCGGACCTTCCTTGAAGAGAACACCGCGATCTTTAACGAGATTGATAAGAAGATTCGAGACGCGTTTGCTCTTGAGCGTGCAGCGCTGAAGAATACAGCGGTGATTGATCAGGAAGAAGACGAGCTCGATCCAGAAATGGAGCTGTAGAGTCGGTTATGACCGACGAGGTTCGTGCTGCGATCTCCGACGCAACAAAGCTTTTGTTGCGTCGGGATTACGCAATTGCCGAACTTCTTTCAAAGCTATCTGTTCGGCATGACTCTATTGCCGCAGCGGAAGCTGTTGAGCTCCTGGCGGCATCGGGATTTGTCAGCGATCAGCGGGCGGTGGACTCCATTCTATATGCGCTCGGAGAACGCAAGTTGGTGGGTGATCAGGAGATTCTTCGCCGTCTTGCGACGATTGGGATCGAACCCGTGGCGGGTTTAGAGTTGATCGCTTCCCGGCTACCGTCGGAGCTTTCTCGGGCCCAGGATTTGGTCGCTCGTAAGTATAAAACTCCCGCACCTGCACCGAAAATCGGGCGGTTTCTTTATTCGCGGGGCTTTGATGAGTCCACAATTGAATCAGTCCTGGAAAACCTCTCTTGGGCTGAGTCTGAATGATTTATCTCGTCGCCTTTCTTGCCGTCGTCTGTGGCGTTTTGGCTTATCTGCTCGGCCAGAAGCCAAAAGTTGTCACCGAAGTTCGGGAGGTTGAGGTTGTTAGAGAGATCACTCGGGATGTTGTCCGGGAGGTTGAGCGCCTGGTTCCGGCTGAGAGCTGGGTCTGGCTGGACGAAGATGTGGAGGTGCGAGATCGTCTTTTGACGGCGATGGAGTCGAGCTCGATGCGGGTTGCCGTTGAGGCATCCACAACCACACTAGCGCTAGAATCGCCTGATCTGAAGGGTCGGATCATTGGACGGGAAGGACGCAACCTGAAGTCGTTTGAACAGACGACTGGGGTTGAACTGGTGATTGATGACGCTGAGAATATGGTCACCCTCAGCAGCTTTGACCCTTACCGTCGCGAGATTGCCCTTCTGACCCTTAAAGCGTTGATCAAGGATGGCAAGATTCAGCCTTCGAAGATTGAAGAGGCCCACCAGAGCGCTCAGAAGCAGGTTGAGAATTCGATGTTTCAGGCGGGAGAAGGTGCGGCGCGCAAGCTTGATTTGTCGCTGCCCAAGCCAGTTCTTCAGACGCTGGGCAAACTGAAGTTTCGAACTAGCTTCGCTCAGAACGTCCTCGATCACAGTGTGGAGACTGCATTATTTGCCGCTAAAATCGCGGAGGAGTTGGGGCTTGATCACGTCCAGGCGAAGCGGGCGGCACTACTGCACGACATCGGAAAGGCGGTGGATGCGGAAGGAGCGCACGCTTTGACTGGGATGGAGTTCTTGGCGGGCCAGGGTGAATCGGAGTTGGTGCTGAATGCGGTGGGTGCGCATCATCACGATATCGAGCCGGCGTCGCCCGAAGCGCGAGTCGTGATTATCGCGGATATCCTGAGCGCTTCTCGTCCGGGAGCTCGTCGTGAAGCTCATGACAACTATCTCCAGCGGTTGCAGGCGATTGAGTCGATTGCGAATGCGGAGCCCGGGGTCGAGCGGAGTTTTGCGGTTCAAGCAGGGCGTGAGTTGCGAATTTTGATCAAGGCAGACGAGGCAACCGATGAAGATATGAAGAAGATTGTTCAGCGGATCGGGGAGAAACTCCGTCAATCCTCAGACCATCAGGGACAGATCAGCATCACGGCGATTCGTGAGAGCAGATTCTCTGAAACCATCAAGCTCTAGTTTCCGTTCACTGAGGTTAAGATGTGCCTCACCCACCTGATCGAACTCATCTTCGGCGTCGCTGACTGGAGTTATGAGCACCGGGCGAAGGATTGGAATGACGACGCTTATAGCAAGGATTCCTACTTCTGGGATCAGGAGGAATAAAAAAAGTCCGGTCGCCGGGGTTAAGGGCGGTACCGGACAATGAGGAGCTGCTCGTGCATTTAGGCTCAGGCTTTGCGAATGCGTACCGTTTTGCCAGGGGCTAATTCGTATTTCAGGCCAGCGGCCTTGCAGATTCGCTCGAGAGCAAATTTGAGCGATGTGTTGTACATAAATGCATCAATCTTGTACAAAGGAACGTCTTTGTCGATTACGATGGTGGTGCCGGTTTGCTTACCGAACTGGGCGAAGACTTCTTTAATCGAGGTCTTTGTCAGCTTGGTCGAGACCTTTTTTTCCAGGACCGCGGTGTCGATTTTGGTGACTGTGGTCACGGCTGGAGCGAAGGATTGGGCTTCGGTGTGCACCACTGGTTTCTTGGTGCGGACGTACCAAACGCCAGCCTTCTTCTCAAATTCGAGTTCTGCGACTTCGGAGATGACTTCGATTGCGTATTCGAGGGTCACTCCGTCGAGATTCATGTAGAGACTTTGCCGAGCGGAGGTCTGGAGGACGTACTGCTGGCCAGTTTGCTCAAAGATGCTTGCGATGACGGTTCGAATATCTTCGCCTTTTGCTTTCACTCGAACGGTTAGGTTCTGGGCGAATGCTGCGACGGAGAGTCCGAGGACGATCGCGGTCAAAAGGAGTTTTTTCATCATTAACCTCAATTAGGAGCGTAAATCTTGACGGTTCCGTTTTCAGGAGCCTTCGGAGTGGTTCGGGTTCTAGGCTTCTTGTGAGTCACAAAGCGCTGGGCTTTCGTGGCTCGTTTTGAAGTCACAACGGCGATGTTTCGTGGGAGAGAAGGCTTCTTTGCGGCAACCTTTGGAGTCAGCTTTGCGACCGGCTTAGCGATGGTTGGCGTCTTGATCGTCTTGGCGACGTTTGCCTTCTTCGCTGCGTCCTGTGCGGCTTGCTTCTTCTTGAGGGCAGCGAGCTTTGCAGCTTGTTGCTTCTTACTCTTCTCTCGAATTGCGGCGAACTTTTGGGCGGCTTCAGACTTCGGCTTGGTTACCGGGACCTTTGCAACCACTCTGGCATCGTTGGCTTTAGGGCCGAAGAGTGCCGTTGGGTTTTTCGCAACGAGGGACATGGCAATCACAACGGTTGTGAGGGCGGCCATGTAGGCGATTGGCTTCTTCATGGACGCATCGTCGCTCGGATTGGCGGGCGCTTCTTCTGCCTCCGTCGATTTGGTGCGCTTGAACAAGGCGAATGCCTCGAGTAGATTTCGTTTGCCGATCGGTTCGTGCTCAACGACCTGGAGCTTGACGGTTTCGACTTGCTCTTGGTGGGCAAAGGCGGGAGCGACGACCGGGATTTCGATCTGTCCGGTTCGCTTGTTTGCCAACGCTTCGAGCTGTCGTCGGAGCTCGATTTTGGCGTCGGGCTCAGCAGGATCGCTGAACTTGCGTGCCAACGCTCCAAAGGTCTCCGGGCGAGGGGAATCTAGCTGGGGTGCCATATCGCCCGAGGAGACGGTGGGAGCGGTCATTGGAATAGGTTCACTGGTAGCGCGGATGCGCTCCTGGCGGTCGGCCTCGATGGTCGACATCAAACTGTTTCGTTTTTCTTCAAGCACAAGCTTGCAGCGAGGACATGCCGCGATGTGCGACTCCAGCTGGTCAACGACCGCCTGTCCAAGCTTTTCCCCGTTAATATATCGACCAATCTGTGATTTGGCGATGGCGCATTCAAATTCCGTAACCGGCATGTTTCAAGTCTCCTCTTCTCGAGTCCTGGTATTTGTATCGGGACTCGTAAAGATTTCCTTAGAGGAAACTTGAGGGGGTTTGTGAGGTTTTTCTAGCCGCCGTCCCCGACGCTTGGGTCGAACCGACGGTTCTTGAACAACCGCATTACGCTCGCTTTATCGGCGGCATTTGCCTTGAGATAGTAGTCACGAATGGCTTTTCTTAGCCGCGGTGCGTAGTCCGTTCCTGGTCCCACCATAAGTTCCATTTGTCCATTGATGTCGGCACGAACTCCGGCAATTCTCCGTTTTAGCTCCCGCGAATCAGGCAAGCTGCTTAACTGCGACTCGAAGTAACGATCAAACGAAACCATCCACTCAATGTCCGGGGTTCCACCGGGTTGGGCAAATCCTTCTGCGTTACCATGGTGAATTATGAGCTCGACCACTGAAGCGTGAAATGTGGACCGATCATGGAGCGACCACTCGACGCGATGCCTCGAAATGACACGAAGTTCTGTATCCCAGATTTGATGGTTTGCGAGCGCAAGGCACTCGAAAAACAGTCTCGCACCGCTCAGCCGTCCATTTTCGGAAGTACCGAGTGGAGCTTCGACATACTTAACGAGCAAAGCCTTGAGCAATGTTGGATATCTATCCCATGCCTCTTGTAGCCACTTTCTTGCGTCGACTTCGTCAGTATCCGTCGATTCCATTTTGAGATTGGTATTCAGTTCGGCTTCGAATTGCGAGAGCTGACGGTGGTTCGCTCTTGCATATTCCAAATACTTCTGTTGGACCGTTGCGTACTCGTCAAATCGTGTGAATCGACTAGCCAGCCAGATGAATAGGCACACCGATGACATGCCAGTAGTACGAGCGAGAAGGCAGTCGAGATCACTTGAACTTGGTAAATCATGAAGGAGAGGGGCGCTCCCCTCTCCTGTTAATCTAGCTTCTGGCCATTCGGACCGGTTTTACATTTCTGTCGTCACCGGAATCCGAAGAGTCTTCGGCTTCTCCTCTTCCTTCCTCGGAATCGTCACAGTGACCATTCCGTGGCGGAAGCTGGCTTCGATGCCGTCGGTGTTCAGGTTCTCGGCCAAGCGCACTGAGCGTTGGAAGACGCCGTAGGTGTTTTCTCGGCGGAAGACTTTGCCGTCTTCGGAAAGCTCTTCGTGGCGGTGTTCCCCTTTGATGGTGAGCACGTTCTTTTCGATGGTGACTTCGAGTTCATCGGGCGAAATGCCCGGAACGGCGGCTCGAATGGAGATCTTGCCCTCTTGCTCGGTGACATCAATGGGGATGTTGTTCGAGGTGGGAGCAGGGGCGGGGCTGCTGAAGAGTCGGTTGAACGACTCCTCAAATCGGCGGATGTCCTCGAGTGGGTTAAAAGCGATGATGTTGTTCATTGTTTCTCCAGCTGGCGTCTCTTTTGGCGCCTTCATGTGATACATACGCCAACAGATTATATGAGTGTTGCAGTGTCATGTGAGATATTTCTGGATTCCTCATTGGACTCGTGGTCAATTGAATATGATAAAGAATGGATGTTCGGTTCACTAATTGCGGCGGTTACTTTGACTCAGAGGGATAGCTTGGTGGCTAACCGCTGGCAGCTCGCCGCGGGCGGCGGAATCAGGAGCCAACTGAAGACGCTGACCCGAGGGGCGGCGCATTCGGACCATATTGAAATGGCGGGACGCTCGGTGAACGCGATTATTCGCTGGAGTGTGGACGCGGATGGGCGCGTTTCGTTGGGTCGGCTGGTTCGTTGGCCGATGATCCGCGAGAAGAAGGATGACACTCATGCGGCACTGAGCTATCAGTTCGATTCTGCGAACGATCCGAAGATCTTGATCGATGGGGAGTCCGTGAATGGTCGGGCAACACAGTTCGCCATCAACGGCTCGTTGAGTTGGGTTGAGAAAGGGTCTCGCTATGAGATTGAGAAGACGATCTTCCCGAGCACGAGCCTGCCGTGCATCGTGGAGCGGTGGCAAATCAAGAACACGGGCCGTAAACCGATTCGGATCGAGACTGCGACCGCCCGAGTTGTAAAACAGATTGCTGCTGAGAAGCTTTTATCGGGAAGCGCAACCGTGAGTAGTCAGTGCATTCCGGGCGGAGTGGTGTTCCTTGCTCCGGGGGCAACGGCGCAGATTGGCATTGTCTTTTCGGCGAATACGGATAGCCAGCCAGCGGTTTATCCAAGCGTCGAGCCAGAGTTTCAGGCTCGGCGGGCATTCCAAGCCGAGCTCTCGAACAGCTTAACGCTGAAGACTCCCGACCGTGCAATCAACCAGCTGTTTGAGTTTTCGAAGTTGCGGGCAGCGGAGAACGTACTTGCGACCAGAGGTGGGTTGATGCATGCGCCAGGCGGATTTAATCGCTACTTGGCGGCCCTGTGGTGTAACGATCAGAACGAGTATGTCAGCCCGTTCTTCCCGTTCCTTGGCGATGCGGGCGGGAACGAGTCGGCGCGAAACGCTTATCAGTGGTATGCAAGCTATATCAACCCTGAGTACCGTCGCCTTCCGAGTTCGATCATTGCAGAGGGGCGCAGCACATGGCAAGGCGCCGGGGATCGGGGCGACGCAGCGATGACGGCTTACGGTGCAAGCCGGTGGGCGCTGTCGACCGGAAACCTTGAATACGCTCGGGAGGCTTGGCCGTTGATTGAGTGGTGCCTGGAGTATTGCGAGCGGAAGAAGACGAGCGATGGAGTGATTGCCTCGGACAGCGATGAACTGGAAGGGCGATTCTCTTCCGGCAAGACCAATCTCGCCACGTCGTCGCTGACTTACGACGCCCTGATCTCGGCGGCCTACTTGGCGGAAGAGCTTCAGAAACCCGACTCGGTGGTCGATACGTATCGGCGACGAGCAACTGCGTTGCGGTCTGCGATTGATAAGGTTTTTGGCGCTCGGGTTGAGGGATTTGACACTTATCGGTATCACGAGGGGTTGACCTCGCTTCGATCTTGGATCTGTATTCCGTTGGTCATGGATTTACACGACCGTGCGGAAGGGACAATCAAGGCACTCTTTTCGCCGCAACTATGGACGAAGGATGGATTGCTAACTGCGGCCGGATCGACGACGTATTGGGATCGATCGACGTTGTATGCGCTTCGCGGCGTGTTCCGTTCTGGACATCCCGATCTTGCTCTTGACTACATGAAGAAGTATTCGGAGCGGCGATTGTTTGGCGACCACGTTCCTTACTGCCAAGAGGCTTATCCAGAGCAGAATCAGAGCCACCTCTCGGCAGAGTCGGGTCTGTACTGCCGAATCGTCACGGAAGGGCTGGTGGGCATTCGGCCAACGGGACTCAGCCGCCTGAGCATAACTCCGCAACTTCCGAGCAGCTGGAAGGGGTTTGAACTTCGCAATATCCGAGCGTTTGCGCGGACTTGGGACTGCCTCGTAGCCCGAAAGGGGAGTGGCGTTGAAGTGAAGATCCTGATCGGTGGAAAGGTCTGCTATCAAGCGACCAAGCCTGCCGGAGAGCAGCACGAGATTGAGCTTCGTTAATCGCGGATTTCGAGCCGATTCACTTTGAGAACTACGGCGGTGGTATTGTCACTACCGCCTCCCAGGAGGGCCTGACCGACGATTTTCCAGGCGGCAGCGGCGGGACCGTTTGCGCTGAGGATTTGCAAAATGTTGTCGTCGTCAACGTGGTTCATGACGCCATCGGAGCAGAGGAAGTAGGTGTCGCCTTCGACGATGTCGAATTCGAAGAAGTCAGGCGCGACGATCTCTTCGACCCCGACGGCTCGGGTGATCACGTTCTTGCGGGGGTGGTTGATCGCTTCTTCCGGGGTGATTGTGCCCGCACGAACCAGCTCGTTGACGAAGGTGTGGTCTTGGGTGATTTGGGTGAGCTCACCGGCACGCAGACGATAGATTCGGGAGTCGCCGACTTGGACGCAATATGCTTTATCCTGGAGCAGGACAAGCGCAGAGAGAGTTGTGCCCATGTCCTTTCGGGCGACGTTTGATCGGGCGGTGAGGAATACCCATCGATTGGCGGCGTGGATTGCCGTACTGAGCGCCTCTTTGGGGTCTGAGCCAGGATGGCTGAGATAGACATCGATAAACGTCTTGCACGCCAGTTCGCTCGCTATTTGACCGGCTGCATGGCCACCCATTCCGTCGCAGACAACAAAGACTTGGCCTCGACTAGCGAGGATTAATTCATCGTCGGGGATGTAGAACTCGAACTTGTCCTCGTTGTTTTCCCTAACCCGGCCGAGGTCCGTTTTTGCACCGACGCTCACATGGGCGAGCACCTTGAGCTCTGCCGGTGGGAGCAGGTCGGCAACGGCGTATTCGGCGGTGATCTCGTCCATGGTCGGGTTAATTCAGAGTACCTAGGCGAGGCTGACGGTTAACTCAATCGCGCCGATGCGGATGACATCTGCCTCTCGCATGAGGGTTCTCATGTTGGGGTTGAGCTTGCTGTCGTTGATCATCGTGCCATTGGTGCTACCGATGTCGGTGACGTAGACGCCGTCTTCGGCGATTTCGACGGTAGCGTGGGAGCCTGATACGTAGGGGTCGGGGATGCAGATGTCTTTGTCGCTCTTTCGGCCGAGGGTGTTAACGCCCGCCTTCAGAGTGAAGAGCTGGTCGTTCCATTTGAGCGTTCCGGCGCCGACTTCCTTTTTGGGAGCGACGCTGATAGCTGCCGTCTTGTTTCCGCCGAACGCTTGGGTGACCCCGGCACCGGGGCCGCCAGGAAGCTGGATTGCGACTTCGAATCCGCCGAGGCTGATCTTGTCTCCGCCGTTGAGTGATACCTTTTCGCCTGCCGAAACCTTATTGCCATTAACCTTTGAGCCATTGGTAGAGCCGAGATCTTCGAAGACGAGAACGCCGTCGGTGTTAGTAATTTGTGCGTGGCGGCGGCTGATCTTGCTGTCCATCAGCGAGATATCGGCTTCGCGACCAATTGCGGTTGTGCCTGGTCGGAGTGGGTGCTCTCGGCCGTTGAGGTCGACGAGCATTGGGACTTGGACGACGGGGGCGCCGAAGGCGTCGCCATCCAGAGCGCGGTCGAAGATGAGTCCGCAATCGACACAGAACATGACGCCGCCGGGGTTAAAGGTTTTGCAGACCGGACACTGGATGGGCTTAATAGTGACCGTCGCGTTGATGGTAGGTGCCGAGCCCATGATGGTCTTGTTTGGGTCGAGCGTCGGCGCACTACCCATCACCGTTCGGTTTGGGTCGCTGGTCAGCATCTGGGTTCGGTTTGCGTCGCTCATCGGTCTTCTTCTATTTTCTCGGTATTTTTACGGAATCAGTTAGTTCGGAGGTGAGAAAACTCAGAATAATGCACGCTGCACCAAAACACTGATGCTTGTATTTTCTTCAATTTTATTGTTTATATATGTTTTTCATTGTATAATATATGCATGCAAACCTATCACCCCACTCACCACTCGATGACACTTGGGGCGAGGATTCTCTGCGCTGTTGTTCGCCTCACCCAGGACTCAGAGCCCGGCACATTGTTTTCAACCAAGGAAATTCGCGACAAAGTTGAAGAGATGTATCCAGGTAGCGCCCGTCAGCCAGGGCTTCAAACTCACGTAAGTGCGCATTGCGTGGTGAACGCCCCAAAAAACGTTGCGACCGAGCAGAGGTTCCTATTTCGTGCGACACGAGATCGAATGCGCTTGGCACAGGTCCGGGACCTCCGTATGAACTCAGACTGGAAAGTAAGTTGGCCGAATATGGAAACGTGCTCAAAGGAAGAACAGGAGTTGTTGGTCTGGGCCAAGGAACTTTTTCTTCAGGAATCGTCGATTCAGCCGAACTCGGCAACCCCTACGCTTCTCGACCTGGCTGGATCTGCGAAGCATCTTTTTGTTGCCGAGTCGGCCGCGGAGTACATCTCCCGAATGAATGAGGAGTGGAATTGAGGAGAGTTTTTCTTGATGCCAATGTACTGATTTATCTGATCGAAGGCGTGTCGCCCGCATCGGAAAGTGCAAGGAAGTTTGTTGAGGAGTGTCAGAATCGTGGCGATAGGTTGTTTACAAGCGCATTGGCAATTGGAGAGGTTTTGGTAAAGCCAACCAAAGATGCCGATGTAGACCTCTTGCGTCGTTACCGAGCCTTCTTTGAGTCCCCAGCTATTGAGGTGGTGACATTCGGATCAAGTTCCGCAGCAGTGTTTGCTCAACTTCGTGCAGTTGGAATCAAAGCTCCTGACGCGATCCACCTAAGTTGTGCTTCGGTCGCTAACATTGACCTATTTGTCACCAACGACCAAAGATTATCTCGGCAAGTCGTTCCTGGAGTCCTGCAGATTCGCTCTTTAGACTTATAAGCTAGAGATCAAGCTCCAGAACTTTATCACGGGAGGTGTGCCCTCTGATGAGTTGGACTTTGCTGGGGGCGAGTTTGAAATGTTTCGCGACGAGTTTGATGAGGGCCTCGTTTGCCGCTCCATCCACCGGGGGAGCGGAGACCCAGGCTTTGTAGGTCTCGCCATCCTGCTCAAGCCGATTCTGGCTGGATTTGGGCTGGAGACGGACTGAGATGATCATCCCATTTTCTTCTTCACGCGGTCGATGTTTGCCTTAGCGGGAAGGTCGTCGGGCCACTTTTTGATTTGCAGTTCCCAGACGCGGATGGCGTCCTTATAGCGCTGCTCGCGCTCGTAGCACTTGGCAAGGATCCGGAATGTGTTTGGGTGGACGGCTTTGGTCAGGGTTGGTTCGAGAACGCCTTCCGCTTCTGAATAGCGCTTCCGCATGTAGTAGAAGAATCCGAGGGGATAAGCCGCTTCTGGATTCCCGGGATTGTCCTTGATGAACTGCTTGTAGAAGTCCTCAGCTTGTTGCCACTCTTGGACGTTTTCGAGCATCCAGCCGAGGTTGGTTGCCGTTTCGTAGTTGTTGGGTTCGTCGGCGTAGCTGACCCGGAGCATTGAGATGACAAATGGGAAATCGCCGTCCTCGAAGGACTGATCCATTTGATCCACGAAACGGTTTGTCGCGTGGGTCCAGATCTCGTCGATACGATCCTGGGAAAACGCCGCTCCGGAGAGCAGAAGCGCGGAGACAAGAGCGGCGATTTTCATAGGACTGTTTAAGAGCTAAGGAGCTCGTCTAGTAATTGTTGGACGATACCGGGGTTTGCACGACCCTGTGTTGCTTTCATTATTTGTCCAACCAAGAATCCTTTTACGCCCATGTTGCCACCTTTGTATTTGGCGACGACGTCTGGGTTGGCGTCAAGGACCGCCTGGACTTGTGCTTTGATGGCTCCGGTGTCGCTGATCTGGGTGGCACCACTGGCCTCGACAAGCTTCTTGGGCATGTCGCCAGTTTCGTACGCTTTGGCGAAGATTGTCTTGGCGATTTTGCCGCTGATGGTGCCGTCTTCGATGAGCTTGACGAGCTCAACGAGATGATCAGGGGTGATTTTGCTCTGACGCGATGTGATGCCCTCTTCGTTCAGCATCTTGGCGAAGTCGGAGTTCATCCAGTTACAGATGGCTTTGGGTTCGCCACCTTTTTCGATCGCCTCTTCGAACCAGTACGCCCACTCTCGCTCGGAGATAAGGAGGTTTGCATCGTAGGCGCTGAGCCCATACTCCTGGGTGTATCGCTGGAACTTGGCGAGCGGGAGCTCGGGAAGGTTGGCGCGGAGCTCCTCAATGTACTCCGGCGTGAAGGACATCGGGACGAGGTCGGGGCATGGGAAGTAGCGGTAGTCGTTTTCCGCTTCCTTGATTCGCATCGCGAAGGAACTTTCTTTTTGTTCGTTCCAGCCGCGAGTTTCTTGGAGCAGAGTTTCACCGTTTTCGAGAGCAGCCTCTTGGCGGCGGCTTTCGAATGCGATGCCCATCTGAACAGATCGGAACGAGTTGAGGTTCTTCAACTCACTTTTGACGCCGAGTTCTTTGCTGCCTTCGGGCGCAATGGAGATGTTTGGCTCACAACGGAGGGAGCCTTCTTCCATTTTTCCGTCGCAGACGCCGAGATACATCAGGATTTGGCGAAGCTGGGAGAGGTACTCCTTTGCTTCCTCGCCGTTGTGGATATCGGGCGGAAAGTCGGTGACGATCTCCATCAGCGGCGTGCCGGCGCGGTTGTAGTCAATCCCAGAACCACCTGAAGGCAGGTGCATGAGCTTTCCGGTGTCTTCTTCGAGGTGGATTCTGCGGATACCAATGCGCTTGGTGCCGCCATCTGGGGTTGGAATCTCTAGATAACCGTGGTAGCCGAACGGGTTTTCTTCACCGTACTGGGTGGTTTGGAAGCCCTTGGGGATGTCGGGGTAGAAGTAGTTCTTTCGGTGGAAGATGCTTTCTTCCTTGGTTCCGCCGATTTTGCAGTTGAGGGCGAGTGCGGTTTTGATCACCATCTCGATCGCTTCTCGGTTGGGTACGGGGAGCGAACCGGGCAGCGCAAGGCAAACCGGACAGGTGCGCGTATTCGGCTCTCCGCCAAATGCCACTTGGCACCGGCAGAACATTTTGCTTTTCGTGGAGAGTTCGGCATGAACCTCCATTCCGACGCTGGTCACGTAGTTCGGCATGAATCCCTTACATTCTACCGAGCGTAGCTTTGTATCTGAGTGGCTCGTAGATGAGCTATCCTATTTGAGTCAACGTAGACACTGGCGAAGGCCATATATGGAAATTAAGCTCCCATCGAAGCTGACAAATACAAAGCGCTCACCGTTTATGAAGTGGCTCCTTGAGGGTCATGTTCCTGATTCAGAGGGACCTTTCGAGCCCGAGAGTAGCAAAGAGCACAAACACAAGACCCACGTTTGGTGGCAAGTCATGTGTTTGACCGGTGTCGATTACTTCTCGACTCTTGGATATCAGCCCTCGATTGCCATCAGTGCCGTAGGGAATCTTTCGCCGTTCGCGACGATGATTCTTGTGCTGGTCACCATCTTCGGGGCGTATCCGGTTTATGCGCGCGTTGCGAAAGCCAGCCCACATGGTGAAGGGTCGATTTCGATGCTTCAGAAGCTCCTGAAGGCTTGGCAAGCGAAGCTACTCGTTCTTGTCCTGCTCGGCTTTGCAGCGACTGACTTTATCATCACGATGACGCTTTCAGCCGCCGACGCAGCTGAGCACATTGTTGGAAACGCCTTTTTCGAGAAGAGTGTTTCGAACGCTCATGCCTGGCTGATTCCGTTTACTTTGATCCTGCTCTGTGCGCTCGGAGCCGTCTTCCTGAAAGGGTTTAAGGAGGCAGTCGGGCTTGCAATTGGTCTTGTCGCTCTCTATCTCCTCCTTAATGCGATTGTCATTGGCAAGGGAATTCAGGAGCTTTTTGCCAACCCTCAGCTTATTGCAAACTGGCAGAACAGCCTTACTGCGGGACCCAAAGCACCGAGCATCTGGCAGATCGGGCTTCTGATCTTGATTGGTTTCCCAAAGCTCGCTCTTGGGCTTTCGGGGTTTGAAACCGGCGTCGCCGTCATGACCCTGGTCAAGGGACAGAAGGGAGACACCGAAGAACACCCGGTCGGCCGCATCAAGAACACCCGCAAGCTCCTTCTGAGCGCGGCATTGATCATGAGCGTTCTGCTGATCTCTTCATCGTTCGTTACCACGATTCTCATTGATCCTAAACTGGTAACCGAGCCTACAGGACCGGCTAATGGTCGTGCACTTGCCTACCTTGCCCAGAAGTTCTTCGGAAGTGGATTTGGGACCCTCTACGACGTTAGCACGATTTTGATTTTGTGGTTTGCTGGCGCTTCGGCGATGGCAGGGCTGCTCAACTTGGTTCCTCGCTACCTTCCTAAGTACGGAATGGCACCTGAGTGGACGCGGGCAAACCGCCCTCTCGTGTTGCTGTTCATGGGAATTGCGATCATGGTCACGATGATCTTCAAGTTCACCGTGGACGCTCACAACCACGAGTGGAACGAGCTGGTGAAGCGTGTTGGTGCTTCCGCAGCCGAGGAGTTGGTCAAGGCGGGCAAAGAAGTCAAACCGCATACATTTGTTGAAGCTCAGGCTGGTGCATATGCGACCGGTGTTCTGGTTCTGATGACCTCTGCCGCACTGGCGGTTATGATCACCCTGAAGCGTCGGCACCGTGCGATGCGCGCCGCCTTTGGGTTGATCACTCTCATCTTCTTCTACACTCTTGCCGCGAATATCTACTTCCGAAGCGACGGTCTTAAGATCGCTGCGTTCTTCATTGGCGTTGTGGTGTTTGTCTCGTTCATCTCGCGAATCTGGCGCACGTTGGAGCTGCGCGTTAATGGTGTCGATCTTGACCTTAGGGCGATTCAATTTGTCCAGGAAGCTGCACAGGCGGGCGGACAGATCAGGATTATTCCGAACCGGCCCGATGAGAAGGATAAGGCTGAATATGAGCAGAAGATCGCAGAGACACGGCGCGATCACGACATTCCCGAAAATGAGCCGATCTTGTTCCTCGAGATTGGGGTTCGTGATGCCTCTAACTTTGAGGGCAATGTCAAAGTGCGCGGCTATGAAGTTGAGGGCTACCGGGTGCTTCGGGCGACAGGTGTCGCGGTTCCCAACTCGCTGGCGGCACTATTGCTTCATATTGGCAAGCTCACAGGCAAGCGAGCTCACGCTTACTTCAACTGGGGCGAGCGCGGACCTGGCGCTTACTTGATCAAGTTCTTGTTCTCGGGCGAGGGCGATATTGCTCCGTTGACCCGAGAGATACTAAGACGGGTCGAGGCTGATCCCAACCTTCGACCCGTGATCCACGTCGCTAGTTAGCGAGTACCGGCTTGACCGGGAGCGACTTCTTCTACCCCGCCATTGGATGCATCCGAGATTGGTGGGGTGGCCACACCAGCGGTTCCGTCGGTTGCTGGTGCCTGCTGGGTTGGAGCAGGTGCAGTTGCCGCTGGGGTTGCTGGAGCCGCCGAGGCAGCCTCTTCAGAGCTGCCACAGCCGATGAGCAAGAGTGACGAAACGATAACAAGGGCGATTGCTTTCATATGTTAGTTCGAGAATGAGTTGTCAGGGCAGAATGCTGCAGCGTAGTTAGCACCTCGGAGACCACCCATGCCACGGAAGAATGCGCCGGGCGAGGTTGGAATGTTGCCCCGAGCATCATCCAAGAATTGCCAAACGACGTTCGAGTTCGTGCTTGCGGGGAATGGAGCGCGGTTTCCGTTGCTGTAAACCACGAACTTAGCCGATGAGTCAGCAAAGACGTGGACGTTGCCTCGTCCGTAGACGTGGTAGGTTGGAGTGAACGAGAAGCTGAATATCTGAGGATTTCCGGTCGCGCCTGCCTGAGGAACTCCGCCTGGGTTGAACATACAGACTCCGCCGCTGGCTGAGTTACAGTTCAGTCGAGGAGAGAGGAATGCAGCACCGTTGTTCGCCGCGTTACCAAAACCTGGCCAGAGCATCGTTAGTCGGCTCTGGGCTTCGATTGCCGTTGTGGACATGTACTGCATGAGGCCGTTGAACGACATGCTGACTGCCTTTGGAGTGCGGCTCGCAGTTGAATAGTTGAACGCCGCACCGGTGAGGTTGGTCACGTTCGTCGCAGGAGCGAGCATCACATCGTAGCTCTTATGATAGGGGAAGGTTGAGTTCGCCCAGACCAGTTCGTGCTCCGCACGAGCAATTGCATCGTTGTTCCATCCAGCCGGGGTCAACGGGGTGAAGTCGGTGTTTCGGTAGGTGACGTTTGCGGTCGTGAGGTTGGGAACACTTCCAAGAGGGAATTGATCATCCGCATCGGAAGTGTAGAGAATGATCGAGGTGCCAGTTTGTTTGTACTGACTGATGGCCGCGGCTTTCTTGGCTGCCAATTTAGCTTGGGCAAATACTGGGAAGAGGATTGCGGCGAGGATCGCGATAATCGCGATGACGACAAGAAGTTCGATGAGCGTAAACGCTGCACTGCGTTGAGTTTTCATGGGAAAGTGCCTGTGTAAAGACGGAATAATTCAGGTGTTGACCTACGTCAATCCGATCAAATATACACGAAGAATAGCCTTATCGTTAGCGACTAAGGAGCTTTAGTGCGACTTTTAGTCGTGTTTCTGTGTTATCCGTAATCGAGGTTTTCAGCGCGGCACTTTCGGCGTCTGGGCGTCGATATCCCAAGGCAATTAATGCTTCAACAAGCTCGGTATCCGCAGAAATAACAGGTGTCTGAACTATCTTTCCGGTGAGGACCACTTTTAGCTGATCGATTTTCGGCTTAAGCTCTAGGATAATGCGTTCAGCCAATCGCTGGCCAACGCCGTTTGCGCGTGCCAAAGTTTTGGGGTCATTGACGAAGATTGCATCCAGGACTTCCTCGGTTCCCACTTGACCGACGAGGGCTTGGGCGACCTTTGGTCCGCACCCTTTAACATCTAACAAAAGATCGAATACATGTCGATCCTTTCGCTCTAAAAATCCGCACAGGGAGACACCATCTTCGCGGAAAATTTGTCGCGTGTAGAGCGTGGCCGGGCTGTTTGGCGGGAGTTTTGGGAGACACGAATCGGGAACGGTTACTTCATAGCCAACCCCTTGAACATCGAGCAAAACGAGATTGCCCTCGACTTCAACAACCGAACCCACGAGCCTTCCGATCATCGCTGATTTCCTACCTGTTCGACTCGGAATTTGAAGTCGATGGCGACTTCGTAGGCACGCGGCCAAGGGAGGGAGACGCTGAGTTGCTCCATGCCGACAATTCGATACTCTTTGTTGCTGGCGAAGAACGACTTCCCTTCGAACTGGAGCTCGAAGAGGTTTTTGGCGTGCTTAGTCAGGTCATCCTGGACGAACTGATTGATGCGAGTAAAGGTATCGCCGTACACTTCGTCGCGTTGAGACTGATACTGGTCGATCATTCTGTACGCCGCAGGTCGGGTGTATTTGTGGTACGCGTAGTCGTCAATCATCCGGTGAAGTAGGAACTCTCTTTGGGCAACTTCTCTGGTGAGCGCGTCGGTCTCGAGCGCACGGCCGCTGAGGAAGACATTCGCGGCAGGAATCGCAGTTCCGATCGTGTTTCCGGCGGTATTCCAACCAGCAAATGCGAGCAGACGATGGACGCGTCGCTCTTCGCTTAGCCCGGCGATGAGTTCCTCGTCCGAAGTGCCATCGACCCCGAAATTGATATCAGCCACTGCGACAGGGAAACCCTGATCGATCTCATCTTTCAGGTTGCGCATGAATGATTGGAACGTGCTCCTCCGACGGCCAGGAGTGTTCACATACAGCGTGTAATCGAATTCCTCTCCCGGCTTGACCTGACGGGCACCAGAAGCGTAGAGCTGGTCAGCGAGACTTTCCTCAATAGGCTTTGATTCGTAAAGGGCGAACGCCTTTTTGCCATCACCGTCGCTGTAAACAATCCGCACTCGAGGCTGATAGTTGAGGTCGGAGAGGATTGCTCGGGAAACGAGGATGTTTCCGTGCTGGTCGATCCCTTCGCAGAAATATGCCTTATCGCCCAGTTCAAGATAGCTTGCGAACTCGCGAAGCTTGGTGTTCTCCTGGATTTGGGGGCCGTCAGGTTTGGCATCGTCTTGCCCGATGATCAGGTAGTCGACGGGACCGCTTTTTGCCATACGCATAAGGGTGCGCACGACTTCGAAGTTTCGGTTTCGCGTGTTCTCGTAGCGTTGAATCTCCTCCAAGGGCACCATTGCCTTAAGATTCTTGAGTTTGCTCAGTAACTTTTTATCACCCGTCCGCTCAAATTTATCCTTGATCTCCTCGTACTTTGCCAAGTTCATCCGATACGGAGCCGCTTTGACAGTAGCCGTTGGCGTGAGTCGCATGTTGGATGCGTAGACGTAGAACTTAAGGTTGGACTCTTGCTTGGCGCGGTAGGTGATGAGTCGTCGAAGGCGTTGAATTGCGAGGGTGGAGTCGATATTGGCAACGCGCGACTGGATTAGCCCACCGTAGGCGACCATGTCTGCGCTTGCGATCAGGGCTTTGACATTGGTGAGGTCTTGGGCCTCGAGCCACTCAAAGATTTTGTCGACGTTAGCGTCCTCAGTGAATCGGCCCAGTAAGTCTTGGGGAGGGAGGATGACCTCGTAGCCGGCCATTGCGGCAATCATTTTGGCAAACTGACCAGCGGCGGGGCGGCCATCAAGCGGGATCATTAAGATCCTTGGATTTGCCTTTGCCACAGGCTCTTGAGGCGTGATTGTGGCAAAGCACAAGGCACCCGCAAGAAGAAGTTTAAACATCACGAACCTCGTTAGTTTACGCGGTTCGAGCAGCGCGGTTCCGAACATACTCGGCGCTGCGTTCCAACCACTTCATAAACTCGTTGGAATCGTCGAGAACAGACTTGGGAAAACGAACGTATTCTCGAAGTGGATCTGCGCCAGGCTCGGGAACCATTACGCTGGCTCCTTCAATGGTCATCGCTTCTTCGTAGTCCGTGGGATTGAGTTTGAAGGCGACGTCGTTATCCATAAGGAAGGCAAACATGCGCTCGCTTGTGTACACGCCCATTCCACCAAACATGCGACGCGCGCGAACCTCATAGGCGTCGGCGGCCTGCATGATCTGTTCGTACCGAAGTGGTCTATACACCATCGTTTCAGTTACCAGAACGGGTCAGCTTCCCTGCCGAATCACCGTGAATCAAGTGTACCAGCGGTACCGTCTCGGTTTTGTAACACTGGGGCGATTTCGGAGTTAAACTCTTGCCATGTCGGAAAAGCGACTGGTGATCATTGACGGCTACGCCCTTTTGTTTCGGGCGTTCTACGCCACCCGCTACCTTTCGACAAGCGACGGACGCCCGACGAATGCTCTTCATGGGTTTACGTCCATGCTCTTCCAGATTCTGGAGATTATTCGGCCGAACGCGATTGTAGTCGCGCTGGATGCGCCGGGGAAGACATTCCGACACACGGAGTTTGCCGATTATAAAGGAACGCGAAAGGAAACCGCGCCTGAGCTGATTGTTCAGCTGGATGAGTCACGCAACCTGCTCTCTGCGCTGGGAATTCCTCAGCTTGAGCTTGTTGGATTTGAGGCGGACGATATCATCGGCACGCTCTCGTTGAAGGCTGAGCAGAACGGATATCGGACGACGATTGTCACCGGCGACATGGATACCTTGCAGCTGGTCGACGATTGGGTTAGCGTTTTGACTCCGAAGACGGGAATGTCGGAGACGATGACCTACACCGCCGCCGAAGTATTTGAGCGGTGGGGCGTTACTCCGGGTCAGGTGGTGGACTTTAAGGCGATCAAAGGTGACCCCAGCGACAACATTCCGGGCGTCCCGGGGATTGGTGATAAGGGCGCGGCGGAGCTGATTTCCACGTTTGGATCGGTCGAAGCAATTTTGGAGCGCTGGGACGAAGTACCGGAGAAGTACAAGAAGAAGATCGAGCCTGCGGTTGAGTCGATGAAGCTTTCCAAGTGGCTGGCGACAATCAAGCGAGACTGCGATGTTTCGTACGACTTTGAGCCGTTTGTGCTGACTCAAGCAGAGTTTTCGGCGGGCAAGGAGTTCTTGGAGCGATTTGAAATGCGCTCCCATGCGAAGAACATTCAGCGGGTTTTGGGGCCTTATGTTGAAGGCGCTTCGCTTTCGGAGCCGGTGGTTGAGGTTGTTCAGCAGAAACTGGAGTTTGCAGCCCGGGAAGTGAGCTCGTTTATCATGCTGAAGAGCACGGTGAACAGTCAGCCGTTTGGGCTGCATTTTGCGGCGTTGCAAACGGAGGACCTGTTTGACGAGAATGCTGAGCGAGCTTACGTTGCGGTTGGGCACGAAGTTCTCACTTGCTCGCGGGAAGATGGGCTTCGGTTGCTGGCGACGTTCCCTGGTCAGGCGGCGGTGCATGATGCGAAGCCTTTGTATAAGGCGGCGAAGAAGTTCGATGCGGCGGTTGGGTTCGATGCTTTGCTGGCGGGATATGTTTTGCAATCGGGCCGAGCGGGATATCTGCTTGGAGATTTGATTCAGGGCTATACCGATCTTGTTTCGCCGACGACGCCGGAGGAGACGGCCGCTTCTCTGCTTCCGCTTCAGCGAGCAATGCGGGAACGGCTGGAGAAGGAAGGACAGACTTCGGTGCTTGAGACGATTGAGTTGCCGCTGACGCCGATTCTTGCGGAAATGGAGGTTTTGGGAATTCGGACTTCGAAGAGTCAGTTGCATGAGTTCTCGAAGGAGTTGGCGGTTGCGATTGAAGCTTCGACGAAGCGGGTTTACGAACTTGCGGGACAGGAGTTTACGATTGGATCGCCGAAGCAGTTGGGCGAGATCTTGTTTGACAAGATGCAGATTCCAGGAGCGACGAAGACGAAGACCGGTTATGCGACAGGGGCGGAGATTCTTCAGCAGTTGGCGCCGACTTATGAAATTGCCGGGGAGGTTTTGACTTGGCGCGAACTTACGAAGTTGAAGTCGACTTATGCGGATGCATTGCAGACGCAGATTGGCGCCGACGGTCGAATTCATACGTCTTACTCGCAGACGACGGCGGCGACAGGGCGACTTTCTTCCAACGATCCGAACCTGCAGAATATTCCGATTCGGACTGAGTTGGGTCGATCGATTCGGAAAGCGTTTATTGCCGCCGAAGGTTATTCTCTTGCCTCGTTCGACTATTCGCAGATCGAACTTCGGGTGCTTGCTCATATGTGCGGCGAGCCGGCTTTGGTTTCGGCGTTTGAGAATCGCGAGGATGTTCACTCGGCGACGGCGCGGATTATGTTCCGGACCGAGGAGCCGACTAAGGATCAACGGCGTTATGCAAAGCTGCTTAACTACGCGGTGCTTTATGGCGTGACCGATTTTGGATTGGCGAACCAGTTGGGCGGTGGGTTTAGCCGGGCTGAGGCGAAGGAGCTGATTAACCTTTACAACGAGCGGTTCCCGACGGTGAAAGGGTTCACGCAGGACGTGGTGGTTGATGCTCGGTCGAAGGGCTTTACGACGACGCTGACGGGTCGGCGTCGGTACTTCCCGGATATTCATTCGTCGCGGTTTAACGACCGGAACTATGCGGAGCGGCAGGCGATGAATGCGCCGATTCAGGGAACGGCGGCGGACATGATTAAGCTGGCGATGATGACGGTTCGCAAACAGCTCGACGGTTCACCGACTCGGATGTTGTTGAACGTTCATGACGAACTTGTTTTTGAGCTGAAGGACGGCGACAACGCAGTTCTTGAGCCGATTCGGCACCTGATGGAGACGTCGTTGCCGCTTAAGGTTCCGGTCGAGGTTGATGCGAAGCTCGGCGAGAACTGGAACGAGATGACGGTGTTCTAGTTACTTGTCGGTGTTAAGCTTGAACGGGATGTAGAGCGGGCAGACGCGGGTGGAGGCGGTGCCGATCATGACGAAACTGAGGATTCCGATGAAGCGGATCGGAGTGGGACCGACCGCGAGCAGGATGAGGAGTGCCACACCGAGGATGATTCGGATGAGGCGATCTGTAGAACCGACGTTCTTCATATCTCCACTTTACGCTTGCTGATTTTGCGGTTAGCGTGAATTAGTGGAAATCACTACATCCGAAAATTCGGGGGCGGCGGGGGGGCGCTGCTTGGGGAAGATCCAGAAGAGGTAGATCGATCCGAGGAGGGCGAGAAGCCAAAACCAGGGGAAGTTGGACTTCGACCTCCGGATATTGCTGCGGATTCTTGCCATGGTTTAAGAATGACACAAAGAAAACCCCTCAATGAATTTGAGGGGTTTTCGGTTCGGAAATGGCTTCCGGGTCGGGCTTACTTACCAGCGGCTTTGAGAGCAGCGGCGGCTTTCTTTGCGATGCGCGACTTTCGTCGAGCAGCCTGGTTTGGGTGGATCTGACCGTTCTGTGCGGCTTTGTCGAGAGCCTTCACTGCGGTGACCAGGTTTGCGCTGACTTCAGCTGGGTCGCCAGCAGCGGTTGCCTTGCGGCTCTTCTTGATGTAGGTCTTCAGAGCGCTCTTAACGCTGGTGTTGACGGCCGTCTTCTTAGCGATGCGGCGGATATCTTTTTTACTCGACTTCTTATTTGCCATTTCTGAATCAGTGATTGTACCTCAAAGGATTTTCAAAATTGTTGCATCGTTTCACAAGGGTGGAACGTCGCGCCAGCGAGTGGGTTCCGGATGTTAGGCTCAACCCTCTCGCCGTGAGTCATTTTGGCACCTGACGGTCTTCTGGTTTGAAGTGTGTGTCGGGCAATAGGGGCAGTTTAGGTTCAGGGGAGTTCCTTGTTTGGGCTTTGTTGGGCAGTGGGTTGTGGAGTGGGCGTAATGGGCGCGTTAGGTGCGGATGGTTTGGGATTTTGACCAAAAGTGGGCGCGAATGGGCGCATGGTTTGCGGAGGTGTGAGCGAGAGTTTCATCGTCACTCTCTAGGCGACGGAAGGGGGCCTTTGTCAACCTGGTTTCGGTTGGGTTGAGGAGTAGTTGCTGACTACTTCCCTACCAATTGTCAGCGAAGGCGGAGGAGGCAAATCAACCGTAAACAAAGCCTCTGGATTGAGAATCCCGAGGCATTAAATGGAGACGACCTTGTTTTGGTGATCTACATCCATGCAGCAGATAACTTGAGCGTAGGCGTCCCCATTGTGAAGCCACTGGCCGTCGTCGAGCATGATGCCACCCGAGTAACTATCTGCGAACTCACGAATCTCAGCCTGAGCTTCACGAACGCCTGAAACCTCGCTAACGGAATCAGCTCCATTCTCGCAAACGATGAGGACGTGCATGACTCAAGTTTAGCAATTCTTGTAGAATCTCGCAATAATCGAGAAGCTCTTCGCGACCGACTTGCCGTCAGTGGGTTCGATTAGGGAGTAACGATGGACAGTCCTTTGAATTTCACGTCGCCAGTGAAAGAAGTTTCGTTGAATTCACCAGTCAGCGTCACAGTCTGACCATCCTTGAGTTCCGCAACCTGTGACCTAAAGGTTTCATCAAACCAGAATTCAACAGATGGGTCAAATACTCTTCGTTTACGGGTTTCGAGCACTACAACAGTGCTCTTTCCCCCGAAAGCATTGTTCCCCGTGTGGTCCACAACGCCTCTTACCCGCACTTTGTTTTTTTCATACCAATCCGTTGCTTTGATCGAATTGCCAGCGAAGTCGGCGAGGATTCCTTCCGCGGTTACTTCAGCAAACTCGTTTACAGCCGGCTCTGGCTTCTTCTCTTCATTTGATGAAGTCGGTTTCGGGGAGCTGCTGGATGTCTGATTATCAACCGACTCGCCCCCTGATCGCGAGCTAAATGCAAACCCCCAAAGCCCGAAGAGAATCGCACTTAATGCAACAATCCAAGCTAGCCAAGGGGTTTTGGGAGCCAAGCCTTTCAGAACGCTTGCGCACTGGGCTGGGGATACGCCTTGGCTGTACTGTTGCATTAGCCATGGCTCCACCACGGGGGAAATGGTTGCTCCTTGCTGTACTACAAACGCCTTGAATTGATCATAGCTTGACCCGTTATGGGAAGGAGGTACCTGCATTCTGGGAATATACCCATTTTAGGACTCACGCCTTCGCCCGCCGCCGCGAACGTCATATCTGTCACCGAAGAGTTAGCAATTCTAATTGAATCCCGCCATGACTCACTGCGACTGCTTTGGTAAGTCGAGGGGAGCTACTCTTGGCAGGCGGTTTCATGAAGACGGCTTGATGGCCGTGAAGGTCTTTTGATCCTTGAGGGCACACGCGCTTGCTGAAAAGAGCCGAGGTCAGTCCGGTTCCAGATGTTGGTATCGCCCACCCTCGGGAGATTGATGTTAATCAGTTTGAAATCCCTTGTCCCTTGGTTCAGCTTGGAGGCACTGAGCCGAAGTGTCATTTCAAAAGGAGTCTGAATCGCTGTTCAGTACTTATTCTTTGAGGTGACTTTCCGTTTGAGCAGGAATGACCATTTTGTTGGCATCGAAGCTGCAACGGCTTCGATGTGGGTCGCATCCCGAAGGATCGATCCCATGCACTGATGCAAGGGATCGCCGCGAAGCGAACATCTTCAAGCAGAATCCAGCAGCAATGGTTGGGCTTTGATAGAATGGAAGCATGGACGATCCTACTAAGAACATGACTGGTCAGGAGACCCCGAAGGTGGGACTGATTCACAACGGCTTGAAGACGGCAGAGGAACTGGGGTTGCTCGGAACCTCGCTGATTATCGTGAGACCAATTCAGAAACCACCTAGTCAGCCTTTGGAAGAAACTGCAAGTCTAGACTCCACCGATACTGAGATCAAATGAAGCTGACCCCAGACATGTTGCAGGAGTTTTGCACTCTCCGGGAGATGCAACGTTTATCGATTCTCCAGACTACCGACGCGCCTCTCGATCTCGAGAAGCATGAGGGGAAGATGGTCTGGAGGATCGGTGTCAGATATGGGGATACGGTAGACCCAGAATCCGTGTTGTACTGGGACACAAGAGAGGCAGCCGAAGCAGTCAGGAAGGAGGCACTGCTTAGCGGTGGCATCGAGTTGACCCCTAATGTCTCGCAGATAACAGTCGAGCAAGCAACAGACTTAGCCAGATCAGTTGGAGCGGTCAAGGTCGAGATCGCAGACAAGGACTTCGAAGTCGTCGAGTGGTGGCTCGTGTGATTAAGAGCTGGAAAGTTTGTGTGCGACATTTTGGGCTCATCTGCACCGTTTGGAGTGCCGTGTTCGTAAGATAGAGAGAGGGCAGAACGGGTATTGTTCTGATTGATTATGTCTACAGACATTTTTGAAAGAGTCAAGAAGGTCACCGTCGAAGAACTCGACGTGAAGGCCGAAGAAGTCGTCATGGAAGCTAGCTTCACCGAGGATCTGGGTGCAGATTCACTGGACGTCGTTGAGTTGGTCATGGCTTTCGAGGACGAGTTCGGGATTGACATTCCGGACGAAGAAGTCGGCGAGATCAAGACTGTCGGAAACGCGGTCGAATACATCTCGAAGAAAGTCGCCGGCTAATGAGCGTCTTGCCCGAACCATCCGGGCGTGTCGTCGTCACCGGAGTTGGAGCGGTAACCCCGCTCGGCACCGGTGTCGACGTCTTTTGGCCCAAGGTCATAGCTGGTGAGTCTGGTATCCGCCGGATTCAGCAGATGGAGAACCTTGAGCTTTACTCCTGCCAAATTGCGGGAGAGGTTCCCGATTTTGAACCGACCGACTGGGTTGATAAGAAAGACGCCCGTCGGATGGACCCCTTTTTGCTGTATGCAATCGCAGCCGCCACGATGGCGCTTAAGGATTGCGGCGTTGAGCTGACCGAAGAGCTGAAGGACGAGTTTGGCGTTCTGATTGGGTCAGGAATCGGCGGTCTGAAGTCGATGTACGACCAGACGAAATTTATTCACGACCTGAAGCCGGACCGGGTTTCGCCTTTCTTTGTGCCGTACATGATTGCGGATATGGCGAGCGGTTTGGTTTCGATCATGAACGACCTACGCGGACCGAACCACGCGGTTGTTTCGGCTTGTTCGACGGGTGCTAACGCGATTGGCGATGCCTACGAGATTATCAAGCGCGGCGATGCGCGGATGATGATGGCGGGCGGATCAGAAGCTCCGGTGAACCCGATTGGCGTGGCTGGATTCTGTGCTTGCCGTGCGATGACGGGTCGGAACGATGAGCCGACGCGGGCTTCGCGGCCGTTTGACAGAGACCGAGATGGCTTTGTTATGGGCGAAGGCTCGGGCATTTTGGTTTTGGAAGATCGCGATCACGCTTTAGCGCGTGGGGCGAAGATTTACTGCGAGATTGTCGGCTACGGCTTCTCGGCAGACGCTTATCACATTACGTCTCCGCACCCTGAGGGGCGTGGCGCGGCGAAGTCGATGAACATGGCTTTGCGCAAGGCTGGGCTTGAGCCGACGGCGATTGATTACATCAACGCTCACGGAACCTCGACTCCGGTTGGCGACCCGATGGAAGTTGAAGCGGTGAAGAAAGTGTTTGGCGAGCATGCTTACAAGCTGGCGGTGAGCTCGACGAAGTCGATGCACGGTCACACGTTGGGTGCGGCGGGAGCGATTGAGTCGCTGATCTGCATTTTGGCGATGCGCGATTCGATCATGCCTCCGACGATTAACCTTGAGAATCAGGACACGGATCCGCTGATCAACCACGTTCCGAATGTGGCGCAGAAGCGAGAATTGAACACAGTTCTGAACAACTCGTTTGGATTTGGCGGACACAACGTTTCGCTGATCATGAAGAAGGGGTGATGCCTCGTGAACGGCTCGCTTGCTGAGCATCTCGAGGGTTTTCTGGTTCATTTGTCGGCGCGGCGATCAGCCGCGACGGTTCGTTCTTACGGCTCGGATTTGCGTCAGTACTTGGCGTTTGTTGCCGATGACTCGGTGTTTGACACCTCCTCCCTTCGCTTGTTTCTGAGAAAGCACGGAGGGCAGCCGGTTTCGCGGGCGCGGAAGCTTTCGACGCTACGCGCCTTTGCGCGATATCTGCGGACGGTTGGGGCTTTGGACGCCGACCCAACGGAGCCTTTGGAGGCTCCTTATAAGCGGAAAAAGCTACCGAAGAGCCTGAACCAGCCGCAGGCGGGGGAGCTTTTGGACCAGACGACGGTGGGTCGGACTCCCGAGCGGGATCGGGCTTTGTTGGAGCTTCTTTATTCGGCGGGGCTTCGGGCGGCGGAGGTTGTTTCCGTGAAGTTGGCCGATGTTTCGTTTGGCGAGCGGTCGCTGCGGGTGATTGGTAAGGGGAACAAAGAGCGGGTGGTTTTTTACGGCTCGACGGCGGCGGCGGCTTTGGATGATTACGTTCGGGGTCCGCGGGTGGCGGGGTCGGCGCTCTTTACCAACGATAAGGGGCTGGCGCTGACAACGCGGACGGTGCAGAACATTGTGAAGCGGTGGGCGATTGCGGCGGGATTGCCCCCGGAGACGTCGCCGCACACGCTGCGGCATTCATTTGCCACGCACCTGCTGGATGGCGGGGCAGACCTCAAGACGGTTCAGCAGTTGCTGGGGCATGAGAGCCTGGCGACGACGCAGATTTATACTCACGTGAGTATCGAGCGGCTGAAGGAAACGGTGGCGAAGGCGCATCCGAAGTCGGGGTAGAAACCGTCCTGGTTGCCACTCGTTTCACACTTAATGAAATCGATTGGGTTGGTTGCTGTCGGCGTTCTGCTTGGGCTGGGGGTTGCGAATGCGCCTCAATCTCAGAAGCAAGATCTCCGGCTCGCGACGGCATTTACAGACCCGCAGGATGTGGCGATGATCGCTTATTCGACGGCGGTTTTTCGCAAGGTGCAACCTGATGATGCGAAGTACGAACCGTACTTGTGGGACATCAAGTATCGCAAAGACTACATCGTTGTCGAGCGATGGAGCTATGATCCGCGGACGCTAAAGGCGGACAATATCTTTGATGGGGTTAGCCACACATATTTTTCGAGGCGTGGGGTGTATTTGAGGACAGCTCCATTTGGGAACTATGAAGAGGAGATCAAGAAGAACACGGAGGCTATTCGGAAGATGGACAAGGCCATAGACGACTTTAGGTGGAAGTAATCCTTTTCTAGAGTTTGAGGTAGCCGATCCCCACCTCAAAACCCCCTCTCCCCCCTGGTGGGGAGAGGGGGTTTTGAGGCTTACATGAGTGAGTAAGCGTCGACGTCGATGGTGAAGGTGACGCCTTTTTCTTCAAGCCCGTCGAGGGCGGTGCCAATTTCGGCGAGGTGCGATTCGTGTTTGATGAGGAGGTGGCGGCGCCACTTGCCGTTCAGGCGTTCGAGGGGGCAGTCGGCGGGGCCGAGGATTGTGAGTCCGTCGACTTTTTGGAGGTGCGCCAGGGCGCGGGCGCAGAGCGAGAGGACGGCGGGGCGGGATTCGCCGGAGAAGACAATGTTGACGAGGCGACAGAAGGGCGGATAGTCGGCCTGCATGCGCTCGGTTTTGCAAGCTTGGTAGAAGGCGAGGAAGTCGTGGGTTTGGGCGCTGAGAATGGCTTGGGCGTCGGGGTTAAAGGTTTGAATGACGACCTCACCGGCTTTGGTTCCGCGTCCGGCGCGGCCGGCGACTTGGCTCAGGAGCTGGAAGGTGCGCTCGGATGAGCGGAAGTCGGGGAGGTTGAGGGAGACGTCGGCGGCAATGACTCCGACAAGGGTGACGTCGGGGAAATCGAGGCCTTTGGCGACGAGCTGGGTGCCGACGAGGACGTTGGTTTCTCCGGCGCGGAAGTTGGCGATGACCTCTTCGAGGGCGCCTTTTTTCTGGGCGATATCGCGGTCTAGCCTAGCGACGCGAGCGTTGGGAAAGAGCTCACGAACGGACTCTTCTACTTTCTCGGTGCCGACGCCAAAGGGCTTGATCTTGATTCCGGCGCACTTGGGGCATTCGGCGGGGGCAGATTCTTGGTAGCCACAGTGGTGGCATTTGATCTTGTTGATGCCCCGGTGGTAGCTGAGCGAGACGGCGCATTCAGGGCAGGTCCATTGGTGGCCGCAGTCGCGGCACATGAGGAACGGGGCGTAGGCGCGGCGGTTGAGGAAGAGGATCGCCTGGTTTCCTGCGTCGATGGTTTGGTGGAGCTTTTCGGTGAGGAGCTCGCCGAACATGCTGGGGACGCCGCGCTTGTAGACCTGAGTGAGGTCGTCAATATAGACCTTGGGGAGTTGGGCAGAGGCGGCGCGGGTGGGGAGCGTTAAGAGGGTGAGCTTGGATTCATCGGCGGCGTTTTCGTTCGATTCGGCTTCGAAGAAGCTTTCGAGCGAGGGGGTTGCGGAACCGAGGACGAGGGGGCAGTTGTGCTGCCGGGAGAGGAATCGGGCGACGTCGCGGGCGTGGTAGCGGGGGGCCTGCTCTTGTTTGTAGCCGCCCTCGTGCTCCTCGTCGATGATAATCAGGCCGACGTTGTTGAGAGGGGCAAAGAGGGCGCTTCGGGGGCCGAGGACGATGCTGGCTTCGCCGTTGCGGATGCGCTGCCAGTTGGCGAGGCGCTCGACCGGGGTGAGCTCGGAGTGCATGATGGCGACGCGGGCACCGAAGCGGTCCCTGAGCTGGGCGATGGCTTGGGCGGCGAGGGCGATTTCGGGGACGAGGTAGAGGACTTGGCGACCGTCGCTGAGGGCTTTGGCGGCGGCACGGAGGAAGACCTCGGTTTTGCCGCTTCCGGTGACTCCGTAGAGGAGGAAGGGCTGGGGGCGGTGTTCGTGGATCGCGCTGGTGATTGCGTCGATAGCGAGCTGTTGGTGGGGGTTGGGCGTGGGGGGATTTTTGGCGGGGGCGGGGTGGTCCTCGTCGACTTCCTGGAGGAGCTTGGCGGTGACGAGGGCTTTGATGGTGGTTTCGGTGACGCCGGCCATGGCGCGGATTTCCGCGCTTGAAAGCGCGGTGCCGTCGGTCTGCTGCATCTGCATCAGGACGATGGCCTGGGCGGGCTTCTTTTTGCCTTCCTTTTGGAGGAATGCTTCGACTTGGTCGTGATCGGGGATGAGGCGGAAGGTGCCCTCTTGCTTTTTGCGGCTGGCGGGGGGCTTGAGGCGGAGGGTTTGATGGACGAGGCCGAGCTTTTGGAGGTTTTTGAGGGCCTTGGTGGTGCCGGTCTCGGTGGGTTTGACCTCGAGCTCGCCGCCTTGGTCTTCGAGGGTGCGCAGGACTTCCCTATCGAGGGGTTTTAGTTCGATCGGGGTGGGCTCGGTGGTGCGGGTCCAGATGGGAATGAGGCGGTCCTTGACGCCCGGAGGTGTTGCGACGGTGAGCGCGACGGGAACAGGGCAGAGATACTCTTTGGCGACCTCGTGGACGGCTTTGAGGACGGGGGTGGGGACTCGGAGGCCGTCGACAATTCCGCTCACAGGGCGAAGGTGCTTGGGGTCGAAGCCGAGGTCCTCTTCGGTGACCTTTCGGGTTGCGATGGCGTAGCCCATCAGTTGGCGGTTTCCGAGGGGGACGAGGACGGCGTCACCAGGTTGGAGGCCAGGAATGGGAAGGTAGGAGTAGATGGCGTCGGAGCCGCCGGACCGGGGGTCGAGCGCGACATCAACGACTTGGATTTGCGCGCTCATGGGATAGAGTTTGGCGCATTCGGGCCAATAACGGGATAATCCTTTCTTCGGATGAAAAGTTCGCCCGCGAAACTGCGGACGCTGCCCCTCGCGTTGGCGATGTTCTGCTTGGTGAGCGGGGGTCCTTATGGGTTGGAGCCGGTGATTGGCTCGCTGGGACCCACGTTGGGTTTGATCCTGATTTTGCTGATTCCGGTGATTTGGGCGCTACCGGTGGCGTTGCTCACAGCGGAGCTGGGGACGGCGATTCCTGAGGAGGGCGGCTACTACGTTTGGGTGCGGCGGGCGTTGGGGCCGTTTGCGGGATTTCAGTGTGCATGGCTATCGTTTTTGTACAGCATCGTAGATGCGGCTCTTTATCCGCTACTGTTTGCCGGGTACTTGTCGCAGTCGCTGATCACGATCTTTAAGTTGCAGGGGATGGACGCGGCTTGGCTGACTTCAATGATTGCGGTGTTGCACATCGTGGTGATCACAGCCATTAATGTGCGCGGCGTTCGCGCGGTGGGGATGGCGGCGACGCTGTTTACGTTCCTGATCATTCTTCCTTTCGGGTTGATGTGCATGCGGAGTGGGATTCACCCGCTAGCTTTGCAGCCCATTAAGGCGGATTCGGGAACGCTGTCGGTCGGCTTGGCGACGGTGATGTGGAACTACCTGGGCTGGGACAACCTGAGCACGGTTTCTGGAGAGGTTAAGAATCCGCAGAAGTCGATTCCGAAGGCGCTTTGGTTTGCGATTCCTCTGGTGACGCTGGTCTACTTTGTGCCGACAGTTTTGGCGTTGCCGACCTCGCCGAATGCGGAGCAATGGACCGACGGAAGTTGGCCAGAGATCGCGACCCGGGCGGCGGGTTCGTGGGTGGGAACTTTGGTTTTGCTGGGCGGATTGAGTAGTGCAAGCGCGATGTTTGTTTCGCAGATGCTTGCTTCTTCGCGGATTCCGGCTGTTCTGGCGAAAGATGGATACTTGCCCGCTTGGCTTGCGCACGTGAGCGAGCGGACAGGGACGCCGGTGCGGTCGATTGTGCTTTGTGCGGGGCTGTACACATGCCTGGCTTGGTTTAGCTTTAAGGAGCTGATTACGGTCAACGCGATCCTGTACGGGCTCTCGGTGCTGCTGGAATTTGTGGCGTTGTACGTTCTAAGGAGGAAGGAGCCGGGGTTGGCGCGGCCGTTTCGGATTCCCGGTGGGGCGTGGGTTTGCGCATTGCTGGCGATTGGTCCAGCGGTTCTGATCGGCACCCTGGTTTGGCAGGACTTTGAGGAGCAGGGGTGGCTGAAGCAGCGACCGACGGCGATTGCGATTTTGGCGGGTGTGGTTGTGTACCAGTTCCGGCGCAAATCCGCTCTGTCATAATTGAGCGACATGTACACCTACACGATCCTTTTTCTGGGTGACGTTGTGGGGAAACCAGGGCGTGACGCGGTGCGGGAGCACCTTCCGGAGCTGAAGGCGAAGTACCAGCCTCGCTTCATCATCATCAACGGCGAGAATAGCGCGGGTGGTTTGGGGATTACGGATAAGATCGCCGAGGAGTTCTTCTCGCTGGGCGCTGACGCGATTACGTTGGGGAATCACACGTTTAACAAGCGCGAGATTGCGACCTATTTGGACTCAGGCAAGCCGATCGTGCGGCCCCAGAACATGGCGGTGGGAATTCCTGGTCGAGGCATGATTCAGATTCAGAAGGAGGGGACTCAATTGGCGGTGATCAATCTGAGTGGCCGCGTTCAGATGGATCCTGCTTATAACGATCCTTTTTACGCATTTGACGAGCTCACTAAGGATTTGCAGACTCCGCACATCTTTTTGGACTTCCACGCAGAGGTGACAAGCGAGAAGATTGCGATGGGTTACCACTGCGAAGGGCGGGCGACGGCGGTTGTTGGAACCCATACCCACGTTCAAACTGCGGATGAAACGGTACTTGCCGGAGGGACGGCTTACATCACAGATGTGGGAATGTGTGGCCCAAGGAATTCCGTTTTGGGCATGGATCGTGATATTATTCTTCGCCGCTTCCGCACAGGATTGCCAGAAAAATTCGAGGTTGCGAACGAACCTGGTGTAATCTCTGGAGTAGCGATAAACGTCAGAACTGATACGGGTCGCGCTACGAGCATCGAGCGCATCCAAATTAGGGATTAAGAAAACCTTTAGAAACCTGGAGAACTATTGTGATTACACTTCTCGCCGCATCCATGATGGCCGCCGCACAAGGCGACGGAACCACGATTCTGTACCGACCTGGTGTGCCTCTTGCTGAGCAAAGCATCTCCGTTAAGTCATGGGGTGGAGGAATCTGCACTGAGACCGACGACACCGCCTACGAAGGCAACAAGTCCGTTCGCGTCACCACCAAGAACTTCTACCAGGGCGGCACGATGTCGTTTGGTAAGAACGTTGACCTCGCAACCAGCTTTGACGACAAGAACAACCTTCTTCGCGTGACCTATAAGTCACTTGACGCCGCAACCGGATCTGGCGCAGGTGCTGGTCCAGGCGCAGCTGGCCCAGGTAAGGGTCCAGGATTTGGTGGAGCTGGCGGCGGCCTTGGTGCAGCTGGTGGCGGACGCGGAGGTCCTGGCGGCGGTCAGGGTGCGGGTGGCGGTCGAGGCGCTGGTGGTGCTCCGAGTGGACTTGGCGCTCCAGGCGGCGGTAACAAGGGCGGCGGCGGTCAATCGGCCGGCGCAGACGCTGGTGCGGGCGGCGGAATGATGGGCGGCGGTGCAGCTGCTGGTTCGACCTTGAAGTCGATCCGATTGATCATCACCACCACCGACGGAAAGCGAAGCGAAGCAATTCTTCAGGCAGCGACCAGTAGCTCGAACGATCGAGGCTGGAAGCAAGCCGGTATTCCTCTACAGGCCATCAAAGGATTCCAGAACACCAACAAGATCGTGAAGAGCGTGAGCTTTGCTGGTGACGTTTCGACTGCGTTCTACGTGGGCGATATTCGGGTGATCAACGACAAGACCCCAGTTCGCGGTGAGCCAACCTTCCGAACTCTCCAGACTGAGAAGAACGTGACCAACGTTTACTCGGCGATTGGATTTGGCGGAAGCAGCGTTCTCAAGTACACCTGGGACTTCGATGATGCGGACGGAATTCAGGTTGACGCAGAAGGCCAATCGGTTCGATACAAGTACCGCATCGCCAGCGACGATCCTGCAAATCCAGGCAGCGTTCGAAAGGACGGCGTGTTTGTCGTTACCTTGACGATCTCGGACGCTTATGGTTTGAAAGAGCCCTATTCGACCCAGCTCAAAGTAAAGGTTCGCTAAGCTTAAAACTCCCTCCCTTAAGATTATTTGGGAGGGAGTTTTTTGTATTAAGTGGTCTTAAAAATCCGAAACAGTATCACATTTAGGTGTTTTTCGAGTAAACCTATCAGTAGGTCATTCACTACCGGCTTGGAATACATATTCTGAGAGAAGAAGTCGGCGTGATGTGGAACTATGAGAATTGCAATTTGTTCAAAAGAAAGACTGCTCTTAGACGCTCTTGCTGGGATGCTTGAGAGAAAGGGTACGTACAGCGTTGTAGCCAAAGAAGCGACCGCTCGAGCGCTGATTAGTAGCTCGAAAGGTGCTCAGGCTCAGGTCATGCTTCTAGAGGCCTCTGGACTCGGAGCTGAAGATGCGCAATTCCTTCAAGGCGCAAAAGCCTTTGGCGAGTTCGTCGTCGTTGTCATCGGCGATAAGCTTCCTACCGGATTTGATAAGAGCATCGTTGATGTGATGGTTGCTCCGAACGCAGGTGGAGATGCTCTTCTTGATGCTCTCGCAGGCGTGCAGGAGAAGATTCCGGCCCGAATGATGGTCCGAGAAGGCAAGCGACCTTACCGACGCGGCAACCGACTGACTCATCGAGAATACGAAGTCGCTGAGTTTGTATCGAAGGGATATTCGAACCGACGCATCAGCGAAGTTTCCGGTCTGCGCGAGCAGAGCGTGAAGAACCTTGTTTCGGTCATCATGCGAAAGCTTCAGTGCGAGAACCGCACCCAGGTTGCCCTCAAGCTCCTGAACGCTGAAGTTGAGCAGCCTGTCGACTAAGATTAGTTCGTGAAAGAAAGAATCCTCACTGCGATCGTGCTTCTTGCTGTCGTGGTGGGGGTTCTTTTTTTTGACCCGACAGGATGGGGAGTCAGAGTCCTAGCGGTAAGCGCGTTGGTCGCCGCTAGTGTTGAATTAGCCCGACTCATCAAGTCCCAGCCGATTGCCTTTTCAATCTTCACATCGATTCTCACCGGACTCTTCGGCTTCACTATTTTCCAAGATGTAAGCCCACTTCTTATTTCTATAGGATGCTTCCTTCTGCTCATACGAAAGGAGGAGCAGAACGTGATCCGACCAGCTCTTGGAGCGAGTCTGCTTCTCTCAGGGATGTCGATTGCATTCCTTAAGCTTTCACTTGCGAAATCAGGGGCATTCCCCCTCATTCTCACTGCTGCGATCCCAATCTGGGCCGGAGACACCGCCGCCATCTTCGCTGGTAAAGCCTTCGGCAAGCACAAGCTCGCTCCTTCTATCTCCCCCAACAAGACTTGGGAGGGATCCATTGCTAACCTCCTCGCCGCAGTCGGAGCCGCCGCTGCACTTGGCTATTTCCTCAAGTATCCGATGGATAAGATGCTGCTTCTCGGCGTGTCCTGTGGCGTTCTAGGACAGGTGGGCGATCTGTTTGAGAGTTACCTGAAGCGACAGGCAGGCGTGAAGGATAGCGGCAACCTCCTTCCGGGCCATGGTGGGGTGTTTGATCGCCTTGACTCCCTACTCATGACAGCACCGTTTAGCTACTGGATCCTGTCGAGCTTCTTGAAGTAGCGGTCAACCATTGTCCGGTAGCGAATGTGGGCATCCATATCCCAGTCTTTCAGCTCCTCTAACGTTCTCGATGCAACAAGAGCTTCTAGCCCAGAGCCACGTAGTGACCACTGATAGTAGGTTTTGGTAGGCGACTTGTACGGCCCGTTGATCTTGCTTCCTGGGAGCATTTTGACGAGACGCTCTAGAAGGGCAAGGTGGATGTCATTCATCCGCAGGATGATGTGGCCCTGCTTGCCGTCGCCGCCAAAACTACCTTGGCCGCAAAAGAAGCCGAGAAGAAACCCTCGATCAAAGTCGTTCATGTTACATAGAACATTTTAACGTGAAACACTTCCCTTTTGGTATCCTATAGACCTCACTCCAAGACATGGAAGCGAGGTTTTTACATGGATATATCGAACTTTCCTCCGCGTTATGACGCTGCCCCAATCGAGGGTAAATGGTACGCCGCATGGGATGCGGCTGGGCTCTTTAAGCCCTCGACCGACGCTAAGGGTGGCAACTACTGCGTCACCATCCCTCCTCCCAACATCACAGGGTCCCTTCATATGGGTCACGCGCTTTGCTATCCGCTCCAGGACTTGTTTGGTCGGTATCAGCGGTTGCTTGGCAAAAGTGTTCTGATTCTGCCTGGACAGGACCATGCGGGAATTGCGACTCAGAGTGTTGTTGAGAAGCAGTTGCGTAAAGAGGGGCTGAGTGGGGCTCAACTCGGACGGGAGAAGTTCACGGAGCGCGTTTGGGAATGGCGCAAGGAGTCCGGTGATACGATCCTGAACCAGTTCAAGGCGCTGGGTTGTGCGTTTGATTGGTCACGGTCAAAGTTCACGTTGGATGAGCACTATGCGGAGGCCGTTCTTAAGGTCTTCATTGATTGGTACAACAAGGGCTTCATTTACCGGGGCAAGCGGGTTGTTAACTGGGATCCGAAGTTGAAGACGAGCGTGTCGGATATCGAAACCTTCCGCGAAGTGCGTAAGGGAAATCTTTATCACATTCGATATGAGTTTACGGATGGCAGCGGCGAAGTTGTGATCGCTACTACTCGTCCCGAGACTTTGCTCGGCGATATTGCGGTTGCAGTGCATCCTTCGGATAAGCGCTACGAGGGCAAGATTGGGAAGACGTTGCGTGTTCCTCTGGTCAATCGCGAGATTCCGCTTGTGGCTGATCTGTATCCAGATCCTGAGTTTGGAACTGGTGCGGTAAAGATTACGCCCGCCCACGACCCGAACGACTTTGAGGTTGGAGCACGACATTCATTGGCGATGCCGGTGATTTTGAACCTGTCGGCGGAAGTTTGCGCGGCTTGGTCACGCGAGAACGAGTCTGCAGAGATCGTTGAGAAGATCGCTAAGTACGAGGGCATGGATCGATATGAGGCGCGAAAGCTGATCATCGCTGACCTTGAGGAAGCAGGGCTTCTGGTTGAGATTGAACCACACGATATCCCGATCATCATCTCGGATCGATCAGGCGAAGTGATTGAACCGTTGCTGAGTGAACAGTGGTTTGCACGGCAAACCGAACTCGCTAAACCGGTCATTGAGGCGGTTCAGCAGGATGAGGTTCGCTTCCATCCTGAACGATTCAAGGACATCTTCCTTGCGTGGATGGATTCGATTCGGGATTGGAATATCAGTCGGCAGCTTTGGTGGGGTCACCGAGTTCCTGCTTTTTACACCGAAGACGGCGAGTGCTTCGTTGCTCTGACGTGGGAGGATGCTCAGGCTCAGGCGGGCGAAAAGAAGATCGTCAAGCAGGATGATGACGTTCTGGACACTTGGTTTAGCTCGGGAATGTGGCCGTTTGTCACCCTTGGTTGGCCAGAGCAAACGGAGGATCTGAAGCAGTTCTATCCAACCAGTGCGCTGGTTACGGACCGCAACATCATCAACCTTTGGGTTGCTCGAATGATGATGATGGGCTACGACTTGGTCGGTGCTAAGCCGTTCTCGGACGTTATGATTTACGCGACGGTTCTCCGTGAAGATGGACGCCGGATGTCGAAGTCGTTGGGTACCGGAATCGACCCGATGACGGTCATCGACACCCTGGGTGCCGATGCGCTTCGGTGGACTCTCTTGAGTCAGACGGGAGAAAATCAGGATCTTCGGTACAGCGATAAGAAGACGGAAGATGCGCGGAATTTCTGCAACAAGATCTGGAATGCGACTCGGTTCGTTCTAATGAACATTGAAGAGCTTCCGGAGCAACCTACGGAGTTCCAAACCGTTGATCGCTGGCTCTTGACTCGTTTGAGCAAGACCATTGATGAGGTTCGGGCAGGCTATGAGAAGTACGACATTCAGGCGGCTTGTCAGGCGATGTATCGGTTCTTCTGGAGCGAAGTTTGTGACTGGTATCTCGAGATTTCGAAGTCTCGGCTTCAGAACCCGGAGACTGCTCAGACTCCGCAGTGGGTGCTTCTTACCGTTTTCGATGCGTTCTTGAAGTTGCTTCACCCGGTTATGCCGTTCATTACGGAGGAGCTTTACAGCCACCTTCCGGTGGAGTCGAAGTCGCCATTCTTGATGGCGGCGAGCTGGCCATCCATCGATGCTTCGTTGATTGATGAATCTGCTGAAGCGGCGATTGAGGGCGTCTTCGCGGCGACACGGGCGCTTCGAGCGCTGCGAGCGGAGCTTGATCTTAAGCCGCTCGAGAAGGTCCCCGAGGTGTTCTATGAAGGCACTTTGGGCGAGTCTGAGGGCATCGTTGCCTCGCAGGCATGGGTGCTTAAGCTAACCCAAGGCAAACCCGAATCGCGACACGTTTCGACCACTGCTGGAGGCGTTGACTTCCACATCGTAGTTGACGGCCTGATCGACCTGGACAAGGTTGCAGCGGCTACTGAGCGTGACTTGGCAAAGTCGGAGAAAGAGGCTGCGGGTCTCAGTGGACGACTCAATAATCCTCAGTTCGTTGAGAAAGCAAATCCTGAGATTATTGAGCGCGACCGCGGTGCGCTGGCTGATCTTCAGGTGAGGATCGAAAAGCTGAAATCAAGGCTCGAGCTTCTGCGGAGCTGAGCCTTTCGGGGTCGATCTTGGTGGTCGACCCCATAGCACCAGGAGTAGAAGCGAGAAGTATCCGACGAGGATCAGCGGGGAAAAGCTCCGAGGGGCTAGGACGACGGATGGGAACTTTGCGGCAAGCTCAGTGATCCATTGCATCCACCAAAGCAGCGGGCGGCAGAAGACGACGATAAGCTCGCCTAGTCCGGGAATCACCGAGAGGAAGCCCATAACGACGACGACCGACGAGGTTAGCTCGACCAGGATGTTTGTGACCGGACCGATGAAGATGATTCGGCCGAACCACCAGGCGCCGAGAGGCTCGGCAGCTAGACTGGCCACGCAAGAGACTTCCAATCCACGCCACCACTCGGCGAACTCTCGTCGCTTCTCAAACCAGATGATGAGCGCCGACGTGACGACATAGGAGAGTTGGAACGAGGGGGAAAAGACGTCCTTAGGAGCGACAGCTAACCACAAAACTCCGGCGAGGCTGATTGCCGAAAGTCCGTCGGGGGATCGTTTTACGAGGTCGGCGCACGAGATGATGAGCCACATCAGCGATGATCGGACGGTAGGTGGGTGGAACCCGGTCAGAAGACAGTAGCCCGTGAGAAGCAGGGCGATAATACCGATTTGAACGTGCCTTCGAACGCCCATCGAAACGAGAAGGAAGTGGCTGAAGAGCGCCAAGACCCAGACGTGCAAGCCGCTCGCACTGATGAGGTGGAAGGTCCCGCTTTGAACAAGTGATGCCTTATCGGCCTTATCGAGCTCCGAGCCGAAGTTGAACGTGAGCGCGTTGACCCAGGCGCCATCTCGCTCGCCGTAGAGCTGATTGATACGGTTTATCGCCCAGATTCGGAACGAGCCGATCGGGCTTAGGAGAGAGCGATGGGAACATTTGAAGGTTTCTGCCCGGATCATGCCGCTTTTCGCTTCGGTAACGACGCCTTCCACATTCCACGATTCTCCGGCGGCAACTGCGACTTGGCCGGGGATTTTTAGCATTCCACCCCGGAATGGAACCTGAGTTTGACCTTGTCGGAACTCAGCGAATCCGGTTAATGTGATTTCTCCAGAGAACTTTCCGGGAGATACCGTGACAGTGGGTTGCCATAACAAGAAAACTCCCGATGCCACAAGACCGAATGATAGCCAAGCAAGCCACCGCTGTCGAAGAATAGTAGCAAACACTACTCCTAACGCAAAGATCCACGTTGAAAATGGCAGATTGAGACCGATGAGGACACCCAGCAACAGGCAAACAAATGGTCTAGCTGTGATCTGTCGAATCATCGTGCCACTTCTTCAGTCGCCTTTCGGCGATTTCTCGGATGCTTAATCCCCGGAGCGACTCGTCGGGGACATCTTCGGAGATGACTTGTTCATAGTGCCGATGGAGGGGACGGACACCGAACCGGAGGTCGATGAACAGCGTATTGTCGCCCGCCATGTCTCGCAGACGCATGAGGAGGGTTTCCTTTTGCATCCGGAGCTCTTGAGCCCAAGCAGAACCGGTAACGGCCACGAAGACCTTGCCGTGATCGTAACGATCGGGCCAAGATCGATCCGCCATGGCAGGACCAACGACTTCTTCCCAGCGTTTTAGAACTCCAAGCGCGCGAGCAGCCCGAAGAGCCTCTGGCTGAAGCACGGCGTCGCCAAGAATTCGATCAAAACGCCTCATGCCCGCCTCACTGTTCCATTTTGCACGGTCAGGACCTGCGCGATATCGAGGATGTCGCTTCCGGCAGCAGTAGCCTCTGTGCACGTCAGGACGGCCTGTGAGGCGCGTGAACTGACAACTGCGCACAACTTTGCCCGACGCACCGGATCGAGGTCGGAGAGCATATCGTCGAGCAAAAGTAAGGGAGCTACACCGAGCAGGTCCTTCCACGCCTCCATAGTTGCGAGTTTGAGCGAGATCACCGCGGTGCGCTGTTGGCCCTGGGAGCCGAAGAGTCTTGCTTCCGAGCCATCGATCAGAACTTCAACATCGTCGCGGTGCGGTCCGATCTGGGTTGATCCGCGAGCGATGTCGAGGTGCCGGGTTTGGGCGAGCGAAGCTCCCGAGTCTTTTGTGAAGTAGCGAAGCGACAGAACCTCTTCCCTGCTCGCCATCTCAGCGTGAACATTGGCCGCTAAAGTTGAGAGAGCAGTCAAATACTCCTGGCGGAATCGTCGCATCTCAGCGCCATGCAGTTCCAGCTGCTCTTCCCAACCCTCAAATGCGTACGGATCAACCGATCGGTCCTGAGCCATTTTGAGGAGGGCGTTGCGTTGCTCAAGCGCCCGTTTATAGGCCGCGAAGTGGCGCAGATAGGCGGGATAGAGAGCCGAGAGTTCTAAATCGAGAAAGAGCCGTCGGTCCGAGGGATCACCCTGAACGATCGAAAGATCGAACATCGAAATGCAGACTGTGGGGATTCGCCCCATGATATCGGCAGCTCGAGGAAGACTTGCCCCGTTCAGAAAGAACTTCTTCCTCGCTCCGACCTCTAGCGCGCCCGCAACCGTCGTCCCCGCCTCAAGAGTGGCCTGTGCAGTGCAACCAGCCGCTCCGTGGCGCACAGCCTCACTGTCACGCTGTCCTCGCAACAGTCGTGCAGTCGATAACCAGTACAACGCCTCAAGAAACGACGTCTTCCCCTGAGCATTCTCACCAGCCAGAATCGTGAACCCAGCCGAGATCGGTTGATCGAGATGCTCAAAGTTCCGGAAGTTCAAAAGGGTCAGATGCGTAACCAATCCACACCCCTCTCTTAAAAAAGAATCCTTATTGAGAAAGAGTTATTACTCTTATTAGCAGTGTGGATTTGTGGATAGTCTGGTGTAATCACACCAGAAATAGGGTGTGGGAAAGTGGGGTTGAACCCCTTCCGAAACATGGGCTTCTCCCCACTCTCGCAGGTTGTGCAATCTTTCCACATCACAATCCCCATCGATTTACAGCATTCCTCGGGCACGTCCGTATTTCATTACGGTGGCCTCAGCTAGGTAGAGCGGATGAATGGTTGGGTCAAGCTGGACGCCAAGGTTTTTTGCCATGGGCACCCAGACGGAATCAGTGAGATGGTTCTGGATCTCTCGGGGGAGTTCGGGGAATCGGTCGCAGTAACGGCGAAGCACATAGTACTGACCGTCGGTCATGTTTCGGAGCTCGCCGACGGCATGCTCGAGGGGGTGGATCCCGACGCGGTGTGGTGCGACGGAGAATGCTTCTCCGACTCGGTTTTCGTGAACAACGATTGTGCCGGCGACGAGATCTCCAACTCGTTGAAGCCTCGGATTCACGAACATGGAGACGATGCCAATGAAGTAGAAGCCCGGGAGGAAGTCGGCGACGCGGAGAATGTTGCGTGCGGTGGCGGCAGCAAAGGTGATCGGAGTTCCGTCGGCCATCCGAACTCGGATGCCTGCCATCTTTTTGCCGATCGTCACACCGTTCATTAGCCCTTCACAGAAGATGAAGTAGGCGAACGGGGACATGGAGCTGATGAACATGGTTACTCCCAGAGCAAAGCCGCTGAACAGTCCTTCGGTAAATACGCCCAGCAACAGAATAAGGGTGAGAAGCGCGTAGATCGCGAAAAACAGAATGATAAAATCCACGAAGTTCGCCAAACACCGACTGCCCAACCCCGCAAGGCGGTAAGTTAGAACGGTCTTTTCCGGTGTGAGGACGGCAGTCTCCAGCGGCACAACGTGTAGTGTACTGAGAATGAGCGGCGAACCAAACGAGTTTGGAAAATCGGATTCCTTCTTCGAGCCAAAAGTGGTTCGTTCGGTGATGGTGCCAACCCGTCGTCTTTGGTGGCTGGTGGTGGCGGGAACTCCGCTGATCGTCCTGGCAACCCTTGTGGGCATGGGTTGGATGTTGTACGCCTACAACCTGATTTTGGGTGCCATTTGCTTCCTCACTTACCGCTTCGGGGCATCGGCGGAGGGAATTCGGATTCGACGTCGAATGGACGCGGTGCTTTCGGTTCGCGCCCGTAATCGGGTGATGTTCGAAATTGAGAACGAGAGCGGAGTTGCCGTTTCGGGCCAAATTCGCGATGAAGTTCCGGCGACCTTTGACGGCGAAGGCAACGAGCAGCGGTTCCGAGTGAACCCGGGCAACAAGTTTCACTTTGAGTACATGCTGGTTCCGCCGGAACGGGGCCAAGAAGAAATTCGCGGAACGTTTTTGCGGTTGGATTGTCCTCTCGGACTTGTTCAGAAGCAGGTTGAACTCGAGACGACTCAAGCAGTTAAGGTTTATCCCAACGTGCTCGCGCTAAGGGAGTTTGCACTGTTGAACCAGCAGGGCCGACTTCGAGAGGTGGGGGTTCGAATCTCGAAGATGCGCGGCTTGGGGACGGAGTTTGAATCGCTTCGGGAGTATGCCGAGGGCGACGACTATCGGAAGGTCGACTGGAGCGCTACGGCACGGCGCGGAAAGCTGATTGTGCGGCAGTATGAGGTCGAGCGCAATCAGGCGGTGATGATCTGCGTGGACTGCGGACGGCACATGCTGGCGGAAGTCGGTGGAGTGCGGAAGCTGGACCTCGTTCTGGACGCGATTTTGATGCTAATTCAGTCGGCGATTGCGGCGGGGGACAATGTTGGCTTCCTGGCTTACGGAGCCGATGTGATCACCTATGTTCCGCCCAAGAAGGGTCAGCGGCAGTTAGGAGTGATTCTTAACGCGATGTATGGTTTAGTCGCGGAGCCGTTGGAGAGTGATCCCGTTCGTGCGTTTGGCTATTTGGCCGCCCGTCACAAGCGCCGCTCGTTAATGGTCAACTTCACTGGGTTAGAGGATCGAGACATGGCGCGGGACATTGTTCAGAGCTTTGGCTCGATGGCAAGGAGTCATCTCGCTTTGTTGGTAAACATCGCTGATCCTCGGTTCCGCGAGATCTTGCGAAAGGAGCCAGAGAGCCATGAAGACCTGTTTCGGTTCGCTTCTGCCCACTTTTTGACCGATGAACGGCGGCAAGCTGCATCGATGTTGCAGTCCTCGCACCTTAATGTTCTGGACTCTGAACCACAAGATTTGGCTAAAGATCTGGTTTCGTATTACTTGGATGTGAAGTCCAAGGGCAGATTGTAAAAATCTAGATCGGCAAAGTTATCAGGTTTAGACCGCTTTTCGGGCAGATGGCATACATGTTGCGATAGAAAACAGCAGGAATATGCGAAACAGTAACGGTGGAGTGATGGAGCCCGGAGACGTCTTTGGGATGAATACAAAAAAACTTTATCCCATGCTAAGTGAAGCGAACGCGCCGTGGTCAAACGGGGCCTATCTCGCTGTTAGTATTGTCTACGTCGGAGGGCTTGATGAGCACCGCGATCTCGCGCTTCCTCTCCTTCGCCAGCTGAGTCTTCCTGCCACCTTTTTCCTGGATCCGATAAACGTAATTGATGATGTTCGTCGATGGGAGAGTGTCAAGGCGACTCCACACGAAATTGGATTGGCTCCGTTCAGCGAAGCACAAAAGTCAGGATTTATGCCGGGTTGGACTCAGGGGGCCTTTGGCGAAGAAGTTCGATCAGCTAAGCAGTTCTGTCGCGAGGTGTTTGGAGTGGCTGCAACCAGCCTTTATCATCCTGGTCACTCACTATTTGGTGATCAGGCTAATTTCTCTGTAATTGCTCAGCGCGAATTCCAGAACATCGTCACCTCTGTACGGGGAATCAACGATACGATGACCTCGACCCAAAGTTTGGAGAGCCATGAGGTGTTGCGCTACCCTGATCAGGATTTCCGCGCATCGCTTGCCGCCGAAGAGCCACGCTGGATCATCATTCCCTACGGCCCCTTGTTCGAGGGGGACAATACGAAGATCCTGATGCACCGTATGTTGTTGGAATCGGTTGGGCGAGAGCGCAAGCGGCTTCGGATCGGAACAGTGAGCGAAATTGCGGCTGAACTGAGAAAGAGGCAGTCCCCGGTACACTAGCCCTTGATTTTGGTGAGCCTTTGGCTCATCATGGATCGCAAAGGCGCGACCCGTATGAACCCAACTCGAGAAGAATATTGGCAGTTTAGTCTCCCCGAGAAGCTCCTGTTTTATGCCTGTGCCCTAGCCTCGGTGGGATACATGGGGTGGCAAATTTGGGCACGAGTCCAGCTGTGGTTGCAGGGTCGCCCGACGGGCGAAGTTCGCCAGGGACGCCAATACTGGATGCCCACCCGAGCGGGTGTTGAGCGCTGGGTAAAGAAGGTTTGGACTTACGTTCTGTTGCAGAAAAAGGTTCGCTCCAGCCGACCCAAGACCGGTGCTCCGATGCACCTGATGATGTTTTACGGTTTCTTCGCGTTGTTCATCGCGACGACGCTTTTGGGCATCAACACGTACTCGCCGATCAAGTTCCACCAGGGCGCCTACTACCTCGCTTACGAAATCATCTTTGATACCCTGGGGCTATTGCTCCTCTTCGGTTTGGTGTGGGCAGTGGCTCGACGCGGAACCACCAAGGAGCCGATTTCCAAGGACAACGTGGACATGCTGGTTCTGTGGCTTTTGCTGCTAATCACGGTCAACGGCTACCTGCTTGAGGCAGCGCGAATCGCCATCAATCCGCAGTCGCAAAAGGGGTGGGATTCGGTCTCATGGGTTGGGTTTGCGCTTGCGAAGCCTCTGAGCGGACTGGCCGGCAACGTGATTGCCTATAAGGCGTTTTGGTGGTTCCATGCGGTTTGTGTCTTTGCGTTCTTCATCCTGATTCCTCGGCTGCGCCTGAGGCACATCGTGCTGGCGATCTTTAGTGCGGCGGGTTCACCGGATACGCCGATGGGCAAGCTGCGAACGATTCCGATGGAAGAGGTTGAGCAGACCGAGCAGATCGGGGTGAAGCTTGCCAAGGACTACTCGCGCTGGCACCTGATGTCGCTCGACGCTTGTATGGAGTGTGGGCGATGTACCGAAGTTTGCCCGGCGAACGCGGTCGGGAAGATCCTTAACCCGAAGAAGATCGTTCAGGACCTGCGGGGAGCGATGGCGACGGGGGCAGAAGTGGTTCCATCTTTGGACCCTGAGGCTCTGTGGCAGTGCACGACGTGTAATGCGTGTGTTGAGGCCTGCCCGGTCCTGATTCGTCACGTGGACATCATCGTGGATGCCCGGCGCAACATCGTCTCGGAGGGCGGACTCAGCGGCTCTGGGGCACTTGTTTTGCGGCAGACGGCTTCGACGGGGAATGCATGGGGCACAAGCGGAAACCGCGAGGACTGGATGCAGGGTCTCGATATTCCGCTGGCGCGTACGACTTCTGAATTCGAATATCTATTCTGGGTTGGTTGCGCTGGTGCGACTGATCCGGGGGCAATCAAAACAACGAAGGCGGTTGCCGACCTGCTTAAGACGGCGGGCGTGAGCTTTGCCTGCCTTGGCAACGAGGAGGCCTGTACGGGTGACCCCGCTCGGCGCTTGGGAGAAGAGTTCCTGTTCCAAGAGAAAGCGATGGAGAACGTCTCGGCGTTTGAGCGCTATGGCGTCAAGAAGATCGTCACCGCGTGTCCACACTGCTTCAACTCGCTGAAGAACGAGTACGGCGATTTTGATGCCAAGATCGAGGTGTTCCATCATACGCAGCTTCTGCAGTCTCTGGTATCGAAGGGCAAGCTCTTGGCAGCGAAGCCGGAACGTGGTTCGGTTGTAATGCACGACCCTTGCTATCTGGGACGCGTTAACGAAGAATCAGAAGCTCCTCGGGCGTTGGTTGAGGGCATGGTTAACCCTGAGTTCCACTCTCAGAAGACCCGTTGCTGCGGTGCGGGCGGCGGGCGAATGTGGATGGAGGAGCCACTGACTGAACGACCTTCGAATGCGCGCGTGGAGCAGTTGCTGGCGACCGGTGCCAAGACGGTTGCTCTGGGTTGCCCGTTCTGCAAGATCATGTTGGACGCGAGCGTGAAGCAAGTCACCGATGAGGAGATCAACCTCGTCGATCTCGCGGAGATGCTACAAGCCGCAAACTCGAAGAGTCCAGTCTCGTAGACTTCCCAATGCTCCCGCTTGACGCAGGTTTTGCTCGGTTAGAAGGAACCTACGTGGGGACGATGTTCTTCCACGACCAGTTCAAAAAGAAGGACCTCGAGATGCCGATTCAAGTTCGGTTTGCAGAAGGGATTTACGACACCAAATACCGCTTCGCTCCGCCGAAGTACTCGTGGTCAGTTGACGCAATTGACATCAGCGAAGATGGAACTCAGTGGATCGAGAGAAATCTCGAAGAGAAGTTCATCTTCAAACTCAAAAACTGGACCGATTTCCGAAGTGGCAGGTCCGAGTGGTTTGAAATCGAACGTCCGCAAATCACGAGAAATTTCATAGGAACGTTCCGCCGCCGCTGGACGATCAGAGCAGACGGAGAGCTAATCAGCGAAAAGTGGCTCAAGGCGAACAGCACGACGGAGTGGGAAGTCAGCCACCGAATGGTCCTACGGCGTAGCGAGTAAGACTCAAGAAGCGTATCCTTACATCAAATGTTGAGTTTGAGGTCCGTATCGAAGAAGTTTGGAGCGCGTACGGCAGTGAGCGACGTGTCCTTTGAGGTGCAATGCGGCGAATTCTTTGGGCTGCTGGGTCCAAACGGGGCGGGCAAAACCACGACGCTCTCAATGATCGTCGGTACTCTTCTCGCCGATTCTGGTTCTATCAACCTGGAAGGAGCCCAGATGAATCCCTCGGCATTTGGAGAAAAATCCAAAATCGGTTTCGTGCCTCAAGAAACAGCACTCTACGAAGACTTATCTGCCAACGCAAATCTTCAGTTCTTTGGAAGTCTCTACGGACTGCAAAGCCTTCCGGAGCGATGCGCCACGGTTCTTCGGCAAGTCGGGTTAGAGGATCGCGCGGCCGATAGGGTAGAGAACTTTTCGGGTGGCATGAAACGTCGCCTTAATATCGCGGTGGCTTTGCTCCATCATCCAAAGCTCCTTGTTCTCGACGAGCCTACTGTAGGAGTCGACCCGCAGAGCCGCAACCAAATATTCGATACCTTGGAACAGCTGAACCGTGACGGAATGACGATCATCTACACTTCACATTACATGGAAGAAGTCGAACGCCTCTGCTCTCGGATTGCGATAATGGATGGCGGGAAACTCATAGCTTGCGGAACCAAGGCAGACATATCGAAGCTACTTCCTGACCTCAACTTGCTCGCTCTCACTTTTGCGGAGCCGCCGCCCGCAGACCTCTTGGCATTGCTACTGCTAAAGTATCCGGACCTAAAAGCTGAGGAAACAGTCGTGACTGTCCAAGTTGCGAATCTTGAGGTCGATGTCGCTTGGATTACTTCGCAGTTGGCCGGAAAGGCAAACCTGAAAGCAATTCGCAGCGATGAGTCCTCCCTCGAAGATGTTTTCCTCCATCTCACCGGCAAGGGGTTGAGAGACTGATGCTCAAGGTCATTCTCGCCGTCGTCCGAAAGGACCTTCTCCAGTACTTCACCGATAGGCGCGCAGTGCTCATCAGTCTGATGGTTCCGCTCGGCATCGCATGCTTTATGGCGGTCATTTTCGGATCTCAGTCCGCTTCAGGAGGAAAGCCAAGCACGAAGATCACTGTGCTTGTGGCGACAAAAAACAAGGCCGAACTGGCACCGCTGCTTGAGAGATGGAACAAGGCGGAGAGCGTTACGATCAAGCAAGTTTCTGAGCAGGAGGCGAAAGCGCAAGTCAATGCAGGCCAGGCTCCACTCGCGATCATAGTCCCAGATGGTTTCGTCGTAGGGGCGTCAAATGCCTTTGGGGATAGCACTGCAGCCAAGCCGGAACTCAAGTTCATTGCCGACCCAACAAAAAGCCTTGAAGTCGGAATTGCTAAGGGTGAATTGATGGGCGGAATTATGGGGGTGATCGTCGAGAACAAATACGGAAAGGCGTTTGCTCTGGATCAGAAGGAGAACAGCCCCTACACCACTAAGACTGAAGACCTTTCGGCAGAAAAGCAGCAAGGCGCTGCCGATGACAGGAACGCAACTATTGCACACGTTTTTGCTGGACTGGCGATTCAAGGCATACTTTTCGGAGCAATCGAATCAGCGATGCTTCTGATGCGGGATCGACAAAAGGGCCTGCTTAAGCGGCTAACCGCGGCCCCAATCTCGCCGCGCTGGTTTTTGATGGGCAGAATATTCAGCTCGACAGTAAAGGCCTTGTTTGTACTCGGAGTGGTGCTCATGGGCGGAATCTTGATTTTTCACTTCAAAATCACAGGCAGCCTGGTAGGACTCGCTTTGATGTTGTTTACATCGGCACTGATGACAGCCTCATTTGGTCTGTTTGTTTCCGCACTCGGCCGGACCGAAGCCCAAAGTCGCGGGCTATCGACATTGGTTGTGCTCATCATGACCATGTTGGGAGGGGCTTGGTTTCCTGCATCGATGTTCCCGGATTGGGTTCAGGTCATCTCCAAATGCATTCCTGTCCGCTGGGCCGTCGATGGGATGGATGCGATGACCTGGCGAGGACAAGAATTAGCTGCAGCCCTACCATTCGCCGGAGTGCTGCTCCTGTTCACCGTTGGCTTCGCGGCGATTGGTTTGACACGCTTCCGTTGGGATACCGAATAGCTAGAACGGAACCTGCAGGACGACTCGTTCGACGACCGCAACGCCGGCGGCATGCGTCTTTTCGTGCGAAATCGAGACGTTGATTCGGAGTCGAACACCGTCAAATCGGAGGTCACGGATTGTAACGTGCGGCTGACCGAGCGGATCGTTGAGGATTTCTATGTTCCGCATGACAAGCGGAATCCCGACGGCCTTGATCACGGCCTCTTTGGCGGCCCAGCGCCCGGCGACCTGTTGGGCGTTTTTGCAGTAGACCTCTTCTCGCTCGGTGAGGATCTTTGGTACAAAACGAGGGTTCCGCATCGCGTGCGCAATCCTCGCTACGTCCACAATATCGATCCCGACGCCAACAACCACAGGTTCATTATGAGCGTAAACTAGAATGGCTTGCGATTTTTCGTCCACGCTCCCGATGGCCAGCAGTACGGCCCGGCTGATATTCCAACGATCAACCAGTGGATCGTTGAGGGTCGGGTTGTACCGACCACCCTGTTGCAGCCGGAAGGGAGTACGATGCGAGCGGCGGCGAGTACGCTCGACGGGCTGATCTGGGCTGAGAACCAGACATTTCAGGCTTATACACCCCAAGGCGTTAGCACGGGTCGCCTTGAGTTGCGTGCGTCATGGGTCTGTTTAGCGGGCTCGCTGGTCCTGTGTTGTTTGCCGATCGGCTTCCATGTTGTGGCGGGATTGGCGGGAATTCTGTTTGCGGTGATCGCTTACCGGAAGGGCAATCAGATCGCGCTTGCGGCGTTGGTTCTTAACTTGGCGTTGCTTGCCTTGATCGTGTTTCAGATTCAAGGCAAGCCAACTCCGTATGATCCTCAGCAGTTGCTGGATCGGGTCAAGGCTTTAGCGCCTCGATAAAGAACTCGAGCTGTCGGTCTTGGCGGAGTCCGGCATGGCCTTGGTCAACCCCAACGTATAAGCGGTAAGGCTTATTGGCGCGATCTAGAGCCGCGATGAGTTGGTGGGTATTCGATGGGTGGACGTTGTCGTCTGCGGTGCCGTAGAAAAGACAAAGTTTCCCTGTCAAATCCTTTACGTATTCCATTGCAGATCCCGCTTTGTACCCCTCCGGGTTGTTCTGCGGAGTGTCCATGTATCGCTCGGTGTAGATCGAGTCGTAGTGAATCCAGCTGGTTACGGAGCTGCTCGCGCAGGCGGCGGCGAAGACTTCGGGATGTCGAACCAGCGCGATTGCGGAGAAGTAGCCGCCATAGGATGTTCCTTCAACTCCGACTCGGGCCGGGTCGATCCAGGGGTTTGCTTTGCAGAGGTTGGTGACAGCTGCGGCGGTGTCGTCGATTTCGACGACGCCGAGCTTTCGGTAGACGGCTTGGGTGAAGTCCCGTCCGCGTCCGCTGGTTCCCTTCGCGTCAATCCAGGCGGTGATGAAGCCGAGTTCACAGACTGCGTCTGCCCCTTTGAACGCCTCGCGTCCGGAGCCAGATTCTGGTCCGCCGTAGACACGGAGAAGCATCGGATACTTCTTGCTCGAATCGAAGTCTCGAGGTTTGCAGAAGTAGCCGTAGACGGGGGTCACGCCATCGGAGCCCATGACCATAAATCGCTCAGCGGGCTTGTAGCCAGATTCTGCATAGCCTGAAAGATCGCCCTTGCCGAGCTCGCGGAGGACTTTGCCATCAGCAGAGAGTACGCGGGTGACTGGAGCAACGCCCATCTTCGACGCCCTATCGAGCACCTTGGTGCCGTCGGCGGAGACGGTGACCATGTGTCCGAGCGACGGGTCAGTGACACGCTTATCGCCCTTTCCGTCCAGCCCGACTCGGTGCAACTGAATGAGATAAGGGTTCTCGCCGTCATGAGCGGTGTACCAGAGCACCTTTCGGTCCTCATCCAGCTTGGAGATTCCGTCGACTTCGGCCCTAAGGTCGGTCACCTTAGAGATCAACCCCTTGTCCAACGAGCCGAGCCAGAAGTTGGCGAATCCGTTGCGTTCGTTCAGCCACAGGAACGACTTGCCGTCTTTCAGCCAGGTCATGCGCGGGCTATTGTCCACCCATCCGTTCGGATTCGATTCCTGGATGACTACGCGAGATTTCCCGGTCGCGAGGTCCGATGCGCACAGCTCCATTACGTTCTGCTTGCGGTTAGTACGGTTGAAGAGCAAGGTTTGGCCATCGGGCGCGAAGCGCACGTTGTAGACGTACTGGGCGATGTCTGCGTCTGTGGAGGCGAACGTGGTGTCGATCTGCTTCGAAGCGCCGTTGGCGACGTCGTACGCCCACAGTTGGACGGTGGGATTAGGGGCGCCGGCTTTGGGATAGGCTTCGGTGTAGAGCTCATCCTGCACCGCGTTCTGTTTTAAGGTGAGGTGGTAGTCCAATACTTTGGACTCATCGAAACGGTAGTAGACGAGGGTTTTGGAGTCGGCGGTCCACCACATCGCCTGGTTTTGGCTCAGCTCCTCGCCATACACCCAGCTCGCGGTACCGTACTTGATGCGAGCTTGAACAGATCCGTCTTTCGTGACTTCCCGGTTGCCGTTGGGGGTTTCGAGGGTGATGTTGGAATTCGCGTAGCGGGCGGTTAGTTTGCCGTCGGGGGATTGTGCGCTGGTGAACTGTCGTCCTCGGCCGGGCGATCCTTGGCCCCGGCGTCCGCCGCCAGCATCGAAACCACCACCAGTATCAGGGGGAGTTTCGGAGATGACTCCAGTTGCGAGATCCATCCGCTTCCCGCCGTTAAGCAGAACGTACTTTGAGTCTGCTGAGAACCCGAGTGCGAACGTGGTGTTGACCTTGACATCAAGGCTGGGAATCTCGGTGCGCGCCTTTGTGTAGGCGGCGTAGAGCGGGTGCTTGGGCAGATCAGACTGCAAGGCGGTCAGCAGAAGGGTAGCGAGGAACGGCACGGTTCGACGCTACCCTAAATGCCCTACTTGGGGGCAATCAGGAGCGGTCGCTTTTCGATCGCTCCTTCGTTTGTGATTCGGAAGCCCGCTCGGGCCATTCCGCGCTGGACCTGCGGCGAGGTCATAAATGCTCGGTTCGGGAATCCGTCGCGGGCATTTTCGATCCCGAGTTGCATCTGCCCGTGGTCAATCCCGATCATATCCTTGGACACCCATCGCTTAGACGGGTTGAAGCCGGTCACGAACGAGTACTTGCCGTACGATTCTGGGTAGTAGCGCACATACGCCTCTGCAGACGCCAGGCTCTCCTTGGGGGTGAACATCATGCTCGCCACCGCGCATGGGGGAGCGAGGGTGCCATTGTCCTCCCATCCTGCGAAGAGTCCCTGAGCCCCGTAGCCGTCGGGGACATCGCAGGCGCTGAGACCCCAAATCCCGCCGCCGTACCCTTTGAATTTCTTGGGGTTTTCGTTGGCGTAGCCAATTTGGGCAAGAGTATTGTTTCGGCTGCTGACCCAGTAGTCGTAGCCGAGCATATCGCGCTTCCCTTTGAAGTCGAAGAAGATGTGCGACATCTGGTGAAGGAAGAGCGGACCGCCGGTAAGAACTTCGGTTCCGTAACCCTTCTCGTGCTTGCGTTCGAAGCCTTTCCAGATGTCCGCGGGAATGGATTCGTCGGCACCAAGGGCCAGAAGGTAAATCATCATGGATTCCCAGTAGCCGCTCCACTCAGCGTCGAGGAAGCCTTGGTCGGGTCGCCAGCCCATGCTGAATGTCTTCTTGTTCGGCTTCGATCCGTCGTTCGTGAGCATGAACTTCCAATCGATGGCCTTGAGAATTTGGTTGCTCATCCGGGTGATCTCCGGGTCCTTGAGCGCCTGGGCGTTGAGGATCATTCCGCACCAAAAAATTGCCGAGTCAATGGAAGAGAGTTCGCTGTTCCACTCCTTCTTGCCCGTTTCCCAGTTCAGCCAGTGGTAGTACCAACCTCGGTGTTTTGGGGCGACCTCGATCATGTGCTTGAGGGTCTTGCGGGAGACTTTGACAGCCTCGGCGTGGCTCATCCAGCCACGGTGCTCGCCAACGGCGTAGGCGGACAGGGCAAATCCGACCGCGGCGATGCTGGCGACGAAGTGGTCGTCGCTGTCCTTCTCTTCGAAGTTACGGGAGCGATCCTTGGTGAACCCGGTGGTGGGGTGCGAACGCTGAACAAAGTAGTTGAACGTGCGATGGGATATATCGTCGAGGAGTGGCCAGCCTTTGGTGGGCGGTGTGTATTGACCAAGGACAAGTGAGGCAAGAGCAGTTGTGAGCATGGGGCAATTGCTGAGGAAGGGGGACCGAGGAGGGGGCTTTCGCCCCCTTGATCCCGTCATTCAGGTGTTGAGCTGAAGTCTTAGTAACCAGTTGGTCGAGTTGCGCAGTAGGTGTCGAGCCACTCGAGGGTTGCGCCGCTTATGTAGGCACCGCTGACCGGAAGCCGGTTTCGCTGATAGCCCCACATGTTGACTTCGTCGGCCCTGCCGCAGATTGAGCCGTGGCTCTGTCGCTTAGCGTGGCTGTCGAAGAAGGTGACGACCATTGCTTTGTCGTCCCACTTTCCGCCGCCCCAGGTCCAACCGAGACCCTTTGAAGCTGAACCATCTGGCTCACCTTCGTTCTTCTGCCAGTCAAGGTAGGGTCCGGCATCTGCCCATGGTCGCTTTTGCTCGACGGTCATCATGATGTTCGCCGTGTTCTCGAGGGCAGTCGGGGTGAGTCCGCTGTCATCCCACTTTCCAGTGAGATAGAACAAGTTGGTCATCGAGTATCCGCGTGGGAACCGGTTGTTTTCTGGTTGGACTTTGAAGTTCCAGAGGGCAGCCAGAGCAGGATCGGATTGAGCGTCGTAGAACTTCGCCGCTGGGTTCATCGGATCCTTGAACATATCCCGGTTCTTCATGTAAGGCTGAGCGAGTTGCTTCCAGTTCTCTTCAGTTCGAACAGGAAGGGTGTCCAGGTTTGTAGATCGTGGAACGCGCACGTCATCGCTGTCCGACATGTAGATCTGGATTGCGGTGCCGATTTGCTTGCAATTGGAGATGGCAACGGATGCCTTTGCGGCGGCTTTTGCCTGGGCAAAAACTGGGAAAAGGATCGCGGCCAAAATCGCGATGATCGCGATGACGACGAGTAGTTCTATGAGCGTAAATGCTCGGCGATTGTTGTAGTTCATGATGTCCTCTTCATTGAAGATGATTGCTTTGCGGCGAGGGTCGATCCTCGCACATCGAGGGTGAGCGGGTAGATGCTCGGGCTGGTTGCGTCGGCTTCGGATCGAATCTTTGCAATCAGTTTTCGTGCGGCGGCATAGCCCATCTCGTAGATTGGCTGCCGGACGCTGGTCAGGGGAGGATTGCATCGATCACATGCCTCCGAGGAGTCGAAGCCGACGATTGATAGATCGTCAGGGAGGGAAAAACCTGCACTCGAGAGCGCGTGCATACATCGGAAGGCAACATCGTCGGACCAGCAGACGAGGCCGGTGATGCCCGTTTCTCTGACCCAGTTCACGAAGTCGCACGAGACGTCGTCGGGGACGTCGGCCTCAATGAGGTCATTCAGTTTGGGGGTGATGCCGCACTCGGAGAGGGCGGCGTGATAGCCAGCAATACGATCGTTGGATGCTACCGAGCCCTTGGAACCGCGCACCATGCCGATGCGCTCGTGTCCGAGGTCGAGGAGATGTTGGGTTGCGAGTCGTCCGCCCGAGAAGTTGTCGGCGTCGACAAAGTCGACGGAGCCGTCGCTGGAGCGGGTGAAGAAGAGGACGACGGGATAACCTCGAGCGACAAGCTGTTCGACCATAGGGTCTCCGTAATCGCGAAGGATCAGGGCCCCATCGGCGCGGCCATCCATAAGGGCGTGGGCTTCTTCCACTGGGCTCTTGAACGAGCGGGTGTGGAGGACGAGGTTGAGGTCGGCGGCGACGCAGGCTTCGCAGACACCGCGCATGACTTCATTGATGAACGAAGAACCGGCGCTGAAGTATTCGCCGAACTGGAAGACGAGGGACACAGCGTCGGCGCGTTTGCTCACCAGGCTCCGGGCTACGGCGGAAGGGCGATATTCGAGTTCCTTGGCGGCAATCAAAACACGGTCGCACGTTTCCTGGCTGATTCGGGCTTGCTGGGCGCGGCCGTTCAACACATAGCTAACGGTCACCTTGCCGACACCGGCAAGGCGAGCGACGTCTTCGATGGTGAACCGCTTCCGCATGCTAAACCAGCCTAGTTTCCGCCGGGAGTAACTGGTGCGCCGGGAGGCATAGCGGAACCGCCGCCGACGGGTGGATTGGTCATCGATGACCACAGCTTTTGAACTCCGGCTTCTCCGCCGTAGGCTTCTTTGAGTTTTGCCTTGTCGGCTTCGGAAACAGCTTCAAACTTGCCTCCGGCAGCATCAAAAATCTGTCGCGCCATCTGGGCGTTGCCCACTGCCTTGGCGGAAGCATCCTTGTCGATTTCCTGTCCTGCGGCGCCACAACCAGCGACCAGGATTCCTGCGAGACAACTAATAATTAGTGCTTTAATCTTCATCGATCAACCTTGCTGAAACGGTTCAGTAACTATAACACAGGTTGATGAGATTGTGACAAGGATTTTTTTTTGCTGGAATTTTTACTTGCGGTAGGTGGCTTTTTCCATCTGCCGAAGCTCGAGGGTAATGCCGGCCTCGCCCGATTGGTGGGAGCGTTCAAACGCCTGGATTAGTGCTTGGTACATCCCGTCGGTAATGGTCTGAACCAGCTCTTCGGGGCGACCCGAGAGGATGGCGACTTCGCAGTGGATGAATCCGTGAGGGCCGCCTTCGCCGATCTGCCATGTGTGGCGCAGCGAGTGGTACGCCTTGATCGACGCTGGGCTGATGCTTTCGAAGCCGGATAGCTTGGCAACGAGCACTTCGAGGATATCGACGATGTCCTGATTCTCAACAACATCGCTGGTGGTTTCTAGAATGATGTGGGGCATTTTTGGGCTATTCCTTCAATGGATCATTCGGATCAACGTCTTTGCCATAAAGACTCCAAAATGCGGTCCACATACAAACTTCGGCAACTGCGACCGCGGTCTTCAGCCCTTGAGGGATGGCGGGGTTAAAGCTGAAAAATCCTTCGATCGGAGCAGCGATGAAGCAAAGCAGGACTCCGGTGACGATCATGGTCACAGCATCGCGAGATGCGCGGCGGAGTGATTCGCCTCGGGTGAGGAGTCCGGGAGCAAGAATTGCCCACCCCAGCCGAAGGCCGCCAGCACCCGAGAAGATGATTCCGGAGATTTCTGGCACTCCATGGGGTGCGATGGACGAAAGGAGGAAGTACAGCTTATTGACCGAGTTCATCTCGAAAGCGAGCGCGCCAATGATCGCCCCGTTCTGCACCATCATTCCGATGGAGCCAAGACCCATCGTGGCGGCGCCAATCGCGCCGGCGATGATCGAGACCGTCGGGTTGTTGGAGGCATAGAAGAAGCTCATGGCGAGGCTCTCGTCGAGGTTTCTACCCTCGAACTTCCCTTCCTTCCAGCCGCTAAAGTTCTCTTCCATCCCTCCGGCAAAGGTGTGGAGGTTGGAATGGTCGTAGGCAATCATCGCGTAGGCGAAGATTGCGCTGCCAAAAGCGAGGGCGAAGGATGCCCAGAAGAACGCCTTGTTTCGCCGGAACGTGAGTACCACGTTGAGAATGAACAACTCGATCGTCCGGAAGAATCGCTTCTGGGGCGTTCGGTAGATGAGTGCGTGGGCCCTGCCAACGAGGTTGTTGAGATAGTTGGACAGCGGGATGTTTTGGCTGCGGGTGCGGATGACCGATAGGTCAGTCGAGGCTTTCCGATATAATCGAACAAACTCGAAGAGTTCGGTTTCGGTGAGGTTTGAGACACGCAGATCCGCCTTGACGCAAAGAGCTTCGAGTCGCTTCCAATCCGCGATGCGACGGTTCACCAGAGTCTCTTCGTTCATTCAGCCCCGCTCTCATTATAGTGCGGTGCTCCTTTTGCTTGCGTGTGCCTCGGCGTCACAAGCCGAAATCTATTCGGCAAAGGTGATCCGCGTTGAGGGCGGAATGATGGTGTTTCAAGCGAACGGCACCGAGCTACAGGCGAAGATCGAAGCCAAGACCCACTTCTGGCGCCGCCGGGCAGTCGTGGATGCGTTCAAGTTCAACCCCGGTGATGAGGTCACGATCAACGTGCGGGTCAACGAGAAGGGCTACTTCTTACGGGAGGTCATCGACTCCGAAAGTGCGCGCTGGCTCGGTTTTATCCGCAAAGGGGTGATGCTGGGCACGCTTCGTGGGGGCGATAAGGAAGGCATTCTGGTCGAACTGTCGGATGGAAGCCGCTACAAGTATCGCTTGACGGAAAATGCAACGGTTCTACTGGGTGGTCGTCCCGCAAAATCCTCGGACCTGCGCCAAGGCATGGTTGTGTTCATCAAAGGGCGGACAACGAGCACGCTGGATACATCGGTCGCAACCATCAGCGATACCCCGCTTCGCACCGAGCCACCCAAGAAGGATGAGCCAGGAACCATCGTGGGCGAAGTCACCGAATTTGACTCTGAAAAGCGGGTTTTGAACCTCAAAAACGGCGACCTAGAGAGTCGGGTTGTGTTGGACAAGTTGAGTGTTGGCGATGCCAGCCGGTTGGCGACAAAGGCGTTTGTGTGGCTTGTGGTCGAGCGAACGGATTCTGGACTCCTGCGCGCCGTCGAATTTCATGCAGTTTCATCACCGAAACAATGAAACTTATGCGGGGAAAAGTGCGTCAACTTGAAGTAGAAGCGCGCCCGCCACTCCGCATGGCATGGAACTTGCGAGTAGGTTCGTGCGCCTAAGCAACAACTAGGTCGCGATCGTAGTTTTTTAACCCAGCGCAAATCGTCGATGCAAACCAATCCGGCACCCGTGCACGAAGAAGAAGGTATCCCCAGCTACCTGAACCGTCTGACGCAAGAACCCTTGCTCAGTGCGGAAAGCGAGATTGCGCTAACCCGAGCCATCCAGAACGGGGATCAAGCGGCTCGCCGACGGCTCATCGAGTCGAATATGCGCCTGGTCATCAACATCGCGAAGGGCTACAAGTGCCGCCATATCCCGATGGAGGATCTGATCCAAGAGGGCGCGATTGGCCTCATGCAAGCCACAGAAAGGTTTGACCCTGAACGCGGCTTCCGATTCTCAACCTACGCAACCCACTGGATTCGGCAGTCCATCGGCCGAGCAATCGATAACAAGTCGAAGGCGATCCGCTTGCCCGCCCACGTTTCCCAGACCATTCGCCGCGTCGAAAAAGAGCGAGCAAGGTTCGCTCGTGAGACCGGACGGGAGCCGACGATCGAGGAATTGGCGGAGATCATCGGTCTTCCAGCGGCAAAACTTCAGCAGAACCTCGCGGCAGGCCAAGAGATGCTCTCGCTTGACCTTCCTATCGGCGATGGCAGCGGAACCCTTGGGGGAATGATTCGCGACGAGACGACCGCGAACCCCGAAGAGCGCGCTATGCGTGAATCAATTTTGTCCGAGCTACGAAACGTCGTTTCCGAGCTCAGCGAGCGCGAGCAACAGGTCATGGAGTTTCGGCTTCGTGGTGACGGTGTGGAAATCCAGCCCGAAGAAATCGCCCAGGCGCTCAACCTAACCCGAGATCGCGTCAGACAGATCGAGGTTCAGGCGATTCGGAAACTACGGATTATCGCTCAGCAACGGCGGTTGAGGGAGTTGCTTTGACTTGTGAGATCTGTCAGGTCACAACGATACCGATCAGTTGGTTGTTTTAAACTCATGAAGGTGCATCATAATACGATTCGTCCGTATCGCTCTGCCTCACCTCTTGATCACATTAGTGGTCTTCTTGTTTCCGACGATACTGATTAGTAAATCTTATGCTGCGGACTATGTGCTTGAGACACTTGAGGATCATACAAGCAATGCACCTAACACTGGCGATTTAAGGTGGTTTCGCCTTTATAGTGCTAAGGTTGGCGATCCATCTTCTCTTGACTCTAATGTTGTCCTGGCAAGTGCCCTTCTAGACCTCGGGTTAGTCTACTTGTACGAGTCAGAATTGTCTGAAACAGAGAAGGCAACATGCAGACGTCATTCAGATGTTTACTCTGGCTCAGCCGATGGAGACGTAAAGAGGATAGGAACTCTTCTCGTCGCCAAGTTTGCCGCGAGCACTTCCAGCGTGAAACCAAGCCCTTCGACGTTAGCTGAAGCCGCTAGATATCTAAGGACAACCTCTTTAACGCCTATTCAGACTAAGTAGCTTACTCTCCCATTTTGCGGACTGTCTTGCGCCAGCGAGAGGTACTTTTCTCCGAGTGTTCGTGGGCGATTTGAAAGCAGGCTGTTATTAGGTCTCCCTCGCGGGCGAGGGAGACTGTGAACGCTAGTGAACAGGTGGGAGTGCGAAGTTACCAGTTTGTAATCTACTTTGACCCCAAAGCTGGTAACAGACCGCCCACTCTCCCGGTTCCCAAAGCCTCACGGACCTCTCGCCAGCGAGAGGCCCGTGAGGCCTCAGAACAAGAAGTCTGTCGTCAGGAAGTTGCTGCTTCTTGCCGCCAGAATATCGTTGATGAGGGCTCGGTTGGCTTCCGAGTAGTCGGTTGCCACCAGAGTTCGGATCGAGAAGCGCTTGAGGGCGTCGGCGACCGAGAGAGTACCTTCGGCCGAAGCCTTTCGACCGGTGAACGGGAACGTGTCGGGGCCGCGTTGGCACTGAACGTTGATGTTCACTCGAGAGACCTGGTTGACCATCGCGTCGATGAGTGGACCAAGGACCTTGGGGTCGTAGCCGAAGAGCGAGACCTGCTGGCCGAACTGGGTTTCCACCGCGTAGTCCATGACTTCCGAAAGGTCGTCGTACGCCCGAATCGGGATGATCGGACCGAACTGCTCGACCTCGTGGAGCCGCATCTGCGGAGTCACCGGGTAGACGATTGCTGGCTTCATGAAGTTCTCGATGACTTCGCCGCCACCTTCGTTCATGATCTTTGCGCCCATCGAGATTGCCTCGTCGAGCAGTCCGCGCAGCCATGTGGTCGCGTTGATGTCGGCGAGAGGGGTGAGCTGAGCACCGGGCTTCCAAGGGTGTCCGGCAGGCATTGCGTTCACAGCCTTCGAAAGCTCATCAATGACCTCGTCAACGCGTGACTTGTGGACGAAGAGAATCTTCAGCGCAGTACAGCGTTGGCCGTTGAATCCAAGAGTTCCGGCGGTGAGCTGCGGAATCGTCACCTTCATGTCGGCGTCCGGCAGAACGACGGCGAGGTTCTTCGCGTCCAGCGAGAGAATCGACTTGAGGCGGTGAGGCTTCGGGTGATAGGTCTTCAGTTGGTCAGCAGTCTTGCTGCTACCGATGAACGCAAGGAGTTCGACGCCACCGTCTTGCAGAAGCGGCGGGATAATCTCGTTGCCTTTGCCGTTGATGATGTTGACAACACCAGCCGGGAACGAATCACGGAATGCTTCGAGAAGCGGGGTGTTCAGAAGCTGCCCGTAACGGGGGAGCTTGGAGATCACCGGGTTACCCATGATGATCGCGGGGATCAGGGTGGTGAACGTTTCGTTCAGCGGGTAGTTGTACGGACCCATGCAGAGCGTTGGACCGAACGGGGACCGGCGAATCTGCGCCAAAAATCCCTTTTCGACGCTGAAGCCGGAGTTTTTGCGGTCCAGATCTTTCAGTGCGTCGATTGTGTCTTCAATGTACTGAACGGTTCGATCAAACTCTTTTGCGGCGTCTGGCTGGGTTTTGCCAATCTCCCACATAATCAGTTCGACCACGCTCTCGCGGACGGCTTTCATCCGAGCAACGAAGTCCTGCACCGCAGAAATTCGCTCCGAGACGGTCATGGTTGGCCATTTGCCCTGCCCATTGTCCCAAGCCGATTGGGCCGCTTTAAGGGCGTCCAGGGCTTCGTTGGCATCCAGCACCGGTGCTGAGCCGAGGGTAGGGCGGACAATGCCGCTGTTCCAGTTGAAGAAAAGGCAGGACTGAACTTCGTTGGTCTGCCCTGACCACTCGCGGATTTCGCCATTGATGAGGTAGCGGTTGCCACCCTTCACCTCGGGCACTGGCCGTCCATCGGACTGCCAGTTCAGAGGGTCTACGGACGAAACGTTTTGGGTCGTCATCCCCTACAGTTTGACTTACTTCCTCCGGTAAACGTGCTCGGAGGCGAATCTTGCAGTACCGGGGGATTTGTTATCCACCTCACACCGGTAAAATCTGGCATGGCTCCAACTCTCGAAACTCGCCGTCTTATGATGCGCCCGGTGCAGTTTTCGGATGCGCCTCGTTACCAATCCCTATTTGCCCACTTCGAGGTCATCGAGTTTTTGGACGGCAATGTCATCCCCTGGCCGTATCCCGAAAACGGTGTTGAGGAGTTCCTCAGATTCATCCAGCCGAAGGTGGAATTAGGTGAGACGATCCTTTGGGCGCTTGTTCCCAAGGGTGAAGAGGAGATGATCGGGGTGTTGCATCTCAACCCATTGTCGGAGACTGACCACAGAGGCTTCTGGCTCGGAAAAGAGTATTGGGGACAGGGCTATATGAGCGAGGCGGTGGCGGCGTCTCAGGATTACTGCTTCGATGTCCTCAAGATGCCCCTGCTCCTGCTCTCGAATGCCGAACCCAACGCGGGTTCCCGCCGACTCAATGAAAAGTCTGGCGCGACGTTCTTGGGTCTATCTGAAGAACGGTACTTCGCAGGCGGGGGAACCTATCGCTCCATGAAATGGGAGCTGACTACAGAAGCTTGGCAGGCTCACCGAAAAAACTTCCTCGAGTAAAAGTTAAAGCCCCCTGGAGGCAGCAAGATGCCCCGGCTCTTGCTGTCGAATGCCGAACCCAACGCAGGTGGCTCGCCGTTTACTTCGGGATTCTCTCTTCCCTTGATTCCATGTAATGGATGACTTTGTCGCCAATGAAACGGCCAGGGAAGTATGTGCACATAGCGAAAGCAATAAACATCGAAGTACCAAAAAGTAGATGAAGTAGCACCGGGCGAGTTCCTAGGTTAGCCATCACGACCACGAATACAGATGCAACCAGCACGATTGCAAGTGATTGCCAGCGGCGCAAACCGGCATAGGGTGCTGCTAATTCGAATAAGTAACTGATAAAGTAGAGCACAAATAACCCCATGGAGGTACTAAGAAATGTCTTAGTTGTTAACGTCTGGACTCGCGAAACTTTCACAAGGACCAGTACAAGCTGGAAGAAAACCGCGATGATAGAGCTAGTGGTCCACGCAGCAACATAACCGAGAGTTATCGAGCCTAGGGGTACGTGTTTTGTCGTCTGCATGGTAGGTCAGAAAAGTACTGAGAGATGCAAATCCCTCTGGAACCTAGAGAATTCGGTGTAAGGGTCATCGTCCGATGTTGAACAGAAGTATCAAAAAGTAATCTCTTGTATGTTCCACTAATAGCACTGCTCCAAGAGGGACTTCCTTGATCACGGAATTCAAGTTTTGCGGCACAGCCGGGGATGATTGCCCACCCCGTGACTTTGGAGTCGTCCAGATTGTGGCGCAGAGTCGCAGAGTCATTGTGATACGGTCGCAACGTGATTGCCACATCCACGACTGAGATCTTCAAATCGAAGTAAGGATCCCGAGTTGTATCGCCCCCAATGTTGGTCCACCCGTTGGGATATGGGTCACACTTAGACGTATACACTTCGGTAGGTAAAAGTTTAGCTTGAAGGAGCTTTTGGACCGTAGGAATTGTATCCCCCGTGTCCTGAGAATATAACTCCCAGGACACTCCAATTTGGTGTAATTGACTAATATGATCGGATTCCTTGGCACTTGCCTTCGCCGATCGAAAAACCGGAAACAAGATTCCTAAGCCTAGACCAATGATGGCAATCACGGCTAAGAGTTCTACCAACGTAAATCCCATACGTATTTTCATGCTAAACAATCGGTGGCGGGACGCATTTTCCGGACGGGCATGGATGGAGATTGCCTGTGTTTCCATCACCTTCGCACTCGTCAAAAGTCCAAACCGTACAACGTATGCATGTTGGCAGGCTGGACTGCGCAACCACTCTGGTGGTCGTTGCAACCAAGAGTGTGGAAATGAAGAGGGCAACTGAACTGAACGCTTGCGTCTTTCGTGGAACCAGTGTTCTACTCGTCGCGTTTGAACGGCTGGCTTGGCTTGGCTTGAGAGTCATGAAATGTCTCCAAATGCATTGTAACACTATGTTTCAAAATTGGCAAACGAAATGCTCAATTGTTCAAATCCAGGTTATACCAGCCTGAAAACTGCCGGTCCTTAATCGCGTTTTGATGCCTCGGGGTCCCCGACCCCGCTGTCTAAAACCTCAGCACGACTCCATGCCGACAGCCTCAAAGTCCCTAACTTGAGGGAGAGTGCCGAGCCCAACGCGGGTTCCCTCCGACTCAAGGAGAAATCAGACGCGACGTTCTTGGGTCTATCCGAAGAACGGTACTTCGCAGGCTCACCGAAAAAACTTCCTCGAATAAAAGTTAAAGCCCCCTGGAGGGAGGGGGCTGGGGTTTTGGGGTTATGTTTTCGCAGTTACAAGTCTTAGTGGTGATGATGGTGCTCGTCGCACGATCCGAAGCCTAGGAAGTGGTGTCCGTGAGGAGCTTCCGCTTTGGCGACGATGCTCTGGCACTCGGCGCGGATTGCCTGCACCGTTTCGATCTCTGTTGGGTTTGGCTTTGAAACCGGCTTTCGCAGGTCCAGAGGTCCCATCAGCATCCCGACGGTATTGACGTCGTCCAGTCCGAACATGTGACCGAGTTCGTGACCTGCGGTGTGTCGCATTTGGGTGGCAGTCATCTGTCGCCCACTTGGATCGGTCGTTCGTAAGTGGATGTCGGCGTTGAAGATTGGGGTTGCCTGGTTTCCTTCCCGTTCAATGGTGCGGCTCCAGTTAATGTATCCCGAGACAATTTGACCGTCAAGCCGAACGTCTTTGTCGTACACAACCTTGATCGCGGCAACCTCGTCGGGCCGAGCAAGCACGAACTTTACATCATTGTTGAGGGCGGTCTCCCACATCTCAAACGCTCCGGCAAGCGACTCGGAACAGGTGCCGATCTGTGATGCTGGTGTGTCGCCGTAATCTACGGAAACCAAAAGCCGTTGACCCATGAGCATCGACTCGGCGTACCCTTTCGCCTGAGCTCGATCGCCCTTTTCAATCTGTCGCCGTGCCGCGTCGATGGTATCGGACGCTTGCGGATGGACCGCAGCTCTCGCTGTGAACCCGGCATACCCTGTTGCGAACAGTAGTCCAGTGACCGCAATAACCCCTATTTGCTGAACCTTCATCAATCCCTCGGTGAAGGTGTTTCCCCAGTGCCACGGCGATTTTCCTACGGCGATTACCAGGGTCAAAGCAAACAGGCATCGGTGCTAGCTGACACCGATACCGGCTGGTAAAAGTGACGCCTAGTAGGGTTTACGGCTGTAAATTTACGGTGTCGATCACCTTGCCTTTGGAGTCGATCTGATGTACCTTTGCGGAGGTGCGATCGTATTCCAGCGAGGTGAACGAGTAGCCCGGGATGTAAGCGACCGTGAACGGCTTCCACAGCTTCTTATCCCGAGCGATCTTTTGATCGTAAAGCTCGGCTCCGCCAGCACCGGTGACAAAGTAGGTGACTCCGTTGATCGGCTTGGTGCGCTGATAGTTGTGCACGTGGCCGTTGAACACGGCAGCGACCCGGGCTTGCTCAAAGATCGGAGCAACCACCTTCATATACACCTCATCCTTCTTCTTGTCGGAGGAGTGGAATGGAGGGTGGTGGAACGCAACGAATCGCCACTTGTACTTTGCGCCCTTCGCAAGCTCATTCTTGAGCCATGCCTGAGGGGCTGCGGCTTTCCAGTTGATGTAGGTGTTGCTGTCGAGGATAACCCAATAGGCGTCGCCGTATCCGAACCCAAAGTTGCCTGGCCCCTTTGCCCAGGAGAGCTTAGTTTGGGGAAGGTGCCAGAGTTTGTAGTAGGCAAGGCCATCGGGGTACGCCTTCAGATCGCGGTAAGCGGTGTCGTGGTTCCCAGCCGCGGCAACGCTTGGGGTTTTGGAGAGCATCGCTCCGTACACCGGGAAGTGAAACTTCAGGTACTCGCTTTCGCGCCCTCGAGGATAGACGATGTCGCCGACATGGACAATGAGATCAGGATCGTACTTTTCGAGTTGCTTGCCAACAAGTTTCTGCCCCGGGAGTCCGCGCCCCGAATCTCCAAAGACGGCGGTGCGAACCTTGCCGAGCGGAAGTCCGTGGGCTTTGTAAGTTTTGGTGCCGAGCGTGTAGGTCCATGATTGACCGGGTTTCAGACCGGACACCGCCCACTTGCGAACGTAAAGTCCGGGGGTTTCTAAGGAGATGGACGGCAGTGCGCGAACGGTGTGCCCTTTCGAGGTGACCGAATACTTGAGGTCGCCCTGTTGGATCAGCTGGATAACCATGGTGCCTGGTGATGTCGCCAACTGCAGATAGGGCCCCGCGATCAAACCCGCCGTCGACTGACCTAATAGCGCGGGAATCAAAGCAGTAACCATCTTGCTCAGTTTATACTAGCTAGGATGCCGAAGCTGGAGATTGTCAATGGCTTTTCGGCGCATGCCCTGAAGGGGGGATCGATCTTCCAAACCCCCGAGTGGCAAGCCAACTGGCTCAAGCATTACGGCGATCCTTCGCGCGTGATCCAGCTCCAAATCCGAGAAGGAAATGACCTCGTCGGACTGTGGAATCTCTACCGCCATCGATCAACCTGGCGCTCGGTGCGGCCCCTCGGAGTGGGTCCCAGTGACTATCTCGGGCCGGTCGGTGGATTGAATGATCTGTATAAGGAAGCGATTGAATCTTTAAACAAAAAGTCGCTCATTGATATTCATCAGTTGCCTTCTGATCATGAAGCTCTGGCGGCATTTGAAGGGTTAGAGGCGATTGACCAAGCGAAGTGCTTGGTGCTGGATCTCCCATCGAGTTTTGATGAATACGTCAAAACGCTCAGCAAGAGTCTGCGGTACGACGTCCGGCGGATCAACGGAAAGGCGCTGAAGGAAAAGGGCGCCACGGTGGAGTGGGTCACTGCTGAGACTGTCGATAAATTTGCTGACGCATTCTTCCATCTCCACAAGCTCCGCTGGAAGCAACGTGGGCTTCCAGGGGCATTCTTCGGCAAGGCAGAACGGTTCCAGCGGGACTGGCTGCGGACTGCGGCCGAACAGAACAAGCTTTGGATGAACTTGCTGATTGCGGACGGCAATCCCGTCGGGTGCGTGTATGCCATGCGCCACGAGCAAACCTGTTATTTCTACCAGGCTGGCATGGACCCTGCCGCATCGAGCCTTTCGCCGGGAACGGTACTTGTGGCGCAAACAATTCTTCGCGCCATAGAGGAAGGATGCACCGAATTTGACTTCATGCGGGGCGATGAACCGTACAAGCGCAGGTGGAAACCAACCCGAGAAAGAACCAATTTTCGGATCATCATGCCGCCTCAATCGGCACTTACAAAGGCGGGATACGCTTGGAATAAGGCCGCTTGGCGAGTAGAATCTACAGTACGAGAGCGCGTTGAGGGGAAAAGTCTCCGCAACCCAAAGCCTCAAAGCTGACGTTATACAAACGTAAGAACAAAGTTGACTACACGCGTCGCGATCATCATTCCGGCCTTTAACGAGGCATCCCGTATCGCCACTGTCCTGAAAGCAGTGAAGGCGTCATCGTATGCGCACGAGATTATCGTCGTGAACGACGGTAGTTCTGACAACACGGCGGCGGTCGTGAAAAACATCGACGGCGTCCATCTCGTCGACCTCGTGAAAAACGTCGGTAAGGGCGGGGCAATGGTGGCTGGTGTGAGCGCAACGCTGGCTCCGATCATCGCGTTTGTGGATGCTGACCTCGAAGGGATCGAACCTGGCCACATTGATTCGATTGTTCTGCCTCTGATTCGTGGCGAGTGCGAGATGTGCGTCGGCGTATTCCGAGGCGGAAAGATTGGTAGTAACGCTGCGATGGCGGTCACGCCGTTCCTCAGCGGTCAGCGTGCGATGCGACGTGAGCTGTTTGAGAGCATTCCGTACATCGGTGAGTTGCGATATGGCGTCGAGGTCGCGATTACCGAGGCCGTGCGTAAGCGACGGGCTAAGGTCAAGCGGGTGATTCTCCGGGGCGTCAGTAACTGCTTCAAAGAAGAAAAGCTTGGGCTTGTGAAGGGCCTCCAGGCGCGAACGAAAATGTATCGCGACATCCGCGAAGCCATGGTTCGTTCACGCAAGAAGAAGCGCGTTCAGCGCAACAAGTGGCTCGACCGTTAACTGTGCTCTTTCAGGGCGGTTGTGATTTCTCGTTCAAGACGAGCGGTGTCGTTCTTATCAAATCCTTGCCAGAGGGCTTGGATCTCGCCTTCTTTGTTGATTAGAGCGCAAGTTGGCGTTGCACTGATCAGGGTCCAGAACGCGCTGGCTTCCTTGACGCTGTAATCTCCGCCCGTTCCAAGTGCCACCTCAAGCTTAGTGGCGGCAAATTTGGTTTTGTCCATCCAGGACTTCATCGCTGCCGAAAGCGGGTCTGCGGGATCGGTGAATAACACGAGTGACCAACCGGAGCCGGGTTTGTTCTTATTGTTATCGACAAACGATTCAAATTTGATCTTTTGGCCGATACCGAGGTCCATGTATTCGATAGGCAGACTCTCGAGGACAAAGCCATCCGGAACGCGAACCGTGAACTCTTTATCGTCAATGGAGGAGTTCACCTCCCATTTACTGACCGAAAACTCTCCGCTAGGGCCAAGATAGCGCTTTAGAGAACCTGAGGCATCAAGCTCAATTTCAAATTTCTGCACGCCATCTGGGGACTGAACTTCGGTTTTCCAGACGTCGGCGTTTCCGTTTTTGGTGAGCTTCCAGTCCTTTGCCGGCGCGATGCGGAGTGGGCTGATACCGTAGGCGATGTAGCAAGATGTGATCCCCGGAGAGACCAGCTTGCCGAGTGCGGGGATGAACTTACCGCCCCATTGCGCTTGGGCGTACTGTTTGGACTCTAAATTCAATTCGACCCATCCGTCCTTCTCATTGACAAGGGACGTGAGGTCGTTCGACTTTGTGATCGCCTGGTTGGGCAACTTGCGCAAAACGGTGACCGGCCTGCTGCCTTTTGTCTGTTTCAGGATCGATTCCATGCGGATCGATTCGGCGGTTTCAACCTGCTTCGCAAACTGCTCTAACGAGCTTCCTTTTTGGCAACCGGATACCAGGAGTCCGGCGATAAGGGACGCTGCACACATGGTCATTTTTTGCTCTTTTTTTGCCAGTCGCATCTGGTATTTATCGCAGTATGACGCCTTTACATCAGTGGAAACCCCTATTCAAGTGAAGGAAATGGAAGGAAAATTTGTTGTGTTTCGTTTAGGCAATGAGAAGTTCGGGGTACCGATTGAATCTGTGGAGCGCATTTTGCCGTCGCAACCACTCACCAAGATTCCTCGGGCAAGCAAAACGCTCGTCGGGATGTTCCCTTATCAGGACACGACCGTCGCGGTGATTGACGCTTCGGCACGATTTGAGATTCCGTTGAATGAGGCTCCGGAACACTTCTTGGTCATCGCCACGGAAGTGGGTCGTTATGCTCTTCGGGTTGAAGGTGTTGAGACGATCAACCACTTCTCCGAGGCTGACTTTGATGAGGCCCAGGACTGGCTTGCCAGCATTGAGCCCGAGCTCGCCTATGGCGTCGGTAAGAAGGATAACTCCCTCTGCCTGCTACTCAAGCCGGAAGCCATTGTGCCCTCCGACTTGAAGAAGAAGCTGACGGCTCTAGCGGCCTAAGCGGCTGAGGATCTCCGACAAGGCATCGGCGCAAAGCGCGTCCGGTGCCTTTGTTGCGTCTAATGTGACCCAGCGTGCCGGCTCCTGGCTCGCAAGGTCAAGGAAGCCATCGCGAACCTTCTGGTGAAACGCAAGCGGCTCACGATCCAGACGGTTGTTGTCTCGCCCCTCGCTGATGCGACTGAGGCCAACGGAAGGGTCAAGGTCGAACAGGAGTGTGAGGTCTGGCTTGAGGCCCTTGGTTGCAAAGGCGTTGCCTCGTTTCAGGAATTCGATATCGACGCCTCGGGCGTACCCCTGGTACACCACAGACGAGTCGGCGTGGCGATCGCACAACACGATCTTCCCTTCGGCAAGGGCAGGACGAATCATGGTTTCAACATGGTTTGCCCGGTCGGCGAGGAACAGCAGTAATTCGGCTTCCGGTACGACGTCGCCTTCTTCGAGCAGTAGCGCCCTGATTTTCGTGCCGAAGCTGCCAGCGCCCGGTTCGCGCGTCACAAAAACTCGATGTCCGTTTGCTTCCAGAGCTGATGCAAGGCCGCGAATCGCGGTGGACTTTCCTGCCCCCTCTGGTCCCTCAAACGTAACGAACATGGAACCAAAGCCTACCAGCCAAACGCTACAATACTTGGGTGAGAAAGTGGTGGCTTTGGGTTACGGTTCTGGGTCTGGCTATGGTCGGATGCAAGAACGAGGAGGCCAAAGGCGCCGTCGCGAGCAAGTCAGACTCGGTTGAGCAGCAGAATGCCGCTACCGATCCTTCGGCTTCCATGCGGGGCGAAAAGCCTCTGGAAGACGACATCTGCTTTGAGGCCCAAACCCGACGCATTCCGGTTCTGATGTTCCACGACCTTGTGGCAGAGCGCGGAAAAGGCACCCTCTGGTACGACTGCTCCATTGAGGAGTTCGAGACGATTCTCCGGGCAATCGACATCGAAGGGTTTACGGTCATCTCGTCGCAGGACCTGTATGACCACCTCACCACCGGGAAAGAAGTGCCGGAGAAGTCGATCGTTCTCACTTTCGACGACAACTACCAGAGCTTCTACGACTACGCTTGGCCGCTTCTTCAGAAGTACAAGTACCCGTCGACGATGTTCATCCACACCGGCTTTGTCGGTAGCCAAACGGGCCGTCCAAAGATGACTTGGGACACCTTGAAGGAGCTGACGAAGAACGAACTCTTTACCGTCGGTGGTCACACGATCAACCACTATCTGGACTTGGCCCAAAGGGATATCACGGTACAGACCAAGGAGCTTGAAGACTCCAAAAAGGAACTTGAATCGCAGCTCGGCATCACCGTCGACTTCCTTGCCTATCCCAACGGAAGCAATGGCGAGGATACGCAGCTTCTCAGCCGGCAAGCGGGATACAAGATGGCCTACACCATCGTGAACACCCCAGCCGAGGAGTCGCCCAATATCATGGCGGTTGGTCGGTACGTTCACACGAAGTACCAAGAGGCGCTTCGAGACCGGGAGGGTGCGGTACTTGGCGAGCCAGCGACGATCTTCCGCGCAGCTTGGAATAAGAAGTCTAAGATCAAGTATGTCAACGAAAAGTTCGCCGGCGTTCCGCTGAGAATGACATTTGGCGGCTTGCCATCCACTCACATGAGCTTGACCGGACGAGAAATGGTTTCGACCTTCGTCGAGCGCGAGCAGGCACAGGCGGGAATCAATGGAGGCTTCTTCGCGATGGCGGCAATTCAGTCCACCGACAACGCGATGGTCGGACCGCTCAAGACTCCCGAAATGAGCGAAGTCGTCCCTGACCAGTCCTCAGAGCGTTGGGACAAAATCAACGGCCGGCCGCTGGTCATCTGGAGTGGTGAGGAGTTCGCAATTCTTCCTTACATCCCCGCTCAGATGCACAAGGAAGAGCAGTTTCAGTGGTTCATGAAGGGTTACACCGACACGTTCATGGCGGGAGTCTGGCTCGTCCATAACGGAGTCCCTCAACCACGCGATTTCCAAGATGTCGTCGGGGCCAAAGACATCCAGGACCTGCGACGCCGGGCGTTCATCGGCATCACGAAGGACGGCCAGTTTGTGGCGGGTGCGGCGGTCACCTCGGTGTCCTCCGAAAAGCTCGCCGTCGCGATCGCCGAAGCGGGAGTTGAAGAAGCGGTTCTGATCGACTCCGGGTTCTCAACCTCACTTGTTTTCGATGGAAAGATCAAAGCGTCCGGGCACTCATCCGCAAAAGACCCCTCGAGACCGGTTCCTCATGCGATTACGATCAAAGGCGTGGTCGATGAGACAACCCAAGACTCCGAAGACCTCGCCCTAGAACAGCCCACAAAGAAGAAGAAGCGGCGATGACAATCAAAGCGCTAGAGCTTGTCCTCAATCTCAACGAGCCCCGGCGCATCCTCATCATCGAAGACAAGGTTTCGTTCGCCTTGCGACTCCGGACATTTCTCGTCCGTAGAGGGCACTCGGTGCACAGCTACTCGGGTGTCGAACGCGGTGGCGATGTTCTCTTTGGAATTGATCCGCACCACGACGATGCCCCTGCGTGCCTCGATTTGACGCAGTACGACGTCTGCTTCCTCGACCACTACTTCGCTGGGGATGACTTCAACGGGTCGAGTTTCCTGACAGTTTTGGCGGACTTCCCGATTAGGGTGTGCGGAATGAGCTCGGTGGACTCAGCAAACGAAGCGATGCGACGACGTGGCGCACTGACTGCACTGAGAAAAGACCTGCTTGATCAGCTCTTGACTTTGTAACGAAGCTGAACAAGACCGCTATCAAACGCTTCGGCGTCAATCAAATCGAGCGACGTTTGGGGGAATCCGCCGGGGAAGAGGGGGACGCCCTTTCCGAGAAGCAGGGGGTGAACCGAAACGACGACTTCCTCGACGAGCTTTCCTTCCAGGTAGCCCTTAACGAGTTCGCCTCCGCCCACCAGCCAAGATCGCTTGACGCCTTGCTCCTTGAGCATCTTCTCCAGATCAACGAGCGAGCCGTTGAAGTACGCAGTGTCTGGGGTGGTGATGTCGAGCTTCTCGGATCGAGTCACGACCAGCGTGCGCTTGCCGGAATATGGCCAGCGACCCATTCCTCGAACGACATCGTAGGTGCCTCGGCCCATGATCAAGGTGTCGACGGTTCGGAAGAACTCGTCAAACCCGTAGTCATTGTCGGTGAACTGCCACGACAAATCGTCATCTGGCCCGGCAATGTAACCGTCGAGGCTAGTGGCGATGAAGAGAGTCGTGAGCACACAGAGACGATACCCGGCTAAGGGCTCCGCCGAAGCTGAAGTACACTGCCGACCATGTCGTTCTCTGGTGTCCGTGGACTCGATGATCAAACAACTCCCGCCGTGCTGAACATTTTCGGCGATTTGGTCTCGATTAAGGTTGCTGGCACCGAGACGGGTGACCAGTACACGGTGATCTCTGGCCAGACGCCTCCTCTCGGCGGCCCCCCGCTCCACGTTCACCTCAGTGATTCTGAGACGTTCTATGTGGTTGAAGGGACGTTCCTCTTCGAACTTGACGGGGTGATTCACCACGCAAACACCGGTGATGTCGTCCACATTCAGCCGGGCGTCAAGCACCTCTATCAGAACATCGGAACAGAGCCAGGCAAGTTACTTCTCGTCGTTGCACCCGCAGGGTTGGACGAGTTCTTTATCGAGCTTGATGCCCTTCTCCGGGCCCACGCAGAGCCTCCGATGCCCGAAATTGCGGGCTTGCATGCTCGGTTCAAAATGGAACTACTCGGTCCTCCCATGATCGCTCGCTGAGAACAATTCTCTCGTCGCTAACGCAATGGGTTCCAACTTGGTATGATTCCGTCATGCTTAAGCAACTCATCGCCACAGCTGTCCTTGGGTGCATCCTCGTTGGATGTGGATCTTCTTCGAGTAACGATGCCGGAACCTCGTCAACACCGGCTGTTTCCGCCGCACCGTCGGGCGGAGCTGGAAAAGTTGGCGCAGGTCTGAAAATCGCATTTATTCCAAAGGGTTCGCTTCACGAGTTTTGGAAAACGATGCAGGCGGGTGCTGAAAAGGCTGCCGCCGAAACTGGCGCAGAGTTGATTTGGAAGGCTCCGGTCAAAGAGGACGACCGCGCAGAGCAGGTCAAAGTTGTCGAGAACTTCACCAACGAGAAGGTGAGCGGAATTGTTCTTTGTCCTTTGGATAAGGACGCCCTCGCTGCTCCTGCAAAGGAAGCGGTTGCCGCCGGAATTCCGATCCTGGTTGTGGACAGCGCAATCAATGGAATGAAGCCATCTTCGTTCATCGCGACCGATAACTACGGCGCGGGTAAGACCTCGGCAGAGCAGATGGCAAAGGCACTTGGCGGAAAGGGCAAAGTTATCGTCCTTCGCTACCAAGAAGGATCGGCAAGCACGATGGACCGCGAAGCCGGATTTATCGACGGAGCAACTGCCGCTGGCCTCGAGGTGGTGAGTAAGGAGCAGTATGGCGGTGCAACTCGCGAAACTGCACAAACGGCCTCCGAGAACCTGATCCAGCGATTCAAGAGCGGCGAGAAGATGTCGGTTGACGGAATCTTCACCCCGAACGAATCGACCACCTTCGGCATGATGCGCGCCCTGGACGGCGCTGGTTTGCTTGGCTCGGTAAAGCTCGTCGGCTTCGACTCTTCGAAGGAGCTGATCGATGCGGTTAAAGCCGGAAAGATCACGGGCCTCCTGCTTCAGGATCCATTCAAGATGGGTTACCTTGGCGTGATGAAGATGGTTGCTCAGCTGAAGGGCGAGAAGATCGAAGAGAAGATCGACTCCGGCGCAGTCTTTGTTACCAAGGACAACCTCGAAACCGAAGCCGTCAAATCGGTTCTTCCTAAGTAATCCATGCTCAGAGTCGATCGTCTCAGTAAGGCATTCGGCTCTACCCAGGCCGTCGACCAGGTTTCGTTTCAAGCGGAACCTGGTCGCGTTTTGGCTCTGATCGGTGAAAACGGGAGTGGAAAAAGCACCCTGATGAAGCTGATCGCCGGCGAGACAATCGCCGATTCTGGAGAGATCTCGGTGCGACCAGAGGATGTGCACCTCGTCCACCAAGAGCTCCTTCTCTGCCCCCACCTAACCGCCGCTGAGAATCTATTTCTTGGGTCATCCACGGGACTCCTCTTCTCCCCTCGCAAGCTTGAGCATCGCGCCCAAGAGCTTCTCGATAACCTCGGCTTCCCAGAAGTCAGTGCGAGCCAGACGACTAGCGATTTGCCTATTTCGCAACGCCAAGTCATCGAGATCGCCCGCGCGATCGTCAAGAACTGCCCGATCATCTTGCTCGACGAGCCCACCAGTAGTCTCACTGAGGCAGACAAAACCAAGTTTTACGGGCTTGTTCGCCGCCTCAAAGACGCAGGCAAGACCGTCATCTTCATCTCACACTTCCTCGAAGAAGTCCGGGCCGTCTCGGATGACTGCGTCATTCTTCGCGACGGGCAAATGGTGGCGTCGGGGCTGCTTTCAGATTTCCCTGACCAGGAGATCGTGCGGCACATGGTAGGTCGGGAAGTGACCGACCTCTTCCCTCGCTCAGAGCGAACTCCAGGAGAGGTCGTGTTGCGGGTCGAGAACCTAACCGGAGACGCAAACAAGCCCCAAGAGGTCTCCTTTGAACTGCGTGCTGGCGAAGTGCTCGGTCTGGCCGGGCTAAACGGTGCAGGCAAGACCGAGCTGTTAAGAGCGGTCTTCGGACTTCGAAAGGTAACGTCCGGCTCCGTCTCGAACCAGTCGAATCTTCAAAAGCAGTGGCGCACTGGAGTGGGTTTTGTCAGCGAGGACCGGAAGCTAGACGGAATCACGCTTCCGCTCAGCATCGCGGAGAACACCACGATGCCGACCCGCCGAGGGTTCCTAAACTCCCCCAAAGGTGTCTCCGACTTGGGATCGGCGTGGATCGAAAAGGTTGGAGTCGCCTGCGAATCGCCAGATCAGCCGGTGGGCAGCCTGAGCGGTGGAAACCAGCAGAAGGTCGCTTTTGCGAGACTATTGCATGCTGATTGCAAGCTGCTGATCCTTGATGAGCCCACACGCGGAGTGGATGTAGGGAGTAAGGCGGAGATCTACCGCTTGATCGACGAAGCCGCAAAGAGTGGGGCCGCCGTCCTCCTCGCCAGCTCCTACCTGCCCGAGCTACTGGGAATCTGCGACCGCATCGGAGTCATGAACCGCGGTCGCCTAGTCAACATTTTTGATGCCCAATCGACGTCATCCGAAGAACTGGTGGCGGAGTGTGTACGATGAAAAAGAAGCCGAACCAGATTGTCGGAGTGCTGATTGCGTGGCTCCTGATTTACGCGTTTTTCGCGGTGAACAAGCCCCAAACGTTTTTGAGCATCTCGAACGTCGAACTGCTGCTGCGCCAGTCAACGATGATCGGGATCGGCGCGGTTGGGATGACCTACGTCATCGTTGCGGGAGGCATTGACCTCAGCGCAGGCAGTGTCATCGCCCTTGCTTCGGTAGTCGGTGCCCTCACCTTTAACCGAACCCATAGTCCGCTGGCCGCAGTCGTCGCGTGCGCAGTAACCGGAGTCTTCTGTGGATTGCTGAACGGCGTCTTAACTTCCAAACTCAAAGCGGGTCCGTTCATCGTCACCCTCGGTTCTATGCTCGCAATCCGCGGCATTGCCAAGGGCCTTGCCGATGAAAAAACCGTCTCCACTGGTGGCGAAGGCTGGCTCTTTGAGTTCATTTCCAAAACCAAGTCCTGGTTCGTCTTCCCCATCGGCACCTGGATGTGGATCTTCTTCCTCGGCCTCATGGCGTGGGCGATGATCTACACCAACTTTGGCCGCAATGTGGTTGCGGTGGGTTCCAACGAGAGCGCGGCAAAGCTGTGCGGCATTCCCGTGGATCGAGTGAAGATCGGCGCTTATGCGGTTGCCGGGTTCTTCTTTGGGCTCGCCGGCCTCATGTCCCTTTCCCGAACCTCCTTGGGCGACCCCACCTCTGCGACAGGTGACGAGTTGCGCATCATTGCGGCAGTTGTCATCGGAGGCGCTAGCCTCGCGGGCGGTGAGGGGAGCGTCATCGGCGCGGCAATTGGCGCGCTGATCATGGCAACAATCAGCATGGGCGGAACCCAGATGGGAGTCGCCAACTGGAAGCAAGAGATCTTCACCGGGATCATTATCCTCGCCGCAGTCGCCATCGACCGCTGGCGAATCGCGCGACGACAGACGAACTAGCCTGGGACCTTCTTCGTCTCGCCCGGCGCAGTGTCGAGGAAGATATGGTTGCCATCGGGATCGATGAGCTTTGCTGATCCACCGCCCTTCTTCCCGGCTTGGGCGGGTTCGACAAACTCGTAGCCGTTCGCTTCGAGAGCGGCGGCATTCGCCAAAACATCGCCACCTCGGAAGTTGAGCATCATCCGCTGGTCGCCCATGAACTGGGGTTCGAACAGCCCGATGCGAGACTCGCCGTTGACGACGACTGCCCATCCCTCCGCATCGTCACCCTCTGCGCGCTGGAATCCAAGCCCTTCGTAGAATTCGCGAGAGCGAATGACGCTTTCAACGCGAAGACAGACATCCAGCCAGCCAAGGTTCATGGCACCAGTCTAGCCAAATCAAGCCTTGGGCGGCGCGATTGAGTAAAGCTTCTCTTTCATCGCCTCCACCTTCTCGGGCATCGAAGCGGCGAGGTCGGTCTTCTGCCCCAGATCTTTGGCAAGATTGAATAGCTCCCAGCCCTTCCCTTTGGGAACGAGCACGAAGTCACCTTCGCGGTAAGCCAACGGAGAGTTAAATCCACCAAGGTGGTGGACCACCGACTCCCGACCATTGCGACCAAGCTTAAAGAAGGCTTCGGAGGTATCCCGGCTGTCTAAGTTAGCTCCTGATGGCAGATTCACCCCGAGGATTTTCCCAAACGATGCGAAGAAGTCGGTCTGAGTTACCATCGCTGCTGAAGTCTTTCCCCGAGCAGTCTGGGCTGGCCACGAGACGAGCAGCGGGACCCGATGCCCACCCTCGTACAACTCGTACTTAGTCCCTCGCAACGCACCGTTCACCTTGTGTCCATTCAGATTTTCGCGGGGGTCTTCGTAGCCGTCTTGGTCCACTGCGCCATTGTCAGAGCTAAAGATCACGATTGTGTTCTTGTCGACTTTGGCGTCCTTCAGGGCCTTCAGCACCTCGCCCACCGTCCAGTCGAGCTCGGAGATCGTATCGCCTCTCAGCCCGCACTGGCTCTTGCCGTTGAACCGTGGATTGGGGAGCAACGGGGCGTGCACGTCGTGGGTGGCAAGGTAGAGGAAAAATGGCTTGGACTTGTTGGATTTGATAAAGCCGACCGCCTTCGATGTCAGCGTATCTGCGATGTCCTCATCCACCCAGCGCGCCTTCTTGCCGCCCGTCATGAACCCAATGCGGCTCACTCCGTTAATCACCGTGCCGAGATGCCCTTGCACTGGCTTGATCTTAAGCAGCTCCGGTCGCTCCAATCCCGCAGGCTCATCACCGATCTTCTTCTGATAGTTCAGTTCGATGGGGTCCGCAGGGTCGTAGCCCGCCACGCGACCATTCTCGACAAACACACAAGGCACCCGATCGCCCGTTGCAGGAATCACGAAGCTCTCGTCAAACCCAACTTCTTTGGGTCCCAATGTGATCAGCTTGTTGTAATCCGTGCGTCCTTCGCCGAGCCCAAGATGCCACTTGCCGACCACCCCCGTTCGGTAGCCCGCGGCCTGAAACATTTTCGGCATGGTGGGTTGGTCCTTCGCAATCGCCGAAGGCGCAACCCCGCTCAAGATTCCTGCCCCACCGGGCTTGCGGAATGAGTATTCGCCCGTCATGAGTGAGTATCGGGTGGGGGTGCAAACGGTTGCCGCCGAGTGAGCGTCCGTGAACCGAACGCCGTTCTTCGCGATGCTATCTAAGTTCGGAGTTTTGACCTTCGTCGCCCCATAACAGCTCAGGTCGCCGTACCCAATGTCGTCGGCGAGGATGAAGACGACGTTTGGCCGCTCCGGCTGTATACTTGGCTGACTTGAAGCCAGTCCGATTGCGAGCAACGAGAGGAGCATTTGGAACGATCTTACTTGCTACGGGCGTGTTGGGTCTAGCAGTCGGTTGCGCTGCCCCAAAGGCCGCTGAATCCCAACCGACCCCCGCAATTTCGACTTCGGTTCCGAAGGGCATGGTCCTGATCGAAGGAGGCAAATTCCGAATGGGCTCCGAGACCGGGCTATCGGACGAGATTCCGGTGCATGAAGTCACCATCTCCTCATTCTTGATTGATCAGCACGAGGTAACCAATGCCCAGTTCGCCGAGTTTGTGAAGGCAACCGGCTACATCACCACCGCCGAACGAAAGCCCGATCCCAAAGACTTCCCCGGCGTTCCCGTCGCAAACCTTGTCCCGGGAGCGGGGGTCTTTGTGGAGGGAAAGGGGTGGACCTATAAGCCCGGCGCCTACTGGCGTCGCCCCGAGGGTGAAGCATCGTCGATTGGATCGAAAATGGACCACCCGGTAGTTCAGGTGAGCTGGGACGACGCCACCGCCTATGCAAAATGGGCAGGAAAACGGCTACCCAGCGAGGCAGAATGGGAGTTTGCCGCACGGTATAAAAACGGTGACAAAGAGTTCCTCTGGGGCGACAACGACATCAGTGAAACCAAGCCGCAGGCGAACATTTGGCAAGGTGAGTTTCCCACCAAGAATCTCAACTCCGATGGCTACCGCACCACCGCGCCCTCAAAGTCATTTCCGCCCTCGCCGGGTGGTCTCTACGATATGGCGGGGAACGTTTGGGAGTGGACCGACGACTGGTATCGCCCGGATTCCCACGCACACTGTGAACCCTCCAACCCGAAGGGTCCGAAGGATTCGGTTGACCCCGACGAACCGGGCGTCATGAAGAAGGTGATCCGAGGTGGCTCGTTCCTATGCTCGCTCAACGGGTGCCGGGGATACCGACCAAGCGCCCGAATGAAGTCCTCCCCGGATACGGGACTGATGCACCTTGGCTTCCGATGCGTCAAATCCTTGCCAGGTGGAAACTGATATGTTGACAGCTGTCATCGTCGCTTCTCTGATGATCTCTCCCTCCGACGCCCGCGCCGAAATGAACCGCCTGGAAACGTTGTTTATGGACCCCAAAACGGGCTTCTTCATCGAGTCCACAACGGAGAAACACCCGGTTTACAACTGGGGAATCGGCGTCCTTATATCCGCTCAAAATGCCATCACAAAGCTCGATCCGAACTACAAAACCAAGCTGGAACAGTCTCTCGAAAGGGCGATGCTTTACTGGAATCCTATCGGTCCGGTTGCGGGCTTTGACGTCCAGCCCAATGTTCAAAACGACCAAGATCGATACTACGACGACAACGCCTGGATGGTGATGGCGCTCGTCGAAAGCTACGATGTCACCGGAAACCCAAAGTGGTTGAAACGAGCCCAAGAATCACTCGCCTATGTGCTGAGCGGAGAAGACGACAAGCTCGGGGGCGGGATCTACTGGAAAGAGCGAGAAAAGACCTCAAAGAACACGTGCTCGAACGGACCTTCCGCCGCCGCTTGCCTTGCGGTATTCAGGCACACCCGCGATCAAAAACTGCTCAGCAAAGCCAAGGCTCTCTACGACTGGACCAAGAAAACTCTGCAGGCTCCCGACGGCCTCTACTGGGACAACATCCAGCTCAACGGAACGATTGGCAAGACCAAGTGGAGTTACAACTCAGCCCTGATGCTCCGCACAGCCAAAGAGCTTGCCGCCATCACGCATGAGCCGAGCTATGCCAAGGACGCCGAGCGTCTTGAGACCTCATGCTTGAAACGGTGGGTTAAGCCCGACGGAACCATTGACGACGAACTCCAGTTCGCTCACCTCCTCTTCGAAAACCTCGACCTTAAAAAGTTCGATGCGCAGCAGTGCATCACAAAAATGCTCTCCGGTCGTGACCCCGAAGGATTCTTTGGCACTCGATGGGGCAAACCGACGACTGGCAAACATCAACTCCTCCACCAAGCCTCCGCCGTCCGAGCCTTGGCGGTTTATGAGCTTTTGCGCTTACGCAGGTAGCCGAGCAGTCCTAGGCCAAGAGCACTGATCGTCGCAGGCTCCGGAACCACCGAGGGGTTCAGGGCCATTGCAAAAACGTCGCGGTGGGGCCCAGCGCTGATAAAGCTCGTCGCACCCGAGGTTGGATTAACCGAGTAAAAGTCGCGGTGGAAGAACGACACAGCGTAGAGAGTCCCCGTCGGGTCGAAGTCAATGTCTGCAACGTAGCTGAACGCGTCTGCAATCGGCATCGATCCGATCAGATTCGCCGTTGTTGATGCCGACGGAACTTGGAAGAGGAAGTCGTTGTTCAGCCCTTGCCGAGCGCTGAGGAAGATCGAGGAATCCGACGGGCGGTAAGCAACACCGGTGACTGTGAGAGCAGATAGAGCCGGGATCGAATAGGACGCGGTAATCGACGAAAGCCCGAGGTCGTAAAAGAACAAGGACTGATTCGCGTTACTGAATCCCCAAAGTCCGTTGTTCGCCCAGTCAAGGTCGCCGACCTGGCCAAACCCGAGGGAGCCTGCCGGAATCGCTCCACTGGTCGTGGGCATCCACAGATTTCCACTCAGGTCTGCAAGGTAGTAAGTGCCGCCCGGGGAAACCGCCAAGCTTTCGGAGGGCAGCCCGGTGGTCATCAACAGCGGCTCCGTTTGTGTAGCCATATCCACATTGCGAATCTGCTGATTCGCGGACATAACCTTTGCAAACGGATTCGAGACCGCAACTGCACTTAACAAGCCAACAACAAAACAACACGCATACCGCATAACGTGGTTATACAGTGTTTGGTTCAAATGGTCAAACTGGCTCGAACCACGCGGTGAAGTGCCGCAGGATCGGAGCTTGTTTCACGATCTTCAGCCCCCGGGCCTCATGCCGCTTGGCGGCGAGCCGAGCGAAGACTTCCCCGATGTAGTTCACGTGCGCCTGGGTGTAAACCCGTCGAGGCATCGCAAGCCGAACCAACTCTCGATCGGCAGGAACTTCGACCCCGTCCACGCACCGCCCAAACATTCCTGAGCCGATCTCAACACCCCGAATTCCGCCCTCCAAGTAGAGGTCACAGACCAGAGCCTGCGCCGGGAATTCGCTTTGAGGCAGATGATCGTAGAACGACCGCGCGTCGACATAGACCGCGTGCCCTCCAGGAGGCTGAACAATGTTGACATCACTCTCGGCAAGACGAGAAGCCAGATAGCGAATCGTCGCCAGTCGGTACTCAAGATAAGACTCATCCAAGACTTCGTTGAGGCCAATCGCCAGTGCCTCCAAGTCTCGTCCCGCAAGTCCCCCGTAGGTTGGAAATCCTTCGGTGAGGATCAAGAGGTTACGCGCCTGCTCTGCCATCGCGTCGTCGTTGAGGGCGAGGAAGCCACCGATGTTGCCAAATCCGTCCTTCTTGAGGCTCATCGTTGCGCCATCGGCGTAGCTGAAGATCTCCTTCGCAATCTCTCGCGGGGTCTTGTCGGCGTACCCTTCCTCCCGCTCCTTGATGAAGTAAGCGTTCTCGGCGAAGCGGCATGAATCGATGATGAACGGCACTCCGTACTTGCGATACAAAGCCGAAACCGCCCGGATATTTGCCATCGAAACCGGCTGTCCACCGCCCGTGTTATTGGTGATCGTAATCATTCCAATTGGCGAAGTACCTTGCTTCAGAGTCGCTTCCAGTGCCTCAAGATCGATGTTGCCCTTGAAGGGGTGCATCGAAGCGGGGTCCCGACCCTCGGCAATGACGAGATCACGGGCCTCCGCACCCGAGAACTCGACGTTCGCCCGGGTGGTGTCGAAGTGGTTATTGTTCGGGATGACCTTGCCCGCGCCGCCCACAATCGACATCAGAATCTTCTCTGCCGCTCTTCCTTGGTGAGTAGGAATGACGTGTTTGAACCCGAAGATTTCCTGAATCGTGGACTCAAACCGCTTGAACGACCGCGAGCCAGCATAGCTCTCATCGCCGATCATGATTCCGCCCCACTGAGCTGCGGACATCGCACTGGTCCCGCTATCGGTGAGAAGGTCAATGAGGACGTCGTCCGCGTCGATGAGGAAGGTGTTGTAGTGCGCCCGTTTCAGGATCTCGGTACGCTCTTCGGGGGTCGTCCGCCGTATAGGTTCGACCACCTTAATACGAAATGGCTCAATGATTTCCGACATGGTGTGGGGTTATGGACGATTTACCCACCCTCGAAGCGTCTACTTCATCGCAAGCTCTGAGGCAGTCGGCGGGTATTTCATCGTGCGCCCATATTTAGCGGCAATCGGAACCAGGTTCCTCGCGGTTTTGTAGAGCCGAGCGTGCTCCTCAATCGATTCGATCTGATACATGATGTCATCCTTCTTCGAGCCAGCATAGAAGCGCTCACAGCCCATCTTGCGTAAGTTTTCACCCTCGGCGAGAAGGAATTCATACTCCGCCGGATCGTCAATATGGTGCTTCGTCTTTGTCGCGTTTGGGTACCGACAATGGGCAACCTGCTGAACCATCGTGCTCGCCGACACCATGGTCATGTAATCCCAGCGAAGTGCCACCTGAGAACCGAACACTGTGAACGTTGAGCGTGGCGTGAGAGGCATCATCGAGACCTGGAGAATGGCCCCCCCATCGGTCGATTTTGAGTTCAGCAAGACAGACTGAAACGGCAAATATTTCACCTCGCTATCAAATGCTTCCACCCGAAGCGTTCCCCAATCGGCGTGGGGCTCGATGTACGTTTTTGCAAACTGAACGAATGATTTCTGAGACCATCCCGTGGCAAACCGACCCATCGATTGGCTTTGATACACCCCGGCCCAATCGCGCTTCTGCACCAGATTAGCGATCGCGACTGCCTGACGCCTGGGCGCCCCGAGGACAACCACATATGCCGAACCCGCTACGAGCACCGTAGCCGCCAATATCAGGCTCGAAAGTTTGACTCTTGACCGCATCCACTTTCCCGACGAGATCAACTCGCGATAGGTTCAAACTTTTTCAAAACAATCGGATTTCATGGATGCGCGCAATGGAGCTTGGGTACTGGGTTGAGCCCAGAACCTCGACCCGCACGCGTGCGACCTTCCGCGCTGAGAACTCGAAACGGTCTCCGCCGGCAGTGGGAGGTGTCGAGTTCTTGCTCGCATCCCCGACCTGCTCCCAACCATTTGGACTGGAGTACACAGAGACACGGTAATTCGTGCGATCACCAGAAGCCCAGAACGGCACGACCTCGACGCGACTCGCGAGCTTAGCTGAGGCAAGATCAAGCGTAATCACGCTCGGATTTGGGTATCCAAGCCAGAAACTTCCGACCTTATCGGCGACACCGTCGGTCAGGGCGGACAGCGGAAACTGAGGATCTTCAGGGGTGTTGGCAGACGCCCGTGCTCCCCACGCCAGGTTCCGAACTTCCGAGACCTTCGACAACTGTCGGTACAGCGTCTCCCCAACCGGCCGACCTTGACGATAAGCCTGTATGGAAACCACCGCCGTCTGTTCAAGGGTCACACTCTTTCGCATATCGCTCACCGTCGGTACTTCGCCGTCTGTCCGAATCGCAATCTCAAGGCTAGGGTCCCGCGGAGAGACCTCAACTCTGAGCGACTTCGTAAAGCAATCGGGAGCCAGTTCGCACTGCCCCGTCGTCGTCACCCCAAAGGGAAACGCTTCTTTGTCCAGCGCCGCAACTGATGCCAATCCTCGCTTCAAAAAGGCTGCGTAATCCTGCTTTCCACCGCCGGAGCCCAACGCCAAAATTCGCAACGGCAGGTAGCGCTGAGCATTCCACTGCCAGCCTTCCCACCAGCACATCATGGAGCCGACCGATCGGTTCAAAGGAACCTTTGCGGCACGGAATGTCCCAAATTTGAGTCTGTCTGCGGCATACATTGAAGGCAGCGGGGCAAGCGTGAACGAGTCGTAGGGGTAGTGATTAACGACATAAAAGGGGTCCCACCCTGCGTTGATCACGTTGTAGCCATCCTTGACCAACTGCTCTGCGGGGTAGTAATCGCCCTCCCAAGCCACCACGATCGCCTTCCGCGGAATCCGTGCCTTCGCAAAGGCGGATGCCGAAAATCCTTCCCACATCAACGGCGTCTTGTTTAGCTTGAGTACGTCTTCGGCGAGCGAGCCGACGAACTCCACAAAGGATTGTGCAGGCGTCCACGAGCTGCTCCTAGCCGCCTTTTGTTGGGAGAAATTTGGATCGCTCTCAAGCTCCCCATAGTTCGCTTCGTCGCCCCCGATATGGATGTACGGAGACGCAGAAAACACCTCAGCAACCTCTTTCACAAGCTGCCGAGAGAATTCGCGGACGCTTGGCGAAGCAAAATTGATGCAGTTCCCTCGGCCATTGATGCCGAACTTTGCCGGGTCCATGCGAACCAGAATTGACGAATGCCCGGGTAGATCAATCTCCGGTATGAGCCCAACTCCGCGCTTTTGGGCAAACTGCTGAAGTTGGCGCAACTCAGTCAGTGAGTAAGGCGGCTTCCCGTTCTGATTGAACTTTTGAAAGCCCTCAAGCAAGCGGGACGGAAACATCCAGTTCTGGTCATCGGTCAGGTGCAACTGGATGTAGGGCACCTTTGCCACCTCACAGCACCGAATCAGATACCGCAGCGTCGACGGCGAGTGATACCGCCGGGCAACGTCCAGGCTGAGGATGTTTAGCGGCTTCGCCAGCATCACCGACAGAGCGCTGGCGACGATCAATCGTTCACCGAGCTTCGCTTGGAATGATGGTTAAAGCCTCGAAGTGCCCACCGTTCGTAAGGATGCGAAACCCCCTCCTCGTGCACATCGTCCCCAGAATGAAGCTGAACAAGCACCGTTTTGCGAGTCTCGTCCGACCGGTTTGGCAACGATCCGTGGATCGTGAAGTAGTGGAAGAACAACACATCCCCAGGCTCGGCTTCCAGCGGAATCGCGTTCTCAATCGGGTACTTCGCTAGGATCTCACTATCCTGGCTCCGGTAAGAAATCGGCAACCGCCCGAGCTTATGCGTGCCGGGATAAACCCGCAAGCAGCCCATCTCATCCGTTGCCCGCGACACGTGAATGATCCCCGCGATCATCGTGTCCTTGATGGTGGGAAAGTGGTCCCAGTCCTGATGCATCGGGAACGGCGCACCGTTCTCAGCGGGCTTCTGGAACAGCTTGCTGTGATGAAGAATCACGTCGGGCCCAAGGATCGCCTCGGCGACATCGAGGAATCGTGACTGGAACATCGCCTGAGCCCACACGGCGGAATACTTCTGCACGTTATGGGTGTGGGTGACTACCGTGTTCTGAACCCCCATTCGCTCCATTTCGGGTCCGCCCCACTTAGCATTCGTCTCCTCTCCCGAGCTAACGATCTGAGCAACAATATGGTCAAAATCTTGCTCTAATCGCGCAACTTCCTCAGCACTAAAAACCCCCTTCGCAAGGTAGTAACCATCGCGCTCAAAGGCCTCTTTGATGTCCGCGGCCGAGGCATGCGAAGTTGATTCTCTCATGCAGTCAATTCTGCATGAGCCACGCACGGAAAGTGGCGCGAGAAAAGGAAAAAGTGGGTCGCCCGACTGGACTCGAACCTAAGCTTTCTGAATCAAAATGATCCATCAACGACCTTTGCAGTTTATAAACTGCAAAATGATCTGCATGATTGAGCAACACGAGGCAACGGCGAGAGAAGGGATTGGGGAGAATCTTCAAGCCCGGAGGCACGTGGATATCGTAGATCCAAGTTGGCTTCACACCATCCGGTCGTCCAAAGTACAAGCAGGTTCGTTCATAGACGAAAGCCCTCGCCGTTAAGGCCCTCAAGTACCTCCACAGAGCCTTGGAGCAGGCGGGACTGCCAAAGACCGGCATTCACGCTCTCAGTCACTCGGCCGCTACGTTTATGATGATGAATGGCCTCAACCTTCACCAAGTAAGCCGTTTCCTCGGGCACTCCCAAATTGGCCTCACCTCGGACCTTTATGGACACGTGCTGACTGACGAGATGCGATCCGTGGGCGAGAGGCTTCAGTCAGCCCTAACTCAGTAGGTTGCTCCGCACTCTCTTCACCCCCCGTTTACGCTTTCACGAATGGTACAGGTGATGGTCTTCTCGTAAAATCAAAGAGTGCTGGTCGTTGCAGGGATGGTTCGGTTCCACTTGCTCCTGCATTGGAGGATCTGGCTCCTTTGGCCATCTTGAGCGTTCCTTTCTTGAGCTCTTGGTAGATCTGTGGAACTCGTTCCACCGCGTAGGCGAGCCACTCCTTGAGTGAGCTGGTCGCCTTTTTCTGCTGGATACCGTCGTGCAGAAGCGCATAGGTGAGGAGCCCATTTCCAAGCGCTCCGCTCTCAAGTGCCACGTTCTCAGCTTGGGTCGCGGCAAGAATCCGAATACCCTTGTCATAAGCAAGTTGTCCAAGACCCCGGTTTCCAAGTGGAGCTGGTTTAAACTCTTCGCTCTGCACCGCCGCCGCCGAGTGACAAGCATCGACAATGAATGCCATGTCAGCGCACTCAACATCTTTGAGCCACTCAGTCAGTTCATCTGTACTGATGCAAGAATCTAAGAACGCCTGCTCCTGTGTATTTGCAATGTTCTTTACGTTGCTAGGAAGTAGGTAGAAGGCACCTCCGCTCTTAGACAGACCGTGTCCAGACCAGCTCAAGATGACAAGGTCTTCAGTGGTGGTTCTTGCAAGCTTCTCACCGCCAGGAATCTCGGTGGAGATCTGTTTCCCACTGAGTTTGTCTAGCACCGCTTTGAAGACTTCCTTCTTCACGTCAAGTAGTGGAACGCTGACAACTTCTGCGTATTTTCCTTTGAAAGCTTCCGCAAGCTGAGCCGACATGGTCTTGGCATCGTTGCCTGCAAACATGAGGTCCATGCCAGTTCTCTCGTAGTGGTCTACACCGGCGGAGATGATGTATACCTTGCCTTGTTTCTTTGGAAGCTGTACTTTCAGAGGCTGCCTTGCGTCATCGCTCTTCACGCGGTCTTGGTTGAAGCAGTAGGCTTTGAACTCAAGATCTGTCTCTCCGTTTTGGGGAATGTTGACAGTGAAAGTCTGAGACCACTTTCCTGCACCATCTAGCTCGAGCGGTCCTTCGATGCTGGCAACGAGCTTTCCATCTCTTGAGAGTCTAAAGTCTTGAGGGAAGCCCTGCTGGAATTGTCCTCCCTCAAGTTCAAGCTGTGCCTTGGTCACAGAAACCGTCACAGTTGCCTTACTCCCGTCTGACTTCACGCTGTCGATGGAGACCTCTGGCCTTGCCCGGCTCAAATCTAAAACGTTCTTCACAGGCTTTAGCTTCTCTCGCTTCCAAACCTTTGAGATTAGTCCTGGCTCATAGTAATCCCGCATGAAGACGGTGACCGGCAAAGGTGTGAATGGAGCATCCTGAGCTACCCAGTGAAGCCACACTTCATCCTCAAGGGAGGCCACGTCAAACCTTCCCTCAGGATCTGTTACTGCCCACGTCCCATCTGTGAACGAAACTAGAGAGCATAACTCGCGACCAGATACAACATCCCAGAGCTTGCTGGTTGTATCCCAACTTCCGCTGGCGATGGTCTTACCATCTGGGGAGAATGAGATGGATACAACTACATCTCCGTGACCTACAAAGTTGGTCAACTCTTTACCAGTGGTCACGTCAAAGAGCTTGATTGTATTGCCAAAACTCCCGCAAGCTAAAGTTTTGCCATCTGGGGAAAACGCTGATGCCATGCCGTCGGTCTTGAAGAGTTTAATTGAACTTAGGTCTAAGCTCGGGCTCATAAGGTCTCGAAGCTTTTTGCCGCTTGCAACATCCCATAAGATGACGCTGTCATCGTACACGCTGACCAGCGTCTGACCATCTGGTGAAAACTCAACAGAGTTGGCAGAAAATTCGAATCGTTGTTTTTCAAGCGTTTTCAGTAGTTTTCCTGTCTCAACATCCCACAACCTGATCGCTTTGTCTTTGTAGCCACCCCAGATTGCCAGAGTCTTACTGTCAGGAGAAAAGGAGGCTAATGACCAATCTAGAGTTTGTTCACCAACGGTTCTGATCTCCAGCCCAGTTTTGACATCCCACAGCTTCCAAGCAGAGTTAAATGGATTATCCAGTTTGAAAGAATTTGCCAGAACCATGCCGTCTGGTGATAGCAGGACTCTACTGCCACTTTTGGGGAGAATTTTGCGCACTTCACCACTGGAAAGATCCCAGATTCTGATTGCCTTGTCCCACCCTCCGGTAGCACTAGCCAGGGTCTTTCCGTCTCCAGATAGAGAAATGGACATAACGGCATCTTTATGCCCTGCGAGAGTTTTTTTCAACTGCCATGGTGCCAAATTCCACTGCTGGATCGTCGTGTCCCAGCCACCAAAGAGCAAAGTATCCCCATCTGGAGAAAAAGTGGGATCATAGATATTGTTTGCTTTACTTTCAAGCACCCGAAGGCATTTACCAGTAAGTGGATCCCATATTTTGACAACGGACTTGAAATCTTCAGTGTTCATACTCTGGGTAGCGAGAAAGTTGCCGTTCGGAGAGAATTTGATCCAACTGCCATCCCCATTAAATGTTCCGAGTCGTTGACCACTAGCAACATCCCAAAACGTGGATGGGTCGCCAGATGCTTCGGTTACCAAGAACCTTCCGTTGGGGTGGAACTCAAGATTGGCGACCCCCATCGTATGTGCCACAAGGCTTTTTAGCAACCTACCGCTGTCAAGATCCCAGAGCTTGATGGTTTTGTCAAAACTACCGCTGGCAATGGTCTTTCCATCTGGGGAAACAGAAATGGATGAGATACTTTCAGTGTGACCCGCAAGTGTCTTGAGTAATTTTCCTGTGGTGACGTCCCAGAGTCTGACTGTTTTGTCGTTACTTCCGGTTATCAGCACCTTCCCACCAGGGGCAAACGAGGCCTGTCCAATAGATGCAGTGTGTCCCTTGAGTCTTTTGAGTTCTTTCCCGGTGGCGCCGTCCCAGAGAACAATAGTGTTGCTGGAGAGGTCATTACTCACCAAAGTCGATAGGTTTTGGGAAATCGCAATCGAGCTCACGTCAAGAGTTTTGATCCTTTTGCCCGTTGCTACTTCCCAAAAAACGGTGGTACCCCCAACACTCATGTCGACAAGTGTTTTTCCATCTTGGGAGAAGTTAATCTGGTGATCTGCTGAGCTGGCTAGCGTTCTGAGTACCCTGCCTGTGGTGACATCCCAGATGATGGTTTTGTCACCACTTCCACTTGCCAAAACCTTACCATCTGGAGAGAAGGCGACTGATTTTACAAAATCAGAATGCCCAATTTGTGGAACCAATCTAAGTTTCTGTCCCGTTGATGTGCTTGTAATGCATGCAAGTAGGGTGATTGCGACTAGCTTGTACATTTTCATTGGCTAATTCCAGTCTGTTTAAATCTTGGCCCTGTGGCGAAGTGGACGTTTTCTAGTATGAGTGTGTTACTTGATACATTAGAAGGTCCACCGTGTTGGTGGACCTTCTTTAGCGTTGACGTGACCAAGGCCGAGTGTTGTGCTGGTTAAGTCTTGGATCATCCCATGTGTTGAAGTCCCGTTCGTCTCCGTATTCGGACTAGATGGGTGGATATGTTCGATG
>CAIYMO010000056.1 GCA_903927345.1 uncultured Armatimonadota bacterium | reverse complement strand
TCGCGGGAACCATCGAAGGCGTTTCCTACATGGTCGGCAACCACCGACTCATCGAGGAGCGAGGAGCATGTTGCGACCATGTTCACTCCGAGCTTGATCGATTACAAGCGGAAGGAAAAACCACGGTCGTGCTCGCCAACGCGAAAGAGGCACTCGCCATCTTTGGGGTTGCAGACACGTTGCGCTCCGAAAGTGTTGAAGCGATTCAGGAACTCCACGCTCTAGGAGTCAAAGTGTCGATGCTCACGGGTGACAATGCTTCGACTGCCAAGGCCATCGCTTCGCAGGTAGGTATTGATGATGTTCAAGCGGAGCTACTCCCTGAAGACAAATTGAAAGTCATCGAACAGCTCCTAGAAACATACCGCAGTGTTGGGATGGTTGGTGACGGAGTGAACGATGCACCAGCTCTAGCCAGAGCTACGGTGGGCTTTGCAATGGGAGCCGCCGGAACCGACACCGCGCTAGAAACTGCTGACGTTGCTCTTATGAAAGACGACCTCCGGAAGCTACCCGCCTACATCAAGCTGAGCAAAAAAACCGCAGCTATCCTGACGCAGAACATCGCGATGGCAATCGGGATCAAGGTCGTTTTCTTTGCCCTTGCCCTAACCGGTCACGCGACCCTTTGGATGGCTGTCTTTGCCGACATGGGGGGAAGCCTTCTCGTTGTCGGCAATGGGCTTCGCATTCTTCGAACTGCATGACACTGACCTAATTCTCTCGAACAGGAATCAAAATGACTCAAATTAAAACACTCGGCTACTCATTGTTGCTTGTGCTCTTATGGAACTAACTCAGACCGCGCTCCCTCAGACGACCGCGAAGTCCCCCTCGCTGGTGTCTTTGATCTAGTCAAATGCGAGCGCATTGAAGTCTTCGCGGGCATCCTTCTCGTGCTCGCAACATTCGTGGCAGTGTGCCGGGCATATCGCTCGCTTCGGTCGCGTCGAAAGGGTAGTTTCCCAGTCTGATGTTTGAACAAGTAAAGAACCGCATTCGGGACTTGAAACGCGAAGTCGTGGCATTATACTTTGCGGCTCGTGACCCCGAGGCTCCTCTGATGGCCAAGCTTGTCGCAGGGTTCGTTGCAGCTTACGCCCTCAGCCCCATCGACCTCATACCGGATTTCATTCCAGTTCTCGGATACCTCGACGATCTCATCATTGTTCCCCTTGGCATTATGCTGGCAGCACGCCTCGTGCCTGACGATGTGATGAATCGCGCCCGAAAGCGCGCAGAGTCCGTCGCCGACCAGCCACGGAGCACGTTTGGGCTGATGATCATTGTCTCCGTCTGGCTTCTGGCCATAGCTGCTTTCACGACCTGGTTTCTCAGGCGCAAATAGTCTCGACCAAGGAGAGGATAGAGCCACACATAACCCCTTTTATGTGAGGCTTCTTGTGTGCCAGACTCGTCTGAAGGAAAGACCATGGACGGCGACACACTTCTACTACCTGCGAAGACGAACACCCCAGTTTCGGGGGGTCATCTCATGCCCGCTCTTTTTGCAAACGCGCCTACAGAGGCACAGAGGGCTTTCCTCGAATTCTTCGCCGTCACGATTCCGAACGCCAACACCCGCGCCGCCTACATGCGCGACGTGGCCAGGTTTGCCCAGTGGTGCGATGAGCGGAGCTTTCGTCTTGAGGGAATCACGAGCATCCACCTTGCCGCCTACCGAGAAGAGGTTTCGCGCGATCTTTCCAACCCGAGCATCAAGCGGCACTTCTCAGCATTGCGGATGCTCTTCTCTTGGTTTGTTGAGAAAGGCGTCCTTGACCGTAACCCGGTGCGAGAAGTGAAGACGCCGAGGTTCTCACGTTCGGAAGGAAAGACCCCAGCGTTCACGCCAGAGGAAATGCACCAGCTCTTCGAGAGCTTCGACGCCCACTCGATTGTTGGACTCCGAGACCGGGCACTTATCGGAGTCATGGCGTTTACATTTGCCCGAGTAGAAGCGGTTGTTTCGCTTCGCGTTAAAGACGTCATGGCCATTGGTCGACGAACGGTCATCCGGCTCAATGAGAAGGGAGGAAAGGAGAGGGAGATTCCTTGCCACCACACACTTGAGGAGTACCTCGACGCCTACATAAAAGCGGCCGGAATTGAGAATCAGCCAAACAGTCTCCTGTTCAGGAGTGCCATCGGGAGAACTGGGAAGCTCTCTGACAAGCCCATCAACCGAACGGACGCCTACCAAATGATTCAGCGCAGAGTGCGCGACGCTGAACTTCAGGGACGATTCTCCTGCCACAGCTTCAGGGCGACGGGAATCACGAACTACCTTGAGAACGGTGGAACCCTGGAAATGGCGCAGTGGATTGCGGGTCACGCAGACAGCCGGACGACCAAGCTCTATGACCGTCGCAACCACCGAGCGACGCTCGATGACATCGAACGCATCCGATTTTAATGAATCACCCAGTGAGCTTGCTCAAACAAAGCGTTTCAATCGAAGCGAGTTGAGAACCACTGAGACACTTGAGAACGCCATCGCGCCGGCGGCAAGCATTGGACTCAGCATTCCGAGTGCAGCCAGTGGAATCATTACGATGTTGTAGATGAACGCCCAGAAGAGGTTCCACCGAATCGTCGCAAGAGTTGCCCGAGCAAGCCGCACCGCTTGTGGAACCCCTCGTAAGTCGGCTCTTAGCAGAGTGACGCCCGCCGTTTCAATCGCTACATCCGTTCCCGTACCCATAGCAATGCCAAGGTCTGCTTGAGCCAAGGCAGGGGCATCATTTATTCCGTCTCCGACCATGGCCGTCGCTCCGTTGACCTGGTACTTCTCGACAAAGCCAGCCTTGTCAGCGGGAAGAACCTGTGCCTCGACGTGCTCGATTCCAACTTGCTTTGCAACCGAATCAGCCGCCTTTTTGTTGTCTCCAGTCACCATAACGGTGACTATCCCGAGTGCTTTGAGTTGCTCCACCGCTTCTCGGCTATGTTCTCCAAGGGTGTCGGAGACCGCCAGAACGGCCATGTCAGTTCCACGCAACACAAGGAAGACGGTCTTGCCGTCGGCTTCAAGGCCCGTTGTCGATTCTTCAATCTGCTTCGCAAGAACGATTCCCTTTTCCAGTAGCCAAGAGCGCCGACCAACCATCCCGTATAGTCCGCCAACCGAACCCGAAACTCCTTTACCACTAACTGATTCGAATCCAGTCGTAGCAAGGACGGCGATTCCACGTTCTTTCGCTGACGCAACCACGGCGCGTCCAACGGGGTGTTCACTTTGAGATTCGAGAGCAGCCGCAAATCCAACAGCTTCACTTTCAGTCCATGCCCCGAAGACTTTTGCATCGGTGAGTTTCGGCTTTCCTTCGGTGAGGGTGCCCGTTTTGTCGAGCAGAATGGTCTTCACTCCCCCAGCCCGTTCGAGAGCTTCTCCATCTTTGACCAGGATGCCCAGTTCCGCGCCGCGTCCAGTTCCAACCATTAAGGCCGTAGGAGTGGCGAGGCCCAAGGCGCATGGACAGGCGATGACCAGGACAGCGACGGCCGCGAGAACCCCAGAGTCCACCCCATGCCCTAGCGCAACGTAAGCGGCCACTGTTGTCAGCGCAAGTAGGATTACCACGGGAACAAAGATGCTTGACACCTTATCGGCAAGGCCCTGCATCGGAGCTTTTGAGCCTTGTGCCCTCTGAACCATCTTCGCAATGTGGGCAAGCATTGTGTCGGACCCGACCTTTTCCGCGCGAAAGACGAACGAGCCACTTTGATTGACCGTCCCGCCCGTAAGTTGGTCACTTTGCTTCTTGCTGACCGGAAGTGGTTCCCCGGTAATCATCGACTCATCGACAAATGATTCTCCTTCGGTCAGAACACCATCAACGGCAATGCGCTCACCGGGCCGAACCCGAATCAGGTCACCAACCCTTAGCTCCGAAAGTGCGACTTGCCTCTCAGCACCGCCCTCGTCAATGCGCGTCGCGACCTTTGGAGACAAGTCCATGAGCTTACGGATAGAGTCCGACATGTGGCTTTTCGCCTTGGACTCCAAATATCGTCCGAGCAAGATTAGAGTCACTATGACCGCACCCGTCTCGAAATAAATATGCTCACTCTGCATATGAGTGTGGTTGGCCAGGAGCGAATAGGTTGAGTAGCCCCACGCCGCCGCCGCTCCCATCGCGACAAGGGTATCCATCGTGGTGGAACCATGCCGAATTGCTTTGTAAGCGACCAGAAAGAATTGGCGACCGCACAAAAAAGTGACGGGAGTAGCCAGGGCAAAGAGCAACCAATTTGCCCATTCTGGCCTAACGTGCCAAGCCATCGAAATGGCGACAAGCGGAATGGTGAGGATAGTCGAGAGCCAGAGATTGTTCCTAACCCTGACCAGCTCAGATTCGGACTCCATCCGAATATGTTCGGCATGCTCACTTGGCGTGTGGTGCGAATGAACGTCGTCAACGACCGGTTTTGCGACGTATCCAGCCCCATCAACCGCTTTCATAAGTTGTGTTGCGTCAACCTCGTGGCCATGCTTAACCATGGCCTGGTGAGTCGCGAAGTTGACGTTGACCGATTGAACGCCGGGAGTCTTGGCGAGAGCCTTCTCAACCCTGTTGACACAAGAAGCGCACGTCATCCCTTTGATATCGAGCAAGGTCTCTTTCTCAGAAGAAGAAGGCGGAGCATTCATCTTCATTCGACTGTCCGGGCTTGATAGCCCTCGTCCTCGATGGCAGCGATGAGGGAGGCGACTGGTGCGTCCCCCTCAATCTCTCCTAAGCCACTTGCAAGGTCAACTTTGACACTTCTCACCCCTTCTACCGATGAAAGAGCGTTCGTCACGTGCTTTACGCAGTTGTCGCAGGTCATACCAGTGATAGCTAAGGTCATTTTCATTTCTATTCCATCCCGGTCATTAGAAGTTGAAGGAGTAGCCAAACGTCAGTCGCACCGGAGACCGAGAGTTTCCCTTTGCAGAAAAGACATCTGACTGAAGGCCAAAGTCAATGACCGCCGTGGTCGAGACCTGCTTGCGCATTCCGATGCCCACCCAGCCGTTCACTCCGCCCGCATCGAGCTTGCTTTGTTCTACTCCGAACTCAGCGAGCATCGTGGTGTTGAAATGCCGAGGGTAGCCGACCGGCGACGAGTAACCAAGGATTGCTCCGAGTGTCGTCGAGCGCTCTCCGATATTTGGAGCCGATGAATAGTTCACGTCGAAGTTGAGGTGAATCTTGTCGTACTGGTGTAAGCTCTTGGTCAAAATACCCCGCAAGCGAGTTTCCGACCCGCGCCGAGTTCCATCTACCGGCAGGCCGACATCAACGCGGTAGCCGAGTGCGGGTGCATTCCCAATCTCTCTTCTAAGACCTTCGAAGTAGCTGAACTCGGCCACATTCAAACGAGTCTTACCGTCCGCCGCATTATAGGAGGACTCCAAGCCGAGGGAGATGTCCTTGTTCTTGGCAAACCCATATTGCAGTTCCGATCGAAAGTTGTAAAGCGGTCGCGCCCGGTTGAATGTGTCCAGGCGGAACCCATTCTGGAGTTCCAGCGAACGGTAGGCGATGGAATAGGCATCGTCGAACCTCAGCGGACGCTCCTTGTCGACATTGTTGTGGTCGCTCTGAGCCATAGCACTACCGACAAGCGCCGTCACGATTGCAATCGTGGCAAAGCGATACTTCATGACCGGCCTCCCTTCGATGTCGGCGGCGGGGTTCCGCCACCCGGTTTGTACGGGTTTGGCATGTCGATCTTGCGGTAAGTGTCAGGCGTCCCGTGATTGAGCTTGCTCCACTCCTCAAGGCTAAGAGGCTTCATGTCCTTGAACTCAGGGTTCTCAGCAACGTACTTATCGAAGGCGGCGCGGGACGTGAAAGCGCGAGACCAACCCGAGCACTCGGGATGCTCGCCAAACTTCTCCAGAAACACGACGTCCTTGATATTGCTTGTCAAAATGCCCTCATCATCGGAGATGAGCACCAACAGTCGATTGGGGTCTTCCGTGGCGGCGCGGATTATTGCTCGGCCCGGGGTCTCCCCAGCCATATCTCGGGCGCACATCAGGCATCGCACCTTCATTGTCCACCCTTCGGCGGAGACCGTCGCGCCCCAAGGGTTACCCTCGGGCATCGGGATTGAGCAATGGGAGCAGGCGCCCATATCCATCCAGCCCATGCCGGACATGTACATAGTGTCGTCCTCGCTTCCTTTCATCCAGCCCATGCCAGGCATGCTCGGCGGATGACGATGGTCGTGAAGGGTATTCTCTTTACCTTCGGCTTCTCCAGGCGTTTCGCCCTTGTGGGTCGAAGCCAAAACCCGATAGATCGCAATTTTGACTTGCTCTTGCTTTTGCGCTTCGGTCAAATCCGGCTGAGACAAGATGTCGTTCACGTTGTCGTGAAGCATGTGCAAGTTATCGAAGGCGTTCGCGATCTGGGGAAATCGTTTAGCGAAGCGCGGGCTCATCTCCGCCGTCATCGGCATAAAATCGCGGTCAGTCTTGTAGAGTTCGGTTTCATGATAGCGAGCGCCAATAATCTCGTATTGTGGTGCTTGATCCTTGAATGGAACCCGGTACAGCATGTCGTAGTTGACTGTCTGTAACCAGTGATAACCCCAGAAGAGTCCGTTGACCTTTGGATAATCCGTGCGGAACTTCCCAGAGTATGAAAAGCCATCCAAGTAGTCCATGTTCATGGGAAGACCCGTGATCGCATAGGGCTGTGCGCTGTAAAACGCCCATAGCCGCTCGATTTCCGCCTCTTTTTGTTCGTCGGTCATACCTGGGTACGTAAAAGTGTCAATGGTTTGGAAATGCAGGGTGTGCGCCCAATCAAAAACCTTCTCTAAGTAGCCGTATCGGCGCATGAAGGTCGGAGAAATCGCGCCTTCATCGACGGGAATCCTTGGCGCATTGTTTAACACCCAGTTGATCGTGTCGAATGTCCTGGTTTCGAGCGTCGACACTTCGCCTCGCACGAGTGCCTCATAGGCCATCGCGTGTCCGACCCCGGTCGCGTACATGTCTCTCGCGAACTTAGGAATGCGGTTGATGGACCAGTTGTACGGCGCAGCTTTATAAAACAGCTCGTCTGCGCCAGGGGATTCAATCCACCGAGGCATATCTGCTGGCATTTTGGGGAGCTGAGTCTGCTTCTTCATCCCGCCCATGCCCATACCCGGCATCTCCTGTGCGAATACGGTGGTGGTTAGAAGAGCTAGACCAAGCATGGTCAGAGTTTTCATGATTCTTGTTGTTCCTTGTGATTCGTTGTCTTGGGGAGTGTCGTCCCGAGCAAATCAATGCTCGGGACGTGAGAGAGTCAATTCGCGGGCTTAGCAACTGCATCGGCAAACTCAGCCCATGTCATTGCCTTCATGCCGGTGTGGCCGTTCGAAGATGCGTACTTGTCGAACGCCGCTTTTGAGCTGAACGCGCGAGATAGAGCTGAACAGTCGGCGTGCTTTTTGAACGAATTCAAGAACACGGTGCCTTCGGGCGCTGTCCACTTGCCATCGGTGCGCTTGAGAATGATGGGCTCGCCCTTCTTCTCGCTCGGCGCGAAGACGATCAGGTCACCCTTGTATCGCTTCTGGTCCTTGATGACGCAGTACAGGCAACGATACTCGATGCGCTTGTTCCCGACCTTGAGGACGACTTCATTGTCCATCTCCTTGGTGTTTTGAACGAGTTTGAGCTTGCAATAGGGGCAATCGCCTTCGTGGGCCATTGCCATGCTGGACATGCCGACCGTGCCGAGAACGGCAAGAAGGGCGAGGGACTTCGAGAGGGTTTGGAGGATGTTTTTCATTGGTTTCCTTAGTTCTGGCGGCGAGCCGCTTCACACGTTGTTCAACAAATGTGAAGGGCCCGCCATGTTAGTGAAATGGCTTTGGGCCTAACCCGTCGCCCGCGAGAGCGCTTTTGCACACTCGCGGCAAGCTTCGGCGCAGGCGACGCAGAGAGGATTGTCGGGATGGCGCTCGCACTCTGCGGCACACGTCTTGCACACATCGGCACAAGTCGCGCAGAGAAGCATCGAGCCATTTCGCATTTCTGCAACGCAGCGGTCACATTCGTCTCGGCACTCTTCGCAAATCGCAACGCACTCACCCATTTCGGGTAGGTCGCGACAGGCGTCGGCGCAGGTTTGGCAGTGCGAAGCGCAAGCCTCGCAAGATTCGATCATTTTGTCGTGTTTCATGTGCTTTCTTTGCGTATATCGAACTGGTGCTAGCGCAGCGCCTGCATTTCTCCGATTTCGCGGGCTTGGTCGGAGATGACGGCCTCAGCGTTCGCCTTCATGTCTGACCGAGCAAGGTTGTCGAGGCCACGTTCGGCGATGGAAATCGCTTCGCTGTGGTGCCCGATCATGGACTTCAGGAACATCATGTCGAGCTCGTTGCCCGACATCGCGCCCATGTCCATCATCATCTTGTCGAGGTAGGGGTCCATTGGCGCGGCGGGGATCACGTCACTTCCTGTGAGGGTCTTTCGAACGGCCTTCATCGCTGCGATTTCTGGTCCCTGGGCATCCTTGATGGCCTGCGCGATGGCCTTGATCTGGACGCTGGCCCCACGGTCGAGAACCATCTGCGCCATGTCGATCGCCATCAGGTGGTGCGGCACCATTGCGTCGATGTATTGCACATCGTTCTTCGGGATGAAGGGAACTGTATAGGCGTTCGCACCTGCGCCAATGCCCGCGCCGCTTCCACCGCAGCCCATCACCGTCACACCGATCAGGCTCGCGGCCAAACCGGCAATAATCAGCGCCTTCACTTCACCACCACCTTGCCGTCGAACATGCCCATGCCGCAAGTGAAGGCAATCGTGCCTGCTTCCTTCGGCGTGAACTTGATCACGACGGGTTTGCTGCCGACCTCTTTGGAGATCTTTAGCGACTTGAAGACGACCGTGCTGCCGCAGCCGGGGTTTTTGCCCGCTTTGAAGGTGAGCTCAACGGGCTTGCCCTTCAGCACCGAGATCGTTGCGGGTATGTACATCCCGTTGTCGATGGTGATGGTCGCCTTCTGGACGCCCTTGACGAGTTTAGCGGCGGCGGGCTTGTCCATATCATGGCCGGACTGCATGGCCATCATGGATCCGCAGCAGGACTGGCCGCTTTCCTTTTGAAGCGGACTGGCGAAGACGGCGGCTGCCAGAGCGAGCGCGCCGAGGATGAGTGTTTGTGTTTTCATGGTTGTTGGTTCCTTAGTGATCGTGGTCGCCGGCGGGCAGGTTCGCCTTGCCAGTGGCTTCCTTGGGGAGTGCGCCTGCGGGGAAATGAGCGGCAATACCGTTCAGGGTCTCGGTCATTTCTTTGGCGAGAGCTTCGACTTTCGGGCCGTTGCCAGCGTCACCCGCTTCGTCAAGTTGCTCCGCGAGAGATCCAACTTGTTTGACCTGATCCTTCACCTTGGCGAGATGATCTCCCAAAGGCTTAGACGCATCGGGCAATAGAAGCAACTCATCGCGTATCGCGAACCCGGCCTCATGGATCGATTTCCAGTTCTTGTCCTTCACGACGTCATCGAACGTCGCTTTGCAGGCGAGGACCTTGTCCCAGACCTTGGCGGCTTCTTCGTAGCCCGCCACACTTGTGGTGACAGAGCGTGTCGAGTCGGCGGGGGAGACGGCAGTTTGGTCATTCTTGGCGCATCCGATTAGGGCTGCCCCAATAAGGGCGAGAAAAACGAGTGAGTCGATTGGTTTGAATGTCATATGAGTTCACCGATTAGGATCCGTAGACGAGTTGTGCCCCGAAGTGCCCGGCGGCACCGACCAGTGCAGCTGCCATCAACAGGAGAGCGAAATAGGCTTTGGTTTCGTGCGCACCCTTGCGCCGCCAAAGCACGGTTGCGGTCATGAGCAGGGTTGCACTGATCGCAAGAATGAAGTGGATGAGGGCGGTGCCTTGCCACAGGAAACCGCTTCGCAGGAAGACGGCAAGCCCGGTCGGCAAAGCAACGGCAGTGCTCAACGTGCCAAAGAGAAGCGCCCACCAACCTGCCTTTCGCATAGTCGCATCTTTGCGCCGCCACCCGAAGACCTCCAAGGCCGCTCCAAAGAGGAATAGGGCGATTGGGAAATGAATGATCAGAGGGTGGAACGAGTGCTTAGGCACAAACTGATTGAGAAGGCTCTTCTGCGTTCCCGAGGGATTGTTCATGTTCGCACCCATCATCCCTTCGTGGCTCGTTGCCTTCGGCGGCATTCCCGCTGGATGGCTCTTTGGATCGCCGGGGAGGAAATCTTTCTTGATCTCCTCCCCGTTGGGCCAGCCGTCGCCGTCCGAGTCCTTTGAGTCCAAGGACTGGATAAGTTGCAGTGTGATGAGGTTCTTTCCAATTGCTTTTAGAGATGCCCTCACGTCCTTCCCAAACGGGTTGTGCTCGGGAGGTGTGGTGTGACACGTCATGCACTCAGCTTTGAATAGCCGCGACGTATCCCTAAGCTTGAGCGCTGAATGGAAGGCTTCCATCTGCTCTGGCGTGGCCATGGCGGTAGCCATGGCCATTCCAATCAGGACAAGGAAGATGGCTTTCATTGCTTAATCTTCTTTGATGCGCAGGACTTTCCAGAGCCGCAGCCGCAGTCAGGCTTTCCCCCCGGCATACCGACACCAAGGCGGCGCAAAATGAGCCAGACATAGACACCAACTCCAGCACCGACGAGGAGCACGGTTCCGAGGGTTGCCATCACTTGACCTCGACAGCGAACCCGAGGGTTCGTACCGCGCCATGCCAATCGAACTGACCGTAGACCTTATAGATGCCCGGCTTTGGGAACCGTCCTGAGAAACGGACGACACCCTGTTTCACGAGCGCATTGTTCTCTTCATCTTCAGCCGGGTGGCTATGAACTACGGTCTGGCCATCTTGATGGAAAATCATCATGTGCCCCGCCGCGCCCAGCCATTTCACGGTGTCCCCAGCGGGCTGGCCAGACCCAACGTCAAAGAGCTTGACTTGAATGGTTGCCCTTCGGCCAATCTGAATCGGCTCAAGCGTAGAGAGTTCGCCCTTCAAGCCCCCGTCAGTCGCGGTGCGAGAAAGCCGCAGTGCTGTATCCCATGTCGGCTTGGCTCCCATCACCGACACTTTAGAGATTAGAACTCTCGAACCCTTTCCCGAAGGCGCGACGTCGCCATAAACCCAATACTGACCACCGGCTGGAAAAGTCTGCTTGATGCTCCAGGTGCCATCCGCGCTCATTTCAGGATGCTCATGAACGAACCAGTTGAGGTCCTTACTTGCGATCATGAGGTGGAAGAACTTGGTGTGCGCTTCATCAAAGGTGGTTTGCGCGATGCCCGTTTTTGTGTCCACGACGCGCATCTTGAGTTCGGTAGGCTCGCCCGCCATGACCATCTTCGGCCAGTCCACAACTTCGAGCCGGTATGGCTGAACCTTTGCTACTTTGGAAGCTCGCTCGTCTTTCACATCCACCTTGAAGCTGATGTTCTTGACTCCAACCCCCGGAATATCGAGTGCGAGGTCAATCTTGAAATCGCCGCCGTGAGGGAAGTAAAGCTCGATTCCGTATTCGCCAGGAACGCCTTCTCGGTGAACTTTGGGCCGAGCTTCGGGCATACCAAGCATGCTCGGCATCGTCATGACCGCGGTGGTCTCAATAGCCCCGACTCCTTTGAAGCCTTGCTCAATGGCGTCCTTCTGGGTCGTGTCCACAACCCGGAATTCAACGTCGATTTCCTCACCGGCGAACAGCCCTTCTTCTGGCACCCTAAGCTCTGCTTCATATTTGTCGAACTTGACCTTGGTAACCGAAGCTGAGTCGCTTTGAGGTGCGGACTTGGAATTTTCGTCCAACCCGATGACGGAGGGTGCTTTTATGAACTCCTTGACGAGCGCGAGTTTGAATTTCGCATCCGGATTTCCGAGGCGGCCACGAAATTGATGGGGCTGTTTGTTTGCTCCAGCGAGATACTTCTCGGGATCCTTGAGGAACTTACCGCTACATCCAGGGCAGCAGAAATAGAAGCGGATTCCATCATGGTCAGCGTAATCGCTAGCTTTCGAGTAGCTCGACACCTTCTCTTTGCTGACGGGGCAGTAAAGAGCTTCTCGCTCAGGAAGCGAAGCGAACTTGCGGGGTGCCTTCTCAAATTTGGCAAGGTCTTCCTGCGATTCGAAAGGGTAACGGGTCCCAGCGAAGTCTTTGAACGCCTTCGCCTTATCGAGGTCAAGGCGGTTGTGACTCACCGGGTCATAGAGGAAGACTCCACTTGTGTTCCCGGCCTTCGATTGTAAGGCGACGTACTTAGCCGGTGACTTGGCGAACGAGATGTCACAGCTCGGGCAGCAGAAGCTGTACTTACTTCCGGCGTATTCGACTGTCTTTGAATTTGTAGCAACGGGGCCACCCATTACCGGGCACGAAAGTGAAGGTGCCTGGCTGAGTGCCACCGCCGCAAAGGCGATGATGTTAAGCATTGATTTCCTGTGTGTTTAGGGAGAGGACTTGCGTCGAGACGGCAGAACCCCGCCTAGCCCAATTAAGCTAGCGGGTGCTTACGCAAGGAACACAGGAGGAGCGCGGCCCTGCCAGACACAATACGGCCGCGAAGTCGGAGGACCTGAGTCAGCTCCGACGATGCCCGGTTGGACATCAATGAAGACGAGGGCCGCGACGACTACTGGTATGGTGGTAAGAGCAACATCGACTTGGCTTGACGCCGGTGACGGGCTACTTGCAAGCGCGACCGTTGGAAGCTCAGGATTGGAACCCGATCTGATTTCGCAACCGCAACCATCCGAAGACTTTGAAGTAATGGACTTAGCGGGTTTCTCATCAGCGCAAGGATGCGCCATCTCTTTGGAGTCGCAGTGACCCATCGAAGAGTCTGTGGACTCCTCAGAATGCTCGTGGTGAGCTGGCTGAGCCGCTTGCTTGCCTTGACAGCAAGGCATCTCGCACTTGACCGGTGCGCATAGCGAGGCAAACACGCTCGCAGGCACTTGTGCCAGCACGAACGCGAAAAGAGCCAGCATATTTAGCCACGCTTTTCTTCCTCGCATACCTACCCAAACTGATTATTCCATGAAATCGTTCCGTGAAGTTGAGCGTTTGAGCTGTTTACCCGGCTCAAGAACGAAATGTTCGGACGTCCGAGCACCCCCTCGGAATCGGTTCTTGGAGCTGACACTGAACAAGGAGCCGTTTCGAACGTCTAGTTTATTGTGCTTATTAGCGGGACAGATTGAACCGATAATGGCATAATAGACCTATGAGCAAGCAGAAAACAAAGGAGCCACCAAAGCGCACCGCGACCGAACTCGCATTGCGCCAGGCCAAGTTGTCCTCCAATTCTTTGCTCAGAGCCGAGGATCTCAAGGGGACGACACCCGCCGCCGCAACCAAGGCACTCGCAAGACTCGCCAAGCAAGGGATTCTCACCCGAGTGGGAAAGGGCCTGTATTACGCGCCCAAAGACACCCTCCTTGGGAAGAGTAGACCGTCTGACATGGCTATCGCGATGAAGACGCTTGAAGGCAAGACCAGGCCGACCGGAGCTTCGGCGGCGAACCTTTTGGGACTCAGCACTCAATTGCCCGCAAGACCGCAGCTCGTCGCGTTTACGAGCAACAAGCCAAAGAACACAGGGGTTGCTCGATTGAGACTTCGACGTGGTTCAAGACCGCATCCACTCCCAACGCTAGAAGGGGCACTCCTCGAATTCATCAGGGAACGAGGGAAGTCCGCCGAGACCAGCGCAATGGAAAGCTATCGTCGGCTCAGACACTTGCTTAAAGACCAGCTCCAGATGGATCGGTTGAGAGAACTTCGCGAAGTTGCCCTTGAAGAGCCTCCGCGCGTTCGGGCCATGCTTGGAGCCATGTTCGCTTATGCCGAACTGCCAGGGGGCCTCTGGGAGCCTCTCAAGGCTTCTTTGAATCCACTCACAAAGTTCGATTTCGGTTTGTTCTCTGAACTTCCGAACGCACAGGAGTGGCAAGCCAAGTGAGCTACCTATTCGAGCGTCCGGACTTTGCCGACCTCATCAACGCCACGGGTGACGAAAACGGAATTGGCAATCCTGGAATTGTGGAGAAAGACTACTTCGTCACCGAGGCACTGCGGCTCATCGCAAGAGATTTTGGCCAGGTCGTCATCTTTAAGGGCGGAACGAGTCTTTCAAAAGGTTGGAAGCTCATCAACCGATTCTCAGAAGACATCGACCTTTATGTTGAACCAGCCGAAACCGACGAGGAAACCTTAGCCCGATTCGAGCAGATCGCGGATCTGGTTGCATCGTTCCCCGGCTTTATCGAGCGGTTGGGAAGACAAGAGACGAAAGGATCTTCCTCATGGACAGAGGAGTTTGTCTACAAGAATCAAGTCGAGACGCTTGGAGGCATCCGGCCCGTCGTGCTCCTAGAAGCAGGGATTCAAAGCGCAGACCAGCCAACTGAATCGAGGGGTCTCAAGTCTCTGCTTGGAGAAATGCTCGATTCCCAAAACGTGGATTCCGGCACCGAAGATCGGGAGTCGTTTGAAATGAGGCTTCTGCACTTCCGGAGAACCTTTGTCGAGAAGCTCTTCACCCTTCATTCGAGGGTCGAACGAGCCAAGAAGCAGGGCAAGGAACTCGGCAGGGATGCGCGGCACTACTACGATTTGGCGATGCTACTCACAGAGCCGCAGACCAGGGCGATGCTCAAATCTGAAGAGTATGGGACGATTTGTGGCCAATACCGAGAGTTGACGGCGAAGTTCTACCCAGGCCAGGTCAAGCTCCTCCCAGAGGGCATGAATCTTTCTGAGAGTTCCGCACTATTCCCCGATACTGAACTCAAAGTGATGCTTGAAGCGGCATACGTTCGCGAAGCCGAATCGCTTTGCTACGCCGAGTATCCCAGCTTTGGAGACATCCTCAGAGACTTCGAGGGAATACGACCGTCGCTCAGAATCAACATTTAATCGCGTGGCATCTTGCCATCACGACGGAGGGAACAGAACGCGCCCTCTTCACCGATAATCACATGGTCGAGCACGTCGATATGGAGAAGCGTCCCCGCATGGTGAAGGACTTCAGTGACTTGGATGTCTTCGGGTGAGGGTGTTGTATCGCCGGAAGGGTGGTTGTGGCCGAGGATGATCGAAGCAGCATTCGCGAGAATTGCGGCCTTGAAAACCTCACGAGGCGAGACAATCGCACTGTTGAGGTTCCCGATGCTCACGGTGTGAATCCCGATCACCTGATTCTTCACGTCGAGCATGAGCGTGACGAAGTGTTCCCTGTCTTCATGTTCCAAATACCGCCGCAAGAGGGCCACAGCGTCATGAGCGTCAGATATTCCAGTTCTCTTGACGCCCGCTTCCCTAACGAGTTGAACACGAAAAACTGGAGGCATCAGATCGCTCAACTCTACATTGGGTTCTTGAATCCGAGCTGCTTGTTGTCTCCGCATGCGATTTCTCCCTTCTTTGGGGATATGGAATCGCTTTGCGCGAGGTGACTTAGGATCTCCAGAATTTCCCACAGGAACCGCCTTCGACTTGCGTAGTTGAAGCGCTGCTCAGGCCCGACGCCTATGGAAAATCCTGGAGAAAGAGTGTTCGGACGTCCAAACGCAATTCCCTGAACCAGATCGCTGATTAGCTCCGATAGGTGAGAAATCTATCTTTGAAGGAGCCACCGTGAAGACCGAACAAGCAAAAGACATCATCGAAAAGCACATCGATCAGTTAGCCGAAAATCTCGATTCCGGACACAGCGAACAGCTCACCGAGTTCCTTTCGACAATGGCGAAATTCCACCGCTACAGCCTGGGAAATGTGCTTCTGATCATGGCTCAAAAACCTGATGCAACCCACGTAGCAGGGTTCAACACTTGGAAGTCATTCGGCCGATACGTCAAGGCAGGAGAGAAGGGGATCGCGATTCTCGCGCCAATGACCTTCAAAAACCAAGAGTCAGAATCACCCAAAAATGAAGCTGAAAAGGATGAAGAAAAATCGATCAGATTCCGCGTGGTCTATGTCTTTGACGTAACCCAAACCGACGGCGAACCTCTGCCAGAGTTCGCCAAAGTCACCGGAGATCCGGGCGACTACTCCGAGAGATTGAAGGGCCTGGTCAGGCAACTTTCCATCGAGCTTGAGTACAGCGACCAACTCGGAGGTGCGTTAGGTGTTTCTAGGGGTGGAAAGATCGCGCTCAAAGAAGGGCTTGACCCTTCACAGGAATTCACCACTTTAGTTCACGAACTTGCGCACGAGATCCTGCATCAGGGCGATGAAAGGAAAGGCTCCACTAAGACAAGCCGGGAGCTTGAAGCTGAAGCCGTAGCCTTTGTAGTCGCCCAAGCCATCGGCCTCGATGCCGGAACCGCTAGCTCCGACTACATCCAGCTCTATCGCGGAGACAAGGCGCAGCTCACCCAATCCCTTGACGCCGTGCGAAAAGCCGCGTCGCTCATCTTGGAAGCGATTGTCGAGTAATCGGTTTGCCGTTTGGCCCAACTTTCCCTTTCCGATTTTCATTCCCAGAGGCTTAATGCCGTCAACAAGCTCACGTCCCGCCAGCCGAGCTGTCATGCCCCGAGCGTCTGTTTGACGATAATTTTCTTGCCCAGATCATGCCTTCGCTTGAAGCAAGGTTCTGGTTTCTCACGATTAGGGTTGAAGAAACACAAACCTTTTCAAGGAGGCATTTATGAAAATCGAAAGCACCAAGTTCTCACTCGGACAAACCCTAATCACCCCAGGAGCAAGAGACACGCTTCTCCCAGAAGATGTTCTCCGCTCGTTGCGGCGTCATGCACGAGGCGACTGGGGAGATTGTTGCAAAGACGACCGCGAGGCGAACGATATCGCGTTAGGAGACGGTTCTCGAATCTTCTCCGTGTATCACGACGAAGTGGGCACGAAGTTCTGGATCATCACCGAGGCAGACCGCGCTTCAACGACGGTTCTTCTCCCAAGCGAATACTAGGAACGGGCCTTCGGGCCTTTCCTTTCGCTACCCGCTTCGACGACGGGTGAGGATCTCATTCAAGGATGGCTTCACATGAGCCAGATCGAGAAATTCCTCCGGAATCGCAAGGTGAAGGGCTGAATGTCGTTGACGCAGCAACCGACCGAGTTCGTAGTTCGGTTCGCGCAATTTCAAAATCTCTTTGTCCCTGGTGACAAGCGCAAAGGCCGCCGTGTGAATGGCGAGATCCAAATATGGCGCATCGTCCGGATCAGGCGGAAAATCGAACACCTTGGGGACTCGTTCAACGTATATCGCCGCCCGGTGAAGATGATGGAACAGGGCTTCAACTCGCTTTGGCGTGATTCCGGGGAGCTTGGCTTGGAGCCAAGGCATCGAGAGAACGTACCGCGCCTCATCGAGCACGTATTTGCTCGTGAGTAGACGATCCGGCCCTTTCAAGACGTGGGCAAAGCACTGATAAGCAGCTCCAGGAAACGCCACCGCTTGCACGAAGACGTTGCAATCAAAGACCGACATTCTCATTCCGCACCTCCCTTCTCTCGCTCCAACCGACTCTGCTTGATCGCACTCTTGATGATTCTCTCGACATAGTGAGAGTCAAGTTCAAAATGGTCTTGGTGAATCTCGCGAAGTATCTCGATGATCGCTTTACCCGCTTGCTCAGGTTGAAATTGCTGACCGAGCAAAGGGGATGGAATTGGTTGGTATTGTCGTCTTCTTCTCATAACTCTATTGGATGAGCCAAAGAAGCGGTGGATTCAAAAACCGCGTGTTCGGACGTCCGAACACTTCCCTACCCAAAGATTCCCGATGCTTTTACGGGGGGTGCCCCGTCTTCATTTATTGGGTTGACAGCGGAAATCAATCGGGTTGAAATCTCCTGATGAGATTGCGACTGATCACCCAGAGGATAAACATGGCCCGAGGAAGAAAACCGACCACCGGAAGAACCGTGACGCCAGCGGGAGTCACGTTTGAACCAGGAGTCTTAGAGTATCTCGAATTGTTGCGCGACCGCGAAGAACGGTCACGAAGTTGGCTCATCAACCGGATGGTCAAAGACCACGCCGCAAGTTCTGGAATCGACATCAGTTCCCTAGCATCTAAACAGATATCACAAATGACGAGTTGATTTGAATCAGAGCGAAGCCAACGACCATATTGGAGCACCGACAGCAGCGCAAGCCTTCCAGGGCTACGCGCCGCCAACGTCGAGCACAACTTATACGCCGAACCAATTTTTCGACGTAGTGCTTCCCCGTGCGTCCCGAGGTTGCCTTCGACTGGTTGCCTATCTGATTCGAAAGACCCTTGGCTGGAGCGACGAGCATGGCAATCCACAAAACCCAGAAGCCACCGTCACCTATCGAGAACTGATCGAGAAGGCAGGGATCGGACGTGGCCGGATCAAAGAGGCAATCGAGGAAGCCGTGGAAAATCGCTTCATCAATTGCTTGCGTTTTGGTCAACCCCACAGGGCGGGAGAGGAAGGATTCAGCGCCCTGTATTCCCTTCGCTGGGATGAGCGCGAGGACTACATCACCGACCGTGAGAATTTCGATGGATTCTTTGCTGGAAACGGCAATCTGACCCACATCCCGAACGACTTCTTCGACTTCACCATTCCGAACGAACCGCTTGCACTAGTCAAGGTAGTTGGCGTGATTATTCGGCACACCATTGGCTTCCAGACCAAGTTTGGATTCAGACGCCAGCAGGTCGAAATGTCATTCACCGAGATCATGCGAAGAGCGGGCATTGCATCGCGATCCACCATGAGCATTGCGATACGAGAAGCACTTGACAAGAATCACGTTTGTAAGGTTTCCGAAGGATTCTTTGACCCAAACGCAGGGGCCGACAGCCAGGCCGCGACCTATGGCATCAAGTGGCTTGAGCAATCCCAAGAAAGACCTCGAATTGAACCTAAAATGACCAACGGTTCCAAAATCGAACCGGGTGATCGGTTCCGAAATCGAACCGGGAAATCAGAGACGGTTCCAAAATCGAACCGGGGAATCAGTTCCGAAATCGAACCGGACAACAGTTCCAAATTCGCACCGGGAACGGTTCCGAAATCGAACCAGGAAGGGTTCCAAAATCGAACCGATATTAAAACAACATCTATAAACAACTTTTCTAAACAACAACAGCAGGTGGTTGTTTCGGATGCTGTTGCTGCGGGGTCAAGTGAACTTCGTTCATACCGGATGTTGGTTGAGGAGGGGTTCGATGAGGAAGCGGCTCGATCCCTAGCAAGCAAGTATCCGTTAGAGAGAATCGAAGAACAGATCGGCTCTTTGCCATTGAGGAAGATTAGCCGCAATAAACTCGGGATGCTCAGAAAAGCAATCGAGGAAAATTGGCCGATTCCTGAAAGTGTTCGGACGTCCGAACAGACCTGCAAAGCGGTTGAATTCGTCGGATGCTTTTACGCCGCCCTTGCCGGACGAGAAGGCGACCCAACCGTTTTGCCGAGTCGCCAGGAAAGCGACCAAGCCGAAAAATTCTTGGATGCAATCGCCAGAGTTCTTGGCAGAGATCTCGATCCCGCTGCCCTTGGTCGAGCATTTGGCGGATTTGTCCGGAGAAATCAGAATCAGGAAAAGAGCGCAATCCGAAGCCTTTCGTTAGCGGTTCGCGGGTTTGGTGACGGGTTCTTTGCCAAACTCGAAGAAGATGAGCGCAAGGCCCGGAGACAAGCAGTCGAGGACGCCCGGAAGGCTCACCAAGATCAGTTCACGGAAGCGTTCAATCAGTATGAGTCTTCACTACTCACAACCTTCGCAGTGGAGCACCCAGAGCTTGTGGAAACCTTCGAGGAGAAGAACCGAGTTCGGCTCGCGAGAATGAAAGACATGAGTCCAAAATTCGTCGAGCAGATGAAAACACGACTTGAAGACCCCGCAGAGAAAGCGAAGATGTTTGCAGAGTTTTTGAGGGATGAAAAGAAAGTGGAGGTGCTCGATTTCTGGAAATGGGACGAGTTGCACAATCCGGCACCGTTTAGATTTGAAAAGGACAAGAGCCTATGAGCAGAACCATTGCGATCATTAACCAAAAGGGAGGAACGGGCAAGACGACGACAGCCGTGAATCTCGCGGCAGGGCTTGCCCGCCAAGGCCACAAAGTGCTCTTGATCGACCTTGACCCTCAAGCCCATGCGACTTATGGCCTTGGGGTGGATATTGACGAAACAGAGCTTCCGACGATTTCAGAGGTTCTTGGAGAGGAGAATTTGCCGCTTGCGGACATTCTGCTTGACACGAGCGAAGAGAATCTGAAATTAGCCCCGAGCGACATCCGGCTAGCGCGAACCGCGAGGCTGATGGATTCGAGGACATTCAGGGAGTCCGTCCTCAAGAAGGTGATCGCGAAAGTCGAGGGCTTCGACTACATCATCATTGATTGCCAGCCGACGCTCGATGTTCTTTCGGTCAATGCGCTCGTTTGCGCGGACAAGATTCTCATTCCTACTCAACTTGCGGGCCACGCACTCAAGGGCCTCTCAGACCTTCTCTCAACTTTGGAAAGTATCAAAAATGGCGACCCCTACGACTGGAGAATTCTGTTGACTATGGTGACGGGGCACGGGGAGGAGCGCCAGGCCCAGGCGGTGAGAATCCTTGATCCAATCAAAGACCGAATACTTGAAACCCGTATCCCTCGCACCGAAGCGATTGAGCGAAGCCAGATGGAAGGCGAATCGGACGAGCCACTCATTCCTATCGTGCTTTCAAAGACATCGAATCGGGGATCTCAGGCATATCGTTCTCTAGTGAAGGAGGTTCTTGAAAAATGGCCAGCCTAAAGAAGAAATTTGAATCCATTGGACAAGGTGAGGTTGGACTCACCTTTAACCCTCTAGCGTCCGACGTTGCCCGCCTTGCGATGCTTCCGATTGAGCAGGTGGAACCAGACCCCGACCAGCCGCGAAAGGATGTAGGGGATATTGAAGACCTTAAAGCGTCCATCCTTGAGCACGGCATTATTCAGCCGTGCATTGTCTCGGTTGTGGCGGAAGATCGCTACCGTCTGATCGCGGGTGAGCGTCGATACACGGCGGCAAAAGCAGCGGGACTCAAAACGATTCCCTGCGTTGTGCGAACTGTCGAAGAGCACCGAAAACTTGAAATCCAAATCATTGAGAACATCCACCGGAAAGAATTAAATCCGGTTGAAGAGGCTCACGCCTATCAGCGGCTCATCGTGGAATTCAGCCTTTCTCAAAGGCAACTTGCGGCGAGACTCGGAAAGTCTCCAGCGAGTATCAACGAGACGCTCAGGATTCTTACTCTGCCCGAAGACATGATGGAGAGCGTTCGGACGTCCGAACGCTTGACCAGATCCGTGCTCCTTGAGATAGCTAAAGAAGAAGACCCTGACACCCAGCGTCAGCTCCTCACCCAAGCCCTCCACGGCCAGCTCACCGTCAAGACTCTCCGCCAACCCCGCTCCACCGACCACGACTCACCGCCCTCCAGTTCCACTTCTATCAAGCTCCCAGACGCCACCATCACTATCCGCTTCCACTCTGCCGAGCACTCTCAAGACAGCATCCGCGACGCTCTCACTGAGGCCCTCGCCAGCCTCGCATCCTCGTCCTAGCTGAGCACTACAATCCCCGCACTCAGCACAATCACACCTGACTCACCTTTGGATGAACGACATGGCAACTTGTCGCGATTCGGTAGCATCTAAAGAGTCATGGAGAAGAAGGAAGCGGCGGAATATCTTGGGGTAAGCACGAGAACATTAGAGCGATTCGCGACAGCCGGAAAGCTCACCAAAGGACGAGCCAGGAAGAAAACCAGGCCAGTCGTCGTGTACGACAAGAAGGAGTTAGCGGCCCTCAAAAAGGAACTCGAATCTTCGCGACCGTCCGAAGTGTTCGGACGTCCGAACACCCCCAAGCCGCAAGATGCAATCGGGTTTCGGCTCGATCCGTTCTACGTCAAGAAGCTCACTGAGATAGGGAAGCAGAGCGGAATGAGTCCGTCTGAATATGCCCGGCGGCTTGTTATCAGAAGTCTTGAAGGGCAAACCCAAAGCGGCACCGCAGATGAATTGACCGCGCTAAGAAAATCTCTTGCCGATATGTTCTTTCTGGTTCTTGTGAGCAAGCTCGATGCAACCGAGGCCGAGGCCACTGAAATCGTCAAGAAAATTACGGGAGGGATTTGACCATGCTGAGTATGAGTGCAATGTCTGGTGGTCAAGCCAGCTACTACCTTGGGCTTGCCCGTGAAGACTATTACCTTGAGGGCGGAGAGCCACAAGGGATTTGGTTTGGCGAAGGCGCGGAAAAACTGGGGCTACTCGGTGAGGTCGAGTCAGACCAGCTCTACAATCTTTTCGACGGTCTCTCTCCAGATGGATCGCGAGCACTTGTGCAGCTCCAGAAGCACGAGGGAAAAGCCGAACATCGGCCCGGTTGGGATTTGACCTTCTCAGCACCGAAATCAGTTTCTGTTCTTTGGTCGCAGCTCAGTGACGACAACCGCCAGAAAATACAGCGGGCACACTTTGAAGCGGTCAAGTCAGCTCTTGGTTATCTTCAAGACACAGCCGCCAAGACCAGGCGCGGGAAGGGAGGGTCAGAATTTGACCGAACGGGCCTGGTCATAGCTTGCTTTGAGCATTCGACTTCCAGGGCACTCGATCCGCAATTGCATACCCACGCGCTTGTGATGAATATCGGGGTTCGAGAGGACGGCACCACGGGAACCGTAAGCTCACTTTCACTCTTTGAAGCGAAAATGGCGGCGGGGGCACTCTACCGCCTTGAGCTGGCCGGAAGGCTAGAACGTGAGCTGGGAATTCCCGTTGAGAAGTTCCGGACATGGTTTGAGATCTCCGGAGTTCCGGAGGAGCTGATCAATGAGTTCAGCAAGAGAAGGGCGGCAATCGAAGAAGAGCTTGACCGAAGGGGAATTCGGACAGCGGAGGGCGCGGCAGTTGCGGCCATCGAGACGAGGGATACCAAAGAAGCTATCTCCCGGATGCTGCTATTCGGTGATTGGCAAAAGGACGGGCAAGAAGCAGGTTGGTCAACTTTAGAAGCCGACAGGCTGATGGGAGCGGTGAGAATCACTCGCAACATCGAGGATGAGATTGACCAGGCCGCCGCACTTGCGACTTTTCGACTGACATCTTCACAGGCGCACTTCACCGAGCGCGACTTCATACGGGCGATGGCCGAGGAAGCCCAAGCATCCGGACTGCTAGTGGACGAACTTCTTGCAGGAGCGCGTGACCACTTGGCTCACAGCCCGGAAATCATCCGACTAGGCCGCTACTATGGCGAATACAGGTTCACAACGCGGGAAATGCTGGCAATGGAAGCAAGTCTTCTCGGTAGTGCGGAGAAGCTATCCGAAGATCACAGTCACACCGTTTCTCAAGAATTGGTAGTCGGTGCTCTTGCTAAGAATCCGACCTTGAGTGAAGAGCAGATGAAAGCGATTTGGCATATCACGGAGAAGTCCGGCGCACTTGCTGTCGTCTCGGGAATGGCAGGGACGGGAAAGACGAGGATGCTCGATGTCGCACGGAAGATTTGGCAGGACGAGGGCTTCACGGTTGAAGGAGCCGCGCTTTCCGCGAGGGCCGCTTCTGAACTTGGTGACGGCGCAGACATTGAATCCAAGACAATCGCCAAGGTTCTGATGGACATGGAAAAGGGCCGAAGCAAGCTTGGCAAAAAGAGCATTATGATCGTTGATGAAGCCGGAATGGTTGCCACGCCAGCACTCCAAAAACTTGCCCTGTATTGCGAGAAAGTAGGAGCCAAGCTCGTGCTCGTTGGGGACGAAAAGCAACTTCAACCGATTGGCCCCGGTGCCCCGTTCATGGAACTTGGGGAGCGATATGGTCATGCCGAGCTTCAAGACATTCGGCGGCAAAACGATGCTTGGGCGAGACGAGCCGTGAAAGATATTGCCGAAGGCAGAGCACAAGAAGCTCTGGACGCATTCATTGAGCGGGGATTGGTCAAGGTCGAAGACGTGCGAGAGGACGCCATGAGAACCCTCATCAAAGACTGGCATACCGACAAGAAGCCGATGGCCGAGACGTTGATTCTCGCAGGATCACGAACCGAAGTAGGGAGGCTCAATCGCATGGCGCAGGAAATCCGGAAGGATGCAGGTGAGATCCGGGGCGAAGCGATTCCGATTGGATCAGACCAGTTTTACAAAGGCGACCGAGTGATGTTCACCCGAAATCACGGGGCAATGGGAGTCATGAACGGTGAACGAGGCGTGGTTGATTCCTTTGACCTCAAGAGTGGACGAGTCACTGTTCGACTTGACTCCGGAGAAAAGGTCAGCTTTGAGTCTGATGCAATGACCGACATTGCCCTGGGATACGCTTCGACTACGCACAAGGCCCAAGGAGCAACGACGACCCGAGCCTATGTTCTTGCAGGTGGTTCGATGCAAGATCGAGAACTATCCTACGTTCAGGCATCCAGAGCGAGGGAGGTAACGACCTTCTACTTGACCAAGCTGGAAGCAGGTGACGAGATTGGACGGCTTGCTAGAGAGATGGAAAGGTCGAGACAAAAGGACATGGCTCACACCATTTTGCGAAATCAAGAAGAGTTACGAAATCAACAAACACAAGATGAGGGGCAGAAACATGAACGCCGCCGCCGGTAGAATCTCTTAATGGCGGATACGGCGACTGTCGAAATAAGGCGAGTCGTCCGTTCGATGGTTTCGACGGACTTTCAGCGGAAGATGATTCCGCTTTGTCTTGTTGTCCTGGGATTCGGCGTCTTCGAACTAGTCAACGCAGTCTTCCGCAAAGGGCCAATCGTCGCGGGAATCGTAACCGCACTATACGCGCTCCTGTTCTACGCACAGATCGACAAAGCCAATCCGCGAACCTCGCTCCTATTTTCTCGGTTCGTTGAATATCTCGCGAAAGGCATTCTCAAGAGTCTGATCCCGATTGCGGCTTCCATCGTGGTATTCGCAATCGCGGTCTATCTGAAAGCCGACAACAGCAGCGCAGGAACCGCCGCCCTGATCTTTGCCGCAATCGCCTGGTGGTTCAGCTTTAACCAGCCGATTCCCAACGTCGTCAACAAGCTTGTTCGCGGTCGCGCCCAGCCAGTGGATCTCGCGGCTAGCAAGGCCAGCGAATTCGTTCTGGATAAGAATGATCCGGGCATCACTTGGGGAGGCTTGAGGATTCCTTCCAAGTTCGCCACTTCGCACTTCATGGTGGTTGGCACGACCGGAAGCGGAAAGACCGTCACGATCCAACTTCTAATGCGCGAAGTTCTCAAAGATATCGGAACCGGAGCAGACCACCGGGCGCTGATTTACGACGCGAAGCAGGACATCGCCTCGCAAATTCCGAGCATGGGAATTCCGGGCAAAGTCTTCACGCTGAATCCTTTTGATGAGCGGTGCCTTGCTTGGGATATCGCCAAAGACATCACCGAGCCGACCGCCGCGCTCCAGGCCGCCGTCACTCTCATACCTTCCGATAAAAACGCCTCACAGCCCTTCTTTGTCGATTCTGCCCAGCTCCTTTTGTACGGAGTCATGCTTTCCTTTATCCGGTCGAACGCAGATTGGAGATTCAGCGACCTCATCAAGTCGATGTACACGGTCGATAGGCTCAAGCGCATTCTTGAGCAGTGCCCCGAGACTCAGCATATCGTTGACCGCTTCTATCACAACCGCGAGACGCTGGATGAGGTCATGTCTACCGTGGCGACCAAGCTCACTCCTTACGAGGCAGTTGCGGCCATGTGGGACAAGGCTCAGGATGCGGGCAGAAAGATTTCTCTCACCGACTGGGTTCAGAACCGTGGCTCAAGCAACTGCGTTCTCATTCTCGGAAACAATGAGCGGGCAAGGGCCGCAATTGACCGAATCAACCAGGTCATTTTCAAGCGCGTTTCTGAACTTCTCCTAGACCTTCCCGAAGACCGAGCAGGGTTGAGACGGAACTGGATGTTCCTCGATGAGATTGGAGACGCGGGCAAGCTTGAAGGGTTGACCAGCCTTTTGACGAAAGGTCGCTCAAAGGGCGTCTGCGTCGTTCTGGGATTCCAGGACTTCGACAGCATCAAAGAGGTTTACGGCGAGAACATGGCCGGAGTCATCACCAGCCAGTGCAACTGCAAATCGATCCTCAGACTCGAAAGTCCGAAGACGGCAGAATGGGCATCGAAGCTCTTTGGAGACTACGAGGCTATCGAGACACGAAGAAGCGAACAGAGAGGAACATCCACCCCAACGGGGTTTGGAACGTCTCAAGGTTCAAAGAGTCACTCGATAACTGAGACGGAGCACTACATCAAACGGCAGTCGGTCATGGAATCCCAGTTCTTCACGATTCCGGTGACGAGCCAAGAATCCGGTTTGACGGGCTACTACTTGGTCCCTGGAATTGGCGCATACCGTCACACTTACCCCGGCAATTGGCTCTTTCCAAAGCAGGATGGCGCAACTGCTGCCCTCATCAGCGGAGCCGCTATCGAGGACTTCAAGCCTTGGGATGATCCCTATGCCCAGTGGCTCAAAGGTTGGGACGAAGATTTGGCCGTTAGGCGAAAGCTTGTTACGCCAACGCCACAAAATCCCGATCAGCCACAAGCACAAGCCCCTGCAACACCGCCGTCAAATCCTCCAGCGACTACTCCCACGCCCGCCCCAGCTCAAGCCGCCCCTCCAAGCGCGACTCCGGTTGCAGATCCTGTTGCCATGATTGCCGAGCCAACACTTGCCAGTCCAGAGGAAACGGAAGAAGCGGTTAAGCCCTACAGACGATTCAAAGCGAGACAGAAACCATGAGAACGAGCGACCAAGAAGAACGCTGGTCAAAGCACGAAGTTATCTTCGAGCACGAGAACGGTCAGGAATCACTTTTCTATATGCAGACCAACGGTCGCCAATACGTTCTTTCAGAGCACCCGGAAAACCAAGGCCCTCACGTTTCTCAGTTCGCTTCAAAGTTTGGTGACGAGGTGGTTCGCAACAACATCGAGGTGGATTCCAAGAATCGGCCCGAGAGTGTTCAACTCTACGCCGAGCGACAGGATAAAGGACAAGATGGAGCGACCCGATTCGATCAGTGGGAAGCCAAGACCACGATGACTCAGAATGTCTCTCAGGAACCGAACCGCATCGAGAGCCAGGCCAGCGAATGGCAATGGAAGAACGCAAAGCAGAGTGAGCACTCCGATCTCGAACAAAGCCTTGGGGCAAAGGTTGAGCAAGGCCACCTCCACTCCAGTAAGTGGGACGCTGAACGCCAGAATCAGGAATTCCGTGAGGCGAGCCTTTCGAAAACCGAACAATCCGAAGAGCTACGCCAGGCGGCCCGTGAGCAACAGTCCGGGCGAGCCGCTGATGAAGCAACTCGACAATCTCAGGAACAGGAGAGCCAAAAGCAAAAGCACCAGCGATGAGCGAGCCGAACCTTAACGCCAATCCGATAAAGGTCGAAACCCGAGAGCGGTTCGACCTCAAGAAGCACGTCCATGATGAGAGTGCCTTCTTTTCGGGCGTCAAGATGTTCGTGTCCGTGATCGTTTCAGTTGCTTCTCTTGCCGTTGCCTTGCTTGGAGGAACCTATCTTCTGATCACCGGAACCCCTCAAGACTTCTATCAAAAGCCGATCCCACCAGCCGAAAAAAACAAGCCATCCGAAATGACGGCAGCTCAAGAAAAGAGCCTCCAAGAGAAGGTTGCAGAGGTCATGGAGGAGTACCGAACGGGTTGGAACGGTGGTTCATTCCCGACGAATCTCACGACATCGGGATTCACTTCCAGGGACATGAACGGCAAATCCTCTTCAAGCCCAACAGAATTTTTCGATCAAACACAGAGCATTCAAAAACTGAAGGTGATGAATATCGCTCAAGTGACGGGCGACGAAGTTAGTGCCACGGTCGCGGAGCTTGTCCGGTGGAACTCAGGAATTAAGAATTGGTACAGCAACGTCGGTGGGACAGACCAAGACGGCAATCTGATTTTCGAGCGAATCATTGAAAACGAATATCGACTTGTGAACTCAGGCGGGTGGAAGATTAAGTCGAGAGAATGGAAACGCCAGACAGGAGCTTTGATTCAGCAAGAAGGTGAGGCGTCACTTAGTTGGAAGATGGACGAGGGTGACATAGCCTTCGACGACAAGCGACCAAGCAAAGAGACTCTTGCGGCCCCTTACACGACGATTGCCAGCGAGATCCAAAGTGGCTACCTCTCATACACCAACTTTCCGAGCGGATACCGGGTCACGTTCGAGTCTGGAGGGAGTATTGACCGCTCTGAAATTCAAGGTCGGCTTACCAAGCTTTACGCGAACGTAAAAGATTTGACTGTGACGGCTACGATTGATTCGGTCGAACAGACTGGGCCCAAGAGCGCGACGGTCACCGTGACCTACTCAGCCCAGTTTTCACCATTCAGCTACGGATCGAATGGCCTCATCGAGAAGAGCAAGAATCAATATGTGGCAGTCTGGAAAGACCAGGATACGTGGACTCGCTTCAGCGACACCGATACGAACTGGCATCGGGAAAGCACCACAAGGCTCGTGCGATCCCCTCTTTGGCAACACTACGAAGCCCAGAAGCCGCCAACCCCGCCAAGCTCAAGCTCTGGGACGACACCGAGTGACGGTTTGCCGTCTGGAGAATAAATCAGGCTATCGCGACCTCAGTTGTGAAAGGCAGGAGAGCTTCAATAAGCTCGTCTGGAATCGCAGGAAAGCCTTGAAATTTTGAGACGATGACGACCGGGCCGCGACTTGGGTCGATGTGAACGCCGAGGGGGCAGTTCTCAATCATGAGAGTTCGTGGAGTCTCGAATTCGACACCCTCCGTGAATCCCATCGCGCGTTCGACGGCTCGCTTGGTCGCATCGCCTTTCGCAGGGTCGGAAATGACGGCCATCGCGTTCTTGGTGACGACCAGTTTTAGCCTTTTCTTCATGGGACTGTCCTCCTCTAATGGTTGGGGCTCATCCGCTTATCCGAGCAACCACGGGATTGCTTCAATGATTCTCGAATCCTAGCTCTTGGGGTTGCGAATGTAAACGTGCAACACCCTGTTGCACGAATGCCGGTGCCGAGACGCCGGATTTCTAACAGCGAGAGAGTCTCTTGACATCAGAATCGGGAACCATTACGATTAAGGAATCGTTTAATTAAGAAGATGAGCTCCGTAGATAGAATCAAGTGTTCGACTTACAATAACGACCTCTTGAGGGTCGAACGCGTTCGCGAGCGTCTTTCGCCGAATTCAACGCACGAAAGGCTCGCAAGTGTTCTTGCTTCCTTAGGACATCCGGTCCGAGTCAAGATTGTTCAGGCGCTTTGCTTTGAGCCGCTGTGCGTCTGCGAACTTGCGGCCCTTCTCGCGATGTCGTCACCCGCCGTCATGCACCACCTTCGCACGCTCGGGGATGCCGGCGTGATAAACGCCGAGCGCCAAGGCAAGTTCGTGGTCTACAGCGTTCTGGACGCCCGTGCACGCAATCTAGTCTTATCGGACATGGAGCCTCAACTTGTAGGAGCAACATCATGAAGACAATTCTTAGCTACGTCAGCGGAATTTTGGTGGCAGTGTTTGCCTCGGCTTGTTGCTGGATACCGGCACTTCTCGGAGCAGGAGCCGCAGGTTCTCTTGGAATATCAAGTCGCATCGCGCCGTTTCGTCCCTACCTTCTCATCCTTACTGCGGTGTTCTTGGCCGGTGGGTTCTATTTCGCTTATAGGAAGTCGCGCGAGGAATGTTGCCAGACGCCGGAAGCTCTCAAGAAGCGCAAGCTAAATATCGGGGTTATGTGGGTCATTGCGGCGCTTTCGGTCGCCGCCGCCGCATATCCAAACCTTGCTGCCCTCGGGCAGACGCCCCAGGTAGCAAGCGCCGCCAGCACGAACGAAAGGACCGTGGTTCTTCATGTTCCGGGCATTGATTGCGCCGCATGCGCAGGTCCGATACGCGAGGCACTGGCCAAGACCTCTGGTGTGAAGTCCGCTTCTGTCGATGTCGACAAGAAGAGCGCCACCGTAGTCGTGAACGCAAGCTTTCACGACACACAGCATCTCCTCGACGCCGTGAAGAGCGCAGGGTTCGATGCTACAGAGGAGAACGGTCATGCTCGTTGAAGTGCTCGTCTTTGACGGCTGTCCGAACGGGGAGGGTGCCTTTGCGCTCGCCCGACAAGTCGTGGCCACGGAGTTCCCGGAAGCAGAGGTCCGCTTAGTAGACGTGCCGGACACCGAAACCGCAGAACGGCACAAATTTTTAGGCTCGCCGTCCATCCAGGTCAATGGGATTGACATTGAGGAGAGCCGTCTTGTGGAAGAAGCTTTTTCCTACTCCTGCCGCGTTTACCGAACCGAGAAGGGTGTCCACGGCCTGCCTCCAGAGGACATGCTCCGCCGGGCGATTCGAACACATGCCGGGCTAGCTCCCTAAACGATATTCACACTCAACAGGAACACCCCATGACCAAAAATCACTTCGACCTTGTTATCCTTGGCTCCGGGTCTACGGCCTTTGCCGCCGCGCTTCGAGCGCAGGAGCTGGGCAAGACTTCCGTCATGACAGAACAGCGCACCGTTGGCGGAACCTGCGTCAACCGGGGATGTCTTCCCTCCAAGAATCTAATTGAAGCGGCAAAGCTCATCCACGACGCCAAAAATCCCCGATATCCGGGGCTCACGCCATGCGAAATCGTGCTTGATTTCAAAGCGCTTATTGCGCAAAAGACGAGCTCGTTCATGCACACCAACTTTCCGAGCGGATACCGGGTCACATTCGAGTCTGGAGGGAGTATTGACCGCTCCGAAATTCAAGGGCGTCTCACCAAGCTTTGCGCAAACGTAAGGGACTTGACTGTGACGGCTACGATTGATTCTGTCGAACAGACTGGCCCTAAGAGCGCCACGGCCACGGTGACCTACTCAGCCCAGTTTTCGCCTTTCAGCTACGGATCGACGGGTCTCATTGAGAAAAGCAAGAATCAATACGTAGCGGTTTGGAAAGACCAAGATACATGGACTCGCTACAGTGACACCGATACGAACTGGCATCGAGAAAGCACGACAAGGCTCTTGCGATCCCCTCTTTGGCAACACTATGAAGCCCAGAAGCCGCCAACGCCGCCAAATACAACATCGGGATCAACACCGAGTGACGGGTTGCCTTCCGGCGAATGAATCAGGCTACGGCGACCTCAGTTGTAAATGGTAGAAGAGCTTCAACAAGCTCATCAGGAATCGCAGGAAAGCCTTGGAATTTTGAGACGACGACGATCAGGCCGCGACCGGGATCGATATGAACTCCGAGCGGGCAGTTCTCGATCATGAGCGTTCTGGGATTTTGAAAAGTGACTCCATTCGTGAACTCCATTGCCCGAATGATGGCCCGAGACGTTCTCGGATTTTCTTTCCGATCCTCCATGACCTGAGAGGCTTTTGAGGTGATGTAGAGGCGTAGACGTGTTTGTCGAACTTCGATTGCTGTGCTCATGGCTCATCAGAACATAGGTTTAGTTATAAAGCAACTCAATTGTGATACTAAGCCGGGTATCACGTCTGAAGGTAGACTAGGAACCTTGAGGTGGTTCCAACTGCTCCTCATATCTCTCTTGATGCTCGGACAGGTTCACCTGTGCGAGGGGTCATATCAGTTGCCCAATGGACAGACATGCTTTGCTTGTCCAGAGCTTGATGAGAAGTTCTGCGGTGATCTGAAAGATCGTACACCCAGTTTGCAAGCCCTGCATGGCGACTGCCATGACTGCTGTGTTCTTGCCGCGTGTGAGGACAAATCCACCGAGTCTCCGACTTTAGCTCCTGGATGGGCCGCACTCGATATTGTGGCTTGCCTTCCACCAAAGCTGGAGATTTTGATTCCCTGCGGAGTGCTTGTCGGACCAAAGCCGATTCACATAGCTTCGGCTCCGATCACGGGGCCTCCAAGTCAGAAGTCTTCCCGTGCCCCGCCTTTTAGCGATGAACCCGTTGCCGTCCGCTGGACGCAGTTCGTGATCGCCTAGCTTAGCTCTCAATCCTGCTCCAGCCCTAACAAGGCCCTCTTGGAGCACCCATTGAAGACATCATTAATAATTCCCCTTATCGTGGCAACATCATTTTGCCACGCACAAACGCCCCTCAGCGCTACAGACGCGCTCAAAATCGCCGCACAGAATCGCCCAGCCCTCAAGTCAGCAAAACTTGGAGTCGAGCAAGCCCGAAGCGCATCTAGGGCCCTGGGCGCGTATGCGCCAACCACCTTCCTTATCGGGGCGTCGAGCCGAAGTGAACTCGGTTCCAACGACCAAGACCTTCAACTCTCGCAACCGCTTGATTTCTTTGGCAGGAGAAGGGCAGGTCAACGACTTGGCGAAGCCGGAATTCAGTTTTCTTTAGCCGAATACGTCTTACTTGCGACAGACTTACAAAACGATGTACTCACGGCGTATGCCGAGTCGGTCGCCAACCAGCACCAGAAAGAAGTTGCAGCCGAACTGCTCAAAATTTCCGAAGGGTTGCTCATAGCGACACAGCGAAGGTTCGATGAAGGCAAGGTTGCAGAAACGCAGGTCACGAGGGCTTCGATTGAGTTTGAAAGAGCCAAGCAGTCGGCAGAACTGACCAGCGCCGATCTTAACGCTTCGCTCGAAAAGCTTTCCGGCTTACTTGGAACAGAAACATCCAGCATTGCTCTAGAAGCAGACGCAAAAATTGAGCCGCTTGTTAACCCGGCTATTGACGGTAGACCTGACCTACTCGTTTTGAGATCTCAAGTTCAGATTGCCGAAGCGGACGCTGGAGTCGCAAGAGTCTCAAATCGGCCCGAACTGAGTGCCCAGATCGTAAGATCACCTTGGAGTAATGCCCCAGGCTACTTCGCCGGACGACTCCAACTCAGTTGGGCCTTGTTTGATCACGGCAAAGCTAGGAATGAATCGAGCGCGGCAAAAAAACGCGCCGAATCGGCACGCAAGCTTTTGGAGGATGCGACAGGTAGGGCAAGAGCAGAAGTCAAAGCCGCCCAGATAGCTCTTGAAGCACGGCAGAGCCGCATCGCTCGTTACGAAGCGATTCTCGTATCTGCTCGTGATTTAGTTGCCAAGTCTCAGAAGGGCTATTCCGAAGGATTTGGCACCCAGATCGACGTGCTCGAATCGACGAGGGCACTTCGCGAAGTTGAACAAGAGTTGGTGGAAGCAAGACAACAACTCTCACTTGCTGTGATCGCTCAGTACCGGGCATCCGGATTTCTTGCCGAGGTGCTCAAATGAAAAGACTTCTAATTCCAATCGTCATCTGCTCATTACTCATCGGTTGCGGGAAGCCCGCCACCGAAGCGGCAAAGGACGAACACGGTGCCGAGGAAGCTGGCCACGTCGAGGGCCAAGTAAAGCTCTCGGCCGAGGCGGAAGAGCTTGCGGGCATCGAACTCTACACCGTTGGGTTGCAACAAGTGCAAAGTTCATTGCAAGTCCCTGGAACGGTGGTTAGCACTAGTAAAGGTCGTGCGGTAGTCACTCCTCCGGTCGCTGGACGAGTGACCGCGATTTCGGTTCAACTGGGTGACTCAGTCCGTCAGGGACAAACCCTCGCGATCCTAGAGTCTCCAGAGCTAGCTCAAGCGTGGTCGAGCGTCGCTGAGGCAACGAAAATGCGCGATGCGGCTGGATCTGACTTGAGGCAATCAAAGTCTGAGGTTGAATTGTCAATTGCCAAGCTGAGTGCGGCAAAGACGAATTTGACGAGGCAACGAGAACTTGCCAAAGCAGGAGCGTTCAGCCAAGCCCCAATTCAACAAGCGCAGAACGACCTCAACGATGCTCAGAGTGAGTTACTCAGTGCTCAAAAGGAGCAGGCTAGTCACGCTGAACAATTGCGAAGACTAGAGAATCTGTTCCGCGATGGCATCGTTTCAAAGTCGGAACTTGAAGCGGCAAGACTTGAGCTTATACAGGATCAAATCCGATTTGATCGCAGCAAAGCAAAAGTTGAAAACGCCAAAGCGACCTACGACCGAGAGAAGAATATCTCAAGTCGTGGGCTTCTCAATGCCAAGGAGCTTCAAACCTCCGAAGCTGAGGTTCGTTCGAGCCAGCTAGAACTGGATCGTGCTCGAATTCGAGTTAAGGCAGCTGAGTCAGCCCTTGCAAGTGCTAATAGATCGATTACAAATGCTCAGTCTGTCTACCGATCCAATAGCGGAAGCGGTGCCGGATCAGTTGGTCGGGTCGCCCTTGTAGCTCCAATCTCTGGAACAATCAGTCACCTCGACATTACACGTGGTCAGGCGGTGGACCGAACACAAGTGATTCTTGAAGTCGAGAATCTTCAATCGGTTTGGGTAACCGCCAATGTCCCAGAACAAGACTCGGCCAAAGTGCGCAAAGGTTCACTTGTCCAAGTCACAGTTGCATCGCTACCAGGACAAACATTCGACGGAGTCGTTCAGGTTGTTGGATCTAGGGTCGATCCGAAAACTCGTTCGATTCCAACTCAGTGTCTCATTACGGGAGCGGCCGGAAGGCTTAAACCGGATATGTTTGCAATGGTGAACCTAGGTATCGGAGCATCTCGTGAATCGTTGGTCGTTCCGAAAACTTCGATCCTCACCGAGGATCGGAAGTCATTTGTTTTCGTGAAAGCGGGCGATGGATTTGAAAAGAGAGAAGTCACGCTTGGATCAAGGGCAGGTCAGTTAGTGGCCATCCTATCTGGTCTCAAGGTAAAGGAACAGGTCGCTTCAAAAGGATCATTTGTTCTGACCAGTGAGCAAAAGAAGGGCGAGCTACAGGGGCACTCAGACTGATGTTAGAAAAAATATTGCACTTTAGCCTCACACAGAGGTTTCTTGTCCTGCTTAGTCTCGTATTCGTGGTTGCGTTTGGAGTTGTCTCTTGGAAGCAACTCAACCTTGACGCCGTGCCCGATATTACAACCAACCAAGTTCAAGTCTTCACAGAGACCGGGGGAATGAGTCCGGAAGAGATCGAACGGCTTGTCACCTTTCCTATCGAAACCGCGATGGGTGGCATTCCGGGCACAAACGAGGTGCGAAGTCTCACCCAGTACGGACTCTCTATTGTGACCGTCACATTTCGCGACGACGTTGACACCTATTTTGCCAGGAGCCTAGTCACTGAGCGGCTTAACAACGCAAAAGCAAGTTTGCCAAGCGGCGTATCAGCACCTGTTCTGGGACCGGTGACAACTGGTCTGGGCGAAGTCTACATGTACGACGTGGACTCTTCATCGCGGTCCATGATGGAACTCAGAGCTTTCCAAGACTGGGTGATCGCTCCTCAGCTTAAATCCGTTCCGGGAGTTGCCGAAGTCAACTCAATGGACGGAAGCGAGAAGCAATATCAAGTTGTGGTGAATCCAAGAGCCTTGCTTGCAAGGGGACTTGCGGTTGACGAGGTCGTCACCGCACTTCAAAAGAACAATGAGAACGCTGGTGGTGGACTCATAGAGCAAAACGGCGAGCGTGTCCTGATCCGCAGCGTTGGAATGGCAACCAGTGCAGAAGACATCGGCAAAATCGTGCTGAAAACCGAGGATGGTATTCCTGTTCTCGTGAAGGATGTCGCTACCGTTAGACTCGGTACACCAGTGCTGACGGGAATAAGCACCCGGGATGGCAAGCCGTCTCTCATCGTGGTCGTTATGATGCTCAAAGGTGCGAATGGTCAAACCGTGGCAAACGCCATCCACGCCAAACTCCAAGAGATCAAAGGACAAGTTCCTCCCGACATCAAGGTTGAGACGGTCTATAACCGAGCCGAACTTGTTGATGGCGTTCTCAGCACGGTCGAGAAGAGTTTGCTTGAAGGGGCGGCGCTGGTCGTCGTTGTTTTGGTCCTACTTCTTGGGAATGTGCGGGGCGCCCTCATTGTTGCTCTCGCGATTCCTCTTTCGATGATTTGTGCGATCATCGGGATGAATCGGTTCGGAATATCTGGCAATCTCATGAGCCTTGGGGCGATTGACTTTGGACTCATCGTCGATGGAGCGGTCGTCATGATTGAGAACGCGGTGAGGCGACTTGCCGAAGCGAGAGAGCATAAAGGCTCAACGCTAGATCGGCATGAAGTCAGGCACAACGTTTGGGAGTCTTGCCGTGAAGTAGCCAAGCCAACCGCCTTTGCGGTTGCAATCATCACGGTTGTCTACCTTCCGATCCTTGCCCTTGAAGGAACAGAAGGCAAGATGTTCAAGCCGATGGCCTACACCGTGGTGTTCGCCCTTATCGGAGCACTTGCTTTGACGCTCACGATGGTTCCAGTTCTGGCTAGCATGTTTCTCTCTGGAGACACCAAAGAAGGCAATAACCCAGTGATGAACCTCTTCAGCCGGATCTATAAACCCGCGCTGAATTTTGCGCTGAAACGCAGGGCGGTGATCGTGGGTGGAGCAGTTGGACTGCTGGCCATTTCGGGACTTGTTTTCAAAGGGCTGGGGGCGGAATTTATCCCTCAGCTCGATGAAGGGTCGGTCATCGTCCAACCAATACGGCTTCGGACAGTGGATGCCAAAGAAACTGAGCGACTTGTTATGCAGGTCGAGCGGAAGATGCTAGAGATTCCTGAAGTGGCAACGATGTTCTCAAGAAGTGGCACCCCGGACGTTGCCACTGACCCAATGCCCCTGAGTCTTACGGACGGATTTGTCATGTTCAAACCCAAGTCGCAATGGCGGCCCGGAATGACCAAGGAAAAGCTGTTTGAACAAATTCAGGCCAAAGCAAATGAAGTTCCAGGGCAGGGCTACACCTACACCCAGCCGATCCAGATGAGGTTCTCAGAACTGGTCGCTGGCGTCAAAGCGGACGTCGGGATCAAGGTTTTCGGCGAGGATCTTGCCGAACTGAAGACGCAAGCTGACGCAATTGCGGCTGTAATGCGAACTTTGCCTGGAGCGAAAGACATCGAGGTCGAGCAGGTCGATGAAGTGCCCGTTCTGCAAATGGACATCGACCGGGACGCCATTTCCAGACTAGGAATCAACGTTAGTGACATCCAAGAAGTGGTGAAGATCGCACTCGGAGGAGAGGCAATCGGACAGATCGTCGAAGGTGACCGAAGGTTTGCCCTGACCGTCACACTTCCCGACGAGGTTCGAAATGACACTGAGGCCATCAAGAACCTTCTGATCGAGACTCCGAACGGAGGAGCTGTACCTCTTAGCTCCGTCGCGCATATTGACAATGTACCTGCTCCTGCTCAAATTTCAAGAGAAATGGGTAAGCGACGGGTGGTCGTTCAGCTCAACGTCAGAGGTACAGACCTTGGAAGTTTTGTTGCATCGGCTCAGAAGGCGATCAAGGAAAAAGTGAAGCTCAAGGAGGGCTACTATATCACTTGGGGTGGTCAATTTGAGAACCTCCAGCAAGCATCGGCAAGGTTGACTCTTGTGGTGCCCGTCGCTTTGGGTCTCATCTTCATCCTGCTCTTCACGACATTCGGATCGCTCAAGCAAGCAGTACTGATCTTCACCGGGGTTCCGCTTGCCGTAACGGGAGGAATACTTGCCCTCGCGATGCGAAGTTTGCCATTCAGTATCACGGCTGGAGTGGGCTTTATCGCTCTGTCTGGTGTTGCGGTGCTCAATGGTGTTGTAATGGTTTCAGCGATCAACCGGCTACGATCGGAAGGCAAACTTGTCGCTGAGGCAGTCAGAGAAGGTGCAACGCAGAGGCTGCGACCCGTTCTGATGACCGCACTTGTGGCGGCTCTTGGATTTGTCCCAATGGCGCTCAACACTGGACTTGGGGCAGAGGTTCAAAAGCCACTCGCTACGGTTGTTATCGGTGGAATTGTTTCGGCGACGGTCCTCACCCTACTCGTACTACCAGCTCTCTATAGTTGGTTTGAGAAGGACAATGTCGTCCCAGAGGAGCTGTAATGCAGAGCAAATTCCGCATCGACGCAATGGATTGCCCGACCGAGGAAGGGATCATTCGGAACCGACTTGGAAAGGTTCCGGAGGTGAACAATATTGAATTCGACTTGATGAACCGAATTCTCACGGTCGATCATGTGTTCTCGGATGATCGACCTCTTGTCAAGGCGCTCACCGAAGTTGGAATGAAGCCTGCCGCTGACTGCGAGGTTGGATGTGAACCGGATGCTTCTGGTGCTTCCAAGAGGGAAAATCTCATCCTTGGTGTTGCACTTGCCTTGGCTCTTGCGAGTGAACTGGTTGGCTGGTTGACGGGTCAAGAGAAATCTTGGCCGGTCATTGGCCTAGCGATCACTGCTATGGTTCTAGGTGGTAAGAAGACTTTCCCGAAAGGAATTGTAGCGGTTAAGACTTTTACGCTTAACATCAACTTTCTGATGTGTCTTGCCATCGTTGGGGCAGTGATCATCGGTTCCTGGCCGGAGGCGGCTATGGTAACGGTTTTGTTTGCGATAGCCGAGCAAATTGAGTCGTTTTCCCTTGACCGCGCTCGTAACGCGGTCAGAGCTTTGATGGAACTTGCCCCCGAAAAGGCTTGGGTGCAAGATGCTTCTAACCAATGGATCGAGGTCGAAGCAGGATCAGTTGCTCTCGGTCAGCGCGTCAGAGTCAAACCAGGTGAGCGCATCCCTCTTGACGGAGACGTCGTGCTGGGACAGAGCGCAGTCAATCAGGCTCCGATAACAGGTGAAAGTATTCCTGTCGACAAGGTAGTCGGAGACCAATTGTTTGCTGGGACAATCAACGAACAAGGCATCTTGGAATTCGCGGTGACTGGAAAGCGTGGGAACACGACGCTCGATAGGATCATCAAGACAGTTCAAGAAGCCCAAGGAACTCGCGCCCCAACCCAGCGGTTTGTCGATAACTTCGCCCGGTTCTACACACCGGGAGTCGTGACCTTTGCCATTCTTGTGGCAATCGTCCCGCTTGCATTTGGGCAACCGTTCTGGCCCTGGCTTTACAAGGCCCTAGTCATGCTCGTGATCGCATGTCCGTGCGCTCTGGTTATTTCGACCCCGGTAACCGTAGTGAGCGGTCTTGCCGCAGCTGCTAAGCAAGGGATTCTGATCAAGGGTGGAGTTCATTTGGAATCCGGCCGGAATCTCAGAATGATCGCGCTCGATAAAACCGGAACCCTCACACACGGCAAGCCTGTGGTCACCGACGTGATAGCGATGCACGATTATGACAGGGAGAAAGCGCTTCAACTAGCTGCAAGCCTGGATCACCTCAGCGGACATCCGGTCGCAAGAGCTATTGAAGATCAATGGAAAGGAGAGCTACTGGAAGTCATCGGGTTTGAATCTATTACGGGCCGAGGAGTCGCGGGAACCATCGAAGGCGTTTCCTACATGGTCGGCAACCACCGACTCATCGAGGAGCGAGGAGCATGTTGCGACCATGTTCACTCCGAGCTTGATCGATTGCAAGCTGAGGGAAAAACCACGGTTGTCCTCGCCAACACGAAAGAGGCACTTGCCATCTTTGGAGTTGCAGATACTCTGCGATCTGAAAGTGTTGATGCCATTCAAGAGTTGCATAAACTTGGCGTCAAGGTGGCGATGCTCACGGGAGACAATGCTTCAACCGCCAAGGCCATAGGTTCGCAAGCCGGAATTGACGACGTTCAGGCAGAGCTGCTGCCAGAAGACAAATTGAAAGTCATAGAGCAACTCCTTGAAAGTCATGGAAGCGTTGGCATGGTTGGTGACGGGGTGAATGACGCACCCGCACTCGCACGGGCGACGGTGGGCTTCGCTATGGGAGCAGCAGGAACCGACTCCGCGCTCGAAACCGCAGACGTTGCTTTGATGATAGATGACCTCCGGAAGTTGCCCGCCTATATCAGACTTAG
>CAIYMO010000055.1 GCA_903927345.1 uncultured Armatimonadota bacterium | reverse complement strand
TCGCGCTCTCCATAGATTGGCTCGCCAGCAGCGCTGAGTTGCATGGCTCCGCGAGGTGGTGCGTTGTGTCCACCGGCTTTCCAACCCTCGACAATGAAGCCGTCCGCCGGAGGCGAGCACTTCTTCGCCATGACCTGGGCCAGGGATGCCGATGCAACGATTGCAAAGAAGAGCGGTCGTGAGGGACAACCACCGAGGTACTCACCCGGTTCAAAGTGCATTTGGACAGGTTCACCACCCGAGACGTCGATCGGCAGACTGCACCCTTTGCCCGCCACGAGATAGTCAAGAATTGGCGGGATGTGGCGTGGGATTCCGGCCCCCATTAGCACCACGTCAACTCCCGCCAGCATCGCCCCATAAAGTGTGGCGAGGGTCGGGAGCTGAATCTTCTCCAGCAGATTGATTCCGACAGGATTTGAGTGTCCCCGCTTGGCGAGCCAAACCTCGACAAAGCTTCCAACAATGGTTAGCTCAACAAGTGCCCGAGACGGTTCGATGGTCCAGATGGGCTTCGATCGGAACGGCTTGTCGCTAGCCTTTCCGCCACTGATAAAGTATCGATCCCAGACTCGGTCGGCCATGGCCTGGTCGGGGAAGTGCGACATTGCCTCGGCTAGGTCACCTTCGAAGTCTCCGAGTTGCAGACGCCGTGCGAGCACGGTGTCCAGTGCGGTGCCGCTGACGACCCCTAATTGACCTGCTTGAGAAACCGCATTGGCGAGTCTCCATGACGACACTGCGACGCCCATGCCGCCCTGAATAACCTGAGGCAACTTCATACCTAAAGTCATTCTGCGACCACTAGATCGCAACTCCACCCTCAAAGAGTCCTTTGTGGGTGGATATCAGGACAGACTAGGCGGCTCCGTCGAATGCGGCTTGGAGGCCGGAGACATCGAACTTGATCATCGTCTGCATCGCGGTCATGACAGCCATTGACTGTGCCGGTGTGCCCGAGTTGAGCAGTTCAAAAAACTGCATTGGGATGACTTGCCATGTGAGACCAAAACGGTCCGTGATCCATCCGCAAGCCATCGGAGTTCCTCCGTCCATCATGGCTTCCCAAATCCGATCCACTTCCGCTTGGTCGTCGCAGTCAATTTGGAGGGAGAATGCCGGTGACAGGGTGTAGACGTCGGTGCTGTTCATGAACACGTACTTCTGCCCCTGGAGAGTAAAGCTCACGATGAACGCGCCACCATCAGGGCCAGGCATCTCGACCGTGTAACTTGCGTCGTCGAAGAGGCTGGTGTAGAACTGGCAAGCTTGTTCCGCCTGGCCGTGCATCCAGAAAAAAGGAGTGAGCTTCTGCATGGCAGGGTTTTACCCTTCAAGCAGAAGCTCACTCCGTTGGTATTGGATTGTCGCTCTTAGCTCTTGCGGCGTCGGCGTGCGAGCACACCGAGTCCAGCGGCAAGGCCAAGCAGGGTTGCGGGCTCTGGAACCGGAGCCAGACCACTTCCCGAGATGAAGTAGCCACCCATGTTGAAATACCGGGAGTTTGGCTCGTACGAGGACGTGTAAGCCCCGTAGCTGGCGATCTGGGCGTAGTATTCGCCGTAAGCCAAGAAACCAGACCAAGAGTGCTTCAACGTGGTTGCGTCTTCAATCGCGGTGCCTACAAGGGTTCCAGTTGAGTTGTAAATGCGCATCACGCAACGCATGGTTGCACCCGGATCGGCGACACCGTCCTGAAGGAACGACGTACCGTCGTTTGCGGTGAGATTGACAGTTCCTCCCAGGGAGCCGAACTTAAACCAGTCCGTCGTGTAGCTCGACTCACCAACGGCGCTGTATCCAGTGGACGCCTTGGGCATGATCCATCCTTTCGTCAGCGACGTGTTCACTGTTCCGTCGTTGTTGACGGGCATGATTGATGCGGTCGCCTGCGTGTGACCAAAGCCATCGTCCAGAAGCGGACCCATATTCAAGTTGCTTTGCAAGACGGCGACGTCGTTTGCGTTCGTCGTCGTTCCTGTGGTGGCGCCTTGTCGCCAAGTTCCGCGCTGTGAGACGTAGCTCGTTCCCATCAGCGGAGCGTAACTTCCATTTCCGGTGGCACCGTTGTTGTTACTGTACGCTGCACCGTTGCTCTCATCACGCTGGTGACCAAGGCTAAGATGGTGTCCGACCTCGTGAGCACATGCCGCTGTGCATGTTTGCGGTGAGGTACCAGAACCTCCTGCAGGAAACGTCCAGTTGGTCCGCCGGCCGTTGCTTGTTGTGGCGGCCTGTGCAACACCGACATAGGAGACTCCGCCAGCCGCTCCGTACCAAGAATTCGATCCGCCGATCATGGCATGGGTCATGTACTGGGTGTTGTCATACCAAGTCTGGCGTTGGGAGTCGGTGTAACCCGTCGGCGACGGATCGATCGTCGTAACGTTGATGTTCATCCCGATGTACTTCTGAGTCGTTCGGGCCCAAATTTCTTTGATGTTGGTGATCTCTGCTGCGTTAAACGTCGAAGCATCGCCATCCAATGTGTAGGCCGGAACGTTTCCAGGGGTCTTCCCTGCCCAGGTTCCCGTGTAGTTGAACCCGGTGAAGTTTAGATACACTGTGTATCTCGCTCCCGGATTGCTGCTTAGCGCTGGTGCAACTGGATGCTGCGCGGTAGCAGCCACAGCAAGTGCAAAAACTCCCCAAACTAGGCTAATTGCTTTTAGCTTTATTCCCATATCTCTCCCAATCAAAAAACACCGCTAGAGGCGATTTAGGAAATCTACACCGAATTGTCAGGTTTTCAGATCGCCTTGAATTCGAATCGGGTCTAAATGCCTATACTAGTTCTTAAGGCGTTGGAGGCCGTGGCGAGATGGCAGACCGAGTAGTTGACGAGTTTTTTGCTGACGGCTGTGGTCGTTGCAAGCGATACAAAACACCAGACTGCTCGGTACGAGTCTGGCATGAAGCACTTGTTGCATTGCGAGCGGTGCTGCGATCTTCTCCTCTGACCGAAGAACACAAGTGGCAACACCCCTGCTACACCCATGACGGGAAAAACGTTGCAATCATCGGTGCGTTTCGAGATCATTGCGTTCTCACATTTTTCAAAGGAGCGTTGCTGAGTGATCCCGCAAACATCCTTAAACTACCGGGCGAAAACTCTCAATCGGGGCGTGTGATCCGCTTCCGCAGTTCCAAAGAAGTCGCGGACCTGTCGACGACGGTTCTGGCGTATATCGACAACGCAATCGAGGCCGAAACATCGGGCCAGCAGGTGGAGAAGATCAAGATCGAAGATCGCCCTATTCCGGATGAGTTGGCGTCGAAATTCGAAGAAATGCCCGAGCTGAAAGAGGCATTCAAAGTTCTCACGCCAGGTCGTCGACGCTTCTACCTGATGCAGTTCTCACAGCCGAGACAAGCGAAGACCCGCGAGGCAAGGATCGAGAAATCGATCGACAACATCATGGCGGGCAAAGGCTACGGCGAACTCTAATGTCTGCGTTCGAACGTTTCTGGCAAGGCTAAGCACACAAACGCATCGCTGACCGGACCTAGGTCAAAGCCAAAAGCTTTTGCGTAACCTCCACCGCTCGCGGCGATGCAGACGTATTGCCTGCCCTTCACCTCAAACGTCATAGGCGCAGCGTACGCCGAAGCCGGAAGTGGAAACTCAAAGAGCAAACGGCCATCTTTCGAAGAAAAGGCCCTCAACCGCTGGTCGCAAGTTGCCCCGACGAACACCAGCCCTCCGGCAGTCACAAGAGTTCCCCCGAGATTCGGAGTCCCAGTTTGAGGAATCCCGCGTGCGGTGAGTTCACGGTACTCGCCAAGCGTCTTTCGCCAGCGGAACCTTCCCGTGTTCAGGTCAATCGCCGTGAGCATTCCCCAAGGAGGGCGAATGCCAGGATAGCCTTCTTGGTCAACCAGCATGCGATAGCTCGCAGGATTTGACATGATCCCGGGCAGGTTGTTGGTGTTCACGAACAGCGTGTTTGTGCTCGCATCGAAGGACGCACCCGACCACGGCGATCCCCCGAAGTAACCAGGAACAACAACGGTTCCACGCTGGCTTGGTGGGAGATACTTCGTTCCAAAGTCCAATGAAGAGAGCAATTGATTAACGTGAGCCGTGCTCTCTTGCGAGATGTTTGTCACGAGGTCGCTGGTGAAAACGGTCTCTGCCAGTGGCGGCGGCAGGATCGGTTCTGGTTGCGTTTTGGCAGCCTGCTCGCCGACAAATCCCGATGCTGGGGCCGGCGCCTCGCGAACTCCGAAGACCGGCACTCCCGTTTTTCGGTTCAGGACGAAGCAGAACCCAGTCTTGGTGACCACCGCCACGGCGTCAACCAACTTCCCGTTTTGCTTCGCGCGGCAGAGCACCGGGCGGGATGCATTATCGTGATCCCATAAGTCGTGGTGCACCGTTTGGAAGTGCCAGAGCCTCCTTCCCGTTTTGGCGTCCAATGCGATCAGGCAGTTTGCGTAAAGATTATCGCCGGGACGATCTCGGCCATCGAAGTCGGGCGTCGCCGAGCCGGTTGCGGCAAACAGAACTCCGCTCTTTGAGTCAAGGGCATAACCACTCCAGGCACCCGCAGCTCCAACACCGGCGGATTTTTGCTCGTTGGGTAGGACGTCAAAGCTCCACTTTCGTTCTCCGGTCTTCACAGAGAACGCCATGATGTTCCCCGGAGCCGCGCCTTTGCCTTCGTCGTTGGCGATGCCGACATAGACTAGGTCGCGATAAACGGTGGGAGCAGCAGAAACCCCGACATAGCCGGTTGCCCCAAGCTCTCGCCTTAAATCAACCGATTTAAAGTCTGGATCGGCAGTTCCTTTGGCTGCGTCTATGCTTAGTATTCTGCCATCAGGTGTCCCGTAAAGGATCTTGCCGCGTCCGTTCACCTTGGCAAATGCAAGACCTCGACTGCTACGAGCGTGACCACTTTGCGAGCTGTTGTTTTGGGAGTTAAACGTCCATTTAACGGTCCCGACAGCAGGGTCTAGCGCGACCACCTGGTGCCCAGCCGTCACCAAATACATGGTTCCTTCAACGACGATTGGCGTGCACTGTATCGGCGTGTTTCCAGAATTCTCTTTGGTGTGGAATACCCACGCCTCTTGGAGGCCCTTTACGTTAGTCGCATTGATCTGGGATAACCGCGAGAAACACGTTCCCTCGGAATCACCTGTGACTATCGGCCAGTTCTGCCCACCCGTGCCCATTGAGAGGCTCAGAGCGAGACCGACCAGATTCGTAACCATAGCTGATCCTACCCGCCGTTTTGGACACTGATTAGTTCCGCAATCCGACCGAAATCGCCTCACGCAGGACATCTATGTTGACGTCCTTCAGGGATCTAAACTTGATGCAATAGCCAGTGACACTCGCCTTGCCGATCGTGGCTCCGAACGTGCTTGACAAGAACATCTTATCTGCCAAGCCTAGGATGTAGACCGAAACGCCGGTCTTGTTCGCGCTGAGACCGATGCGATAGAACTCGCGCGAGGTCCCGTTTGCGTATTGGATGGTGTAGCAACCGTAGCCAGCACTTGGGTTCGCGATCACTTTGCCATCGGCGTCCCGCCCGTCTTCGTACCAGAGCTGGCAATTGGGGGCCAATTCCATGACAAGCGCGTGCAGAGTTAACAGGTCGCCCCGCTTGGGTTCGGATTGGCTGGCAAAGAACGCCTGGATCTCATCAAGCTTCGTCATCTAGCCCCCAGAATACACCTACCATCTTCGCCTCCCAGGGCCCGTATACTCAGCGCAATGGAACCCATCGACTCGATCAAAAGGCAAACAACGATCTCCATGGACATCTTCCTGAGGAACTTCTCCAAGGTGCCCGATGACAAACTCACCTGGGTTCCCGCTCCAACCGCGAAATCCGCACTCCGGATTGCTGCACACACCGCTCTTTATGCGGGTCGGTTTGCCAAGATGATCCGCGACCAAGCCCTTCCTGCACCTTCCAACATTTCTGAGTGGGTAGCGCAGCGCGATGCCGAAGAGGAAGCCATCACCGACCGAGGGCAGATCGAAACGATCTTTCGTGAAGGAACGGCGGAAGTCCTGGCCGCGCTCGACGCCCTCACGGAGGAAGACATCAATGTGGTGATCGACTCTGGACAGGGTTGGACGATGTCGATGAGGTACCTGATTACCCTTCCCGCATGGCATACCGCCAACCACACCGGGCAGATCGACTTTCTTCAGACCTGCTGGGACGACCAACACGTTTATGTCGGCTAACGATTTAGTCCAAGGACGTGGCAGCAGGAAAGTTCAAAATCTCATTCCGTCTGTGTTTTTGAGCCGAGATCGGATAAAGTGACGGCATGTGCGAACAAGATCAATTTGAAAAAGACCGTCAGGAGTTTGAACAGAGGGGGCAGGTTACGCGCCGCCAGTTTGGAATGATGATCGGTGCCGGAGTGGCGATGATGTTGCCCTCGGTCGTGAACGCAGCCGAAGTGAAAGAGTCAGAAGTGACCATCACCACGCCCGACGGCAAAGCTGATTGCTACTTCGTCCACCCCACCAAGGGTAATGCACCAGCGATTGTGATCTGGCCCGATATTTTTGGACTCCGACCTGCGTTCAAGACGATGGCAAAACGGCTCGCTGAATCAGGCTACGCCGTCTTGGTTGTCAATCCTTTCTATCGTTCGAAGAAGGCGGCGGACATGGTGGGAGGTACGACTACCCCTATCGCCGAACTCCGACCACTTGCTAGTGCGTTGAATGAAACGACTGCCACCACGGATGCTAAAGCGTTCATCCAATGGCTTGATGCCCAGCCAAGTGTCTCAAAGCAGCACAAAATCGGAACTCAGGGGTACTGCATGGGAGGCTCGATTGCGTTCCGGACCGCCGCAGCCATGCCGGATCGAGTCGGTGCGGTCGCGAGCTTCCACGGCGGCGGTCTCGTGAACGACAAGGCCACCAGCCCACACCTGATCGCGCTCACCACGAAGGCGCACTATCTGGTCGCCATCGCTGAGAATGATGACAAGCGATCGCCGAACGACAAGACTGTACTGAAGGAAACTTTCGAAAAGGCAGGCATGCATGCCGAAGTTGAGGTCTACGCTGGCGCAGCCCACGGCTGGTGCCCGCCTGACTCGGCTGTTTACAACGAGCCCCTGGCCGAGAAGACATGGGCGAGCCTTCTTGAGCTTTACAAGAAGGCACTCTAACGAATCCCCCGTAACAAGAAGTTAGCCCAGTCGCTTGGACCGGGCTACCTCTTGTTTGTTAGTCCCAACTGGATACCGCGGCGCGCAGCTACCGAACCCCAAGCGCGCGCGCTCTTGGCATATTCTCAAGAAGCCCTTACAAAAAGAGACACCCGACAACGTGCCTCTCTAAACTGGTACTTCGTGCTGGACAGTTTGCAGCATTGGGAACTGGTGAGGTGAGAAGTGCAAGTGGACAACTCTAAGTGCCAACCACTACGAAGCGCCAACCACCACGATCGGCCCGATTCGGTACTTCTGCACACGATTGCAATAGGTTTGGGTAGCATCTTTGCAATCGTGTGCAAGACTGATCCGAGAAAGGGGAACGAAGAGTGATTACACTTGAAGATCTGGCGCTTAAGGCCGGGGTTTCACACTCGACGGTTTCTCGCGCGTTGGCAGATAGTCCACTGGTAAATCCCGCGACTAAAGCGCGCATCCAAAACTTGGCCCAGGAAGCGGGTTATCAGGTCAACCAAGTCGCAAGAAACCTAAAGGTCCGCACAACGAAGACGATTGGCCTCGTTGTACCAGAGGTCTCAAACCCGTTCTACCCCGAGCTGATTCAGCAAGTAGCAGACCGCGCAAAGCTAGCGGGGTACAGCCTTCAGCTTCACCTAAGTGCGGCGGATCAAGAGTCAGAAAGTGCTTGCATCGCATCGCTAGCTGGAAACAGAGCCGACGGCATTCTCCTCGTGACGGGCGAGCGCGGTCTGATTGCCAGGAGCCAGGTGAACTCGCTCGTTGCGTCTGGAACGCCCGTGGTGATCATGGGCTGGGTGGAAGATGCTGAACATCTTGATCTAGTTGCTGGTGATGATGCTGCGGGGGGGCGTGAATTGGCCTATCATCTCGCAGACTTGGGGCACAAACGGATTGTAGTGCTAGGAAAGCCTCCTCATCGGGGAGTTCTGGATCGAATGGTCGGTTTTTCTGAGGCTCTGACTGAGCGGGGTATTCCTCTCCTTCCCGAGATGGTGATCGAGGTAGCCAGCGAAGAAGAGGTCAGGATTGGAGTGTCCGATCTTCTGAAGCTACCAGAGCCCCCAACCGCAATCTTCGCATATCAGGATTCTCTGGCCGCAGTCGTCTATCGCCAGCTTGAGAAAGAAGGATTGTCGATTCCAAATGACATGACGGTGGTCGGATTCGACAACCTTGATCTTGCGACCTATCTCTCACCGGAGTTGACAACGGTGGGGACTCACATTTCACCTCTCACCTCGGCATTTGTCAGCCTCCTGGTCGCCCGAATTCAGGGCACCTATCCCGACCCGACACCTCAGTCAATCATCGTTACTCCCAGACTCGTCGTCCGCGCCTCGAGCGCTCCGCCACGTAGTCAACTGAATCTCACGGACTCTATCTCATGAAGAACACCAAATCTATTGCGTGCATCACCTCCCTGGTCATACTGGGGATTGCGACCACTGCCATCAGCTCGGCTTTGCAAAAAAGTCCAGCAGGCCCTCCGAGCCGCGTTTTGCAGAAGCAAACTGAGTTGCTGATAAATGGCAACTACGCAAAAGGAACTAAACCTTGGGTTCTTGAGCAGGCGTCAAGGGCTAAGGGAACGATGGGGGCGACAAAGGAGGGACCTGGCGGTCAGGCTGCCCTCAAAGTCAGTATCCAAAACAAAGGGGAGCAATCCTGGCAAGTTCAGCTTCACCAAGGCGGATTGAAGATCGAAAAGGGGCGTAAGTACACCCTAACGTATTGGGCAAAAGCAGACCGGCCGACAGTCATCACGGTCAACTGTATGCAGAATCACGAGCCTTGGGAGCACCACGGCGCGGCAACCGAGGTGAACCTCAGTACAAAGTGGGAAAAGCGAACCTTCTCGTTCGCCGGACCCTGGGACGACACAAACGCAAGGATTACTTTCACCAACCTTGCCACCCAGCCCGGCGCAACCTATTGGTTCTCCAACGTCTCTCTGTTGGCTGGTCCAAAAACGACCGCTACCGCAAAAAAGCCTCCAGTGGCAGTTGCGACAAAGCCGGCGCAACCGACCAGAGTCGTTGTTTGGGATGGCGAGACGGCCAAGAACTTCGGTGCTTGGGCTAATCCGCCAACTTCCAGCTATGAGCCAAAAACCGGCGAAGCACATAGCGGCAATACAGCCCTCGAATTCAAGTTTAACGACGAGAATGTGTGGATCGGCTGTGGTTTCCACTGGTTTGATTGGAAGAAAGGCACCAACGTCGGCACAGACGTTAGGTCGATGACGCACTTGACATTCTGGATCAAGGCTGTAGGAAGCACTGGAGATCTTGACGCCCAACTCCTTTGTAATGGCGAGGTCCTCGACACGCCGGAGCATCACACGTCCAAAGCCCGAGTCGCCCTCTATTGTCCTACCTACCGAGATGGTCAGTGGCACGAAGTTGCGATTCCCCTTGTCGATCTCACTCAACCGGAAGGTTTTGATCCAAAAATCGTGAGCCAGCTTGACCTAGGAATCAACCCCAGCGGCAAAGTCAGCGGGAGCTTCCTGATCGACGATATCGCCTTCGAGAATCGAGGTACGGCGTCAGAGGGGCTTCGGGTCGTGGGCAACCAGTTAAGAGACTCGAGTGGAAACGTTGTGCGCCTTCAAGGTGTGAACGTACCAAGTCTGGATTGGAGCCCAGTGGGCGAACACGTTATGGAGTCGATCGACGTCGCTATCGACAAGTGGAACTCGAACATCATTCGCATCCCACTTACCCAAGACCTCTGGTTCGGTTACGAGAAGGGCAAACAGTCCGCAGATAGAGGCGAATCGTACCGAAAGATTGTTGACAGCATCGTCAAAAGGGTTGCAGAAAAGAACTGCTACGTGCTGCTTGATCTACACTGGTCTGACGCTGGCCAATGGGGCCAAAACGTTGGTCAGCACAAAATGCCTGACTCGAACAGCGTTGCGTTCTGGAAGGACTTTGCCAAGCGTTACGCGAACCATCCATCTGTATTGTTTGATCTTTATAACGAGCCGCACAGCGTGTCTTGGGATGTCTGGAAGAATGGTGGCCAGGTGGAGGACCAGAGCAAGGGAGTCAGCTATCGTTCTCCTGGCATGCAAGCTCTTCTAGACACCGTTCGATCTACCGGCGCGAAAAATATTGTGATCGCCGGCGGGCTGGACTGGGGTTACGACTTATCCGGCATTATGAACGGCTCCGCGCTGAGCGACAAGATTGGGAATGGGATCGTATACGGTTCGCACATCTATCCCTGGAAGAAGGATTGGGACAAGCATGTGACTCCGGTCGTCGCGGTGTACCCGGTTTTCGTCGGCGAAGTCGGGACGAAGCCGTGGAAAGAGGGCCATCCTCCCCACGAAAACGTCTACACCACTTCTTGGGCGCCCGAGGTGATGGCGTACATGGAGAAGCACCAGATGAACTGGACGGCCTGGAGTTTCCATCCCACCGCCAATCCCTGCATCATCACCGGATGGGACTATATGCCGACGGCCTATTGGGGCAAGTACGTGAAGGAGGCGCTGTCGACCCGAGTTCAGTCGGGTCCCGAGGGTGAGACATTCGTCTGGCGTGGGGACTGTTCCGCAGAGTCGTCGTTCGTGAACTCAAACCATCCGCTGATTCCCGGCCACTATGGGTACGAATCGGACCCGGATCAGCCCAAACGAGGGATCGTCTTTGCCGGGAGACTCACCCCCGACTTCAAGGTCGACGACCCGGAGAGCGTGCACCTGCACCCCGACATCTACTTTGATCGTTTTAGACCGGGCAATCACGCCGTGCAGTTCGATGTGAAAGTCGCCGACCTTGAGCCCGCGGAACTTGGCCCGTACCGGACCGCACCCTGGCTCAATCTCGTGACGATTTTCGACGAGACGGTGCCCTCGGGAGGATCGAAGTGGAAGCCATCCGTCATGTGCAACTTGGTGGGTTCCCCAGGTAAGTATCGAATTCAAACCTTCTCCCTGAACGAGAAAGGCGAAGGCACATTCTTCGAGATTCCTGAAAATGCACCGACGTTTCCCCTTGGGAAGTGGGTTCAAGTCCGGGTCGAAGCCGACGTTAAGCAGAGACAAGTTCGGGTCTTTCTGAACGGAGCCCTCACATCTTCGGGTCCCTATGGTGGCAAGGCCGGAATCGCCGGGGCCCACATGGGACTCTACACCAACCGGCTCATGAAGCGGGCTACACTTTTCAACGATGCCATTGAAATCAAGGTGGGGCCATCGGCGTTGACAGTCTCTTCCGATAAGTAAGAAAAAGATGAACAACCCAACGTATATTCAAGGCATGTGGGCCCGGTAGCGGGCGTAAGCAGCGGCGTCGGACGAAAGGTTAGCCCAGTCACTTGGACCGGGCTACCTGTTGTTTGTTAGTACCTACGGGATACCGCGGCGCCTGGCTACCGAACCCCAAGCGCGCGCTCTTGGCGAATTCTTAAGAAGCCCTTATGACAAACAAAAAGAGACACCACAAATGGTGCCTCTTTAAAACTGGTACTCCGGACGGGATTCGAACCCGCGACCTTCGCCGTGAAAGGGCGATGTCCTAACCGCTAGACGACCGGAGCAGACGAAAAAAGATTATGGCAGGTATCCCGCCATAATCTCAAGGTTTTGTCGGACTTAGTTTCCGCCAGCTGCGCCGCCGGACGCCAAGTCAATCTTGTACTCTCCGTCATCGCCAGGTGCTGGTGCATTGACCGGCCGCTCTTTTTCGATAACGTCGACCTTTGGAAGATCGATCTTCTTCGATCCGCTCTTGATCACTCGGCGACCGGTGATGTACCGGGCGGCATAGTAACCAGTCAGCGGGCTTTCGATCACTCGACCAGCGCCGCTCGAAGCGTGAATGAATTTGTTATTGCCCGTGTAAATTCCGACGTGGCTGACGTAGCCGCGCGTGTTGAAGAACACGAGATCTCCAGCCTGGAGGTTTCCTCGGCTGACCGGGACTCCGCTGTACACCTGCTGTCGCGCGGTACGGGGAAGCGAGATTCCGTTTGCTCGGAACACCTGAAGGGTGAACCCAGAGCAGTCAGTTGCGGATCGTGAGGAGGAACCGTAGTTGTAGCGAGTTCCGCGCATTCCGTTCGCCGACTTCAGGACGTTCTCAACCTTCTCCGAAGCAGGAATGGAAGCAACGATCGTGTTTGTGCCCTCAATCTTTGCTTTGGCGTCGTTGGTCAACATGTCCGATCGGACCCAACCAACAGTGCCGTATTGGAACTTAAGCTTGTACCAGTCGCCCCACTTATCGATGATCTCAGCACGACCGCCGCTAACCTTCACGACGACCGAGTTGGTCGAAGATGGTCCGCGCCGGACGTTGGTGTTCTGGGCTTTGATGTAGGTGTACTGCGCGCCGGGAACCGAAACTTCGGTCTTAGGCTCGTTCAAATTGGTGATGGTGACGACTTTTGGCTCTGGCTCAACGGTTTTGGTTGGAGAAGACACCGTCTTCTTTGCCACCGAATCAGGTCGTACGACGAAGTCGGACTTAACCCAACCGATTGAACCGTATTGGAATCGAACCTTGTACCAGTCGCCCGATTTTGCGAGAACTGCTACATTGCCACCGGAAACTTTGGTGACCAAGTTCGAGTTCGTCGAAGGTGCCGTCCGCACGTTGACGTTGGTTCCGCTCAGAGTTGCTCGACCGAGCGGTGCTGGACCGTTTGCTGCGGTCACGCTCGAGCGGCTTGAACTGGATTTGGACGTCTTCTTTGAAGAATTTGAGGAAGCGGTCCTCGAAGACTTTCGGGAGTTTCGAGAGGATCTTGCAGTGTCCTTGCTCGATTTGTGAGCGCGCGAGTGGCTGCTCTTAGATTTTGATTGCTTTTTTGCCTTTTGCTTCGGGGCTGCAAAGCCGGCCGTAAAGACCAGCACCGAAAGGGCGATTGCGAGTACGCGTGTTGTCATGCTTCCTCTCCTCCACAGGTGTGCGACCTAAGTCGCAACCACATGAAGGATACCAGATATCCATTTTCGGGGTTCCATCCCCGTAAAAATAGTGGGGAATTTCTGACGGTAAACTCTGGCAAGCCGTGACTCTCAGCATCATCATCGTGAACTGGAATACGGCACCTCTGCTACGCGAGTGCTTGCAATCCATTCGTGAGTACCCTTTTCCGGGGTCGTTTGAGGTGATTGTTGTTGACAATAACTCCCGAGATGATTCGGCGGTAGTTGCCTCGAATGAGTTTCCTGAGTTCCGTACCCTGGCCGAAACCGAGAACCACGGGTACGCACGCGGAAACAACATTGGGATCGAGGCAAGTACCGGCGAGTTCGTTTTGACACTGAATCCGGATACTCGAGTCACCCCCGACTTGCTTCGAGACGCAGTCGAAACTCTGCGAAACCTTGGCGAATCGTATGGTTGCCTCTCTGTTCGCTTCCAAGGGAACGAGGGAGAGACCCAGCAATCAGTGCGCGGATTCCCGACGATCACGGGAATTCTCGGAGATATCTGCCGGTTGCCGTTTTGGGACACCTATCGTCTGCGCTCCTTTGACTACACAAAAAGCCAGGATGCTCCTCAGCCAATGGGCACTTTCCTGCTCTTCCGCCGATCTTCCCTCCCCGACTCCAAGCAGCCGTTTGACGAACAATTCCCGATCTTCTTTAACGAGGTTGATCTGCTAAAGCGGCTTAGAGGTAAGTGCTGGTATGAGGCAAACCTCACCATCCACCACCTTGGGGGAGCATCCACCCGGCAAACCCGGAAACCCATGATCTGGGAATCTCACAGATCCCTGATCCGTTATCTCTTTAAGCACACGAGCGGTTTGGCGCGAATTCCGCTCTATCCAGTTTCCGTTATCATATGGCTCGGCGCGCTTGTCCGAGCGAGGGGGTACAGTGCCGGATTTCGACCTTAGCATCACCATCTGTAGTTGGAACACGATCGACGACCTCCGGTTGTGCCTGGACTCGCTCACAAAAGTGCGCGACGAGGCAAACTTCGAAGTCATCGTTGTGGACAACAACTCCGAGGACGGTTCGCCCTTCATGGTCGAGCAGGAATTTCCTTGGGTGCGGCTAGTCAATATGACGCAGAATCTAGGGTTTGTTGGAGGGCAGAACTATGCGATGTCCAACCGAAAAGGACACCATGCCTTGCCACTAAACAGCGATACCATCGTCCACCCCGGGGCGATCAAAGGGCTTCTCGACTACCTTGAGAATAATCCTGATGTTGGAATCGTGGCTCCCAAGCTCCTCAACCCCGACGGTTCCCTCCAGTTCTCCTGCCGACGCTTCCCGAATCCGGTTGCTGCGCTCTTCCGCAACACGTTCATTGGACGGCTGTTTCCCAACAATCGCTTCACTCGGGAGTACTTGATGCAGGACTTCGAGCACAATGTGCCGAAAGAAGTCGACTGGGTGTCTGGCGCAGCGTTTCTTGCCCGCGGAGAGCTCCTCGCGGAGATTGGACTCTTCGATTCGGAGTTCATCATGTATTGCGAAGACGTTGATTTGTGCTTCCAGACCTGGAAGGTCGGCAAGAAGGTCGTTTATCTTCCCCATCTCACGATCACTCACGCCATTGGGCGCAGCACCGATAAGGCCCCGAACCGCATGATTGGTCGCTTCCACAAATCTATGTTCAGGTTCTATCGAAAGAACATGGTGCCTCAAATGAACCCGATTGCGAGGCCATTTGCCCTCCTCATGGCGGCAAGTGCCCTCTCTGCCCGTGCGAGCATTTTCATTCTGAGCAACAAAGTCGACATTCTCAAAAGGAAGCTCAAAAGCTGATGAAACGCCCCCCACTTGGAGTCCTAAGTCTTGCCATTGGTTCGGCACTCTCTGCGCTTTTGAACGGCAAATACAGCCTTGACGCGGGTCAGTTCGAAGGGGGCAACTTGTCGCTTGCCACCCTCTGGGAAAACGCCCCGTTCTTCGGTCACGGCCTCGTATTCTGGCTCTTCCTCATTCCATTGCTGCAGGCGCTGATGACCCGGAAGGTCGTCCATGTTCCGTCAATCAAGATTTCAGGCTGGATTGCCGTCTTTACCGGTCTGATCGGAACTTCGCTCATCGTCAGCTCCTTCGTGAGCATCTCGGTGCTGAATTTTGTTGAGTTCGCCATGATGATCGGTGCCTTCTACGCCGTCACCTCCAGCGCTGGCAAGAAGCAGTCATTGTGGGTGATTGGCGGTTGGTTTGCGGGAATTACTCTGGTTGCCCTGATTGGCCTTCGCGAGTATGCATCGATGAAGGCGATCGATCCGACCTGGCGCATCTTCGCAAATCAGCACAACCCGAACCAGGCGGGCGCACTCCTTGCCACGGGAGTTTTGATCGGAATTCCGCTGTTGTTTACCGGCGATCGACTTTCGAAACTTGGAATAGGCTTCTGCCTTCTGCTCCAGGGGCTCGCGCTGTTTCTCACCCAGTCGAAGGGTGCGCTCATCTGCCTTCCCATCGGACTGATCGTTTTAGCGGTTTGTTTGGTCACGATTCGGCCTACCTCTGTCGGGAAAGGACTCGGCGCTCTCGCGGTTGCCGTGGTCATGATTGGCGGACTTGGAGTTCTTGCCCAGACCGCCGGAAAGAGTCAGTCCACCGCTGGAACCGGCCCGATGTCCCGTTTCTCTAACTCCTCCGAAGCAAGCACACAGTCGGCAGGATTCCGCAAACTCCTCTGGGTTTCGGCTATAGACTTGGCGAAGCAGCGGCCGTACGGATGGGGACTCGGAACCTTCCAATTTGAATCCACTCGACCGGGTCTGGTTACCCAGACGGCGCTTGCCCACCAGGGCTACCTTCAGCTCGCCGCCGAGGCGAGCATCCTCGCGCCGATCACGCTACTTGGCTTCCTCATCGCGGTTGGGCTTAAGGGCGGGCGCGGTGCTTCTCGGCTACCGGTAACAAGCAAGATCATTCTGTGTTCGTCCTTCGGAGCACTCGGAGTCCTTCTGGCTCACAACGGCATCGACTCTGACTTGTACATCAACAACCTGGGGACTCTTGTGTTCATGCTCTGCGGCGCGATCTGTGCAACCAGCGCCGACTCACAGTCGCCAGAAGTAATTTTTCGGATACCCCGGATTGCCGTGGCTTCGGCTGTCGCGGTCTTTATCCCGCTCAGCATCACCATTGGGCTTGGGGAGCTTTATCGTGCTCAAGCTCGGGGAGCTCTGGCGGCAAATGAACCTTCGGTCGCAAGTGAATTGGCCAAGGCAAGCATTGGTATCGCACTCGGCGATGGATTCGGGCACGCACTTCTCACAAGAGCGACTGGCTCGCTTGAGGAAGCGAAAACAGCAGCCGCACTTGCCCCGTCCCCGAAGAACTTCCGGGCCGTCGCTTTGCTTCAGCTTCGGGAAGGAAACTATCCCGCAGCGAGGACCGCCTACAACCGTGCTCTCGAGCGCGATCCGAATAACTTCCCCGCTATGCTTGGACTCATGAATGCCGGGGTGCAGTTCAATGACCCCGAGGGGGCAAAGGCGGCGGCAAATCGACTGATAGAGGTCGAGAAGACGACCTACTTCACGGTGCCAAGTCAGGCCGAGATTGTTCCGACGGCTTCATTCCACGCGCGCCTGTACTTGGCGACGGTCTCCCCAGATTCAAAACAAACCTTGCTACGAGACGCAGTTAAGGGCTTTATCCGCTATCGCGACATCACGGTTCCCATGGCAAAGCGGCAGTTCGAATCGAACCCTAATGCGAGCGTAGGTGGCGATGATCGAAATGCCTTCGTTGACAACCTACGTAAGGCTGCCAATGCGTGCCGCGAACTTCAGCCGCGGGGCGACCTCGGGTTCGATCCCGCAGAAGAAGCGACTCGGTTCGAAGCTGCTGCGGCTGGCCTCATCAAGTAGTGAGCAACCACTTCTGCAGCGAGGGGCGCGGCTGCGTCTCCACCGTGTCCGGCGTCTTCTGCCATCGCACAAATCGCTAGGCGAGGTTTGTCTGCCGGAGCGAAGCCAACAAACCAGGCGTGGGTGTTGTTTGCTCCCTTCGCACCGTGTTCTGCTGAACCCGTCTTCCCGCCCCAGGAAAGCCCTGGAATAGACGCAAACCGTTGAGCGGTTCCGTGATCAATGACCCCAACCAGCGACTCTCTAAGCATGCGCCAGAAAGAATCGTCAGCCTCGATTTTCCCGACAACCTCGGGAGTGACCATCTGGTCCTTCAAACTGAGCGAATCTCGAAAAGCCCGAACCAGATGCGGCTTGTAGCGCACACCATTGTTCGCAACCATCGCCATCATGTTCGCCATTTGGAGGGTATTGGTCGTGATATAACCTTGCCCGATGGACATATTGGCAAGCTGACCCAGATTCCAGGATCTATTGACGGGGTCAATGTCTCGCCACTTTTTAGTTGGAATCGTGCCGCGCCGTTCAGGAATCTCGATTCCGGTGCGATTGCCAAGACCGCAGTCGAGCGCAGCCTGCATCATCGCATCCTCACCGGCTCTGGTCCCCATCGTACAGAAGAACGTGTTGCAAGACTTTGCCATTGCGCCCATGAACCCGGTCGGTCCGTGGGTGCTCATGCACTTGAGCGGTCGACCTCGGCCAAACGAGAAGAACCCGGGGCAGTAAACACTCGTCCCAGTGTCCAGCTTATGTTCTCGATAGGCGGCGATCGCCGTAATAATTTTGTAAGTCGAACCCGGGGCGTAGAGGCCCGAAGTTGCCCGGTTGAGAGCCGCTAGACCCCTTGATCGGTCATTGAGCCGAGCATAGTCCTCATCGCTTAGCCCACCATCGTAAAGCGACATATCGAAGGTTGGATTCGACACCATCGCTAGGATCTCGCCGTTGCTGGGATCGATCACGGTAATCGAACCTTTCCAGCCGCGCCGATTCAGGACCGCTTGTGCATAAGCTTGCAAATCCGCGTCAATCGTCAGGAAAACCTGCTGACCTGGTTCGGCTAGCTCTCGACCAGGAAGAACTGCGGTTCCCCGCTTTTCAATCGTCTCCTTCCCCGGACGACCCATAAGCTGAACTTCGTATGCGGCCTCGAGTCCTGCGCGGCCGACAAACTCAGCGGGCTTCAGTTCGTACGGTTCCAGTTTCTTTTCTTCGACCTCGGTGGGGGTACCAACATAGCCAAGCAAATGCGAAAAGTTCGCCGAGTCCACATAACGGCGCATCGGCTTTTCTTCCACCGAGACGCCCGGGAGGTCCGACGCCTCGGCGATTTGGGAGGCGGCTTCAATACTCACTCCGAGTTTGATTGGAGCTGGGAGGTTTTTGTATGACCCCTTCTTGATCCTTGCCAAAACTTCTTCGACGGGCATTCCCAGGATTCGAGCAACTTTCTCGATGACCTCGGGCGACTTCTTGACCGTTGATGGCGTGACCGAGACGACGTACTCTGGCCGAACTCCCGCGATTACCTTCCCTTTGCGGTCCCGGATGGTGCCTCTCGGCGCAAGTTTATCGACGCTCATGCGTCGCGTCTGGCTAGCACTCTCAATCAGCTCAGGTGCCTTGACGACCTGGATGTACCACAGGCGCAAGAAAAGGACCACAAACATCGGAACGATGACGATCGGGAACCAGATCAGCCTACGGTCGACTTCGGGCGTCCGAGGGGCATGGAGGACGCTCACTAACCGCCTCCTTCGCTCGGTGCCTTGTGCACTCGACATCTCCCGCGCGGTCGTTTACCTTTAGCAAATTTTCTCACCACTGTCTCCGGGCAGTATGTTCCGGCGAGCTGTCCGGAGTCTGCACAGACTTCAACGTCAACATCCTCCTCGCGAGTGTCCGGTTTTTTCGGTGGTTTTTTGTCCGGCTTGGGACGCTCCACCGGGGGCTTTTCGGTTGTGTCGTTCGTAACAGGTGGTTCGCCGTTGTTCTGGGTTGGAGGGTTCTCCTGTGGGTCTCCAGAATTTCGAGTCACAGGTTCAGTGCCGGGTTCGGTGTTGCCTTCGTCGTCCCGAATCGGTACGACTTCCTCCTGGTTCTTATCCTGATTCTCCCCCGCTTCGCGGCGCTCTCGTGCTCTGCGCTCCGCATTGGTTTCCTCTGACTCTCGCGGCAAGAAGTCCGGCTTGACATCCGAACCGTACTTTGCTGTGACCGCCTTCATGGCAGTCGCCCACATCGGAGCGCAAACATCTCCACCAAATGACTCCGGCATTTCCCTTAGCAACCACCGGTTACGACGCTTGTCGAAGTACTCGTTGCCCGCCCAAGAGATTCCGACGATCCCCTTTGCATAGCCGCAGAACCAAACACTCTTGCCTCCGTTCGTCGTTCCAGTTTTCCCTCTGGCTTCAGGCATCGACTTGGCCTTGTAGCCAGTACCTTCTTGGACCGCGGCAACCAAGAGCCGATCCATGGCCGCACAGACCTCGGACCCCAAGCGGGTGGTGACATACGCCGGCGTGTTGGTGAATACAACAGACCCGTCCGGCCCCTGAACTTCCTTGATGCGGTACGGTTCAACACGCCGACCATCGAGCATGAAGACCGAGTAGGCCTCTGCCATTTCGGTCATGCGGACAGCGGTTGCCCCAAGCGCAAGCGGCGCATAGGGTTCAAGCTTGGTTGTAAAGCCGAAGTCTTCCTGAATAAGTTCGGTACCGCGCTTCACGCCGACCGATACGAATGTTCGCACAGCTGGGACGTTCATGGATTCGGCAAACGCACTTCTTAGCGAGTAGCTTCCACCCCATCCACCGTGGCTGTTGCGGGGAACATAAGGCGCTTTAGCCGTCTTTCCAGGCAGTTGGAGCTTTTCATTGGAGATTGAATCGTATTCTCCGATGACACCCTCCTTTAAGGCCTCCGCGTAAACAAAGCTTTTGAATGAGGAGCCGGGTTGCATTTGGCTCTGGCTCGTTCGGCTGTACTGGTTTCGTTTGTAGTCGCTTCCGCCAACGTCGGCTAGGATTCGACCTTCTGAGTCCATGGCAAGGAAGGCGCCAGCATTAACTCCTCGCCCCCGATTCCAACGTATCTGCTGTTGGACAGCTTCCTCGGCCTCAGCCTGCAGGGTCGTGTCAATGGTTGTCGAAACAACGTAACCGCCACCTGAAATATCGATTCCGCGACGTTTGAGGTCCTGAAGAACCATTGCGGTGAAGTACGGCGCTCGATACAAACGACCATTTCCTAGCCCCTTGCCCTTGACGATCTTCGGACGTTCTGCTTTAGCCTCTTCGTACTCAGCCTGCGAGATCCACTTTTCGTCCAGCATCGTGTTGAGCACGACGATCTTGTTCTGGTCCGCCTTTTGGTAATTCTTGATTGGGTTCTGGGTACTCGGCAGACGAACACATCGAGCGAGCATTGCCGCCTCAGCAAGACTGAGTTCACTGGGCTTCTTGTTAAAGTAGACCTCGGAACCGGCAGCAATCCCGTACGCCTGCTCGCCATAGTACGCCTGGTTCAGATAGGTCTCAAGGATGAAGTCCTTGGTGTACTCCTTCTCCATTTCCAGAGCGATCGAGATGTCCTGAATCTTGCGCTGCATCGACTTTTCGGATGCCGAAAAGAGCATCTTCGCAAGCTGCATCGTAATGGTCGATCCTCCGCCTTGAGCTTCACCGGCTCTGGCGAACTTGAAGACTGCACGCCCGAGCCCCATGGGGTCGACGCCTTTGTGCTCTCGAAAGCGCTTATCTTCAGCCGCTAGGAACGCCAACTGAACCTTCTCGGGAACATCGTTGAGCGAGATCGATTCTCGGTAAATCGGGTTGACCTCGTAGAGGAGCTTTCCGTCTGCGGAGTAAATCTGGGAAGGCTTCGAGTTAAAAGTCTGGATCTTCTCGCCCATGTTTGAAACAAGGGGCTTGACCGACTCCATACTGGAGCGAAGGAAGGCGAACGTGCCGATAACGCCGATCGCAACCAGGAATACAAGAAGATAGGCACCTATTTTGAGGTGTTTCACCCATGGGGCACTTTTGGATCGAACTCCCGCTGGGCGGGTTCGAGATGCTCGGCTACGTACAGAACCCACGTGTTAATTATAGATCAGCGTTTCAGATTCGTTACCCGTTTTGCCAGGTTCTGAAGCTCGTCTTGTGAGGCATCACCGATCAATATGATCGTGGCTCCCACTTCTTTCCAAGCGTAGAAGCCTTGTTGTCGACGACTCGACTTCTGAATCTCCGCCAAATCGGCGTCTGGATTCATGAGGAACATCGTGAGCCGCGAGTCGCTCATCGCGTAGTTCAGAATCAAAACCTTCTTCCCTCGCATCTCGCGCAAGTTGACACCATCGAGTTTATACGCATCTTTACTGCTGAAACCGTATGGCGAGACGCCGAGTTCCTTGGCTTTTGCAAACAGGTCGTCAATTGGGCGAATAACTTTCACGCCCTTGCGGTTGAACGAGAACGCATCCTTGGAAATTTTTGGGTTGAGGTTCAGGCTTTTGAACTCAAATGAGCCTGCGACGTTTCCGCCGGGTCCGTAAATCACCCGTTTGACGGCAAGGCCGCTCTTGAGATCAATGAACACTTCGAAGGTCGGGTTCTTCATCGGGTCCAGATATTGGACGCGGGTGAGCTTCATTCCCAGGAGAAATCCGCCGTCCGAAATCACCGGCTTTGCACCACGCACTCCACCAAATCGGAAATTTTCGAACTGCCTTCGTCCCGCCGCGGGAGACTCCTTGAGTTCATTTCGATCCGGATAGTAGTGCTTCCGAACTTCGGGAGTTTCGATGATCACTTGACCAGCAAATGGTGAGTTCTTGGAGAACTCGATCCGCATTCGGGCGCCGTCTTTGGTGAGGTATTCCTCGTGTGACTCGGCTTTGCCGGCTCGATAAAACGTGACCAGTCGCGTTCCTGAAAATCTGAGCTTCTTGGATTTTTCCTGGGCGTCCTTCAAGATTGGGGGAAGCTCTTCCTTCTTTCCAAATCCGCCACCTTGACCACCTGGACCGCCAGGTCCACCTGGCCCACCTGGCCCACCTGGTCCTCCGCGACGCCCACCAGGACCCTGGGCAAGGATCAACCCAGAACAGACCAAGGCAAGAATCGAGAACGAGATTTTCATAACAAGTCTTCGTAAGTGTAACCCGTGTCAAGCCCGAGCTCGGTTTCTCGCTGGTTGACACCAGCACCCGAAACGCTTGCTAGGACGGTAGATTCATTATGAACCTGCACGAATTCTCGAGCGAGACGGCTGCCGTCGCCGTTCGTGCCAGAAATTGTCTTGCCAGACTGGAACATCATGATGGCAAACGAACCTGCAAGAGCGGCGACTCCTACCGAAGAACCCCACGTAAGGAACCGTCGGGTTCGAAGGGTCTTCTTCTTTTTATCAGCGGCGGCAAGGAGCTTTAGGTTCAATTCACTGCGCCAAGCCATGCTCAGCGAGTCCTCTTTCAGACCCGCAACGAGCGCCCGTGTTTGGGCTTGCGATTGTGATGCCAGCATCTCGTCGGTCACCACAGTTTCTCTCTCAAATCGTGATTTCATCGGCTTTCCTCCACTAGGTCGCGAACCGCTGTTTGCAGCTGGTTTCGCGCCAAGAACAAACGGCTCTTGACCGTCCCAATTGGAATCCCAAGGGACTCCGAAATTTCTTCGTAGCTTAAATCTTCTTTGTCGTGGAGCAACAAAACAGAACGGAGCTTCTCGCTCATTCGCTCAATCGCTTGCTCAACACGAAGATACATTTCCGAATCCTCAAGGATTGTATCGGGCTGCCAGCGCACGTCCGCGACCTCATACTCCTCTTCGATTTCGGGCGACATCGACATCGAAACCTGCTGAACAGTACGTCCCGCTTTTCTGGCTCGATCGACGCACAGGTTGTATGCAATTCGGAACAACCAGGTTCGCACCGAAGCTCGAGCATCGAACCGCTCGAAGTTCTGGAAGGCACGAATGAAGACCTCTTGCGTAATGTCCTCTGCGTCCTCGCTGGAAGGAACCATTCGCCGCACAAAACCGTGAACACGGTGCTGATAGGCATCCACAACCTTACTGAACGACTCCAGGCCGCCTGGGATGAACTTTGATTCTTCCTGGTTGCGAGTCTGCATCGTCAGAGGTTTGATTCCTAAAGTGCCGGCGAGTCCTTTCATGTCTCTCTCGTGAAAGGTTCAACGATAACGATGTCGAATTGTTCAGCAGATACGAAAAGACCCGGCGAAAGTCCCGCCGGGTCTCTGATCAGCCGAGTTTAGAATCGGACGCCGAAGTAGAAGCCAAGTGCGTTAACTTCTGATTTCTGGCTGCCGAAGTACTTAGCTTCGATGAACGATGCGGTTTGACCGCTGCTCAGGTTGAGACCTGCACCCAGAGCGAACGAAAGTCGAGCAATGCTCTCGGTTCCGCCCGATCCGTCTGGAACACCGATGAATCCGAGTCCGGCGCCAATGCTCCAGAACGAATCGCCCTTCTTGCTGGTGCCAACATAGTTGTAAAGCACCGGAATGTGGCGGTAGTCGCCTCGGCTGTAAAAGTCGATCGAAATTTCGCCGGTCTTGCTGTATGCCTCGGTTCCAGAAAGGTCAGCGACCTTGTATTGGAATCCGATAGCAGTGAACTCGCTCACTGCATCCTTCACCGTACCGTTGGTCGGGAAGGCAAGTCCAAGTCGAACAGACAGAGGGGTTGAGCTATCGTCCGCAAACGCACTCACCGCCAAAATTCCAAGAGCCGAAACCGCTAATAGCTTCTTCATCAGTTCCCCAGTATAAATCCCTTGATGCCAAGGGCGATACGATCATAGCACCTTAAAGTGATTTTGTGGAACTTTTTGCGGCAACTCGGATCACTTCTAACGTGAGTTCTGCCGTTTTGACAAGGTCCGCCCTGCTGATGAGCTCATCATGCGTGTGGATTTTCTCCATTCCGGTTGCCATAACAATCGTCGGAACCCCCTTCGCATTGTAGATATTCGCGTCACTTCCGCCCAACGTGGTACGGAGAGTTGCATCAAGCCCCAGAGCCGCGCTGGCAGCCTGGGCGACCTTGACGACCTCACTTTCGGCATCGATCTCGTAGGCGCAATAGTGTCGCTTATAGTCGAATCGCACTTCAGCCCCCCACTTTGCGGCGGAATCCGTAAAGCACTGCTTCATATGCCGAATCTGGGCGTCCAAAGTTTCGACATTGGTTGATCGCGCTTCGGCCTTGATCGTCACTTCTGGGCAGACAACGTTTGTTCCGGTGCCGCCTGTGATGATGCCGATATTCGCCGTGGTCTCTTTGTCGATGCGTCCGAGCGTCATTTGAGCGATCGCGTCTGCCGCAACCTGAATCGCGTTGATACCCTTCTCCGGGTCCTTCCCTGCGTGAGCTGGCTTACCGGTAATCGTGATGTCCATCTTGTCGTGGTTTGCCGTTCGAGTGACGTACGTACCGACAGGAGGGCCAGTGTCAAGAACGAATCCGTAGTCAAGGTTCAAATCCTCAATCTTCAGCGCTGCCGCACCGAGCAACCCAATCTCCTCCGCAACGCTCAGCAATAGGTAGATGTCGCCATGGTCCTCTCCGCTCTCTTTGAGAGCTAGAACCGCTTCGATGGCTGGTGCCATGCCACCCTTATCGTCGGCACCCAAGATCGTGTCGCTAGCAGAGCGGAATACACCATCCACCTCCTCAATGATCAACCCTTCGGTGGGCTCGACGGTATCGAAGTGAGCGCTAAAGAAGATCCGTGGTGCATCTGCGATCGTGCCCGGAACGTGAACGATGATGTTGTTCGCGTTGCCACCGATCATTTCACCAGCAAGGTCCTCTGTCCAACTGAGTCCGTGTGCCGTGAGATAAGACTTCATCCACTCAATCACTTCCCTCTCCTGCAGCGAGGGCGAATTGATATTGCACAAGTCTGTAAAGAGGCTAACGAGGCGTGCTTCGTTGATCATTCCCAAAGTTTAGCTCTGCGGTTCCACGCAGTGCGATAGAGCGACATCACATAAGCCGCCATGCCACCGGCGATGAATCCGATGACCAGAGTCCCAAGCGGGGCGTCGGCGAGAAGCTCAGCTCGTGATGAACCGGAGCCTAGTTCGATCGCAACGAACGCAATTCCGAGAACGAGGGTAAAGAGAATGAAGTTGATCCGGAAGATCGGAACGAACGGCTTCCAACCGAGCATGGTGGATTCAGCTGGTCGCTCATGCCGGAGAATCTTCCAGTTCTCCTCGTGGTCAAGGTGAGAAAGGCACGTCTTCTCAAGCGGGTTCGCAGTGCGAACCCGCTTGGGCGAAGAGTTAGAATCCATACGTATAGTCGCCGTTCTGAACGTCCTCGATGTACCGCGCCAACAGATCGATACATGCCTGAACGTCGCTCTTAGCAACCGTTTCGTTGACGGTGTGAACGTACCGGGTCGGAGTTGAGAGGGTGAACGCAGGAATTCCGCCGTGGAGCCGCTGAATGCCGCCAGCATCGGTACCGCCGCGTGGCAAAACTTCCATCTGGTACTGAATCTCGTTCTTGATTGCCAACTGTCGGAAGTGTTCGACGACCTTCGGGTGGCAGATGAGCGAACCGTCCATGATCTTGATCGCCGCACCCTTACCGAGCTTGGTGATGTGATCCTGTTCTGGCACGCCAGGGATGTCGTTTGCCAAGGTGATGTCCAAAGCGACAACGACGTCTGGGTTAATTCCTGCGCCGGCGGCAGAAGCACCGCGAAGACCGATTTCCTCTTGAACTGTAGCGACGGCGTAGACGTCAAAGTCGTTCGTCTTCGCGGCCTTTAGAGCCTCGATCATGATGAAGACACAAACGCGGTCGTCCATCGCTTTGCAGCTCAGGTTCTCGCCGAGAGGAATCATTTGCCGCGACATCGTGACCATATCGCCGATCTTGACCTGATCCTTGGTCGCTTCGCCTAGACCGCAGTCCACGAAAAACGTATCAAGATTCTGACCCGCGGATGCTTCAGCGTCGCTCAGAAGGTGCTTCGGCTTCGTGCCATACATCAGAACGCCGTTCAACTGTCCACCCGCTGAGTGAACGATGACGCGCTGGGAGTTCAGCTGGCGAGGGTCGAATCCACCGAGTGGGTTAAGGCGAATAAATCCGTCCTTGTCAACAAACTTGACGATGAAGCCGATCTCGTCCATGTGGGCGGCGAGCATGAGCTTCTTCCCACTACCCGAGCCCTTCTTAACAGCGATCAGGTTGCCCATGGCATCAGTGCTGAGTTCGCAGATCCCTTTCAGTTCGCGCGCAACGATTGTGCGAATCTGGTCTTCGAAGCCAGGGACGCCGTGGCCTTCAACAAGTTCTCGGAGGAGTTCGAGGTTCATCAATGAGGTTTTACCCTTCCAAACTGTAATATCGTTCCGACGCGCTAAACTTGGTTCATGGGTCGAACCGTTCTTCTTGCGGAAAGCGGATATACGTGGCGCGAATGGTTGAAGCGACATCAGGGCAATGCTGACCTCCTTGTGCTCGACCCGGGCGATGCGAGCCACGGCCCTGCCGCTCGAATCCGAGTATTACGTGGCGAACGCCCGGTTTACGATCGGTTCTACGGCTCACTCGATCCCCAAAAGTCCCCGCACCTGTTGGTCGGCGCAATGATTGAGGCGCTCGAGATCGCCTCTCCAAACTTGGTCATTCAGCTTTATCCATACCGAGTCACTCCGGTTCTTCGACAGACGACACAGCTACTCCTTCAGCTCCTGAAACCAGATCGACTCCTGGTCAACCAAGGCTTCCGAGGAAGGCTCCATGGGGTTCTCGAAGAGGTCGAACTCGACAAATCCCTGCCACCAGCCGTGATGGCGGCCCAACGAAAGGCGCAATGGCTATCGATGATCGAAAAGTGCGAGGAGCACTCCGTTGATCTTTCTGAGACCAATCTTAGCGGCTCTCGGCTCGGAGCCGGGGATTCGATTGGTGAAGCCCGAAAAACCAAACTGGGCCTTGATGGAGCCTACGTGGAAGTTTCGGGAACAACACTTTACGTCGTGACCGATGCTGAGTTTAGTGATGAAGTCGTCTCTCGGGCCCTGGACGTCACCCACTGCTCACGCGCGCACTTTGTCTCGCCTTCGGTTTACGAGGGAGTGCTTTGCTCATTCGCTAAGCCGACGGGCGAAGATTTTGGCTACGGGTTCCTGAAGTCCGTTGATTTCATCAACCTTCGCGCCCAGGTTCTCTGTACCGCGATCCCACCTGTTCCCGTTCCTATGCTGAAACTTGGTTCGCTTATGATCGACGAGAAAGGCAACGAACTCGGCGAAATGAAGCCCTGGCAGGTGTAGCCCTACATCTCGCGACGGTATTCAATCGCCGAAAGTAGGGTTGCCGAGTCAGCGTAATCAAGCTCGCCGCCCGATGGCATTCCGTGCGCGATTCGGGTGATCTTGATCCCAATCGGCTTCAACAGCTTTGCCAAATACAAAGCCGTGGTATCGCCTTCAATCGTCGGATTGGTAGCAACAATGATCTCTTCGACCGGTTCGTCGTGGAGGCGGCCGATTAGCTCCTTGATTCTTAGCTGTTCCGGTCCTATTCCGTCCACCGGCGACATCAGACCATGCAAGACGTGATATCGGCCCCGGTAGTCGTTGATTCGTTCAAGAGCTACGATATCCCGTGGCTCGGCAACGACGCACATCACGGTCTTGTCACGGCGTACGTCGCGACAGATCTCACATTCTTCGAATTCGGAGATGTTTTGGCACCGATGACAGAAGCGAAGTTTCTCCTTCGCCGCCATGATTGCAGTGGCGAGGGCAGACGCTTCGTGGTCGGGCACCCTTAACAAATGATAAGCCAGGCGCTGGGCACTTTTGGGGCCCACGCCTGGCAGTTTTTCAAGCTCCGCAATTAGCTCGGCAAGCGGCTTTGCGAATAGCAATGTAGTTTAGAGTCCGAGTCCAGGAATCGGAGGGAGACCCTTGGTGATCTCGCCGACTCGATCCGCACGCAGTTCGACTGCCTTCTCAAATCCGTCGCGCATCACGCCGATGACCAGATCTTCGAGAGCTTCAATGTCTTCTGGGTCAACAACCGACTTGTCGATCTTGATCGACTTGATGCGACCGGTTCCGTCGAAAGTAGCTTTGACTGGTCCCTTGTCAACATTAAGAGTCTCTGTTTCGAGCTCTTGCTCAAGGTTCTGTGCCCTTGCCATCGCATTTTGCACGTTAGCCATGAGGCCACCGCCACCACCGAGTGTACCGCCGCCGAGTCCTTTTGGAAGTTTCATAATTGCCTAAATCTGTTCCTCGCCTTCCCCGGGGGAAGCTGGAACATTGAACACTTCACGCACAATCCGTTCCAATCGAGGGCCGTCTACGGGTAATTCTACCGCTTCACTCTCAATGACTATTGATTCAGTTTTTTTTTTGAGCACGAACTCAATGCTCGCGCCCTCTCGGCCTAGCTTCGGCAGGAGGTCCTGCAAGAACTTAGTTCGCTTGATATCGTCGTTAAACCACTCGTAGTGCATCTGGTTTTCCAGGCTCACAACGAGCTTGTCTCCAGTGTCCTCGATCAGCGCGCTGGACGCTAGACGCATCTTATGCGGCGCAGGCATGCCGGTCGCCGGATGAACCGGAATCGATGCCAAAAGCTGTTGCCAAACATCTCCAGCTTCGACTGCTGGTGGCGTCGACACAGGCTCGTGGACCTCAACAGGCTTTGCCTCAGGAGTTGGTTCAACCACGGCAACGCTTGGTGCCGGCGCGGTTTCGCGGGGCTGAGGTGCCTTTTTAACGACAGGGGCAGGGGTTGAACTCCGACCAGGTTGCGGCTGGCTCAATCGGATCAATTCGCTCTCCAGCCATAGCCTTGGCAAGGAGATGTCTCGAATTACTTTGTGAGCCTCGGCAAGTGCCGAACGAATTGAGATTAGGAACGGACGTCCAAGCCGAGCGGCTAGCTCGTGCATCGACGATTCGCGAGTTGCGTCAAACTCGTCCGAAGAGACTTGATAAGAAATTCTTGTGAGGTCACCTAGTCGGTGCAGCATTGATTCAAGCAATGCCCGAGGATCACGACCAGACCGTGCGATGTCCTGCAAAATCTCGATGATTCGCGCAATCTCGGCCTTTGAGATCGCTTCAAGAAGACCATCTACGGCTTGCTCGTTCACCAAGCCCAATTGGTCATAAACAACTTCGGTTGTGATTGCCCCATCCGAAACCAGAATCGCTTGCTCAAGCAGTGTCAGTGCGTCTCGGAAACCGCCGTCGGCCATGCGGGCGATCGCCGCCACGGCGGCCGGATCGGCACTAACCCCTTCGGATTGACAGACAAAGTTCAGCCGATCAACCAGGTTCTTGATTGTCGCGCGGTGAAACTCATACTTTTGGCACCGCGACCGAATCGTCGCCGGAACTTTGTTGAACTCCGTGGTTGCGAGGATAAACACCATATGCGCTGGTGGTTCCTCGACAGTTTTAAGCAACGCATCAAACGCCTTTGGCGAGAGGTCGTGGACCTCGTCGATGATGAAGACCTTGTACTTGCCCATCATCGGCGCATAGCTGACAACATCAACGATCTTCTCGCGAACATCATCAACGCCAGAATCCGAAGCGGCGTCCATCTCAATGACGTCCGGATGGTGTCCTTGGGTTATTGTCAGACAGGCTTCGCAGGTGTTGCAGGGAGTCGGAGTTGGGCCCTTTTCGCAGTTCAAAGCCTTGGCAAGCAAACGGGCGGAAGACGTCTTTCCTGTCCCTCGGGGACCTGTGAAAAGGAAGGTTTGGGCAATTCGCCCGGTGGAAAGTGCCGACTGGATCGTCCGCACAATGTGCTCTTGACCGATCAGATCCTCAAAGGTCTGGCTACGATACTTTCGGTAGAGAGCGAGCTGAGCCACGAGAAAAATACCGGGAGGGCTGCATCACCCAGAGAATCGACTTACCGCTGCTGCCTTCCGGCCCTGACGGGGTTCGCCGAACTGCTGCCGCGCAGTTCCCGGCGATGAATTGTAGCATCGCCGGGAGTGATATTTCCTGTTATTTGCCCTTGAGGCCAGGAATGTCCAGCTTTTCTCGAAGGTCAGTGTAGTTCTTGTCGGTCTCAACATAGTTGGCCGTCTTGACTACAGGAACCTTGTCTGCCCAGTCGCCTCGAAGCAACAGTTGCTCTTTGGTGATCGGCAGAGAAACATACAGCACCTTCATTCCCTTTCGGGCATCTGTGCTCATGTTTGCGGCTGTGTGGTCGGTCATACCCTCGCCGTTCCATCCAAACTTATCCTGGATGTGCGCCGGGGCAGAACGAGGGTTGTAGTAGAACTCCAGAACGTAGTTCTTTCCAACCATTGGGTACATCGTCGGGTCGCGACTCATGTCGATCTTCTTTTCGAAACGTTGGTTTCGAACGAACAACCCTTCTTGCATGTAGGTTCGGTCTCGAGGTGGATCAAGGTTAACTGTCTTCGCCTGAGCTTCCCAGTCCACGCTGCCTTTGATGGCATCGGGGTAGTCGGCATCTCGGAGCACGCATCGAAGGCGCGATCCGATCGAGAGAACGTTCCAAGTCCCTTGGATCTTCAAAACCTTTTCGTCGGTGACCGTCACCTTCGCGCTGAATCCAACATCAAACGGTGGGTTTGTGTCGTAGTCAGTGGCGGTACCGCCGCTCTTCTGGTTAAAGAATCCTCGTTGCGACATTCGGACGAGCAAGGTGTCGAGGTTCGATTCAATCGTATCTCGGTTTGTTCGCAACGAGTAGTTGCGATGCTCCTTGTCTTCGTCGTATTGCTTGTTGGCCTCGTCAAGTAGCTTGTACCAAAGGTCAACCGACTTCTCCACTTCACCGTTTCGCTCATAGAGCCGGCAGAGTAGGTTACGTCGCGCAGGCATGATGTCCTTGCGTTGGTGAGCCAATTCCATCCACTTCACAGCGGCTGGATAGTTGTCCTCGATCTTGTGATACCAAAGCCAAGATGTTTCAAAGAACATCTCGTAGGTACTTGGGTTTTGCTCCGCACCTTCGGTTCCGAGTGCAACCGCAGATGGAAGGTACCGTCGGTCAGATCGTTGATCTTCGTCGGTGAAGTTGTAACCGATGTGCCACATTCCCGTCGCGAAGACGTCAATCTGGTGAGGGTCCAACATGGTAACCAATCGAATAATCGGGAGGATCGCATCGTAGTTCCCCGTCTCGAAGAACGAGTCAGCACGAACCCAGAGGATGCCCGCGATAAGCTCGCGGAATCCTGCAAGTGCGAAGAGCATCTGATCAGCCGAAAGTGCTCCGGTGATCAGGCTCTTGCCTTGCTTAACAGGGCTGTAGTTCTTGCTCCAGAGAGGAAAAACTCCGATGTTTCCGACGACTGCCTGACCCACGAAGAGTGCGGCAGCTGCAACTGCTAGTTTCGATCGAAATGCCTTCTTAGTTTCGAAACTTCCCATTAGGCTTAGACCTCCTTTCGGTCGAACATCAACATTCCGATGATCAGCATGATCATGATGTAGAACACACCGTAAAGAACGGCGTTGATCGCATACATGGTCGGGTTCTGAATCGTCGTCTCAGGGTTGATGAGCGGGTTCTGAACGTTGTAGCTCGCGAAGTTTGGCAAGATCGAGCTAACAACAAATGCGAGCCCCTTACCGAGTGCAGGCGAGTTTGGATTCTTGTTGAACGAGTCGAAGAACGCGTAGCCAAGAGTTCCGATCAGGTAGATGCCACCCGTAAGGAAGAAGTTGACCAGCGGAGCAACGAACGTCGACAAGCAGATCGCAACCGAAGCCAGCAAGCTCATCTGAACGAAGAACATGCCGTAAGCCTGGAGCAACGAGATACCTTTCGCCCAGTCCTGGTGGAACACGCCGAACTCAAGAACGGAAACAACCGCCATGAGGCCCATCATGATCGCCAACGCAGAGACAGCACCGAGATACTTACCGATGAGGAACTGCCAGCGCTGAACCGGCTTACTCAAAATGGTGTAAATCGTGCGTCGCTCAACTTCGTTAGGCAACATGTAAACGGTGAGCGTGATCGCAATAACTGCGCTCGAGAGCTGAACGATACCAAGCACGAAGCCGGTAAGAACCGTCTGCTCCTGTCGAGCCGAGAGAACACCGAGGAGCGGTGCAACCAGCAGCAACAGAACAGCGATGAACAAGATGATGAGAAGAACGCGGCGACGAATCGCTTCGCCAACGGTTGCCTTCGCAATCGCAATAACTGGTTTCATTTGTTTCGAACCGCCTCCACGAATAGGTCTTCAAGGCGCTTTTTGCGCGGAACAATGCTCACAACCTGACCACCCTTAGCTCGGGCACCGTCAATAATTGCGTTCACGTCCGATCCTTCAGGAACGTCGAACAACACACCGGCTGGAGTGTCGTGAATGTTGCCATCTTCGATCTTCATGTCGCTGAAGACACCACGATCGAGCTTGCCAACCAGAATCTCAACGCGTCCACCGGCCAACAGGTCAGTCAACTTGCCTTGAGCAACGATGACGCCGTGGTTGATGATTGCGACGCGGTCGCAGATCAGCTCAACTTCCGACAGCTCGTGGGAAGAAATGAAGACCGTTCGGCCTTCCTCGCGGAAGCCCAAGATAAGGTCACGAATTTCTCTGTGAGCAATCGGGTCAAGACCTCCGGTCGGCTCGTCAAGGAACAGCAACTTAGGATCGTTAAGAAGCGCTTGGGCAAGGCCGATGCGCTGCTGCATACCCTTCGAGTACTGGTTGATCGTCTTGTTCGTGTTGCGAGCATCAGCAAGGCCAACGCGCTCCAACAGGTTCTGCATGTGGGCAACATCAGAGATGCCAAACAGAGAACCGTAGAACTTGAGGATCTCAAGTCCAGTCATGTACTCGTAGTAATAAGGACGCTCGGGGACATAACTGATCAACTTGTGAACGTCAAAGTCTCCAAGTTCCTTACCAAGAATGTATCCTTCGCCAGACGTTGCTTCAATGATGCTCAGAAGCATCTTGATGGTCGTCGTCTTCCCGGCGCCGTTTGGCCCCAAGAATCCGAAAATCTCGCCTTCTTCAACATGAAGGTCGAGCTTGTCCACAACGGTAAGGTTTCGGCTTTTGCTCTTGTAAGTCTTTGTTAACTGCTTTGTTTCAATGGCGGCGGCCAAGGGTCGCGCACCTCCCTATGATTTAAGATCGCGTCTAGGATACCTGTCAAGGGCGCGACGCGAACCCCTGACGACGGTGTGAGACACAAATAGCGAGCCAGAAGTTCCGGATTTAAGAAAATTCTGAAAACACTTGTAATTCTCAACCAATCCTCGCAATAATACCGGGAACCAGTTGATGGGATACCCTCGGGGGAGAGATCCAGGGACGAAGTCAACGGTGCAAGCCTTCGCGAGGCGGCCAGCATAGCTCTCCTATCCGCCGTCTCGCATTTTTTTATTCGACTAACGCTATTCCTGAGTTGGAGTGCTTGCCTACAATGCGCCGATCTCTGCCGCGACGCGTTCCGCACTTTCCAGCGCGCCCTCGATAAATCCGACCCAAGTCGCGGTGTGCTCGCCCGCAAAGTGCACCTTCCCTTCCGGAGTTCCGATGTTGCCTGCGTGTTCCAAAGCGAACCCTGGCGCATGGTGGCTAAACGCTCCCAGCGAGTAAGGATCGTTGATCCAGTCGTGCAGTTCGCCATCCACGAAGAACGCAGGAGCTTCTGGAAACAGCTGGGCGATCTCGTACAGGCCCGCGCTCACTGGGTCGCCAAGGCGCGTCCATTCGACCGCTCTCCCACCGCAGATGTAAGCCGTAAGAATCGGCTCTGAGCCACGCGTCCCTTCCCAAAGCTGGTGCAAGGGTCCATCGCAGTGAAGCCGCCCGCAGAACCCGCGGTCCCGCCACCAAGCCTGCGAAAACCGCCAGACGATCTTGATGGCACGGCTCATCCCGCAAGCCTCGAGGGCGCATCGCTTCTCGACCGGCAGTGCCGGCTCGAAGACGACCCGCTCGACGCAAGCCGGTGGCAGGGTCAAAACGACTCGATCAAAACGCTCGGCTGAGTTTTCAAATCGTAACTCGACTCCGTCCTCTGCCTGAACAACGCGCTGCAGGACCGAATCCAAAGTGACCGTCCCTTTGAGGTCCAGTTGCATCTTCTCAAGCATCGCCGAAAAGCCACCGGGAACTCGAAACGCCGACATCTCGCTCTCACCGCGGTTCAAGTTCTCACGGTTGATGTAATGGACATATCCGCCGAGCCAGCCCAGCAAACCAATACGATCCAAATCGTCGCCTTCGTCGCTGCGCAAGTTCGCCTGCAGCCACCAATGACCCTGTTCTGATTCACAGTTCTGTTTCAAGAACGAATCCAGCGTCAGTCCGTCGTACTTTGCCGCCCCAAGATTCTTCCAGACCGGAAGAACCAAGTCCCGTGCCAAGGCGCGTGCAGAGTGTTCAAACCGCTCCTCATCCTCAGCAGCCTCTTCCCAAAGTTCGCTTGTCTGCCGGACCTCGCCCTTATAGATCGCCAGCGCAGGTTCCTGCTCCGCGGACTCTAGGTGGCCACAGTACTTCTCCACTAAGTCACGAATCCGAGGTTGGTCAGCGTCTAGCCACTCTCCACCAGCCTCATAAGCGGCACCACTTCCAAGGTCTGTCGTGTATATTCGTCCGCCAATCCGTTGTCGCGCCTCAAAAACTGAAACTTCGTGCCCCTGTTCTTCCAGCAGCCGAGCAACCCTCAGCCCCGAGATTCCTGCACCGACGACGCCGATCTTCACTTGCGCCTCCCAAAGAACGGCAATGCAACCAACATAACCAAAAGGGTACCAAGGCAGGCGAATCGAATCCATCCCGTGGTGAATGCGACCCCTAAAAGCAGGACACCAGCACCGATAATCGCGATTGCGGGACCGGCCCGAAACGGCTTATGAACCGCAACAAACCCGCCGCCAAACAGCACAACTAGCGCAGCAATTGCGAACCCTGTCTTGATCAGGATCAACCAGTCACCCGAAGCACATCAGCGCTCGACCGAACCGTGATCAAGCGAGGATCCCCTTTCCCGAAGCCAACAATTCCCACTCGGCGTTGCTTTGCCAGAGGCTCCAGAGTTGTCCAGGCTTCCTCGTCGTCTGGTAGCAAAACGGCTTCAAACGCATCGTGAAATTGCCAAAGTCCCAGCGCTGCCAACGGATGACCCGTCGCATGGAGCCCCAAAAACTTCAAATGGCCCTCGTTCCGAGCCGCCTCAAGCGCCGCTAAGGCACCGTTGATCTGGTACTCCTCTAGCGCCCGTCGAATGCGCAGGAAGTAAAAGTCGAGGCAATCTCGACCGACTGCGGACAATGTTTCGATCAAATGAGCCTGCATCAAATCCGTCGCATGGTCCTCGCTTGTTGCCCGCTCAATCTGATAAGTTCCCTGCTGAATCAGGACCACCTCGTCGGCTCCACGCATGCACCCACCCCACAGCGCAGGTTGCGACGAAAAATCAATCGGCAGTCCCGAATCTCTGGCCGTTCGGACAAAGTCCGCGGGAGACTCGTCGACAAACCCGCCCTCGGGAGCCGCTAGGGCAAGCCACTTTGAAGGGAATTCGAGGTTTGTTCGTCCGAGTAAGTTCTTATTCATCGCTTTACCAACTGATCTACGAGTAGGAGAAGAAACGCTCCTACCGAGATGCATCCGTTCAGGGTGAAAAACGCCATGTTGACTTTGGAGAGGTCGTTCGATTTCACCAAACTCTGCTCGTAAATGAGCATCCCTGCCGCGAACAGCCCCGCCGCAATTCCGAAGATCCCGACCCCATAAACTCCCAGCGCGGCGCCGAGCAACAGCAGGCTCACACAGTGCGAAGCTCGAGATATCTGAAGAGCTTTGACTTTTCCAAATCGAGCCGGGACTGAGTTAAGACCATTCGCCCGATCAAACTCCTCGTCCTGAAGAGCATAGATGATGTCAAATCCTGCCGTCCAAAAAGTAACGGCTCCAAACAGCAGGAGTGGCACTACCGCGAGTGCGCCAGTCACCGCGATCCAAGACGCCGCAGGAGCGATCCCCAACGACATGCCCAGCCAGAAGTGACAGAGCCACGTGAACCGCTTTGTTCTTGAATAGAAAACCGTGATGAAAATCGCGAGTGGCGAAAGAATAAGTGTCGTTGTGTTCAGCAGTGCTGCAGCGGCGAAGAACAAGATAATCGAACCGTAAAGATATAGGTTGGTGGTTCGCAAACTTAGGATCCCCGCCGGTATTGCTCGCCGAGCCGTGCGCTCATTTTTCGCATCAATATCCCGATCGGCGATCCGGTTGTAGGTCATCGCTGCAGTACGGCAGCTCACCATCGCCACGAGGATCAAGCTAAAGGTTCTCCAACCCGGAAATCCGGGCGTCGCCCACATCATTCCAATCAGGGCGTAGGGTAACGCGAATACAGAGTGCTCAAACTTGATCATCTCCAGAAACGCCCGAAACGCGTTAAGTCCTCGGAGTTCCGGTGCGGCAGTATTCGACATCCACTTTAAGTTGTACCGATTTTCAACCCAACTCCGCCGGTAGGTAAAAAGACCCGAAAAATTTGATTGTGTTTTTTCACTGAATCATTTACAATCCCTTAACTCAGGCGATGTTGCCCGAGCGAACCCGTCCAGGGCACCTGTTCGGGAGGTTGAACTTATCATGAAACTCGTGCATCGAAACAAATCGGCCTTTACGCTCATTGAGCTTCTGGTCGTCATCGCCATTATCGCGATTCTTGCCGCGATCCTCTTCCCTGTCTTTGCTCAGGCAAAGGGTGCGGCGAAGAAGGCAAAGTCAATCGCTCACTTCAAGCAACTCGGAACATCGACCGCGATGTACCTCGCCGACTACGACGACAGCTATATGCTCTCAAACTCAGGCGGAATCGGAATCCCAGGTTGGGGCTTCGGACCTCCAGATTCCGTTCCAGGTCAGCAGCTTCACCCATATGTGAAGAACACCCCAATGCACATTGATCCTATGGATCCTTGGCAGAGCGAGCAACAGCGCATCAACGACCAGGTCCAGTACATGCCTGGCGCAAACCTCAACAACTTGACTCCTGAGCAGCGAATGTACGCCCTCATGGTCCGAAGCAATGCTGGTTACAACTACGCATTCTTCTCACCTTGGCGATATGTTTCCAGCACCAACTATGTTGGCTCTGCTTCGGTGAACGGAAGCCAAATCGGCAACCCATCGAACACCATCATGTTCGGAACTTCGATCTGGGATCGAAACGCTTCGGGACCGACCGGCGGCGGAAACTGGGTTATCGAGACTCCATGCTGGCTGGACGCCAACGGTGCCCTCTTGGCTCCAATGTCCACCTACTACGCCGATGGCACTCTTCAGAGCTACGCGAGCGGCTGGGCGAACAACCCCAACTCTTGGTTGGTCTATGGCGGAATGTGGCCGTACTACAACCAGATGGACATCAGCAGCATCTCACCAGGCTTGAAGGATGGCCACGTCGTCATCGTCATGGCTGACACAAGCACCAAGTCACGCCCAATCAAGAGCTTGACAAAGGGCTGCTCTGCGTACGGAACTGGAACCTTCAAGGGTCGAGTCACCAACAAAGATGACTTCATGTGGGACCTCGAGTAATGCGTGTACTCGTTATTCTCTCTTTGATCACCGGTGGGTTCGTACTCACCGGATGCAGCTCAGACGATGCCAGCATGAAGCCGAGTGATTCCATCGCCAACGACCTGAAGGGAGCCGGACCGGCTACCGGAGAAGTCGGCGGTAAAGACGGAATGAAGAAAGCCGGCAGCTAGAACATATATGCGGCGGGGCCGATCTCAATCGCTCCGCCGCGTTCTTTTTCAGCCTCGACCAGTAGCAAGGAAACCCATTCTGCGGCATTGCCATTCAGCGGGATTTTGATCGCCCTCCATCCATCTCGGTCTGGAGCACCTTCAAACGCACCCAATTCGACTGAGACAACTTCGCCGGCTGCGTCGCGATACTCCGACCGGAATTTGTTGCCGCTACCGTCCTGCTTAATCCAAACAACCAAGGCCTTAGCTCCCTCGGGAATTGCCAACTGTTGCAAGGGACTAATCGCAGCCTTTCCGGCACCGCCGTAGTTCAGCAACAACCCCCGCTGACCCAAAGTCAGTTCTCCGGTCAGATTCCCTTCCTTCTTCAGTTCCCATTTCTCTGGTTCAATCGATACCGACTCCACCCGGAATGAGCCTGCAACTGCGCCAGTGGTTCCAATACTAATTGTCGCTTTGGGCTCACTCATTGCCAATGCCTCGACCGACCGGGGATTGGAGACCTTGGCATAGCAGGTCACACTGACACCGGAAGACCGAACGTACTTGAACTCCAATTTCGCTGGGTTCGGAGTTGCTTTGTCGATGACAACACACCATCCATCGTCGTCCAGAGGTGGGGCAAAAGCGAAATCAAATCCCTCCAAAGCGGGCGTGACCAGCTTGGGTGCCAGCGCGTTTGGAGCCGCTCCGACAGTGCGCTCCTCGCCCCCCGAAGAGTTCAGGCGAGCATACAAGTCCTTATGCCACTTGTCTTTCAAGGGCATTTGTTTAAACGTGATGCCTGCCTCTCTTTGGTGCCATTTGGCCTGGACCATGCGACCATTGCCTGCTCCGACGATTACCCAAGAGAGGGGGTCTGATTGACGCAACCGAGTGAAAGAAGTACATCCCTTAAACTTCTCCTGGGCCTCCTTTGCGGCAATGAAAGCAGGCTTGATATCCAGATTTTCGCGCACCAATCCTAGCCGGTCAGAGGGACGCTCAGCGTTTGGACCGTTGTCTTGCCAGGAGTCGTAAATCGTGATCGGAACCCCGAGCGCGGAGTTGAGCAACCAGAGACGCGAAACATACATCGCTTGCCTGCCCTCGGTGTTCAAGCCCTTCGCCGTGCTGCAGCCCCACGCATCACAGATGACAGGGAGCGACTTTCTGCCTTCTGGAGCCCGACGGCGAATGAACTCCTTGATCTGCGTTACCTCGGAAACTGTATTCTCTGGCCCACCGGTTCGCGCTGGTGAGTAGGCTACGCCATCGACGAGTGCGATGACTTCTTCCGTGAGAGTTCGGCTCCAGAAAGCGGTGTCGGCTCCAACCACACCCGAAACGACCAGTCGAGTTTGCGCATCCATGAATCGCATTGCTTTTGCAGATTCAGCGAGTAGATTTGAATCGGTTGCTGATGCAGCAATCGCTCCTGGCTGGGCGTCGATTTCAAAGATAACTTCTTCGCCCTTAAAGTGGTTAGCTACTTCTCCGGCCCAACGAATGTAGGCCGCCCCTGCGTCAGAAGAGGGCTTCGCCGCTACGGCTAAAAACTTCTTTTGAGCAGATAAGTGGAAGATCGGCCGAATCGCTTTAGTTTTGAGCTTTGCGAGGAGTCCGTCCACCGAGGAAAAATCATAGACGCCGTCCTGCTTCTCGATGAGATCCCATGCGAGTTCAGATCGGACGTATTGAATCCGACCCTTGGCGAGCAAATCCAACTCTGGTTTGCTGGGAGTCTCGAAGTTAACTCGAACCCCGAATCCTGGCCACAACGGACGCGGTGCACCACTCAAGCTGGTCACAACCGCAGACGCGGCAAACACTGCGGCGGTCAGCATGTTGTCATTATATTCCTTTCACGAAATTGCTCCTCGCATCGTTCCCGCCAAGGCTCTGATCACAGTGAAGGATCTGGATTTAGCCCGAGTCATGAGCCCCGTTAAAAGACCAGGTTCAGGACTTTTGACCTACACGAGGTATTAACACACCACACAAGACTCTCATTAAAGAGTGCCCGGATTGTGGAACAACAATCAGAGCCCATACTAACCCTGAGGGGACCAATGAAAACTCGAATAATCCAACTTTGCCTCGCAATAACACTCGCCATGAGCGTGCTCCTTGGCGCTCTGGGTTGCGGAGGGGCTTCCTCATCATCCGGTGGGACAGGCAACTTCCAGCTCTTCGTCACTGATGACCTCCACACCGGATACAGCGGCGTGTGGGTGAAGGTTTACAAAGCGCAGATCAAGAATTCTGCCGGCGCATCCACAACGCTTTTTGATAGCGTGGACGGAACCACGATTAACCTTCGGCAGCTCAACGACGGCGCTTCCAAGTTCCTCTTGCTCGCTCCTGGCGTTCTCGCCGATGGCACCTACAACAAGATCGAATTTGTTCTTGATAAGTCAGTTACCCTCGTTGCTTCGCCTTCTGGCACCAGCTCAACCGGCAACTTCCCTGCCTCGATGGACGACAGCACCGCAGGTCGATCCAAGCTGGAAATCAATCTTTCCCCTGCCCTAGTTGTTCCACGCGCAACCCGAGTCGCAATCGACTTTGACCTTCGCAACTGGACCTTCGTCGGCGGCGTGGTCACTCCTGTCCTCGCAGTTCACCCAGGCACCGGTTTGGATGATTCAGCCCGACACGAGCGATTCGAGTTCAAGGGCCTCGTCCGAGACCTTTCGGGTACTTCCCCAACCCAAACCTTCCTTCTCGGTCTCCGCACCGGCGGAACCCTGACGGTAGCAACCGATGCGAATACCTCCATTGTTGGAGACGGAGCGTCGGCACTCGCAAACGGCCTTAAGGCCGAAGTGTATGGCGACTATAACCCAGTCACCAAGACGGTCAGCGCTCGAGTCATCAAGCTCGAAAGTGAGTTTGAAGACGAGGCGAAGGCTATCGGAGCGGCTTCTAATATTGTTGAGCTCTCCAACTCGTTCGACGTCGCACCGAAGTACACCCGAGGATTTGCTCCACAAGGCGAAAAGGTTTCGGTCGTAACGAACAGCACCACAACTCGATTCCGAGGCAACCACGGATCAACCCTAACGTCTGCTCAGTTCTACGCTGCGCTCACCGCAGCCGGAGCAAACGCAGTGGTTGAAGTCGAAGGCGTTTACTCGTCGTCAACCAACACGATCACCGCAAAGAGTGTTCACATCGAAAACGAGTCTGAGCTCGGCGGAGATGAGGCTAAGGGAACGAGCTCGGTACCTGATGCTGAGGCAGGAACTTTCTCCATCCAAATTAGCGAGCACGAAGGCTTCGATGCACCTGAGTCTGGGTTGGTGCCCGTTAAAGTGAGCACTGCCACAAGGTACAAGAACACCAACGGTAACTCAATGACCAAGGCAGCCTTCTTCGAAGCGCTCGCAACGGGAAGCAAGGTCGTTAAAGTCGAAGGAATCTACAAAGATGGCCTCTTCAGCCCCGGTAAAGCCGAACTGAAGGCGAGCGGCGGAAACAACTAAGCTCAGCCTAAGTGGAAATGGCGGCTCCGGGAAACCGGAGCCGCCTTTTTTGTTCATAATTACAATTACAATGGCGTTCAAAGTTGCGGTTTTGCCGGGTGATGGGATTGGACCGGAGGTCGTAGCCGAGGCGGTTAAGGTCGTCCGAGCCGTTTCCTCTGACTTCGAGTTCGAAGAAGCTCTGATTGGCGGAATTGCCTATGACCAGACCGGTCACCCCCTCCCCGCAAGCACTCTTGACCTTTGCCGAGAAGCGGATGCGGCTCTGATGGGCGCAGTCGGCGGCCCTAAGTGGGACAATATCCAGCCCACCACGCTTCGACCTGAAGTCGGCGCGCTGCTTGCTCTTCGCTCTGAACTAAACCTTTATGCAAACGTCCGACCCGCGAAGACAATGAAGGCGTTGCTTACCGCCTCCCCCCTCAAAGGTGACCACGGCATGATCGACCTCTGCGTCGTCCGAGAGTTGACCGGAGGAATCTACTTCGGAACTCCTCGGGAGAGACGAGAAAACGGAACAATCGCCGTTGACACCTGCACCTACTCCCGAGCCGAAATCGAGCGCATTACTCTCAATGCCTTCGACGTCGCCCGAGCACGACGACACGAAGTCGTCAGCGTTGATAAAGCTAACGTCCTTGAGACGTCGCGACTCTGGCGCGAAGTCGTCACCGAACTCGCCGCGAAGAATCCTGACGTCAAAGTCACGCATATGTTGGTCGACAACTGTGCGATGCAGCTCATCCGCGATCCACGTCAGTTCGATGTCATCCTGACCGAAAACATGTTTGGCGACATTTTGTCCGATGAAGCGTCAATGATCACCGGATCTCTCGGTCTGCTTCCGTCGGCTTCTCTCAGCGATGCCAAAGGCGACAAGCCGTTCGGACTTTATGAGCCTGTCCACGGCTCCGCTCCCGACATCGCTGGGCAAGGACGGGCAAACCCCGTCGCGACCATTCTCAGTGCCGCAATGATGTTGCAATACACCTTCGGCGACCTGGAAGGCGCCAAGCGGATCGAAGACGCTTGCAACAAGGTTCTTGAGAGCGGCCTCCGCACCGCTGACATTTTTGAGCCTGGGTGCCAGCTGGTTAGCACGTCGAAGCTTGGCGACGCGATTGCGGCGGCGGTCTAGCCTGCAGTCTTGGGAGGTTTTTCGCGGGTTAGTCAATTCGCCTGCTGAAGAGTTTGCTTCTGAGACTGTAGACTAGGTTTGTGGAAACCAAACCTGACGCTCGTGGCCGCTTTGGCGCGTTTGGCGGGCGATTTGTGCCTGAGACATTGATGCCTGCCCTCGAACAGCTTGATGCTGATTTCGAGAAGGCGTGGCAGGACACTGCGTTCCGCACCGAATTTAACGACCTCCTCCGCGAGTACGTTGGCCGACCGAACCCGTTGACCGAAGCCAAGCGACTCTCGGAGGATACAGGTCTTCATGTTACGATCAAGCGTGAAGATCTCAATCACACCGGCGCACACAAGATTAATAACGCGCTCGGCCAAGCGCTTCTCGCAGTCCGAATGGGCAAGAAGCGGATCATCGCCGAAACTGGTGCCGGACAACACGGCGTAGCCACCGCAACCGTCTGCGCACTTCTCGGCCTCGAATGCGAGGTGTACATGGGCGAGGAAGATATCGAGCGCCAGATGCTCAACGTCTTCCGCATGAAGCTCCTCGGAGCAAAGGTCAACCCGGTCTCCAGCGGCACCAAGACCCTCAAAGACGCCCTCAATGAGGCAATGCGCGATTGGGTCACCAACGTAGACTCCACCCACTACATCATCGGCACCGCTGCGGGTCCCCACCCTTACCCCTACATGGTGCGTGAGTTCCAGCGCGTAATTGGTGACGAAGCACGAGCTCAATACTTCGAGCGCTACGCTCTCACCCCAGATGCCGTCATTGCTTGCGTTGGTGGAGGAAGCAACGCCATCGGCTTCTTCGCCGGATTCTACGGCGACGACTCGACACGAATGGTTGGGGTCGAAGCGGGAGGTCGCGGACTGACTTCAGGAGCTCACGCAGCACCGCTCACCGCCGGTTCTCCGGGTGTTCTCCACGGCTCCTACAGCTACTTGATGCAAGACGACGATGGACAGGTCATCGGCACACACTCGGTGTCGGCTGGACTGGACTACCCCGGCGTCGGCGCGGAGCACTCGTACCTGAAAGACCTCGGTCGTGCCGAGTACGTTGCCGTCACCGACGAAGAAGCTTTGGATGCCCTCCAATGGGTGGCCCACCGTGAAGGTTTGATCTGTGCTCTGGAAACGGCTCACGCATTTGCCGCCCTCAAGATCCCTGGATTGTTCAAGCCAGGCGAGCGCGTCATCGTCAATATGTCGGGCCGAGGAGACAAAGACATGGTTACGGTCGCCGGCCTTCTAAAGCTCTGATCCCAACCGTTTCGTCCTCTCCAAACAAAACCCAAACATCATTAACTCCATTTGTCCGTAAGATTTAAGCGGAGAGACATGATGCGCTGGTTTACAACTGAAGAGATCGACAACCACAAGCAGAAACAGCTGGGGTTCATCATCGTCGGCGGGCTCTGTTTCAGTGCCCTGTCTGGAGTCGGGATCTACTTCCTCGAAGCGGGAAGGCTCCTGATGACGGGCGATGCGAGTAATCCAGTCTTCCTCCAAACCCAGAGCCTCACCACGCGGATTCTTGTCGGAATTGCGATGGCCGGTATCGTCGTCGGAGTCTGCATCACCCTCGGTGGATTCGTTTACGGAATCATGGAGGACAAGAAGAAGAATCTCGGCATCCCACGCCTGCTCAACCGAGCGAGGATTATTGCCCGGTACGGGATCGACTCCAACGGCAACTACGTCAGCAACGAAACCCAGTTTGATAGCCACCACGACCTGCGCTTCTTCGTCCGCATGACCAGTCCAGGTGAAGGCTCGCTCGAATACGAATGCTCTAAGTCGGTGTTTTATGACTGTGCAGAGGGCACCGTGGGAGATGCCGAAATCCAAGGACAGTGGATTCGCCGATACTCCGCATACCAGCACATGCCCGAAACCCCGGTCGGCATCAGCTTTTAAACAAGCGCTGACAAACAACAAAACGGTAGCTTGCCTTTCGACAAGCTACCGTTTTATCTAGACCCGGAACCTTAGTTTCCGCCGCGTCCCTTACCAGCGCCTTTTCCAGTAGCTGCGCCTGGGCCACCAGCTCCTGGACCACCAGCGCCTGGGCGCCCGCCGCCGAAGCCGCTTTTCGCACGCATCTCTTTGAGAGCCTTTTCATACTCGGCAAACTTCTTGTCGCCCATTGCCTTCTTCATGCCAGCCTGGTAGCCGTCCATCAGACTCTTGAACTTATCGCGCATGCCTGGATCCATCTTCGGTCGCTCGCCTTCCTTTGGCTTTGGCATCGAAGCTCGAAGAGCATCCATCTTCTTCTTGGTCTCTTCTTTGACCTTCTTAACCGCGTCCATCTGAGGCTTGCTGAGCTTGAGCTTAGCGAGGATCTCGCTGTCCATGCCCATCATCATTCCAGGACCGCGTCGCATTCCGCCGCCAGCACCAGGACCGCCTTGACCAGGTCGACCGCCAGCTTGCCCCTTACCGCCGCCAGGACCTGCGCCTTGGGCGAAGACTGATACAGTCAGAGCCGACATTACGGCAACAGCGACAAAATTTCGGATCATCTTTTTCATTAGTTTCCTTCTATCTCCCCTATTGGAAATGGATCGATGTACGTTTTAACGCTACCAACGGTTCTTAGTTCAGTAGGGCGCGCCTAACTTCGATTCTTTGGGTCTTTGTGACTAACCCTAGCATCAGACGCAAAAACACCCCTGAAAAGATTCATCTCAGGGGTGTTCAGAGTGAGTTAGCCAGAGCGACTTAGTTGGAGCCGCCGTCTTTCTTGTCTTTTGCCTTCTTTGTGAGGGCCTTCATTCCCTTCTCGTAGTCGGCGTACTGGACTGGAGTAAGGATGCCCTCAAGTCCTTTCTTGTAGGCTTCGACCGCTTCCTTGACCTTCGTGCGCATCGCGGCTCGGTCATCTCCCTTGGTCTTGCCCTTCATCAGTTCTTTGAGCTTCGCTTCAGTTTCGGACTTGAGCTTCTTGACTCCGCTCTTCTGCTCGTCGGTGAGGCTCAGCTTCTCAAGTACTTCGGTGTCTCGCTTGAGCATGAGCATTGGATCTGCCTTTGCAGTACGACCTTGTTTGCCTTGCTTAGCACCGCCCTTGGTTGGAGGAGGAGTCTGGGTCCCAGTGGTTCCAGCCGCTTGAGCGTAAGCGGTGACCGTAGCTCCTGCGAACAGGGCGGCGACGAGAATGGTTTTCAGCGACTTCTTCATAGTGTTCTCTCTCCCGTTTCAAACCGGGCAATGTTTGGCAAAACGAAGGTGCCGCGAAAATGTTTAGTGAAGGGTCGCGGCCTGGGTCTTTGTCACCAGTTCTTGGATCGCGGGATGCTCAGATTCGAGGAATTGATCGGGAGTCCCAAGGAACACTAACTCACCCTGATGAAGGAAGGCAACACGATCGCTAACCCGGCGAACACTCATTAAATCGTGGCTTACGAGAAGGCTTGTCACACCCAGTTCTCGGCGAAGCTGAGAGATCAGCTCATCGATCTGATAAGTTGTGATCGGATCGAGTCCAGTGGTGGGCTCGTCGTACAGCATGATCGATGGAGACAGCGCGATTGCCCGTGCCATGCCTACCCTCTTGCGCATCCCCCCGCTCAGCTCGCTTGGGAACAAGTGTTCGTTCCCCGAAAGCCCGACGCGCGCCAAAGAATCCTTTAGCAACGCCCGCTCGTCCTTACTGTTCAGCTTGAGATGGCGTCCCACCCCGAAGAGGACGTTTTGTTCAACGTTTAGGTAGTCGAACAGCGCGGCACCCTGGAAAACCATTCCCATTCGCCGCCGAGCCGCTTCCGGATCCTTCCGAACCTCAATCCCATCAACCTGAACCGACCCCGAAGTCGATTGAATCAGCCCCGCAATGCATCTCAGCAGCGTAGTTTTGCCACCGCCGCTACTTCCCATGACAGCAAGGACTTCGCCTTTGCCAACCGAGAACGAGATTTCCTTCAGAACCTGCTTCTTGCCAAAGGTCTGACTCAGGCCAGAAACGTCGATCACAGTCCCCGCACCTTCTTGAAATCGCTCGGCGACATGCCAAATCGTTGAGCAAACGCGCGTGAGAATGTCGCCAAGCTGGAGAACCCTACCGACACACCAATCTCAGAAACCGATCCTTGCCCTTGCTCAAGCATCATCCGTGCCTTCTCCAGGCGAGTCGCGACGAGATACTTATGGAACGGCTGACCAACCGACTGCTTGAACAGATATCGGAAGTGGGACGTGCTCATCCCAACCTTGCCGGCGACGTAGTCGTCCGTGATCTCTTTCGCATAGTTGCGATCCACCAGGCTTAGCGCCCGGTCGATAATCTGGGGCTGTATCTCTTCACTGTAAAGCCACGATCCAACGACCTTGTCGACCATCTCCTTTGCCGACTGCTTCAGATCCGCGGTTGAGGTCACCTGATCAAACCGGCGTGCCGCCTCAAGTTGGACGCGGTGCAGTGACCGGTCTCCCCCGGCCTCAAGCATTCCCGCCGTCACGATTGCCAAAAAGGTCAGGGCCTCGCTTCGGGCTTCTTCGAGATCGGGCGACTTATCCAAGGCGGCGATCAGCTGGTCCATCGCCTGTCCGAATCGCACCCGATCTCTCATGCGAACAATGCCCCCGAGCTCTGCAAGAGAGACGCCGCCCGAACCGGTATGGAACGGACACCGACCCGCCACCGCAGCGACTTCAAAGACAATGTCGAAGACAACGAAATTAGCCGAATCACTAGAGGCTTGGAACACCAAGCGCTCTGCGCCAGCAGGAAGCTGAAGCTCGATAACGTCTAAACGAACCCGAGTCCCACCAAGAAGCGCGCAGCCCACCGTCGCCAGTCGACAATCTGGAGCGAGCTCAAACTCTAGGAGTTCCGTTCCCGATGCGTCTCGATAGTGACGTCCCGCCACCAGGTTCTCTCGTCGCAACTCACCTGCTGAACCCAGCACGACGATTGACGCACCGACCGAACCCTTTCGGTCCGCACCAAGCGCAAAAATTCCAACGAGGCTCGCGGTCTTTGCCCCCGAAGGAACAGCAACGGCAACCGTGCCTGGCTTACCGCCTGATTCCCAACCGGGATCCCTGCTGAGCTCGGCGGCAAGAGGGCGTAAATGCAGATCGCGAAGTACCCCCGAACGTGGGTACTTCGCGATTTCGTATACTGCGCCGCTGTCGACGTCCAGCATTACTTGACTGCCGTCTTCGTGTGGGGAAGGTGGCCAAACGCTGACTCACGCAGCCCGCTGACGCGAGCGCTGATCAGCTCAGCATCCTTCTGGAAGTAGATCGGAATGAACGGAGCGTCTTGGAGGACGATATCCTCTGCCTTTCCGTAAAGCTCCTTGCGCTTTGCTTCATCAAGAATTCCGTCTGCTTCAGAACAGAGCTTGTCGAACTCAGCGTTCTTGTAGTTCACTTTGTTCTCGTTGCCATAGCTAGCCAAAAGCTGTGAGAGGAAGTTCTCAGCATCCAGGTAGTCGGCCGCCCATCGCATGTGGAACGCAGGCAGCTTTCGGCTGTTGTGTTCTTTCAGATAAGCGCCCCACTCAACCTTGCGCGACTGGAACTCGATTCCGAGATTCTGCTTGAGTTGCTGCTGGACAGCCTGAGCAACGAGCTCAACGTCAGGTCGGCCATCGCGGTAGCTGAACTGAACAGCCGGGAAGCCCTTTCCATCTGGGAAGCCAGCTTCAGCGAGAAGTGCCTTCGCTTTTGCGATATCAAACTTCAAGTAGTTCGTGTTCTCTCGGAATCCGAGGACGCTTGGAGGAAGAATCGAATCGGCGCGTCGGTTGATCCCGCCCAAGATGTCGTTGACGATCTTGTCTCGGTCAATCGCCATTCCGATTGCCTGTCGAACTCGTCGGTCCTTAAGGGCAGGAACCACGTCGGTGTTAAGACCAACGTAGTACATCGAAGGTCGATCAAAGAACTTGAGCTGTGCCTTGAGAGTCGCATCCTTGTCGATGGCTGGAAGGTCTGCTCGCTCCAAAGCAACGAGGTCGATTTCCCCGGTCTTGAACTTGTTGAGGCGGCTCTGTGCATCCTTGATGACTGGTCGCTCAATCTTCTCCAAGGCAGGCGCGCCACCGTGATAATCCTTGTTTGCGGCAAGAATGACGATCTCTTCTGGTGTGAACTTTTCGAACTTGTAAGGGCCGGTGCCAACCATCTGCTCGACGGTCGCCATATCCTTCATTCCGTCAGGAAGAGCCTCTTTTGCGTAAACATACGCGCAGGCATAGGTCAGCTTTCCGAGGAAGTATGGGCGAGGCTTGTCGATGGTGACCTGGAAAGTGTAATCGTCGATAACTTTAGCGCCAGTGATCTCGGGTGACTTTCCTGCCAGCTTCTCCTTCACGCCGACGATGTCAGCCATGTAAGTCTCTGCCGTGCTGGAACCATAGGCTCGCGTTCCCACGCGCTCCCAGCACCACTTGACGTCTGCAGCCTTCAGCTCGCGACCGTTGTGGAACTTGACGCCCTTCTTGAGGTGGAATACATACGTCTTTCCGCCGTCTTGGATATCCCATCGCTCGGCGAGGTTAGGCTGTACGGTATTGTCCTCGCCCCACTTGACCAAACCTTCGAACACTTGCTGGCAGACGTCGATGGTATCGCCGTCCTGTACTTTGCCTGGATCCAGAGAAGTTGGGTTGGTTGGCAATGGGTATCGGAACACCCCAGCTTTACCCTCGGTGCCGCGTGAGCTAAACCCTCCGCCTCCACCAGAACCCGAACCGGAACCGCAACCGACTAGAACGATCGAAATTGCGCCAATGACCAAGAGACCGAATGCTCGCATCTTAACTGGCATTTTACTTGAACTCAGGCTCCGCCCGTTCCGAATGCCAAAGACTCCATCAGATGTGAGCGTGCATGGAGCGGTGCTTCGCAAATATTTAGCCAAAACGGCTGCAAAGCATTGAGTGTTTCGTCAACGAATCTCAGCCCCGGGGGAGGTGCATCCAGACCCTGGAGAGCGTTCAAGCCGTACAGCACTTCCGCTCGAACGATAAACCGATCTGCGTACTCTCCGGCCTCGTCGCGGCAAACGTAGCCGCCTGCTCGAGGAGAGACCATCGCGTCAGCTTCCTTTACATCGCAACCGGTGATGACGCACGAGCCAAAGCTCGGCAAGAATCCCGTTTCATTCAGAAGGGCAACCTCTGCCCACGCAAGTGCCACCTTCGGCTTCGGATGGCTCTCAATTGCCTCCAGCGCCTGAACGCAGAGCGTAAAGACTTCCTCGATGGGATCTTCATACGGCGCTACGTAGGAGACAACTTCTGCCCAGGCGAGAGCGAGGGTTAGTCTTTCGTAGTCTGTGCGGAGTCCGCGATACGCAGAGACTGGCTGCGCCTGTTGTATAAATTTTTGGTGGCGTCCGTCGGCGAAGGTCACCCGGGCAACGCTCAGAGGTTCGCTCACGGATCGGAGTCGAGAAGTCGGCTTCCGCGCTCCCTTGGCGACCAAATCAATCTTTCCGAGCTCCCTTGTAAAGCAAACGAGACGCCGGTCAGATTCACCGGCGTCTCGTCGTCTCAGCACAATGGCCTCAACGGTATGTTCCATTACTAGCCAATATGCAGAACGCGCTTCATCAGGAACTCGTCCCAGATGAAGTACATGCGGTCAATAACCAGCGAGAATCGCATCATAACAGTGCTTCCGAAGATTGCACCAAAACCGATCATCAACAGGTATCGACCCGCAACGTTCACTTGCTTCAGCGCCTTGTTCTTCACTTCGAAGCTGAACAGGAAGTAGCTCAGAACCGAAAGAAGCGTGAACACGAACAAGAAGTTCGAGATTGCCTGCGACCAAGTGATGGTCACTGCGGCCAGTTCAGGCGTTCGATCCGATCGTGCGATCACCTGATCAAAGGCGGTCGGAACAATCGGGAGCATTCCCTGCTTCATCTGAGGACCATAGACAGTCCAGTAAGACTGGATCTGCTGACCCGACCAGATTCCTAGCAAGACGCCCATAGGGATCTTAGCCATCCAGTTGTGCTTCTTGCTGAAGACCATGTAGCCCATGGCGCCAATCGGAATCAGGAGGATGTAAGCCCATCGACCTGGCTCAGTAACAACGCCGGTCGTCTCAACAACGCCCGTCAGCTTGTCCCACCAGATTTCTCGAAGCGATTCGGTCCAGACTGCAACCGCAGACCAACCGGCTGCGAGGCCAAGGAAAATATGCTCAAAAAGTCGGTAGAACTTGTTCTCTTTGTAGAGGACGCTGAAGAGACCCAGAGTTGCGAGCACTCCCGCCGCAGCGGCGACTGTCCTGTAAGTTTCGATCTGTTCTGGCTTCATGCCTTTCCTCCTTGTCGCTTGCGAGCGGCAAGCATTTCATAGTTTCCGATACCGATCATCACGATCATCAACAACAAAGCAACGTGGAGCGTGGGATAGTACTTGGTTCCTTGACCAACGCTCACTCCCGGCAACGGAGCAATCTCGCCCGGCACTCGATCGGAAGAAACAGCGGCAACGCCGTTTGCGTCCTTGACGTTGACTCCCTTCTCCATCATCTGCTCCATATCGAAGACTCCTTTGAGTCCTGAGAGGAAGCCTTTGATCTGCTTGGAGTTGTAGAACACCTGGGTTTCTGGCCCCATGACGCCGGTGACGGCGAACATGAGCGGAACGTTCTTGGCACTAATAAACTGAACGTGGAAGTCAGTCGTCTTGGAAGCAGTGACGTCAATCACGAGATCGAAGTCGGTCACGCTCTTGATCTTCTCCATCACCGGGCTCTTGAACAGCGGTTGCTGAACGCCGGTGGTGTCGTTCTCACGACGTGCGCCGAAGGCCGTCTTGATGTCCTGGGCGACCGAGTTGATCGCAACGTCCGAGTTTGGATAGTAGCCAGCGCTGACCCACTGAGTCCAGCGTTGATACTTCTCTTCCTTGTTCGCGACTCGCTCAGCATTAACCTCTGCGATGACGTCAAGGGCAGCTCGTGGAGCCTGTGGATCCGCAGTACTCCAGATGACGAACTTGACTTTCTTTCGCATCAAGGTGCGAAGGATCGCTTTCATGTGTCCTTTGCTCTCGCCGCGAGTGGAACCAGTCCAGTCGCTACCGACAAGAACAACATCGCCTTCCTTGAGTGCCGATAGAGTCTTGTAGAAGTCAACCGAAGGTTCGCTTGGCTTGTTCGGAATCGGGATCTTAAAGAAGAGAGGAATCGAACAGCATGCAATCAGCAACGCGTAGATAACGAACTTTGGAATTCCACCTTTTTTCATGCTTTACCTCCCTTTTCCAGACCGAGCCAGATTCGGAGAGCCATGGAAATGGTTCCAAGACCGATACCAAACTTGATGCCCGTGATCGCCGGAGTCTGGAAGGTGTTTTTGATCCACCCCGCGACCTCTGTGATCTTAAAGTTGAGAAGGAAATCAGCCTTCGCTGACTTGTCAGTTCCAGCCATTGCGACCACCGCGTCATCCCACATTCCCGCAACAACTCCCATGAGCGAGAGGATCACGAGGAGCGCAGTTCCGAGCAGGATTGTCGCCTCGACCGATCGAGCACGAAACGCTCGGTAGGCCGCGGAAAGGATAAAGAACGCAATGATCGAGAACATTGCTGCGTCCATCTGCTGAAGAAGGCCGTCGAACAGGAAGTCGCGAACCATGTTCGGCATCTGCCAGAACTGAGGATCGTCAAAGTCGATCGCCTTGTTCCCTTGGCGAATGCTGAAGTCCCAGTATCCGAAGATGATCATGCTGAACATCGAGACAAGAAGAACCACACTGAAGACCCAGTCTTTCTTCTTTCGTGCAATGTTGGTCAAGTGAATCTTGAGCAGGCTAAAGATTCCCAGTCCAAGCAGGAACGCCGCAATAATCTGGACGAAGCTAGAGACAGTTCCAAACGACTGCTGAAGGAATGAACCAACAGATTCGACCCCGTTTCGAGGAAGTTCAGTCTTGGCGTCAAAGTTGATCGGCTTAGGCCAGTAGGTGTACGCCACCATAAAGCCGCCCGACAAGAACGTCACCAGCCAAACAAGTGGCCGCCGTGCTTGAATCGGAGTATTCATCACCGCAAGGAAGAGAACGATCCCGAGGATCAGTCCCCCGGCGATGAACATCTTCAAATCGCCTTGCGGGTTTCTTGCCCAAAATGTATCGTTCACTTAGTTGCCTCCGGTGCCGGTGCGCCAGGCTCTGCTGGAGCGGGCTTTCGCACAATCTTCAGGTCCTTAGGTGGCTTCTCCGCCTTGATGAGCCGGGAGATTGAAAAGTCCTTCTTGTGCTCTTCAGTCATGACCTCAATCTGCTTAGTCAGCCCTTCCTGATCGTCTTTATAAATCTCGACAACCTCTGCCGTTTCCTTGGCCAGGTTGTATTGAGTGACCGATGCGTTCAAGCAGCCCAGTGCAATGAACGCGATCGCGACCATCTTGGACCAGTCTTGACCGACCAGCGAACCGACCATGATCGGGTCACGGGTCAGATAAGCGGACGCCGCATAGAACTCGTCACCAATAAGAACGTAGTCGCAAGCCGCGATGAAGAATGGGGTTTGAGTAGCTTCCGTGGAAGATGCAACCTGAATCGCACCGATCGAGTTTGCCGTCTCGGCAAAGATCAGCGACTCAGCATAGAACTCACCAAGGAAGAACGCAGCAGCCGTCTGTTCTCGGTGGATGATTCCCGAGACACCCGCCGCGAATGCGAATTGTCGGTCAGAGATAAATCGAACGGAGTCTGGATCGAATCGCTCGGGATACCCTTCGGACTGATAGGTATCTCGGATGACTTCTTGCGCCAGTGTGAACATCGATGCCGAATAGGCGCACATGATGATCGGGTTACTGAACTTCGCAGCCGTCTTTGCAACGTGAGCGCAAATGTTGATCGCCTGGACAGCGGTCGCGTTAACGGGATCCGAAAGTCCGGGAACCATCAGGACCGGTCTTCCCATCTCGGTGGCACGCCCAACGGCCTCATCGATCGCGTTCAAACCTGAGATGCGTCGGATAAACAGGTTGTCACCCTTACCGGCTCTTTTCACGTTGAAAACGATGAAAACGATAATCATAAGGGTGAAGAGCAGCCCAAACCACCCTACGTCCCAATAGTTCGCGCCTAGCATTTGGCTGTCCAAAGACCAAGCTCCTATTTGTTTTTCTGGCATGAAGTCTCCAATAACTGCGGCTCATCGCCCGGAATTTCTTCCAGGATACAGATCAGACGTTCGACATTATCCCGCTTTCTCAACAAATTACTATATTGATTCACGAAATCAAAGCCTAAAAATGGCACCAACATCGGCGCGCTGACCAGAGTCAGGTGGGCCATGACGTTGGAGATTGGCTTGTGCATTTCGAAAAACAGGATGGCAGGAGCTTCCAACTTGCGCTTCCTGATCTCTCCTGCAGCTTTCTGCAGAAGTTCTTCGGTTTGCTCTTCGCTGAGCTCATCCTCCCAAAAATCGAACATCTTTGCCTAAATGAGAGCGGATGATTTCCATCACCCCTTCTCGGTCGACGTTCGCATCGAAGACCAATCGGACTCCGCGCGTCGCATCGAGCCTTGATTCTGACTCAAACGGGGACAGTTGTACCGCGTTTTCTTCAACTTTCACGCTTTTCACTCTGTCCCAAGTGATCGTGCTAAATCCGGCGGTCGCTCCCACATCAGACACCTCACACTTCTTCCCAGCAAAGTATTCAAATAAGATGGGCGAAAAGAAGCCGAGTGCCATGATCGCAAGCAGCGGAATCCGGAGCGCAAACCCACCCACCACGCCAAGAAGGATCGCGATCACAATCACCGCCGTCCGCTGAGGAGTCACCTCGGTCGCTCGAACTTTCCACTGCGTCGCCATGAGATTCACATTGAGCTTACCGGGAGCAAGATTCACAGGCTACCGATTAGAGCGCGATCTTTAAGGCTGTTGTGTCTTACAAACGAACTATATGTTATTCACAAAAGTTCGGTTTATGTGGATTGCCGATCGGACTTGAATCATGTTATGCTCTCACTATGTATTCAGTTGTTGGTCATAATGGACAGGTTTACGGTCCAGTTGATATGACAGTCCTCCAGCAGTGGGTTATCGACGGTCGAGTAACAACCCACACCATTCTTATTGACGCCGTGTCAGGTCAGCATGCCCCGGCAAATACGTTCATGTTGGTCCAACCGCTGTTTCAGAACGCCCCTCCTTTACCCTTCCAAACGCCTCCGATACAGCCCGCCAGGCAATCAGGGAACGGAAACGTTCAAGTAGTTGTGAATAACACAATGCCGACAGGTCCGTATGGTCACGCATATCCAAACAAATCACGAATGGTTGCCGGGTTGCTTGCATTGTTCCTCGGTGGGATCGGTATTCACCAGTTTTATCTAGGGAAAAATGGGCTTGGAATCACCATGCTCCTAATCTGCTTGTTGACTTGCGGGTACGGGGGCATCATCACAGGGATTTGGGCACTTATCAATGCCATAAGCATCTTCACAGGAAGCGAGAGAGATGCTGACGGTCGACCTCTGATCTAAGAACAGTCGAACTTTTATACAAAGTAGTTGGAGCTGGACGCACTTAAGTAGGGGACTGAGGTGGTATCTAGTGTCCAACGTCTCCCAAATCTAATTTAGCGGTTACTTGCAACCGGGTTGAGATTGGTAAGGCAGGACATGTTGATAACAGCGGAGATCTTCTTTGCGCTTGATGGGAGACGGCAAACTCAGAGCCCAGCAGGTCAACAACACTCCCCCTAGAAAGACGGCCCAGCTCGAGCGCTTCCGAAACACCCACTCATCGGGAGAGATGGTCTTTGACTCCTGCGGCTTCGGGAAGGCGTAGCTCATCAGTGGCACAAACCAGAATGCCAAGTATCCCAGCCCAATCGGGAACAGAAGGCACCCACCTTGAGCGTCCCAATTCCAGGTCAGCATCGCTAAGCTGAACGTGCACGCGAGTCCACCGCAAGCCGCAACGACGATCGACGTCCTCATCCCGCCAGTTTAGTCCGAACTCGTGAAGAACACGCGTTCGAGCATTACCGCGAGCAACATGCCGACTGGGGGACCGATGAGATAAACCCAAATGCTTCCCAAAGTCTGAGCGCCACCAACGATATCGGGGCCAAGTGATCGGGCCGGGTTCATCGACCCACCCGTGATGTTTCCACCCATCATCACCAGAAGGACAACCGTCAGACCGATGACAACCGGAGCGAGCGGATTCTCCTTACGTATCACCGCAAAGATGACCGCCATCAGAATTGTCGAAAGCACGATCTCCGTTCCAATGTTCCGCACAAATGCGTCGGGCGCAGAAGGCACATGAGTCCCAAACGCTCCACCGAACAGGAGCAAACCGAGAAGACCTGCCGCAAGTCCGCCAAGGATTTGAGCAACGATGTACGGCACGACAACCGACCGTTCTTGCTTTTTAGAGACCGCCAAAGCAATCGTGACCGCCGGGTTAAACTGCGCACCTGAGATTGGTCCAAAGACGTAGATCATCGCCATTACTGCTAACCCAGAAACCCAGGCCGCAATCGCGAGATCAGTCTTCGCCGCAGATGCCATTAGTGGAGCGAAGACAATCCCAAACGTCCCCAAAAACTCTGCGAGTAGCTTCTTGTTCAAGCCATCTCCTCCAACAGCTTCACCACGTGTCCTCGAATCTGGTCCCGGATCACGCGCACCGTCTCAATTCCCTGCCCCGCCGGATCATCCAGACCCCAATCCTCGGTAAGAATGAACTTGGCGGGGCAGGCTGCGGCATCGACGCCACATCCCATCGAGATGATCTTGTCCGCACCATCCACCATGTCTTGGGTCATCAGCTTCGGATGCTGCCCCTCCATGCTAATCCCCAACTCCGCCATAGCCTCCACGGCTGTCGGATTCAGCTGCTTTCCACCGACTGTTCCCGCGGATTCCCCTCGAATCTCCAACCTACGCGCCTTAGCTTCGTAGTTCACAAACGCTTCTGCCATCTGAGATCGTCCCGCGTTGTGAACACAAAGGAAGATAACCGTTTTCAGTTGCAGCACTCCGTTCCGCAGCAAGCACCCTCTTTCGGCTTCGTCGCCCGGATAAAGGCACCCATAATCCTGCCATCAAGGTTCGACTTCTCTTCGGCAGAGAGCGCACTGACTTCTGGCGAAGTGCACGTCGTGGCTTCAAGGTCGGCAAAGGTGTAACGACGAGTCGGCTCAATCGACCCATTCTCAAACCCGGCGGCGGCAAGCTTTCCGAGATATTCGCTGTACTCCATCGCACCCGCCACGCAACCAACATAAGCCTCCATATCGGCTCGGACAGCCGAAGGAATCTCGCCCTCGACGACGACATCCGAAACGGCAAATCGTCCACCGGGTTTCAAGACTCGGAACGCCTCTCGGATCACCGCATCCTTGTCGCTTGACAAGTTGATCACGCAGTTGGAGATGATTACGTCAACCGAGTTATTGGGGAGCGGAATCGCCTCAATGTGTCCCTTGAGGAACGAAACATTGCTAATGCCGCTCTCCGCCTTATTTCGCTCCGCAAGTGCGAGCATTTCGTCGGTCATATCGAGCCCAAATGCGAAGCCGGTTGAACCAACTCGCCGGGCAGAAAGAAGAACATCGATTCCGCCACCAGAGCCCAGATCAAGGACCGTCTCTCCCTCACTCAGCGATGCAAGAGCAGTTGGGTTTCCGCAACCAAGCGAAGCCAGCAGCGCCGCCTCAGGAATATCGCCAGCTTCCGATTCGCTGTACAGGTTTCCGGTGATCACATCACCTCCACAACAGCTATCGTTACCGCCCCCGGTGTTTCCACCACAGCAAGCAGCACCTTGACCGTTGAGAACGGTGAGGGCGGCAGCGCCATACTTCTCGCGAACGATTTCGCGTACGTCTTCTCGGTCGATGAGTCTAGTGTTTTCGTTCATGGTTTTAGCAGCAGTTGGTCTGGTCGTTGGATTTGGCAAGGGTTTGCAAATAGATTGCGAGCGAGAGTAGCGCGTCAGATTTCAGGGTGCAGAGCATCCGCTTCCCCCGGCGTTCGATCTGGATAAGTCCAGCTCCCTCAAGCTCATGAAGGTGGTGTGAAATCGTCGAACTGATCTTTTCTTCGCCCGTTATGTGGCAGCAGATTTCGCCAGCGGTTGGACCTTCTACGCCGCCTTCGTCATCCACGGAAGCTCGGCCACAACACATTGACGCGAGAAACTCCACGATGTGGAGCCGAGTGGGATCAGCTAAGGCTCGGAACGCTAATCGGTTCGTTTCGACTTCCATCGAAATGATTCTACGCCATTATTTCGACGAAATGCGAAATGTTTTCAGTTTTCTGCCAGTGCGAGGGCAAGGAACTCCTCTACTTCGCCAGCGACCAGAATCGGAAGGAGCGGCGTGAGCTTTTCCATGGGCCAATCCCACCAGGCAATCGCTTGAAGCCATTTGATTTGAGATGCCGAGAACCGTTCCCGAATCAGCTTTGCAGGATTTCCCCCATAGATCGCGTAAGGCGGGACGTTTCCGGTGACAACGGCCCGTGACGCGATGATAGCGCCATCGCCAATCGTGACTCCTGGCATGATCAAAGCCTCGTAGCCAATCCAGACATCGTTGCCGATGACGGTATCTCCCTTGTTCGGAAAGACTGCACGCTCTGAAAGCGCGGGCTCCCAACCATCACCGAAGATATAAAACGGATAGGTAGAGGTGCCACTCATGATGTGGTTCGCGCCGTTCATGATGAACTTCACCCCCCTGGCAAGAGCGCAAAACTTCCCAATAATCAACTTATCGCCGACGAACGGAAAGTGATAAAGAATGTTCTTCTCGAAGTCCGACGCACCGTCAGGATCGTCGTAATAGGTGTAGTCACCAACGATCACGTTTGGGTTCGAAATCGCGTTTTTGATGAAGCAAACCTGCTCAAAACCCGGCACAGGGTGAAGCTCGGTCGGGTCGGGTCCGTTCATTCGCAGGAATCAGAATACTTGAGGCTGGTAAACTCCCCGGCAGAAATGTCAGTCCTTGTCGATAAGAACACGAAGGTCATCGTCTGCGGAATCACCGGTAAAGAAGGTGGGTTCCATACCGAACAGATGATCAACTACGGAACAAACATCGTCGGCGGCGTCACCCCCGGCAAAGGCGGTCAGGAATTCCTCGGCAAGCCGGTGTTCAACACTGTCCAAGAAGCCGTTGAGGCAACGGGCGCCGACGCTTCCATCATTTTCGTTCCACCTCCCTTCGCTGCTGACTCAGTTCTCGAGTGCGAAGCGGCAGGAATGCCATTCGTTACCCTCATCACCGAAGGAATCCCCATTGCGGACATGACGAAGGTGACCAATCGACTTAAGGCAAACGGTGTCACCCGACTTCTCGGCGGCAACTGCGCGGGAATCATCACTCCCGGCGAGTGCAAGATGGGAATCATGCCCGGCCACATTTTCACTCCTGGTAACGTCGGAATGGTAAGCCGCTCCGGAACGCTTACATACGAAATCGTTTGGGAAATGACCCGAGCCGGTTTCGGTCAAACCACGTGTGTCGGTATCGGCGGCGACCCGCTGCCTGGTACGCGATTCATCGAAGTCATGGAGATGTTCCACAACGATCCTAAGACCGAAGCGGTTGTTTTCGTTGGAGAGATCGGTGGTTCAGACGAAGAAATGGCTTGTGAGTGGATCAAGGCCAACATGAAGAAGCCAGTCGTCGGATTCATTTCCGGACGAACTGCACCTCCAGGAAAGCGAATGGGGCACGCTGGTGCAATCATCAGTGGAAAGACCGGAACCCCACAATCGAAGGTCGACGCACTTCTTGACTGCGGCGCTCTGGTTGCGGATCGCACCAGCGACGTTCCTGCGCTACTCAAGCAAGCAATGGGCGGCTAATTCCTCCGAATAACCAACCAAAAGAACCATAATGGGACAGCCCCAATCTACCAAGATTGGGGCTGTTTTGCTTTATTTTGAACCCAGACAAGCCGCACACTTTGGGACATGGTTTTTGCCGCAGCAGTTCTGCTCACCTCCGCTATTCAGCCAGTCGAAGACTTCCCGAAGTACCGCCTCGAGGCCCAAAAGCCGATCGGTTACGACGTCACAATGTCCATTGACGGCAAGCCTGACGTAAAGATCGGCGGGCAGTTCGCAATTCTCCCAAACACCAAACGGCCCAAGGATTGGGACCTGGATCTCATCTACCAAAGCGACCTCAAAATGGGTAGTCAGACCGAATCCAAGCGGTACCGCCTTAACTTGATCGTTGATGAGCGCCTGTGGCCAACCGCCATCGCTGGCGGCGAACTCATCTTCGTCGAGCAATTCCTCGCTTGCCTGATGCTCCCAACCGGCCCTTCGCAGGTTGTGAAAAACGGCGGAAAATCTACCACCCGAACCAGCACCATAAAGGTCGATGGCGACACGGTCACCTTGACAACAAAGATCGATTCCCCCGACCAAAAGAGCGAAATTGTACAGGTCTACAGTAATAAACTGGGCTATATCACGAATGCCAAGAGCAAAGTGAATCTGAAGGGAACGACCTTTAACACCGAACTTACACCGATCAAGGAGTAGGCAGCTACTTCCCCGCCCGCTTGATGTGATAGACCAAGTGGGCGTGGACGATTGCCATCGTCTCATCAAAGTTAAGCGGACCTGCAACGGGATGGTTCATCACCAGCTGGTCCGGAGGAATGCCCTCCGAAGCTCGCAATTCCAACTTCGTCTGCAATTTCTGCAGATCACCCGCCATCGAGGCGAAGTCAGCTTCGGCTGGGCAGCTCAGCTGAGCTCCCTTCGCCGGAACCGGAATCGCGTTTCGAAGGACGAATCCCACCATAGTTCTGCGGACAAGGAAGAAGGGCGCGCGCCTCGGCAGCGGTTCCTTCGCTCTAAGTCCCAACACCACACCCCGATGAACCTGAATGAGGTGATCAAGGGTCTGCACGGCCGTCCAAGCACCACCCTTCGCTGGCTGACCCGCGAAGGATTCCAGCGCAGCGATAACGCCATCAACAGCCTGGCCGACTTGAGCCACGGGCACCGGTTTCATGAAGTCAGATTACTTGCTGAAGGTTCCAGTAAACTCGGCGCGTGCACGAACGATACTTCGATAACGCCGCCACAACCCCCGTTGACCCCAGGGTAGTTGAGGCGATGTTGCCATGGTTCACCGAGTTCCCCGGGAACGCACACTCTCTACATCATTACGGCGCGAAGGCAATGGATGCCGTAGAGAAAGCTCGGGCTCAAGTCGCTCAGCTGATCGGAGCCGAAGACCCTTCGCAAATCACCTTTACCAGCGGAGCGACAGAGGCGAACAACTGGGTTCTCAATGCCCTTGCGGATCAGTTTGGGGTTAGTATCGTTGAGCACAGCTCGATTCGTGACACTGCAGAGAAGCTGGGCATTCCGTTCTTCTACCCGCCTGCAGAAGTTCCTCAATCGGTGTCTTCCATTGACGCTCCCCCAAGACAGCCACTTCTTCGAGCGCAAATGCTGGTCAATAACGAGACAGGAACAATTTTCGATGAGCGGACCCGCGTCCCGGGAGCGTATCTGGTTGATGCGACGCAAGCACTCGGAAAAATTGATTTTCATGTTGGCGATCTTGAGTACGTCACTGGCTCAGCCCATAAGTTCTTTGGCCCTAAAGGCATCGGCTTCCTCTACCAACGGTTCCCCGGTTCAATCCCTCCCTTCATAACTGGTGGCGGCCAAGAGCGGGGCGAGCGATCGGGGACTCTGAATGTGCCGGCGATTGTGGGGATGGGTAAGGCAGCAGAAATTGCCATTCATGAGACCCATCAGCGACACGATCACGTCGAGAGACTGAACGAAATCTTTTGCTGCTCGTTCGAAGGTGACTTTTCCTATCCGAAGGAGCCGCCACTTGGTGAGTATCGAATCAACGGAGGCGACCGTCGCTCCCCGTACATCATCTCCCTCTCCTTCGCCGGAATCGAAGGAGAGACTCTGCTCATTGAACTCGACCAGGCCGGATTCTGCTGCTCAGCCGGAGCCGCCTGCAGTAGCAAAAACACAGAACCTTCACCAGTATTGAAGGCATTTGGGGTTCCCGATGAATATATCCGGGGAACGATTCGAGTTAGTTTTTCACACTACAATACGGAAGAATCCACTTACCAGCTTGCGACAGAGATTCGGCGAATTGTCACAAAGTTGCGTGAGCTTCGCTAGATTGATCGTAGAACTGACTTGAAGCGGAAACCTTTTACGCCCCCATGGGCGTCTAAGTTCTTTGCTGTCCCCCGAAATCGTGTGTCGCAGTCGCAGATTCCCGGTAAACTCGAAAGGTTTTGCCAGAAGCTTGACAACTGGCATGCGTTTCGCTTGACAAAATATCGTCTTCGTGATACACCTAGTGTCCCGAAAGACAGTAGACCTGCCGTGCAAGGTTCGAAGAGCCGGAGCATACCAAAAAGGTCAAACACGGAGTAACTAACAGATAAATGGCTATTGAAAACGGCATCCCAACCCAACCGAAGCGCGGACGAGCAATTACCGTCCGAACGCCAGGTCGGACCTCAGGCTTCATGGAACCAAACATGACGCAGTTGGATGACCCGACCGTTGAGGTCGAAGACGATGATGCTTCAGATGAGGAGCTAGAAGAGCTTGAGGCGGAGGCCGCCGCCGTACCCGATGACTCCGAAGAACTTGAAATGTGGATGCGACAGACCCGTCGCGCCCAGCTTCTGACCCCAGAACAAGAAGTTCACCTAGCCGTCCTCGTTATGGCAAAGGAACTCCTCGAAAAGGGCAAGGAAAAAGAGCTTCTCAAACTGCTTCAGCGCAAGGACATTACCCACCCTGTCGGTAAGCCAACCGAACTGAACCAGTTCATCAAAACCCGCGTCATCAACGAGGGCATTGAGGCAAAGCGACACCTGATCGAGTCGAACCTTCGACTTGTTGTCTCCATTGCGAAGAAGTACAACGCTCGAGGAATTCCTTTGGCTGACCTTATCCAAGAGGGCAACCTTGGTCTGATCCGTGCGGTTGAAAAATTTGACTGGTCCAAGGGCTTCCGATTCTCGACCTACGCAACGTGGTGGATTCGCCGGGCAATCGCTCGAGCCATCATCAACCAAGGTCGAACCATCCGAATTCCAGTCTACGTTGCCGAACTCATCAACAAGGTCGTCAAGACTGCTTCACGATTGCAGCAAGAGCTCCAGCGCGAGGCCACCGAAGAGGAGATCAGCCGCGAGGTTGGACTCTCGGTCGACCGCGTTCGAGAAATGATGCGAGTCGCAGTGGAGCCAATCTCCCTCGAAACTCCAGTTGGTGAAAAGGACAACTCGTCCATCGGCGACTTCGTTCAAAGCACGAACATGCCGACCCCAGGCGACGTGACCTGGTCGCTGATTCGACGTGAAGAGATCGACGGAATCCTAGGACGACTCACCTCGCGAGAGCGAGATGTTGTTCGTCTCCGCTTCGGACTGGATGACGGCCGAGCCCGAACCCTTGAAGAAGTTGGAACCGAGCTAAACGTCACCCGTGAGCGAGTCCGACAGATTGAACTCCGAGCAATGAAGAAACTCCGCCACATCGGCGCCGAGCTCACTTCGCAAGGCTTCACCATTACCCCTTCGCCACACAACAACTAAGGCGACGATCAAGAATCGAAATCCCCGACCACCGGTCGGGGATTTTTTTATGTCAACTCTTCCAGGCGAACAGTAAGGAAACGAGCAAGCTGGGTCGCATCCAACTCCGTCCAAAGGTCGGCTCCAGAATCTTGGATCACGAGTTCGGCTCGAACACTCGGCTCGTGAATCGGAATTGACGCCTGCAACAAAGCCGCCTCCCGAGTGACTCGTAATGCACACCCACAGAGCTTTTGCCCAGTCCGGGCAGAGACAACGTCATTCTGCGATTTCCCAAGGAAGCAGTAAGCCCCTTCCCTACGGTCGGCGAATCCCGCTTCCTCGCCAAGAACTGCGTCGAGGCCCAAGTCCTGCAATGCCAGCACAATCGGCATCACCAGTTTCCGGTAAACCTCACGAACTCCTGCCGCTCCCAAGACAGGCACCGCGACACCCAACGTAAGGTCATGCCCGTGGAGTACCGCGGCACCACCCGTTTCTCGAACCGTCCAGTTCAGGTCATCAGGATTAACAAGGGTCTCTGATGGATTCTGAAAACGCCCTAAAGTCACCCACGTCCTATCCCACTGATAAACCCGGGCGCTACTCTCGCCACATCGTGCCGCCTCAAAGAGCTCATGATCCCGAGCCATTTGACTGGCAGCATCTTTATCCGGATCGATGAATACCCTCACGGCAACAGGTCCGGACGACGCTCGCGGGTGCGCTTCTCTCCCTCGACTCTTCGCCACTCCTCAATCTTCTTGTGATCGCCGCTCCGCAAAACTTCGGGGACCTCCATACCGCGCCAAGAAGGTGGCTTCGTATAATTCGGAGCGCTCAGACCCTGCCCCGAGAAGGAGTCTTCTTCGAGGGATTCGGACGCCCCAAGAACGCCAGGGAGGAGCCGAGTGATCGCATCCGCCATCACCAAAGCGGGAAGCTCACCGTTCGTCAGAACGTAATCGCCAATGGAAAAAACATGTGTCGCAAACGCCTGCTCAGCTCGGTGGTCGATGCCCTCGTAGTGTCCACACACGAACACAACCTGCTCGTATTGTGCAAGTTCTTTAGCATTTTCTTGCTTAAATGGAATTCCGCTCGGCTCAGTAAACACGATGGCAGTGGTCTCGGGTCGCTCCCAGCCACCCCAATTGTCCCGTCGAACTTCACCGGCTTCACTCACTTGAATATAGTAGTGGGCCGCACGAGACTCCTTCGGCTTCGACGGAACCAGTTCTCTGATCGCCCACGCAACTGGCTCCACCTTGATGAGCATGCCCGGATGCCCGCCATACGGCGTATCGTCGACCTTCTTGTGAGGGTCGTAGCAATACTCCCTCGGTGAAACCGCGCTAAACTGCACCAAGCCGGCAGACGCAGCTCTACCTAGAATCGAGTGTTCCAAGGCGCCCCGAACCACATCGGGAAAGAGGGTGACAAAGTCGATTCGCGGCACACCAAAAGCGTACCAGTCCAACCATGTTGAACCTCAAATTCACAAAATCTGGCTCCGAGTGTCTCATCGCTTACACGCGGGCTGATGGGTCCGCGACCTGGGACAAGACGCACAACTTCTTTGTTGAACACGATCTCACCCACCTTGCTGTCGAGTCCATCTTCGGATTTAACTCAGCCTTCTTCGGCCTAATCGAGGCGGGCAGAACTATCCAAAGCTTTGAAGAAAAGAGCCCTAACGACCACCGGCACCCCCAGTTCCCCGAGCAAGCCTATCTGACCGAAATCGTAGTTGGCCACCTGGACAACCTTCGCAGGATGCCTGACCCCGACGAGTATCCGCTCAAAGACGAGATACTCCGAGCAACCGAAGAAGCGAGTCTGAACCTCCCCTCTGGCTGGGAGCAAAAGCTAGCGATGTGCGTGAAGACCGCAGAGAATCTGATCGCCGAGTGGTGCGAACTCACTACAAATCAATCGTTGGAAAAAACCTTTCCGCTCCCGGATTCTAGACCCTGATTCGGTATTCTCATACCACTTATGTCGAACATCCCGGCAGATCTCAAATACACCGAATCGCACGAATGGGTCCGCATCGAAGGCGACGTCGCCACGATCGGAATCACCGACCACGCACAGTCAGAACTGGGCGATGTCGTGTACGTTGATCTCCCATCCGTCGGCAAAACCCTTGCTATCGGCGAGACCTTCGGCAGCGTAGAAAGCGTCAAGACGGTTTCCGATCTGTACGCCCCAGTGGCCGGCGAAGTCATCGAAATCAACGGTGAACTCGCGGCTGCCTCTGAGCTCGTGAACTCCGACCCATACGGTCAGGGATTCATGATCAAGATTAGGCTCTCGGGCGAAGTTCCAGGCACCCTGCTGGACGCCGTTGGATACGGAGCCGTCGCTCACTAAACCCCAATGCCATATATCCCGCACACCGAAGCCGATGTCGCCGAAATGCTCGCCGTCATCGGCGTCAATTCGATTGACGACCTGTTCTGCGAGATTCCAGCGAACCTACAGCTAAAGCCTGGTTCGCTGGATATCCCATCTGCGCTCGATGAGCCAAAGCTGTACGCTCACCTGCTCGATCTGGCGTCCAAAAACGTTGATCTCAGCAAGGTGACTTGCTTCCTGGGTGCGGGAATCTATGACCGTTATATTCCGGCGTCGGTCGGTGCGGTGATCTCCCGTGGCGAGTTCCTCACTGCGTACACCCCGTACCAGCCTGAAGCTTCGCAGGGTTACCTCCAGGCCATCTACGAATTCCAAACGATGATCGCCGAGCTCTACGGCTGCGACATTGCAAACGCTTCGATGTACGACGGTGCGACAAGTATGGCCGAAGCCGCCATCATGTCAACCAGCCTCAACAAGCGACAAAAGGTTGTCGTTAGCGAAGCGGTCCACCCGCATTATCGACAAGTTCTGGACACCTACTGCTGGTCTATGGACATCGAGGTAGTGACTCAGCCTTCCCAACACGGGCTCACCGAGGCGTTCACTGAACCCGAAGCTGCTTGCTACATCGTTCAATATCCCAATTTCTTCGGATCAATCGAGGATCTCGCGGCCGTTCGAGAAGCCTGTGACAAGAACGGCTCCACAATGATCGTGGTTTCTGATCCCGTGGCGTGCGCGCTTCTCAAGCCTCCCGGGCATTTCGGAGCAGACATTGTCGTTGGCGAAGGCCAGCCAATGGGCGTTCCAATGGGCCTCGGCGGTCCCGGAGTCGGACTCTTTGCATGTAAGAAGGAGCTCATCCGCTACATTCCTGGCCGAATCGTCGGAAAGACCAAAGAAGTGCACGGCGACAAGCCCGGCTACGTCATGACTCTCCGAACCCGAGAGCAAGACATTCGCCGCGAGAAAGCCACCTCAAACATCTGTACCAACGAAGCTTTGATGGCACTTGCCAACACGGTCTACATGATCGCTCTCGGCAAAAACGGAATGCGATCCGTTGCTGAATCAAGCGTCCGAAACGCGCAGTACATGATCTCCGAACTTGACAAGATCGGAGTCGGAGCGATGACCAACAAGGTCTTCTGTGAGTTCGTGGTCACACTTCCAAAGGACGCCGAGTGGGTTTGCGGAGCGATGCTTGATAAGGGAATCCTCGCCGGACTTCCGCTGGGCAAATATTACGAAGGACCGCCCAACACGCTCCTGATCTGCACCACCGAGCTTCGTACCAAAGATCAGATCGACACCTACGTCTCCGCCCTCAAAGAGGTGCTGGCCTAATGCGACAAACCACCGTTCCCGAGCCAAAACTCATCTTCGAAAAGTCCCGCGCTGGTCGCGTTGGCTGCAACCTCCCCAAGTGCGATACGCCCTCGGTTGACCTCAGCAGCATCCTCGGCGAAACCCGCGAAGACCTTCACCTGCCCGAAGTCGCCGAGCTCGACATGCTCCGGCACTTCACTAACCTTTCGCACATCAACTACGGCATCGAAACCGGCTTCTACCCCCTGGGTAGCTGCACGATGAAGTACAACCCGAAGATCAACGAGATGACCGCTCGGATGACTGGGTTCGCCAATCTTCACCCGCTTCAACCCGTCGAAACCATTCCCGGCGCGCTCGAAATTCTCCACGGAGTCCAGAGCATACTCTGCCAAGTTACTGGCTTCGACTACATCACGCTCCAGCCTCTCGCAGGAGCGCATGGCGAGATGACCTGTCTCATGCTCGTTCGCGCCTACTTCGAGTCGCGCGGCGAAGGTCAGAAGCGCAAGATCGTCCTTGTTCCCGACTCGGCCCACGGTACCAACCCCGCGTCTGCCGCTCGTTGTGGTTACGACGTTAAGTCCATCCCAACCGACGCCGAAGGCAACACTAACCTCGCCGTACTCGAACAAACTCTGAGCGAGATCGGTGATCAAGTTGCCGCCCTGATGCTGACGAACCCTTCGACTCTGGGTCTGTTTGAACCCAACATCGAAAAGATCTGTAAGATGATCCACGATGCCGGCGGACAGGTCTTCTGCGACGGAGCCAACATGAACGCGATGGTCGGAACCACCCGTCCTGGCGATCACGGTTTCGACTGTATGCACCTCAACCTCCACAAGACCTTCAGCACGCCACACGGCGGTGGCGGTCCTGGCTGCGGCGCAATCGGTCTGCAAAAGCACCTTGAGCCATTCCTTCCAAAGCCCGTTATCCGAACCGAAAACGGCACGATCATCGCTGACGAAGACCGACCAAAGTCAATCGGCCGAGTCGCTGGCTTTTATGGTCAGTTCCTCATGGAAGTCCGCGCCTACACTTACCTCATGGCGTACGGCAAGGAGAACATGCACCGGATCTCCAAGTACGCAGTGCTTAACGCGAACTACGTACGTGCTCGGCTCAAAGAAGTCCTTCCTCCTGCCCACGACCGACCGTGTATGCACGAGTGCATCCTCACGGCCGAGAAGTACAAGAAGGAAAAGGGCGTTCGCGCTCTGGATATCTCAAAGCGACTCATCGACTACGGATTCCACCCTGCCACCAACTACTTCCCTCTCATCGTTCCTGAGTGCTTCATGATCGAGCCAACTGAGACCGAAGCCAAGGAAACCCTGGACGAGTTCTGCGACGCCTTGATCGCGATCTGCCACGAGGCAGAAACCGATCCAGACCTCCTTCACAACGCACCGTCGACCAAGATCGTCGGCCGACTGGATGAGACTCTTGCCGTCAAACAACTCGACGTCCGCTGGATCCCCGGTGCCGAGAACAAGGAATACACCCGGCTCCGCCAGGCGATTCAGTAGTTTAGGTGCAGCTGGACTTTGCACCTTCGGGGCAAAGTCCAGCAATCAAGGTAAAAGAAAAAGCCCCCGCTCTAGTAGAGCAGGGGCTTTTTCTTTATCGTTCGAAGCTTAGCTTCGCGAAGCCTTGCGGCGTCGAGCGAAACCGAGGATTCCGAGGCCAAGAGCAGCCATCGAAGCTGGCTCTGGAACCGCTTGGGTAACGGCGAGGTTCACCGGAGTTGAGTCGTAGAAGTGCTCGTCCAAGCCCTTTCCGACTTGAATGTCAAGGAAGTCACCTGCATTCAGTGCAACGGCGGTGCCGTTGAACGACTGGCCGATACCTGTGTTTGCAACCGAGAAGAGCGATGAGCTGTTGAGGAACAACTGCGTATCAACATTTCCTCGGTTAGAAGTACCGTCTCCTGCACCCCAAGTTGCCGAGATGTCGTAGAGTCCGGTGGTTGCGACGGTGTAGCGAATGACCGCGATCTGGTTGGTCGCACCTGGGTGAAGGCTGATGTCTCCGATGGAGATTCCACCGTTTCCGCCGTTGTATCCGTTCAGCGTTCCAGCGGTGAGCTTGAAGGCGGAAGGAACATTGAAGACCGGGCTGCTTCCCCAGAAGTCAACGGTGGTCGGGCCAGAAATGATTCCGGCGCCGGAGTTGGTGAAGGCGGTGAAAACGCCGGTTGGGCTGGTCTTGGTTCCGTAGCTCCAAGAGCCGTTAGGGTTACCGTTTGAGACCGAGAACTCGGAGGTCAGGTCAGCGAAAGCTGAAGAGACCGTGAGGGTGGCAAGCGCCAATGAAAGCGAAAATCGCAAATGCATACATACAACATGACACCCCCGGAGGAATAACAGGCTAGTAATACTACGGGCTTAGGTTCAAATCTCACATCCATTGTAAGGTTTCATGTGCCAATCCCTTAGAATTCCCTCAAAGTTATGACTTTGAGAGAATTCGCAACCTGGTCCCGAGTCCCGACCAAAACATAGTGTAGGTACGAGAACCACCCACCCACGTGAGGCTCGCTAACTCGGAAAACACAGTTCCACTTCACCACTTTCTCTTGCGTAAATCGCCAACGGCCGTACCCTTTTCGAGCCTTCTCGGGCGAATAGATGCCCATCGCGAAAGCACCATCCGGGGTGGACAATACAACCGGATCAGACTGCTCACCGGGTCCATCGCTCAACGGTAACAAATTGCCTGTCTTCGAATCAAACCGATGGAAACTCGAGAACTCAGCGGGCATGTATCCCGTCAGCGATTCAAACACTGCCTCGTTGTTTCGTTCGTTCGGGGCCCCGCCGAAAGTCACGCGGTATTCGATCACCTGCGGCATTCCGAGCGCTCCAATGGTCACCTCTTTGTACAGCGACCACTGGGACAACACTGTAGAGTTCTTCGCCAAGTTCGAACCCGAGTATTCACCCGGCGCCAGCCAGAAGGCCATCAAACTATTGGTTGAGAGTTGGTTTTCTTTCGCCGTGAGTGACAGCAATCGTGACGAAGAGATTGGTCCTGCGCCATCCCGCCGAGACCCAGCCTCCGTTGGATTGTAGGTTTCAGCACTAATGGGTGTCCCCTGATCAAAGTTTGCGGCAGACTGTAATTGCCGACCGTGATCTGTCGAGTCAATAAACTCTTTACCTCTCCACTTCAGCGAGTGAATCGCCCCAGCGAGACGCGACGTAGTCGTAATCACAATCTCAGAATCCTCAGTCCGCCCTCGAATGACAGCATCGCCAAGAGCCTGAGACATAAGAAGACAGCAGAGAACCATTAGCCCACGTTACCATGCAAAGAGCGCCCAAACAGCATGCCGTTTAGGCGCTCTTTGCACAGGGACTGAGTCTTTAGCTTCGAACCCAAATGAACGACTTTAGCTGACCACTGAAGGTCACGCCGTATCCGCAGATATTGCCATTCTCGTCAATTCCATTAGCGACGCTGGTTCGCATATCGACCGGTAGCATGCCGTGGAGGTCGACCGGCAGGAACTCAGGACCAACCCATGCAACCGCTCGGCTCTCCTTTGGCGTTCCAATTGCGTCGGTCGTGTTGCCGTAACCAACAATCGTGCCGCCCTTGATGGCAAGTGCAAACGAGTGGCGATAGATTGACGAGAGATAGGTGAACGAGCCAGCCGATCCGGTCCAGAATCCTGCGCTGGAGAATCGGATGTCGCGAGGCTTGGCCTCGTTTCGAACACGAACGCTCACCCCAATGTATCCAATCTGGATGGCTCCATCAGAATCAGTCGCCAGGGAGACATCAGCAAAGCGGGGGTGGAGATCGACAAACGAGGTCGACGAGCCACGCCACATACCGGCGGTGGTTCCCTTCGATCCAACCTTATATCCAACCTGAACACCTCCGCCAACGCCGTTGATGGTCAAGTTCTTACCAAGATCAGTTGCCGCTCCTGTCGCTGCATCCCAGAGCATTGCGTGCACAGCGCCAAAGGTTCGCTCGGTGTCCCCTTCGGTCGCGGTCCCAACGATTTGCACACCGTCAGTTGCGGTTGCTCGACCCACGATGGACGCAAAAGGAACCGTAAGCGCTGTGGCCCCAGCGCCTCTCCAGACCAGTGGAGATTGGGCAACCGCAGAAGTTCCGCCATAACCGACGCTGATTCCGCCAGGTCCTCGACCGAGGATCTGTGAGAAATTGAAGCCTGCGGGGTGAACATCGGTAGCCCCGAACAGCGACCACAATGTCGCGTGCTGAGGGGCTGCCGAGTAGCCACCGGCAACTCCACTCGCGATGTCAGTAACGAGTCCGCCCTGCGAAATCTCTTGAGGGGTATAGGTTTGCGCGGCGGCAAAGACGGGGATCATGGTTGCCACAAGGGCTGCGGTTTTGAGTGCGAATCTCATCTGTCTGAATTCTCCTGGTCGTTGGGACCTGCAATAAGAGAGGACAGCCGCCCATTGAATAATACATTTCACTGAATGAAACCAAAAAAAAGTGCTTCTTTGAACTTGGAGGCACACAGAATCATAATAGTAACGATGGATGAGCAGCCACCCCTTCCCTGCCCGTCCCCCTGTGTCCGGCACTGCGGAATCGACGAGTCGCTCCACTGCTCAGGTTGCCTCCGCACTGGACGAGAAGTCGGAGCCTGGCTCAAGATGTCCGATGAAGAGAAGTGGACCCTTCTCAGCGCCCTAGCCGGGCGCGAAAAAGCCCTCCGAAGAGGGCAATCTCGATCAACCTAGTTAACGTTTGATTTCACGCGGAACATAAAGTCTCGGTTCAACTTGACCCCGAACTTCATTTGTGGAGCAGTCACCACGTCGGTTGCCATCTTCTCGTTCGGCTTTGCTTGGCCGAGTAAGTAACCGAGCGCTCCACCGAGAAGCGCATTGTTCACGATATTGCCCTTCGTCACCAGTGAGATCAGAACTCCTCCAGCGGCACCATAGCCAACCAGCTTCAAGTCGTCGTTCTTCGAGGTTGGGCGAGCGATCATTCGTCCTGTAGCCGGATCGTAATCGATGTTTTCTAATCCGGTCATCGTTCCGTACAGACGATAGGATTGGCCGTCCGGCAAGCGGATCCAGTCAAAAGTTAGTCCAAGAACGCCTGGAGTGTTGTCTGCCAAAGGCTTGACTACGTCAACATGCCCCTCAATCTGAGTTCCCGAAGGAAGGCTTTGGTAGTCGGTCTGACCGTTGGTATCCAGCGTCGCCTTGAACGGATCGCCAACCTTTGAGGTCTTCGAGCTCAACACCTGGTCAAGTCGGAACGGAACAACTGTTCCCGAAACCATCCGCATCGTGTTAAAGCCGGGCATGTCCATGGGGGGCGCAAGCTTTGAAGCAGTGACGATGTCGACACTCTGTGTCGCGTCAACCCATTCGATGTCAGCCTTCATCGCTTCTCCGATGAACCGTAGGGGCACCATCGTGCTGCCGTTTCGAGTGTAAGGAGCGACCTCAATTGCAAGGTCCGATCCATTGATTGCCGCAACCTTAGATCCAAGCGTAAGCCGAATGTTGTCTCCACCATGTTGCGCGGTGACGGTGTGCGAGACTTGGTCATATTCGACGCTCGCGTTCATCTTTTCGAACACGCCTCGAAGAGGCACCATCACGCGGTTGTTCACCATCACTGGCTGAGCATCTGGAAAGTCGACGTTCATTCCGTCAACCCTGGCCCTTATTCCAGCGTGTCCTGCCGAAGCTAGCCCCGAGGTCATCAACGTCACCAACAATGCATGCTTTGAACAGCTAAAAGTTTTCACCTATCCAGACTACTGGTGCCTCTAAGAGCCAAACCAGTCGCCTCTTAGCCGTCCAGTAAATCATCGTCGGCAAACAACGGGACTACCGGATCACGGGAACGGCAACCAGACTGGAACGATGAGAACTCTCATCGTTGTCCTGCTGATTCTCTGGCTCATTGGTGCCGTCAGCTCCAACACTATTGGAGGATTCCTCCACCTGTTGCTTTTGGCATCCCTAATCCTGCTCATCCTCGACGTCGTCGGTCGTCGCCGAAGCTCCTTCTAACAAATCGCCCGCTCGTCTCCCAAAAAGAGATAGAGCGGGCGAGTTGTTGTCTCAAGGTCGGACTAGTTGCCCGGCGATTTTGCGTCCGTAGGCATCGACCCCATCATCATTGGGCAATTCATCTTCCCTCCTCTGCCGTGTTGCATCATATGCATCCGTACCTTCGCATCCATGCGATCGTGCATCCCGCGCATCGACAAGCGCTGAGCAACCAGTTATGTCACCACTGCCGCTGTAGCTCCGGCCTTCGCATCGCCAGTCGTTTCGTTCATCGTGGTGACCAGCCGATCTAGCTTGCGATCCATCGCCGACTCAGTATCGGACTTCCCGCCCATGTCCGACATCATCTGCCGACACATCTCCATCGTTGGACCTGCCTTTTCCTGAACAAGCGAATCAGGGAAATAGCTTGAGGTTGTTTTGTCTTGGGCAACTGCCATATAGGCACCGCCAAGGGTTAAAGCAGTTAGGACTGCAATTCCGTAATTTTTCATCTTTTCAGTTTGGGAAGATCACATTAAGCTGATCTTAGTCGCCGCTTCGCAGGCCTTGATGGCCGACTTGCACGTATCAATACACTTTTTTCGCATAGGCGATATCAGCCCACCGCGCTCGCACTCAGCAACGCAAGCCTCACACGCCGCTTGGAATCGCCCCGTGCTCGCCTTAGGGTTCTTCGCCAGTTGCTGACGAAGCTCACGACACTCTCCCGCGCACTCGGTCGAACGCTTGGAAACGCGTTCTTGCCCGCTTGCAGCTGCGCTCTCTGTGGCATTGGCGATGCATGCAGATTCGCAACTCGCGCAAGTGTTGATGAGGGCTGTAATCTCTTTGGATGGTGTCATTTCTGGCTCCGGCTGGAGAGCCCCCTTCGAGGCTCCTCACCTTTAGAATGACCCCTCGTTTGCCACTCCGCAAGTCGGCTTTTTGGTGTCGGCGATTAGGCGACAGACCGCGATGACTTACAGAAAATCCAGTTACGAAAAAACGCAACTGGATCATATTCGAACTGGGCTTACATCTGGACGACAAGCTGGTTCATCAAGGTTTGCTTCGCTTCGTTCTCCGTCATCACCTTCTGGGCAATCTCGCCCGCCAGAGCTTTCATCTTCTCCGATGTGACGTGCCCTTGCAGAGTAATCAGCTCCGAGGTCGAATCCACGTTGATCAAATTCCCGTCTGCGTTCAACGTCTTATCTGCAGTGATCGCAAGCTTAATCTTTGGGGTCAGCATCGCTGCAACCCCCATGTTTGCCGATGCGTTGCTCGCATCATCAACCATGTTGCTCGCGCCGCTGGCAACATCCTGCCGAGCCGACTCGTTGTCCTTCTTCATGCCCTCTGCCGTCTTCGAGCACCCAAGGGTGAGACCCAAAAGGCAGCTTGTCAAAATGAGAATCGTCTTGTTCATTGTTGTTCCAACTTAGTAGGTTCCGGTGGGATCGCTGCAGTCCATCGATTCCGCCAATGCATTGTCAAGCTTGTCATCAACTCGGCGCTTTTCTTTGCCACGTTGACAACTTGCTATCCACAAGGTCGAAAGGGTTCCTGCAATCACCAGCACCGTTGCGATAACTGCGATTCGGATAAGCCCAGTTCGAGTTTCGACTTCACTAATTCCGTAACCACGTTCCACGGTTCCACTATGCGGCCCTTGTAAGAAGTTGAACAAGTCGGTCTCTCATGTGTCAGTCATCTCACTGACAAACGAACTCCAGTCAGCGTAAGAAGCGACTTTCTTGATTCCCCGCCTCCGCTTGATACTGGTCTCAGTTCGGTCCACTTTGGGTCGAATGGGATTGGAAAACAATGACTACATACATTTCATTTCGTTCAACAATGGTGATGGGGCTCGCTCTCCTCGCCGGAGTTGCCGCTGCTGGTGAAGTTCACCTCACCGGATCAACCCTCGGCGCGTTCAACGGTGGAGCATTTGCACCTAACGACACCCTGCTGGGCCTCAGCTACTCGAATTCGACATTCGATAACACAACGATCAGCAACCAGCTTGATCTCGGTGGCAATCCTAGCCCAGGCGCCAACTTCAACAACCTCGGCTCATTCGCCCTAAACAGCGTTGACCACGTCTACAACGGCAACACGTTCCAGATTCAAGTAACCTTCACTTCGCCTTCGACCATCACGGGCGGCGCAGTGACGACGTTCAACGACATCATTACCGGAACGGTCACCAGCGGAAACGGCGGAGTCTTTATCGACTTCGACAACACCGCCCAGACCTTCAACTATGCGAACGCAACCGAGATGGGCACGTTCACGATGGCCGTCAATGACGTTTCCATCGCACCAGGCCAGCTCGCATCGGTGACCGCTCACATCCACGGCACCTCACAGCCAGTTCCAGAGCCAGTCTCGATGGCCGGAATCCTCTGCGGCGCTATCGGACTTGTTTCCCGAAAGCGAAAGCAGAAGCGCGCACAGGCATAACCACCTGGTAGCTCGCAAGAGTAGCCTGGTCAAGGGGTATCTGAACTTTCCTTCAGACCCCGACCGCCAGGCTATTTTTTGTCATACTAGGGGCACGATGACGATCGCAATGTGCCAGATCCCGATGTCGCTCACCATCGCCGGGAACTGCCGCCACATCGTCGACGCGATCACCGAGGCAAACGCCGACCTCGCCGTCTTCCCCGAGTGCGCCCTTACTGGCTACAACTACGTTATGGGAGGAGACATCTCCCGATCCAAACTCGACGAAGCTTTTCTCCAGATACAAGCTGCGTGCCGCGCATCCAAAACCGCCGCAATCTTCGGCGCCCCATTCTTCGGATCTCCCGAACAATACAAGCCCTGGAACGCCGCGATTGTTGTTAACATCGAGGGAGAGCTCATAACCGTTCAGCCCAAGATCGTCTTCACCGACGATGAAATTCGAAACGACATATTCCTACCTGCTGAACCTGAATCTCGATCCTCCTTTCAGCTCAACGGCAAAACCTGTGCGATTCTCATCTGCTCCGAATTCGCCGGAGTCGTAGGAAGTTACACAAGCAGCCACTGCTACCGAATCCTCGAAGGACTAAACACCAAGCTAGATGCAGTGTTCGTTATCGGTGTCATGGACATGGGGCCGCACTCCAAAGGCAATTCCCTCGCCGAAGAAGCCGCCCGCCACTTCGACGCCGACTTCATCGTCGTCAACACCGCCGAATGGGGCTTCGGCACCCCAACCGGAAACCTCGGAGGAAGCAAAATCGTCTCCCGCAAAGGCGAGCTCCTCGTTCAAGCCGTATTCGATGAGCCTTCGATCACCAAACACAAGCTAAGCGAACCGACCACCGTCGAGGCCGTCGCAATCTACGCTGATTGAGTTACTTCTTCTTGGTGGTGTACCAATCCGACTTATCCGCCAAGTTCCCAAACGACATCGGGAGATCCAAGCGATCTTTTAGAATCAGGATCTTCACACCGTCGCCAAAGCTCGTCGAGCCTCCGACCCGGTACTTCTTCTCCTTGAGTTTGTAAGAGTCAACAACACCGTTTCTGAATTGCTCAAACTTCAAGTAGTTAAGCGTCAAGATATCTCCCGATATCGTCCAGGTCCCGCTTCCCTTTTGTCCGCCAAACTGCGCCGCGCTCCCATAGCTGCTTGAAGCTCCGCCGTAACTGAAGTCAAAGGTTCCGTCGGCCTTCAAGTTCAGAGTTCCTCCGTAGGTCGTATAACTCGTCGAACTCGCTCCCGAATAGACATTAACATAGTCCATGCTCGCGTACGATCCGTAGCCAAACTCACCAACCATCGCAGACTTATCGAATAACGGCTTGCCTCGTGTATCGGCACACCTAACGGTCGCCAGATACTCTTCGAGATATGCCCCACTGCTATTCAATGCGAAACGGGATGACATCTCAACCCCGACCCGAAAGTCGCCGGTTTCCTCATAAGTCTGAGCCATCACAATCGGCTGCCAGTGGCTCTTACAATCCACCAGCATCACAGTAAAGACTGAATCCGCCTCACGCCCCTTTTCCCTCCCCGCGCCAACGATGAAGAAAGCCGGAACCCCATCGCCGATGTAACGCCGGTAGATCATCCCGCCGTTCTTGCCCGCGAACTCTGCGGGCACATGCTTCGCCCAAACATCGCTCAAAATCTGACCAACGCTCGGCCCCGGCTGAACGGCGGGTAACAGTCGAGCAAGCCCAGACGTGTGGCGAGTGCCATCCGAAACCGTCTTAACCATCCAGACATCCTTCTGGACCCAACCAGCCGGAAGCCCACTCACAAATTCTGGCGCCGTGCCCGAGCTTGATTTCAGCTCCTTGGATGGAGTTACCACCGCTGAAGTAGCTGGCTTGGCGCCCTTGATTTCGAATCCCTTGGCAGAATAGACCACAGAATCGACCGTGGCTCCGGTGACCAGAGTGAAGAGTAATCCCGCGACCTGACGAAACTGTTCCTTTTGTTGAGGCTCCGAAACGGCTTCGACCAGCGAACCTGCAATGGCGTAAAGCGCAAGCACCTTTTCGCCCGCAAGCTCTTTATCCTCATCCGAAGCATCCCGGATTGCGGGAGTGTCAAGTTGCTTCCGCAAACTATTGAGGGCAACCAAAAACGCTTCGTCGGAGAGTTCGGCTTTCTTTGCCGTCGTGTATAAACCAACCAAACCCAGCGCCAGATTCGCTGAAGCGTCCGACTCAAGCTCCGTGCCAACAAAGCTCTTCTCAAGACCCTCCACAACCACCAAAGCAGTCTCCTGGTAAGTCTTCTTCTCGTCCGCTGTACTGGCAAGTTCGGCAACCGCCGCCCCAATTCCCTTTCGAGACTTCGTTGGCTTAAACTTGAGAAGGCTCTTAGCAACAGAGTCACTCGCTTTTAGCCCAGATTGCCCCAACAATTGAACAGCATCCAGGACTGGGTTGCCGGCGACCGCCGTTGCGCCCAAGGCGGACATTAATAGCAGAGCAACAAATGCCCTCTGACAAGAGCGGAAAATCATGATCCTGAGATTAGCCCATCCGATTCACTTTTCAGCCGCAAATCAAACTGATGTGCCATAATATAAATTCCGTCTAAGCGTGGAACTTCTGTCGCGCCTCTTGACGTTAACACTGTCTGGTTCACTGAACTCGACAACGCCTCTCTCGCAGAGGCAAAAACGGATACAGAAGTAAAACAAAACATGTCGAAACAAGCAATTTTGGAGAGCGTGGTCGCGGCCAACATCAAGACCGACGTTCCAGAGATCTGGCCTGGTGACACCGTCAAGGTGCACGTAAAGGTCCGCGAAGGAAACAAAGAGCGAATTCAGCTTTTTGAAGGCACCTGCATCGCCGTCAAGCACGGTGGCATTGCCAAGACCATTACGCTCCGCAAGATCACCAGCGGCGTAGGCGTCGAAAGAACCTTCCCAATCCACTCGCCAAACGTGGCACGATTTGAAGTCACTCGACGCGGTAAGGTCCGCCGAGCAAAGCTTTATTACCTCCGAGGCAAGGTCGGTAAGGAAGCTCGAATCAAAGAGCGACGCTAATTCATGCCTTCGTCAACACTTGAATATGTGGATATGGTTGCGCGGACTCCGCTCAGCCAAATTCTCATCTTCTCAGTTACGTTGACGGCGGTTAGAATCGTCTCGCACTTCGTTTCATCAAGAACCCCAAAGCACAAACAGGGCTTTGGGGTTAAGTTTTTATCAGGTCTCAGCGATCTCTTCGATTCGCTCATCTATGCGGCCGTGTTCATCTTCATGGTGATCCGCCCCTACTTCTTCCAGACCTTCCAAATTCCGACCGGATCGCTGAACCCAACCCTCAAAGTAGGCGACTTCATCGGTCTGAATAAAGCAATTTATCGCTATAGCGAGCCAAAGCGAGGCGACATCGTCGTCTTCCACCCGCCCGCCTATGCGTGCTCACCAGAACAGCTTCGCCCAGGAACAAACGATCCAAAGGTGGACTTCGTCAAGCGACTCATCGGTCTCCCCGGAGACATCGTTGAGATGCGAAACGGCGTTGTTTACATCAACGGCAAAATCCTCTGGGAGCCCTACTGGCACTTCTCCGAGCAAGTCAGCCAAGCCGAATTCCGACTCTTCTCCCAAGCAGAAACCGCGGAATACCAAAAGCAAAGCTGGAAGCTCGTCAACTTCAAGGGCAAGCTCATTCCTCTCAACTACACCGAAAGCGACGCCAACGCACAGTTCCCCGCTTCGCGCTCGAACAGTGGTCGACAACCCTACTGGGTCGCCGAGCCGTTCATCATCCGCGATGCAGCTGAATCCGAATCGGCAGAAGTGCGAAACCTCCCGGCTCAGCCAATTCCCGCCGGTCAGTTCCTCTTCATCGGAGATAACCGAAACAACAGCTTTGACGGCCGCGCATGGGGTCTCATCAACCGAGACAGCATCATCGGACGAGCAGAATTCGTCTGGCTACCGTTCAACCGACTCGGTGGAATCCGCTACGTCGACAACGGATCACCCAAAGCCCCAGACGCTATCACGGCAGAAGGCATGCGATAAGAAGGCGATAAGCCAGAACTTGGTGGGCCCGGCGGGGATCGAACCCGCGACCAAACGGTTATGAGCCGTCCGCTCTAACCCCTGAGCTACAGGCCCTCGGAGGTACCCCTTAAGGTTACCATTCTCAGAATATTGCCCAGGAGCCCCGGTTCAATCTCGCCGGGCTAATCTTTTCCAAACAGAACCAAGACAAAATGAGACCTATGAAGGCGTTGCTAGCAATCGGAATCCTGATGTGCTCCGTCTTTGCCTGCGCCCACGACCTAACAGTCGACATCATCCGCATCATCCAAACCGGTAACAAGGCATTCGTCTCCCTGGGCATCCACAAATCCGATTCGCTCGCGATCAACCCAGACGTTGAAGTCCGAAAACGCCTCCACATCCTCCAAAACGGCCGCCCGGTCACCATCGCCGAACAAGTCTCGTCAACGGAAAAGTCTGACGACCTCACCTACTGGCAGGCTCGCCTTGAGGTGGAAGTCGAAGGAGAATTCACTCTCAGCGCCCCGTTACGACCCGAGCGAAAAGACATGACCACCGTGCTCCTTGCCTTCCAAAACGGGTTACTCTCGACTCAGAAGAGCTACAAACCAGACACCCAAGGTGAATCGCTCGGCGGCTTCTTCCGCCTCGGAATCGAACACCTCCTCAACGGCCTCGACCACATCTTATTCGTCCTTTCCCTCGTCCTCGTCGCCCGTCAACTGCGCCAGGTCGCAAAGGTCATCACTGCCTTCACAATCGCGCACTGTTGCACGCTAGCTCTGGTCGCCCTCAAAGGGTTCACCCTTCCCCCGCGCCTTGTCGAACCGATTATCGCACTAAGCATCGCTATCGTCGCGTTCCAAGCATTCCGCCAAACCCGGCTACCTCAATCTGCCGACACCGATGCGCCGAGGACCGATACTGTCTACATCGCATTCGGCTTTGGACTCATCCATGGATTCGGATTCGCGGGTGGTCTCATCGAAAAGGGCTTCGACAAAACCAACGTCTGGTCCGCGCTCCTCAGCTTTAACCTTGGGCTTGAGCTCGCCCAACTCAGCATCGCATTCATCGGCTTTGCCGCTCTTGCAACGCTCGCCCGAAAGCCAAAACTCCAGGTCCGAGTCACCCAATTCGCCAGCACAGGCTTCGCACTCGTCGCACTCGTCTGGTTCTTCCAGCGCGTCTTTACGGCTTAAGCTTCAGTGCAAGTTGCGCATGCGTGAAATCACAAGATACGCAATGCCCGCGCACAAGCTCAAGACCACAAACAAGACGTAAAGCCCAGTCCACAGAAAAAAACCGAGCTGCCAATCAACCCGGACTCCGTTGCCAAAACCGAGCAATGCAGCCGTCAAGAACAGCCATCCGCGCTGGGCGTCTTTGCTCTGCCGCACCGGCTCCTCACTGCCCCAGCCACAATGGAAGCACCACCGATCCTGCCGCAACATCTCCTTGCCGCAGTTAACGCACCACCTCTGCTCGTGCCCCACGTTAACTATTCTAAGCGATTTCGAGCCTGTCGACCCCAGATGTAATCCGCCATAATATGACTGGTACAACGATGTCCGAAACCCTTATTCTTGGCGCCTCTTTTCTCTGCGGAACCCCTGCTCGCTCCTTCACTCCCGAAGACTTCAGCAGCGACGAGAAGATGATGATTGACACCGCCGAGCAGTTCTGCCGCGCGGAGATCATGCCTCACCTCGAGGCGATCGACCACCAAGAAGAGGGGCTCATGCCCAAGCTCATCGCCAAGGCCGGCGAACTCGGACTCTGCGGAATCGACTCCCCCGAAGCCTACGGCGGACTCGGGCTCGGCAAAAACCTCGCCGCCCGCATCCTTGAATTCATGAGCCTCAACGGCTCAATGTCCGTAACCTACGGAATCACCAGCGGTATCAGCCAAGTCGGTCTCTCCCTCTTCGGATCCGACGAGCAGAAAGCCAAATTCCTTCCTGCGCTCACCAGTGGCGAATCCATCGGTGCCTACGCCCTTAGCGAGCCAAACTCCGGCTCCGACGCTCTCAGCGCCACGACCACCGCCGTCCAAAAGGGCGACAAGTGGGTTCTCAACGGCACCAAGATGTGGATTAGCAACGCTAAATGGGCCGACCAGTTCCTTGTCATGGCGAAGATTAACGGCACTGATTTCAGCGCCTTCATCGTCCCCCGCGACACCCCCGGTCTCACCATCGCCCGCGAAGAACACAAGATGGGACTCAAGGGATCTTCAACCGCCCGAATCGTCCTGGAAGACGCCGAGATCCCGTTGGATAACCTTCTTTACGAAGCCGGAAAGGGTCACCACGTCGCCTTCAACGCCCTCAATATCGGCCGTTTCAAGCTGTCCAGCATGAGCATCGGTCCGGCACGGAACGCAATCGAACTCGCCGCCGGCTACTCTCGCGACCGCAAGCAGTTCGGCAAATCCCTCTCCGAATTCGGTCTCATCCAAAAGAAGCTCGGTCAAATGGCCGCCCTCTTCTTCGTCGCCGAGTCCATGATTTATCGCACCGGAGCCCTCATCGACGAGGCCTTCGATCTCTACGGAGGAACCATTGACGGCAATCGAAAAGCCGCCGAGGAATACGCAATTGAGTGCTCGGCGTGCAAAGTATTCAGCACCGAAGCCGAAGCCCTCATCATCGACGACGCCCTCCAGATCTACGGCGGCTACGGCTTCACCGAAGAATTTCCTATTGCCCGCCATTACCGCGACGCCCGTGTCAGCAAGATCTATGAAGGCACCAACGAGATCAACCGAATCTTCCTCGCCGACCGCTTCCAGCGCAAGCTCAAAGCTGGATCGCTATCGCCACTGCAAGCCGATTCCTGGATCGCCGACCTTGCGATCAAGGCGCTTCACATGCAGCTCGATGGACAAATCCAAGTCGGCGCCGCGTCCGATCTGATCCTGCTCGCGTACGCCGAACAGTCTTCGAGACTGCGCGCAGCCAAACTCGGCGACGAGGGCCAAGCCCTCCACAACGCCGCCGTTCCCTACCTCCACCTCAAGGCCGCCGAAGCCTGGCAACTCCTCACCGACGAGCCCCTCACCCTGCCCAAGGTCGAGAAAGTGGACTACGAAGCCCTCGCCAATATGGTTCACCACAACAACGGCCCGGTTCGATTCAACTGACGCGTCCGACAAAAGCCGGGCCAGTGACATTTCTGAAACGATTCGAATCGCGCCGCGATAGGAACCCTATGAACCGAGAAATTCCCTTTCGCCTTGCCAAACTCCTGCTTGGAGGGGCGTTTCTTGTGTTCGGGCTCAACGGATTCCTCAACTTCCTCCCAACCCCGCCTGTCGAAGGCGAGAACGCCAAAGCATTTCTCGGTGCGCTGGCAGGAAGCGGATTCATCAAAGTCGTCAAAGCCCTCGAGGTCATCGGCGGAATCCTGCTCCTCTCCGGTCGCCTCGCTCCCCTCGGACTGCTTCTCCTCGGCCCCATCATCGTTGTGATCGGACTCTACGACGCCACCATGGACCCCAAAGGCCTCCCAATCATAACGGTTCTCGGACTTCTATCCCTCTTCATCGCTTACAAGCACAAAGAGCACTTCGCACCGTTCTTCAAGGTCCGAGCCGACCACTGCACCTTCCAACCCGAAGAGCCGAAAGCCTGATCACTGCCACTTCGGCAAATCGGACAAGGTCAGTACTCGGGAATCTCGATAAACCCGCCGGATCCACTCCTTCGTGTTCCCCTTCTTCTCGTCCTCAATCATATAAGCCCAGGTGAGGAAGTACAGCCACGGCCGCTTGCCAAGGGATACTGGATCGGGCAACTTCCCTTCCTCACCAAGCCCCAGCATCTTCCGGTCCCCAAACCGCGACTGAAGGTTCGACCAAGACGACGGATTCTCGTAATCGCAAACAACCAGGTCAACCATCGAATCTCCGGGATACCAATCCTCTTTCTCCCCGGCATAGCTGGTCCAGGTCCAGATCAAGTTGTGCGCGTCGTGAACCTTCGTGATCCGCTCAAACATCAGCCGATAAAGCTTCTTACAGGCTTCCCCACCTGACTTGCCCCACCAAAACCATTTCCCTTCTGCCTCGTGCAAGGGTCGCCAGATCACCGGAACTCCGGCCTTATCCAGCCGCTTCAGCGCGGCGCCGACAAGATCAATGTCGCGCACTAGGTTCTTGTAAGACTGCGACCCGGGAGCACCTAATGTTTTTGCCAAGTTGAACTTGTCCGTATAAAAATCTCCATCGGCATCGGGAGAGATCCAGTGCCACTGAAATGTGACCAAACCGTTTCGCTTGTGCCAGGCAATCGCCTTGTCCACGTCAAAGTTTCCTTTCTGCGACGGACAGATCCCATTGAAGTCGTAGCCCATCATCGCGGGCTCAAGCCCTCCTGTGGCCTCCTTGATAAACGGCAGGTATTTGTCGTCGCACTGCCCGCTGATGATCCGGCGACCATACACCTGATCCAGCAGGCGCTTCAGGCGGATTGCACAAGGAGACGCCTTAGGATCACACAACGGCGAAACCATCGCCACGAAACCAGCAAGAGCACACAGCATTTGCCCAATCCTACCAAGTTTTTGCAAAAGAAGTGGTTGACAATTCACCTCAAAAGTCGCTTATATAGTAAACACTTGTCTACTACTAATCACTACCCAACCGGGATGGATTTCATGAACAACCACAACGAACAAACCACTTCTGCTTGCGACATTCCTGCCTCCTACGGCGACCTAGACCGCCCTTACTTCAGTGATGCCGGCCTTGACCGCCGTATTGCCTACAGCCGCCGAAAAGCCCTCGCCAACGCGAGCCGCCTCGCCCGCCAAGTTGGCGACCCGTTCCGAACGGCAGAACTCCGAAACATCGTCCATGCCGCCAAACTCACCAAGCGCCAATACGATGTAATCCGCCTCCGTTCGCGAGGTTTGACCTTCGACGAAATCGGCCAACTTTGGAACCGAACGAAGCAAGGTGCGCAACGGGTTTTCCAACAAGCCGTTCGGAAACTACGCCGCGCTCAACGCGTCTATCCATTTGCGGGATTAAATGAGGTTTATCGCCAGGAGATTCACCGGGGCGCGATCCGATAATCCTGCTGTACAATGGAAGTACTAGCCCTTGGAGTGAACTATGGTTGCCTGCCCTAAATGTGCCCTGAATAACACGATCGACAGCGCCTTCTGCCGAAAGTGCGGCTACGCGTTGCCCCAAGACCTCGTTGCCGAAGAGCAAGAGAAACTGAAAGACTTGGTCAACAAAGGCATGACCGCCTTCAATGACGGCAACACCGACGAAGCGATGGGAATCGCTGAGCATGCCGTCATGGCAAATCCTGCCTACCCAGACGGACACGCCCTCAAGGGAATGGTCCACGAGCGACGATCCGAATACGCCCAGGCTCTCGACTGCTTCGAAACCGTCGTCGCGCTTAACCCCGATTCCACAATCGACAAGATCAAGCTCAACCAGCTTCGCAACGCCTTCGCCCAGCGCACCGCTGAACCAAAGGTCGACCGCAAAGGCGCAATGATGGCGGCAGCTGCTGCGATCCTGTTGGTCTCGTCCGTTGGCGCAATCACATACAGACTTGTCAGCAACTCGAAAGAGACCACCGTCACCAGCACCCCCGGCAACACCTCCCAGGGCAGCTTGGTCTCCAACGACACTTCAGGGCAGGTCAATCCGATTAACCCGAATAACCAGATCGTCAACCCTGCACCAAGCACCCCAGGAAATCAGCTCACCGAAGACGGTGTTAAGCCTCTCGGCGGCGACGACCAAACCGCAGACCAAAGCAACCGAAGCGGAGCTCCGAGAACCCGCGACAACGGCTGGACAGTCACTCCGATCACACCGGGTCCCATCGGACGTGGTGGAAATAACGGCAACGACAGCGGACCCAAACTTCCACCTGTCGAAGGTAACGGCGGCACTATCAACGTCCCAACCCCGAACACTGCTCCCAAAACCCCACCCGACGAGACTCCAGCTCCGCAGCCTCCAATCAATCGTGGCGCCGACGATCCCGGTCAAATCGATATAAAGATCACCAACGCCAAAGGCGCCAACGACTCCGAAGCCGTCCGCCGAACTGCGAACGAAATGCTCAAAGGCGGCGACTCCGAGAACGCGGCAAGCGCCTACGAAAAGGCCGCCAAGTCCGGCAGCGGCGGAAAGGTTCACCAGCGCCAAGCCCAAGCCCTCAACGCTTCTGGTAAGAAGGCTGAAGCCATCGCCGCCTACGAGCGAGCGATCTCCGCCTACGAGAGCGACATCAAGTCCGGAAAAGGCAACGCGGAATCAAATCAGGCAGGATTGAACTCCTCGCGCGCCGCATTGCGGGCACTCAAAAACTAATGCGTCCCCTCATCGGAATTGTATTGCTGGCATGTTGTGCCTTCGGCTCGGCCCAGGCTCCTCTCTGCCTGATCGCACAGCCCATGGCCACCGGCGACCAAACGCTGGACTATATCAGCCCAATGGCAACCGAGCTAGACAAACTCGGACAAGTCGCCTCGGTCACGTACTCCCTGAGTGATCCGCTCCTCCGGAGCATGGTGAACGACAACAAGCTCCCCGCCCCAACCTCCAAGCCAATCCGAGCCGAAGCCCTCGAAGCCGCAAAGCTCCTCGGTGCGCCCTATATGCTCTGGATTGAGCCAGGCGAAAGCAAAGGGAATCAGAAAGCACGCGGGATTCACCTCGTCGCCACACTCTTCAAAAGCGGCAAGCAAGTCTGGACCGACGAGCAAAACGTCGAGATCCAAGTCGTTGGCACAACAACATCGCTCGCCTCCATTCAGGCCCTCTGCTTCTCCTTCACCGAGCGACTCTCGGTCACCGCGTTCAAGGAGCTTCCGAAGAACACTAAGATCCAAGGAATCGAGCCGGCCAAGGGCCAGTCGCCGATCGTCCCCGACACCAGCGACGATGACTCCGAACTCAACGACTTTGCCGCTGTCCTCGAAAAGGTCAAGCAACTTGTCGTCGCCGGAAGAATCACCACCGCCGAAATGCTCCTCCGCGACGCTGTAGACGCAGCCCCCCTGGATGGAAAGCGTCGCCGTGAGCTAATCGACTTCCTACGCGCCCACAACCGCACTGACGAGGCAATCGCCGCGACGGTCGCCAGTGGCAAAGCGCTGGGAGACCCTGCGCTCACCCCCCTCGCAGCCCGAATTCTCATCGACGCTGGTCGATCAGCCGAAGCCCAGACGATCTGCAACGAAGCGCTGGTCACGAACCCGAACAGTGTCGGTCTGCGCCTCATTCTCGCCGAGCTCCGCCTCAGGGCCGCCGCGCCGGATCAAGCTCTCAAGCACCTCGAAATCGCCATCAAAGCCGAGCCATCCAGTGAAGCATTCGGATTGCGCGCCCTCTGCCGCGCCCTACTTGGCGCCGAGGATGGAACAAAGCTCGATATCGAGAAGGTCCGTAAGGACTCTCCTACGCTCCCCGAGACCAACTATGCGCTGTGGGCGTCGATCTTCGATGCCGCCACCGCCGTCGAAGGTCCGGACATCCGTTCCCTGCTCCAGAAGGCGGTTTTGAACCGGAAATCCGACGAAGTCGCCGACCTCATCGATTCCCAAGAGCGACTCGCCAAAGCGTGCGTTGCCTTTTTAGGAGACAATCCAGCAAATCTACGGTATGAGAAGTCGCACGCCAACCGATTATTGGCTATGAACTTGCTCATTCAGTCGATGAGTGAGCTCCGTGCATACTGCGCGAAAGGTGATGAGGACACCCTCTCCGAAGCAAGAATTGACTTCGGTGAGATGCTCAAAGCCCTAGACAGCGCAAAGGCGGAGTTCGCAAAAGAGAGCAGGGATGCAGGAAATGCTGGCAATAATCGGAATGTTGACAATAGTCTTCTTGGTGGGCTTTTTGCTCGCCAAGGTCTTCGGGCATAAATCTGCCCTCAACGCCCGACGTCGCCGCACTCCTGTCGAAAACGCCCGCGTCCGCTTCAAAACCAGCAGCGCGGTCTACCGATCCCGCCTCATCTCTCACGACGAAGAAACCTGGGTCTTTGCCGCTCCAATGCAGCGCGATAGCTTCGTTCCCGTTCCTGTCGGCGAAGAGTGCGTCTGCGAAGTCGTCGCCCACGGCGGAGTTCTTGTCTTCACGTCCAAAGTGATCGCCCGCCAAAGCCAAGAAGGACGAATCGTCATCGAAGCCCCGGTTAAGCCAAAGCTCAAAAATCGTCGCGACGACGATCGCCGAGCCGACATTCCCATGCGACTCCTCGTCGGCAACATCGGCGGCGAAGTCATCAACGTCTCCCCAAGCGGAGCTAAGGTGAAACTCGAAGGTTTCCAACGCGAGGGCCAAACCGTCCGCGTCGACCTTCCCGGCGGAGAAAGCCGTGCCGCAACCGTCATCGAATCCACACACGACAGCGTCGGAAGCACTGTGCGCCTCGCTTTTGACCGCCCGATTCAGTTGCCTGACTAAAACTTAGATCGCCGTAGGTAGAATCTAGTTACCCGGAGGGTATTTCCCCCGTAGAAAACACCATGGCAGCGGCGACCGACATCCAGACCGTAAATATTATCGTTAACGGAATCGAACTAGCGGTTCCTAAAGGCGAACTGGTCGTCGAAGCCGTCAAGCGGCTCGGCCTCGAAATTCCGATCTTCTGCTACCACCCACGATTGAAGCCTGTCGGTATGTGCCGCATGTGCCTCGTCGAGACGGGAATGAAGAACCCACAGGACGGCACCATCCGCATGATGCCCAAGCCTGCAGCTGCGTGCACCCTTCCCGTCAGCGAAGGTCTGGTTATCAACACCGAGTCCGACGCACTCAAGAAGGACCGTAAAGGCGTTCTCGAATTCCTTCTGATCAACCACCCCCTCGACTGCCCAATCTGCGACCGAGGTGGCGAGTGCCCACTCCAGAACAACACTCTCTTTTACGGTCCTGCAACCAGCCGCTTCATCGAACAAAAGCGACACAACGTCAAGGCGTATCCGCTCAGCGACTATGTCACTCTCGACCTTGAACGCTGTATCCAGTGCGCCCGCTGTATTCGTTTCACCGAAGAGATCTCCGGCGATAGTCAGCTTGCCTTCCGATTCCGAGGCAACAAGACTCACCCAATCACCTTCAACGAAACCAAGTTCACCTCCAAGTTCAGCGGCAACGTAATCGAAATCTGCCCGGTCGGTGCTCTCACCAATCGCAAGTACCGATTCCGCGCCCGCCCTTGGGACCTCCAAACCAGCGAGGCAGTCTGTCTCAACTGTAGCAACGGCTGTAACATCTGGTTCGACCACCGAGCCGGCAAAGTCGTCCGAATCAACGCCCGCACCAACGAAGCGATCAATGAAGAGTGGACCTGCGACAAAGGCAAGTTCGGTCACGACTACTACAACGACGAAAAGCGACTGGAAACCCCGTTCGCTCGAACCGGCGACGAGCTCCAAAAGGCCGATTACGCTACGGTTTACGCAAAGCTCCTTGAAGCCTTCCACGGCGACAACACCGGCATGATCCTCGGAGACTCGCTCTCCAACGAGACCTATATCACGGCCCAGAACTTCTTCACCGGACAGCTTGGTAGCCACAACATCGACTACCGCTTCTCTGCAAACCAAGCGAAGGGTGCGTCCACCGTCGATAACTCCATCGCCTCACTCGAGCTTGCAAAGACCACGCTCGTCTTCGGTACCCATCTCGCCGATGACCTTCCGATCGTCTTCCTCCGCGTCCGAAAGGGCTGGTTCAACCAAGGCACCCAAGTCATCCTCGCAACCGACCGATCTGACGAAGTTTCCGAATTCGCCGCACACACTCTCGTCTACAAGCCAGGCACCGAAGCGACCATTGCTAAGGCGTTCGCAGGTCAAGTTTCAGTAGCCGACGCCGCCGCTAAGTGTGGCATCAGCGAACCAGAACTCCAAGCCGCAATCACTGCCGCCGCCGGAGCGACCGTCATTACGACCACCTCGCTCAACCACGAGGCCGCCGAAGTACTCAAGGCCCTCGACGGAAATTTCAACGCTTATCCAACTGGCGCGAACGAACGCGGAGCCCAGCTCGCCCTTGCCTGCGACGGACTCTCTGCTCTTGAGCAGCTCAAGAAAGCCGCGAACGGCGAGTTGAGCGCCCTCTGGGTCGTCGGAGTCGATCTATTCTCCGTTGGTCTCCCACGCGAAGAAGTCATCCGAGCTCTCGAAAACGTAGACTTCCTCGCCGTCCAAGACTCGCGACGAACGGAAACCTTCTACTATGCAAGTGTTGCCCTCCCAATGACTCTCCCTGCAGAGCAGGACGGAAGCTACACCAACTGCGAAGGCACCACCCAGCAGATGAAGGCGATCATCCCGCCCGTCGGTCAGGCCAAGCCAGCATGGCGAGTATTCGAAGAGCTCAGCATCCGAGTGAACCCTCGCATGCCATTCAGCCAAGCGAGCGAAATCCTCGCCTCTGCCCCTGCGTTCGCCTAAGAAAGTGTATTTCGAAGGCGCGTTAAGCGTATTCTAGTGCGATGCCCATCTTGCCGGTCATCGCACTCCTCGGAAGCACTGGAGTCTTCTCAACCTCGTTCGAAGGCACGACTCTCAAAGTCGCCGCCTGGGAATTTGTTGACAAAATGTCGGCGATCAACGGAACGGTCTGTTCCCTCTCCGGCAAAGCCCCCAAGGGCAATTACATCCGTCTGACCGGACCAATGACCTTTACCGTCAGAGGTGCTGGCGTCCCCGAGGCAGTCGCCGCATTCTCCGACCCCGGCACCGCCAGCGTGACCGGAAAGCGAGGCTCCGCATCCAAAGGCACCGTGAGCAAGAACATCACGATGACCCTCTACAAGCCAACCATCGAGACGGTCACCGTTCCCAACTTTACCTACGAAAAGAAGGCTCCGTTCCGCTGGATCTGGCCAAGCAAGCCCATCACCTTTAAGGCGGGCGGACTCACCTTCACGTCCCTCAAGCCCATGTCGAGCCATGCCAATAAGTGGACGATGCAGTTTGACGTCAGCGGAGCAAAAGCATCCGAGGTCTTCCTAGACGGCGCGTTCAAAACCCTGAACGCCGGAGAGCCCGGCGCCAATGGCGCATGGAAGCGAATCCTTGTCGAAGTTCCTGCCAGCGTCAAAAACGGAACGAGCTACGGCGGCAAGGTCACCGTCATCGTAGGCAAGTCGATCAAAACCAGCAAAGTGAAAGCCGAGGTCGCTCCGAAGAAGCTCACCACATGTCCCCACGGAGCAAACGCCTGGGATGTGCAGTTCAGTTCGATCTATCCAGCCCTCCCCGAAGAGCTCAAGCTGCTGAAGTAAGCCAATGAGATCTGTTGAAGAAGTCTTTGCACCGCTCTTTGCGGTGCATCCATTCTCGTCGAGCTTCATCCACCTAGTCCAGCCTTCTCAGCCGGTCAGCGGAATGGAGTACGCCGTCAGGAACACCCTTGGTGCCGTCCAAGGTGACGCCTGCCTCATCAGCGCAATTCACCTCTACGCCGACGACCTCGACCGTGCCCACACGGCAGTCGCCGACATCGAGAACGACCACGAAGCCGCCTACTGGCACGGCATTATGCATCGGCGTGAAGGCGATTTCAGTAACGCCAACTACTGGTTCAGACGCACCGGGACCCTCCGCGCCCAAGTCGGTCACGACCCCGTTGCTCTCACCGAACGCGCCGAAGCCGCCCACCGCGCCGGCACCCCACCCCCCGAATCCCTCTTACTCGCCATCCGCGAAGAATTCCGCAACCTTGCCCAAATCGGAATTGATCGCATGTTGAAGGAATAGCGTCTTCCGAGTAGCTAGCTAAATGGTGGTTGACAAACGGCTCACGATTTTGCCTAATCATTGATGCTCACGTTATTCAGATTTGCGTCAAGCCCAAACCCAAAGTCAGCATTCGAACTGCGCTCTCCTGTCCCTTCTGCCCTCCACACGTTTGGAGGACCGTTAGACCCAAACCCGCAACGAGAACGTCCTAAACTCAGTAGCAACCATCATGTTTAGCACCGCTCTTGCCGCCGCCGCAATTCTTTTCAATCAACAGCCCGTCAAGACGTGTCCGATCGGATTAGCTCTTGGTGTCGGAAACGGTGCTGGGGAAGAAGCATTCCTGGGAGCAGTCCGCGAGCAAATCAAACTCGGTGTTCCACAGATCAATATCAGCATCAAGTGGCAAGATCTCGAGCATGAAGAACCGTTCAATCTGAAGATGGTGCAAGACCAACTCGGGCTGGCAAAGTTCATCGGCGCAGATATCCACGTCACCTTCACTGGAATCAATACGAGCACAAAGTCGATGCCCGCTGACCTCGGAACGCTTCCGCTGGGCAATCCCCAGATCCAAAAGCGTTGGGAGGAAGCACTTCTCAAGGTCGCCCAAGTTCTCCCAAAGAACATCAAGTCGCTCGCTCTTGGTAATGAGGTCGACGTCTACTTTAACGAGCACAAAGACGAACTTCCGGCATGGAACGACATGATGAAAACGTCTCGCGCACTCCTGCGAGGAGCCGGGTTCACCGCCCCCATCGGCGTCATCACCACGTACGATGGAGCGAGGCGCCATCCTGAACTCGTCAAGCAACTCCAACAACCTTGGGAAGTGTTCATGACAACCTACTATCCGATGGACCAAGCCTTCTCGGTCCTCCCCATGAGTGAAGTCCCTGCGCACTTCAAAACTATTGACAACCTCGCCGGCAATCGACCGATCTACATGACTGAGTTCGGCTGCCCTGCCTCCGAAGTCAACAAAAGCAGCGAAGCGATCCAAGCGGAATTCGTCAACGCCGCGTTCGCAGAGATCAAAAAGCGCCCAAACATCAAGCTTGCCAGCTACTTCCTCCAAGCCGACTTCTCCGATCAAATGGTGGACGTGTTCGAGTATTACTACAAGATCAAAGACGACCGATTCCGGGCATACCTCAGCTCACTCGGCCTGCGTTCCGCCGACGGCAAGCCACGCAAAGCCCTCAAGAACTTCCGAACCAACCTCAGCGCTTGGCTCACCGAGCTTGAGTAAATGCCTCGTTGACATGGAATGAACTAGGAGTGAAGAACTCACTCCTAATTGTTCTGGCCCTGCTTGCATTCGGTTGTGGTGCCGACGACCAAGCTGCCAACGAAGCAACCCAAGCCACCGTAGGGTCTGTCGATAAAGCAAAAGACGCCGCCGCAAAAGCAACCGCAAACGTGAATGCTGGCGAAAAGACCCTAGCCGAATCCGAATCCAAATAGCCGAAAACGGTAACCTCTAGGGCATGAACTCCGGCTTCCAGTCGTGGCTCGGCCAACAGCTCGACCAACTCAAAACCGACAACCTCTACAAGATCCCTAAAATCCTGGAGAGCCCGGCGGGTGGTCGCGTCAAGATGAACGGAAAAGAGGTCATCAACCTCGCTTCCAACAACTATCTCGGCTTGGCGAACCACCCCAAAGTGAAGCAAGCCGCTCTTGATGCCATCGAAAAATGGGGCGTCGGTGCCGGTGCAGTCCGCTGGATCGGCGGAACCATGTCGGTTCACCAAGAACTCGAAGAGCGACTCGCCGCCTTCAAGCACACCGAAGCAGTCCTCGTCTTCACCGGAGGCTTCACCGCCAACAGCGGTTGTATCCCTGCAGTCCTCACCAACCAAGACGTTGTCATCAGCGACGAACTCAACCACGCCTCAATCATCGACGGCGTCCGCTTGTCGCCTGCGGCATACAAGAAATCTGAAGGCTGGGTTTACGCGCACAAAGACATGAACCAGCTTGAGGAGTGCCTCAAGAAAGCGAACGAAAAAGGATTCGCTAAGAAGCTCATCATCACCGACGGTGTCTTCTCGATGGACGGCGACATCGCCCCCCTTCCCGACATTGTCCAACTTGCCGAACAATACGATGCAATCGTGATGGTCGACGACGCCCACGCCAGCGGAGTCCTCGGTAAGAATGGCGCAGGCTCGACCTCGCACTTCGACCTCTACGGTCGAGTAGACATCCAACTCGGAACCCTGAGCAAAGCTCTCGGCGTTATGGGCGGCTACATCGCAGGTTCAGCAAACCTCAAAGACTGGCTGGTCAACCGTGGCCGACCATACCTCTTCAGCACCGGGCACCCACCAATGGTCGCCGCCGCGCTCATCGCCGCGCTGGACATCATGGAGAACGATCCCGAGCCAATGCAACGGCTTTGGGCTAACACCAAGTGGTGGAAGGATGCCCTCGCCGCCGAAGGCTTCGACACGATGGGCAGCGAAACCCCAATCACTCCCGTCTATGTCGGGGACGAAGGGGACGCTCAGCGAATGGAACGAATGCTTTGGGACGAAGGCGTCTACGCCCTCTCAATTCTCTACCCAACCGTCGCCCGAGGCAAGGCTCGCATCCGCACCATGCCATCCGCTGCTCACAGCCAAGCGGACCTTGAAGAAGCTCTCGAAGCATTCAAGAGAGTTCGAGCAAAGCTCTGAGACGGATAGGTCAATCAAGACCTATCCGCCAAGGGCGAATTACATCCAGTGGACGTCGGTGTCGCCGTTTGCAACCTGAATCAGGTTGATCTGACCGTCGTGGTACATAGCGTGGATCGAAACCCAGAGAGCCGCGTGCGCTTTGGTGATCTGTGCTCCCCAAGGTGCCGTCACCTGAGTCATCCAGTCATCCTCGCTGATCGTAGCGATCGTTTCACAAACCGTGGCAACGCTGGCGGCCAAGTTGGCTCGTGCTTCGGTCAGTCCAGCTTCTGCGTTTGGAGCCTTCATGTCGGCATAGGAAACCGATTCGCCCTTGAGCAGTTTAGAGACCGCAAGGTTAAATCCGGTCAGCTCAATCACCATCGAAAGGATGGAGCGGCACTTGTCGTTCAGGCTTTGAGCGCACAGCTCTTCCGAACTTGCGTCAAGATCCTTGTTCAACAGGTAAGCCGACTCTTGAACTGCGGTGGTGAGGATGGTAGCAACGTTGTTACTCATGGATTCTTCGTGAGATCAGTCACTGACTGATATATCACTGACATTATGAGTGAACCGGACTGAGAACGATCACCGCGTCAAGAAATCTTAAACGGTAAACTCCCGCCTTCGGATGAAGTTCCCTTATTCTATGCTCCGCGACTTCGTCGAGACCAATCTCGACGCACATCAAATCGGCGATTTGCTGACGATGGCGGGATTTGAGCTCGAGGGAATCGAAGAAGTCGGTGACGAATTTGTCCTCGATATCAAGGTGATGTCGAATCGTGGCGATGGCCTCTCCGTCTTCGGACTCAGCCGAGAAGTTCTGGCAAAGGATCTGGAGTCCAAAGCAACGGACCTCTACCGCGCCGCCGCAGACCGCTTTACGGATGTGTCTCCAACCTCCAGCGTTGCGCTTCAGGCAAATGCCGCCACCATCGAGTCTTCCGACTGCCGCCGCTTCGCTGTCCGATGCTTTGAGGGAGTCAATGCAAAAGCCGAGAGCCCCTCTTGGATGCAAAAGCGTCTGGACGCCTGCGGAATGCGACCGATTTCCCTTCTCGTTGACCTGACCAACTACGTCATGCTGGAACTTGGGCAGCCGCTCCACGCCTTCGACCGTGCAAAGCTCACCGAGGGTCGGCTCGTTGTTCGACATGCTCAGCCCGGCGAGAAGCTGACCACCCTCAACGGAGACGAGCACGAACTCAGCGGCCAGATGATGATCTGCGATGCCGCCAAGCCAGTCGGCGTCCCCGGTGTCATGGGGGGACTTGAAACCGAAGTCACCAATGACACAACTTCCCTTCTGCTCGAAAGCGCAAACTTCGTCAACAAAGTCGTCCGCAAAACTCGAAAGCAGCTAGGACTCAACACCGAAGCGTCTTACCGCTTCGAGCGCTCGGTTGATCCCGAAGGCGTAACCGCCGCAACAAGACGATTCACGCAACTCCTTCTAACTGTCCAACCGGAAATTCAGATCAGCGACATCCTCGACCTGTATCCCGAACCTGCCAATCCCGCGCCTGTGACCCTGCGAGTTCCTCGTGCCTCCATGCTCCTAGGAATGGAAGTCTCTCCCGATCAAGCGGAAAACTACCTCTCCCGACTCGGAATGAGTGTCAGCCGCAACGGCGACGAACTCAGCGTAACCCCACCAAGCTGGCGACCGGATATCATCCGCGAAGAAGACTTGGTTGAAGAACTCGGCCGAGTGCATGGCTACGATCGGATCCCCGAGGCTCTGCCGTTCGGGAGCACTCCAATCGGTGGTTCGCGCGGCAAAGAACTTTTCAAGGACCGTTTCCGCGAATCTCTCCTCCGTAGCGGTTTAACCCAGATCATCTCGCACTCTTTGCGCTCGGAGCATCCTCTCGACGAGCCATGCGACCGCGTTGCTCCTCGCCAACCAGCCTCTCCGGATCATAACGTGCTCCGCTCTTCACTCCTGCCAAGCCTGTCGGATGCGGCGAGGAGAAACGGCGGCAAGGACCTCCACCTCTTCGAAATCGGCAAAGTCTTCTACACCCACGAAGGCACTCTGGGCGAAACGCTTTACGCCGCCGTCCTTTCCCAAGGCAACTTACTCCCACCCCAGCGCCAAGGCGACAAGGTCCCACAAGCAGACTTCTTCAGCCTCAAAGCAATCATCGCAGATGTCCTCACGAACTTGGGCATTTCGGACCAAGCTGAGTACAAAGCGTTCGATCCCGCCGATGACAAACGGTTCCATCCCACCCGCGTCTCTGGTGTTTACGTCGGCGGCCGCCAGGTAGGGGTGATCGCTCAGATTCATCCGCTCGTCGCTCAAGAAACGGGCCTCGAGCCCACCACCGTCCTCGCCGAACTCGCATTCGACGAGCTCATGGACGCCGTAACGCCAAAGCTGAATATCAAATCAATCAGCCGAAACCCAGCGGTTCGGCGCGACATCGCGATCCTGATCGATAAGTCCCAAGAGTTCAATAACCTCGAAAAGGCGATCAAATTGGGCGGCGGCGATCTACTCGAGCGACATTGGCTCTTCGACGTTTTCGAAGGTCAAGGCATCCCCGCAGGCAAGCACTCACTCGGCATCGGACTCCAATTCCGAAAGCACGGCGAGAACTTTACAGATGAGGAAGCGAACCAGGTGCGCGACTCGATCGTTGCGGAGCTTGCAAAGCTTGGGGCGACACTGCGGTAACCAGCCCCTTCCAGAACTGCTCCATCACTGTCACGGCTAGGATCGCCATAAACGCTCCTGGCCAAAAGTGATAGTGCCCGAATTGGTGAAGGAATCCCATCGGCAGATAGGCAACCGCCGCGCAGAACACGAGAATCGCCGAAGGCTTCCAATCTGCTCGGGCACCGCCCCAGAAGGCCAAATTCGAAAGCCCAGTCACCAACGAACCCCAGACCCCACCGGTGAGCAAGATCACCAAACCACTCGAAAGCGAGATAAGAAGGCTTCGGAACGATAGAACTCCCGGCAAAATGTAGTTTGCCAGCGAAAGGTAAACGCCTGTGCCATCGCGGAACTGCTGCGTCTGATATCCGCTTGGCTTGATCGGGACAAACTGCAGTCGAATCACGATGTAAGCAAACAGCACAACCCAAAAGGCTGTCTGGAGCGAAAACCGCGCCTGAACCCCCTGAGTTCGCAAGAGCATCCCAATTCCAAACATAACAAACGGCAACATGACGCCCTGCTCGTACGAGCCCATCGCCAATGCTGCAGCAACAACCGAAGTCACGAACCAACCAATCGACGTTTTGGGCTCAAATCCGCGCTGGACACTCGAGCGGGTCGCCGGGACGTCAGTAGCACTTGGCGCGGGTTCTGCCCGTCGGGGAGCACCCAGGCGCTCAAAGCGGACGTAAGCCGCCAAAGAAACCAGACACAAAACCGTCATCGTCGTCGCCGTTCGCCCCGGTATCCAGTACAGCGTATCTCCGGAGAACTTGCTGTCGGGCGAAGTCAGCAATGAGAACACGTAGACCGAGGCAAGCATCACCAACACTTGGTCGAGACGCAGTGACCGCTGCATCAGGATCCGAACGACAACGAGGGCGACTACGGCATAGGGGACGTAGTCCACAAACGGCAATGTAACGCCTAGGGTCCAGCTGACGAAAAGCGCCTGGGCAACAAGCGATTTCCATAGTGATTGCGTAAGCTCTGCCGCCAGCCAGAAGACGCCGAGCGCACTAAGACAACAGAGAATGGCATTGGTCATCCCAAAGCCACGACCGTCGCCCGGATGCAGGCGCCAATCCAACTCGAAGATTAAGGTCGAAATGGGACGGTAAAAGTGGTTCTCTAGCGGCCAATCGTGTGTGAACCATCGCCACGGATTGTTGTACTCGCCGAGCCTCATCAAGAGGAACCTTGTATCGGAGTCCTCCAACAAACCGGGCGATGTCGCTCGGAGGAGCAAAATGGGCACGCAGAGGAGCAGCGCTACCAAAATGCCTACCCGAGTGCCTTTCATCTCACCGATTATGAAGCAATCGGGAACTCTGGACGTCGTTAAAGAATAGACTTATGAAGATGAAAAGTTCTCGATGGTTCGTTCTCGCTGGGCTGGTCGCCACATCCCTGGTTTTCGCTAAAGGCGGACCAGAGTCGCTTCAAGGTAAAGCAATGCCAGCGTTTACCATGACCACCTTCGGTGGCCAAAAGATCACCAACGCATCGCTGAAAGGCAAACCCTACATTCTCGATTTCTGGGCAACTTGGTGCGGACCATGCAAGGCCGCATCGCCACTCATGCAAAAGCTCCACACGACCTACGGACCGAAGGGTCTTAAGGTCATCGGTGCCAACATGGGAGAAAGCCCAGCTTCCGCAAAGCAAGCACTTGGCTACCCTAAGGAGCACAAGTACACCTACACCTTCACCAAGGATAACGATGGCCTCGCCGGCAAGATCGGAGTCTCTGGTATTCCTCTGTTCATCTTCGTGGACAAAACCGGAAAGGTTGCGGCAGTAAAGACCGGATACGGCCCAGGCGCCGATGCCGACTTCGAAGCAACCGTCAAGAAGCTGCTCTAACCAACCCAACGCTCCCAACCTTGTTCACCCCATAGTTGATATGGGGTGAACAAGGTTCTCTTATCCGCCTTTGGAAAGTCAACGAGGGCAAGGTAAACTTGAACCCAAAATGGACGAGCCACAGGTTCAAGAGACCCTTTCCGAAGAACAGTCAGCACAGCAAGTCGAAGGCGATCTTAATGCGATTTCTGAAGCAATCGCCAAATTGACCGAAGAGCGCGACCAGATCCAAGATCAGCTGGTTCGCACGATGGCTGACTTCCAAAACTACAAGAAGCGGCAACAAGCCGAGCAAGCCATGGTGCGCCAATACGCCACCGAGTCGCTGGTGATGACCTTGCTTCCTGCCCTCGACAACTTCTCTCGCGCCGTGGGCGCCGCCGAGAACGGCGGGTCGATGGAGTCGCTCCTCACCGGAGTCAAGGCAATCGACAAGCAGTTGCGATTCATCCTTGAGCAGCAAGGCGTCCAGCCAATCGTCTCGGTTGGTCAACCGTTCGATGCAAACATTCATGAAGCCATCGGCACTATTGCAACGGACGAGTACGAAGCCGATACTGTGGTCGAAGAAGTTGCCGCCGGCTATCGAATGGGGGAAAAGGTGGTTCGCCCCGCCACCGTTCGCGTCTCGGTGAAGCCATGAGCCGCAAATTCTTCGGCACCGACGGCATCCGCGGAGTTGCAAACCAGAAGCTCACCGCCGAAATGGCGCTGAATCTCGGGATGGCGGCTGGCCGCTACCTCGTCGAGACCGGAGGCACGCGTCGAGTCGTCATTGGTCGCGACACCCGCAAGTCTGGACCGATGCTCGGAATGGCTCTCGCTGCAGGATTCAATGCTGCAGGAGTGGACGTTGTTGCTGTCGGAGTCGCCCCAACCCCAGCTGTCAGCTTCATCGCAAGAACCGGTGATTTTGGACTCGGAGTGATCATCTCCGCCAGCCACAACCCATTCCCCGATAACGGAATCAAGCTCGTCGGACACGATGGTTGCAAGCTCCGTGACGAAGTCGAACTTCGCATCGAGCAACTCATGGAAGAGACCTTCGAGCGACCTGTAGCCGGAGGCGTTGGCGCGTTTTCCCAGGCTCCCGAGCTACTGGCATCCTACGCAGACATGCTCGTCGGATTGATTCCCGGCGGACTCGATGGTATGAAAGTCGCGGTTGATGGCTCGCACGGTGCCGCCTACGCGCTCGGCCCCGAAGTCCTTCGTCGTCTCGGTGCCGAGATCGTTGTCTGCGGCGATGTCCCAGACGGCGTGAACATCAACGAGTTCGGTGGTGCCACCAAACCAGAGGTCGTCCAAGAACTTACACAGTCGAGCGGGTCGATGGTTGGCGTCGCATTCGATGGCGATGCAGACCGAGCCGTCTTCTCCGACGGTCAAGGCCGCTTAATCAATGGCGACCGAACCATCGGCATCTGGGCAGAACACGCTCAGGCGCAAGGCAAGCTCACTCCAGCCACCGTAGTCGGCACCGTTATGTCAAACGGCGGCTTCGAGCACTATATGGCGCTCAAGGGTATTCATCTCGAGCGAACCCCGGTCGGAGACAAGTACGTCTCACAAAAGATCTCAGAAACCGGAGCCCTCATCGGCGGCGAGCAGAGCGGTCACATCATCTTCCCCCACCACGGGCCGACCGGAGATGGACTCATCACCTGCCTTGAGCTCCTTCGAGTCTTCAAAGAGTCTGGACGGGATGCCGTGAGTTACTACGATGCCTACGAGCCGTGGCCTCAGCTACTGGTCAACATGGAAGTCGCGGATCGAAGCACGTGGAACGATGGAGAGCTCGTTCAGAGCGCTCTCGAAACAGCAAGCCGAGACCTCGCTGGACACGGTCGCATCAACGTTCGTGCAAGCGGAACTCAGGCAATCGTTCGAATCATGGTGGAAGCCGACTCTTACGACCTGCGCGATCTCGTCGCTGCAAGCGTCGTCGGTGCAATCACAAAAGAAGCAGGCGGCACGATTTACAGCCGGGTAGATTTGACTCATGCTCTTGGCGATTGATGTTGGAAATAGCCACACCGTCTTCGGACTCCACGACGGCAGTCGCTGGGTAGATACTTGGCGACACCGAACTAACATCGAATCGACGGAAGATGAACTCGCGGCTTGGCTCAAGTCCATGTTCGAAATCGCCGGACATCCGTTCTCCGTGGACTCAGTCGTCTGCGCCAGCGTTGTCCCTGGGATCGACCGGACCCTAAAGCTCCTGACCAAAAACTACTTCCATACCGAGCTGAAGTTCTTAACGGGAGGATCCGATCACGGTGTCCAAGTTGACTACGAGCCAAAGTCGAGCGTCGGAGCCGACCGTATCGCAAATGCCCTCGGGGCCCTCGCAATTCAAAACGGCCCGATCATCGTCGTGGACTTCGGCACCGCGACAACGTTTGACGTCATCGACGCAAACAACGTGTACACCGGTGGAGCAATCCTTGCCGGCCCTCTCACCAGTTTGAGCGCTCTTGTGAAAAACACCGCCAAGCTCCCAGCCATCGATCTGAAAGCCCCAGCAAGTGCAATCGGAAAGAACACCAGCCACAGCATTGCGAGCGGAGTCATGTTCGGCTACGCCGGCGCGATTAACGAACTGATCCGACGGATCACCGACGAACTCGGAAGCAAACCCAAGGTAATCGCAACTGGGGGGTTAGGAGAAATATTCACGGAGCTATGTGACGGCATTGACGCGTATAACCCAATGTTAACCCTCGAAGGTCTTAGAATCTTCGCCACAGAAAGATGATCGCATCCACCCTCGCCTGGCTCCTTCTCGACACAACCAAAACAGAGGTGCGCCAGCTCGATTCGCCTCTCAAGCCAGTCAAAAAGTCTCCGCTCAAGTTTACGGACAAAAACATCCCGTTTGAGTTTGAGTGGATGTCCGAAGGATACGCCCAGGCGCGGTCCAGCACGAACGAGCTCCAGCTTAGGTTCCGTATCTTCGCTCAAGACCGCAAAGTTCACTCCGAGCTTTCTCCGAGTGTCGCAAAGACTCTCCTCCACTTATGGAAGTTCAACTACGACGAGCTAAAAATTGACCATAAGCCGGATTACTCGCGAAGTTGTATCGATGTGTATCTATGCTGGTCAGGCCAGCCCGGCGGGGAGCACCTATTCGACGAGGACCCCCAGGCACCAAGGGGCGGCTCCAGCAAGGTCAACACAATCTACATCTACGACCTGCCTACGTTCAAAGAGCGCATTGAGCAGCTTCGTGAAGTAGCGCATGAGTATGGACACGCCACCCTCCCTGCGGTCGGAGGTTACGACTACCCCGAATATTGGGCAAACGGATTTCTCGGTGAAAAGCTCTTCCTGTCCGAACTATGCAACCGAAAGGACTACGATCCCGAACAGATGATGGGCGTTTCCCAAGCAGAATGCCAAGCGTGGGTGCGGGACAAAGCTCGTCCTTTGATGTTCAAAGCCGCCCAAACCTTCCCGAACGCAGAGATGTTTAAAGGCAAGGGTGAAAGCGCGATGAACCAGTACATCGGCTATCTGCTGTGGGTCCAGTTCGCCTTTTCACCAAAGATTGTTAGCCGAGTTATGAAGATTAACGGTCCGCAAGCCGCAACTCTGCCCGAGTCTCTTAGAGATTGCGTGTCGGATGTTTCAAGCATGGACATTCCGATCCACACCGACCTAAAAGGCAAGCTCATCTGGCTTCCCGACATTCCGGGAACGTGGAGCGGAGCAAAAGTCCGCCTGCGCAAGAAGGGCTTCGTCGGCCTAGTTCCCTCGGCCGATATCGTTCGACTCAGGCCTTAGTTGTGGGCTTCGACCGTGATGATTCCGTCCGGCGCGGTAGAAATCGAATAATCCTTCGCAGTGAGCACTGACGAAAGTGCAGCTCCGGCTTCGTCGCTCTTCAGGTCCCATTTGGTGGTTGATTCCAGCTTAGCAGCTGCCATTTGAATCGAAATCACCTTGTGGAACTTAGCCGATACGCCCTTCAGGAAATCAGAGACTTTGCCTTCACCTTGCAATTCGAAAGCACTGGACGAACCTGGAACAACGACAAAGTGGTCAGACTTTTCGCCGGTGACATCGACCTCGAAAATCGCAGCAAGTGACTCAGTGTTCCTCAGAGCGTAAGTCGCGGTGTTGCCGTCGAGATCAGCCTTTCGCAACACTTGCCCGGTTCCGTAAAATGTTGCCGTCAGCGTCTTCGGCCCGCTCGAATTGTAATTGAGCACCGCATCCGAGCCAACCATCTTGATCTCGATAGTGTCGAGAACCTTAAGAGCCTGGGCAGGGGCAGAGCTCGATACAACTCCCGCCGTCACCGGACCAGAATTCTGATTCTTAATGGCCAGCACCGAACCTACGATCGCGACGGTGGCGATCGCTCCAAACCCGAGAGTCTTGGACCAATTGAACAACGAGAACGCAGGCTTGGTGTTCCCCGCAGCTTCCATTCGATCAGCAATTCGACTCGAAAGGAACGACGGAACTTCAATCTCTTCTTCGCCGATGGACCCGAGGGTTTCCATCATCAATGAAAATGACTCGTAATCTTCCTTAAGCTGGGGATCAGAATCAAACCGCCGCTGAATCTGTTGCGTCAATCCTGCATCAAGTGTCCCCTCATAAAGGGCGGAAAAATGTTCTTGTAATCGTTCTCGGCTCATGGGAAATCCATCTCCTCAGGTGGTTATGATTCTTCTGACTCGACTAGACCTTGAATAGTTCCTCGTCCTGAGCAAGAATTTCTCGCAAACTGATTCGGGCTCGGTTCAACCGACTCTTCACCGTTCCGATCGGCAAATCCAGTGCCTCAGCAATTTCCTCATACGACAGTTGCTCAGCGTGATACATCACGATCATCGACTTTTGAAACTCAGGAAGCAGAGCAAGCGCCTTATGTAGAAGCTCTTCACGCTGGTTTCGCTCAACCAGCTCGTCCGGCGTCCGCCCAGTGTCCTCGATTTCTCGAGTCACATCTTCATCGTCCTGCTGATAGCTCGAATCAAGGCTAACGTTGCTCTTCCCTTTCTCTCGCTTCCGCTGGTCCAGGTAGCAGTTCGTAATAATTCGGTAGAGCCACGTGGTGAACGCCGCATTCCCCTTAAAATTCTTCAGCGCATTGTTGATGCGCACAAACGCATCTGCAACCACGTCAGCAGCGACGTCAGGGTTACGAGTCAGCCGGAACGCGTATTGGTACGCTCGCTCCTGGTGCTTACGAATGAGCTCATTCAGCGCCCCGCGATCCCCGCGTTGCGCCTTTTCAATCAGAATATTGTCCGCCTGAAAATACTCGCTCAATCGATCTCCTACAAATCTCGCCCTAGGAAGTTACCCGGTATCACTTCGTCTTCGACTGCGCGTTCACAGCCAACTCGATTGCCTGCTGTTCCTCGTTAGTGAGGTTCCGATCCGACTTTCCTGCCATCAGAGGCTTGCCGTAAACGCGTCCCTCTGCGCGTCCAATGATGCTGCTCAAAACCGCACCATCGCCATTATCGTCGTAAACCGCCATCGCAAACGACTGCAGTCCGCCGATATCCTCAAAGGCATCGTATCGAACCAATCCGACATGTCGCTTTGAACGTTGCAACTTCCGCTCCAGAGTCTCCATACGAGTCCCAAGACTCTTGACCTGCAATTGGAGTTCCTCGCGCTTCTGTCCGTGCTCCACCAGAACCGACTCCAAATCCGCCCCCTGCGCGCCGCTCAGCAGCTTTCGCATCCTCGCCTGAGACTTCCCAACACTCAGGGTGAGGCGAACCAGAAATCCACCGAGAATTAGGTTGAGACCAATCAGAAGAGAAAGGACCGAGCCTGAATTGTCGCGCAGAGTATCGAAGATTGTTGCCATAACCCCTTAGAACTACCAGAGCAGTATGCTAGAACATTAGTATAGCGGACATGGATGGAGACCCTATCGTAAACGAATCAAGCACGAAACCTACGGGCCGGAGAAGAATTAGGTTCTTCACCGTGTTCCTTTTCGTGGTGCTCGTTCTCTCTGCCGTCTTCGCAACGAACTTCAAAACGGCAGTGGTTGACGGCCAATCCATGTTCCCAACTCTGAACAACGGCCAAAAGGTGCTCACCACCAAGGCTTACTTCCTCGTTGGCACAATCAAGAAGAACGACATCATCGTCCTTCGAGAAGAACAGTCCAAGACCAAGTATTTCATCAAGCGCGTCTATGGGCTCCCAGGTGATCAAATCCCGTGGGCACTCGCGCCCCAAGATTGGCCACTTGAAAAGGGACCATACACCGTCCCAGACGGCCGAATCTACGTGATCGGCGACAACATCCTGCACAGCGACGACAGCAGGAAATTCGGCGCGTTCAAACTTGAGAACGTGCTCGGAAAGGTTGTTACATGGCGGTAAAGAAGTTTCCATCTGGAACCTACGGACGCCAAACTCTGCAATTCTATCCGGCTCCGTATAAGGCGCCGATCCGTGCTTTCGCCGCGCTTGTCTTCCCCTGGAGCAACGAGGAAGTCCTACTTTGCAACATCGAAGACCGTGGATGGTGCATCCCATCGGGCAGAGTCGAAGCCTACGAAACCTCGCTAGACGCAGTTAAACGCGAAGCGCTCGAAGAAGCTGGTGCGCAACTCGACTCAATCCAATACATTGGCTGCTATCACATCCGAGAAAAAACCGAAGTGCGCTGGGCCGACGTCTACACCGCGAAAGTGACCGGACTTCAGCCCATCTCCGCAACCGAAGAGTCGCTCGGAAGGCAGTACGTCACTATGGAGACCCTTCCCTCGGTCTACTACCAATGGGACCCACAAACCGAAATGGTGTTCCAACACGCGCTCGACATCATGCGTCGCGCTGCCAGCCTGTAATCAAGCCCGTTAATCGTGCTAAGATTCCTTCATGGTTTCTAGCCTAATCCTCGCCGCAGTTTTTGCCAAACCGATGCCCTTCAAGTTGTGCGTCCAAGCATGGACGTTCCACGAATTTTCTGCATTCCAGGCTATCGAAAAGGCAGCCGCCGCAGGCTCAGACCACATCGAGCTCTTCCCCGGTCAAAAGCTGAAAGACGGTGGAGACGCTAGCGTCGGCCCTTGGATGTCAGCAAGCGACCAAGCCGCTTTGACCCAGCAACTCAACAAATTCAAAGTGAAGGCAATCGCATTTGGCGTAACCGGAATTGAGAAAGATGCGGCAAAGGCAAAACCGCTTTTCGAGTGGGCAAAATCGATGGGGATCGAAATCCTCAACACGGAAAGCACCGAATCGATCGACACCATCGAGGCGATGGTCAAGGAGTACAACATCAAAGTTGGCTTCCACAACCACCCCAAGCAGCCAAACAATCCGAAGTATGTGATCTGGGATCCAAACTACGTCTACAACCTCGTCAAGAATCGAGATAAGCGCATCGGCGCTTGTGCCGACACCGGTCACTGGGTTCGATCAGGAATTAAGCCCACCGACGCCCTCAACATCTTGAAGGGTCGAGTTGTCAGCAGCCACCTCAAGGACCTCCACGAATTCACTCCAGGCGGTCACGACATGCCCTACGGCCAAGGAGTCTCGGACATCGTCGGAATCCTGGGTATCTACAACAAGATCAACATGACCGGCTCAGTCAGCGTTGAGTACGAATACAACTGGCAGACCAACGTTCCCGAAGTCGCTCAGTGCCTCGGCTTCGTACGCGGTCACTACTCACACTGATCGGTCGCAAAGACCGAGTCGAACGTGGCGGATTTCTTCATCTCGTATGCGATTTCCGCCAACCGTTCCATGTTCACAACATCTTCCCGGTTGTAAGCAACAAGCTTATCCAGCGCACCCTGGTTTCGAGTCATTTCCCAACGACGCCAGAGCAGCACCGCGTCGTATCCGGTAAGGCCGTCGGTGTCTTCACCTCGATCAATCCCAAAGAATTTCTCGATCTTCTTCAGTCCGCCACCGACTCCGACAGACTTTAGAGTTGGGCACAAGTCGATATGAATCTGATCCAGAGTAAGTCCTGGGAAGCCTTTGAGGATGATCGGCAAATCAAAACTTGCCCCAAAAAACGTTACGATCATCGAGAAGTGGCTGATCCGGTCGCGAAAGGCTGCAAGCGACTGTTTCTTGATAAAGCAGTCAAATTCCTGTCCGTCGTAAAGGCCAATCATCGTGATCGACTGGCCACCCTTGCCTCCATCGGTTTCGATGTCGACGTAAGCACACGAGTCTCGGAACGCAGGGAACGCTCTCCAGGCCTCCTTGAGTCCAAGGAGAGGTGTGAAGAACTGGTGTTCTCCGTTTGCAAGCGCTTCAACGGATCGGTTCAGAACCCGCTCAACCTTTTCCAGGTCAGCCGCTCCAAACGAGAGATCGCTCAGATTATCGAGCGCATCTTGCCATGTAAGGCATCCACGTTTCCACAGAGCCTGCTCCATTTGAGAGCCGACTCCGGGAATATGGATAAACGTGTTCTCAAGCAACGTTAGTCGATTTTGACCTTAGGCTTGACCGATGGAGTGATTGCCGGGTTTGGAACAACTACCGTCATTCCTCCTGATCCCCAGTAGCGAAGCTTATCGCCAGTCAACTGGTAGGTTCCCGTCATTCCCTTCTTGTCGAACTCTCCGTACAATCGGAAAATTCCCATTCCATTAAATCGTGCCGAAAGATCTCGGCCAAACCACTGTGCCGACTTCATCGTGCCATCAACAACAATCTTGCCCTGACCATGATAGATCACGCGCTCACGGCTACCGTTGTCGTACTCTTTGCGAAGATTTCCAGTAACTTGGACTGGAGTATTCGGCTTCAATCCAACGAGAAGCAACGTTCCCTTAAAGGTCAACTCAAGCTTGCCGTAGGCGTTTCGGTCGCCGGGGCTAACAAGCTTAAAACTACCAATCGCAGCATTAAAAACCATCTCCCCGGAATCTCCGGCTGGCTTGGCCGCAGGAGGTGTCTGGGGCATAGCCAAGACTGGAAGAAGCAGAAGCGCGAGACTAGAAACTCGAAAATTCATAGTGATATCCGTTAGTATGGCAAATTTGGTGCCAGCGTAGGGAGATTCCTCCTCATTGCAAAACGTAGAACCATCAAGACCGACAACTCTCCGGTACCATTAGTTCCAACCATGCGCGGATCTACGATCATTCCCGTCCTCATTTCGGTCGTTGCGATCGGAGTAGTGATCGCCGTGTTCCAACAAGGTGCTTCCCCATACATCACCTTGGCGGAAGCCCGAAAGCTCTCCTCAGACCACCTTAACCTCGGCCTTAACCTCGACAAAAAATCGATCTCAAAGAGCATCAAGTCCGGCGCGATTGAGTTCGATGGCACCGACAAAAACGGAGAACGAATCCACGTCGTCTACAACGGCGATCCTGTCAACAATTTAGAACAAGCCGAACGAGTCACTGCGGTTGGTCGACTGGACGGAGACAAGTTTGTCGCCGAACAGCTTCTCACTAAGTGTCCCAGTAAGTACGAAGCAGAAAAGAAGTAAACATGGACAACGATGCACAGTTAGCCCAACTCGCCGACGCCCCCATGTGGGGAAACCTGATCGGGGCAGTTGGAAAATACAGCATCATCCTTGCTCTCGTCGGCTTTATTCTCGCGATTCTTTTCAGCGTTAAAGAAGGCCAAGACAAGCTCCGACGCCTAAGCTTCGGAACCGCATGCGTCTCGGTCGTCGTTGCGTTCGCAACCTTGCTCACCCTGTTCATTACAAAGCAGTATCAGTTCAAATATGTTGCCGAGCACAGCGAAAGCATCAATCCACTGATCTACAAGATTTCGGCTCTCTGGACCGGTCAACAAGGCAGCTTCCTTCTCTGGGCATTCTGGAGTGCAATCTGCGCGGGTCTCACATTCCGCCGAGCCCAAAGCATCGAGCGCGGATACACCGCCGTTTGGGCGATCATCCTTGGAATCCTCACCGCGATTCTCACCCGCGAAACTCCGTTTGAAGTCATCAAAGAAGCGATCACCACGAAAGGCGTCATCAAGATGCCGTTCGATGGCAACGGCATGGTGCCGTCGCTCCAAAACTACTGGAATAACATCCACCCCCCCGTAGTCTTCCTCGGCTTCGCTTCGCTGGCAATTCCGTTCTGCCACAGCCTCGCCGGAGTCCTCCACCGAGACACAACCGAATGGGTCAAGATCACCCGCGGTCCCGTCATCTTCGGCATGACCGTTCTTGGCGTCGGCATTTCGCTCGGAGGCCTTTGGGCATACGAAACCCTCAACTGGGGCGGCTTCTGGGGCTGGGACCCTGTCGAAAATGTTTCTCTGGTTCCTTGGATTTTCCTCGTGGCTCTCAGCCACGGAATCATCATGCAGACCACCCGCAAGAAGTGGATCAGCACCAACGTCTTCCTGGGTGGCTTACCCTTCATCGCGTTCGTCTACGGCACATTCCTAACCCGTAGCGGACTCCTGGACAAGGTCAGCAATCACAGCTTCGCCCAAATGGAGCGAGGTGCCCTCCAGATCCTTCGGGGAGGCATGATCGGCCTATTCATCGCGTTTGTAGTCGCGTATATCATCACGCTCCGTCGCCAGCCAAAAGCGGACAACGCTGAACCAGAGCGAGGCGTCAACCGCGAGACCTTCTACCAAATGGGAATGCTGAGCCTCTGCCTTCTTGCCAGCGTCATCGCGCTTGGCATGAGCTGGCCAGTCATCACTGCCCTCCGGGGAGGAGAAGGTGCTCGAGTCGAGGAAGCTGTCTACCACCGTGCCCTGATCTGGTTCTTCGTGCCGATTATGATCGCGATTGCCGTCGGCCCTATCGCCAGTTGGAAGCGCGAGCAGATCAAGTCTCTGACCAGCCGCTTGGTTGTCCTCCTCAGCGTCAGCCTCGGCCTCGTCGGAGCTTTGTTAATCATCTTCAAGAACGAAAAATTCGGAGTGCGGATCAGCCCCGATGCGACCTTGCACACTCCAATCATAGGCCTTAATGTTCCTCTGGTCTTCGGAATGGCCGGAATCATGTTCCTTGCCATCTTCCCCGCGATCACCAACCTTTGGCGAGCCATCGAGCTATCGAAGCGCTCCAAGCTCGGAACCGGCCCCTTCATCTCCCACTTCGGAATCTGCGTCCTGCTCGGTGGGCTTCTGATCTCGCGTGGCTTCGAACGAGAGGCAGATATTAGTGTCACCACCCAAACTCCCGGCGAAGGAATTGGCTACAAGATCGCTTTCAAAGAATACGATTGGGATAAGCGAACAGATCGGGAGAACCGAGTCAAGTTCACCGTAACCTCTCCAGAAGGAAACGAGTTTGAGATCGCACCGACCCTGTTTTACTACCAAATGGGCGGCCCAGAGTCCCCCGAGCAAGCGCAAGTCTGGCCGTATATCGTTCAGAGCTTTAGCCACGACCTCAACTTCGCAATGGGTGAGCCCGTCGTCGAATTCTTCAAGCCAGCCATGAACCTCAAAGAGGGCGAGACAAAGACTCAATCCAGTGTCACGATCAAGAACATCAAGTCCACCAACAACGGCAAGTTCGGTCAAGCCGGAGCCGAGTTTGGCGCACTTCTGGAAATCTCATACGAGGATCGAGGCGAGCTCAAAAAGTTCAACGTAAACCCCACTTTAAAACTGGTCGACGGTGGTCTCCAACCAAGTCTTCACCCTGCCGGAGATTTCCAAGTTGCTCTCGAATCAATGAGCCCGAAGGACAAGTCGGTCAATGTCCAGCTTTACGTCAACCCACCCTTCTTCCCAATCAAGTTGTTCTACAAGCCGCTGACATCTCTCGTTTGGATCGGCACGGGCATCTTCCTAATCGGCGGTCTGATGAGCGCGGCGAATCGTCGCCTCCGCAAAACCCCTGCCATAATAGAACCCGAGGATTCGAATGCGCCTGTCCCAGCTACTGAAGGCTAAGCTCCACCACGCCAGAATTACATACTGCAACCCGGATTACATCGGGTCAATCGAAATCGGCGCTGAGCTGATGGAGGCCGTTGGCATCCAGGATGGCGAACTCGTCCACATCTGGAGCGTCACCGGGACGTCACGAATCACCACCTACGCCTTTGCCGGCCCCAAAGGCACCATCGGAATCAACGGTGGCGCTGCTCACTTCTTCAAGTCAGGCGAGAAGGTCATCATCGCGGCCTTCGACCTTTCCGACGAGCCGATCGTCCCGCGAGTCCTGTTGCTCGACAAGAATAACGCCATCGAGCGTGACATGACGCCATTTTCGGTCATCGGTTAAGGTGCTGATGCACCCAGCCCGCCCCCTCAAGCGGTAGACTCCCAACAATGCGCGTTGCCGATTGGGCTCGCCTCATCGCTTCCTCGGAATCCTTCTCGGAGCCGTTCGACCAACTTTCTGATTCTGCGCTTTGGAACAGCGTCCCCTCAGAAGCTCGAGCGGTGTTCGTTGGCGCATCCTACCTCCGAAATCCGCGAAAGATTCTCATTGTCACCGCAAGCTACGACCGTGCACTGGCGTGGCAAGCCAAGCTCGAACTCAGCGGCGTTCCCCATTCGGACGTCCACCAGCTACCCAGCGGTAACTCCGCCCTCTTCGAGGACGCCACCCCCGAGCAGATCGCCCTCAGCGACCGACTTGGAGCGTTGCGTAGCCTCGCAGAAGCAGGGCCTAAGATCGTCATCGCTTCCCCTCAAGCAGCTCTGGAGCGCACCATCCCCTCCGATCTGCTCCTCGAGTCGTTCATCACCATCCGATCCGGCGAGACAATCGATCCAGATACCGTCGTAGACACGCTCAAAAAGCTGGGCTACGAACTCCAAGAGCCTGTGCGCCTCCCCGGTGGCTACAGCAAGCGCGGAGGCATCGTCGACGTATGGCCAAGCGGCTACGAACAGCCCATTCGCATCGAATGGTTTGATACCGAAGTCGAATCCGTCCGAACTTTCGACGCCGGCTCTCAGCGATCCACCGGAACCGTTCCCGCACTCCAACTCGCCCCTTCCCGCGAAGTCCTCTTCTGCGGCGACGAAAACGAGATTCGAGACTCCATCCTCTACCAACTCGAGCGTGAAGTTGGTGGCGTTGAAGACGAAGAAGCCGCCACCCGGCTCGAAGAATTAGTCTCCGCCGACGCAGAGCACTTTGCCGCACGTCAGTTCTTCGACCGAATGGAGCTTTACCGCCCCCTCCTCTTCCCCGACTCCGGATGCGCCATCGACCTCCTCGTCGATGAGACCGACACACTGATTCTGGACGAGCCACTCGAGTTAGAGGCAATCGGCAACCGCGCCGAAGAAGAGCTCGGGCAAGCCCTCGCCGCTCGCGCTGCCCGCGGTGAAATCCTCCACGCCACCGCAAACGACTTCTTCCTCCCCGTCGAGCACCTCGACTCAGCCTCCCGAAAGTGGATTCTCACCGCCATGAACGACAAGCCAAACTGGCTTGAAGCGCGCGTTGAGTATGACCTCGGCGGTGCCTCGCTAGAACCCTACCGGGGACGAGCCGATGCCCTCGCCCAAACCATGAAAACCTGGCGAGAGCAAAACCTCTCGGTAGTCTTCACTACGGATCAACCCAACAGAGCGAAGTCGGTCCTCAGCCAAATCGATATCTATCCCCAGGAAGTGGTTCCTGAAGCCTCCGAAGGCAAGCCATGGGGCGAACCCAACGGCTATCTCGTCAGCGGAAACCTCGGCGGCGGATTCGTCCTCCCAAACCACGCCATCGCCTTTATCTCAGACGCCGAACTCTTCGGCGTCGCCCGCCTCAAGCTGCCGCAACGCAGGTTCCAAGAGGGCGCACCCGTCGCGACTGTTCTCGACCTCAAACCTGGCGATTACATCGTTCACATCAACTTCGGCATCGGAGTCTTCCGAGGCCTCACGCGCCGAGAAGTCGAGGGGGTTGAAAAGGAATTCCTCTTCATCGAATATGCGGCGCCGGACAAACTGTTTGTCCCCGCCGACCAGCTCGACCGAATCCAGAAATATCTCAACCCGGGGGACGATAATCCCAAACTAAACCGGCTAACAGGAGGTGAATGGCAGCGGACCCTGGGAAAAGCGAAGGAGGAGGCCCGGGCGTTCGCCCGGGACCTCGTGAAGTTGTACGCAGTGCGGAAAAACGTCCAACGTACACCTTACGGGGCGGACACTCCATTCCAGACGGAAATGGAACAGACGTTCCCATGGGTGGAGACACCGAGTCAGCTGAGAGCGATCCGGGAAGCGAAGAATGACATGCTCCAGCCGTATCCCATGGATCGGCTGGTCTGCGGAGATGTCGGCTTTGGCAAAACTGAAGTCGCAATCCGAATCGCATTCAAAGCCATCCAATCAGGACGTCAAGTAGCAATCCTCTGCCCGACGACAATCCTGTCCGAACAACATCACCGCAACTTCGTTGATCGACTTGGTTCATTCGGAACCCGAATCGGTTTGATCAACCGATACACCCACGCCAGCGAGCGGCGCGAAATCATCGACGCCCTCAAAGACGGCTCCACAGAGATGGTCATTGGAACCCACGCTCTGCTTGGCAAAGAGATTCAGTTCAAGAATCTCGGAATGGTCATCATCGACGAAGAGCAAAAATTCGGCGTCAAACAGAAGGAGATGCTCAAGGAACTCCGGACGGAAGTGGACGTCCTAACCCTGTCTGCAACCCCGATCCCCCGAACCCTCAGCATGGCCCTGATGGACATTCGCCAAATGTCCACCATCAACGACCCACCGCCAGGGCGACTTCCCGTTCGCACATTCGTCCGTCAATACTCCTCCGAAGTCGTTCGGGAAGCGATCCTTCGTGAACTCGCACGAGGCGGGCAGGTGTTCTATGTTTACAATCGTGTCGACTCGATCGAACACGTCGCCGAAAAGCTACGCAAACTGGTCCCCACCGCTCGCATCGGTGTTGGCCACGGCCAAATGAACGAAAAGGAGCTCGAACCAATCATGGTGGGCTTCATCAAGGGCGAGATTGACATCCTCCTCTCCACAACGATCGTCGAAAGTGGAATCGATATCGCCAACGCCAACACGCTGATCATCGAAAACGCAGACCGCCTCGGTCTCGCCCAGCTTTACCAACTCCGCGGCCGCGTCGGTCGCTCCGATCGCCAAGCGTACGCGCTCTTCCTCTACAACCGCAACTTGGACGCCAGCTTTATCGCCGCCAAGCAACGACAAGAAGAAGCCTCAGGTGAAACCAACAAGAAGAAGAAAACCATGTCCGAAGGTGCCTTGGCGCGACTCCAGGCACTCCAAGAGTTCTCTTCTCTCGGTTCCGGCTACTCGCTGGCGTTTCGCGATCTCCAGATTCGCGGCGCAGGCGAACTCATCGGCGCAAAGCAGAGTGGAACGATGCTCCAAATTGGTTATGAGTTGTATACACAACTCATAAATGAGGCAGTTGCATCCTTGAAGACCGGTGTCGACGGACAACCGATCACCGCCGATACCGCCCGAGACCCGCTCGAATCCCTCACTCCACTGCCAACGTTCGAGATCCCCGTCATGGCGATGCTCCCCGAAAGCTACATCGGCGAACAAGCGCAGCGACTCTTCTACTACCAGCAGATGATGTCCTCGCGCGACCAAACCCGTCTGGGCGAGGTTCAGAGCGAGATCGAAGATCGCTACGGCAAACCGCCACAGTCAGTATCCAATGCCTTCGCGGTCATGTCGCTCCGCATCCGAGGCAAGCAGCTCGGCATTGAGAAAGTCGACGCTCGCCAAGGTAAAGTCGCTCTCATCTTCAGGAACCTCGAGGACATTCCACCTCGCCTGTTTGTACTGCTGCCAAAGACACTCCAAGGTTCTTACAACACAAGAGACGCCTTCATGTTCCCGTTCACCGGGAATCCAATCATGGCCGTCGAAGCTCTTCTAAACGCAGTTGAGACCTGCCTCAAACAGATCGAAGATTCGAGGGCAGCGCTGAACCTATGAGACGAGCATTCACCCTCATTGAGCTGTTAGTAGTCATTGCTATTATTGCGATCCTTGCGGCAATCCTTTTCCCGGTTTTTACCCAAGCGAAAGCGGCGGCAAAGAAGGCGGCCTGTCTCAGCAACATGCGCCAAATCGGCATCGGACTCAATCTCTATCTCAACGATGCCGATGATCGATTCCCAGATCGCCGCGATATCAAGTCCATCAACTACCGCCCCTGGACAAGTTGGCCCCCTAGCGATCCTCGCGCAGGCTGGGCGATCAATTTGGTGGATCCCTATCTCAAGAACAAGGAAATATGGTCTTGTCCAATGCTCGTCCAGGATCAAACAATCCAAATTCGACAACAGGAGTCAACTTACTGGATGTGGCGCTTCGATCGAACCACCGATCCAGTCGACCTCGATAACTTTTGGGGCAAAACCCAAGAACAAGCGGCCGAAGACGCCCGAAACGCAAACAACCCCACCATCGGAACTCCCGACGGAGTAAGTGAAGTCGAACTGCTCGTCGACCCATACTTCCCCAAAACGATTCCCTCTGTCCAAGCAAACTTGAAAGGCAAAACCCCACACGCGGGTGGGCGAAACCGCCTCTTCCTCGACCTCCATGCAAAGTGGATCCGCGACATACGAACAAACCCATGAATAGACTCTTCCTTGCTCTCGAACCTTCCTCCCTTGTCCGAAGGGCAATCGCAGATTGGCAACCTAAGCCCCACGAAAGGCTGGATCGACAAGGGATGCGCTGGGTCCGTCCAGAGAAGTACCACGTCACCCTTCTCTTCCTCGGCGATCTTCCCACAGAGTCGGTAATTGAATCGACCGAGGAAATCGTCCAACAACACGCAGCACCCTACCTAACGGTCGAGAAGATCACCGGCTTCCCCGACAACAAGCGCCCGGGTGTGCTCGCCCTCCAGATCTCCGATTCAACGGGACGTCTCAATCCGCTTCAAGCAGCATTGCACACCGCTTTGGTCGGCGGAGACAACGAATACGTGCCGCACTTATCCCTTTCCCGAATGAAGCCAGCAAGTACCAAGTTGGGGCACAAGCTACGCGACTACATCCACAGTGGTGAGCACCCTGAGGAACTCTCATGGACTGCCGAGGGAGTTGCGCTATACAACTCACTCCCTGATGGCGGTTATGAACTTGTCCGACGATTTGAATTCAAAAAGTAGGCCCTAGCGGTCAACCTTGGGAGTAACATTGCATCAATGCCATTCTCTCGTCGAGACCTCCTCGCCAAACTTTCCGCCGCAGGGGCAGGAACCCTGCTTGGCGGGCTATTTGCAACCAAATCTACTGCACAGAACGTGGGTTACAACGACACGCCAATGCTCCCAGGCGGACACTGGCGAGTCCACGACAGCAAGCGACCTCAGCCCAAAGTTGTGACTCCAGGTGCGGCATACGGCCAAGCTCCTTCCGACGCTAAGGTTCTCTTTAGCGGTGGAGACATGAAGGAGTGGAAGGGCGGCCCTTGGACGGTAACCCAGGACTACTTTGAAGTCAAGCGCGGCACCGGATCAGTCCAAACCATCGGTGAGTTCGGCGACTGCCAGCTCCATGTTGAGTTCTGCGCACCTGCTGAGCCAAAAGGCGACGGTCAAGGCCGTGGTAACTCAGGAATCTTCCTCATGGGACAGTACGAGATTCAAGTCCTAGACGCGTACAACAACCCAACCTACGCCGATGGAACCACGGGTTGTGTCTACGGCCAAACCGCTCCGCTGGTCAACGCTTGCCGTAAGCCAGGCGAGTGGCAGACCTACGACATTATCTTCGTCGCACCTCGATTCAAGGATGGCAAGTTGGAAACCCCTGCATTCGTGACCGTCTTCCTGAACGGAATCTTGGTCCAGCATGCAACGCCGCTCATCGGCGAAACCTTGCACCGACAAGTAGGCTTCTACACTCCACACGGGCCGAAGGGACCAATCACCCTCCAGGATCACGGAGACCCCGTTCGTTACCGCAACATCTGGATCAGAGAAGTCGGACCTCACAGCGAACTCCGACACCGCAAAACCTGGGAGATTGGTTAGTTCACCGAACTAAGTTCTTCCAACCACTGATTGAGGCCGCCCTGTGCGGCCTCAATTTTTTTGGCACGTTTGATACCCTTGTCACGCGTCGGCTCCTCAGGATCAGGCAAGATGCCCCAGTTGATGTTCATCGGAGCGAACTCACGCTCCGTTTGATCCTGAAGGTGGGCGAGCAGCGCACCGTACGCCGTTGTCCGAGGCGGAGCAACATAGTTCTGGCCCGTAAGCTTTCGAGCAAGGTTCATCCCGACCAAAACTCCCATTGCCGCAGACTCGACATACCCCTCAACCCCTGTCAACTGACCCGCAACATATACATCGGGTACCGAACGAAGTTGCAATTGCTCATCCAGAGCAGTGGGAGCTTCTAAGTAGGTGTTGCGGTGGATGACGCCGTAACGGATGAACTCGGCGTTTTGGAGACCAGGAACCATCTGGAAGACCCGCTTTTGCTCTCCAAACCGCAAGCGGTTCTGGCATGCAACCAATGAGTAGAGCGTCTTCTCCCGGTTCTCGGGGCGTAACTGTAGCGCTGCGTACGGACGCCGTCCAGTTCTCGGGTCAGTCAAACCAATCGGCTTGAAGTTTCCAAAAGCCAACGACCGCTCACCCTTCTCCGCAATCGCCTCAATAGGAGTGCATCCCGCGAAGTACTTGATCTTTTCAAGCAGAGCTTGCTCAGGCAACGCGTAGTCACCGAGTTCGGTCTCGCCCCTCACTCCACCCGCTTCGAAGGCATGGAACGGAGCCCTCTCTGCAGCGACCAATGCCTGGACGAACGCATAGTACTCGTCCTTTTCGAAGGGACAGTTGAGATAGTCGTTCCCTTCGCCTTTGTCGTAGCGTGATTGCGCAAAAACAACCGACATATCGAGGGAAGAAGCCTCAACCGTAGGAGAAACCGCATCATAGAAGTAGAGATGCTTTCGCCCGGTCTTTGCCGCGAGCCACTCCGAGAGTTCGGGGGAAGTCAACGGACCTGTCGCAAGCACCAACGGACCATCGCAAGACTCCGCCATAGCTGGCGTGAATTCGTCCCGCACGACCTCGATCAGCGGATGATCTTCCATGGCGCGCGTCACCGCCGCTCCAAAGGCGTCCCGGTCCACGCAGAGCGCCTCACCACCGGGAACCGAGTGTTCCTCAGCAAGCCGGAGCACAAGCGACCCGAGCGCGTTCATCTCCGCCTTCAGCTGACCCGCCGGCGAAGTCGGCGATTTCGACTTAAGTGAGTTCGAGCAGACCAACTCGGCAAAGAAATCTGTAGTGTGGGCAGGAGTGCGCTTAACTGGCCGCATTTCGTACAAACGAACCGAAATCCCTCGAGAAGCGAGTGCCCAAGCCGTTTCGACACCGGCGAACCCAGCGCCAACTACGGTAACCATTGATTCATTTTGGCAGGTTTCAGCCAAGTACACCGTGAGCCGACTTTTTCAACACCTCACCAAGATGGGAAACGTCATCATAACAGATCAGCCGGAACCGGCCATCCGCAAGTCGCTCAAACTCAGTAACCCCACCATTCGAAAATTTGAATGAGGCAGCCATCTCAACGGTTCCCCCTAAAAGGCGCGCGCAAAGCATCGAAGAAGTGCCTCCGTGCGACACGACAGCAGTATCAAACATCGTCTCCCTCAGCCGAGAATGCACCGTTGCCAGTCGATCCCAAACGTTCTGCTTCGACTCCCCACCGGGCGGCGTCACCAAAGGATGATCACCCGCCGCCATGAAGCGTCGGCGCACCTCCAAATAATTCTCCCCTTCCCACTCCCCAAATCCCTGCTCACGCAAGCTTGGCTCGGAAATAACCTCGGGTGAAATGGCCGACGCAGTTTGATGTGCCCGCTGAAGATCCGACGCGAGAATCAATCCGACCGAGGCATTCCTGAATGCCTGTCCAACGCACTGCGCCTGGATCAAGCCAACGTCGTCGAGGGGGATGTCTGTATGCCCCTGTGCCCGCTTTTCAACGTTCCAAGAGGTCTGTCCGTGGCGAATGAGATAGACACGGATGGAAGGGAGCACGAGCAGAGTTTACCGCCGCCCCCAAGAGACTCCTTGCCCTCCCCAAGGAGGGCAAGGAGCAACAACTCAGCCCTTTTTCAGCTTCGAGGCGTACTTCTGTCGGAACTTGGTCACCTTAGGCGAAACAACATACGCGCAGTATCCGGCGTTCATTCGCGATCGCTCAGCCTCGCTTGCCTTCTCGTACTTCGCATAGTAGTTCTGGTGATACTCCTCAGCCCGTTGATAGTTCTCCAACGGCTCCAGAGTCGTGACAATCTTGCCCGAGTACAGTTTCTCGTCGGTGATGTCCTTGATGACATTCTGAGCCAAAGCCTTCTCTTCTGGCGTCGAGTAGAAGATGACCGAACGATACTGCGTTCCTGAGTCAGGTCCCTGCCGATTGAGAGTCGTTGGGTCGTGCGAGACGAAGAACATCTTGAGAATGTCTGCCGAAGAGATTTGATCGGCATGATAGAAGACCTTCACAACTTCCGCCGCCCCCGTCCGCCCTGTGCAAACTTCGTCATAAGTGACCGGAAAAACATGTCCACCGGCGTATCCGCTCTCAACCTTCTCAACTCCCTTCAGGTCCTCGAGAACCGCCTCAACGCACCAGAAGCATCCGCCGCCAATCACTAGCTCTTTCAAATCCATTCGTTTTTTCGCTCCACTCTGTCCAAAGCTTGCTCCGGCAACAGCAAGCGCCATTGCCAAACCAGCTACCTTCAAAAATCTTGAACCCATGATTATGTTCATACGATGAGAAGAGGCTTGATAGTTCGATAAAGTTCCTTCTTCAGCATTAGAATGCAACCACGCCACAGGATTGACATATCTGCCCACTGCGACCTGAGATTTTCTGCCCAAGGGGCTAAACTATGAACCGAATGCAAAACTATCAAGCTGAAATTGATGCGGCGTGGGAAGAACGCGACACAATCTCCGCGTCCAGTTATCCCGACGGACTCAAAGACGCAATCGGAAGCGTCTTGCACCTTCTCGACTCCGGCCGACTCCGCGTCTGCGAAAAGATCGACGGAGAGTGGACGACCCACCAATGGATCAAGAAAGCAGTTTTGCTCTCATTCAAGCTTTCCAACAACCACGTATCCGAAGCCGGACCGATGCACTTCTACGACAAGGTGCCTTTGAAGTTCGAGAACTACACTTCTGCTGAATTTGCAAACAGTGGCTTCCGAGTCGTCCCTCCCGCAACCGTCCGCAAAGGCGCTTACATCGGACGAAACGTCATCCTCATGCCCTCTTACGTCAACGTTGGCGCATACGTAGACGATGGCTCGATGATTGACACCTGGGCAACCGTTGGCTCGTGTGCACAAATCGGCAAAGGCGTCCACCTTTCCGGCGGCGTCGGCATCGGCGGCGTTTTGGAGCCAATCCAAGCCAACCCCGTCATCATCGAGGATAACTGCTTCATTGGGGCAAGGTCCGAGGTTGTCGAAGGCGTAATCGTCGAAGAAAACTCAGTCCTCTCCATGGGCGTCTTCCTGGGACAAAGCACCAAGATCCTCAACCGGGCCACCGGAGAAATCACCTACGGTCGCATCCCTGCCGGCTCGGTCGTTGTTCCTGGCTCGCTGCCCTCCAAAGATGGCAGCCACTCGCTCTACTGCGCCGTCATCGTGAAAACCGTCGACGCCCAAACCCGAGCAAAGACCGCCCTCAACGACCTCCTCCGCGACTAATGGATGCCCTCCAGCTCGCAATCAACCTGATTCGGCGTGCCTCGGTAACGCCGAATCAAGCGGGCTGTTTGGACCTACTTTCGTCCCTCCTCGGCGCCGCCGGTTTCCAGTGTGAGTTCATCAACTCGCATGACACCGAGAATCTGTTCGCCGCTTACACTAGTTCCCCAGGTCCGTCAATTCTGTTCAACGGACACTGCGACGTCGTCCCACCCGGACCGCTTGACGCTTGGAACACTTCCCCCTTCGAACCAACCGTCGTCGACGGCACCCTCTTCGGCCGAGGCGCGGCCGATATGAAGGGCTCGCTCGCCGCAATGACCGCTGCCGCGATCGCTTTTGTACAAGAACATCAATCCTTCTCTGGACGAATCTGTTTACTTGTCACCTCCGATGAAGAAGGGGTCGGAACCTACGGAACCGGGTATGCCCTGCAACACCTCCTCGCCCGAGGCGAGATTTTCGACTACGCCATCGTCGGCGAACCGACAAGCGAGAACGTCTTCGGCGACACGATCAAAGTAGGTCGACGCGGATCCCTCAGCGGACGCGTCAAAGTGTTCGGCAAGCAAGGCCATGTCGCCTATCCCCACCTTGCCGAAAATCCGATTCACACCGTCCTTCCCTTCCTCCAAGCCCTGACCAACCACCACTGGGACGAAGCAACCCCGGAGTTCGATCCCTCCAGCCTCCAAGTCGCCAACATCAACGCTGGGACCGGAGCCAACAACGTAATCCCAGGATTGCTCGATTTCGACTTTAACATCCGATACCAGCCAACCCAAACCCCAGACTCGATTCAAGCCGTCTTCAACGCCCTTGCCGCCCAGCACGGTCTCAACCTTGAAGTCGTCTGGACCGACGGTGCAAGACCGTTCATCACCCACGACCCCAAGCTCGTCCAAGCCTTAGCCGCCGCCGTCCAAAGTACGACCGGGAGTTCACCCAAGCTCAGCGCGGGTGGAGGCACCTCCGACGCCCGCTTCATCGCCGCCGCCGGCATCCCCGTCTGCGAGTTCGGCCCCATCAACAAAACGATTCACGCAGCGAACGAGTGCGTCGAAACCATCCAAATCACCCAATCCGAGCAGGTGTATAAAGCAGTCATCCGACAACTACTGAACGGATCGTAAATCGGAATCAACTCACAAAGTCAAAATTCGCACAAAAACCCGCCGAGTGGTAACATTCTTGTTAACCTTCAGGTTTAGGGATGAACAATCAGGCAATTACGTTGACAAGTGACCGTGCGGTCATCCAAGATCGACCGTCGCACCTCACAGGTGCGTACCAAGACTACACACCAGCTGACATCAATTGGGTTGTTCATCAATTCGCTGTCGAAGGTGACCTCCAGATCGCCCCATTCCCCGGTCGCGGCAACATTAACCTCCACACCTACGAAGTCATCGCTGGCGAGCGAGAATATCTTCTCCAAAAGGTGAACTCCGACGTATTCGCGATGCCCTACCGTGTCATGAACGGCATGGTCAGCTCCATCACCGCTCAACGAGAAAGCCTGAAGACCAATCCAATCGAAGGCTGGGAAGCAATCGAGCTAGTCCCAACCCGCCAAGGAAAGTCATTCCTCGATCTCACAGACGAACACGGCTGGTCCGTCTGGCGCCTCATGGTTCGGATCCCAGATTCGAAATCCTACAAGAGCCTCTCAGAAATCTCCGCCCGAGCCGGTCAGCTCAGACTCGCTCGCGAAATGGGTCGCGGACTCGCGATCTACTCCGATCTAACATCATCCATCAACCCCGCCGGCGTAGAAGGCTCTCTCCCTGGCTACCGAGACACCGGACTCTACTACCGTCAGTTCCACTCGGTGATGAATGGCAATCGAACGATGGGTGATGCCGCCGCGCTTCTCCCCGACGATCCAATCCTCCGAACGTCAACCGGTCCCCACTTCTTGGTCGGCTGTTCAGCCGAAGAAGCCGAGCGCCGTAAGAACGATCCCGAACTCGCGCCCTACATCGCTCTCGTCCAAGAGCAAGAGCCGTTCGCTATGGGCCTGTGGACAGCAATCGCACAAGGTCGAATTCGCCAAACCCTGATCCACGGCGACACCAAGATCGAAAACTTCCTCTTCGACACCACAACCGGTAATGTCAAAGCCCTGGTCGACCTCGACACAATAATGTCGTTCACATGGCTAGCCGATTGGGGCGACATGCTCCGCTCGCTCGTCAACGTCGCCGGCGAGAAAGAAACGGACCTCCACAAAGTCACCGTGGACACCGATGTGTACCGCGCCGTCGCAGAAGGCTTCCTCTCAACCGCAACCGAAGTTACGGGCCAAGAAATCTCAATGATGGTCTCCGCAGTGCAAGTCATCGCGCTTGAGCTCGGCCTGAGATTCCTCACCGACTACCTCAAGGGAGACACCTACTTCCAACTCGGACATGGTGATGCCGAGGACCTCAACAAGGTGCGCGCAATGGTCCAGCTAACCCTCTACCGACGACTCGCAGAATTCGGCCCAGAAGCGGAATCGATCATCCGCTCCCTCGCCAAGTAAAACAAAAATGCCCCATGCTTCAAAGCATGGGGCATTTTTGTAAGTCACGCTCCCGAACTAGGGAGTGGATGGGTTCTTGGTGTATCGAACCTTGACCTGGCTAACCCGGAGGTTGGAGAGGTTCTGTGACAAGCGAGCCGGGGTAACCGCTCGGAACATCACATTGATGTTGCCACCAGCGTTGACGTAGCTACTGATGTTCGACCGAACAGAGAAGGCGATCGTGTTGTTCACTCCGCCGTAGGTTCCTCGCGAGCCTTGAAGCTCCCAAGCCGAAGTAGCATTGTTCCATACATATACGAATACGGTCGTCGCAGCCAGCGAGTCAGAGTTGAACGCAGCGGTGAACGAAACCGTTCGAAGCTCAGAAGCGACCGCAGGAATCGTACCGGTGACCGAAGCCGAAGCAACCGGACCAACACCGGCCTGGATTCGACCACGAACGTTATAGGAGCTGACAAGGCTCGAGTCCTTAACGTCGCTCAAACCACCACCAGAGTGGGTTCCGTAGACCGGCGCAACCGCTGTAACGGTGGCATCCTTCGCCAAGGTTGCCAAGGCAAGGTTCACACCCTTGTAAACGTTGATTCGTCCGTATCCAAAGATCGAAGACGGCCCAATGTTGTCGCAGGTCGAGTAGAAGATGTCACTGACTTCGTTAGGAGTCAGGTCAGGGTTGACCGACCAAATGGTCGCCAACGCACCGTTTGCAACGGGCGTTGCCATCGAGGTTCCACTTGCAAAACCGTAACCACCGTCCATCGTCGTGCTCAGGATGTTCTGACCAGGAGCGAACAAGGTGCACCCTCGTCCGTATGCGGAGAATCCTGCTTTACCATCGGTTTCGGTCGAAGCACCAACTACGATCGTATCTGCGTGTCGGAAACCGCTCAGGTCTCGGTTGTCGTTACCAGCGGCGTAAAGCATCAAACCACCAATCGACTTGATGTAAGTACCAGTGGTTCCGATCATATCGGCGTCAACTCCAGAGTAGGAGACACTTGCGGTCTTCGCACCATGCTCGATCGCCCATCGTGCAGCGTCCATGAGGTTGTCGAGAGAGGCGCCACCACCGGTTGAGTTCGTAACTCGGCAGTGCATCACCTTGAAGTTCCAACCCACACCAGAGACTCCGATGCCGTTGTTCCCCTGGGCGGCTCCGCAACCCGAAACGTGGGTTCCGTGACCGTTGATGTCCTCAACCAGACCGCCAGCCGACTCAGCAAGCTTGTCTTCCGAGTTGTAGCCAGGAACACGGAGGTTCTTCAGGTCCTCGTGGGAGGTCTTAATCCCAGTGTCGCAGAAAGCAATTGTGCGCGTCGAGCTACCAGTCCAGAGGTTCCAAGCCAAAGGCGAGCCGATGACCGGGTGGTGCCACTGTTGAGCATAACGTGGGTCGTCGGGAGTAGCAGTTGGGAAGAGTCGCCAGTTTGGATGGGCATACTCGTAGTCGCCTGTTGCAAGCAACGACGAAGCGTACATGTTCTCGTTGGCTCCGATTGGGACGCGGACCACATACTCATCAGTCTGAGGAATGTAGCGGAAAATCATTGGAGCAACGCGGCTGCGAGCACGCGTTCGTCGGAGTCGGATCTGGTCGAAGCTAACGCCTGAATCCATCAGGTTGCTGACCTGTTTTGGCCGCACGATCAACTGACCGGTGAATTCGCGCACACCCTTAACTTGAGTGAACTGACCAAAGCTGACTGACGCCAGCCCGAGCACGGCAAGGGAAACTAATAAAGACCTCTTGTACATCAACAACGACCCCTCCCGAAGGAGACTAACTCGCATTATATCGCAAGCTAGTCTCTTTTTCAGTCCTTAAATGGGTCTTTTACATCGGCTCCTGCCATTGCTACGCCGAGGGGTCGCAACGTATGGCGGATTCGAATGGTTTCGGAGTGGTGCTCAAGCACGCGGTGCAGTCGTTTGTAGACGTGTGGAGCTTCGTCCACATCGCCTCCGCGAACCACAACTCCGCGATCTTTGACCCACTTCGACATCATCTCTTTGGTGACGCGTCCAGCCTCGCCTCGCTTGCCCTTGGCAGCAGTTCGAGACATCACTCGCCCCGCACCATGAACCGTTGAGTAGAGAGCCTCACGCGACTCCGGAGAATCAACTCCTTCCAGAATCACAGAATCATCACCCATCGAGCCTCCGACGAATCCGAGTTGGCCAGGGAACGCCGGGGTCGCGCCCTTTCGGACGACCCAGAACTCTTCCCCACCATGGGTTTCACGCCAAGCGAAGTTGTGGTGGTTATGCACCTCCTCAACAATCGTTCCGCCAAGAATCTTGGCGACCCGAGCGCAGACCCAATCTCGACCCGCATAAGCATATCGACCGGCAAGCTCCATGGCCTCGATGTACTCCCTTCCCGAGTCTTTCTCGGTCGAGAGCCAGCTGATGCCGTTGCTCACTTGTCCCTCAGCAGCGGCTATGTCCATGTAATGCTGAGCAATTCCATGACCTAGGCCGCGAGATCCAAAGTGGACTCCAACCCAGATACGGTCAAGTTCATCACCAAAAACATCAACATAATGGTTTCCACCACCAATGGTTCCAAGCTGATTTTGCGCCTTCTGTCTTCGGCTTTTCAGGGCCGGAAGACGCCAAGCGTCGTCATCGAAGAGCTCATGCTCCACGACTTCGTTGTTGTTCAACCCCATTCCGAACGAGAGCTTCTTAAAGATCTCGTCCATCAAAGGATTGATTTTGGCTTTGACTTTCCGCTCATCGCAGTCTAGGCGTACCGCCTTGTTTCCGCAGGCAATGTCGTAACCAACACCACTCGGAGAAATCCGGTGACGATAGGCAACGACGCCGCCAATAGGTACGCCGTAACCGACGTGGTGGTCGGCCATCAAAGCAAGTCTTTCCGCGCCTGTCTCGCGGGCGTTGTCGAGCTGTGTTAATGCTTCAGGGAAGACAGGATTTCCCCAGCACGGGATGTTTTCCAGATATTGCATGGGGGCACAAGGATAGGTAGACGACCCTCCCCCCGCAATTGTTCACTGCCCGGTAATTCCGCTCTCCAAAAACTCCACAAGAGCGGCTTTTTCTTGCTTCGTCAACTTCAACTTTGGCAAAGCGCCCTCATCCCCGCCTCGGTCATAGAACTCAACCACGTCAGCGAGCGACTCTAGCGTTCCGTTGTGCATATAAGGAGCAGTTCGACCGATTCCCCGCAAAGATGGAATCCGCCAAAAGTCGTTGTCCTTCGGGTTCTTGGTAACGTCCCCACGTCCGTGATCTTCCCCGATGACGTAAGAAGGCGCAAGCCCAGTCTTCGCAAACGGGTCAGCGCCAGGAATGGTCGCCCGTGTGAAGTGCGGACCAGAGTGACAGGTGATGCACTGCCCCTTGCCTTTGAATATAGCTAAGCCCTGAATCGCCAACGGAGATAAGGCGGCTTTGTCACCTTTCACGTATTTGTCGAAGGGCGTTTCATTCTCTGTGATCGTTCGGACATAGGTGGCAAGGGCCATTGCGACACGCTCCTTCGTGATCTCTTTCGAGCCAAAGGCCTGCTCAAAGAGACCCTCGTACTTCGCCTTGCGAAGTCGATCAGGAAGATCCGCAAGACCAAGGTTCATCTCCTTAGGATGCTCAATGGGCATCAGCACCTGCTCTTCAAGCGTCTTGACCCGGCCATCCCAAAACAGCTGTGGCTGGTAGCCCGCTCCGATAAGGGTCGGACTGTGCCGATTCAGCGCCTCTTTCGTATCGCCAATGTTGACGGTTCGACCATCGCTAAACCCAGCTGGCTCGTTGTGGCACCAGGTACACGGAGTCTGGCGTGTCTTGCTCAACGCGCGCTCTTCGAAGAGCCGTCGCCCAAGTTCGGCTTTCGCAACCGTGTAAGGGTTCGACTTCGGATAAGGGACTGGACCCGGAGTTCCGAGCGCGTACGGATCAACCGTAATCCCTGCGATTCCGACGGAAGCGCAAGCAAGTACAAAGAGACCGCGGAGCATGAATCTATGATACAGGATTTATGCTCTGAAACCCGTAGTCACTTCAGGGGACAAGCGCCAGCGCTTCTTTCGAAGTCACCGGGCTCTTTCCGTGCTCGATCCAATATTCAAATTCTTCTGGGAACTGCCGAATGAACGCCTTAATCGGCCAAGCGGCGGCGTCTCCCAAAGCGCAGAACGAACGGCCTTCAACGTTATTCGCAACTTCGGTAAGGAGCTCCATATCGCCCTTCTGTCCGTTTCCGGCAACGATTCGGTCCATGATCTGAACCATCCATCGGGTCCCTTCTCGGCAAGGGGTGCACTTTCCGCACGACTCATTTGCATAGAAGTGAGCAGTACGCCAAGCGAGCATCACGATGTCAGTGTGCTCATTGAAGAACATACATCCACCAGAGCCAACCATCGATTTAACTTCGCCCATTTCCTCATAGCCGATGATCGCGACATCAACCGCATCCGGCTTGATGACCGGCATCGACGATCCGCCTGGGATGCAAGCCTTGAGCTTGCCACCCTTAACGCCGCCTGCCATCTCCAACAACTCTTTCAGCGGAGTGCCGAACTCAATCTCGTAGTTACCTGGCTTGTTAACGTGCCCGCTAACCGAGAAAATCTTGGTTCCGCGTGAGTTCTTGGTCGAAGCTCCGAGAGTCGCGTACCACTCGCCACCTTTATCGATAATGTGCGGGACGCACGAGTAGCTCTCAACGTTGTTGATCAGCGTCGGTCGCTCCCAAACGCCGCTGACCGTAGGAAGTGGTGCGTGTGGGAATTTGAGTCGAGGCATTCCCCGCTCGCCCATAAGCGACGACATAAGAGCCGACTCTTCGCCACACTCGTACGATCCGGCACCCAAGTGGATGTGCAGGTCGTAACTAAAATCTGTTCCAAGAATGTTCTTGCCGAGCAGGTTATTCGCGTAAGCCTCATCAATTGCCTTGCGAAGTGCCTTGGCTGCGTCGATGAATTCGCCTCGGATATAGATGTATCCGACATCGCCCTGGACTGCAAACCCAGCAATCGTCATCCCTTCGATGAGCTGGAACGGAGCCGTCTCCATCAGCATCTTGTCCTTAAAGGTTCCTGGCTCTCCCTCGTCCGCGTTACAAAGAACGTAGTGCGGCTTGACCTTCTCTTTTGGAAGACCGTTCCATTTGATCCAACTTGGGAATCCAGCACCACCTCGACCACGAAGACCGGAAGTCTTCACTTCGTCGATGACCGCCTGGCGCTCCATTTTGAGTGCCTTGGCAAGGCCTGAGTAACCGCCAGCTTTCTTGTACCCTGCCAAGGTTTGGGTTGCAGGGTCGTCGCTGTGCTTAAGGAGGAGCTTATACTCGGCCATTTGAACTTACAATTTACCCCTCAGCGACGGAGAAGGACAAACAAAAATGCCCCAATCCTGAAGCTCGAAGAGCGGATTGGGGCAGATTGCAGTTACTTCGCTTGAGTAAGCGAATCATCAGTTGGAGGTGGAACCGGCGCCGAAGCACCCCGACCTGCACCAACGGCATTGTTATTTTCGCGAACGTGATCACCACGCCCTGCAGCCACTGGATCTGCCGTAACAGCATCCTTCGCAGCAGGATTATCACCTTCAACGACCGGAGGCTCGCTGCCACAACCCAAAAGGCCAAGCGCAAGCACCGAAACGAAACCAAGTGAAGTCAAGAACCGCATCTTAGTATCCAGCCACCGGATTTGTCGGCCAGGTCTGGAAGTCGAAGTCTGGTCGGAACAAGACTGCATGGCAATAGCCACCGTCGTACCAAGCGGTGTTGTTATCAACTCCGTTGGCGCGGTAGTTCGTGTAAGCATCCGTTCGGAAGTCAGTTCGACCGCCAACATTCATGCCCACGTTTCGAGCCTTAGCCGAAGTATCCGCCATCACCCAAGTCTGAGCCCGTCCGTAAATCCACTGCGACGCATTCGGATAGTAGAAGTAGCTCCAGTGTCCAGGTCCGGTTCCACAGGTATTTCCGTTAGCCGGAACGTAGCGGCAAGCATCACTCGTGGTGTAGCAGTCTGGGTAAGGCAGAGGACCCGTCTCAGCGCCAACCGCGTTGAGAATTCCTCCGATCTGAGTAAACATCGGCAAGGACGACGGCGCATTGACAGCCGTGTGGCTGTACGAGTGAAGCAAACCGTTGTAAGCCAATCCAACCTTGGTCGGTGCCTTGAGGCCCGTTGCAGTTCCAAACGGAAGGAACTGAGAACTGACGCCAGCAAGGGTCAACAAGTCCTCATTCTTTCGGTATGGGCGAGTCGCATTGCTGACCGACGGCTCCATGTAAGCCTGGTAAGTCGCGGAAGTCGTTCGCCAATCGGAAGGAACGTCAATCCAGTAGTCCCATAGCCAACCAATGGTTGGGTGGTAACCAGTAGCCAAGGGCATCATATCGTCGCTATCCGCGAGATAGATTGCCGTACAGGTTCCAACTTGCTTGACGTTGGAGATCGACGAAGCCTTCTTGGCCGCAACCTTTGCCTGCGCAAAGACCGGGAAGAGGATTGCTGCGAGGATTGCAATAATCGCAATGACCACGAGCAGCTCGATAAGCGTAAATGCACGTTTCATATGAATGCCTCGCCAGAGCAATCTCAGAGGAGCACCCTGACAGACTAATCATAAACTTCTTAATATTAAAATGGAAGCGTTAAATCTAAAAACCTAACAGCATTGGGAACTTTCTGCAATTCACCAATGTTTATGCAGGGTTTAACGGATCGTACCAACGCGTTCTTCAGCCTTCAATTGAACCTGAACGATCTGGTCGGCCATCTTAACAACAGTACTCTCTTCGCTAGCCCGAAGCTCCTCGAGCAGAGCGTCAATCGACTTCTCGTCCACTGGGCCAAAATACCTATCGCCCACCTGAACCACCGGAGCTCGGTCACACGCGTTCAAGCACTCGACTTCCTCAAGCATAAACATGCCGTCAGCCGTCGTCTCGCCATTCTTGATGCCCAACTTCTTCGAGACATAATCGCGAATTCGGTACGCCGAGTTGAAGTGGCACGAAAGGCAGGTGCAGACTTCAATCTTGTGTTTGCCCGGGTTATGCACGGTGTTGTACATCGAATAGAACGTCGCAACGCCCTGAACTTCCGCATAGCTCCGACTGAGCCGGTGAGCCACTTCAGCAATCGCGTCGCCATCCAGGAATCCGCCGTACTCACGCTGTGCGATCCAAAGCCCAGGAAGAATGCACGCCTTCAGATTCGGATAGTGCGTCTTCAGCCCTTCGAGTTCCTTGATCGCCTGTTCCGAGAAGCGCAAATTAAGCTCGTCTGCTTTAGGGGGCATCGGGCGCTCGTTATGGCTTCCAAGCTGGATCAATTCACTCATGCTAAAAGCGTACCTTTTGGCGGGACGCTAGGGCATAATCACGGTCAAAACACCATGCAAGTCTGTCCACGATGCGCTCGACAAAACGAAGATGAGGTTCGGTTCTGTGGCCGATGTGGACTCGATTTCGCCGAATACGCCAAGCACCAAGAGCGTCCCGCCTCATCCGACACCAAGTTCTGCTACAAGCATCCCAAGGAGGCGACCAACCTCAGCTGCGGACGATGCGACAAACCTCTCTGCACCAAATGCGTGATCATCGGCCCCGCCGGCCCGCGTTGCGCAGAATGCGCCAAACACCACGTTGAATTCCGTCCCGGCGCAGTCCTCCACCGAGCCAAAAGCGGAGTCAAAGGCGTCACCAAAATGGGACCTTGGGGAATCTACATCCTCGTGATCAGTGCCAGCATGATCTTCGGAATGTTTCGAGGCTGTGGGAGCAACTCCGCACAGCCTCAAACTGATGTTCCGGTCGAACGGTCGAATTAACCGCCGAACTCTCGGAGTCGACCTTCCATCTCGCCTCGAGTCTGGTCGTCGACTCGCTTGTCGGTCTTAGCCAGTTCCAAAGCCTTCTTCTGGGTCGAGATGGCTTTCACCTTATCGCCAGATCGCCAAAGCGCGAGAGCGTAGGTATCCATATTCATCGCGTTGGTTGGGTCGAGCTTCATCATCTTCTCGCCCAACTTCACAGCAGCCTTGTAGCCAGCCGCATCGGTCTGACCAGGATTCTCAACGACGTCCCAGATAACTTGGTTAATCATCATCGGATCGTTCATCTCAGGAAGCGGAGCAAGCTTGTTCAGAACCTTATCAATTCCGCCCAGTTTGCCCATCCGTCGAGCCGACATTTCCATGCTTCCAAGGATGAGTCGCATTTTAGGCTCCTTCGCCCAGAGCTTGTTGACCTCGGTAACAACTCCCGAGTAATTCTTCTTCTGGAACATCGACTGGATTGGTGCGAGTTTCTTTTGCATCTGCTCCTGAATCGCTGCCTGCTCCATCTCAGCCTTCTTAGCCGCGTCTCGCTCCTTCTTCGCCTTCGCAAGGTCGATCTTGCCGCTCAAAACTCCATCAACGGCTTCTTCAAGACCTACCATCGGGTGACCGATCCAAGCGACTTTTCCAGCGCCGTCAATAAGGAAGGCCGTCGGAATTCCGTTCTCACCCGCCGCCGACATCCAGTTCTTTGCCATGAAGGTATCAGGACCCTCCGTAGCAACGTTGTAGTTCATCTTGTCGCCAAACTCCTTCACGAAGGCAGGAACCTTGGTCTTGTAGTCGCCCGGCTGGCTTTCCCAAATCGAAACTCCAACAAAATCCACCTTGCCGCTGTACTTCTTAGCAAGCTCCGTAAGGTGAGGAATGGTCTGGCGACATGGTCCGCACCAAGTTGCCCAGAACTCAACAACAACGGGCTTACCTTTGCCAAGCTCGACCGGCGAACCCTTCACCCAATCGGTGACCTTCAGGGCAGGAGCAGTATCTCCGACAGTCAAGGCTGCATTGGCAGACACGGCAACGGAGAGAACAGCAAGAATTGGCAGGAACCGCAACGGTTTCATGCCCAAGTTATACAACCTTTTCACTCTTCTCAGTTCCCTTGGCTGATTCAAAAAGTGAACCGTTAGACTTCCCAAACAGTTTGTGAGCCTGAAATCCCAATCCACCAAGGACGATCAAGGCAACCGTCCCCATCCCCGCCCAAGACAGGTACTCACTGGTCCGATCGGGCTGCATTTTGCTCTTCACCAACTTGCCGCCAACGACGTCGTAATACACGTTGTTGTCGATCCAAAGCATCCCCGCTCTCTTCTTTGGGCTGAAGTCATGTTGGGTTAAGCCGTCGACCTTTTTGTAGCTAACCGAGCAAAGGATGTCCATTCCCTGACGCGTTTCCTTAATCTCCGCCGGAAGCCAATGCGCCCCAACCTTGATCATCTTCACAATCTCGACCGTCAGGATGCTGTGATTCTTCTTTACGCAATTCCAGTCCCGATCTTTAGCGAACTCATACTCGCCGCTTGGCCCCTCGTAAATCAGGACGTTGCCGTAAGTCGGGTCAATCCGAGACCCCTTCAATGTAAGCCCTTTTGCCATGGGGTCCCAAACATCCGTGAACATCCCATGACTCATCCTGTGTCCAGGCTCATCCACGTGCACCTGGTCACGTCCCTTCCCACTCTTGTCGAACAGATGTGAGTAGCCGACCCTGCCATCAAACATCAAGTGCTCCGACTCAACACTGCCCGCCATCATCGGCCTGTCGATGTCGTACATCACTCCCAACAACTTGCCCGTAAACTTTTGGTACACACCAAGTTCGGGCCAGCTGATCGTTGTCGTTCCCACTCCCGCTAACGTCGTTCCATGCTTTTGGGTGACCGGATCACCGTAAGGAGTAGTGGCGGTGCTCGCCGCCGCGCCCGGTGCCACCACACTCTCAATGGCCTCCATCTGAAACCCCGGGTAGGTCTCGAGCACTTTTCTTCGCGCTTCAATCGGATCTTGGCCAAGCCCAACGGCAGTTAGGGAGCAAAAAGCGACAAGATGCCAAAGCTTCACGCACACCCAGACGGGACCATGCCCGCCAAAAGTTCAAAACAAATGAAACTCTTTTACGATTCATGCATCTGACTAGTGGACGTAACTTTCTTGGATTCGTTCTCCCACAATCGAAAAGCCCGACCTTGAACAAGTCGGGCTACTTTTTGCCCAAAATTCGCGTAACTTAGAGCCAGTGCTGACGACTCTCCTCGCAACTCTCGTGCTCAAGCAAGAGCTCGTTCAACAGCTTGTGAAAGAGCCCGGGCTGGAGTTGACACTCAAGCCCGCTCCCTCTCCCGTGGATAACCCAATGAAAGGGTTAGTCCCCTATGCCGGCAACCACGACGAGTTCCCTCACTCGATGGAGTTCAGCTACCTCCCGATCAACGCAATCGTCAAAGGCAAAAATCAGCATAACTGGAAAGCACTCGACGACCTCCTCAACGACATCTCGGGTCGAGGACATCAAGCCATCATCCGCTTCTTTCTGGAATACCCAAAGGAACCCACTGGGATCCCTCAGTACCTCCTCAACGGCGGTCTCAAAGTCACAAAGTGGAACTCCGAATCAGCTGGCTCCGACCCCGCTCAGGGCCTCGGTGACAACACCACACCCGACTACACCGACGTTAATCTACGTCAATGCCTCAATTCATTCATCTCTGCTCTCGGTAAGAAGTACGACGGCGACCCTCGCCTCGGCTACCTAACCATGGGAATCCTTGGAGCTTGGGGCGAGTGGCACACCTGGCCCCGAGAGGAGCTCTTTGCCCCAATCGAAGTTCAAAACGAAGTGATGAATGCGTTCCAGCGTTCGTTCAGCCGGACCCCCATCCTCATGCGCTACCCCCGGGGCAAGGGCGACCCACGCAATGCAGAAAACGCGACGCGTCCATTCGGCTTCCACGATGACTCCTTCGCCTGGGCGACTCTTGACACCGGGAAGTCCGAAGACAACTGGTATTTCATGCCCGCCATGAAGGCAGCCGGAACCCTGGATAAATGGAAATGGCAACCCATCGGCGGCGAAATCCGCCCCGAAGCCTGGGGCAAATGCTTCGACCCTAAACCGGACCGTCCTGAACTCCAAACCACTCCGATTCAAGATTTTGAAAAGTGCGTCCGAACCACTCATGCAACCTGGCTCATGGACAGCGGAATGTTCTCCGAAGAGTTTGACCGAACTCAACAACGGGTCAAGCGAGCCGAAGAAATGGTTCGGCTGATGGGTTACGACTTCACTGTGCCCAAAGCGCGAATTCAAGCCGGAGCCGGGTTCCTAGTGGTCAACGTGACCGTAAAGAACCAGGGTGTCGCTCCCTTCTATCCCAAATGGCCGCTCCGCATTGGTCTGATGGACGCACGCAAAACAATTGTCCGAACATCCAAAGGCGAGCTTGGCCTCGAGAACATCCTCCCCGGAAACAGTGTCGATCGCTACTTCTCCGCCACCCTCTCCGGACTCGAACGAGGAAAGTACACGCTCCTTCTCAGTTGCCCAAACCCTCTGACCAACGGTCACCCCGTTGGCTTCGCCAACGAGTCGTACGGGAAGGACCAATCTGGATGGCTCACCCTTGGCTCATTAACTCTCTAGGTCAACCTCCCTGTAGGTCTACCTCCCTCTAGCTCAACCTCGAAGAGCAGAATCTTTGGTGGAATGGTTGATAAATCCGTGGCTACGTTGCTTAAGGATGTATGCACATTACTTCAGCACTTACGAGTTCGACAGTCGCAGTTCCACGCGCAGCCCATCCCCCGCACGAGGCGACCGGGAGAATTGACGCCCCATCGCGCCCACTTTTCACCGAAAAACAGAAGGCGTTGAACCTAATACGCCCAACACGCCCATCACACGCATGCGGTTACTCCGAAAGAATCTGAGCCGCTTGCACCCGATCTCAAAACAAAATGCACCCAAGTTCTCCAACTCTGAAAAACCCGCAACATTTCCCCGCCAGGTAACTTAGAAGTATTGCGCCCTTCATGAAGCAAGACTTTCCGCTGTTCACCCACAACCCAGATCTCGTTTATCTGGACTACGCAAACACTGCCCCGAAGCCACAAACCGTGATTCAGGCGGTTTGCGATTACTACACCCATTACTCCGGAAACGTCCACCGCGCAAACCATGACATCGGCAGCCGCGCCGATCACGCCTACGAGACTGCTAGACACCGTATCGCCACCTACTTCGGCGTTCAGCAAAACGAAGTCGTGTTTCAAAAGAACACGACGGAAGCACTCAACCTCGTCGCGCAATCATTCGTCGGCAAACTCATCGAACCCGGCGATAAGATCCTTCTCACCGGACTCGAACACCACGCCAATCTCGTCTCGTGGCAACTCCTCGCTGCCCGAACCGGCGCCGAACTCGTCTTCTCTCAAGTCGACGAAGACGGCTGTTTCGACGAGCAGCACTGGCTGAAACTTCTGATCTCCGGGGTTCGGTTCGCCGCCTTCACCGCCGTTTCAAACGTCACCGGCGAACGCTTCCCAATCGAGCAAATGCTCGCCGCCGCCAGAGGACTCGGCGTTCCAACCCTCATCGACGGAGCGCAACTCACTCCGCACGAGCGAGTTGATTTTGACAAGTTAGGAGCCGATTTCTTAGTCTTTTCTGGACACAAAATCTACGGTCCAACCGGGATTGGTGTCTTAATCGGTCGCTACGAATTGCTCGATCAAATGACGCCTTGGATCGGCGGCGGCGACATGATCGACACCGTTCACCTCTCCGGATCAACATTCCAGGAACCACCCCTCCGCTTCGAAGCCGGCACCCCTCCGATCGCCAGCGTCATCGGCCTAGGCGCAGCAATCGACTACCTAGAGCAACACCTAACACCGGAACAGCACGAACTAGAATCAACAATGATGCAAGGAGTTCTCGACGCACTCAACAGCATCGAAGGAATCCACTTCCTCGGCGACCCTGACCGAGACGCGCGACTCGCCTCCTTCGTCATCGAAGGCGTTCACTCCGCCGACCTGGGCGCCTATCTGAATGAAAAGAACGTCGCCGTCCGAGTCGGAAAAATGTGTGCCCACCCGCTTCTCGAGCGATGCGGCGTCGACTCCGCAGTTCGCGCCTCCATCGGCCTATGCACCGACCAGTCCGACATCGATCAATTAGCGACTGCAATCACCAAGGCGGTGCAGCGGCTACGATGAGCACGATCCACGAACGAGCCAATTCAATCGCCGAGGAACTCAGTTTTCTCGACCGAGACGAGCGATTTGAATGGATCATCGACACCGGAAAAGCCCTCGCTGTCGAAGACTCCTTCACCGACGAAGACCTGGTGAAAGGTTGTCAAAGCAAAGTCTGGCTCAAAGTCTGGCAAGAGGCCGACATGCTTCGACTCTCCGGAACTTCCGACGCGCTCCTTGTGAAGGGCATCGTCTCGCTGCTCCTCGAAATCTACAACGGCTCCACCACTTCCGACGCCCGCGCCTTCGACTTCATCAAGTGGCTCAATGACAACCAAATCAGCCTCTCGATGCAGCGAATGCAGGGCCTAGAAGGCATGCTCCGCCGAATTCAAAGCAAAGCTTAGCCCACTGCTTTTCGTGTTCGTCAATCAGGCCAAGCACAAGTCAATTGATGCTTCCCTGACTTGACTTCCTTCCGGGAACCGTCAGGCAAATTCACCTTCGCAGTGGCTCCTTTCGGCACGGTTGCCTCAATAACGAACTGATCGTTAACAAGCTTCCACTCCACCTTCACATCGCCAATCGGAGTCGGAACCGAACCTTTAGCCCAACGCAAATCGCAAACAGCAGGCTCAATACGAACCTGCTTGAATCCGGGCGCAAGCGGTGAAATCCCCAGCACTCGAGAGCTCAGCTGGTAAGTCGGGGTGCATTGCCAAGAATGGCTCAGATCACCTCGGTCCCACATCTCGGGGAACGTCTGCGTCTCCGGAACGATCTTCCAACGACGCATTTGCTGAGTCGCCCATTTGTTATAGAGCCCTGTCTCCCTTAGCGCATCAAACGCAAAGTGCATAAAGTAAGGTTGGCAGCTAGCCGGACCACTTTCCATGACCCGGTCAAGAACTGGTTTAGCCTTTGCCTCCGGAGCAAGCCCGTACGCACAAGCAAGAATGTTCACCTGACTTGAAAACGTTTCGATAGGCTTGTCGGCGGGAAGCCAAGTTCCAACTTGAGATTTTGATGCACCCGGCTTACCATCGCGGAAGAGCTCTCTGTCAGCTGACCAAAGCTCTCGGTTGAAGGCACTCTTGACCTGAGATCTTAGATCTTCACACCGTCTAACGCGGGAGTCATCTCCAGTCATCATCGCGATCTTCGCAATATCCTGCAGAGCACGATAGTAAAAGGCAGTCAAAACACCTTGGCCGATGACAGCTGGAGGATGATGCAAATTGAATCCCTCAAGCTCAACCCAGTCGATGAACATAAAATTGGGCGGATTGGAGACCAATCCATTTGAGCCGCGCCAAGTTTCCCAAGTATCGACGAGTTGAATCGCGGTTGGGGCGAGCTCTCGGAGCAGGCTTTCGTCGCCGGTGTGCTGCCAGTACTCAACGAGCATCTGCAACCACAGGAGGGCATAACTTGTGTGGAAGACCCTACCTTTCCGATCGCGAATGATCTGAGCATATTTACGCAAATCTTGTCTGGCCAGACCACCCTCTCCGAAGGCATTGTAACTGATCAACGATTGGATCAAGTAATCCCCCGGATCGCTGATTGGCTCTTGGTGATGCGGCGAGTCCAAATGGTGCGTTTGCATACAGATCTGCGTGGACCATCGCCCGACGCTCCAGGTCTGGTTTAGCACGGGATCGCTACACTCGAATTCACCGCGATATCGAACCGGATACGACCGGAATACGGCTCGAACCTCGTTAACTTCTATGGGCGAAGAAACACCGCTTGCCTCAATATTGATCGTAGAGAAACTATCGAAAAATGGGACTTCAAATGTTTGCTGCCCTTTACCGAGTTTAAGCCGAACGGCCCGGTGGAATCCAGGAGCGTCTCGTTCGTTTGGCATCAGTGTAAGAATTGCCCCTTCGCCTCCGTTGACAGTTAAGACTATGTTGGCACTGAGGACTCGATCGAACTTCACCGCAAAGCCGCCGTTGGCGTCGAACCGAAGTTTGGGTTCCACTTTTGCACCGCCTGTGACACGACTGACTCCAACAGCGGGGTAGATCGCTTCCAAAGGGGCAGGAATTTCGCTTTGTAGAATTGGTCGCTCCGAAGTCGTTACTCGTTTCGCGCTCCTCCATTCGGGAGTATCTTCGCTCCATATGGAGGGTGGCGACTGGGATTTCAAGGTCAAGAACTCACCTCTGCCAGACAGTGGCTCACCATTCTCCGCCGGTCCAAAATACAGAGACTTGTTTGGTGCCACCAACCACGATTCGTCGGAACCAATCTTTTGTCTCCCAAAGTCTGCTTCGAGCCAAAGCCCAGGCTTTCCGAGCTTGCCTTCGCTCTGAACCATTGGGCGAGAAACAACTTCTACTGCGACTAAGTTCTGACCTTTCCGAACCCACTTTGATACGTCGACCACATCGTAAAGCCAAGGGCCTGTTGGTCCGATGTCGTAGTCGCGTCCAACATCAGCCGGTCCCCTAGCCACAATCTGGTCATTGATGTAGAGTCTGTAACTGCATTCCGCCGTGATACGAATAATTGAACGCTTTGGAACCGAGTTCAGAACCACGTTCTTGACAAAGCGGAGCGAGGTTACTTCTCCATCATCCCATATCCACTTTCCTTCTCCTGAGACATCGCTTTTAACTGGATTTACGGCAATACCTTCAACCCTTCCGAGTCCGACCTTAGCCTCAGCTTTCGGTGCAGGAATTGGCCCGACGAAGGAGGAAGCAGTGCTCATGAGAATGCAACAAAGAAGGCTCGTCATAGCGATAATCCCCATGTACTTTACGCCTTGACAAAGACAGAAAGGCAGTCCGAAAAGAGGAATGCTGAAAATGTTTCTTATGTCGGCCGATCTCTACCGACTCCGAACAGGGATCCAACGCACGGCAGCTAGCTCCCGGCAAGCCGGCGCTTTCACTTCTCCATTTCTAGCATAGAGTTCAGCTTCGAAGACCTAACCCCCGATAACAAGTGCGCCTAACCGATCATATCTACCGCCACATACAACAAAAAAGCCCCTCTAAAGGAGCTTTTTGAACCTAAAACTGTGGCTGCCGCTGTAGGACTCGAACCTACGACCCAGTGATTAACAGTCACTTGCTCTACCGACTGAGCTAAGCGGCAATTGGAGCGTTTAATTTACCCGCCTGCTATTTATCGGGTCAAGGGGTGGGGGGAAATAGGGGGGAGTAGACTCAAAACATGGGGAATGGGAACAAAAAGCGGGTCTTGTTGAGCTTCGCTCTTGCTCATCTACTCATGGCTCAAAACTGGGCCCGAATCATTGATCATGGTTACGCGTACTTCTTCAAAACCCCTCCGGATGCACAGCGCTTTGCGGCACTAACGCTTGAAATCATCCTGTTCGCACTCATCGTGGCTGGTTCCTTCTTGCCACGAGTTCCGCGGCGCGTGATCACAACTGTTCTCATTTTGATTGCGCTTGATGGAACTCGCATCGCCTTTGGACTGACTACCACTAGCTTCAAATCCCCAGTTGGCATACTCGTACTGATCGGCGTTCTCGCCGCAACTCTCTTGCTCGTCCGCCGCCCCAAGCTGAGGCCCAAAGTCGAAGAGTTTGGCATCCTAGCCTTGGCTCTCTTTGGAGGAGTAACCATCGTGAGTGGAATGCTCCACCGTTACAACATTCCAGAACTAACCGGCGTCTCGGCTACTTCCAAGCGGACGGTAAAGCATTCTTTGGGACGAAACGTGGTACTCGCGGTCTTCGACGAACTTGATCCTTTCTACGCCTTGGAGAGATGGCCGACTGGACGTCGACCAAACTCGTTCCAACGCCTTTCAAAGGAATCAATCACGTTTGCGAACACACGTCAGGCAGGGCGGGACACGATCTTTGCAATCCCAGGAATCCTCAGTGGACTTGACGTTGATCAAGCGACGCCCGTCGGGGCCAGTGCAATTCGAATACAAGGAATGCCCTTTCAACAGCGAAAGGATCTCCTCTCCGAGACCTCTGGCATGAGGCGCACAGTGTTGGGTTGGTACCACCCTTACGAGCGTCTCTTCTCCGGAGTGGAACACGTCAAAACCTATCCTGTGGAGCCGCAAGATTTTGGTTGGACGATTTGGCACATGGCCAATCTTCTCGTTGAGCACCCTCTGAGCGTTGTTGGGATCAAGGCAGATTTCCCTCCTGTCAGGTCGGGTCTCGAACAGTTCCACCGCGAAAACGTCAACGACTTTCGGAGTGAAATCGACCGGTGGGGACAAAGCCCGGATGGATTTACATTCCTACATATCCCGGTTCCCCATGAGCCGTTCCGAAACAATAACTATTACGACAGCGTTGACTGGGCAGGAGAAGTGCTTGAACAGATTCGGCTCAAGCTTGAGCGATCTAAAAAGCCGTACTCACTCTTAGTGACATCCGACCACTGCTGGAGAAATCCGCCCGGGGGTGTCGAGCCGAGTCAACGCGTTCCGCTCATGGTCTTCTGGCCGGGAGTAAAGCCGACTTGGGTATCGCAAAAGTCAGCCGCTAAGAACATCTACCAAATTATGAAGGTTCTGATCCAGAGCAACCAAACAGAAAAGGCGATCATCAATGTTGGCACTAACCCCTAGCAGGAACATTCGTACAGAACGCGCTTTGTCCCTGGAATGGGCAAGGGACGAAACTCCGAGTAGTGCGCACTCAGGCATGACTCGAACAGGGGCCGATCATATGCGTGCAGCCCGACTTCCCTTCCGCCAATGAGCCGTCGCACGTAACTATCATCGGGTTCAATCCACTCAATGAGTGCTTTTGGAGCCAGGGAGGCGATCATGGCGACTACCCGCGGCAATGGAACCTGCCCGGTCAGGACTAGATGATGAACAATAGCCAGCGCTAGGACTCCGTCCGCTTTAGCTCGATCTAGTAGCGGAAGGCGCTCCTCCGACATCCAACCTCGACCTCCGTCGGGATCAACCAAGTCGGAGCAGATCATGTTGCAATTAAGGTCTCCAGCGACCCGGTTGACTACCGAGAGATCGGACTCAATCGCGAGGACAGAGATGCCTTCTTCGCTCGCCATGGTGGAGAACTTTCCAGTGTTCGCCCCCAAGTCCACTAGTTTTTTCGGGTGGGCCGTTTGTAGCCACTGGCGAACGAGTTGATCTTTCGCGCCAGCTTGCTCGGAGGAATAATTGGTCGTTGCATAGTAGTCCTCCCAGTTGGTCGCAGGAACGCTAAGGTTCATTTTGGAGATTGCATCCTGCAGCTGTAACAAAATTGCCTTACGCTGGCTGAGCGGTTGTAGAGCGGTCGCTTTCGCGGCTCCTGGTTCGCCCGGTCTTAGGTGCTTTGCGAGTTGGTGAATATGAATCTGAACTGCCAGGTTCCAACGACCGCGATTTCCCAGGATGGCGCTGGCGGTGGGAATTGATACTCCGGTGACTCCGTCCCAAGGAATGCATGGCGAGACATATTCGGCAAGCACAAGCGGTGCAAAAAAGTGTTCAAGGAACTGACGATACGCGACCCAAGGCGTCCCAGGATCAGGTTCGATTGAGAGATGGTCAATAAAAACTGGCCGAGCAGCATCGAACTGAACGTTAAACGCAGATGCGTCCTTTAGACTCAATCCCTGATCAATTGCGGCGATCTGAATCTCGAGAGTCAGCAGGGCGGCGGCCCGGAGCTGCCTCGGGGACCACTCGTACGGGTAAGTGATCCAAGGTAAGCGGTGTAGTTCGAAGTCACCTTCTGTAATCGTGAACTGCACAAGCTTCTGAGAAGCAACCAGCTTGCCCGTAAATGACTGCCATGCTTCTGATCTGACCATGTCCCAACTATGTTCGTCTAGAGAGCGGAAGAGCCTGCCCCCACTTTCGTAGACGAATCCTGACGGATCTCGGAAGGATCCCGGATTTACAACTTGCTCAGACACCCTTCGACTTTACTCTAGGTGCTAACATCTATCTTCCAGAGTCAGCAAATGGAATCGGCAAACGCACAATGAGCTCCGATGTCGCCCTATCTTCCCGGGTTCGCTACATGCGAAATCTAGCCGGACAACGATTCCCCACTGTCGCCGACTCTACGGAGTCAATCGAGGTCATGAACCGCGTTATCAATGCGGTCAAGCTGGTTGAACCAAACATTGTGATCAACCGCTCGGTCACCGCTCGGGAACGGGAGAAGTTGCTCGCACAACGGCTCATCTCGCCAAACTTTCAATGGTCGCTACCTGGACGCGCTGTGCTTTATACAAAGGATCGCACGGTGAGCATTTTGGTAAACGAGGAAGACCATATCCGCGTTCAGGCCGTCAATGCAGCCGATTCGATCCAACGTGCTGAGTCAACTGCCAAAGGCTTCCTTGAGCGCTTGGAAGAGCATCTGACATTCGCAAAGTCAACTCAGCAGGGTTATCTCGCGAGTTCGGTTTACAACTGTGGCGAAGGGCGCAGGTATTCGACCATGATGCATCTCGTAGGCCTTGGGCACGATGAATCACGGGGGCAAGTGTTTGATGCGTTGCTTGAGAAGAAGATTACGGTCCGAGGGCTGTTCGGCGAAGGATCAAGGCCCATCGGAGCGTTTGCCCAGGTCTCCACGACGCTCGCGTCGCTCGGAGAGTTCATGGGGGCGATCGATTACCTCACGGATCGCGAACGAGAGACTCGGGCTAGCCTTGAAGTGCCTAAGCTACGACGGAAGGCTAAGGAAGCACTCGAATATGTTCGAGCAAGTCCGAGAATATCTCTCCCAAATGCGTTTCGAATACTAGGCTGGCTCAGGTGGGCGGCGGCCGCTCGGCTTGAAGGTTTTCCCTCTGATCTCACCCGGATTGACACCGCATTGAACAGCCTGGATCTTCTCATGCATGAAAACGAAGAGTACGCTGACGGGAAGCGTGCGGACACACTAAGGGATTTACTGAGTTTGTGATGTATTCACAAACCGACAGGCCTTTGCGTTCTGCTCCAGGGCCTGCTCACGATCAATGCTGTAAAAGTGTTGCGCATCGGTGTTTGAGTGGTTGAAGTCTGGAATTTCAGCTTCGGGCGCATCTTCATCGCCGTACCGCACCGAGTAGACCAGCTTGAGTTGGTCGGAGCGCCGCATCATCTCTCTGAACCGCGCGCTTGCACCTACCCTAAGCTCCAGCTGTTTCACTAAGAGGGGCGGGAGGTTCTTGACCCTCGATACATTTGCTGAGGCGATTTTTAGTGGAAGCCTCACAACTGAGGCAGCCATTGTCATAGAAGTTGGCGACGCAAATCGAACTGAGTCGATCAGAGACGTTGCTCGTATCGAATCTGCAACGGCATCGTCAACGAGACCGTTCTCAAGTTCAACTTGTGCAATCCGACTGAGCTGCCAGCTGGTGCGCAGGGTCGCATCCAGTAATTGGCCCTTCGGGGTGTCGCCAAAATTCTCTCCATAGAAACTTGCCTGCATGGGCTGCAGCTTTCCGTCCTGAGTAGCCCGAATCCAATCATCGGCAAGTGTCCGCAAGTCAATTGAACTAATAGATGCATCGGTCTTCAGCAATGGCATCATGCGCCGATAGAACGGGACATAAGCGTCAATGCGCTTGTCAATCGCCAAATCCAATGGCAATGGTGCGAACGACTCTCGTAAAAGAGTCTGGTCAACAGCCGTAGCTGTTGCCGCACAAAGTGCCACCCCCGTAAAAACTCTAATGAGGAGCCCCCGTATTTCTCCCATGTTGAGATCATCGGTTGAACCTGGGTTTGTTCCTTAGGTTAATGTTTAATGAAGAAAAAGACCTAGCAAAGTTGAATTTTATTAAAGTTGACTTTAAATATTCTATAATATCTAGTGTCGAGCAATCAGAAAAGCTCAACAAGAATTGGGAGAAATAGAAATGAACACCTACGTGCAGTCCTGGGAGTCGAATCTTGTGATGGAAATCCGCAACGGAAATGCGGATGCTTTCCAATCGCTGATGGACACCTACCGACCGATGCTGATCGGACTAGCCCTTCGGAAGCTGCACAACACGGATGACGCCGCGGACGTCGTTCAAGAAACCTTTGTAAAGGCCTTCCGCAGCCTGAAAGATTTCGATACAAGTCGGCCGCTACGACCTTGGCTCACACGAATCTGCATGAACTGCATCGTGGACCTTGCTCGGCAGCGACGAAATGCAACTGAGTCAATCGAAAACCACGAGTACTCGCTGAGCGACAATGGCGAGACAACTGACCGAGCCGAGGGTGTCTTGCAGCGCGGTCAAATCATGGAGGCGATCAAGCGACTACCATGGCGGTACCGACAGATCATCATGATGCGACACTTTGAGCACATGGATGTAAACGAGATCGCAGACCAGCTCCACAAGCCAGAAGGCACAATCAAGAGTTGGCTCTTCAGAGCTCGTGCAATGCTCCAGAAGGATCTCGAACCCTCTTTCGCCTAATCGAGGAGAAAACGAAAAGACGGGGACCGCATCTGCGGTCCCCGTCTCAGTCAATTCACTTCTAAAAACTAGAAGCGGTAGCCCACACCGACGGTGAGGAAGTTTCCGCTATCGCCAGCTCGTCGAAGTTGCCAGAACGTTGCGTCAATGCTGACCGCATTCTGAAGTGGGTAGGAAGCCTTTACACCGAAACTGAGGTCGGTCTTGCTGTCCGATCCAGATCGGTAGAGTCCTGCGAATGCAGACAGGCTGATTGCACCCTCACCCTGCGAAGGAAGGTCCTTCCAGTAAGTAAGGCTGAAGTCGTTCTTTCCACCGAAGCCGTCGCCACCGTAGAGTCCGAACTGAAGGCTCGTATCTTCGCTGTTGTACATTCGGTAGGAGAGCTGCCACCATGCCGAACCGTCGATTCGTGCCGATGCGAAACCAAGAATTGCCTCTGCATTTTCCTTAGTTCCAATCAGCTTTTCGACAGCGAAGCTATAGCCATTGGCATCGGACCCGCCACCCGAAGCTCGGGTGAATGGGTTGTAGGTGAAATACCCACCCGACTTACCATTTTCCATGGTGAAGTCCTTCTTCGACCCCGCACCAAACTGTGCGTTAGCGGACACAGCCATCATGGCTACTCCCAGAATCATCACTTTGTTAAGGTTTTTCATAGTCCCCTCATCCTAAGGAGCCGGTCTAACCGTTCCGTCAGATGAGCGCAGTGTACGCAATTTTGCTGGGAACGTGCAAGAGGTATCCTTGAACCTGTGAATGAGTCAGAGCGAACGTGTACATACGACCCGCTTATCGAGCTCATGCAACGGTTCGAGAATGTTAAACTAGCCGATTCTTCGGTTAACTCATTCGACGGGCTGTCGATTGAGGACCAACTTCAGAAACATATCGTTGATGGGGTTAAAAAGGGACTAGAGTCCCGGTTGGACCTCGCTAGGGAAACTTACACCCCCCTTCAAATCATCAACGATCTTCTGCTGGCCGGAATGAAGACCGTAGGCGAACTCTTCGGGGCGGGCAAAATGCAGCTCCCATTCGTGCTCCAAAGCGCCGAAGTGATGAAGGCGGCAGTTCGCCACTTAGAACAGTTCATGGAGAAGGAAGAGGGGTCCGAAAAGGGCTCCATTCTTCTGGCGACAGTTGCTGGTGACGTTCACGACATTGGCAAGAACTTGGTCGACATTATTCTGACGAACAACGGTTACCGAGTCGTCAACATCGGGATTAAGCAACCTATCTCGGCAATCATTGAAGGTGCGCAGCAGCACAAGTGTCAAGCAATCGGTCTCAGCGGCCTTCTTGTCAAGAGCACGTTGATCATGAAGGAGAACCTCATTGAGCTCAACGATCGGGGTCTATCGTCGTATCCCGTGATCCTCGGTGGAGCAGCTCTAACTCGTTCCTACGTCGAAGAGGACCTTCGGGCGATCTACCAAGGAAATGTGTTCTACGCCCAAGACGCATTTGAAGGTCTGCGACTGATGGAGGAAATTGGACCCAGCGTTCCGGTTGAAGTTTCCGAAGACGAGTCCTATCCCGAGCGAGTTCGCTCTCACCGGGTTGATGCTCTTGATCCCGTGCTGTACACCTTCGACGGGACGAAGTCCGAAATTCAGCCTCTTAACGAGAGCCCCGAACTTCCTTTCTACGGTGCCAAAGCTGCGACAAAATTCGATATCTTTGAGCTTTACAAGTACATCAACCCCATCGCTCTCTTCCGTGGTCAGTGGCAGTTCAAACGTCAGGATGGGATGGGCAATATTGAGTTCAACGAGTGGCTTGAGGCGAACGTTCGCCCAACATTTGACCGTCTCTGCCGTGAACTCGGCAACGTCATGCAGCCCAAGGTCAAGTGGGGTTACTTCCCTTGCCACAGTGAAGGGAACGACCTCATCATCTACCAAGATGATGCCAAGACCGAACGGTTGAGGTTCACCTTCCCGCGTCAGCGAGATGGCCGACGCCTATGCCTCTCAGACTTCTTCCGGCCCGTCGGAAGCCAGCCTGATACGGTCGGCTTCCAAATCGTGACCGCAGGCGCAGCCATCTCAGAGCTTGAACGAGAACTCTTTGCTAAAGGCGAGTATCAAGACTATCTTTTCACACACGGAATGGGTGTAGAAACGGCAGAGGCACTCGCTGAATACTGGCACCGACAAGTTCGCACTGAAATGAGAATTGCTGACCAAGAACCGGACGAAATGCGATTGCTTTTCAGCGCCAAGTACCACGGCGCTCGCTATTCGTTTGGATATCCAGCCTGTCCGAACCTCGACGATCAGGCGAAGCTATTTGAACTCCTCTCACCAGAGGACATTGGAATTGGACTCACAGAAGAGTTTATGCTCACTCCTGAACAGTCAACAAGCGCTATCGTGGTTCACCATCCCGAAGCAAAGTATTTCAACGTCCGCTAGACGCTGTCACTGAATCTGCGACAGAGCTTTTGCTGACTTGCTAGGCTTCCTTCGGCCTGTCACTCTAGTGTTAATCCTCGAGCGAGTGCTCATGGGAGGTACAAGAGATGGCAAACCCCCAAACCCTATCCGAAAAGTGCATCGATGCCTGTGACACCTGTGCAATGGAGTGTAACGGGAGTGCCTTCCAGGGAGAAATGATGGGCGGAATGGAGGTCGCAGCAAGACTCGGTCGCGTCTGCTCCGATGCTTGTTCGAGCCATGCGAGTCGCTTAAAGCGCAACGACAGTTCTGAATCCGATGCCTGTCTCGTCGCTTGCATGAAGTTTATTCCCGAGGCGGAGGCCGCCTTCCGCCATCTTGCCTCCTTTCAGGAATCAGCCGTCGCTGCCCGCAACGTAATCACTCTGATCGGTGAGATGTCTCGGGAAGAACTGGTGACCAAGTGATTGTTTCCCACTACCGATGCGACTCTCGCAAAGCTTACGAGTCTCTCATTCAGGATGTGCGAAAGGCATGTCTTGAAGCGGCAAAAGAGTGTCGATTCTGCGCTCGAGAATGCCAGCAGTTTGGTGGGTTAGCACGAAGCGTTCGCATCCTGAACATGTGCGCAAAGACTTATGAGCTTCATGCAGAGCTTTTGGCATCAGGGAACCACACCGCTACAAAGGAAGCCATTGCGATGAGCGAGTTGTGTGCGCTTGAGTCTAGCAGAGTAGTCAAGCAGACAGAAACTTGGTTCGCAATCATCCAATTGTCCAAACTCTGCCTCGACCTTTGTCGACATCTTGAAACTTGCCGCAAAAGCCCCGTCCAAAACTGGAACCAAACAGCATGAACACGCACGAACGACGCATCTACACCACGGTGTTCCAACGCCCACTTACTCATAACCTTGGTTGGCGCGATGTGAAATCGCTCATGTCCTCTCTCGGCACGGTTGAGTCAGAACACAACGGGAATGCGAAGGTGACCGTTGATGGAAAAATCCTAGTTTTCCACTCCCCGGCGGATTCCGACCTCATGTCAGTTGAGCAAGTCATGCAGATCAGGCATCTTTTGGAAAGCGTTGAGCAGGGTCCTCCAGAACCAGAGGATTTCCACGCACTTGTCGTGATGAACCATGCTGGAGCACGGATTTACCGCACTGAGGTAGTTGACGCTATTCCCGTGAAAGTTGAACCGTACGATCCCACAGGGTTGCGCCACCATGTCCACTCGGCTCACGACTATTTCAAGAACTCCGAACACACGAACCAAGACGAGTTCTACCGCGCAGTTGCGGTAAATCTTGCCAGCGCTGACCGAGTTGTCATCTTTGGCTCAGGAGATGGATCAAGCAACGCAATGGCGCGGTTCATGAGTTGGCTGAAGCAGCACAACGAGTTGCTTTTCTCTCGAGTGGTCAAAACTCAGAAGGTTGATGTTAGCCACACTTCGGAAGGTCAGTTGCTCGCAAAAGCCAGAGATGTCTACGCCGAACTTTGAGCGACGTAAAGAACGAGCCAACCGAGTAGAGCAAAGATCATCGCTGGCAAGCAGACGCATCCGATGCTACTTCGGTTATAGACTCGGTTGTAGGCGGCCCGTTTCGGGTTCGTTAGCCATCCCCAGCCACGAGGCGCCTTGAATCCCAAGTTGTGGCGAAGAAACCTTTTGGGAGAAAGACGTGCAGAGATTCGTCCACGCAATGAAGGTGTCCTGAACACTTTGAAGCCACGCCGAAATCGCACATCAGGATTTTACAGTAATCGTCTTGCTCCCCTGTCTCGGCGAGGGGGTAGAGTCACAACACCCCATGTTCCTCGCTTTACTCACTCTTGGAATACAGTCAAGTCCCTTTCGTGACGTCGCAACCGAGATGAAACTCTCGCTCGGAAACGAGCAGGCTTGCTTTATTGATCTCGACCAAGATGGTTGGACTGACCTTGTGTCAAGTGGCGTGGCATGGAGAAACGATCAGGGAAAAGGATTCACCAAGGTCGCCGAAGGATTGGGAAACGTTATTGCCGCCGACTATGATAACGATGGCTTCCCTGATCTGTTTTCTTGGTCACAAGTGCGCCTATATCACAGTGAAGCGGGAAAGAAGTTTGTTCCCAAGGAACTCCCTGCCCTCCCCCCAACATCCTCCCGGGGGGCTTGCTGGGGCGATTTTGACAACGATGGTTTTGTGGACCTTTACATTGGGGGATTTGAAGATTGGGAGCGCCAAATTACCTTCCCAAGCTACATCCTTTTTAACAAGGGCGGATCGCGTTTCGAAACCCGTTGGTCCAGCAATAACTACCGCACCCGCGGTGTGACCGCCTGTGACTTCAACCGAGATGGAGCGGTTGATATCTACGCCTCGAACTACCGACTGCAACCCAATCAACTCTGGCTGAACCAACGAGGAGAATTCAAAGACGTCGCCAATGACTTCAACGCAGTTGCGACATCTGCCGGATTTGGTGGTGGGCACTCGATAGGGGCTGCCTGGGCCGACTTCGATAACGACGGGGAATTCGACTTGTTTGCAGGAAACTTTGCCCATGTAGATAGCCGAGGCGACCAGCCCAAATCTCGCTTCCTACGTAACATGGGTCAGTCTCAGGGCTACAAATTCGATGATAAAGGAACTTGCGGAATCTTCTATCAGGAGTCGTATGCGTCTCCGGTCGTAGGAGACTTTGATAACGACGGTCTGACGGATCTCTTCTTCACGACTGTATACGGGGTGGCATCGTTCGGAAAGCCAAACTTTCCCGTCTTGTACCACAACGAAGGACTGTTCAAATTTGTGGACACAACTAAGCCCAACGGTCTGAGCGACCTTCCCCCAACCTATCAAGCAGCGGTTGCTGACATCCAGAATAATGGACACCTTTCGTTGGTCTCAGGAGGAAGGCTCTTCGTTGCTCCACAAAGCAGCCGACATTGGCTAGAAGTAAGACTCCATGGAGACGGAAAGACGGTCAACCGAAGCGCAATAGGAGCACAAGTCCGTATTCGCCTCAGAGACAAGACGCTGACAAGGCAAGTCGAAGCAGGCACTGGGGAAGGCAATCAAAATGACCTCAAACTACACTTTGGTCTTGGAAACTATCGAGGAAAAGTAAACTTAGAGATCATCTGGCCAGGCGGACGCAGGCAATCTTTGCGCAATCTAAAAATGGACAAAATCGTGGACGTCACATTCCCAAAATGACCAAGTGATCTGCTTCAGTCGGAGGTCTGTGGATCCTTAGTTCTTCCGCTGGCGCCTTCTTCCCAAAGTGCCGATCAAGCCGAGCCCGAGAACTGTCGCCGTCGCAGGTTCTGGGACAGGCGTAACCGAAAACTGGATATCATCGAGCAAAGTTGAACGATCATCGACACCCGAGACGTTGCCTGCGGAGTCATATAGATAGGGGCTCAAGCTGTTGAAGCTGAGTGTATATTTCACTCCACTGACCAAATTCACATTGTTTCCGGTGCGTGCAAACCAGCCTTGTTTGCCTGCGAGCGTAAAGCGATCGTCTCCAGTGTTGGTCCAACTGTTCGCATCGCTCCCGAGAAAGACTTTGCTCGTAAAATTGCCTATCAACTGGACATTTCCAACCGAATCAGTCAACGTAACACTGTAATCGTTTTGTCTCCCGTACCACGTATGTTCGCGCCAAGATGCTCGGTTAGCATCGAACCAGTTAAGTGTCCCAACTGCATCTTGAGTGGCAGTAAAGGTCTGGGACATGGTTTGACGATCCTTGATGATTCCAAAAACATCACCCGAATGAGCCCACTTCCAACCCGTTGCATACTCCTCAGTCCGAGCAAGAGCACCACCCGTCCACGCTCCTCCACTCTGAATTGATTGCCATGAGCTCCATCCCCAAGAAGTCCAAGATGATCCCCATTTCGCCCCGGATGGTTGCTGCCAGAATGGTGTATTTTGAGTTCCAGCTTGAATCTCAAAGCTGCTGTCCAACAATACTTGCGCATTTCCCGCCAAGGATAATCCGGCAAAGCCGACCACACTCAAAAACTTAAAACTCACTCTCATTCGCTTACCTAAACAAAGTTATTACGTCAGGCTTCTGGAGCAATCTCACAGATTGCCCGAGATACCAACTCAACGTCAAATAGTCTGACAGTTGTAAGAGCGGGTTAAACGGCACAAGCGCAATACTGGCAATATTGATAGGAGTTGCACCTAAACGAAGAGCGATCTCGAAATGTGGAGCTGCATTGGTTACCCAACTGGATTTCAACCCTCTTCGCAACAACCAGTTATCTCGAATCAATAGCGACCGTGTCCCCCTTTCCCCCCGGATCGGTAATCCACGCTGCTGCCGAACGAATGCGATTTCTACTAAAGTCCGGCTTGACGCAAACGCTGAAACTGCAAACGCATCCCACGACTCTTTGGTTTTCATAAAAACCAAACTCTAACTCGGGTCCAAACAAAAAAGCCACCTAGTTAGGTGGCTTAAAACTTGGTGGACCGACTGGGACTCGAACCCAGGACCAAGTGATTAAGAGTTACATGGTAAATATCAAATTTCGACTTCTTTGAATCAAAATCTAGGTTCAAATTCGAACATCCAAAGTCTACTGACATCTCCGAATATCTCTTATCTGCTGTCAACTCTGCTGTCATTCTGCTGTCAAATTGCGATAAAATAAGACCACGATGGCAAGAAAGTCGAGCAGGGTCGCACAGGGTTATTCTGTCTTTCAGCGGAAGGACAAGAGGTGGGGCTGGGCGGTCACGATCGGCTACCATCCGGTTACGGGAAATCCGCAGCGTAAATCTGGAACTTGTAAGACCCAGAAGGAAGCTATTGACCTGGCTGTTGCTACGTCTGTGAAGGCAAAACAAGGAGAACTTCAACCCGCTGGCCGAGATACTTCGCTCTCTGCCTTCCTTACCGAGTGGCTGGATACATACGTTCGTCCACACAAGCAGCCGATGACAACGTCCTACTATGAGCGGATGATCCGAATCCACATCGTTCCAACTCTTGGAAACGTCAAGTTGAGAAAGTTGACACCCATGATGGTTCAGACCCTAATCAATACCAAGTCAAAGCCGCAGACTGACGGATCAGTCCTAAGTTCCGAAACTGTGCGAGGAATCATCGCGACGCTCAGAAGCGCACTCACACAGGCGTTCAAGAATGGGGCAGTGGCCGAGAACGTCGTGAAGAGGGTGACACTTCCAAAGATGGAGCGGAAGGATCCCCAGTACTTGCAACCTGCAGAAGTGTCAAAGCTCCTGAACGAAGCAAAGGAACACCCACTCTCGGGAATCATATCGCTCACGGTGCTGACTGGCCTTAGATTTGGAGAAGCCTCCGGACTCACATGGGATGATATTGACTTCGAGACGCGCACGATTCGGGTTGACCGCCAGCTTCAGCGCATAGATGGCAAACTCCAGCTCAAGTCGCTCAAGACAAGCCGCTCGAGGCGAAAGCTGTACATGTCTGAAGCAGCAAAGACGGTTCTCGAAGGTATCCGTCTGGACCAGGCACTCAAGCTCAAGCAAGGACAAAATACGATGCGACTCGTCTTCCTCAACTCTGTTGGGAATCCCCTTGATGCAAAGTATGTTGATTCCCGGCTTAAGGAGCTTATGATCCGAGCAGGACTCAAACCGATGAGCTTTCATAAGCTTCGCCATACGGCGGCTTCCTTACTTCTTGCAGGTGGCTCGCCTCTCTCAGTAGTGAGAGATCAACTTGGGCATAGTCAAATCACACTAACAGCCAACATCTACGGTCATGCTGTTCCGACAGCTCTCAAACAGGCCGCTGAGCACCTTGAATCAATCTTTATCGAACCTGCTTAGCAAGCGATGTTAGGCGAACCAGCACTTCCATCGACCGATTAAGCCGGTTCATGCTTTGTGTGTACCGTTGCTCCCAATACATCCCTTCACGAAATCCGTGGCTTCCCTTTGTCGCGCTTTCCATGCGCAGACCTGTAAGTTGACACTGGAGCCAGCAGGTGATGACCTGTTCAATGGCAAGAAGCTCGACAGGTGACTTGTACTGAGTGCGCAGATCTTTACGCATCTGCTCCATTCCAATCTTCACAGACTCTTGCACGAGCGTGTTGTCATCAAAGACGCCAAGGGCATTTGAGCGCAGCTGATCACCCAACTTCCCAACTGCTTTCCAGATCCCTGGAACGTCCGACAAAACCTTTTGCAATTGCTTGAGTTCGTCACCTTCGAGTTTGCGACCTTGAGCTGCATAGAGGATGTCATACGCCTCGTCTCGCTCGATTTTGTTATCGCCACTGGCCTTTGTGATACTTGTATCCATCTGCTTCAAGTTGTTCAGCGATCAGTTGTTTCAACGTTGCTATAAAGTCTGTGATTGACGAATCAATCTCTCGTTGGTCCGTGCGAGCTTTGCGTAGCAAACTTCTTTCGGTTTTGTCCTCGAGTATCAGCCCTTCGACTAACTCGGCAACTTCGCCTTTGCCGTGGTACTCACTGATGACACGGTTACCAACACGTTTCTTCGTGTAGTAGTAGCGGTTACCATTACGCCGGGTCTCCCATGCCATCTGTTGTGCTACGCCTATGGGGATTCCCCAATTATATAGACGAACGTCTGCTCAAAATGTTCTTAGGAAAGTAGCCACTCTGCAACACCGAAGAGTGGCCACTTCGTTTCCGTTTTCCATTCTTCCTATATATAGGAATGAACAGAAACAGAATCTTTGTTAGATGAGCTCGAACTCAAATGGACTGTTCTTCTTGCCACTACCAGTTCGCTTAAGGATTCCCTCGGCAACCATCTCATTGAGGAGTTGCGGGACCTTATTGTCCTTGATCACACCACGGATCACGGGCAGCGAGATTGGAGCCCCATTGAACAGATCGAGGATGTCTGCCCTTATTGACTTCATCCTATCCTGATGCAGCGAACCTTCGATATGGATTCGCTTTGTAGCACGGTCCATACTCAGCATGGACGACTCTAAAGAGTCGCCGTACCGCTGCTCAGTTGAGATGATGCGCCGGTTACTACCATCCACCCTAATACGGATCAGGGTGTCTACCATGCCAAACAACGCGGTAGAACCTAATGCGCTATCACCGTTGTTTTCCGTTTCGCCCTTCTTCCCGTGATGGCTTACAAGGATTGAGCAGCCTGAAGATCTGGCTAGTTCAGCAAGTGGCTCCATCGCCCTTGTGACTCCGACATAGTCATTGAGGTCCTGGACCTTGCAGAAGCGGATCAATGTGTCAATGATCACTAGAGAGGGCTTGTGCTTCTCAATGAGCTTGACGAGTGTCTCAACATCGGGACAATCTGACTTGTTAACTGTGAGCAGAATGGGAGCATCTGGCGACACTGCCATTGCCTCAAACGCTTCTCTAACGCTGTGAATCCGTTCCTCAAACGCTAGGTAGATGACAGGACCAGGGTCTACTTGCCTTCCAAGGAATGTCTGACCGAGTGCAACATCCCTGACAAGTTCGCGAATGAGCGAGCTCTTACCAACCTTGGGCTTGGCGATGAGGATGCTAAGACTCCCAGCGGGAAGCAGACCCTCAACAGTCCAACTCACCTCCTCCGGGGGAAGTTCGTACAGTTGCTGAAGTGTCAACAGCCCGTTGCCGGTTCTGGGGAATCCAAATGGGATGAACTCGTCCAGTCCGAATCCAGCAGTCATATGATCTGAGGCGTCTTTGCCTTCTTTCGCTCGCACGAAGTGGATTGACTTGCAAACCGGCTCTAGCTCCACTTTGAGCTTAAGGGCATGTTTGGTTCCAGCATCGTCCCGATCTACTATGACCACGACATGCGACCCGGAAAGGTCAGCGGTGTACGAGTCTTGCCATTTTGAGGCTCCACCGGAATTAGTTGTGGCAACTACTCCTAATCTGCCCAAGTTGTCCGCATCCTTTTCACCTTCGGTGATGTAGATGATTTCTCCCTTCTTGACAGCCTCAAGCACCGCTGGAAGACGGTACAGGACTCGTTGAACGTCTTTCATATCCCAGATCCGGCGACCATCCGCTTCAACTCTTCGCTGGCGGAAGTCCTTTGGCTCGTAGCGCACCACTTCGTACACTAACCGACCTGAAGCATCGTGGTAGCCGTACGAAGCCACCTCCTTCTTCTCGATTTTCGAAGGCTTCGGTGGAGAAGTTTCCCAAAGCCCAAGGGCTTTCACAATGGCTTCGTACTTGCAACCAGCGTGGCATTTGAGGAGCACTTTGCCACTTGTCTCAGTTATAGACAGAGATGGGTTCTTGTCGTCGTGGGCTGGGCAGCAGGCTTGGTAGCCAGTCCCATTCCTCTTGGCGCTTGGCAGCTTTGCCAATACGTCTTGGAGAGTGAAGCTCACTACTTCACCTCCGTGATGTCGTAACCGTGCTGATCTAGCGAGGCACGGGTCACGAACTTCTGGACTTCGATGAGTGGGATCCGGTTTGATCTTCCGATCTTGATGCTTCGGATCTGACCGGCGTACAACAGGCGGTACACCTGAGCACGGCAAATGGCGAGGGAGGCCGCAGCCTCTTCGATGGTTAAAAGTATCTGTCTCTCTTTCTGCATTGCAGCGTCGCGGCTAGCGCGGGAAAACTCGGGCAACAAAAAAAGCCACTTAGCGAACGCTAAATGGCTTGATGAGTTGGGATTGCCGAATTTGAACCTGAATTTTCAGTTCAGGCAGGCGCGACAAAGGAGGACCCCGGGGTCGGGCATGCGCCAGCAAGGCGGATTGGTCGGGCAAGAGCACCAACTTCCGAGGAAGTCGAGCAGGTGCGACCATTAACGGTTAATGAGTTCCACTGAGTTGTCTTGGATTAAATTCGCCCAGCTACAGGGCGAGTGAGTGTGTGACCTCAAAAGCGAGGATTTAGGTTCAAGCTGAGAACGTCAGCAGAATTTGGGACAGAATGAGCCCCGACACTGTCCTAATTGTATCAAAAGTTAGGTTCAATAACAACATAAACTGCGTAGCACAAATGGATGACAATGCTTGGCTTAGGCGCATTTCTCATTTGACTGATTTCTCGGCCTGTGGAGACATGGATGCACTCGCTGAATTTCAGAAGTCTGTTAGGGAGTTGATCAACGAGCGGTGGCGCTTGGTTGAAGCACTTCAAGTGCCTCTCGCAAACGCGACTGGGAACTATTACAAATACAATTGGGCTCAAGATGATATTGACCACGAAATCGAACGCATAAAGGCAATTGAGACCCACCTTGCCCTGGCAGATTGGGATGCGCGAGTCGAATACGTAACTCGTCAGCTTCTTGACCTACCGATGAATTTGAGATATGAAGTTCTCTCCAGAGTCGAGTTTGTAGAAAGCGAATCTGAAAACGTAAGCCTCAAACAAATTCCAGAAGACAATCGCTCTACCCGAGTACAACTTCGGATTTCGCACGAGGAGCACCGTGACTTACGAATACTCTGCAAGCACTCCAACCGTATGATCAGTGAGATCGTGCGCCTTGCGGTACTCGGCTACGATCCGAGGTTTGAGTTGTTCAACGAAATGCACGAATGGCGCTCTACCCACAAACTCAATTCGAAGTTATATGTACGGCTCCCAGCATTCCTGCATGAAAAGCTTGAAGCGCAAACCCGAGCGCACCGCAGCACTACAGGAGCGACTTTACGAGCGATGCTTCGTCGATGGGTTGCTCTTGCAAAGTTAGAATCAAGAGACTCTTTATACGCTATCGATTGGGATGAGGAAGAAGACTCGGAAAGTCAGGAGGAAACCTAATCGTACAGGCAGACACTATGACGCCCTTAGTTGTATCACGAAGTTTAGCACACATCGGGCTGAATCCAATCATTCAAAAGCAGTCTCAGAAGCGTGCCACACCATCGGGATATTCATAAACTACTTTTGGAGATGCTGAACATTTGCACAAATGGGACGGAGTAGAGCTTATCCTCAATTAGATCGAATCGGAAGGTGTTCTCGATGTAGCTGAGCACCTGAGACTCCACGGTATGGAATGTCTTGATTGTGCTCGTGCCCCGAACCTGCAGATAGTCGGTTCCATCCCAGATGATGGAAGAGAGACTTCCGCCTACGTTCTCGACCTTCTTGAAACCGTCTGAATCGTACGTGTAGGTGTTCAACGTCGCATCCTCGGCGAATGTCGCCATGCGGTTCTCCTTATCATACGACAGATTTGCGACTTGAGGGCTGGTCACAAGGCTCTACCAACTTCAAGTTTGTTCACTGGTAACCTGGTCTGTCGAAGGTGATGACTTGCGTTGAGCACGGTTACCAGTGCCACCCAAGCTTTCTTCTGCTTACCCACCCCACGCAAGTGGCTCGCCGTCGTCTTCTGGTAAGTTGGAGGTTCAATTGGCTTTCAAAATGTCCTCCCTATTCCAAGTTGTTCTGCTGGTAGGCGGGTTTCAAGACTCTCGTCGCAGCACTTGACGGAATGTCCACGGCCACCCGTAATTCTTCTGCTTACCCTGGTCACGAAAGAGGCTCGCCACTACAACTCGTTCTATCTAATGCGTCTGAAATATGAGATCTAGGCAGAATTTGATTTGAGTATCTGATTAACAAAAGTTTTGAAGTGCTCTAATTTCAAAGGTACTTGCAACAACCGATGCTCATTCACCGAACATCTAAGGTGAAGGGCCTGCAACTCATCACCCATTCTGACAACCGGAATCGTCAAACCCAGATCCAGAAAACTTAAGAGTCTGTCATTATCTAATAAAAATATAAGTGACAGATTCTCCGCTTCAGATACGAGATCGTCTGTAGACTCGATGAGCACTAACTTGCATTCGAAAGACTGACTTAGTGCCGAAATCAAGTCATCCCTTCCACTATGACCCATAATCCCTATGCATAAGGGATCCAAAGCTATCTCGCTACCTTATTGTTATGACACCCTTCGTCTGTAAAGCAGACCATTCTGACCTCTCCATTTCGGTAACAGGCGCAGCAATTGGCTGTAATCACTCCCTTGGATTTGGGCTTACAGTCCCACTGGTAATGGCTACCCTCTCGACCAGGGGGTGTGCAAGCCGGACAATGCTTGGAGGGATCGACTTTTGGTGGCACAGACGGATTTATTTGGTTTTGGCCGTTCAGAAATTTCTTTATTGACTTTGATGCGCAATCCTTCATCGCGGATGCATTGAAGCCACCACAAAGGACACCTCCTAACTTAACAATTGCATCACACCGAGTAAAGCAGACACCACAACACGCGCAGTTTTCTTTGGTTGAACCTGGCACCGCCCTGATGTAGCAAGGACGTGTACCCTCTTGAATGCAATCATTCGTAATCTTCGAAACAAGAGCTGGCTTGGGACAACTGTCCCAGTTCCTTTTGCAAGATGATGTTCCTGATGCATCTAGATCTCGTGTTGCTCGTCCACCCACGTACCTGTACGCGTTTTCATCCGGCCAAAGCGGATCGACCGTACTCCAGTTGCCCGTAATGTAGGAATAGTGCCTTGCTCTGACGTAGTGGCTCATGTGGAACAGACCGGTTTCACGGTAGCCGTAGCTTCCTACCCAGCCAAAGCCACAGCCTGTGCCGGTAGACCAGTTGTTACGTCCATAGGCTGAGTAGCGCGTATCATACGTTCTCGTCTGAGTCTGGTCAATCTCAGCGGTGATGGAACCCAGATGATCCGTCAGGAAGTCTTTCTTCACACCACCTTCCTCATAGCCCATCATCTGACCATTCACAGTATAGAAACGCTTCTTCATTGCCATTAGATCTCACCGAGGCTTGTTCGTATCATTGTAAGCCAGTAATCCCAGAAATCGGTCGAATTTTGTGATGATTTATCCACACTTCTAAAGGATTACCGGTCGGCCCATGATGGAGCCTAGGTTATCGGGGAGCAGGTCGAACCAGACGGTTTGTGCGATGTAAATCATCACCTAAGACTCTCGGTGTGGATCGTCTTAATCGCGCTCTCTCCACGAACCAGCAGATAGTACGTTTCATCCCAGATAATCGTCGAGAGGCTTCCGCCTACGTTCTCGACTTTCTTGAAGCCGTCTGAATCGTAGGTGTACGTGATCAACGTCGCATCCTCGGCGAACGTCGCCATCCGGTTCTCTTTATCATACGACAGATTTGGGGTTTGAGGGCTTTAATAATGCTCTGCCAACCTCGTTCACTGGTAACCAGGTCCGTCGAAGGTGATGACTTGCTTTGAGCACGGTTACCAGTGCGACCCCTTCCACTTTTGCTTACTCAGCCCACGCTCGCGGCTCGCCGCGGTGTCGATGTAGTTCTTCGTGAGACCATCATCGCCGTATCCATCCAATTGCCCCAAGCGCTGATCCTGGGAATACCGCTTTCCAGAGTGTCTCTTGCAACTCGAACCTGGAGAGTTTAAGGGTAAGTGGTCATTACCATAAAATCTGATGCTGAGATTACGGCTACGAAACCCCAACATGGATTGTAAAGGCTACAAGACTAGCCGGGTTTGGATTCGAGGATTGGGTTAGTCTTGTGCTTCACTATCGCTTCATTTTCTGGAGCGAACACGAATTATCTCCACTGTGTTCGTCTTAGTCGCAACCACGAAAATCTCATCGGAAAGCTTCATCAAGCCTCCTCCCGTTAAGTCCGACCTCATGCTCTCCCAGATCACTCTGCTATGGCCAGATTGCGCGTTCACAGCCAGAACGACAACTTTTTGGTCGCTCCACTGCGGTCCACTGCCAATCGTGCCTGCAATTAAAGTGAAACTTTGCGATATTCTGGCGATACCCTTGCACGCAAAGCCGATGGGCAAACCTTGCAGCGGCACGGTCTCAAATTTGGGGAACTTACCATCAGAGAGAAGAAGCTTACTGAGTATGGGAATTGAACTAGAGCTGGGATAGTAACCAACGAATGTCGCGCGGTTTCTCGTTGGCTCGTATTCAGCCGCTAACGTAAATCCGTCCAGTCTTGCTCGGCTTACCTCTGACCAGCTGAACAAATCGTCTGAATTCGCCCAGGTGTCAATCGAAGCGCAGATGCTTTCGAGAGTGATGGCATACTTCCATGGAGGAGCCAAGAATAGAGGTTCTTTCGCGAGCAGTTGCCGGTACTTGTCAATTGAACCATTCTTGGCCTCGACACTTCCAATGACAGGCTCGTGGTTCTCAATCACTCCCTGAAAAAATGCGCCACGCCCGTAGCTTCCTATCTTGGACAACCCAAGACCAGGGGCGATGCGAACGAGCACGGAGCTGCTTGATTTCTGTTCGAGTAAATATGCTCCTGAAGTACAAGTTGTGTTTAGGAATACAACGTTACCTTTGAACTCAAATCTACGTATTGAGCTCGCTTCGAGCCCGCTAGCCACCTGGCAAAGACCAATCATCCGGTTCTCATCTCCGTTTTCCGCACCCACTACATGCTGGATCATTCTCCCCGAATAGGACTTTGCAGGCACAGCATCCCAAGTTGTAAACAAAGTCGTTGCGTTTACCACCATTTCCATTGGCATTGTGGTCAGGTGCTCCGAAAAAGCCGGCACAGTGCATTAACTCGTGAATCAACCCATTCTTGCAGAACTGATCTGCGCCTCTTCCTAAGTTGTCAGCACAGATCACAACCACACAATCGCATGGGGCACCTCCGCGACCACCGTAGTTCTTCTTAACACAGTCGTTCGGAACTAAACACGACTCTCCCTTCGGTGGCGTGATCCCAGGCAAGACTAGCCCAATCGCAAATCCTCCAAAGCCGATCGAAGGATCGCAACCCGCTGCAATGTTGCACTTATCTGGTACGGGACTTCCACCTGGGGATACCAATTTACCTCCAGAAACGCCATAGAGGCAGAACCTAGGCTTAGTCTTGCTAGAGCCGCCAGGGCAAGCAGATCTGATGTATTCCAATCCCTTCCGAATTCGCTCAGCATCGCCAGGCTGATTAAACCCTTGGCCCGCCATGCAGTTTAGCAAAGCTTGGAACTTATCTCCCTTTGGTTGCAGTTCGTTTAACTTGTCACAGAGTTTGAATCCACATGCCTTTTCAATAAGATCATCCGGGGCGCAGCCAGTACGATCAGTTCGCTTGACCGCTCGACCCATCACATAACCGTATGGGCTCTGCAAATTCCAGAATGCGTCGACCGTGCTCCAGTTCCCCGTCACATACGAGTAGTGTCTCGCTCTGACGTAGTGGCTCATGTGGAACAGACCGGTTTCTCGGTAGCCGTAGCTTCCTACCCATCCAAAGCCACAGCCTGTGCCTGTAGACCAGTTGTTACGCCCATAAGCTGAATATCGGGTCTCGAATGTACGGTTCTGGTTCTGGTCGATCTCAGCAGTGATGGAGCCAAGGTGGTCTGTCAGGAAGTCTTTCTTGACCCCTCCTGACTCATAGCCCATCATCTGGCCATTCACACTATAGAAACGCTTCTTCATTGCCATTAGATCTCACCGCTTCAGTATCATTGTAAGACAGTAATTCCAGAATTCAGCTGAATAATGTGTCGATTTATCCACATCGCTGAATGATTACTAGTCGGTCGATGAGGGAGCCTAGGTTGTCGGTCAGGAGATCGAACCTCAAGGTGCTTTCGATGTAGCTGAGCATCAGAGAATCCACGGTGTGGAACGTCTTGACGCTCGTCTGACCCCGAACCTGCAGATAGTCCGTTCCAACCCAGATGATGGTGGAGAGACTTCCATCTACGTTATCGCCTTTCTTGAAGTCGTCTGAGTTGCACGTGTAGGTGTTCAACGTCGCATCCTCAGCGAATGTCGCCATCCGGTTCTCCTTATCATACGACATCGTCGTCTTGTGCCAGGGGAGTTGTTGGTTCGTTTAGTCTCTTCAAAGCCCCGCCATTCCAAGTTGGTCCGCTCGTAAGCAGATTCTCAGATTTTCCACAGGATTACTCGCCGGGCTTACCAGTTGTATCTTAAACTCTTCTTGTTGGCACCCCAGTCTTTAAGACCACTGCTTGTCAGTTGAGGCGTGACCTCGTGTGGCAGATCGTGGGGGCTGGGTGCCTCCTTTGGACCTCGAACAG
>CAIYMO010000054.1 GCA_903927345.1 uncultured Armatimonadota bacterium | reverse complement strand
GTTGCCGTCAACAAGGCCGATAACTTCGACCGAGAGGACTACGCTCCTGAATTCTATGCCCTCGGACTCGGACAGGTCTACCCAATCTCCGCCCTCCACGGGACCGGAGTCGCAGACGTCCTCGACGAAGTTGTTCTACACCTCCCCAAAGACATCCCAGAAGAAGAAGCCAAGGAAGAGATCCGACTCGCCATCGTTGGGCGACCAAACGTCGGTAAGAGCTCCCTAGTCAACGCCTTTACCGGTGAGCAGCGAATGATCGTCTCCAACATCGCGGGCACCACCCGAGATGCCATCGACACCGAACTGGTTCACGAGGGAGAAGCCTTCCGACTCATCGACACCGCCGGTATCCGCCGCCGAGGAAAAATCCAAGGATCGGTCGAATACTACATGGTTAACCGAGCCGAAAAAGCGATTGCCCGCTGCGAATGCGCAATGGTCGTCGTAAACGGCGAAGAGGGTCTGACCGACGGCGATAAGCGGGTCATGAAGCTCGCCCACGACGCCGGAAAAGCATGCGTCATCGCCGTAAACAAGTGGGACGTCAAAGAACCACCGAACGGCCAACCCAAGAAGCAGTCCCAGCTCAAGAAGGACTTCACCAAGATCTTCCGGGATCAGGTCCCCGAGCTATCCTATGCGCCCATCGTGTTCACCAGTGCCAAGGAGAACGCCGGACTCGAGCCCGCGCTCGATTCCGTCCTCAGCGCTCTTGAGAGCTACAACTTCCGCATCTCAACCGGTCAGCTCAACCGACTGGTCCAAGACGCGATCTTCGATAAGCCGCACGTCATCCACGGACGCGCCTTCAAAGTCTATTACTCGACCCAGGTGGCAACCTGTCCACCGACGTTCGTGTTGTTCTGTAACGATCCCGACCTGATGCACTTCAGCTATCAGCGCTATTTGCTCAACAAAATCCGTGCGTTGTTCCCCCTCCAGGGCACTCCAATTAGGCTTTTTGCGCGAAGTAGCCACAAGAAGGATCAAGAAGACTAAATTTTTCTGAAAAACACCCAAAAACCTAGTGTAATGGTCGAGCTATCAGTTCGTCTCCTGCTTTCTGGGCTTTTGGTGTTTATCGCCGGCGTCCTTGGCGTGCCCGCATTTCCGATCGCTTTCAAGATTGGAATGATGCAGGTTGCGTTAGCAATGTTCCACAACCGGCTGGAGGCACGGTCCCTTCGAACGCCAGCAATGGCTGCTTTGCTTGCTGGCGCAGACTCTCTGCTCATCACGCTCACCCTAGCCGCAATTCCGAACGCCCTGGGAATCTACTCCCTCGTCGCCCTCGCTCCGATCATTATCGCCGCCGCCAAGCATCGAGCCAATCCATTCCTGATGGCTCCAATCGCCGCTGCCAGCATTGTAGGTGCCCACATGGCGCATCACGAGTGGAAGCTCCCACCCAACGAGATTCTGATCCAATCCCTCCTCTTCCTCGCAATCGGCTCTTTGGTCAAGCCAATGAAGATTCAGCGAGAAATCGTGATCGAACGAGTCGAAGAGCCAACCCGAGAAGAGATCGACCTCTCCCCAATCGTTTTGGAAGCCGAGAACCAGATTCTCGAACTTCGCGAGTCCTACCGACAGATGTGCGACGCCTACCGAGTGCTCTACCGAAAGAGCAACAAGGATCGCGTAGCCGCCATCATTGCTGAAGCCCGTGGAGGCTACTTCCGCCTTTGTGAAAAGATCGTGGAGGCAAGCTCCGCCCGGGGCTGCGTCCTGTATCTTGCGAGCCAATACGGCGACTCGTTTGTCGTTAGCGGTGGTGCCGGAGAACTCTCCGAAGCCCAACTCACCGAAGCATTCCCAATCCGAGCGAAGCAGTCTATTGCCCTCATCCGAGAGCAAGCCGACGCCTGCAGCCAAACCCTCGAGCCTGCTTATCCAAGCGCGAACATTATTCTCACCATCGAGAACAAGGTGATCGGCCTCCTGACCGTCCTCGCAGACGACCGAGACCGACTCTTCGAAGCAATGGAGGCCCTTGAGCCAACCGCCGCCCTTGTATCCACAATGGTCCACGAAGAGCAGCGAATCGGCTCCATGGAGCGCCGCCTCACCGAAACCGAAATTCTCTACACCGTCGTCGCCACCGCAGACGGTGGTCTCACCCGAGCCGAGATCGCATCCCGAGTTGCACGCGAATTCCAAGCCGTTCTCCAACTCGAGCACCTCGCCATCCACGCCATCGAGGCGGATGATGATGTCGTCCTGGCTCAAGAGGGCCGCGATATGCTCCTTCTTGACTCAATGAAGTTTGAACACGGCCGAGGCGTCGAAGGCTGGATCTCCAGCGGATGTGGCGAAATCTGTCTCATCGATGCCCGATCAAACGATATGCTCCCCAGCGAACTCATCATCAAAGAGCGCGTCGGGTCCTGTGTCATCCTGCCAATCGGCTCCGAGTCAAATCCCGTCGGCTATATCTCCGCCGCAAGCGGTCGTATTGCCGGAATTGACATGAGCGATGTCGAAACACTGCGCGCCGCCGCCGCCGAGCTTTCCCGATTGCTGAGCCGCCGAGACCGCCCGAACGAGGAATCCGATGGCATCCTTTCTCCCAAGCAGTTCATCGAGCGGGTCGCCCGCGTCGAAGGCGTTATGATCACCCTCCTTCCGCTCCAGATCAAGGATCTTGAGCAGAAGTACGGCAAGCCCGCCATGGCTCATGCCATGCGGACCGTCATGCTGCGAATTCGACCACACGTTCCTTACGGAGCCCTGATGTGCCGCCACCCAGACGGCATGTTCATGGTCTACCTCCCAGGAGCGTCGCGAGAGGCCGCCACCGAGTGGGCAAACGAAGTTAGCTCGAAGACCCCATCAGCGGGCATTCGAACTCCAGACGGATCGCAAAAGATCCCTCTCCAGCTCCGAGTTAAAGTCGCTGCCCTCGACCCACGCACCAGCCCGCAAATCAACCAGCTTTTGGCTGCCTCTTAACGGGACAAGTAGTATTACCAGGGTGTTTGGCACGCCGTGCCAGATACCCTTTAGGGACGTGCAATCCCCTTGCGTCCCAATCCTGCCCGAGAGTTCACGGCGTTCCCACGCGCGTCTGCTCAAGGTCGCAAGCGCACATCTCAAACGGGGCCAACACGAGGAAGCGATTGCGACGTGCGACGAGATTCTCAGCACAGACCCGACCCACCTCGGCGCGCTTGAAATCTGCTCCCGAAGCCTCTGGGCAAAGCAAGACTTCGCAAAGTTAGAAGTCATCACGCGACAACTCATTGCCCTCAATCCATTTGAGCCCGGCTACTTCGGCCTGAGAGGAATGGCGCTACGCGCCCTGGGACGCTATGGCGAGGCCGTACACGCGCTCCGCCGGGATCCAGGCTCCATAACCCAACTCTCCGACCTAGAAGCCTTCCAGGCAAGCCTGGTCAAGGATCTGATTGATCAAGACGCCGTCTTCGCAGCGCAATACGCCAAATCACCCGAAAGCGCGACTAAGCTCCGGGGTCTGGAGTGTGAAATGACGGTCAGCCCATCAACAGCCGGACCAGCGAACCGAAACAAGGTCCGATCAATCCGTCAGTACAGTTAAGCTCCGCAGAGCTGTCGGTAAGTCCGAAGTATGCGACGAACGTAATTCTGCGTCTCGCGATAGGGCGGAACGCCGCCGTGCTTCTTCACCGCTCCAGGGCCCGCGTTGTAAGCAGCAAGCGCAAGCGCCAACCGGTCCGCGTTATCCTCAGTCGCCCCATATCGATCCATCTGAGTCTTCAGGTACTTCACAGTGCCATAAAGATTCTCATTGGTATTCCAAGGGTTCCGAACGCCGAGTTCCCGAGCCGTGCCTGGCATCAACTGCCCAAGCCCCGTCGCCCCCGGACCAGAAAGTTCGGCCGGATTAAAATCGCTTTCCGCAATCAGAAGTGCCATCACCAGTCGAGCATCAACCTGATAATTAACACTCCAACCAATCACCGCCGACGCAATCTCATACGCCTTGTCATAGCTCAGCTTGCGGTTGTGGTTAGCAATGAAACGAGCATAGGTCGGCGCATAAGCCGCAACCGCCTCTCGGGCTGGCAGTGGCCTACCCTTGCTACTCGCACTGCGAGAAACCTTTGTTGAAGTCGCCCGAGTGACAGGCTTAGAAGCCGGCGGTTTCTTAGGATAGACATCGTACTTAGCGACATCACTCTCTGCGTTAGCCATGAGAAGCTGAAGCGTCACCGCTCCAAGCTCTTGCTCGCGAGTCGCCTTAACCAGCATCCGCGCCTGAACAGTGCCACCCTTCAGCCAAGCCGGAACTACTTCAGCATCAATCACCTGAAGATTGGGTCCCATCTCAACCGAAATGGAATTCTTACCATCAAGCTCCATGATGCCGTTTACGGTGCACTTGATCTCGAAAACCTTAGTTCCTACAAATGAGTCCAGCTCTACAATGGAAACTGGAAGGGAAATTTTGTGCTTCTTGCGAAGAGCAAGGTATTCGCTCGACGTTTGCGCCAAGCTTGAACCTGCAATAAACAGAACAGCCAGAATTGCCAACCTTCTCATCTTTTTCGTTTCGAGGGTCAAGCTGGCGGACAGATCGGGATTCGAACCCGAGAAGAGATATTATCCCTTACCCACTTAGCAGGCGGGCGCTTTCGTCCACTCAGCCATCTGTCCGCTTGGTTTGGACACCTCAGTATATCTTATCGGTAGAACGCCCTGCTTGCGGCATGGTTCAGAACTCTTTGTACTGGGTTTATTGATGGAATAATGAACGTAGAAGGGAAGAGATGCCGCAACCTGTAATGTTCTATGACGGAGAATGCGGTCTCTGCTCGCGAACGGTTCAATGGTGCCTCAAGCATGATAAGCGAGCAGAAGTCCGCTTCGCGCCGATTCAAGGCTCCACCTACGCCGCTCTTGACCTCCCGAACAAGCCCGTTGACGTCAGCACGATGGTCCTTGCCGAAGACGAAAAGCTCTTCATCAAGTCCACCGGAGTCTTTCGCCTCATGCGCCACATGGGCGGAATCTGGGCACCACTAGGTTCCCTCGGCCTAATCTTCCCGGGATTCCTACGTGACAAAGGCTACGACTTCGTCGCCAAACGCCGCATCAAGTGGTTCGGCACCGCCGAGTTCTGCGCTCTCCCCACTCCCGAACAGCGGTTGCGCTTTTTAGACTGAGAACTTAGATTAAGGTCGGCTGGCCCGATCCAACAGATTCCAGCACCCGCTCCAGACTCTCCTGAAGCGGATGGTCGCCGTGAACAACAATATCCGCGTGAGCAAGAGTCGGCTGAACAAACCGCTCATGCATCGGGTTCACATGGCTTCGGAACCGCGTCGTGACTTCCTGCTCATCTCGACCGCGTTCGTCGATATCGCGTCGCAAGCGGCGCATAAACCGGAGCTCAAACGGAGTCTCGACAAAGATCCGAGTTCCGCACAACTGGTTCAGCTCTTCCCAATACAGCGCGAACAGCCCCTCAACAATGATCGTGGAGCAAGGCGAGATCTTCTCCCCGAACACGGCCCGGGTGTGTTTTGTAAAATCGTAAACAGGCTTTTCAATCGTCTGCCCGTCCAAAAGCATCGAAAGCTGTTCAACCATCAACACGTGATCAATCGCATCAGGCGCGTCAAAATTGACCTGCTCACGCTCTTCAAAGGTGAGGTGGTTCAGCGGTCGGTAATAATCGTCAATCCGAATTACCACGCCGTCCGTCGCCGCCGCCAATGCATCCGCTAAAGTCGATTTCCCCGACCCAGTCCCCCCAGCAATCGCGATCAGCACCCTCCTAGTTTATCCCTTCGCGCATCCGGAGGGAATTGCCGCTCCAAACGTGAGCGAATTACCAACATGTTTACGGGGTAACGTCCAATCCACGATGACCGAAGCCGAAAAGCACATCCTCACCGCCGAGCCGCGATTCAAACCGCTCATCGATCGTTTCGGTCCCTGCGAGCTCATCCACCCACTTCGGGGCGCAAACGTCTACGAGAGCCTGATGAGCTCAATCCTCTACCAGCAGCTCTCGACTAAAGCCGCAACTACCATTAAAGGCCGTCTCTACGACCTCTTCCCAACACACTCCGCGCCCCCTCCCGAAGGAATCCTAGCTCTCACTCTCGAAGAATTGAGAGCCGTTGGTGTCTCACGTCAAAAGGCAGGATATCTTCAAGATTTAGCATCCAAAGCTGACACAATCCCAACGATCGAAGAGCTGGATTCTATGAGCGACGAGGACATTATCCAGCGTCTCATCCCGATCAAAGGCATCGGTCGGTGGTCAGTCGAAATGCTCCTTATGTTCACCTTCGGCCGCATGGACGTCCTCCCCGTCGACGACATGGGAGTCCAAGAGGGAATGAAGCGAGTCCTCAACCTCGAGGCCAGGCCCAAGAAGAAGGAAATGGAAGCCCTCGCCGAACCCTGGCGCCCCTACCGCTCCGTCGCCAGCTGGTATCTCTGGCGTGCCCTCGAAAACTGATCGGAGCTTAAGTCGTTTGCTTGCGACTGCTCAGGCTGGAGATATGTTGCTGTTGTGTCTGCATCGTCCTAGGCAGTGCAGTGAAGGTTAAAATTGAGACGTAGGATCGAATTTCCTTTTCGGATAGCAGCACGTACTTTCTGGTCGTAAGGATTCGAAGAATCGGGAGACCGCGCTCAGCTTCTCGGGGCAAGTCATGTTTGAAGATTGCCGATCCCATGAAGCACACGATCGGATGGTGAACGGATTCCCCAAATCCGGTGAGTTCTTCTAGGCTCTTGATGTGCCGATAGTTCTGGTGGACCGGGTTCTGAAACTTAAATTTGGCCGTACGCGAAAAACACTGCGTCCATGATTTGTCCCCAGGACGACCATAAATCTTCCCGGAGAGATTTTTCGTCTCGATGACAAAGACTCCGAATCGAGAAACGACAATATGGTCAATCTGCGTCGTCCCGTCGAGAACCTCAATTGTCACATCGTTGAGAACGTGGTAAGTCCGCTTAGGGAGAAATCCAAGAGATACTCGAACGAGCATCTCTCCCCATTGTCCCTTCGCGAAACACATGTTGATCTCGTTCCACATTCTTGCCGTTAGTAACCCGGCAATATTGCGAGCAGGCTAATCCTAGTCGTGCGAGCCCATGCCAAGCGTTCCCGCGCTTAGGAGCACCACCGCCCAACTCTGAGCGTCCGCATAGGTCTCCGCCGATACATCCACCGAGTAACCATCTACTCGACGAACCCCCGGAATACGCGCCGCCCAATCCGCGTCCTCGGTTCGGTTGACCTCAAGGCGAACAGTGCAAGGCTCTACCGGATGCCAAGGTGCCGTCAGTTTCTTTAGTGCCGCAGCGGCTCCCTGCTCGATCATCGGCCCCGTCTCTGAAGGGTGCAACAACCGACCCATGTACCGTCCGAACCCGAACTTCGTGGTCACCGTCGTTATTCCTGGAATCAAAGACGACGCCTCAGCACAGCCCTTGTCGTCACTGGACACAAACACCAGCGGAACCCCGTAGCGCCCCGCCGTTCCCGCCGCCAAGCCCATCTCAGCAATCTCGATGTCATTGATGAACAGCCGGTGTGATCGACCCGTATAGGTGTGCTCCATGATCCCGCCCGAAGTTCCTGCCCCAGCGTGGTAACCCACCAAAAACGCAGCATCAAACGAACTGTCAATCCCCTCCATCATGCCGTCGCGGCCCGAGCCATGACCCGAAATCAGCTCAACTCCCGGTTCCAAATCCTCGATCAGCAGATTCTTAGAGTTGCCGTGCGAGTCCTTCACAACAATCCGAGAAGCGCCCGCCGCCCTCGCCCCCCGAATCGCCGCGTTCACATCGTGAGTCATCATCCGACGGGCGAACTGGTAGTCGTAAGAGCCTCCGTCTGGACGGCTGCACTGGCTCCAAGAAACCAGTCCCGTTATCCC
>CAIYMO010000053.1 GCA_903927345.1 uncultured Armatimonadota bacterium | reverse complement strand
GAAACCTTTGCGTCGGCGGCGATGAGCTTGCCGTTGGAATCGAGAGCGCAAGGGTTGATCTCGATCATGTCTGCGTCGTTCTCTTCGTAGACTTTAACGAGCTTCTTGATCATCTGGACCATTTGTCCAGCGGCTTCCTTTGGAATGTTCGCGGCTTTAACGGCTGCGCGAACTTCGAAGTCGGAAAGGCCCCATGCTGGGTCTACGATCAGCTTGATGATCGCATCTGGGTTGTGCTCGGCGACTTCTTCGATCTCCATTCCGCCTTCCTTGGAAATCATGACGACGTTGCGTTGGAGTGATCGGTCGAGAAGAACCGAAAGGTAGTACTCCTGGGCGATGTCGATGGTCTCGGTGACGAGAACCTTCTCAACGATCATTCCATCTGGGTTTTGGATGCTGATGAGTCGCTTGCCGATCAGTTCTTTGGCGAAGTTGGATGCCTCGGTTGCGTCGGTGAAGAGCTTGACGCCGCCGGCCTTTCCTCGGCCGCCCATGAGGACCTGCGCCTTAACGACGACATTCCCACCGAGCTTTTCGGCGATGGCCTTAACTTCGGCTGGGTCTGAGGTGACGTCTCCGGCAGCGACGGGAACGCCGTACTTTGCCAACAAGTCCTTTGACTGATACTCGTGGAGCTTCATTTGAACCGCAAGTTTACCGGGGAAACCCTTCAGAAAAAACCTAACAATCCGACATAGCTATTGAGCATATGAGTTCTGCAATTGAAGTCAAGGACCTTTACGTCCAATACAAGACGAAAAAGGGTGAAAAACTGGACGCCGTTAAGGGCTTAACGTTCGACGTCAAACAGGGTGAGATTGTTGGCTTTTTGGGGCCAAACGGCGCCGGGAAGTCGTCGACTCTGAAGGCACTGATGGGCTTTGTCGAGGCGAAGTCCGGAGAGGCAACGATTTTTGGAGAAACTGCGGGCACTCCTGATGCCCGTAAGCGGATCGGATATCTGCCCGAGGTCGCGATGTATTACCCGTTCCTCACCCCAATGGAGACTCTCACGATGTACGGTGAGTTGCAGGGGATGCGTGGCAAGCTGTTGCGCAACGAGATTGAGGATCTTCTTGAAGTTGTTGGAATTGCTCACGCTAAGAACAAGCTCAATCGAAGCATGAGTAAGGGAATGCTCCAGCGCGTTGGAATTGCGCAGTCATTGCTGGGAAATCCGGAATTGCTGGTGCTTGATGAAGTGACGAGTGGCTTGGACCCGGTTGGACGTAAAGAGCTACGAAACATTTTGAAGAAGCGACAGGAGCAGGGAACGACCTTGTTCTTCAGCAGCCATGAACTTGCTGAGGTTGACATGCTTTGTGATCGAATTCTGTTGATCCATAAGGGCAAGTTTGTTGAGGAACGCGATATGCACGAACTCAAGGCAACTCTTCGCAACTTCTATGTCACCTATCGGGGCGATGCTTCGATGCTTGGGCTTACCGATGCCTGGAATGAGAATCCTGATGGCACCAAGACGGCCCGATTTGAGGCGAAAGATGGACTTGTTAGCGCCATTACTCGACTGCAGGAGAAGGGTGGTCAGATTCTCGACGTCGTGAGCCAAGAAGGCTCACTTGAAGACTATTTCATTGATACCGTGGAGGCAGCAGCATGAACTTTCCCGCTTACCGCGCACTGGCGCGTTGTGTCGTTTTAGAGTCGCTTCGGCGAAAAGACCTTTGGGTCGTGGCGATCTTGGGATTCGTGATCCTTTTGGCGTCGAGCACCCTTGGCTTCTTCGGATTTAAGGGTCTTGAGATTTTTGCTAAGGACATGGCGGTGACGGTTTTGGGAATGTTCTCGACGATCATCGCGATTCTCACTTCGTGTCGTTTGGTGCCTGATGAGGTGAAGAACCGGACGTTGTATCCGCTTTTGGCTCGCCCGATCACTCGGCTTGACCTGTTGGTTGGAAAGTTGATTGGTGCCGTTGTCGTCACCTGGATTTCGTTCTTGATGCTTGCGGCTTTGACCGCTCTGGCGCTCACGATTTTCCATGTGAAATTCGAGCTGATCATGGTTCAGTACTTGCTCGCGAAGATGCTTGGGCTGGTTGTTGTCTGCGGATTTTCGATGGCGTTCAGCGTTTACATGACGCCGAGCGCAAGTGCAACCGTGGCGTTTTTGGTCGCTTTTGGAGCTCCGATGGTTACCCGAGGGTTGGTCTTGGCCGCCGCTGGAAATCCTTCGTTAACTCCGATCTGTAAGATCATCAACACGGTTCTTCCGCAAACGAGTTTGTTCGACTTGGGCGGACGCGCGGTTTATCTTGGCTGGGGACTGGTTCCAGTTTGGGTCATGGGCTTCTTGTTCGCTTATGGCCTGTGCTACTCGGGTGCGATGTTGTTCGTGAGCTGGCTCAAGTTCCGAAGGCAGGCTGTCTGATGTCGAAGGTCGGAACGTTTTTGGCGACGAGTTCGGTTGCGGTAGCTGCCGTTATGGGTGCTTCTACGGGAAGCATTCGTGACGAGGTGAATCCTCCGATCAAGCTTGTGGGTTTAGAAGCTCATGACTCGCACGCGGCGGCATCGATTCTGGGTCAGTTCCGTACGTCGGCCTCGTCTTGGCTGTTCTTGCATGCAGATTTGTACTTGCATAACGGTGTCGAAATGCGCCCGCTAACAGATGACGAAATCAAGCGCGGAAGAAAGGGTGTTGGGAGCAATCCGAACGAGCAAAAGCTTCATGACGATGCGAAGATTGTTACAGTCGTTCCTTCGGCACGAGACGACTTCCGGGGCATCTTTGGTGATGTCGAGCGGACGACGACGAGCTACAAGGATATGACAGGACACAGTCATAACAAGCCAACTGATTCCCTGCCGCTGTTCCGATTGATGACTTTGCTTGACCCTCAGTTCGTTCAGGGTTGGACGACTGGCTCGTACATCATGCTCTGGGATAAGAGCGAAGATGGCTTCCACAAGGCGCTTGCGTTCCTTCAAGAGGGGTTAAAGCACAATCCAAAAAGCATCGATATTTTGACGGAGATTGCGGCTTCCTACTTGAAGGAGCGTAACGGCGCTCGAGACTTTGATTCGGCAATTCCGTATTTGAGACGTGCTCGGACGGTAGCGGCCGAGAACTTCGAGCATCTTTCGGAAGAGGAGCGCGAGGCGACGTTGAAGAACTACCGGCGGCTTGCTGTCTCGCTGCGCGAATTGCAACTTCTTGGCGAGGAGCGAGCGGTCGTTATTGAAGGCCGAAAGTTCTTCCCTGAGGACATTCCGTTGGACCGCTTCTGGCGAGTGCTGAACGGGGAGATTGTTTCGGATGCGGAGATCAACCCGCCGTCGGTCATCAAGCTTGTTCCCGGTGGGACAAAGCCGGCTTCTGAGATTGAGTCGAAGGATGCGCAACAGGATTCGCATCAAGAAGAAGCTCCAGTTCGAGTGAAAGTCCGGTTTATTTAGACTGTTATCGAAACTCGGCGCGTTTGAATCGCGTACTCTTTGGGCGAGATGTCACCGTTCTTGCTCGCCCTAAACCTCCAGGTTTCTACCAAAGAGTTTGTTTTCCGATTTGACGGGAAAGAAGCGGGCACGAACGTTATTCGAGACCTGGGAAATGGGGCTTCCGAATCGACAAGCGAGCTCGACCTTCAGGGACTCCATATCTCCTCAAAGCTGACCATTGAATCAGTTGAGGGCAAGGTCACGAAGATTGACTTTGACGAGAAGATGCTGCAGGGCACGAAAACGGTGCGTGCGGCGACGATCAAGTTTGCGAACGGTAAGGCTTCGTTTGCCAATGGCACGGGAAAGCCGACTGAGGTTAGCGTCGTTCCGACACTTCCGGCATTTGCGAACTTCCATCCAGGATTTCTTGCGGGACTCGACCTGTCGAAGATTAGTGGCCCAACAACGATTAAGACGTTCCTTCTCGAAGGGCTTACTCCGGTCAATCTTGAGTTCAACGCGCCTGCATCCCGGAACATTCTGTTTGGCGGTAAGGCGACTGAGGCCAAGGTTTACCCATTCAAGCTGGCGACGATTTCGGCATCGATGGCGCTGGATTCAGAAGGAAAGCTCCTCGGATGGGTTGTTCCTTCCCAAAAGATTAGCTTTGAGCTTAAGGGCTCGGAAGGGCTGTTTGTCGACCCGATGGCGAAGTACCCAGAGCTAAGCCAGGCGACTTACGATACGTTGATCGAGGATGCCGATATCAAGCTTCGCGATGGCGTCGTTACTCGGGCGACGATTTATCGGCCGAAGAAAGAGGGGCGATATCCTGCTATTTTGGCCCGGACACCATACGGCAGAAAGGCGGCTTCAACGAGTGCAAACTTCTTTGCAAGTCGCGGCTATGCCTATGTGTTGCAGGACGTGCGAGGGACTGGCGATTCGAAGGGGCAGTTTTTGCCACTTGAGACCGAGCGCGCGGACGGCTACGATACGCTGGATTGGATCGACAATCAGGCTTGGTGTGACGGCAAGATCGGCATGATCGGGGCGTCGTACGTTGGGTTCGTTCAGTGGGCGGCTGCGGTTGAGAATCATCCTTCGTTAAAGTGCATTGTTCCGCAGGTTTCGCCACCAGGAAGCGCGATGTGGAACCTGCCGTATGACGCAGGAACCCTGTTGCTGATGGGCGACCTGTGGTGGATGCGGATCGTGGATAACCCGGACGGGAACGGGGCGATGGATGCGATGGCGGAGATGAAGAATATGAAGTCTCTGAACACGCTTCCACTCTCTGCGATTGACGAGAAGATGTTCGGATTCACGAGCAAGATTTACGATCGCTGGCTGACGAAAGAAGGATCAAAGAATTGGCCGACGTTTGACTTTGAGAATCTGATTGGCAAGGTGAAGATTCCGGTATTGCACATCAGCGGATGGTTCGACGGCGATGAAATTGGAACTCAGCGGAATTGGATGTTGGGTCGTAATGCTGGAAAGAAGAATCAGTGGCTCATTTACGGTCCTTGGACGCACTTCTTCAACACCACAACCAGTCTTCAGGACGTGAAATTTGGCGATCACGCGCTGCTGGAACTCGACTCACTTTATCTCCGCTGGTTTGACACTTGGCTGAAGGATAAGTCGGTGGGGCTCGAAAAGGTGTCGAAGGTCAAGTTCTTTGTCACTGGTGCGAACAAGTGGGTGGAGACGAGCGATTGGCCGATGCCGGGTAGCAAGGAGCAGGTTCTCAAGTTTGATTTGGCTTCGGGCAAGCTGACCGAGAAACTGAGTAAAGCAACTTCTAAGACGTACACGTTTGACCCTTCGAAGACCAAGATGGGGGTTGATACCTTGGACTTGGCAAGCCAGTCCGGAACGATGTTTATGCCGAAGATGTTGATCAAGAGTTCTCCGATCTACCTTGAGTCCGAGCCATTGGTGGAAGACACGACGGTCACCGGCCCGATGTCGATCGAGTTTGACTTCAAGAGTGAAGCTAAGGACACCGACTTCTTTGGCGACGTTTGGGACATGGATGAGAAGGGTAAGGCGTATCCGGCGTTTCGGGGTGGGAAGATCCGTGCGGCTTACGTGAACGGGATGGATCAGCCACGAGCTTTGGTGGCTGGGAAGACGTACCGAGCGAAGTTGATGATTTGGGACGCGGCGCACACCGTGAAGAAAGGACATCGACTGGTGCTTCGCATCAAGAGCGAGAACTTTCCGGCTGCAGCGCGGAACTTGGGAGGAATGGAGCCTTTGGCGACGGCGACCAAGTTCTTTACGCAAAAGAATACGATCATGAGCTCGTCATCGAGCCCGGCTGTCTTCAAATTCCAGGTTATCCCTGCACAGGTAGTCAAGTAAACTAGTCAGGATGGATGTCAACGGTCGGCTGATTCGCGCTGTTCAGTTGGCAACTCATAAGCTCTCGTCTCACGGGGAGTTCGACACGCTGTTGCGTGACGTTCTCAAGATCTGTGTTGAGGCGGTTGGAGCGAACGGCGGAACGATCTATTTGCATGATCCGGCGACGAATCGCTTGGTGTTCCAGCACGTTTTGCCGGCTGAAGTCGAGCCGAAGCTCCCGATGAAAGACATTCCCGACGATTTCGGGATGGCTGGCGCTGCGTTTATGTCGCAAAAGACGCTTCTGAAAGAGATTCCCGAGCGGCCCGAAAGTGAGCTGAATCCGTTCGAGCGAGCGACCGGGATTGTTGTGCGAAGCATGGTCGCGACTCCGCTGATGATGGAGGATGAGCAACCGATTGGTGTTGTTCAGCTTTTGAACAAGCAGGATGAGCCGTTCAACGACACGGACGGTGCGGTCTTGGACACCATCGCTTCGGTTGCGACGATGGCATATCACAACTTCCGCCTCCAAGAGGAGTCCACTCGGGCATCAACCCTGCTCGGAATGGGCAAGGTTTCGCACGACATCGGAAACCTTGCGGCTTCGCTTTATGCCTCGCTTAGTTTCGGCGAGATGGCGATTGACGAGTTGAAGCGAACTTTGGAGCCGGCGAAGGTTTCGGAAGAGGCTCAAGAGAATCTGGAATCGCTGGATCCGCTTGTCGGTGATCTTCGTCAGTCGGTGGACCGGATTGTTGGTTATTCGCGGCTGATTAGCGATATGTCGGCGGGACGGTCGCTAAGGCCGAACCTGCAGCTTGGGTGCATGGCGAAGACCATTGAGAATGGGGCGGCGTACCTGGAGACCGAGGCGCGATCGAAGCACGTTTCGATGATCTATGACATCCAGGCGGATGTTCCAGACTCCGCGTTTGATGATCTTTATGTCTTCCGAATTGTCCAGAACCTTGTGGGGAATTCGATCAAGGCCGTTTACGAAACGATCGAGGAAGAGGCGCTGTCGCGAGCTGAAGAGGACGAGCTGCTGGGGTCGGTGATTGTTCGGTACAGGTTTGTAGAGGACGAACATTGGTTTGAGGTGGTGGACTCGGGTCCGGGAATGCCTCCGGAAGTTGCTCGAAGGATTTTGAGCGGAAACGCACGGAGCCAGTGGTCGAAGGCCGGCGGAAGCGGCTGGGGCACCAAAATCGTATTGGAATTGGCAAACAGCCATGACGGTAAAGTAGAAATTGAAAGCGAACCGGGGCAAGGAAGCACGTTTAGGGTTCGTTTTCCCCACCGCCAAATTGAGGCGGACAGGAACTAGGGAAGGGCAGTAATCGTTGAAACCAAACATCGAACCGAACGACACTCGTCAGCAACGTATTCCGGTACGTAAGCAAGCCGCGATGCGGAAACGCAAGCCCATGTGGGGAAACATCCTTTGGGTCCTGCTCATTGGTCTCTGCCTATTTGGTGGCACGGTGGCGGGATGGCTGGGGCGAAGCAAGAGCACGGTCGAGATTGTCCGGAACTTTAATGCCGATCCGACGGATGCATTTGGAAAGGGCGCGGTGAACTTACTCCTTCTTGGTTGCGATGAAGACCTTGCTCCGGGTGGTCAAAAGGTTTTGAAGCAGGCGGGGCGCGCTGACATGATTCTGCTGGCACGGCTCGACTTTGACAAAAAGACGATTACGGGAATCTCGGTACCTCGGGATACCCGCGTTCGACTAAAGGGTGGTACAGATCACAAGTTGAATGCGTTTCATAACCTCGCCAAACCGGGCAAGGCGAATGAGCTCCAACAGCAAGCGGTTGAGGTGTTGACGGGGGTCAAAGTTGACCGCACGATTCAGATCGACTACCCAGCGTTTCAGGAGCTGATCGATACTGTTGGCGGCGTTGACGTGATGATCAAGGACAAGATGTATTACGTCGATAAGGCGGGTGGTCTTTACATCGACTTTAAGCCTGGTCGAAAGCTTCTGGACGGTTACGACGCCATGTGTTATGTCCGGTTCCGCAAGGATAGTGGAGGGGACTTTAAGCGAACCGAGCGTCAGCGCCAGCTTTTAGTGGCGTTCCAGGGATCTGTGTTGAAGCACATCACCGCATTGCCCGAGATCGTTGAGAAAGGCGTTGCTGTTCTTGGTGGAGCGCTGACCACTAAGGAGATCGCGGCGTTAGCGACCTTCCAAAAGAAGGTTGGTCAGAAGAACATCAAGATGCTTCGGATGCCGACTAAGCCGGGCAGAGGCACGTTTGAAGAGATTGACCGACCTGCGGCAACTAAATTGTTCCGCGAGAACGGATTCCTCGCCACCGGTGGGGTGCAACAGGAGAATTCAGATAATTGAGCGAAAACACCGCCTACGACGTTGATGCACCAGAGGGCGCTAAATCCCCTGGCGCTCAGTACATGACGCGGAAGGACGTCAAGTGGATTCTTGGGGCCACAGCGCTGATCTTAGTGGGTTTGATTCCGGTCTACATTTCGATGCGGGATAAAGCGTTTGCGACCACTTGTAAGAAGAACTTGAGTGAGATTGGCAAAGCTCTGCAACTTTATGCTGACCAGCATGACGACCGTTTTCCACCAGTTTATGAGGTGGGCGAGAAGGGTGAGCCAGCGATTGGTCCTGCGGGATATCCGTACACTTGGATCAGCGACATTCAGCCGTTGATGAGCGTTCGGGCTTCATTTGTCTGCCCAAGCGCAGATCCTTCCGAGTACGCGTACTCGGCGAGTCCTACCGGAGGCGATCCTATTGCATCCACTTACGGAATGTATACGGCTTACTCGAGCAGCCCGACAAAGGAAGTTGAGAACGCGGATAACATCGTTCTCGTTGCTGAGACGGCAAATGCCGGCTCTCTGGGATCCTACGACCCGCTGCCGTTTTCTTCGAAACAGGATGGCTTCATTATTGGCTGGGACAACAGCAACCAGGCTCCAGATGAGGCGACCTCGGCGATGACCCGGCTGGCGTTTAAGAACACCGCGAAGGAGAACTTCACTCAGGCGGACGGTCGACACGGCTTTATTGCCCACGCAATCTCGGTTAACCGAGGGTTGCTTTATCTCAAGTCTGAAGACATCCAGACCGAATACGATCGCACCAAATATAGCCTTGCGGGCAAGTGGCGAGAACCTTTATTGAATAAAGGTCGCTCAACCAATTGACTTTGGGGATTGAACCTGTCACAATTATAGACTGTACCGCGGGGTGGAGCAGTCTGGTAGCTCGTCGGGCTCATAACCCGGAGGTCATAGGTTCAAATCCTGTCCCCGCACCCAAGTCTCATTGAACATAGTTCAGTGAGACTTTTTTTTGCTAAACTGGCTGGACTGTGGGGTCATTACACACCAAAGTCAACAGTTGGATCGAGGCGCGGTTTCGACGCGTTTTGCAGATGTCCGGGCGGACGGGTTCGGCCGTTGATGATCCATTTCTCAAACTCCAGTGGATGATCCGGTACGAAGCGGGTCTAACTCGGGATTTGATTCTTCGGGGACAAGGTGATCTTGAGTGGGAGCGGGCGGGCTACAGCGTTTACTCTCAGTTTGATGAAGACGGTTTGATTCAGTATTTGCTGAGCAAGGTTTCAATTGACGAAGAGACGTTTGTCGAGATTGGGATTGAAGACTATCGACAGAGCAACACGCGCTATCTTCTTGAGAAATCAAACTGGACGGGGATGATTTATGACTGCGTTCCGGGGGCGGAGTCCTTGCTGGATACGCTCGATCTTAGGACGCTCCGAACGATTGAATTTCAGTGCGCAATGATCTCTGTTGAGAACGTGAATCAGGTGGTTGATCCTGGCTCAAAGCTGGGCTTGCTGAGCCTTGATATTGACTCGCAGGACTACTTCGTTCTGCAGGCGATGGAAGCACGTCCATCGATATTGATTCTTGAGTACAACACCGCTTTTGGAGCGGACGCTGACGTTTCTGTTCCCGAGCAAGCTGGATTTGATCGCTTTAACCACCATTACTCGGGCCTGTGTTTTGGCGCGTCGCTGAAGGCGCTGACTCGGCTGGCGGATGAGAAAGGGTATTCACTTGTGGGTTGTTCGAGTGGGCCGAACGCGTTTTACGTTCGTAAGGATTTACTTGGCGGTTTGGCGATGAAGACTCCCCGGGAGGCGATTCGGCCGGCGCGGTTCCGAGAGTCGCGCGGACCTAACGGCGAGTTTACGTACTTATCGACGGTTCCAGAGAAGCTGGCTGCGATGCGAGACGCTCAGATTTTTGATTTCGAATCTGGGACGGTGATGTCCGTTGGTCAGAAGTTTGGGGTTTAAGCCAGCGCCTTTTTGAACGACTGGAGTAGGTTCAGCGTCACGGTTTGCGGATCGAACTGTTTTGCATCTTCGACGCCCATGGCGAGTCGGTCCGAAAGGTCGTTGGAAATGACTTGTTCCATTGCGGCACTCAACTCGTCGACGCTGTTGGGGTCGACGAGAATTCCGGCGCGGGCGGCAATTTCGGCTTGAGCTGAGTTGTTGCTGGTGATCACCGGGGTTCCGGCTCGCATTGCCTGGGCGACGGGTAGCCCGAAGCCTTCCATTTGGGACGGGCTGCCTAGGGCGGTTGCGTGCTTGAAGAGGCGATACAGCTCTTCCGTTTCGACAAAACCAGTAAGGATGAAGCGGTCTCCGATACCGAGCGAGGCTGCGTACTCTTGGGCCGCCATGCTTTCGGGGTGTGAGGCTGGGGCGACAAAGACCAACGCGTGGTTTGTTTTGAGCCGAGAAAAAGCCTCGATGACTTGCCGTGGGTTTTTATGCGGGTCGGGAACGCTGCAGAACAGGAAATAGGGTCGAGCATTGAGCGCGCCGAGCGTGGGTGCGGAGTGGGCTTCGCCAAAACGGGTGGAAACAGCGGGGTAGACCACGTCAATCATGTTCGCATCGAAGCCGAATTGGCGTACGACGTCGGATTTTGTCGCCTCGGAAATGGTGACGAGTCGGTTGGCGCGTGCTAGGTTCAGAATCTGGTTGCGGTAATACCACTGAAGGTGTTTCGGGTAACGGTTCAGACCAATTTCGGGGAGGGAGAGGATGATCGTATCGAGCACCGTCATGACCACCGGGCAGTTGGCTTGGAGGTTGGGATAGCTGCCGACATCGAGCGCGGTGGGGAGGTGAAGGACATCAAGCTTTGCCGCCTGGACTTGTTGCGACATCGCCCGGTGCTGGGCTTCGATGGTGCGCTCTAGGTGGGCTTGATGGAGGGAGGGAAGTGAGCGGACTTTCGGGATTTTCATCCAGAGTGGCTTGTTGGGAGAATCCCAGCGGGGAGCTTCGATGGGTGCGGCTTCGACCTGGCCATTGATTTCGGAGGGAAGAGGGACGCCGGCGGTGTGGAAGAGGACGATTTCGAGAGTTTTTCCGAACTCGGCGGCGACGATGGCTGGGCCAAATTCTAGGAGACCGAGGACTAGATCTGTTGCGTATCGGCCGATGCCGCGCTGACCACTCCCGCCGCCGCTCTGGGCGCCTCGAAAGTCGATACCAACTCGGAACGTTTCCACGGGGTAATGTTGGCACACAAAATGAAGATCGCTGTGTGGTCGAACCTTCCCACTGGGGGCGCGAGGCGGGCACTCCATGACCATGTGAAAGGTCTTGTGGGGTTGGGTCATCATGTCGAATGCTGGCGGCCCCCGGTTCCGAACCCTGAGTGGATGAAGATGCCTTGTGAGGAGCACGAGGTTGAGGCAGGGATCATCGGGGACGAATCTTCTTATGTCAAACGGGTGATCAAACACATCGCCCGACCAACGCTGGCGATGAAGGCGATGGAGCGGCATTCTCAGATTTGCGCCGAACAGATGCAGGGGTTTGATGTTTTATTTGCCAACACCTGCTGCCAGTATCATTCGCCGTTCATCGGGCGTTACTTCAAGGGGCCGAAGCTGCTTTATTTGCAGGAGCCAAACCGCTTTTTGTATGAGGCATTGCCTCGATTGGCTTGGCTTGGCCCCGAAGAGGGAGCGTCTTGGCGGCGACGGCTTCGCGGAGTTTTTGATATGGTTGCTCTGCGGCGACAGGCGCTCGCTGAACTGGAGAATGCGAAGTCTTACGACCGAATTCTGGCGAACAGCTACTTCTCGGCAGAGTCGGTCGCGAAGGTGTACGGACTGAACGCTCAGGTCTGCTATCTCGGCGTGGATTTTGAGACGTTTTCGCCTGGGAATGCGCCTCGGGAGGAGTTCGTGCTGGGGGTAGGAGCGATTGCTACTCCGAAGCGATTGGAACTTGCGATTCGGGGGATTGGGGCGATTCAAGGTGCAAAGCCGAAGCTAGTTTGGGTGGGGAACTATACGGATGAGACGTATAAGGCCTCACTGGATGCGCTTGCGAACAAGCAAGGTGTTGATCTGGAATGGAAGTTCCTGATTTCAGATGCGGAGTTGGTCGGATTGATGCAGAGGGCGGGTTGCGTTCTGTACGTTCCACGTTTGGAACCGTTTGGTTACGTTCCGCTTGAGGCGGCGGCGTGTGGTGCCTCGGTGGTCACGGTTCGCGAGGGAGGTTTACGTGAGACGATGCAGGATATCGGGTTCTTGGCTGACCCGACGCCAGCTTCGATCGCGGAAATGGTGACTCGGGTGTTGGCGGAGCCGGCGGCGAATCGTGCGAGGGCTCTGGAGAAGATTGATGGTTTGCGGTCTCAATGGAGCCTAAATTCTGCAACCCTGAGACTTGATGCGCATCTTTCGGAGAGTACTAGACGTCTGTAAACGTGTTCTATGTCTGGTGATGGGTCTTTGATGCTATTAATTGTCGCTTTGGTGGCTCTTGTCGTCGGCTTTGCGGCGGCGTTTTTCCTTTCTAAGAGTCGGATCGATGGTTTGGTTCGATCGTACGATGAGCGCCTTTCCGATGCTAAGTCGGCCGCGGACAAGGCCTCGGCGGAAAAGGAGCAGGTTCAGCAGAAGTTGAACACCGTCTTGCCTTTGGAGGGCGAGGTGAGTGCGCTCCGGGATTCTCTCGGTGCGGCTAAGGCATCGGCCACGACGTTGCAGGGTGAGGTGGAGAACCTTCGCGCGGCAAACGAGCAGTCGAATTTAGAGATCCAGGGTTTTGAGCTGAAGATCCAGAGCCGAGAGGCGTTGATTCGAGAGCGTGAAGACGCCTTGGAGCGGCAAAGGAAGCAGTTCTCGGAAGACAAAAAGCAGCTTGAAGACTCGTTTGCAGCTTTGTCTAAACAGGCGCTCGCGCAGGCTCAGCAGAGCTTCTTGGAAGTGGCGGAGAGCAAGTTTAAGGACGCGCGGCAAGTTTCGCAGAAGGAGATTGACCAGCTACTGACGCCGATGAAGGAGACTTTGGGTCGGCTGAGCGAGCACACTCAGCAGATCGAGAAAGAGCGAACCTCATCTTACGCGGAGCTTACGACCCAGATCTCGAGTTTGCTCAAGACGACCTCGACCCTCTCGAACGCTCTGCGGCGCCCTGAAATCCGAGGTTCATACGGCGAAGAGGTGCTGATTTCAATTGCGGAGCAAGCGGGGCTGAAAGAAGGTATCCACTTCACACTGCAAGATCACAAGTCAACGGAGGACGGCAACAAACGGCCAGATATGGTCGTCAGTGTTGGGACGTCGGGCAAGATCATTATCGACGCGAAGAACATCTGGAGTGCGTACGAAGAGGCAAGTGCGGCGGACGATCCGGTTGTGCGGACGGAGCGGCTGCGGGCTCATGCATCTCAGGTGCGGGAAACGATCAAGAAGCTTGCGGCGAAGGAGTACTCAAAGGAGTTTGGTTCGTCGCTGGACATGGTGATCCTGTTTATCCCGAACGAAGCTGCTTATCACGCGGCGATTCGGGAGGATGCGGACTTGATCCACTACTCGTTCGATCGAAACGTGATTTTGGCGAGCCCGATTAACTTGTTCACGTTGTTGCGCGTTGTGGCTGAGGGTATGCGGAAGCAGGCTGCGTTTGAGAGTGCGCTTGAGATTGCAAAGATTGGTGGCGATCTTTACGACGGCGTGGCGACGTTTATGGAGCACTTTGAGGGAATCAAGAAGGGGCTGGATTCTGCCACGACTCGATTTGACAAGGCGATGGGATCACTGAATCGAAGCGTTCTTCCGAAGACCACGAAGCTCAAAAAGCTTGGGGTGAAGACATCGAAGCAGCTCCCTGAGGGCGACAGTCGCGAAGTGCTGGAATTGCCTGTGAATGCAGTACTGGAAGCGGAGATCGTTCCGACTCTCCAGTTCGATGAAGACGAGGAGTAGTTCCTCGGCGCTCGTTATGCGGACATGCGAAGATCGTCTTCAGAGGATTCTGCGATCGCTCTTGCGAGCTTGCTCAGGACGAGCTCGGAGAGGGGGTTGTCTTCGTCTGGCGACCGGAGGCATCGGAAGAACAAATCTGTCGCCTCGTCGTGCGTCAGAATCAATTGAACCATTCCGTTATCCGTCATCTTTCGTTGTTTTGAGCTGTTGCCCAAAGCTCCCTCCGGGCTATTTCTTCCATAACCCCGTGCCAACTTAATGAAAAACATCTGAAAACGGGTGAAACCTGTTAATTGTATGGACGTTTGAACTAAGGAGAGCGGAAATCTCCGCTATAATCTAAGGAGAGGAAACTCGCAGTCGAGGAGACTCATCTTGGAGACGTCCAGATGAAAAACGCACGGAGGACAATCGCCCTAGCCACGATGGCTTTACCGCTTACGGCGGTAGCACAGGTTGTTGCGCCCCTCACCTTCAACGAGAAGGCGAATGTTTCTAACTCAACTACCGAAATCGGCGGCACTCCTGCGGTCGATATCATCCGTTTGAGCAGTAGTGGTCTTGGCGCCCCGCTCCGGTTCGGATCAGTTCTTAATGGAACTGAAGTTGTTACCCTTAATGGAGTTCGGCTCAAGCCAGGTCTCGACTACTCATTCGACTATTCAGTTGGCGTGGTTTATGTCAATCGCTCGGTAAAGGATGGAGATTCCTTGACCGTTTCCTACCGCTACGACGGTAAGAAGAAGGTCGACTCGGGTTCGGCGGCGATGGGCGTTGCTCCGATGAAGTTCAATCTTCTCGGTTCCTCAATGCCATTCCGGCTAGGCTTTGGCCAATTGGAGCGTACTGCTGACGGTAAGGTCATGCGGTCCAATATTTACGGCACACGTAACTCGTTCTCGGGTGGCGGGCTTGGACTTGCTGGCGCTTACTTCGCGGGGTCGCGGACTGAGGAAGGCGTCGGTGCTGGACTGTCGTATGACGGTGCCAAAGGCGGAAACCTAACTTCGGAGACAGGGAGCTCTTCGTTCCTCGTCCAGGCATTCCGATCTAGCTTTGCTGGCGGAAGCATTACTGCGGACCTCCAGGATGTCAGCAAGAACTTCACCGGATTCAATGCGGTTAAGGATGCGGGCTACACCGATCAGCAGATCGCAGCCTTTAGTCGAGAGCGTGGATTGAAGCGAAACGGCTTCGGCGCCGAAGGCTTGAAGGTCGGCTCGTTTAAGTTTAGTGGAACCCAGAATCAGGTTCTGGATCAGGAAAAGGGTATCTCGGTTAGCTCGTACTCAGTTGGCTCGGGTGGTTTCTCGTACTCGCAGAACAAGGAGTCCGTCGAGCGCGGATTTAATCGATTTAAGGATCTCGGAGTTGCTGATTGGCAGCGCCTTCAGGTTTCGCAAGGCATTAGCCGAACCGCTGAGTCTGCTGGATTCAAGTCCAAATTCTTGTCGCTTGGTTATGAGGGCTCGCGGGTTCAAGATTTCGAGCGTAACAAGGGCATCGAGAAGCAAAAGGTCTCTTTGGATTCAAAGAACTGGGCTTTTGAGATGGGGACCCAGGCTGTGGACTCTGGATTCAACCGCTTCGAAGCGGAACGTGGGGCATTTGGTCTCGAAGCTGGCCTTAAGCGTCAGTCGGCCGCTCTTACGAAGGGAATCATTGGTAAAGGTCTCAACCTGACCTACAACAAGAGTTCGATTGATAACGGCGTTGGATCGTTTGATGCGAGCGATATTGCGGTTTCTGGAAAGACGTGGGCGCTTAACCTTGGATCGCGCGGATCGGATAAGACTTTCAATCGGCTTGGTTCCATGCAACCTGGTGAGATTGACTCTCATATGCGAGCGGTGGCGGGCATGTACGGCCCTAACGCTGGCTTGCAACCGGCTGATCGTCAGGCATTCCTGGGTTCAAGCGGAATCCAGCGCGATGGCGCGAGTTTCAACACTGCTCTGAAGGGCGGGACTCTAAACGTTAACCAGGTCAAGGTGACCGGGGCGAAAGACAGCGCGTCAATTCACTCGGCCAATGTGGTCGGAAAGAACTTGCAGTTCAGTATGCGAAAGCTGAATACCGGAACTGCGTTCAACGAAATTTCACGATTGATGCCTTACGAGCAGCAGCAACTTGGCTTGCTCAGCGGTATTTCTCGAACAGATCTTAACCTCGCCATGCAAATGAGCAAGGGGCAAACGTTCAACTTCTCCACGATGTCTGCTGAGAAGGACGGAACTGGAGCCGGGCGAACGAACTTGTCGTACCGAAGCCAGGGCTTGGAGGTTGATTACAACCTTCGCAACGTCGATCAAGGCTTTAACGTGATGGGACTCGTCGATTCCCAGCGCGACATGATGAACTCGCTGTCTGGATTCTCGCAGAAGGATAGCCGAGTCAAGTTCAATGCGCTGAAGAACATTCGGTTTGAGTACTCAGCTTCTTCTGCATATCGAGATGCGACTGAGGAGTTGCGGGCTAGCGACGCCCTCATGTTCTCCATGGCGCTTGATCCGACCTTGCAAGTCGATTATGCTAAGTCATCGCAGATGGCCAAGCAGTCGACCAGTACGCTGTTTGCGGCGAACATGGAGCGAGTCAGCCTTAGCAAGCGATTCGGGAATCAGAGTCTAAGCATTACGAGCGAGAAGCGCGATAACGACGGTTCGCAGAACAGCGCCCACGATTCGAACCGGACTACCGTTGCGATCGAAACCAAGCTGACGGGGAACACGAGTTTCCGTACCGAGCAGACACGAACTGCGTTTGAGGATGGCGGTAAAGAGGATGTCAACAGCAACTCACTTTCGACGAAGATCGCAAAGAATGTTGGTGTGAGCGTAACCGATACCAATATCGACCGAGGTTCTTCGGATCGAAATGAGGTTAAGCGCGACTACGGCGTCTGGTTTGATTTTGGTAAAGGTATTCGAGCTTCATACGGATATGTCCGACAGCTTAACGGCGACAACGCTGGATTTGGGTCGAGCAGTGTTTCGTTCGGTCAGGATGCCAACCGCATTGCAGCTGAGCAGGCGCTCGGTGGCGTTGCCGGTGCAAACGTCAACGGAACGATGCTTGGGTTCCAAAACGGAACCAACACTTGGGACGAGCAAGCTGGCCGAGCACAAGCGTTCAGCAGTGCTTCGCTTCAAACGACCAAGCCGTTCTCGCTTGGATTCCTGAAGGATTCTAAGTTCAGCCTGAACAGCTACATGGCCTCGGATAACTCCCGCTGGTTGCGAGAGGACGTCACTTCTTCCTTCGAATCGAAAGTCGGCAAGTACGGCTTTGGTATGAACTACCGAGGTCAAGTTGATCAGACGGGTAGCCGTGCAGTTGACCGAACGTACAAGCTGAACACCGACACGTCCGGAAAGGCTCCTTTGGCGGCTTCGATGAGCTACAAGCAGCGCGTGCTTCCTACGAATCAGGAATACGCGATCCGCGACTATAAGGTTGATTACAAGGGAATCAAAGGATTCACGCTTTCGAACCAGATTCAGACGAACCCTGAGGGACCAGCAAACCCGAATATCGTTCTCGGTACTCAGCCGCTTGCCCAGCGACGCAACACGTGGCGAATGGACTACACAGCGAACAAGGAGTTCACTCTGGGTGGTCAGTTCGACGAATTGATCGATGATGCGATCCGAAGTATTCGACGAACTGCTGGATTTAACTTGGTGTTGAACCAGCGTTCCGGTTCTCCGCTCAGCTTCTTCTATGGAATTGAGCAGAGTGATTTGGCGGGCAACCGACAGGACTATGTCCGATTCGGTCTGACCTTTGAGCAAAAGGCTTCTTCGAATCAGGTGTTCAGCCTCGCTCTGACGAACCAGGGTTGGCTTAACAACACCAATTCGACCTTGGTAAATCAAAACGATTGGGTTGGTCGACTCAATTACCAGTGGCGCTTTAAGTAAGCTGGATTCGTGCTATTTGAGTCCGAGGATTTTGCGGGCTTCTCTAACTGCGCGACGTTTCGTCACCAGGGCCTGAAGCTCATCATCACAACCGTTATCGGACCAAGAATCCTCTACTTTGGGCGAGAGGATGGTCCGAATCATCTGCTCGTCCGGGAAGAGCATCGCGGATTGCTCGGCGGAGAGTATCGATCTTACGGAGGGCATCGGCTCTGGACCGGACCAGAAGAGCGTCCGAAGACTTACACGTCTGACTCTTATTCCGTGGAGGTGTACGAAGAAGCGGAGGCGGTTCGGTTTGCGTCTCGCGTGGATGAGTTCTTTGTTCGTAAGTTGATGCGGGTCGCTCCGATTCAGGGTGGATTTCGGATTGAGCACCAGTTGCTGAATTGCGGTGCGTACGATGTGGAACTTTGCCCGTGGGCGATTACCGTGATGGATCCAGGCGGAGAGTGTGTTGTTCCTATGCACCCCGTTCGGCCTCAGTCCGAGGGTCTGTTACCCGTTCAGCCCGTTGTTCTGTGGGCTTACGCTCAGATGGATGATCCTCGTTACACGTGGGGGAAGCGGGTTGCGCGGTTGAGATCGACTGATGATCCCAATCCCACCAAGTTTGGAAGTTACGTTTCCCAAGGAGTAGCGGCGTACTCGAACCACGGTGAAACGTTTGTTAAGCAGTTTGATGTTCAGCCGAAGGGATCGAGTCACATCGACATGGGTTGCAATTTTGAGAGTTACACCAAGCAGGGAATGCTTGAAGTTGAGAGTCTAGGGTGCCTCCAAAAGGTGAGTCCAAGTGGCTCCACTGCGGTTCATACCGAGAAGTGGTTCCTCGTCGATGGCGTTGTGCCTAGCTCGGATGCCGAGGCTGGGGCTTGGTTCGACCAGTTAGAGCTTTAGCATTTCGGCTGCGAGCCACTGGAGTAGCTTTGGATTCTCGACTTGCGCACGTGTGAAGATCGCGTAGACCTTTTTGTGCCCGTTCAGTTCAATGCAGGCTACGTCGTGTCGGACGGTTGAGGTCCAGCCCGCTTTTGACCACAGTTTGGCTTCTTTGGGGGCTAACTCTCCGATGAACTCACCTACTTGGCCATCTTTGGAACCTGCTTTTCGGGAGAGCAAGTCCAGCATTTCATCGGCGCCGGCGAGTTTTTTGCGCATGATCATCGTCATCATCTGAACGCAGGAATCGGCGGTTAGGGAGTTTCGCTTTTCGAAGTTCGGTCCGTAGCCCTGTCGCTCGCGTCCATATGGGCCTTCGTTCCAGGTCTTCTGGCTTGCGTTGATTCCGGAGATGCCGATTGTGTTGAGCCACCTATTGACGGATTGGCGCTTATCCATCCATTTCTTCAGTTCGCCTTCGGAGAGCGAGGGACCGCCGGTGGTGCCGGTGATGGTATCCAGAATAAGCCCTGTCGCGTCGTTGTTCGACTCCTTGATCATGTCGATCAGTCCGCGGTCGAACTCGGGGTTGCGGGTCAGCTTTTTCTTGGCGATGAGCTCTTCGGCGTATGCCATGTAGAACATCTTGACGACGCTTGCGGGGTACATCGGGATGTTGCCGTTGTAGCTCATGATCGCGTCCGTTTCAAGGTCGCGATAGCTCATCGCAATATCGGTTGGTTTGATGCCGGGAAAGGCTGATTGCGCCCGGTTTGCGATGTCTTGCATCACTGTTGGAATTCCGGATTGGGGCATAAAAGTCATCAAAGCAACAAGGCTGAGCACGTTCAGATTGTATCAAGATTCTATACTTTTAGGTGTGGCTTTGATCTCACGTTCGCGAATGTCCCAGGGTGACCGCAAAGGAAAGTTTTTCTTGATGCACGGATTGGGGAGCGACGAGCAAGACATGTTTGGCTTAGCGCAAGCGATTGATTCTGGCTTCGAGATTGTATGCCTTCGAGCACCGATGAGCTACGGGCCCGGCTTTGCCTGGTTTGAAATTGCCTTCTCTCCGATCGGAATCGAGCCGAACTATGAGCAGTTTTGGGAATCGGTGGAGCTTGTCGCCGAACTGTTGAAGGCAGAGGATCCAGCGACGACGATTGTTGGAGGTTTTAGCCAGGGGGCCATGATGACGGCGGGGCTGATGGTAAAGCATCCTTTGCTATTCTCTAAGGCGGTTTTGCTGAGCGGGCGAGGGGTTGGGCTGGAGCCAGGCGGATTTCCGGGAACAGCGTTTCAGGCACACGGGCAGTTTGATGATGTCATTCCGTTTCGAGATGGCGTTCAGCTGCGGAGCGAGTTGAGCCCAATGGGCGACCGACACGCGTTTCATGCGTATGACATGGGTCACTGGGTTTGTGAGGATGAGATCGACGACCTCAATGCCTGGTTGAATGCCTAGAGGCTGAAGTCTTGCTTGTCGAAGTACGCCTTGACCTCGGGCTTTTGCCATTGGAGCGCAAGCCAGATGCAGTAGGGGGCGAGGATGCATGTGCTGATGCCAAGGCAGATGTTGATGAGGTGCGCAAGATAAGCCTTCTGCGTTCGAGGTTGTCTCATCAATGAGTAGTTGGCTAATCCAAACACGACTCCCATGACGACGAGAGCCAGGCTGGCCATCTGAAAGGTGCCACGGGACTCGATGGGGAGGATTTCGGGGTCGGCAGCCCTTGCAAGGAGCAGTCCAGCGAAGCCGATGAAGCATAGAAAGGCGTACCACGCCATGTTCAGCCAGCAGTAAATTCGATAGTGTCTGAGCGTTTTATCCACGTAACAAACTCCCCCTGGGGTACCTGGCAAAAATACATGGACTCGTTTACCGCTTCGTTGTACAATGTGGGTGAGTCTCCTAAGGAGAATAGCATTCATGCTGAGAAAATTACTGACAACCGTAGTGTTTGCCCTCGCCGTCGGCGCGGTTCAAGCGAAAAAAGATGAGACCGTGAGTGTCTCTGGTTTTGTAAAGGGAACCCCGACCGCGACGAAGTTCACAGTGGGATCGCGCAAAGGCGAGTTCACTGTTGACTGCAGCTCTGCAAAGGTCACCTACGACGGCAAGCGATTTGAAGTCGCGAAGCTGACGGGCGGATCGCAAGTTTCGATTACCGGAAAGCTTTCGGGCAAGACCATCAAGGCTGAGCAAGTCCTGATTGGCAATGTCCGCGGAATGTCTTCAACCAAGAAGGAAGATACTAAGAAGGAAGAGACCAAGCCTGCTGCTGGTGGTCGAGATCCTAAGACGGGTCGTTTCACTACGAAGGATGACGCTAAGAAAGGCGACGCCAAAAAGGAAGAAGTCAAGAAGGATGATCACGCTCCAGCTACTGGTGGACGCGACTCCAAGGCGGGCCGATTCACGAAGAAGGATGACGCTAAGAAAGGCGACGTCAAGAAGGAAGAAGTCAAGAAGGATGAGCATGCTCCCGCTACCGGTGGACGCGATTCCAAGACAGGCCGATTCACCAAGAAAGACGAAGCTAAGAAAGGCGACAGCAAAAAGGAAGAAGTCAAGAAGGATTCGCACTCACCAGCAACCGGTGGACGCGATGCTAAAACGGGCCGATTCACCAAGAAGGAAGATGCTAAGAAGGAAGAGCCAAAGAAGTCAGACGACAAAAAGTCAGATGATAAAAAGGCGACGAAAACCTCTAAGTCAACCAAGGTGAAGAAGGACGACGCTAAGAAGAGCGACGACAAGAAGACCGACGCAAAGGCAGACGATAAGAAGTCTTCGAAGTCGACTTCTGAGAAGAAAGACAGCAAGTCTGAAGCTAAAGACAAGAAGCCTTCCAAGTCATCGAAGTCGAAGAAAGGCGACAAGAAAGACGAAAAGAAGGATGACAAGAAAGACGATAAGAGCCACGGCGGTCACTAATCGCCAACGCACAAATAGCCCCCTTCATGATTCGTGAAGGGGGCTTGTTTGTTTATGGAGTTGTGGGCGGGCTCAGCTTTTGGATGAGGAGCTGAAGGGCGACTAGTTCATCCATGAGACGGACCGGGATCACCCTTTTGACGATGCCCTCGAAGTCCGGGCCGACGAATTCATCCTCCGGTGACGCCTCGGTATCAGGCGGAAACACACCAAGATACGCTGGGCGCTCCCAGCTCGCAAACTCTCCGCTGGTCGCGAAGATCTGGAGCTGGGACATGTTCAGCGGTCTCAGGAGGCCCACCACGGCTGAGGTACCTACTGTCATGCTCGAGCCGTAGCGTTGGATCGCCCGCAGGATGCGTTGACCGCGCAGGGTCATCCTCGCAGGGTCATCCTCGGTCACCCGTCCCGAAGACGCGGGGGTCTTCGGGGATCATGTCCCGCTTCATGAAGGGCATCAACCTTGCCCAGCCTCGCTGGCGCATCTGCTCGGCGGTGCTGTAGGGCGAAGGCTCCATTCGGAGGTCGCCGATCGTGATGATGTCGGTCGCGCCCGGTTCGCGGCGCAAGATTTCGACGAAGTCGGCGGCGATCAAGTCAATCACGCCTTGGGAGATCGCCCAGGTGAGTGACTCATCTTCCAACGCTGAGGAGAGCAACATGGCATTGAAGGCAGAAGCAAATTCTCCGGCTAGCGACGAAACTCGGGTGGAGTAGGTCGTTCCGGTGCCGGCGAGTCCGCATCGCTCAAGGATTCGGTCGGTCGGAAGCGAGATCGGCATTAGGCGATCCTCAGCTGGTTCATGATTCTGTGGAGTAGGTTCGAGTTCTCGCCGACGTTCGTCGCGAGGCTCTCCAGGGTTGTCATCATCCGGTTGGTTAGTCCTTCTCGCTGCTCAAATGAGCGTTCGAGGAACTGCACAAACTGATCTGCTAACCGGCGATGCTGCATCATCCCGAACCGGAGCAGACCTGCCATCGCGACGATAAACAGGCCGATGACGCCAAGACTTTGGGTTTCTATCATGTGCTTCGTTTCATTGCCCTCCTCAACTGCTCGAGTGAGACTCTGAGCCGTTCGAAAGCCGCTTTGAACTCCTCGAACGGCAGTTGAATCTTCGCCTTGAGCTCAGGGCCGGATTTGCTCACGGCTTCGCCAAGCTGGTCGAACTTCTGCTTCGCGGTTTGGGTTGCCGCGAGAACGCCAACGATTGCGCCGAGGGCTCCTCCGAGCCCAAGGCTGGTTGCGATTTCGATCCAGTCCATTAGCTAGCGATTCCTCCGGCATAAACGGTTTGCCACATGCCTGGACCTGCGTTGTAGCGGGCACGGACGCCGTAGTAAAACCGATCACTGAAGAACGCTGAGTCGGAACCGCGAACGGATTCAAGCGAGGAGAACTCGACGGGTACATCGCTTCGCTGCTGAAGGATGACGCTGCGCATAGCGCGAGTGGTGTCGAGTAGAAACCACTTGTCGTCCGTGATGAACGGCGAGACAACGACTTTGAGCATCGTATTGAAGACGTTGACTTGTCCCGATGAGACCGCGGTGCCTTTGCTCTCGACAAGCTCGATCGCCGTCCACATGTTCTGTGGGCCGACCAGCAGGACGTTCGGACTGATTCCGAGGGGGACGCCCTCGTTGTCTCGGCGTGAGATCATCGCTGAGCAGGCGGATTTCAGTCCGGCTGAATCGAGCGCATCGGAACTCATGTTGGATGCCTCATCGCCCGCTTCGACGTGGTCGGTGGCAAGAAGAGTGGTTCCGTCGTAGCCCTGGATGGTGTTGCCTTTGGTGAGAATACCGACGACTAGCTCATGGCGGTGATGAACGACTCGGTTGGCTAAATCACGGATGCGGAGACGGATGAGATCGAGCTGGTCGTCTTCGAGCGCTTTACGTTCGACGGCGATTGTTGACTCAAACACTTTGTCTTCGATGCTGATTGCTTGCGACGACAAGCCAACGGCGCGGCGCTCATCAACGAACTCGCGCATGGCAGGTGCGTTGTCGAGCAGGGGATACCGCTGAATCGGCTGGGTGGTCTGGATGACGGTGGCGAGCTGGGAAATGACATCAGCGTGTTGCTCATTTCGGTAAGCCAGCGCGAACTCGGCCTTGAGGCCGGGGAGGAGAAGATCGGGGATATCTGATTTGGTTAATGCCATGGTTATTTGGTGTGGTTGTCGATTCGGATGCGGTAGCCGTTACCATTTGTCGAGGTTGATTCGATGCCGACGATGGTTCCGACGATGTAGGCGTTGGTCAGACCGGTTGAAGAGTCCTGGACCTCGTTGTCACTCTTTGCCCAAGCGTCTCCGCCGAGCTTTCCGGCGACGGTGGAGCCGCTGGGGAGCACGAAGGTGCCGGACTTAGTGATCGTGATGCGCTTTGCCTCGGTCGTGGTGATCACGGACTCGTTGGCGATTCCGATGAACTTTAGACTGGCGGTGGCGTGGTTCATCGGTACGACGAGCCCCGACGAGTTGACGCCGACGAGGGCGCCTTTGTAGATGGACGTGTTTATGCCGACGTTGTAGGAGACAACGATTCCCGGCTTTTCGTAGGTTTCAAATGCTTTGGTAAGTGCTGGCATGATGGTTTAGCGCCGTTTGGCGATTTCGCTGAGGTCGATCCCGGGGAAGTGGCGTCGGTAGAACGCAGATTCCTCGGGGAGAAGAAGGTTGAGGGCCGATTCGTGGTCGGCGGCGGCGGGCGCCTGTTGGCTAAAGATGTTTGCCTTCGGGAGCTCATCAAGGAGTTGGGTTACGAGATCGGCGACTGATTGCCCTTCGACCTCGGCGTCGCAGGCAAAGAGGAGCGTGGCGACTTTGGCGTGGCGCGGGGCGAGCTGTCCGGCGTTCACCATCTTTTCGGCTTGGATGGCGGCTTGTTCTTTTCGGCTCTCAGCTTGGTGCTGCTGGGCCAGCTTACGGTAGTCGACGTCTTCGAATCCGCTGCTGAACAGCGGGCGAGTGTCAAAGAGGCGCGCGCTGGGCACCCGTGGATTGCGAACGACGCTGACTTCGCGGATGTTCTGCAAGTCGCGTTCTAGACCGACGGAGAGGCTTTGCGCGCCACTCTTGATCAGGAGCTGGTCTGCTTCTTTGGTGAGAGCAATGAGACCGGAGAGATTTGCACCTTCGGCATCGACTGCGATGAGGAAGCCTAGGTGCAAGGGTGAGTCTCCGTGCTCAATTAGGACGGGGACTGGAAGGTCGAAATTGCTGGCGATGGAGCCGAGGTGGTCGGTGGTGACGTTCACGCCCTTGTCCGGATAGTCTCCGGCTTCGAAAAGCTTGGCTCGTCGTTCGACCCACGTGGTGGGGTGCATGAGATATGCAGGGGCTTCGATGCCGTGGCTTTTGAACTCGGCGACGAGCGCGAGCCGAGTGGCTTCGCTCACTTCATTTCGGGCGCCCTGATAACCCGGGCCAGCGAGTGCCGCTCGGCGCAGAAGGTCAAGTCGCGTGTCAGCGACCGTTGTTGGGTTTGCGATCATGGTCACTATATAGGAGACGAAGTTCTACTAATGTCAACCTAAGGCAAGAAAAATCCCCTCCGATTTGAGGGGATTTCTGTTGGGAGGCTTAGCCTCGGAAGTCGCGGAAGTGAAGACCGACAACAACTTGTTGGATTGGCCAGGTCACGAAAATACCAAAGCAGCACAGGAAGATTCCAAGACCCGAAACGCACCCCGAAACGAGGAGCAATGCAAACATTGACCACGCGTATGGCTTGAGCATCTCGAACGACTTCTTCAATCCGTCTATACCGGAAATTCCGAAGACGATCACAGCGAGGTTTGTGAAGGCAAGCGCACCGAGCAAGTAGATGCCGGGAACGATACAGAGTAGTGAACCGATCGTTACGATGAACGAGTAGGCGATGGAACCGACGATCAGGTTGCCAAAGTTCTTAAACCCTGAGAAGAGGGTTTCGAATCGGGTTGCCCCGGTGTCGGCTTCTTCGATTGCCGCGAGAGCCACACCCGCCATAAGAGCTGCGTTGACGCCTCCTGCGACTAGGCTTAATCCGAACTGAACAGGGAACATCGCAAAGTTCGGGTTTCGTTGTGCCTCGGCGGTTGGCAAAGCAGAACCGTACATGAGGATGTTGCCGAGGATGGACAACGGTACCGAAATCGCAGACATTGCGATGAGCAGAACGAGTCCGCCGACGATATACACCGACGGATTCTTGGTGATCATGCGCCAAGCATTGCCGATATCTTCAAAGTAGATGCCGGGTGTTCGGGTTGGCGTTGCATACGTTCCGCCTCCGGTCCCACCAGGACCGCCACGAGGATAGTTTGACATCGGAGGAGTTTCCATCTCCTCGTAGCATAGCGGAACGTCCCCTTGGAATCAAGGGTTGATAAACTTTTTCAGCGGGTTTGGCGACCGCAGGAACGGTTTCAGCTCTTTCCAACTGAAATCGAAGGTAAAAGGTCCGGATGCGTAGCTGCCCAGCACGTAAGGATCAAACTCCCAGACGCAACCGTCTTTGCCCTTTACCCAGAAGTTCGCGAGCTCGGATGGCTCGAATTTTTTGTTCATTTCGGGGTCCTGTAGCCAGTCTGTCATCGGATTCTTCTTCGCTTTGGCGAGAATAGTTTTCTCGAGCTGCACACGCTTGTCTTTGCGGAAGATGTCCCAAATTTGGAGCTGCTTGGCTTTTCCGTTGACGAGGGCGAAGTTCATGCACTCCACGACTCCAACTCCGTGAGCGCCGCCAAGGAATCGGTACGTCGAGACGGTGTAGGACTGCGCGGTCGTCTCGCCGAGGTGGCGAACTGCCCCAGAATCAAAGCCGTAGGGAGCACTTTCGTAGCCGGGCACCCAGTCCTTCTTGACTTCCTTCATGAACTCGTTGAAGTCCTTGGTCATCTTGGTCGTGACCGCTTGCTTTGCGAGTCGTGAGACAGGATCCTTGCCCATAAAGGCAGGAATCATCGCGGTTACCTCCCATTTGTCCTTCATCTTGTTTTCGAGGATGGTGGGCTGCTGAATCATAAGGGCAAGGATCATCGGGGTTACTGACGCTCTGGGACGGTGATCCGATTCGATGATTTGCTAGAATAACTGAGTTCAAAATGCGCGTCCGATGCGCATTCGGACCTTCTTCTTATGAGAGCCATTGTTCAGCGCGTTTCGGCGGCCACCGTCCAAGTTGACGGAAGGGAAGTTGGGCGTTGCGGTCGGGGGCTGATGTTGCTGGTGGGAGTCCACAAGAACGACACATCGGCGGAAGCGAAGAAGCTCGCAGCAAAGGTAGCGGTGCTTCGGATTTTCAATGACCTTGAAGGGAAGATGAACCTCTCGCTCAATGACTTGCGGTCCGACGATTACGACGTTTTGGCGGTGAGCAACTTCACGGTTTATGGCGACGCAAAGAAGCAGAATCGCCCCAGCTTCATGAGTTCTGCCGGATTCGATCTTGGAAAGGAGCTGTTTGATGAGTTCGTATTTGAGCTCCGAAACCTCGGAATTCCAACCCAGACCGGCATATTTGGAGCCGATATGCAGGTCTCGCTGATCAATGATGGACCGGTAACGGTTATCCTAGATGTAGACGCCGCATAAAACCGAAACGCCAGCCACGCTCATCCGTCAGTTTCTATAAGAAAACAAGGACGGACCGAAGATGGCACGAACCCTAACAATGAGCCTTAGAACCGCGATCACCACGAAGATCGATGCCGATTCAGATGAATCGCTCGTGAAACGTGCCCGCGATGGTGACTACGCCGCTTTTGAGCAGCTTTTTGATCGTCACCGACTGATGGTTTACCGATTTGCCTATCAGATGTCGCACCGCCGCGACGATGCTGAGGACCTGGTTCAAGAGGCGTTTGTTCGGGCATACCAAAATTTGCACCGATACCGCGATGAGGCCAAGTTCACCACGTGGCTTCTGCGCATCGTGAGCAATCTTGGCACCGACCAAGCCCGAATGAGCACCCGGCGTACGAACCTTGAGCAGAAAGAAGCTCAGGGCGCTCTGGACTGGATGACGGTTGGAAACTTTGAGAATCCTGTTGCAAACCTGGAACAAGAATCTCGTCAGAACATTTTACGAAAGGCAATTCTTGCCCTGCCAGATCATCACCGCCAGATGATTATCATGCGAGATCTGGAAGAACGAGAATACGACGAGATTGCCGAGATTTGCAACTGTAGTGTTGGTGGAGCCAAGCTCCGCGTGCTGCGAGCCCGACGCGCCCTTCGGGACCGGGTAACTCCCATGCTAGGAGAGCTATGAAGAACTGGAAGAACGACGACGAATTGCTCAATCTCGCCTTTGGCGAGCTCACTGAGCGTGACTCCCAAGCCCTCGAAGCACGGCTCCTGGGTGATTCTTCTGCGCAAACCGAACTTGATCTGTTGCGAACACTTCGCTCGGACCTCACTGCGATCCGAGACGACATCCCTGAGATGCAGTTCAGCAAGGAACGACTGCGCCAGGCGATCGAGTCTTCGGGAGCTAAGCCCGTCCGGTCTGGTATCAACTGGTTGAATTTCCTTCTCGGCCCCGCCGCTGTCGCGAGCGTCGCCGCACTAGCGTTCGTCATGACAAAGGGCGCAAGTCACCGCGAGCCGGTGATTGTGGCTTCTGGCTCCAAACCTGCCGTTGAGAAGTTGTTGCCTGATGTGCAGATTAAAGCACCCGCTGGGCTTTCGACCGAGCGCGTCGCGACGAATACCAAGATCGAACCTGGTTCGGCGAATGTTGGTTTGGACTACCCTGATGCGCGCCGCGCCGCGGTCGTGAATGCGTCCTCAAAGAGCAAGCCGCGAACCAAGTCTTCCAAGCGTCGCTTTGGACAATCCATCGGAACGGCTGGGCTTGTCGCGACCCGTTCGGACTCGAGCCGCAGTGCAAAGGCTTTGGTGAGTGAAGGTGCGCGGCCAAACAAGCCTGAAGCTGCGGATACGATGCCAATGGCGCTCGCTGCTGCGGCACCGCCGGCAACCTTCGCGGCAACGACTGAATCAGCTCCGATTATTCTAATTGATGCAACCACCGACTCTGGTGTCGGTGCTCCAACTGCTCGAGAGGTGAGCAACCCAACCAATGTTGCAATCGGCGGTTAGTCTCGCTCTGTTCCTCGGTGTTCGAGCCCAGTTCACTGGGCCCGAGGTCGCCACGATTAACAACCTTCGCCCGGCGATTGCCTATATCAAGCAGGCAGGCGTGACCTATGGTGCGGCAGCGTTCATCACCAAGGACGGGTATGCAATTACGCATCAGTTGACTCTGGGTGGCGGTGCGACGGAGCTTGTTACCGGCAGCGGGGAAAAGCTTGCCTTCGTTCCGATTCATAAGGACACTCCCTCTCAGCTAGTTCTGATCAAGACGGTCAAGGCTCCTTCCAAGGTGGAAACGGTGAGTTGGGCGGATGACAGTGACGGCGGTCGGGGAATGATTCTCGCTGTCTTGCCAACCGGAACCGTAAGGGCGGAAATTACTTCTTCAGAGCGGATTGGCGTGGACGAGAAAAGTCGCCGTGCGGTGCCGATGAACGAAGTTCGGATCGAGCAGACGCCGGTCGCCATCGGTGGCGCACTGTTGTTCAGCGGGAAAGGTCGGTTGATTGGCTCCATCGCGGCCACTCTTGCGGTTTCGCAAGTTGCACCGTCACAGAACCAGGGTCAGAATCAGGGCCAGAACCAAAGTCAGAGTCGAACCGGAATCGTGGCGAGCTTGAATGCTAAGTCGGTTGCTCCCCTCGGTCCGGCTGGGCTCGTTGTTGGATACACGCCTACATGGGAAGTAACCAAGCGGGCTATGGCAGGCTTTTTGACCCCGGGTCATAAGGCTCCTACGGCGATGCTCGGTGTGCTGATTGTTAACTCGCTTGGTGGAGTTAGTGTTCAGCAAGTTGACGTCGACTCTCCGGCAGCTCAAGCTGGAATCAAAGTTGGCGATGTCATCTCAGACATCGGAGGCAAGAAGATTCGCGATCAGATCGACTTTGCGCGGATGACTTACGACTTTCAGCCTGGAGACAAGGTTGCGATCCAGATTCAGCGTGGCAGCGAGAAGTTGACTGTCGAAGCGACTCTTGGCGCGCAGACTACACAGCTCGCCGAACGTCGGCTAGCTTCCATTGAAGCGACTCTTGTCCCTGATAAGTATTGAGCTGAGGCTCGAATGCCACGTCGACTCGGTCGCCGGAGCGTAGTCCGCCAAGCGCCGCGAACATGCCCCATCCGACGCACCGAACAGTGCCGCCGGAGTGCTTGAGAGTAATCGAAATGTGCTGGCCTTCGGCTCCCATCGAGCGAATCGCCAGGACTTCAACGTTTTGCGCACCAAAGATCGGCTTGGGGTTCATCATGCCGAATGGTTCGAGAGAGGAGAACTCATCGATGGAACGCCGCGTGACTCCCGCAGGATCTACAAACGCCGCGATTTCGATAGCAGGGAAGAGATCTTCGGGGCGAAGGGTGGTCTGAGCGTATTGGTTAAACGTTGACCGAATCTCTTCGAGATGGGCTTCTGGGAAGCCGATACCTGCCGCCATGGCGTGTCCGCCACCTTGAACAAGGGCGGGATGGGCTGAAATTAGCTCGGCGAGCGAGAGACCCGGGATTGAGCGTCCGCTGGCCTTGCCTTTTCCGGTTTCAGGGTCAATGGTTCCGGCGAAGACCGGGCGGGCGTAGTGTTCTTTCAACTTGCCCGCGAGCAACCCGACGATTCCGGGATGCCATTCCGGATTGAACACCATGATCATGTGGAGGTCTTTTCCACCGAGCTCTTCGGCTTGGGCAAAAGCCTCTTCAAACATTCGGTCTTGCATCGCCCTGCGCTCGAGGTTGTGCTTGTCGAGTTCGAGCGCAACGCTCCTCGCCTCGGCGGCATCTTCGGTGAGCAGAAGACGTAGCGATAGAGCGGCGTCGTCAATTCGTCCGGCGGCGTTGAGGCGGGGTCCGAGCTTGTAGCCGACGTCGTGCGACATGACGCGGTCTCGGATTTCGGAGACCTCTTTGAGTGCGACGAGACCTTTTTTCTTGGTGTCGCTGAGCTTCTCTAAGCCGTAGCGGGCGATGATGCGGTTATCGCCGTTCAGTGGCATCACGTCAGCAATCGTTCCGAGCGCGGCGAGATCGACGAAGTTCCGTCGATAGGAGTCCACTCCTTTTTCATCGAGTGCCCTTGTGAGACCCTCGCAGAGTCGGTAGACAACACCGGCCCCGGACAGGTTGGAAAATGGGTATGCGGAATCCTTTCGGTGGGGATTAACCACGGCTTCAGCTTCTGGAAGCGTGTCCTTCAGCTCGTGGTGGTCCGTGACTACCACCTTCATTCCGAACGACTTTGCGCGAAGAACCTGTTCGTGAGCGCTGATGCCACAGTCGCACGTTAGGAAGAGCTTGGCGCCTCGCTCGTGGGCCGCATCGACGGCGGAGAGATTGATTCCGTAGCCCTCGTTGAGGCGGTGGGGGACGTGGGTGTGGACATTACATCCGATCTTTTTGAGGTAGCGATCGAAGATTGCCGCCGAGGTTACTCCGTCAACGTCGTAGTCGCCATGAACGTAGATGAGATCGCCCCGCTCTTTGGCCCCGAGGATCTCGTTACGGGCCGAATCGAAGTCGGGTAGCAGGGAAGGATCGCCGAGGTCGTCGAGGGACGGGTTAAGGAATCGGTGAGCGTCTTCGGGCGACGCATAACCGCGCTGAATCAGAACTTCAGCTGTGGCATCCGAGACTCCAAGCTCCGCGGCTAGTTTGGAAGCTGCGACTGGGTCTGGGGCTGAGACCAGCCATCGCTTGCCGGTGAGTGATAGCTGAAAAGTTGACATAGTGATAAATGAGATTGCGAAGGCATCAATTCTGACGTCTTCGCAATCGGTTTTTGGTTCGGTGCGATGTGGGGCTGTGCGCCACTACATCTTTTCGACTTGATCGAATTCAAGCTCAACCGGGGTATCTCGACCAAAGATGTTGATCAAGACCTTGAGCATTTCCTTTTCGACCATAACTTCTTCGATCTTTCCGCTGAAGTCGCTGAATGGACCTGCGACAACTCGGATTGCTTCGCCTTTGTTCCAGAGAACCTTAGGCGCTTCTTGGCTTGCAGCGAGGTTGGTCATGATGCGACGAACCTCGTACTCCTCAAGCGGGATCGGCTTGTTGCCGGATTGGACGAATCCGGTGACACCTGACGTTGACTTAACGAGCTTGAATGACTCGTCGCTCAACATCATGTTGACCAGGATGTATCCGGGGAAGACTTTCTTGTCTTTTTCGACGCGCTTTCCGTTTCGAGTTTGAAGCTCTTTTTCGGTAGGGATCAGGATTTCGAAGATGTCGTAATCCCAAAGACCTTCCACTTGAGCGCGTCGGGTGAGGACGTCACGAACTTTGTTTTCGTGACCCGAAATTGTGTGTACTGCGTACCAGGCTTTTGGCATCTCTTACGCTCCAGTCCCCGTTCGAGTAATCAAGTGAACTAGTGTCTCGAATGCAAATCCGAGGACGCCCATGACTACGATGAGCAAAACGCAAACCGAGACAACGACGCCGAAGAGTCGGTTCGTTTCTTGGTAAGTCGGCCAGGAGACCTTCTTAAGCTCTCGCTTGACGCCAGCGAAGAACGGTTTGATGCCTCGCTTAACGTTTGGAAGCGCTATTGACTTATTCTGATTTTCTGACATGGACAGTTTCGCCCGGCTCTCTTGTTGAGGGGGAAGCCGAAGTGTACCGTTTATGACGCCAAAAGTTAACGTCCGATTGCGTGGATTTTGATCTTCTTTGGACCATCTGGTGCTTCGAAGGTAACAAGTTCGCCCTTCGATTGACCGTAAATGGCGGAGCCCATTGGAGATTCAGCGGAGATGTAGTCGCGATCTGGATCGGCCTCTACGGACGATACGATTCGGACTTCAAATTTGTCGGCAAACTCAACATCTTCGATCTGGACCAGGGCGCCGATTCCTACGGTATCGGTGGAGATGGCTTCCATATCAAGGATGTAGCAGTGGCTGAGTGTTGACCGGAGCTCGGCGATTCGGTTTTCAACGAACGCTTGCTCGGTTTTTACCTGATCAAGTTCGCTGTTATCCTCACTAAATTCGCCGTGTTGTTGGCTCTCTCGGATTCGCTCGGCGATATCTGCCCGAACCTCAACGGTTAGCCGCTGGAGCTCAGCGGTAAGCGCAGCGTGACCGTCCGGGGTAAGCGGGGTTAGCGTGCCATGTTCGATTGCGATTTCAGGTTGATTCACGAGTCAAATCCTATGAGGGAGGGAGCATTATAGCTGATCCTCCGCTAGATATACGATCTATCTCACTTAGACGTTCATCTTTGGCAAGATTTCTCAGGAAAAGAGAGTTTTCTTCCAGCGAAACCACTTAATGAAGGACAATAGAGACGGATGAAGAGTTTTTGGGTGATCTTTGTGGGTCTTTTGGCAATGATCAGTTTCGGCCAAACGAAGTTCTTTTCTTCGGTTACACCACAGGCAACCGTCGTTGTTAAGCAGCACCCCATGGGGGCCGATCTGGTTGAGGTAACGGTTCTGGGTTCCGCATATTCTCAAGATGCTCTTAAGAAACATATTGACGCTCTTGGCGCAGAACTCGGTATGGCGCCTCGGGGAACGACGATCTCAGTCATCGGTAATTCATTCGTTAAGGCCACGTTCGCGGTGCCCGGGCTCATCCAGGATAAGGAGCCGAAGTTCAACCTTCCGGCGATTGCCAAGGCGTTCGCTTTTGGGGATGCTCCAATCACGCAGTTCAGCGTTATCTTTATGGACATGGTGCCTGATTCTAAAACGCCAGCATTTTGGTTCGCACCGAAGGACGCGTGGATGATGGAAGGTGTCGGCACCAAGTCTCCGCTCAGCATCGAGTACCGGGTGAAAGTGAACACCAAGAACCCCGCTGACGTGTTCTTACCCGGCCCCGCAATCGAGAAGAAGAACAAAGAAACTCAGGAAGCGCAAAAAAAGCCTGACTTTGTTCTCATTGGTGCCATCGCAGTAGCCGCGATTTCAATCGGCGTGTTGGTATACTCCGCCGTTATTCGGGGTCAACGCAAGTCTAAATGACGGGCGATTTCGAGGGTTAAGGATTAAGCAAATATGATCGATGTCAACACATTGACGATGGCACAGGTTTGTGAAATGGCTTTTGATCGAGGGTCTTCGGACGTTATGATCAAAGGCAATTGCCGGCCTAAGATGAAAATCCACAGTGCAGTCCACGAGATTGACGAGACGCTGCCGTTCATTGACTCTAAGAACGCCGAACGAATGATCACCGCCTTGATGGATGATCGAATGAAGCGGATTTTCGACGAAACGTTCGAAATGGACCTTGCTTTCGAAGTTCCTGGCAAGTGCCGTGTTCGTGCGAACATCTACCGGGCAAAGGGCGAGTGCGCGATTGTCGCACGAACCATTCCGTTCAAGATTCGCTCCCTCGAAGAACTCGGTATGCCATCAGTTCTCGGCGAACTGACCAAGCACAAGACCGGTCTGATTCTGGTCACTGGACCTACAGGTTCTGGTAAGACCACCACCCTGGCGGCAATGCTCGACATCATCAACCGTGAGCGCGCTTGCCACTTGGTCACCATCGAAGACCCTCTTGAGTACGTCCACCCCGACAAGACCGCTTACGTCAGTCAGCGCGAAGTTGGAATCGACACCCTTGACTTCCAGCCTGCACTGCGTGCCGCACTCCGCGAAGCTCCAGACGTCATCCTTGTTGGTGAAATGCGCGACGTCACCACGATGGGTGCATCGCTCCAAGCTGGTGAAACCGGTCACCTCGTCTTCTCAACCGTTCACACCTCCTCTGCCTATGAGACCATGGATCGTATCATGAACATGTTCCCACCGCACGAGAAGATGTACCTTTGCCAACGAATGGCAAACTCGCTGCGCGCAATCGTCGCGCAGAAGCTCGTTCCGACCGTTGACGGAAAGGGCCGTGTCTGTGCTTCTGAAATCCTCATCTGTACGCCTACGGTTACCAAGGCGATTGAGGATGGTCACTTCAGCGATCTCTATCAGCACATGAACGATGGCACCTACTGGGGCATGCAAACGATGAACCAGAGCCTGCTTAAATATGTCCGTGCGGGGATGATCACCGAACAAGTGGCGATCCAATACGCTGGCGTAGCTTCAGAACTTAAGCAAATGCTTCGCCGGTAATCAGGTCAAACCTGGAACAACGAAGGTATGAGAGGCGTCTCGGAAAGGATATGGGGGGAGTAATTGTCATTGCCAATTGACGATCTGTTGCGCCTGCTTGTCGAGCGGGACGCGTCCGATCTCCACTTGAAAGCAGGCGTGGCACCCTGTATGCGCATTCGAGGCGACCTCGTTCGGCTCGATGTTCCAGCGCCAACGGCCGAGCAACACAACGAACGACTCCTCAGTATCCTCAACGATGAGCGGCGACATAAGCTCGAAACTTTTAAAGAAGTCGATCTCAGTTACAACGTTCCCGGGCTTGCCCGATTCCGCGTCAACATGTTTTGGCAACGTGGAAACCTTGGCGCGGTGTTCCGTGTTATCCCGTTCAATATCCGCACCATCGACGAACTTTCGCTTCCGCAGGTGAGCAAGCGTATTGCTGGCCTCGCGCGCGGACTTGTCCTCGTGACTGGTCCAACCGGCTCGGGTAAGTCGACTTCGCTGGCGGCCATCATCAACCACATCAACCATGAGCGGCGATGCCACATCATGACGATTGAGGATCCGATCGAGTACGTTCACAAGGACAATATCTCGATCATCAACCAGCGTGAGCTGGCCACCGATACGCACTCGTTCTCGCACGCTCTGAAGCACGTTCTTCGGCAGAATCCCGACGTAATCCTTGTCGGTGAAATGCGTGATCTGGAAACCATTCAGTTGGCAATTACCGCAGCTGAAACGGGTCACCTTGTCTTTAGCACCTTGCACACCGTTGACGCGGCGCAAACGATCGACCGAATCGTGGACGTCTTCGATCCCGAGCAGCAGGCACAGGTGCGGACTCAGCTTTCAGTCACCCTCCAGGCGGTTATTTCGCAGACGTTGATTCCTCGGAAAGGGAAGCCTGGTCGCGTCGCCGCTTTTGAAGTGATGCTTGCTACTCCGGCAATCCGCAACCTCATTCGGGATGGAAAAACTCACCAGATCCCGACCGACATCCAGACGGGTCAGCAATTCGGAATGCAGTCTCTGGATGGTCACTTGCTCAAGCTTGTTGAGCAAGGCGAAATTGAGTACGAAGACGCTTTGGCGAAGTCTTCTAACGTAAACGAATTCCAGCATCGGGCTGCGAGCCATGGACTCATCGGAGGGGTGACAGCTTAATGCAGTCGATTGAGTTTTACCTTCGACGTTGTGTCGAAGTGGGAGGTTCTGACGTCCACTTCAAGACCGACTCTGGTCACGTTTACATTCGGGTGAACGGCGATCTGCAACTCGTTGAGGCTGATCCGTTCCACAACCGTGAGTTCCGCACCGAACTCTTCAAGATGCTTCGCCCCGACCAGGTGAGCTATTACGAAGAAGAGCTCGAGCTTGACTTTGCAGTTGAAATCAAGGGTGTCTCGCGATTCCGAGGCAACGTTTACCAGCAGCGCGGATTCACTCAGGCTGCCTTCCGCGTTATTCCCTATGAGATCCAGACGATGGAGGATCTCCAGCTCCCGGCGGCTTGCTACGACTTTATCAACCGCCCGCGCGGCCTTGTGCTCGTGACCGGTCCTGCGGGATCGGGTAAGTCAACCTCGCTTGCTGCGATGATTGACCGGGTGAACCGCACTCAGCCTGTCCACATCATGACGGTTGAGGACCCGATTGAGTTTGTCCACTCCGACCAACATGCTCTGATCAACCAGCGAGAACTGGGCGTTGACACCGACTCCTTCGCGAACGCGCTGAAATACGTTCTTCGGCAAGACCCAGACGTGATCCTCGTCGGCGAAATGCGCGACTTGGAAACGATCCACCTCGCGATAACTGCCGCGGAAACCGGGCACCTTGTCTTTGGAACGTTACATACGATTGACGCGGTTCAAACCGTTGATCGAATTGTTGACGTCTTCCCGACCCACCAGCAACAGCAAGTTCGAATGCAACTTTCGGTGAACCTGGTTGGCGTTATCTCTCAGACCTTGCTCCGCCGTAAAGATGGCCGGGGTCGAGTTGCCGCATACGAAACTCTCGTTGCAACTGGAGCAGTTCGAAACCTCATCCGAGAGAATAAGACGTTCCAGATCAGCTCGCTGATCCAAACCGGAAGCCGAGCAAAGATGCAGTCCTTGGATCAGTCCATGGCGAAGCTTGTTGACATGGGAATTGTCACCCATGAAGACGCCAAAGCGCGCGCTAAGGACCCAGGGGAATTCGAGCGCCTTCTTAACCTTTCCAAGAGCGCTTCTCCGGGAACGGCTGCACCGGTACAAACCGCTCCTGCGGTTACGCCAATCCAAACGACTCCCGCCGGAGAGCCTCAAACTCCTGTCGCACCTCCAACTCCGCCGGTGCGTGGTGCACAATTTAGACCTGGATATCAGTCGAAATGATCGACCCTGCCCTGTTTGAAGAGAACGAACGCACCGCGTCCGTTGCAGATGAGCGTCAATACGTTGAGGTCGGTGCTCTTGACTGTGAGTGCGGAAAGCGTCTTGAATCGGTCACGGTCGCCTACGAGACGTGGGGCGAATTGAATGCCGAAAAGTCCAACGCCATCTTCCTCTTTCATGCGCTGAGCGGGGATGCTCATGCGATTGGCTGGTGGGACCGGTTGGTTGGGCCAGGAAAAGCGTTCGATACAGACAAGTTTTTCGTCATCTGCTCCAATGCTTTGGGCGGATGCCAAGGCACGACGGGACCCGCTTCGACCGGGCCGGACAACTACTTCTATGGCTCATCTTTCCCGATGATTACCGTCGGAGACATGGTTGAAGTTCAGTCACGCCTCCTAGATCATCTCGGCATTAGACAGCTGCACGCGGTGGGCGGTGGGTCGATGGGCGGCATGCAAGCACTTGAGTGGACTGTTCGGTTACCGAACCGAGTCAGGCATTGTGTTTTGACCGCAACATGCGGGGCACACAGTGCAATGCAGATTGGATTTAACGAGGCCGGGCGCCAGGCTATTATTCGGGATCCGAACTTCAGTGGAGGTGATTACTATGAAAGCAAACCTCCGGACCAAGGCTTGAGCGTCGCTCGAATGTTGGGGCACTTGAGCTTCCTGAGCCAGGAGGCTTTTGAGGCCAAGTTCGGCCGGAGGCTCCAGAACAAGACCACGCCAGATATGAACTTCGGAATCGAGTTTGAGGTTGAGAGCTATCTCAACTATCAAGGCGATAAGTTCACAAAGCGTTTTGATGCGAACTCGCTGCTCCATTTGACTCGGGCGATCGACTACTACGAATTCCAGAACGCCGGGCGGGCGGAGGCTGACTATCTCGTCATTTCTTACACCAGCGATTGGATCTATCCGACGTCCCAATCCATTGCACTGGAAACCCAGCTTAGCGAAGCTGGAAAGAGTGTCACGCGCCACGAGATTGACTTGCCATATGGTCACGACGCCTTCCTGCTTGATGGCGATCAACAAGCCGTGCTGATCAAGGAATTCTTGGAACGATGAACCTCAAAGTCCTCGATGATCGGTTTGAGATCAGTCGAGTCGACGAAGCTCCGGTAGGGAGCGATAACTGGGCGGTGATCCATGACCATGATGGCTGGACGGTTGTGGCACCGTGTGAAGCCGGAATTTGGAAGGCGATTCAGATCGATCAGGAGTTTGGGCTAGACGAGATTGGCGTGTTGTCTCAGCTTCTCCAACCGCTAGCAGAAGCAAAGGTGCCGATCATGGCGTACTCAAGTTATCGAACTGACTATCTGTTCGTCAAAATGAACCAGGTGCAAGTAGCAGTCGAAGCCCTCGTACAAGCGGGGCATAAGGTGGTAGGTAATGAAAGTTAACTTCATGGTGATGTGCGAGTACGCGACTCAGCAGGCCAACGGCTCGCCGATCCTGTGCGGAATCTTTCGTGGAATCACTACGGACACACTTCCGGCCAAGCTCACGCCGTTCTGGCTGGCTCTAGAGATCGAGGCCGAACCGCACGAAGCTGGCGAGCACCACTTCTCGTTGAGATTTGTTGACGAGGATGGAAACATCGTTTACGAAGATCACCTGATCGGGCAATTTAAGCGCCGTCCGGATCTGTCGCCGAGCTATCTCTACATGGCAGAGACCATTGAGATCAGGAAGGAGATTGAGAAGCGGGGAACCTATCGGTTCGACATGGTGTGGAACAACGAAGTTCTTGGGCAGTTGCGGCTCGAAGTGAGCTAGCCAACTTGGCGGAAAGTCTAAAAAAGTTGGCCCGGACGAAGGGATTCGAACCCCCAACCCTCAGTTCCGAAGACTGATGCTCTATCCATTGAGCTACGTCCGGGCGCGGACTAAGATGATACCATATCATCGCCCAAGGTTTGCCGAATGATCCAACTCGCAAAAAATGGCACCAAAAGAACGGCAACTCCGATCAACGCCATCGCGACGCGAATTCCGAGGTGATGCGACGCTTCGCCGATGGCGGCGGGACCAATCAGGAATCCGGCGTAACCCATGATGGTGACGATCGAGAGCGCCACGTGGGGCGGAATCACTCGCTGCCGGCCGCACGCCGAAAACAGAACGGGGACGACGTTGGAAGCGCCCAGCCCCACCAACGCAAAGCCCAAGAACCCGAGGAAGGGAACCGACGACGCTGCGGCAATCCAGAACCCCAAAACGCAGATTGCGCCGCCTGCCAGAAGAATCTTGAGTGGACCTAGGCGCGCCACGATCTTGTCACCCGTTAGTCGGCCAAGTGTCATGCACGATGCGAATGCGACGTAGCCAAACCCTGCTAACCCGGAAGTGAGCCGATACTCGCGGGTGAGGAGCAGTGCACTCCAGTCTGTGACCGAGCCTTCGGCGCAAAAAACTGTCCCTGCCAGGATGCCGATGACCAGCACCACACCCCTTGGAATCTGGAACACCAGCCGGTCACCCTCGCCGGCGTTGGTCAGGAATCCCGGGATGGCGTAGATGAGGATGGCGAGTCCCGCGACCAAGGTCGCCAACGTCGCCCCGAACGCCGAAGCTCCGGCGGAGAGCAGGATGGTCGCCGCTCCGGCGCCAACGATTCCTCCCAAGCTGTAAAAGCCATGGAAACCCGACATCAGAGGCCTCGCAAGGGCGTTTTCGACCTGGACGCCTTGCAGGTTGATCACAACGTCTAGCGAACCGAGCACGCCCCCGTAGACTAGCAACACCACGCCTAACACCAAGTAGCTCGGAGCGAGGGGAATGAGGGGAACACTCGTCAGAAGGACCAGGCACGAGGCAATAAGCACTTTTCGACAACCATACCAATGCGCCAAAGAACCCGCGAACGGCATTGTCAGGACGGACCCGATTCCAATTGCCAAGATTAGAAATCCGAGCTGCGCGTCGGTTAAGCTCAGGCGAGCTTTGACCAAGGGGACGAGAGGCGCCCACGTCGAAGCAGCTAGCCCAAGGATCAAGAATCCGAACCGCGTTGCGATCGCTTCCCGATTCGTGATCGTTGGTTCCTGAACGGGTTGCGTGTCGGAATTCAAGTTGAAGAGTCTACGGGAAAAGTCCGCCTGATTCCCACTCCTCGCACAACTACCAGAGATTCTCTAAAGACCGGCCTTAACCTACCGATAACTTCCTTACAAGAGGTTATCGAAACATGTCTCAAACACTCGTCATGCCCCTGCTCGGACTCGATACAGAGTTCCCCGATAGCGTTTACGTGTTGCACCACTCGCCCACCAAACGCTACGGCTGCTATTGCCATCAGGGCGTCCACGGTTTGGCCTGTTTTAGCTCCCAAGGCGGAGCCGTCAACTTCGGCGAGTTCATTGACCTCGATGGACTCTCCATCATGCAGCTTTCGTTTGACGAGGCTCGCGAAGTCGCAAAAGAGCGGCCAATGCCCGTCACAGCATTGATGCTACTGGACAACATGAGCGACCCGAAAGTGCACTTTGTGCGCTGAAGCGAGTACCTAGGCGCACGATTGCGCTGTGCTTTCTGCTAGGTGTTTCAATCTATCTCACACTTTGCTGTCTGCAGAAGACAGGTGTCTGTGAGCGCGAATACGATGACCACTGGCTCGCCCGCATCTGAGCCAGAATAGAACATGGAGCAAACGCACTTCTATGTCAACACCTGGCAAAGAATCTCATTATGCGTAGAGCCTGAATTTTTGGAATCCGTACTCGGCGAGTGTCAAGCAATCGTTCAGTATCACGAGCGCGGTGTGCGCTTTGTTGAAGACAGGTTCGCGCCGTACAAGTTGACTGCCATCTACCGTCAGTATCTTGAGACTTCACTCACAAAGAGCGACTTCGCTTGGAACGATGAACGCGAGCTCTACGGTCACGAACTTGTCGCGAGAGCATCTCTACTGAGCGACGGTTCGCCCGATGAGTCGGTTCCGGTCATTTCGGTTAGGCCAGAAACGCTGATCTATGTTCCCGAACGTGGTCAAATCATGACTAATGTTGGAGCCAAGTATGAAGTTAAATTCGGAATCCAGCTGAACTTCGCCAAAACAGGCACTTACGACTTCAAGACCGTTATCGAAACCTCCCCAATGCCCAACGGCGAACTCTTTGCCTCGTTGAGAAAAGCGATCATGGCCAAAACTAAGCCATGCAAGTTCCGCTCCCCCTTAGGAATCCATCGATCTTCGATCCGAATCAGCGACGGAATTCACGAAAGACTGAAGCCTCACCCCATGCTCGCTGCGCATCAGCTAGAGGTGCTCTAATCACTCTTTGGGTATTGAATACAGCGAGCAAAGATTCTTCATCTGCTTATTTCAGAAAAAATTGAAAAAAGTGAAATCGTTGTGGTAGGATCGAATTCTCAGCCTCTGAACCTGATGAAACATGGCGGAAGATAAACACCAGAACTCAGATCATCGTTTTGCCAAATCCGTTGATTCTGTTGACAACTCCCAGACGGCGACGCTGTTCGTTACAAATGGCTGGAAGCGCGTTTTAGTGGCGTGTATCGCCTACGGTCTTTTTTTCGGGTCAATCTATTTTTTGCTCTCCACGACGGGACAAACCCGGACGCGATCGATTCCAGACTTTATGGTTTTGTTCATGATGTTTGTTCTGCCGGGATTCTTAACTGGGCTTAGCGGATGCGCATTTGGAACGAATCTCAAGCTGCTAAGCATTGAGGTGACTTGTGTCTTGAGCGTTTGCTCCTTGTTGATCGTGTCCGGTTTCTCGCTAGTCGGGCTCCTCGTCGTTTCCGTTCCGTTTGCCGCTTTCGTATTCATGAGCTATTCCGTTGCCAAAAGACCAAACATCAACGAGCTCGCGTTCGGAGGAATAATGGTTCTAGCAACCGTGCCGTCCTTTTGTTTCGGTTGGGTTGCGTTGGTTCTACCGGGTCTCGGTTACTTCGGCTTATCGGTGGGCGTATTAGTCGCGATCAGTTGTCTTACGGTTGCGTCGATGGCCTTTGGTGGCTGTATCGTCAACTGGATTGCTAGACTGGCGAAGACGTGACGTTCCTCTAAGAGTTGTTGTATGGTTTGACGCCTGCAACTGTATCGCTGTTAGTCGATTGCCTCGACCTTCTCAGTCTTCCCTAGGAACCCAAGCGCGAGCGCGATCAGAATCACGCAGCCGCCAATCACGGCATTTTGTTTCGGAATCTCGTTTTTGAACAGCCACCCAATCAACGCTGCGAGCGGAGGCTGTAGAGCGATGCCGACGACCAACTGGGTCAGCGGGGCGGATTCGACGATCCGGTACCAGATGGTGAATGTCACCAGCCCAGAGAGGAAGATGAGATAAAGAAGCGGCAGCCAGGAAACAAACGTAGACCCAAAGGAAAGAGGCAAGACTGATGGGAGGAGCATGGGAATTACCCAGAACGAGGCTCCGCCCCCCAGCATCTGTGCGGAAAGAACGCTCACTCCGCTTGATCGGCGGCTAATTCGCGCCGCGATCACCCCCATGAGGCACTCAGTCACAACGCCGAGACCAAACAGCAGATTGCCTTTCGCGTGTCCCAACAAAGATGGAAATGCAAACCCAATGGTAACGATGTAGCCGCCGATGCAAGACAGCGCGATTGCCACCACGCGCCTTGCGGGGAGCCGCTCGTGAAGGAAGAAATAGGAGAGCAATCCGGTAAAAATTGGCGCCATCGCAAGGATGACCGTTCCTTCCAATTCGCTCGCGAGCCCCTGTTTGACCAACCCCATCGAGAGATAGAACATCATGTGCGAAGGGCCAAAGAGGAAGAACCCGATGCCGAAGCACTTCCACCAATCGGACTTTGACAGCGCTACGTGCCCGGTGATTGCTCGAAACCAGCCGTTGCGAAGCAAGAGCAACATCATCAGTGACAACGCCGTCCACCGAACTAGCCCAACCCCGGCACCCGAAAACCCTCGCTCGGTCGCCGCCGAAACCATGAAGTTCACAGGCGCCCAAAGCACGTTAAGTAGGACAACAATCCCAAAAATGTGCTTCGGAGGGTTGGCGTTTTGCAAGCTATAACTTTGACATATTCGCGCGACGTCCAACCTGGTGTAAAGTAGACAGATGCTCCTCGCCGCGTTGCTGACCACCGCCGCAGTTCCCAAACTGCTCGTCTTCTCGAAGACGACAGGGTTCCGACACGATTCCATCCCGAACGCTGTAGCTGCGCTCCGAAACCTGGGCACCGCAAACAAGTTCGAGATCGATGCGACTGAGGACTCCTCGGTGTTTACAAAGGAGAACCTCAAGCAGTACAAGGGCATCATCTTCGCGATGACCACAGGCGATGTTCTGAACAACGATCAGCAAAACGCGATGCAGCAGTTTGTCGAGTCTGGCGGTGGATGGGTCGGAATCCATAGTGCTAGCGATACCGAGTACGACTGGCCCTGGTACGCCGAGTTGGTAGGTGCGTATTTCAAGAGCCACCCACCTGGAGGGCAAACCGTTAAGCTCACCGTTGAAGACCCGAAACATCCGTCGATGAAGGGAATCCCCAAAGAGTGGTCGCGGGCTGATGAGTGGTACAACTGGCGCGAGAATCCACGCTCCAAGGTTCACGTTCTGATTTCCGCTGACGAGAGCACCTACAAGACCACGCCACCCGAAGATCACCCGATCACCTGGTGCAATAACGCGAAGAAGGGACGAGCTTGGTACACCGAAATGGGGCACTTTAAGGAAGCCTATAGCGAGCCGTTGTACCTCCAGCACCTTCTCGGCGGAATCAAGTGGGCTTGTAAGCTCAAGTAAACTCTTTTCTGATGTCAGAGTTCGAGCGCGCGTTTAACATCGGTCGGGGCTATTTCGACAAAGCCAAGGATGCAATCCTTGGTGGCGCTTCGGCGGATGACGTTGCCACGGCCGAGCTGGATGAGGCGTTGAACAACCCCGTTTTGGTCGCCCAAGTTGAGGCGAATAATGCCGAGAAGCAGCTCCGAACCGAGCTAGCCGAGATGAGCGAAGAGGAGGCGCGACTGGTCCTTGGACTGGACAAAGACGCCAAATATCCGGCGGTGAAGAGCCAGCACGAAAAGTTCCTGTCGCGCATCAATGAGTTTGCAAAGAACAACCCCGCGAAGAAGCAGATTGCAGACCGAGAACGTCGCCGCATCGAAAAGGCGTTCGCTCTGCTCTCCAAAAATGTCGATTCAACCGAGAAGCGATTTGGCTCTCTCGAAATTGAATAGACTTGATCGATGCAGTATCGAGAACTTGGCCGAAGCGGCGTTAAAGTATCTGAAATCAGCCTTGGCTGTTGGACCATGGGTGGCCTCAACTGGGTCAACGGAAATCCGAACGGCTGGGCGAATGTGGATGAGAACGAAGTCATCGCGGCGATCAAGACCGGCATCGATGGTGGGGTCAACCACTTCGATAACGCCGACGTTTACGGAAACGGTAAGGCTGAGCAGATGCTTGCCCGCGCCTTCGATAAGCTGGGTCTCAACTCCAACGACTACATCGTTGCAACCAAAGTCGGTCACTTCCCTGGAACCGCCGCCCACGCCTATGAGCCAGCGCACATCCGCCACCAGTGCGAGCAGTCGCTGATCAACCTGAAGCGCGACTATATCGACGTTTACTACTTCCACCACGGCTCGTTCGGGGATGGCGATTTCTATCTTGATGATGCCGTTGAAGTGATGAACCGCCTGGTTGAAGAAGGCAAGGTTCGCGTTAAGGGTCAGTCGGCGTACTCTGCCGACGACTTCGAACGCGTTACCCCGAAGGTCCAACCCGAATGCCTCCAAAGCTGGGCGCACGCGCTTGACGACCAGTTCATCCGACCTGGCTCAAGAGTGGCCAACCTCATGGCCGAAAAGGGGATGACGTTCGTCGCTTTCAGCCCGCTGTCGCAAGGCCTCCTGCTCGACAAATTCGATCCGTACAATCCGCCTCAGTTCGAAGAGGGTGACAATCGCCGGGGTCGTTCTGGATTCGAGACCGAGAATCTGCTTGCTCTCAAGCCGAAGCTCGGCAAGCTGAAAGAGCGATTTGGAGATTCGGTCGAAGACCTCGCCGGAGTTGCTCTTCGATATGTCCTCAACATGCCCAACGTCGCCTGCGCCATCCCCGGATTCCGCAACGAACGCCAAGTCAAAGCCAACCTCGCTGGCGTCACACGGGAACTCAGCGCCGAAGACATGGTGTTCATCAAAGAAGCCCTCGCCTAAATGATCCTCCTCGCCGCCCTCGCCCTCTCGCAAGTCGATCCTATCGCTTTGGGCAGGGCACGGGCGGACTTTGGAGATATCCCGAATGGTGGCAAGTGGAAGTTCGTATTCACCAGTCAGTTTGGGGGAACCGAGATTTACTTCCCATCGGGAAGGGCCGATGTTCGGTTCTATTTGGTTGGTCTCAATGGGGGTGGACTTCGGATCTGCAAGCAGTCGAAACGCGACGGCAAGATTCGTAAAGACTGGCTTTTTGAAGTCAAAGACTCGAGTTCATCGTCGAAGACCTCGACAATAAATGGAACCTTGGGAGCGATCGTCAGCCGGTACGGCGTTCCCAAAAACATCTCTGCAGAGGCACGAACGGACCTCGCATCAAAGGGTTCGTTTGCGGTTTTTCATCCCCAAGGTGGACATAGCGGGCCGATTTACACATTCCTGAAATACGGAGAGAATCCACTCCTGAGCGACGGCTCGGAGGCGCGCAAGCTCCGCACAGACTGGATCACTGACTTCGGGGATCGCATTCCCCGTACAAAATCCCCGTATCCAATCACTCCCGAAGAGCTTGACGAGATCAAGAAGGGAATCGCTCCGGCGAAGAATTGAGATATAATTCGGCTTCCGAATGAGTGAGTCGCTAATCAGTCTTGCCTGCCAGATCAACGATCTGATCTCCGTCGCCCTGCGCCCCGCGCTCGATGAGCAAGGCATCACCAGCGCGTCATTCGCCATCCTCAGCTCCGTCAAAGCTGCCGACGGCCGCGAGACCCAAGCCGAAATCGGCCGCCGCCTCGGCCTCAGCCGGGCCACTGTGAGCGAAGCTGTCACCGCGCTCGTTGCCCAGGACCTGATGCTCCGCAAACCGTCCGATCTAGACGGACGAGCCGTCACCCTCGTCCTCACCGGCAAGGGACACCAGAAGGTCAACGCGGTAATGAAGCGTATGCAAGAAGCTGAAGCCGAAGTAACCGCCCGCCTCATGGAGAGGGAAGTGACCTCAACGGCGAAGGTGCTTAAGAAGCTGATCTACGGATTAGAGCGCTTGTAGACACAGTGGATGGGCTTCCTGCTTGCGCTAGAATAAAGACAGGTATGGCGGACCAACAGAGGTACTCGGAAGAGGAGGTGTACTCGATTCTCCGCGAGGCAGTCCGAATACCTGGGTCAGAAGCTCAAAGTGGCTTCACTCGCGACCAGATTGCTCGATTTGCCGCCGATGCGGGAATCAGCGAGGAAGCTCTGGAACAGAGTCTGGCGAAACATAAAGGTCGTCGTCGGGCCAAGCTGCTCGAATACTCTCGAAAGACGACATTGACCCTCGATTGGGAACTTTCCCAAGCTGAGATCGATGGTATTGCTGGGCTGTGCGAAGCATTGCCTCCTTATGCCTACAAATCGATGGGCAACTACGCGACCATACGGATTGACCAGTGGGGGTTCTACAGCATCGTGAGTATTCTCCGGAACGACGGATTCACTCACATTTCTATTGATCGCCAGGGAATGCTCGGATTAGAAACAGCGCTTGCATTGTTTTGCCTTTGGGGTCTGATGGCACTTGTTGTGGCATCTTATTCAAAGTTTTTCCTGTTCACACCATCAGACCCGTTTCTGATAATCCTTCCGATTGTCGGATTTGTTTATTGGGCGCGAGTTAAGCACTCGCTCTCCAGACGAAAGAAACTCGCCGAGCTGATCGCCGACGAGTTGCATGCCGAGCTAATAGACTGACCCTGTGAAATGCACATTGAGTCTCGCGACTCACCGTCGGCGCCGACTGACCATCCAAGCCGCAATCGCGAGGGGTAGCCAAACGGGGGTGAAGACGAGGAAGTAGATTCCGATTGTCCCCAGAACTTGGCCGATAGAGCCGAGTCCGTTTTTGGCATCGCCAAACGCTCCCTGAGCCCAGCCTCCGCTGCTTGCTCCACGAGTGAAGGTCACTTGAATTGTCGAGAAGTTGCCGCGCTCTTTGAGGTTGTTGAGCTGGGCTCGCTGTGCCTCAAGATTCGCTCGGACGTCGTTCAGGGATGCCCGAATTCGCCACTTTTCGTCGTTATTGCGGGCCTTGCGCAGCTCGTCAATCAGCCGCTTCTCTTCATCGGCCCAAGACCGAGTTCGCGATGCTGAATCAACTGTTTCGCCGGTGATGTCCTGGCTCGCCGAGTTCACTTGCTTGACTTCTCCCATTGCCTGCAGTTTGTTCATTGCCGCAGGGAATCCGTCGGAAGGAACTCGGAGGGTCATGTGTGCTGTGCCGCCGTTGGCGGTGTTTTGCACGTCGCTGGTCACCACGAAGCCTTTCAGCCCGGTCACCATTCCTGTTGCCTCATCAACGGCTCGCATCAGATCTTCGACCTCGACGGTCACGTTGCCCGACTTTTCGAGATAGACCCCATAGGGCGCTCCGGGCGTGCTCGAGCCGATGCTCAGCTTGGCTTCGTCCTCGGCTGGTAAGAGTCGGGTTGGCTTGTAGGCTTTCGCTGCTTCATTGAGCATCTCCCGTCCGCGCTCCCTTTCGCCGCCCTCAAATCCACCGGCCGCTTTTGCCTGCATCGAAGGCGCACCCGCTAATGATTCAGTCGGCATAGAGTCTGCCGCCTCTCCGGTCGGGGCCATTGGGGCAGGGGTCGCTGCTGCTTCAGCCGACGAAGTCGCTGGAGTCGACGTGATCGCCATATCAGCACCTTCCGACGATTTATACATCGCATCGGATGCTGACCCACCGCGCCTCAGACCCGGAATCATGGCAATCACCAGCAGTAACCCAGCGATCGATGACCATCCGGCAAATCGCCAGATCTTCTTTGACTCCGCCGCCGAAGCCCCAGACAACCGCGATTGGAGCTGATCCAACCCGTATGGCTTGCCCGGATCAACTCCCTTTAGTGCGGAAGACAATGCCGAAAAGTCCGCCGACATCTTCGCCAGTTCGGCGTCCTGACGCAAGTGGGTCTCGACCTCAGCCTTACTGGCCAGGTCCAATTCGCCGTCCAAAAAGCTCTTCAAATGTTCCATGAATTTAGGCCACCTCCGAAGGCGCCAAGGTCTGTCGTAAGTTCAAAAATGCGTGATAAAGTCGGCTCTTTACTGTGCCGACCGGAATCCCGGCGATCTCGGCTATTTCGTCGTAGGTAAAGCCGTCCACTTCGTGAAGAAGCACAACCTCGCGGTGTTCAGGCGAGAGTCGAGCCAGGGCGATCCGCAACGCTTCGCGGTCCACAATTTGCCCTTCGGGAGTCGGAGCGCCAAACTCGACCATCGGCTCGCCATCACGTCTGGAGCGGTTGATTCGTCGGCACTCGTTCAGCGCAATTCCCATCAGCCAGGTCAACGGCTTGCTCTCACCCCGAAACTTGGGCAGAATCCGCTGAGCAGTGATAAAGGTTTCCTGGGCTGCATCCCCGGCGTGGTGGTATCCCACACGCACCGAGCAAAACCGAAACACTTGGTCGTAATGGCTGACCGCCAACTGACCTATGTCCAGCTTCACTTTCGGGGCAACCGCCTCGTTCACAAGAAGCATCATACAGAGGTTGGTGCACGCAACGGCGCAAAGTGTTCAAAGAATTTTCGAGCAGAATTATTGTTCCCCGGCAATCGATTTCACGATAAATACCAGACCTTCCGGATATCGGTTATCTTAACACTCAAAGCCAACCCAAATGTGGAAGAAACCCCAGGTGAGGACGATGCGAAAGATCAGCTTCGGGTTTACGCTCGTCGAGCTATTGATCGTCATCATCATTGTCTCCGTCCTCGCCGCTATTGCAATTCCGAAAATGTCGCGGGCAACCCGATTCGCTAAAGAAGCGGCTTTGAGACAAACTCTACGGGACTTGCGTGTCGCTCAGCAACGCTACTTCCAACTTTATGCTGGATACCCAAACGATATCGAGGACCTGACTGATCCCCAACCCCCTACCTATATTTGGGAAAATGGAGAAGCTCGAACTGTCTGGGGTTCACGAGTTTATCAAGGAGCAATCCTAGTGCAGGGCCAAGAGCTGAGAAACGTCTACATCAAGGACCCGGTGAGCGGAAATAATTTCAACACGACACGGCTCTCCAGCGGGGAACTCCGCATCAGAAGCAGTGCAACTGGCAACGACTCTAGCGGAATCGCCTTCTCGACTTACTAGCCCTAAATCCGAACCGGCTTGCCGTCCGGAGCCGGGATTTTGCGCATCTCTGCCACGAAGTCCCGGAACACTCGCCAGAACTCGCCACCCTTGTTCAGGCCGTCCCAAACCGGTTCGTTCTCGTCGATCTGGATCGCGTAAAAGCCGAACATGTAGTGGGCAACTTCTGGCTTGATGAGGCCCGAATTCACCAGCAAGGCAACCTCCTCGAAGAACGCGATGAAGTTCCGCCGATCCTGGATCGGCTCGTTTGCAATCGAAGGATCGCCCTCGAAGATCATCGTCAGAAGCCGGCGGAAAATAGCGTCCTCCAGGAAGCGTCGTCGCATCTGAATAAATTGATTCGCCCGGGCTGCGTGGTTCTGCCGCGCGTACTGAAAAAGTCCCTGCCAAAGGGTGATGAACGCAATCACACCGGCAACAATAATCGAGAGATCTTTCAGAAGGTCAATACGTTGCATCGGGCAACAATAAGGATACTTGACGAACCTAGCGACGAACCTGCCCCAAGTGCGGTAGAAGTACACCAGAAGTTCGGTAGAATCAGAAGAAGCTCATGCCAAAGCGCGTTGAATCAGTAGTCCTCCACGACAGCTCAACTCCGGTCATCGGAGATGCACAACGAGCGGGTAGCGTCGTTGTCACGTCGCTCGAAAGCCTGATTTCCCAAGCGCGAGCCCACTCTCTTTGGCCAGTCACCTTCGGCCTCGCTTGCTGCGCTATCGAAATGATGGGTGCTGCCGGTCCTAAGTTCGACATCGCTCGCTTCGGTTCCGAAGCCTTCCGAGCTACTCCGCGGCAAGGCGACGTTATGATCATCGCCGGACGAGTCAGCAAGAAGATGGCTCCGGTCCTTCGCCAAATTTACGACCAAATGCCTGAGCCCAAGTGGGTCATCAGCATGGGTGCCTGTGCTTCTTCGGGCGGCGTCTACAACAACTACGCCATCGTTCAAGGTGCCGACCAGATCGTCCCCGTCGACGTTTATGTTCCTGGTTGCCCTCCATCACCCGACGCCCTGATCTACGGAATCATGAAGCTTCAAGAGAAGATCAAGCGTGGTCGAGCCACCACACTTTCCGACCTCCGGCTCGTCGAAGTCAACTCGCGAGACATCCAAGCAATCGAAGACACGGTGACTGCGTAATGGCAATTCTCGATAAAATCGTCAAACCGATGATCGCCGGACTCGGCATCACATCCAAGCGACTTGGACACAGCCGACCAACGGTCATGTACCCCGAAGACAAGCGCGAACAGTTCCCAAGAACTCGCTGGCGCCACGTCCTCACCCGCCACGACGACGGTCTCGAAAAGTGTATCGGTTGCTCCCTTTGCGCCGGAGCTTGCCCCGCCCGATGCATCTACGTCGATGCCGGCGAGAACACCGAAGAGAACCGCCTCTCCCCCGGCGAGCGCCACGCCGTCCGCTACGAAATCAACATGCTCCGCTGCATCTTCTGCGGGTACTGCCAAGACGCCTGCCCCACCGGTGCAATCGTCTTGCGGAAGGACTTTGAGCTGGCAAACTACGACCGCGAAGAGTTCATTTTCACGAAGGAAATGCTTCTCGAGCCGGCGCTCTCCGAGCGCTCGAAGTAAGACTTCCAACTCAGGGTTTGGGCTCGACAGGAGAGCTTTCAGAAAAGAAGGATCAGCCTAGATTACAGGTGGCACGATGAAATCTCGCAAGTGGCTCGCCGTACTCTCGATAGCTTTTTTCATCTTCGGTTGCTCTTCTAATGGTGGGGAGAGCGGAGCGCCGGACGATCCGCGGACCGCGAGTTGGCCGGCTGATACGATAACCAGGCAAGAAGAGTCCGAGCTTGAGACTCTCCACGTATCGAATGTTTCCGCGTTCCTTCCGGGTCCTGCTGGAGTTGTTGTTCGTGTTCCGAAAGGTTGTAAAGCCACTCCAATTTCGTTCTTTGCAGGTGTGACAGGCGCTAAGTCCGATCGCAAACTCCCCGAGATGGTCATCACGCCCTCTGGCGGGAGAGTCGCCGTTCAGTATGGCGTCGTCCCCAAAGACCAACTTCCCGACTTAATCAGTAACTTGAACGAGATCGTCAGTAAAGCACCTGACGGTTCTGTCCAGGTTGTCGCGCGACCTTGGATCGGCTTCTATCGTGACGGCATTGTGAGGCCCGAAATCGCTGAACTCAGCAACCAGAAAGGTGATTGGAGCAATCGAGAGTACGCACTGTACGGATTTGAAGGAATGCTGATAGTGAGTGCTCAATGGTCCTCCGGAGACTCCAAAGCCCAAACCGAAGCCGTCGCCACAGCAGAGGCAATCATCCAAACCGTAGCCCCAGACGCTGACGCAAAGAAAGTTGATCTCTTCCCCGGGGCAGGAGAAGAAGCCAACGAACCGATACCGGAGGGAACAGAGGTCGCAATGCTTGACGGAATGATCATCGAAGCATCGACACCCAATGGGACGATAAAGATTGAAGCTGGCCCTTTGCGAAAGAGGTCCTACACCTGGGAGGGTGCGACGCGGTCAGTGATCATGGTTCCGCGAACGGGTGAGAGGTGGTACGGCAGCAAGGGTCTTTATTATCCGGGACCTGGTAACCACTGGGAAGAACACAACGGAATCTCTCGCTGTGTCGTCGAAGAGGGACAGCAACATTTCAAAAGCGTGTCTGAAGCGATGAAGTGGCTTAAAGAGCGCGAATGGATGCCGTATGTTTATAATAATAGCGGACTTGTTGTCGGGTGGGACAAGGTCTTAGAACGTCAACAGTTAAATGTAGAAGTCTGGAAGATCATGATCAACGGAAAGCCTCCGAAGTCCTTGCCTGGTGCGATGGACGACAAGATCAAGATCCGAATGCCTTGAATCAAACTCGGCGAGCGAGGACGGCCACCTCACTCCTTCGGCTTGCCTTTCCTGGTCACCGTCACCCTGGAGAGGCGGGCGCATTCGTAGAGGAACCAGCGTGCTTCTTCGCCTTCACCCAGCAGCACGAGGCGCCGGTCATAGACCTTGAGAAAGTAGCAGACACTCTCCGGACCAGAGTCTTCGATGAGTGATTCAATTTCGTTCCAGCCAATCTTGAATTGTTGGTTCTTTGACCAAACGACAAGGTGATCTGGAGTTGTGGTTAGCTGATCGGCAATCCAATAGGACCGAAACCCTTGGAGCGCTGCGACACCGATCACAACTCCGAAGCCGAGAGCCAGCGCTCTACCCAGAATGGTCGTTTCTGGTCCCGTGATCAGAAGCGCGCCAAGAATCATCGCCAATCCGAAGCAAAGGAGGACGCACCCTGCGAGCGTCTGATGCTCGTTCTGAGGGCGAAACGTCACGCGCCACTCCTCTTGATCAATATGCCCGAGGACTTTGATAGGGCGCTTATAAACGCCTGAGCCGAAGGGGAATCGTAAAACTTGATGAGAGGCTCCCCGTCGATCCTTAAATTGATCAACATGAGGTCATCCTCGTAGGCTGACTCCTCAATCGCTTGGATTCGGTTCAACCCGACGACCCGCTCAACGGAACCCGATCTCAAAACCAACTGGTCATCACAAATTTCGAGCTCAGAGTAGAAGCCGACTTTAGAGAGATGCCATCGCCCATAAAAGATCAGTCCGACACCGACAAGAAAGTGAGTGAACGTCATCCACTGTCCTTGAGCCATCCCTACAAGTCCTGCGATTGCAAAGCCAACTCCAGCAATCACGCCAATCCAGGCTTTTGTTCGTACTCCTTGTTGCGCGGGACGGAATACGATCACATCACCTTCTTGATGCTGACACCAGTTGCTTCAGCTAAGGCACTCATGAACACTCTCGCGTCATGCGAGGGCTCAAACCGAATCAAGTACTCGCCGTGAAATCGCAGTTCCATAAACTTCCACCCTTCACCATCAATCTCTTCTCCGAGCTTTTCAAGCTTGCCAACCGAAACTCGTTTCTCGAGACCGTCCTTGCGCAACAACACCCAGTCGCCATCAAGTTCGATCTCGTCGTAGTAGCCATGGCGATTCAAAACGTGCCAACCCAGGTAGACGCAGCCAGCTCCGACAGCCAAAGGGATGAAGCCCACCGGACCGCTTTGGATCGTAAGTCCGATACCTCCCGCCAGGAAGAACACTAGTCCGCCGACCCCCGCCGTCCAGCCTCCCACTCGGAATATGCCCTGCTCAGGTCGGAAGACCATACGTTCCCATTTTACGCCGAACCTGCCTTGGTGGCTGGTTCATGGACTGGTAACCTTTGTCCTTCGATGCAACCCGGTAGTAATTCGGCAAATCGGACGATTCTGATCGTCGTGTTCTCTTGTCTCGCGCTGTGTTGCATCGGCGGGGGACTGCTGGGCTTCTTGGGCTACCGATCTGGCTCTGCCGCAGCGAAGGAGGATGGCGCGTTCCTTGAGAAGGCGATGCTTGCGCTCAGTAACGACGGCTATGTGTTCAAGGACTCGCAGAAGTATTTCATGCCGATCAAGAACGAGATTCGAGTCAAGCAGACGCAAGTGGCGCTTGACGCAATCCGGGAGAAGCTCGGCAAATTTGAATCGCTCGGCGACGTGCAAGGGTTCTATCTCAAGTCAGGAACCGAAGGGACCACCCACCGGGTGACCTACGGAGCGAAGTTCGAAAAGGCTGAAGCAGTCGTTCAGGCCGTCATCCTCAACCCCGGCGAAGCAACGCAGACAATCTACTCGTGGCGCATCGACAGCCCTGTGTTCCACACAGAAAGTGAAGGGAAGCAGACCCCTAAGCCGAAGGGCGATTTCTAGCGGTTTTGATTACCACTCTCGATAGGGTCGACCATCCGACCCAACCTTGGTCGAAGGGTAGTAGTAGCAGCTTGGATTAAAACTCTGAATGGAAAACTTCGTCCAGGCCGTCGTTGGACTGTTCGTTAGGCCCGAGGAGTAAGTATTGTTTCGTGAGAAATCGTTAAACGGAATTGCGTGTAGATACGGTCCTTTCCAAGTTGAAGCGATTACGCTAGCTGTCGACCAGCTCGTGTTCATCGCTTGCCGACGCCATCCCGAAGCCGGTGCCGTCGCGTTCATTAGCGCTGAGACCGGAACGACAACCCCAGTATCCGCCTCCGCTCGATCTCCGGCTTCGCGGATGAGCTTGAGATTGGCCCGCAGTGTCGCTTCTTTGGTCTTTAGAGCCGAATCGCTAAAGCGGGGAATTGCAATCGCTGCCAATACAGCGATGATGATGATTACAATCAGGAGTTCGACAAGCGTGAACGCACGGGAATACCTGCCACGACGCATGTTTCGCCCCTCCATGATAAAGTTATCGGACAATTGGAAACGGAGAATCAGGTGCATTAGGGCAAACCACTAAACCATCTGAGCCGCAAACTTTCCGCTCAGGGTTACCATCGGCAATCCTGCTCCCGGCTGAACCGAGCCACCTACGTAGAGCAGGTTTCGAAACTCCGGATCGCGGTTCGACCAGGGGAACATCCCGAACAGACGGTGCTTCTCGTCTGCGCCGTAAAGCGAGCCTCTGAAGTTGCCGTGCTCTTGCTCGAAGTAGACCGGCGTCTGAACCCGCTGCATCTCAATCTCTGAGGGCTCTATCGAAACTCCCGCCTTAGACATGACTTGAAGAGTGCGTTGTACGCAGGAATCCGTCAACGCTGGCCAATCCAAATGATCCTCATTCGCCGGGGAAGTCACAACGGCAAATAGGTTTGAGCATCCCGGCGGCGCAACCGCCGAATCCGTATCTGAAGAGTTGTTTAGATAGACAATCGGCGACGACGGGAACACTCGCTCCTCGTAGAGCTGCTCAAATCCCGATTCAAACTCATCCGGGACAAACAGCGTGTGGTGCTTCAACTCTGGAAACTCCCTTCGGACCCCCATGTGAACAGTGAAGTAGGAGTAGCTGGGCTTCGATGGCAGGGTTCGGCCTAGCCAAGTCTGGGTTTGAACCCGGTCCCGATTACAAACAAACGCCTCGCCGGAAACTTTTTCGCCTGATGCCAGCACTGCCGATCGGACTCGCCCGTCTGCCGATTCAAACCCCACGACTTGCGTGCCGGTGCGAATCTCAACGCCAAGTTCGGTCGCTAGCCGAGCAAACGCTTCCGGAATTGCGGCTACCCCACCCTTTGGATACCAAACTCCGTCTTGGAGCATGAAGTAGGGAATCAGCAACGCTCCCGGCGCTTTGCTACGATAGCTCTGCCCGCCGTAAGAAGGAAAGCCGTAGAAGAACGCCCGCAACAGAGAGCTCTTGAACATTCCGTCGACCAACTCTTTGTAAGTCTTTCGGACATCGAAGGGCAATGCAAACTTGATCAGAGAAGGATCGGCCAGTTGCCACGGCTTGTCGTAGGGGTGTGCGAACACTGTTTTTTCGACCAGCGGAGCAATCTTCGATAGCTTCGCCCACATGATTGCGAATTCCTTGGAATCTTCGGGTGCGACTTGGTCGATCAGCCTCTGGGCCGCCTCATAGCCGTCGGGAATATCGATTGACTCTCCGCGGAACATCACTCGCGTAATGGGATTGAGGCGCTCGAATTGTAGATAATCGTCGGGGTTCCGTCCGGCGTCTCGAAAGACCTTCTTGTAGATTTCGGTGAGGATGATAATTGACGGTCCCGGATCAAGCGTGTATCCGCCTTCCGCTATTCGCCCTGCCTTGCCGCCGACGCGGCCTTGCTCGAGCAGGACAACGTCGTGTCCATTGAGCCGACAATGAATCGCCGCGCTTAATCCGCCCAAGCCGGCACCGACAATGACTACTGATTTTTTCAAGAGTGGCAACCTCGCCGTTTGCCACTCTACGTTTTTATCTCGGTCGAAGTCTTGCGGTTACCGTACAGACTTGATCTGGAACACGTTCACCGAGTTCCCTGGAACCTTGATGCTTAGACCCAATGAGCCGACCGCTACCTTCTTGGTCGAAGGGAAGATCTTCTTGGGTTCGGCGATTGAGTTGACGGCGTCGTTCGGGCCTGTGATCGTGGTCAGAGTTCCGGTTGCCGCAAGTGAGCCGCCCTTCGTGTTGAAGTTGAACGTGTGCTCTGAATCCAAAGCGTTCACCAGTTTGATGAATACGGTTCCGGTTTTCGAGTCGATGGTCGCCGAGGCAAAGCAACCGGGAAGAGTCTTGCCACCTTCTTGTTGGGTAGCAACACCGCTGAGGCTAAGAGGCAGAACCCGGTCGCCAAGGTTTTGGGCGAACATCGTCTGCGCGTAGTACGAAGGCGAGCCGAACGTATCGAGGGTGTTGTAGCCAACCAGGTTGAGCTTCCACTGCATTCCGCCTGGATCAACTCGAACGAAGAGCGGTGCGTAGCAGGACATGACGACATGGTCGGAGTTTCGCTCCATTCCGGTCATGAACGCTGCGTCGCCGATGGCGCTCCGCATATCTGACGTCGGCCCCTTTGCCCCAGCTTCCCACGGTGCGGGTCCGGTGTGAGCCGCCCACTCGCCAACGAACACCTTCGGCCCCTTTCGATCGAAGGAGTCGTACTTGTTCGCCATGGTCATCATTTCCCAGGCAGTGGAATAGTAGTGCTCGTCGACAACTTCGAGCGGAGAATCCTTGATGGGGTACTTCATGCCGAGCCAGTCGGTACCGCCGGTGCTGGAGATGATCGAAAGCTGTGGATACTTCGATTTGATCGCCCGGTAGAAGACAGTGTATCGCGCTGGATAGCTCCCCGACTTATCGAAACCGTCCTCGTTTCCGATCTCGACATACTCGAGTGGGTAAGGTTTTGGATGTCCGTCGCGCACTCGTTGGGCACCCCATTTGGTGGTCGGCGCGCCGACGATGTATTCAATCTCGTCAAGTGCGTATTGGACGAACTTGTCTAGCTCAGGACCAGGCTTGATTACGTCGCCGTTGAGAGCATAGCCGGCGTAAACACCCAGAACTGGCTTTGAGTTGATTGCTTCGCACCATTGAAGGAACTCGGCAAGGCCCATTCCGTCGGTCGAGCGGTAGCCCCACGGCGACATGTGCCCGGGTCGGTCCTCGATCGGTCCCAAAGTCTTCTCCCAAGGGAAGTAGTCCTTGAGCGTGTTGCCTTCGAGATAGTTCCCGCCGGGGAACCGAAGGAAGGTCGGCTTAAGTGCCTGCATTTTCTCGACCAGGTCAGACCGGAACACCGTTTTGTTCTTGTTGTAGGTTGGTGGGAAGAGCGAGACCTGCGCGAGTGAGAACGTCTCCAAACTCGTCGCTCGAAGCACGAAACGGGCGTCGGCGGTTGGTGCCGAAACTGAGCCGGCCTTGAGGACTGCCGAGACTTTGCGCCATGCACTGTCCACTCCAGATACCTGGGTCTTCGCATAGACCTTTGAGCCGTCGCGCGATTCGAGGCTCGCGATTAGGTTTGTTTTGGAATCCGCTTTGACGTACAGGGAGAGTCGGTAAGAATTGTTCGACCGAATCGGGAAGCCCCAGAAACCTTCGTTTGCTGCGGCGCCTTTGACCTTCAATGAGTAGGGGCGAGCGGTTGTTGGTCCAGCTTTTTCGAGCGTGATGGTCGATCCGTCGCCAGCGGCGCTCCAGTGTCGAGGCTGCTTGGTGTCATCTAGAAACGCTCGGTTACGGATTAGCTCGGCATAGAGTCCGCCATCGTACGAATAGTTGATCTCCTCGGTCATCAGCCCATAAAGCGATGGGCTAACTTTGACTCCGGGATTGCCGAGATCTAGGGTCGCCTGAACGGTGTGCTGGAGAAGGAGTGCAAGGATCATCGCGGAATAACCATTCTTCAAGACTGAAGGTTTCCGGATTATACAACTGCTTCACCTAACAAGTGTCCGGTTGCGGACGTAAGATATCGAGTGCCGACCCCATTCGACCTGATCCAGCCCACCCACGGTCCCGCTTGGACCAACCGTTTCACTCTTGCACCAATGACCAGTCAGCAGAGTAACGTTGACGGAACTCTGACCGATGACGAGTTCCACTGGCTGACGATGCGGGCTACGGGCGGCTTTGCGCTGACGATGACTTGCGCGTCGCATGTGCAGGCCCAGGGCCAAGGGTTTCCGGGTCAACTTGGTTGCTGGTCGGATGACCACATCGAAGGACTGGCGAGACTTGCCGCCGAGATTAGGAAAGAAGGGTCGGTATCGAGCATCCAACTTCATCATGCGGGATTCCGATCGCCAAAGGACTTGATCAAGACTCAGCCCGTTGGTCCTTCGGATCACGAAGAGACTGGATCACGAGCGCTTTCGACCGAGGAAGTACATCAACTGCGCGACGACTTCATTCGCGCCGCTCAGCGGGCGGACGAGGCAGGATTTGACGGTGTCGAGATTCACGGTGCGCACGGCTACATCATCTGCTCGTTCTTGAGCGCGGAAGAAAATCAGCGGACGGACGCTTATGGCGGGAATCCGGAAAACCGAGCACGACTCTTGCTTGAGATTTTGGAAGGAATCCGCTCGGGATGTCGTCCTGATTTTCAGGTTGGGATTCGCCTTTCCCCGGATCGGTTCGGCATTGTCCCGCAGGAGATTCTTGACCTGAGCTCCAAGCTCCTTGTGGACATTCGGCTGGACTATTTGGACATCTCGATGTGGGACTACAACCGCGAGTTTGAGGGCGTCAATTTCTTCTCAAAGTTCGCTGCGTTGCCACGCGAAGGTGTTCTGCTGGGCGTGGCTGGAAAGCTGTATTCGGGTCAAGACGTTCGGAACGCCGTTGACCTTGGGGCTGACTTTGTCGCCATCGGCCGAGCGGCGATCTTGCACCACGACTTCCCTAAGTTGATACAAGCGAATTCCAACTTCGAAATGGCGGCGCTTCCCGTTTCCCGTGAGTATCTGCGCAAGGAAGGTGTTGGCGAAACGTTCATCCAATATATGAGCCGCTGGGAAGGTTTTGTAAACTAGCCTTGTGGCAGAAATCGAAATTTCTAAAGATCTAACTGACCTGTCGGAGGGAGATCTGGAGGGGTTCTTCGTCGGTTGGCCGACAAAGCCAAGCGCGGACGCTCACCTTCGGCAGATCAAAGGGAGCACTTTGGCGATCCTTGCGCGAGAGGCGGGGAGTCGGCGGGTCATCGGGTTTGTCACTGCTCTGACCGACGGAGTCCTGTTCGGCTACATTTCTGCTCTCGAGGTTCTGCCGGGTTATCAGGGGAGAGGAATCGGGAAACAGCTCGTAGACGCGGTGCTTGCAGAGCTCAAGCAGGTGTACGCGATTGATTTGGTCTGCGATCCCGATGTGCAGCCGTTCTACGCAACGTCTGGTTTGATTCCTTACCATTCAATGGTTGCGCGTCGCCGTGAAAAAATCGTCTGATTTCGGTGCTGTTGGCGGATTCATCGCGTAGCATAGAGCAATGATGATTGCCGCAGTTTTGCTTCTCCTTCAAGCTCAGAAGCCTGAGTACGTGAAGATGGATGACCACGATCCCAATGGGATCGGATACAGCTACATGGGTCGGGAGATGGCGAACTATATGAGCCACGAGGCTGCACCTTGGCTCGACCGCCCCGAGCGTTACAAGGAGGAAGCTCCTCAGCTTTTGCTTGAGGCGCTGAACCTGAAAAACGGGATGGTAGTTGCGGATATCGGAGCGGGAAGCGGCTTCCTGAGCTTTCCAATGGCCGTGAAGGTCGCCCCAAAAGGGAAGGTGATTGCCGAAGAGATCCAGCCCGAAATGCTGACGATCATCGAAGACAAGGCTAAGCGAAACAAGATCACCAACGTCGATCGGCTTCTGGGCACTACTGAAGACCCCAAACTCCCTGCAAACAGCGTCGATCTTGCGATTATGGTGGACGTTTACCACGAATTTGATAAGCCGTACGAGATGATGTCAAACATCCTGAAAGGCATCAAGAAGGGCGGGCAAGTCGTATTTGTCGAGTACAGAAAGGAGGATCCCCGGGTGCCGATCAAGGAGCTTCATAAGATGAGTGAGGCGCAGGTGAAGAAGGAAATGTCAGTCTTCCCGGTTCGCTGGATCCGTACAAGCAACATACTTCCACGGCAGCACATCATCTTCTTTGAGAAACTTTGATCGCTCATCGGTCGCATCGAACCATTGATCGGGGTGAATGCGTCCGTAGGAGTATGCGATTAACAATCCTTCTCGCTATCGTTGCTGCCTTCCTGATCGGCTGTGGGTCCGCACCTGATCCGGATGCCAGCGTTGAGAAACGCTCTGAAAAGGAAAATCAGATGATGAAGCAAGCTGGCGGCGACGAATAAGCGACTGAGCTTCTGCGACCAGGTTGGCGAGATCGGCGTAAACTATATCTAGATGCGCGTCGAACTCGCCTCCGAACTAGTGCTGAAGAAGCGTGCCGAGCTTCAGCGATCCAGCCGGGAAATTGGCGTCAGCGAGGAGTACATCAGCCTGCTCGTCGACACGTTTTACGATCGCATTCAGTATCACGCGGTTCTCGGACCCATCTTCGCTTCCAAAATCAAAGACTGGCCTCCGCATCTCGCCAAGATGAAAAAATTCTGGGAGGGGGTCGCATTGCGAAGTGCCGGCTACCAGGGCAAGCTGATGGAGGTCCACGCTGGAGTCGAGCAAGCCCGGTCGTGGATGGTTCCACAGTGGCTTGAACTGTTTGAGCAGACTCTTCGCGACACGGCGCCAAACGAAGTCGTGGTCGAGCACTTTATGTTGCTCGCTCGGAACATGGGAGCTAGGTTGGCGAGTACGATGCCGACCGACGAGCCCGGAGTGCCAAGCTGATACTGCCGATGATCCAGCCAAAAAGCATTGAGTAGTTGACCGCTTTACGTCGGGCTGTGTCGCGTCCATAGACGGCTCGCTGATCTTCGAAGAGCTTCTGGCTCATTGCGCGCACTTCTTCTGCCTGGTGGATGATGCTAGGTGAAAATCCTTGACCACGCCGCATCTCATCAGGGGTTATTCCCTGAAATGGTTCTGGAATCTGCCGGCGCGCTTCAGCAATCTGCATTTGCCGTTCCTGCATGGCTTGGCTATCCTGGCGCAAATCGTACTGATGTAGTGGAGTCATCAGGAACTTGGAAATCAATATTGAAGCGCCAAGTAGAAAGAGATAGTCGACTAAGAGAAGCCGCGACGTTAAAAAAGTTGGCCGTCGCTCAATGACGCCCAGGACTCCGCCCAGAATCATGCTAGCGAGTGCGAACACAAGAAGGCCCACAAGCACAGATGCCATGAACGTTGCGGCGACCACCCCGTCTGAAGACGGAGCTATCAAGACAATGGCGAACAGGCCTAGCGGAATAAAAATCCAACCTGCGGTCGAGAACTTCACCCAGGTGTCATGTGCATTTTTCTTCACGTTCCGCACGGTCAGTGCGACCCCTATGCCTGCACAAAGGCCGACTATGCTCAGAAGGCACATCCAAAGCATCTTCCTGCAAGTCTAGCACGAGCAAAACGGTAATCTATTGCCCGACCCACAAAGGCGTGGTGACCCGAAACAACCATGTCTAGCAGAATTCTTGGCTCTCTTCCCGTCGGCGAAAAAGTCGGCATTGCCTTCAGCGGCGGACTCGATACCAGTGTCGCCGTAGCCTGGATGCGCGAAAAGGGGGCGATTCCTTACTGCTACACCGGATTGCTGGGGCAGTACGACGAAGCTGACGTGGATGGAGTGCCTCAGCGCGCTCTGGACTATGGAGCCGAGGCAGCGAGACTGGTCGATTGCCGACCCGAGATGGTGAACGAAGGGCTGATCGCCTTGCAGTGCGGCGCATTCCACATCACCAGCGGTGGCAAAACCTATTTCAACACAACCCCGATTGGCCGCGCCGTGACGGGCACTCTGCTTGTGCGGAAGATGGCGGAGGACGGCGTCAGTATTTGGGGCGACGGCAGCACGTACAAGGGGAACGATATTGAGCGCTTCTATCGCTATGGTCTTCTTGCTAATCCAGATCTGCGCATCTACAAGCCTTGGCTTGATCGTCAGTTTGTTGATGAACTGGGCGGACGAAAAGAGATGTCCGAGTGGCTCGAGGCGCGAAAGTTGCCTTACCGGGATAGCAAGGAGAAAGCGTACAGCACGGACGCAAATATCTGGGGTGCGACGCATGAAGCAAAGGATCTTGAGTTTTTGAACCAGGGTCTTCATTTGGTCGAGCCGATCATGTGCGCTAAGTTCTGGGATCCGAGTGTTGAGATCAAAACCGAGGACGTCACGATTGAATTTGAATCGGGATGGCCGGTTGCAATCAACGGTGAGCGGTTTGAGAGCCAAGTCGACTTGGTCTATAAGGCCAACGAGATCGGGGGACGGCACGGCCTTGGATGCAGTGATCAGATTGAGAATCGAATCATCGAAGCAAAATCGCGGGGCATCTATGAGGCCCCGGGTATGGCGCTTCTGTTTGCCGCTTACGAACGACTGGTGAACGCGATCCACAACGAGGGCACAATTGATAACTACCGAACCATGGGCCGAAAGCTCGGTCGGTTGATGTATGAGGGACGATGGTTCGATCCTCAGTCACTCATGATCCGAGATTCGCTTCAGCGATGGGTCGCGAGCGTCGTGACCGGAAAGGTCACTCTCCAACTCCGTCGAGGCGACGATTACAGCATTCTGGACACTCAGGGCGAGAACTTTGCGTACCATCCTGAGAAACTCAGCATGGAGTCGGGTGCTTCAGAATTCACTCCTGAGGACCGCATTGGGCAGCTTTCGATGAGGAATCTGGACATTCAGGATACGAGGGCGAAACTGCTGGAATACGGCAACCAAAAGGCGATTGGAATCAGTGATATATTGAGCCTTCCGGAGTAGTTCGCGGTAAGGCTAGAGGCTCGAATCCTGCGATCGCACTGAAATTGTGCTAATTTTGCCCCACAAACTACGGATTTCCACGAGTAAACGACCTACAATAGCCTTAACTGGTTGCCAGGCAAAGTCGCTTGGCAGGGAGTACTCACATGATTGGATTAGAAACGATTCTGGGTTTGGTCTCAACGGAGAGATCCTTCCAGCAAGAGATCGATCTTGCTGAATACATGCCAAGGAACTTTGGGACAATTTCGGCGGTTTCCTGTAGTCGTCAGAACTTGCAACCGAAGCTGATCAGCTTTGAAGTTCCCAAAGATCAGGTGCTTGTCGGTCTTAGGATCGAGGGTAACACGCTGTTGTACTCGCACCGAAGCGACTCCGCGCGATTGCTGACCTCGGGAAGTGTTTATCTTATGACCGGTGGGCGATATTCGGCTTTGTTTGCGAAGCGGCCATCAAAAACAGTCTTTCTTGTTGCAAACCGGGCGAGTATCCCAGGATTTGACGCGATGTTTCGTGAGACGAGTGGCAGCATTCCTCACACCCAGATCGATCTTGAGTCTGACCCCAAGATGCGGAGGGTTCAGGCAATTTTGGAACCGACCCAAAGAAAGTCAATCTTCAAATTCAACGCGATCATTTCTGATGTATTTGACCAAATCACCAATCCTGCACAAGATGGCCTACTTGAATATGGAGTCGCTTCGGATGACCCTCTTACTCGGCAACTGTGTGCCCACGTCGTGAGCCACCCTGAGAGAGAGTGGACCACAGCGCTTGGTGCACAACAATGCTCCTATTCCGTGTACCACTTCTCCCGGACTTTTAAGGCGAAGACAGGGCAAGGGTTCCCTGAGTTTGTGAACTTGGTTCGCGCGATCCAGGCTGTAAAAATGATCTGTGAGGGTAGTGTTCCTGCGCAAATCGCATTCGATAAAGTTGGAATTTACGGTGGATTTTCCGCGAATAAATCCCTACAGCGGGAGTTGGGATTCAGCGTTGCGGACATTCAGCGATTTAATCAGGCTCGGATGATGCAACACGTCAATGTTATGCAAGACAAAGCATCGTTGGTGGGATTTTGACTTAGCCTTAGGTGGAGAATTTTGCCTAAGACGCGAAGCAAAACAGTAGTGCTTGCCACCCAAAAGGCTTTGGATGCAGTGATGTATTGGGTCTTGTGGCGTCGGTGCGCGCCGTTTTCGCATCCCCGAAATGCGGTTGCGTACGCTTTTTGTGCTAACTTTCGCTAGTTTCCTACAGTATTCCGCCGATGATCAACCTACAATATCACTAGCTGTTTGCCAGGCAGCGTAGGCTGGCAGGAATGCGTACATGATTGGATTAGAAGTTATTCGGAGCGTGTTCTCAACGGGGAGACCACTCCAGCAAGAAATTGAACTTGCTGAATACTTGCCTCACGACGTTGAGACAATTTCGGCGGTGGTTAGTGAGAGGAAGAACTTGCAACCGAAACTGTTCAACTTTGACGTCCCAAAGGATCAAGTTCTTGTTGGTGTCAGGCTACGCGGAAACACTCTCATCCACTCTCATCGCTGGAAATCTACTCAGCTTCTAACTGCAGGAAGTGTCTACATTTTGACGGGCGGACGGTACTCAGCTCTCTTTGCCAAGCAACCATCGAAAACGGTTTTCTTGATCGCGAACCGGAGCGCGGTCTCCGGCTTGGAATACATGTTTCGAGAGACATGCGGTGAACTTCCGTGTGCTCAGATCGATCTGGAATCGGATTCGAAGATGCGAAAGGTGGAAGCCATTCTGGGATCAACCGAGAAGCAGTCCTTTTTCAAGTACAGCGCACTCATGGCGGATATCTTTGATCAGATAACCGAACCACACAAGGATCTGCTGTTGGAATACGGGGTCTCGCTAACAGACCCGACTTTTGAGGGACTGTGCGCAAATGTGATTAATCGGCCTGACGAGGCTTGGACAACCGCTCTTGCCGCACAGCAATGTGCATTTTCGGTTTATCATTTCTCGCGAACATTTCGGGCCAAGACGGGTCATGGGTTCCATGAATTCGTGGGCATGATTCGTGCAAAAAAGGCAGTTAACCTCATCTGCAGAGATCACGTTCCTATGGAGTCGGCGTTCCAAATGGTGGGAGTTGGCTGTGCTGTTTCGGCGAATAAGACCTTCCAAAGGGAACTCGGTTTCAGCGTGGCTGATGTTCGAAGATTCTCTCAGTCTAAAGAAATTCATCACGTCCGCTAATTGCTAGCAACTGTCCAATGAGTGAATTATTGGGATGTTGATCTGTGGGTAAAAATGCCCAGCAACTTCTGACAGAGGACACATATTGTCGAATATATCACTCTTAATTGATATTGGATCGAAACTCCGAATCCGCACGCATATAATTACTTGATATATCAGTTATTCGTTCGGGGGGCGAGGGAGAGCAGTGCGGACAGTCGATTTAGTATCAAGTTTGGATCAGAATTTGGGATGGGCCGACCAGGGTGTCGAGGTCATTCCTTTGGTCCCGTCGGGCTTTGATGGGATTAGAGCGTTCCGTAGCCTTAGACACCACAAGACTCCGGTGAATGCACAGTTTAAGGTGGAGGCGGGGACCACGGTTGTCGGCTTGCGCGTCAAAGGATGCTCAATCATCCAAAGTCATCGATTAGGTAGCAGCCACCTTATTCGAGAAGGCTCGGTCTACTTGCTTGGCGAGGGTGTCTACTCAACAATCTTTGGAAGAGGTGAGTGCGAGACTCTGTTCCTTATTGCGGATAAGTCTCTTTCCCCAAGTTTGAGTGTTTGGCAAGAGACGTTGAATGGCCAATTCTGCCGCTCACATGTGAACCTTGAAAGTCCCCAAATTGCGAATTTCATCCATGACACTACAAATGGTGGATTTGTAGGTTCTTATTTCGCACTCGCAGCTGTCTTGTTCGAACTTCTCGATCAGTTGAGACCTGATTCTATCCAGACCAAGGCTTATTATGGTTTGCCCACTCAGGAGTCCCAGTTCGCAGGTCTTTGCTACGATGTTATGGTCAAGCCAGCGGAAGACTGGACAACGGCCGGGGCTGCAGAGCGGAGTGGGTATTCCGTGTATCACTTCTCTCGAACGTTCCGACAGAAGCATGGCATTGGGTTCAATGAGTATGTGGCGCGTGTGCGCTGTACACAGGCGGTCATGCTGATGTGCGACAAAGGCTTGACGTCAACGATGGCAATTGATCAAGTTGGCTTTGGAGACCGAGTGTCTGCCAATCGAACGTTGATAAGGGAAATCGGCTTCTCCTTTGCAGATATCGAAAGAGTCTTATCGGTTAAGATTTATCGCAAGGCCGTTGTTTCGGGCTAGCGCTTGGTTTCCAGAATTGCTGGGTACTTTGTACCATCGCCGAAAGATTGGGACTGTATTGGTTTCCTTGGGAATCAGGTTCAAAATCTAGTCGCAGGTTACTCCGCGTTGTGGTTTTGGATGACTCTGTGGAAGCTTTATCACGCTGCTGGACAGTGATGGTGATAAAGTCATAAAGAGGGTCGCTTGGAAATGACATCCGTTGACTTGATTCGGAATTTGGAGCAGCTATCGCAGATGGTCCAAGAGAACGTTCATGTCAGACGTTTGGCTCCTTCAGATTATCCAGCGATCGGCGGATACCTAAGCGAGAGCGTTAATCCCTCGCCACACATCTTCCGATTCTTTGTTCCAGACGATGAGCTTGTTCTCAGTGTCAGGCTTCAGGGGAACTCCATTCTTCAGGTAAGCGATGTCCAAGCGAGTTCGCTTGTACGTCCCGGGAGAGTCGTGATTTATCCGCCGGGGGATTACAGCACGATTTTTGGAAGAGGGGCTTGCACGACGATGTTTCTCACCTGCCATCGGTCGCTCTGGCCAGAACAGCCAATCAAGGAATTGCTACGTTCCGAGTTGCCGCCGACTACTTCGCTAGACTTAGAGAATGATCCGCTGGCGGATGCGATTAGTGCCATTTCGGATCCTTCAAGGCCTCAGTCCTACTTCAAATTTGCAGCCCTCTTCACTGGGCTGGTAGAACGGACTTGTCATGAGTCTGGCAACTGCGGATCGCAGTTGCCAGCTACGAAGCACTTTGATAAATTGCGCAAAGCTGTAGTCGCGAACCCAGAGAGTCCATGGAGTACATCAGATGCCGCAAGTTTTTGCGGATACTCCGTTCACCATTTCTCCAGAACATTTCGTGTTAAGGAAGGCATAGGATTTGCCGAATTTGTTCGCCAGACACGAGCTACGGTAGCAATGCAGTATCTGTGTGATAAGAACGCTACTATCGAGCAAAGTATTAAGCGTGCGGGGATTGAGTCTATCTCCGAAGCGAATACGCTATTCCGAAATGAACTAGGGTTAACGCTTGGTGAAATTAAACAAGTCCTTAAATCTCAAGTCGGATTTAAACTTGCCTGAGTCGGTGAAAACGGATCACCGGAGAGTTTTCGAATTTGATTGGTTGACAATCCTCCTTCTGCGTTGATTGTTTATGCATGCAAGACTTTTTGACGTGGCTCGCGCCGGTTTGGCGACCACATCCTGGGCAGCTACGTTTTCTTCTCGCTCAAGCCAAAACGCGAGTGCTGGCGTGTGGGCGTCGTTGGGGAAAGACGGACGCATGCGCAGTTCAAGTTCTGAGTGGCTTTGACTCCGCTTCAGAAGGTCGGACGCTTTTGGTCGCTCCGACGATCGAACAGGCGGGCTTCCTCTTCCGCCGTCTTCGGCGGCTGATCGAGCAGCTCATCAGCCTTGACCTTTGGGGGCTCCGGTTTGAAGCTGACCCAAAGATCAAGGAGTCGAAGATGGAACTGAACGTGGGCCCGCACTCTGTTGTGGCTCGCTCGGCTCATTCGGGGAATCACCTGCGCGGCGATGAAGCGAGCCACATCATTGTTGACGAAGCGGCGTACGTCAAGGCCGATATTGTTCATGAGGTTCTTGCGCCAATGATGGCGACCTTTGACGGAACTCTAACGATGATCAGCACCCCGAATGGACACAACCACTTTTACGAAGCCTTTCAGGAGGGTCTGCAGAACACGGACGAATTCTGGTCACTCCAAGCGCCAAGCTCGGACAACCCCCAGGTTCGGGCTGCTTTTCTTGAGCGCCAGCGAAAGCTTCTGAGTCCGAGTGCTTTTGCGACAGAGTATGAAGCTCAGTTTGTGCAACGCGAAGGATACGTGTTTGACCGGAGAGCGGTTCAGGAGTCTATCCTTGCTGAACCAAACGCTGAGATCCCTGGTCCGACGATCATAGGTATCGACTGGGCCAGATATGAGGACTACTCTGCTTTGGTCGTGATCCGCGGATTTCAGCGTCAGGCAAGCGTGCTCGAAATCGACCGGAAACATCGGGTGGAGTGGTCCCAACAAATCGAATGGGTCAAAGCCATTCTTGCTCGACACCCTGGCGCACGGATCATTTGCGACACCACCGGCGTTGGAGATGGAATCACCGCTTGGTTGCGGCAGCAACTGGCAGGAGTTTCGATCCGACCCTGTGTCATCACATCAGAGTCCAAACCGAGACTGATTGACGGTCTCGTTCGAGCCTTTGAGGCGAGAGCGCTGCAGATTCCCCAGTACGAAGCCCTGATCAAGGAGCTCGAAAGTTTCCAGGCAACCCGCTCACCCAGTGGGCACGTTCAAATGGCGGCTAAGAGCGGACATGACGATCTCGTGCTGGCGCTTGCCATGGCGGTCAGCGACCTGCCGCAAGCCAACCGTATGATTCTCGCGACCAACCCGCGATGACCACTTCCAACACTAAGAACCAATGAAACTGTTTAACAAGAAGAAGCCCCTAAAACCTTCTCAGCCAAATTCTTCTCCCACCCCGACTGTGCCCCCTTGGCAACTTCAGAGCAATGGAATGGCTCTCCCTCGTCCTCAGCTGTCTGATCTTTATGTCGAGATGACAAAGGACTCGATGATCCAGACCGCGCTTACGATCAAGTCCTTGGGTGTTCTCGCTTCTGGCTGGAACTTGACCGGGCCGGATGAAGTGACGACGTTCGTTCGGGAGGCGTTTTCACGCATGCAAGGCTCGATTTACACAGTGCTTCAGAATGCGATGGACGCCTTCGTTCACGGCTGGAGCGTACAGGAGATTAGCTTCCGTGCGGATTCTGGGCGCTGGTGGATTGACTCGATCAAGCCAAAAGATCCACGTTTGTTCGCCCTGGAAATTGACGAATATGAGACGCCGAAGGGGCTGAAGCTCACGTTGCCCGGGGAGGACGAGCGCACCTTTCCGCTGGATCAATTCGTGATTTATCGCCATCGGGGCGGCTATGGGCGACCTTACGGAGCCAGTGACCTTGATGCCGCCGTGCCGCATTTCCGTGAGAAGAAGCGGCTGATGGATGCCTGGCGACAGCATCTTGAAAAGTTTGCCTCGCCCACGTTGCTCGCAAAGTTCGGCAAGGGCGCCACCAACGAGGACCAAGTTGCGATGCTCCGGTCCTTGGAGGCGCTTGCGAAGAACTCGGCGATTGTCTTCCCAGACGACTTTGACGTGACTCCACTTGGAGATCGAAACTCTGCGAGTCAGGGGTTCATGGATGCGATCGAGTTCCATAACCGAGAAATCGCCCGAGCGATTGTGGGACAAACTCTGACGACCAGCGAAGGCGGACGTGTGGGGTCGCTAGCGATGGGCAGAGTACACCTGCAAGTGTTCCTTCTTCAGTTGGAGGCGATCCGTCGAGATTTGGCGGATACTGTTGTCAACGAGCAGATTATCAAGCCGCTTGTCAGCCTCAATTTCGGCGCAGTCGACTTGCCCCGATTTGAATTTGAACCTACTCCTTTGTCGGTCTTTGTGACGGGACAAATCTAACTTTACATTCCGACCATTTTGAGGTGAGAATCCTTAGGTTCAAATCGGTTCATTCAGCATCAAAAAAGGGTGAGATCGTGGCGCAAAATCGTGTCATTGATCTCACTCTCAACCGCAACCCAAAGCTGCCAAAAGGGGTACAGTGAACTACCTTGAGTGCCAAATCACTGAAACAAGGCGATGCGTTCTTACAATGCCAAGGCTGTAAGAAAATCCTCTTCCGAGTGGATTTTGAGCAAAACCTGCACGTCTGCGGCTACTGCAATCATCACCATCGAATTCCCGCTCTTACGAGGATGCGCTGGACGTTCGATGAGGGCTCTTTTGAAGAGCTCGATACGGAATTGCGGTCCATCGACACCCTCGTTTTTCCTGAGTATGCCGAGAAGCTGACGGCCGCCGAAGAGAAGACGCGAATGCATGACAGCATCGTGTCTGGTCGCGCCAAGCTCGACGACATGCCTGTCTCTGTTGCCGTCGCCGACTTTTCCTTTATGGGTGGTTCGATGGGCTCTGTCGCGGGTGAGAAAATCACCCGAACGCTCGAGCGAGCTGCTCAGCAACGGATTCCTGCGATTATCTTTTGCGCTTCGGGCGGTGCCCGAATGCAGGAAGGCATTTTGAGCTTGATGCAGATGGCAAAGACCTCTGCGGCGGTTCAGCTGTGCCGCGAAGTGGGCGTGCCCTACATCTGCATCTTTACTGACCCAACGATGGCGGGCGTTCTTGCCTCCTATGCATCGATCGCCGATGTCATCGTTGCGGAGCCGAAGTCTCTGGTTGGATTCGCTGGGGCCCGGGTTGCAAAGCAGGCCGGCGTTGGCAAAGTCCCGGACGATTTTCAGACCGCCGAGTTTGTGTTCAAGCACGGCATGATCGACGCCATTGTGCCTCGGAAGGAGATGCGATCCACGCTGACGTCTTTGGTTAAGACGCTCGGCGGGCACTTGTTTCTCTCCATCGGAAGCGTAGTCAAGGAGAACATCAAGTAAATGCCCTCCAACTTTAACGAATTTGAGAAAGAGCTTCGCGAGATCGATGAATTCATCGAGAAGATGAAGGCCGAAGCTCGAAAAGAAACCAACCCCACCGCCCTCGAGGCGGGACAGGCCAAAATTCTCGACCTCGAGAAGACCCGGGATCGGTATCTGGAAATGATGTACGACCCCGAAAACCTCGGACCCTGGGAAAAGACTCTTATTGCGCGTGCGCCAAAGCGCCCTTACACGCTTGATTACGTCACGGCTCTTTGCCAGGACTTTACCGAGCTTCAGGGTGACCGCAATGGCTTTGCTGACAACGCGATTGTCGGCGGCCCTGCGCTGTTCGAAGGCACCCCGGTGATGATCATCGGGCACCAGAAGGGAAGAGATATTCAGAGCCGACAGTTCCGAAACTTCGGAATGGCGAAGCCTGAGGGTTATCGAAAGGCGATTCGGCTGTTTGAGATGGCAGAGCGGTTTAAGATGCCCGTCATCTCCTTCGTCGATACGCCCGCCGCCGACCCCGGCGTTGAGAGCGAATCGCGAGGCATTAGCGAGGCAATCGCTGCTTCGATCATGAAGATGTTTGCTTTGACTGTTCCCACCGTTGCGGTTGTTATCGGCGAAGGCGGATCAGGTGGAGCAATCGGTATCGCAGCTTCTTCTCGCGTTCTGATGCTCGAACACTCGGTGTACTCGGTTATTCCTCCCGAAGGTTGCGCCGCGATCCTTTGGCGCAAGCCAGAGATGGGCAAGCAGGCCGCGGAGGCGCTTAAGATCTCTTCGGCAAGCGCTCTGGAATACGGAATCATCGACGAGATTCTCCCTGAGCCAGTGGGAGGCGCGCATCGCAAGCCGGTCGAGGTTTATGCGACCGTGCGAGACGGAATCAGCCGTCATCTCGCCGAACTGAAGACCATGACCCCTGAACAGGTCAAAGCCGAGCGCTTCTCGAAGTTCCGCCAAATGGGTATCTTCGACGAAGTCTCGGTGTAAGCAAAGTCCGAAAACAAAAAAGAAATCGCCCTCGAGTTTTCTTGAGGGCGATTATGTATTAACTGTTTCAGGTCTTACTTGCTTGCCAAGATATCTCTGATTTCGATCAGCACTGCAACATCAGGCGGTGCAGCGAGAACAGCCTCCGCTTCACCATGCTTGAACTTATTGTATGCCTTGATGAACAAGAACATTACAAATGCTACGATCAGAAAGTTCACTGACGAACTGATGAAGGCGCCGTAGCCAAGTGCACTACCACCTGCCTGCTTCACTTCTTCGAGTGTATTAGCTGCCATCACCTCGGGAATACTTCTTCCTCCGATCACAACAAATTTGTCACTCAGGTCGGTCCCGCCGATCAGTCCAATCAGAGGGTTTACGATGAAGTTCATAAATCCTTCGGTCACCTTCCCAAATGCAGCACCAATCACCACGCCGATGGCGAGGTCGAGCATGTTTCCTCTCGATACAAAATCTTTAAATTCTTTGAGCATGAGCACTCCAGCCGCGATTATGCGGAGTAAATCCAAAGACGAACAGATTGTTCGAAAAGATGCGCTACATCCTGAACAAGGAGAATGCGGCGGGTTCCTCTGGCGAGTTTAAGGCTGCTTCGAGCCCAAGGCCAAGCACACGACGCGTATCAACGGGATCAATGATGCCGTCGTCCCAGAGTCGAGCGGTTGAATAGTAGCAAGATCCTTCCTCGGCGTACTTCGCCAGAATGGGATCCTTCTCGGCTTGTTGCTCCTCAGGAGACATCGTTTTGCCTTCGCGCTCGAACTGATCCATTTTGATCGTCAACATGACGTTCGCCGCTTGTTCGCCGCCCATGACGCTGATCTTTGCGTTTGGCCACATCCAGAGCTGTCGAGGTCCGTATGCCCGGCCACACATGCCGTAGTTGCCGGCGCCGTAGCTGCCGCCTACGATCACGGTGAACTTGGGGACATTTGCGGTGCTGACGGCAGTGACCAGCTTCGCACCGTTCCGAGCAATTCCCTCGTTCTCATACTTTCGCCCTACCATGAAGCCAGTGATGTTTTGGATGAAGACGAGCGGGATTCCGCGCTGGCAACAGAGCTCGATGAAGTGGGCACCTTTGAGGGCGCTCTCGGAGAAGAGGATGCCGTCATTGGCGATGACGCCAACCTTGTGACCGTGGATTCGGGCAAAGCCGCAGATTAGCGTTGTGCCGTACCGGGCCTTAAACTCGTGCATCTTGCTTCCGTCAAGAATGCGCGCCAGGACCGCCCTCATGTTCATCGGCGTCTTGGTGTCGGTCGGGACGAGCGAGTACAGCTCAGTCGGATCGAAGAGCGGATCTTGGGGTTCGTCTTGGTCTCGGTTTGCTTTGCGCGGTGTTCCGAGGTTTTCGACGACGTTTCGGATCAGTTCGAGGGCGTGTTGATCGTCTTCTGCGAGGTGATCTGCGACTCCGGAGACCCGGGTGTGTACGTCTCCACCGCCGAGGTCTTCATCGGTCACGACCTCGCCCGTGGCGGCTTTGACCAGCGGAGGGCCGCCGAGGAAGATGGTGCCTTGGTTCTTGACGATGATGCTTTCGTCGCTCATTGCGGGCACGTAGGCGCCCCCAGCGGTACATGAACCGAGAACCGCGGCGATCTGCGGAATGCCCTTGGCGCTCATCTGAGCTTGGTTGTAGAAGATGCGCCCGAAGTGATCTCGATCTGGGAAGACGTCGGCTTGATAGGGAAGGTTTGCCCCACCGGAGTCGACGAGATAGATGCAGGGAAGATGGTTCTCGAGGGCGACTTCTTGCGCCCGAAGATGCTTCTTGACGGTGAGTGGGAAGTAGCTTCCGCCTTTGACGGTGGCGTCGTTGGCGACGAACATGCACTCGCGACCGTGAACGCGTCCGATTCCGGTAACAACGCCCGCTGAAGGGGCACCGTCGCCGTACATACCGTTTGCCGCGAGCGTGCTGAATTCTAGGAACGGAGAGCCGGGATCGAGACAGCCGTCGATGCGTTCCCGCGCAAGGAGTTTGCCACGGGATTTGTGACGGTCAACCGCTTTAGCCCCACCGCCCTCCATGGCTCGGGCCATTCGAGAGCGGTAATCGGCCATGATCGCGTCCATTGCGGCGCGGTTCTGCTGGTGTTCGTCGTCGTTGAGGTCAACCTGCGAGAGAATCGGTTCCAAAGTGATTCAATGGTACCGGGTTAAGCGGGGTAGCCGGGTGCGGTTTTGATCATGTGCACCTGACCCTGGTGGTAGCCGGAGTGGAAGGCGAAGCGAGCCAAAGCGCCTTGTCCGGTGATGATGGGGCCAAGAACAGACTTGATTTCGGTTGTCAGGAACTCTTCGCTTGGGCTTTCGATGTGCGGCTGAACGAGCTTTCCGACATATTCCATGGCTTCCTTAACGGTTGCATCGTTCACTTCTTCGGCTGAATAAGGGAAGGGAAGATCGTTGACAACGCTGTCGGTTGCGGCTTTGATCAGTTTGGTTTCGTAAGCGTCGTTTTCGCGCTTCGTGAGCTGACTCAGGAACCAAAGCTCAGTTCCGGCAACGTGGAGTGCCATCTCGCCGATCGTCAGCGTGTCTGAGTGGAGTCGGTAGTTCAGTTGCTCGTTGGTGAGTCCGGAGACGGAGTCCACAAAGCGTCCACGGGAGAGCTGCCAAGAAATCGCGAAATCGGTCATTTCGATTTGAGTTTATCTTACAACTCGTAGACCAGCAGTTTTCGTTCGCCGGTCGGAAGCTCTGCTCGGATCCGCCCTTTGGGATCGATCACCATCGTCTTCCCGAGCGACCCTACTCGGAATATCCATTTGCCGGTCTCGACAGCGCGCCAGCGGGCGGCGATTTCGAGCCGCGGGATCGCGCTGGTGCCCATGTACCAATCGTCCAGCGAGATGATGGAGAGTACGTCGGCGTCTAGATTCTTGAGGTTGCGGGCGGCGCCTGGGAAGAGAGACTCGAAGCAGATCATCGTACCGATCTTGAGGCCGTTGGGAAGCGTCAAGAGTTTAGCCTCCCCTTCCGCGAGGTCTCCCGAAGGGAGTTGGAATCCGGCAGGGTAGGGGATGATTCCGCGGAGTGGAACATATTCGCCGAATACGACGAGCCGGGTCTTATCGGTGTACTGGAAGCCCTTGGTGTCCCAGAGGTAGGCGGATTGGTAGCGCGGCCCGGTGCCGCGCTGAGCTCCGAAGAGGACGGGCATATCGGGGGGGAGGTCGAAGGCGGTGTTGGGGGTGGTTGCGAATGCGGCAACAGCTTCGGGGAGGATGAGGACATCGGCTTTCTGGGCTCGGGCTTGGCGGATGAGGTCGTTGGCGGCTTCGCGGATTTTGAAGGGCTTGAGACCATCTTCGGTGTAGGCGAGGTCAAAGCCGAGTTGGCCGAGGGCTATTCTGGACGAAACAGGAGTGGTTTTCGGCCCTGGAGAAAGAGCCATGCCGAGCACAACGAGACCGCAGAAGACAATGCTTTTGAAGAGCGGGTTAGACTCGCGCTGTCCGCCACAGCAATACGCGGAAAAAGCACAGATGATCAGACTCACCAAGTAGCAATGGGGTGCAAAAACTATCGGAATTGAGTACACCACCAAAGGCTCACCAAGCGGGGTGAACGGATAAGCGAACTCTGGGATGTAGGAACGCAGCAAATCCGGGAGCCATAGTACAACCGGGGCGATCACTCCCTTCAGACCAGACGATCCGAGGAATTTCTTCGCAACAACAGCTGAAGCGCCATGAAACACCCCCCAAACCGCCCCCACAATAAAGACAGCCAGCCCCCCAATAAACACACTCTGCGTCCACTTCCCGATGAACTGGCCCAGCCAGTAGTTGTTCAGAACGGCGTACCAGAGGCCGAAAGTCCAGCCGGCTAAGAACGGTCGTTTACTGTAGAGTCGTAGCCAAGCCAAAAACGGCGCGTAGCAAACGAGTGCGAGCCAAGCAGTCCAGACCGAGCCGTACCAGAAGAGGTGGATGAACGTGAGCCCGAAGCCCAGCGAGAGCAGGCCCTGGCTCGTTCCAAACCAATTCAGAATTACTGGACGCTTCTGATCCACCCTCGGCTTACCACTCCTCAACCCAGTGTCGAACGGCGAATTCAGCTCCCAAGAAATCCTCGGGCGGGGCGCAGAAAGCGACGACGGGCTCTCCCGATACTGGGTGCGTTAGCGCCAAATAAGCGGCATGAAGTTGCATCGGACCGTCCCGAAACTCTTTCGGAGCATAAAGATTGTCTCCCAAAACCGGGTGACCCATCGCTCGCAGGTGGACACGAATCTGGTGAGTTCGTCCAGTCTCGAGTCGGCAGGCGACCAGGGTGCCGTGGGCGAGGTTTGCAACGTTCTTGACGTGGGTAACAGCGGGCTTACCGTGCATGTCGACCGTCATCTGTTGGCGGTTCGCTTGGTTTCTTGCCATGGGCGCGTCAATGGTGAACTTGTCGCGGTCTACATCGCCAGCGACAACGGCAAAGTAGCGTCGCTCGGCCGATTTCTTTTCGATCTGAGCTGCGAGGGAGACGTGGGCAGCGTCGGTTTTGGCGACGACCATTAATCCCGTGGTTTCGCGGTCGAGGCGGTGGACGATTCCAGGTCGGAACTCTCCACCAACTTCGGAGAGCGGACCTCCACGTCCGAGCAGCGCGTTGACGAGCGAAGGTTCCTTGAGCGAGGCGGCGGGGTGTGATGCAAGACCTCGTGGCTTGTTGACGATCAGCATCACGTCATCCTCATAGAGAATCTCGAGCGGAATATTTGCTGGAGTCAGATCGTGCGGTGCGGCTTCCTCGGGAGCGTCTAGTTCTACTTCATCGCCGGCCCGGAGTTTGTGCGAAGGCTTGACTGCCTCGCCATTGACGAGAACAGCGCCCTCCTCGACCATTTTGGCGAGTTTCGAGCGCGAGTGCTCCGGAAGGGCTAGGCTCAGGAACTTGTCCAAGCGTTCGGGGGTTTCAACGATTAATCGCATTTTTGTCCCGGCTTTTGGTCCCAGGGTGTACCCGAGGAACACAAACCGCGTATAACAGTGTGAAATGTTTACTGCCGCGCTTGCTTGTGTTCTTGCACAACAGACTCAAACCGTTACCCTTCGAGCCAACTTTTTACCGGTTGAAACGGTTGTTCGACAGATTTCTTCGCAAACTGGGCAGCCAATGCTCGCTACCGGTGAGCTTAAGAATTTCCCACTTTATATCAACGTAAAGGGTGTTGCGCTCAGCGATCTGTTGACTCGGATTGCGAAAACCGTGGGTGGCGAGTGGTCGAAGCGCGACGGCAATCTTTACTTGACACTTGAATCCGATCTCCGAACGAAGCAGGAGCGAGAAGGGGACCCTGAGATCATCAAGGCTTTGGAAGCGACCATCAATGCGCCGGTTAAGCCGGCGATGACGGAAGATGAGTTCAAGAAGGCCGAGAAGGCGAGCGCGACTGATGAAAAGAAGATGATGGAGATGATCGGAAAGGTCTTCTCAAACATGTACAACCCGGATGGAGCGAGCATGAAGCTCATTCAGGCGATCGGGGCGAAGGACCTCAGTACCATCATTGAGGGACGCCGCGTAGTTCTGAGTAGCAACCCGAACCAGATGCAGGGATTGCTGAATAACAATGCCGTTAACCTGATCATGGCGGAGATGAGAAAGCTCGCATCCAAATCTGGAGCAGCAAAGTCAGACTCTGAAGACCCGATGGCGATGTTTGGGCAGATGTTCGGCGGTGGACTCAAAAGCCCCGAGCTTGTCAACAAAGTCAATTTGATCCAGGCAGTCTTCCAGATTCAAAAGCGAAACAACCTTAGCGTGACCATCAACGCATACACCCCCGACGGAGCCGCAATCTACACCAAGCAAGTTTCGCTCCCGTTCGTTAATCCAGAGGCGGTGCGGGCGCAGGTGACGACTGGCACCCCAATCACACTCTCAGAGGGGACCAAGGAGTACATTCGGGCATTGTCAGACAACAGTGCGCTTGACCCGTTCACGAGCATGATTGTGAACTTCAACGGAAATCTGGGCTCGGTCATGGGAATGTTTATGGGCGGTTCCTCAGCTTCCATGCAGGCAGCTCCTCCGGTAACAAAGCCGATTTCGCCAGCTCTTCGAGCTAAGTTGCTCGACCCACAAACGAATGAGCCGTTCGCAATGACCCTCGGCGAGGTCCTAGACGCCTATTCGGCAACTGGCCAAAACGTCGTGGCGGCACCATCGGATGACATCCTCACTGCGCTTGTGGGAGCTATCGGAGCTAAGTCTCCAACCATCGAAGGAGTTCTCGATACGATTGACCGAGCGATTACTCAGGAAGTCGATAAAGATGGAACCTGGACGATCGTCCGTGCGTCCTCGCCGATGGAACTTCGATCCGCATTCTGTAACCGCATCGCTTTGAAGAACCTTGTGACGGGCGCAAATGGTCGCGGTTACATCAACCTCGACGACTGTTTGAAGTACGCCGCGCAACAAAACCTCGCCCGCGGTTCCGAGGCACTCGCAATTCCGTACACCCAGGCGATTTTCCGAACCTCAGACATGGGAGCCGCAACGGCCCTCACGGGAATCGGATTCGATGCACTTAAGTTTTACGGCACGTTTGACGCCAACCAGCGGCAAGCTCTGGAGGCAGGAAAGCCGTTGGCACTTGCTAGCCTCTTCCCAGGACAGCGAGAAATTCTTGCGCGTATGGTTTTCAACGGAATGGTTCCGCCGATGGGTTCGGACAATCCTCTTGCCGGATTGATGCAAGGAGCTTCGACTTCGGCGACCTCATCAGATGGTCGTACGACAATCCGCACTCAGGGCAATGACGACGACGATCTTGACGGAATGGCTGGAATGGCAGGGATGGGCATGGCGATGGCTGGCCCGATGATGTCGATGTTCGGATTGGGTGGCATGACGACGATGAACGAGCGGACCAACCTGCTTCCCACCGGAATCCCTTCGTTTGGAACGATGACCCTCAAGCGGTTCAACATGAAGAGCCTCATGGGTATCAATACCGACACCGGAGTTTCGACGATTGGCGTGCCGGAACTGATGGCGATGTTTGAGTCGGATCAGCCGGAAATGCCGATGTTTGGGGGGATGAAGCGCAGCTACAACCAGTACAAGCTTGCTCAGCAGTCGACCTTGATGTTCAACTTTGATTTTGCGAAGAAGGCGACGTACTTCGCTTCGCTCTACGATGTCTCCGTGGACAACACGAGAACGTATCGCAAAGACGAACTTCCTAAGAAGATGCAAGATCGATTGAATCCACCGAAGTTCGCGCCCGCAGCGCCCGACACCACCCCTCCTCCTCCTCCTGCTCAATAATGGTTAAGCGTCTTCATTTCGTTTGCCGAGATGACCTAAATGTTCAGGAGACTGAGGCGGGAACCTTTGTCTCCGGTTTCTGGAAGCTCTCGGCCAAAGCCGCGGTGACCGCAGAGTTTCTCGCCTTGCACCAGCGCCGGTCGGAACCATCGTACCGGCAAGGTCGAATCATCGCACGGAACTTGGTTGACCACGAACTAGGGAAGCGGTACGTTTTTAAAGTAGCATCCTCGCCGGAATCTGTTGAGTGGGAGGGCGAGGGTGCTGGCGAGAAAGGGTATGGCTACTGAGACTACTGAAGGAGCTTAGCGAGCTGCTTGACTTTAGGGCTGTTGGCATCTAGCCGAAGCGCTTTAGACAGATCAGCCTTCGCGTCGTCCTTACGGCCGACTGCCAAGAGTGCCTGTCCTCGTGCAGCAAGGTAGCGTGGCGCGGTTGGAACCAATTTCACTGCATCATCTGCGAGCGAAAAGGCTCTTTGGTACAAGATTGAAGCCTTCTTTCGGGAATCTTCTGCCTCTTTCCGCTGGCCAGATGCCGCCGATGTGTTCATCGTCGAGACCTCTTGTGCGGCGAGCTCGAGTGTTGCTTCGCTGGCCAGTGCCGCGGCTTCGATTGCGGTGAGACGGACTGCTTCGAGCTCCTTTTGCGGGTCAACCATTCGGTTCTCCCAAGCCTGGGCAAGACGGTCTGCAGCAAGCTGATTTTCGCCGAGAAGCATGTAGCACTTACCAGAACCAAAGAGTGCCGCGACTTGGCGAGGCTCGTAAGCCTTCATCGCCTCAAACTTCTTGATCGCGTCCTTCAGCTTGCTTCGATCCGCATCTGTAACCTCCATTCCTGCGTCAGCACGTCCAAAAATCTCGAGAACCAATTCGGAGGAATCTTTGTTCAGCTTCTCGTACTCGTCTCGAGTACGAGGAAGAACGACGCCATCTCTCGTCTCGACAGGTCGGTCAGAAAGATACATCACTACCGCAAGCGCGGAGACCGCAGCAACTGCCCCAATAACCGACTTGTTCAACTTCATCCTGCCACCACAATGTTAACGAGCCGGCCAGGAACTGTGATCACCTTTTTCACTTCTTTTCCATCGGTGTACACCTTAACCTTGACACTCGACTGGGCCTCGGCTTCGATTTGCTCTTTGGTCGCGGTCGCGGGGACGGTGATCGTGTCACGGAGCTTCCCGTTGACCTGCACTGCGATCGTAAGGCTATCCTCGGCGGCGAGATCATCGTCGTGCTTCGGCCACTCGGCGTGATAGGTGAACCCTTCCTTCCCGAGATCTTCCCAAATCTGGTCAGCTGAGTGCGGCGCCGCAGGGCTGATCAACAGCACCAAGGTCTCCAGAGCTTCGCTCAGCGCAAGCTGAAGATGCCGCTCATGGGCAATACGGGTACGAGAAAGGTCTAGGCACTCCGTAATCTCGTTCATGAATTTCATCAACCAAGAAACGTAGGTGTTGAATCCAAAGTTTTCCAGATCCTTCGTGCAGTTGCGAACGGTTTGGTGAGTTGCTCGGCGGATGCGTTTGGAGAGGTCATCAAGCTCTTCGAACGGCAAGATATCGTGCCAGTTGGCGGCGAAATGAGGTTGCACTTCACCAGCGAACTTGAAGATACGGCCGAGGAATCGGGAAATTCCCTGCATGCCCTCGTTGCTCCACTGGACGTCAGCGTGGAACGGGGCGACGAACAAGAGATACATTCGAAGTGCATCGGCCCCGTACTGCTCGACGGCCTCGTCTGGAGTGACAACGTTGCCTTTGGACTTGGACATCCGCACCCACTTCCAGGTGAGTTCATCGTCTGGCATCAACTTGGCTTCCTCGAAGCTGACCAGAATTCCGTCGTCGGCCACTCCGAGAGTTTCTCCTTCACGCGGTTGGCGATAAGGCGTCATGGCAAGGACCTGACCTTGGTTGCGCAGTGTCTGGAACGGCTCCTTGACGGGGACAACGCCTGCGTCGTGAAGGACCTTGGTCCAGAACCGGGCGTACAGCAGGTGCATGACTGCGTGCTCGGCGCCGCCAACGTAGCAGTCAACCGGCATCCAATACTTCACCTTTTCGGGCTCGAAGGCTTGCTCAAAGTTCTCTGGATCGCAGAATCGAAGGAAGTACCACGAGGAGCATGCGAAGCCGCCCATCGTGTCTGTTTCGCGTCGGGCAAGCGAGCCGTCGCGATCTGTGCAGTTTACAAACTCATTAATGTGAGCAAGCGGGGAAGAGCCGTCGCCGGCAGGCTCGTAGGAGTCAACCATTGGGAGTTCGACGGGGAGCTGGCTGAGGGGGACGAGCTGCTCTTCGCCATCCTTGGTATGAATCACGGGGATCGGACATCCCCAATAGCGCTGACGGGAGATCAACCAGTCCCGGAGCTTGTACTGAATCTTTCGTTCGCCGATGCCTTCGGATTCGAGTCGGATTCCAAGTTTCTCCTGTGCTTCGAGAACGGAGAGGCCGTCGTAATGTGAGGAGTTGATGAGCAGGCCATCTTTCGGCTCGAAGGCACTTCCTTCTGCGTGGAGCTTCTGGACTTCGAGCAGTCCACCCTCGCCGATGATGACCGGCTTGATCTGGATTTTGAACTTCTTCGCGAAGTCGAAGTCGCGTTGATCGTGCCCCGGGACCGCCATAATTGCGCCAGTTCCGTAGGTGGCGAGAACGTAGTCGGCGAGCCAGATGGGGATGTGCTCTCCGGTGAAGGGGTGTACGGCGTAGGCGCCGGTGAAGACGCCGGTCTTCTCGCGGTTCTCGGCGGTGCGGTCGGTGTCGCTGAGGCGCTTAGCCGCCTCTTGGTACTCCTTGATACGAGCTCGATCCTCATCGGTGATGGGAAGTCGTTCGACAATGCCGTGCTCCGGAGCAAGAACGCAGAACGTGACACCGTAGATTGTGTCGATCCGGGTGGTGAAGACGTCGAAGTGCAGGCCGGTCGTTTGTGGTCGAGCCTGTCCGGTCTCGATGGAGCTATCTAGGTCGATGCGCTCTTCGTTTTCTGTTCCGGCAATGCGGAATGTGAACTGGCAACCCTCGGACCTTCCGATCCAGTTGCGTTGCATCGCCTTGATGCCCTCTGGCCAGTCGATGGTGTCGAGGTCGTCGATCAGCTCCTGTGCGTATTCCGTGATGCGGAAATACCACTGAGGAATCCACTTCTTTTCGACGAGCGCACCGGAGCGCTCGGCGCGGCCCGCGATGACTTCTTCGTCGGCAAGAACGGTTTTATCGACGGGGTCCCAGTTAACCGCCGCGAGCTTGCGCACGGCGAGTCCACGCTCGTAAAGGAGCCCAAAGATCCATTGAGTCCACTTGTAGTAGCTCGGATCCGAAGATTTGAAGGAGCGGTGCCAGTCGAAGCCACATCCGATCAGGTCCATCTGCCGCTTATAGTTGGCGGCATACTTCTCGATCATGGGAGCTGGGTGGCTCTTGCGCTTGATTGCTTCGTTCTCGGCTGGAAGACCAAATGCGTCGAAGCCCATGGGGTGCAGGACGTTGTAGCCCTGCATGAACTTCATTCGGCTGAGAACGTCTGTGGGAACGTAGTTGCGGCAGTGACCAACGCTTAGACCCGCCCCTGATGGATAAGGGAAGAAGTCGAGGGCGTAGAATTTCGGACGACCTGCCTCCTCGCGAGTTCGAAATAGGTCTTCCTTGAGCCAGCGCTCACGCCACTTTGCTTCGAATTCAGCCGGAGAATATCGGTCGTACATTTGAACCCTTAGGTTACCTGTACGCTACTTCTTGGGTTCGGGTGCGGTGCAGTAGACGTAGTCACCGAGGCCCTTCGAAACCGTGACCGGCTTGTCCGATTGAATCATGATGAAGTTCGGACCCTTGCCTGCGTTTCGTTGTGCCATGCGGTAGTTGATTCCCTGACCGTACATGATGTGTCCGCTTCCGGCGATGACGACAAAGATGTCCTTCGACGACGGGCGTCGAACCGAAAGGTACTTGGCTGCGGTATCTGCCATGCCGTGATCCCAAAGAAGCTGGGATTGGTAAATGTTTGCGGTCCCTGGTCCCATATCGTGTCCGCCCATCAGGGAGTCGAACACAATTTTGTGATTCTTGTTTTTAAGGTCCAATGTCGGGGGCAATTGCATCCGCACTGAAAGCGGCAGGGCTTCGAATCCGCCTTTGGAAACAGTTCGGACCCAATCGCGCGGAAGATTTAGGCCGACGACCGGCATCGCCTTAGCTTTGATCACTTCGAAAAGTGGCTTGTAAAACGAGTAGTCGTAGCCCCACTGCGTCTTCCACTCGCTCTGGTTGAGGAAGTCAGCTTCGTTAAGCGCGCCCTTGGTCCACTGATCGAGAACGTCTTGCTTGGTACGGTGGAAGAACTCGACTCCAACCGCAGGGGTTCTGCCGGCAAGCGAAAGGCTCTCCACGAGCTTAGCTTCCATCTGCTGGTGCGCCGTCGTCGCGTGATTTTCGCCGATGAAAAGAAGGCGTTGACCTTTGCAAGCTTCGGCAACCTCAAAAGCAGTCATCACGCGCCCCGTTTTGGTTTCAACAATCTGACCTGGCTCGACTAAGACAGTTCCTTTTGTTCCAATAGGGAGGTTGTTCGGATTAATTTGAAGAGCGAGAGCGACGATCAGCGACATTTGAATACAGGATACTTCGTTCCGGTCTCAGCCAGCGATCCGATGTGGAACGAATCGCGCGAGGTTGTCGGTGATCAAATTATCGGTCTCCCGGATTCCAATTCCTCGCGATTCGGTGCCAACGACCCAGCTTCCTATAACGGGGTGAGAACCATCGAATGAAGGAAGTGGTGCGTATTCTTGGTAAACATATCCACCGTCGCCGTATTCGCCGTCGGACGCTTCGATTCCGTTGATCGTGACGTTTGCGCCTTCTCGGCCCAGAAGAGGCTTCTTGACCCTTTGAGAAAGATAGCGCGGAGAATCCAGGAAGGAAGGGAGCAGGTACGGCGAGCCAGGATTCAGCTCCCAAAGGATCGCCAGTAGTGCCTTATTGGAGAGAATCATTTTCCAAATCGGTTCAATCCACTGCGTGCGATTCATCGTTTGTAAGCAAGGACCGCTGAACGATTCATTCAGCATCCATTCCCAGGGATAGAGTTTGAAAATCGTGTGAATGTCGATGTTCTCTAGATCGATAAAGCGACCAGTTCCAGAGTTGAAACCGAGTTCTTCCATGAGAAGCGCTTTAGAAGGAATCCCTGCCTCTTGGGCTGTATCGCGGAGTACCGCAACCGTCATTTCATCTTCAACCGTGCCGCAGTGGCCGAAATGGACCAGAACCCCGTTCAACTTGCGATTTTCTTTGAGCCAAGCCCACTCATCGACAAGACCTTCCCAGATTGAATTGAACTGGTCAGAAGCAGGGGATACTTCCTCCAGCCACTTCCATTGGATCACGGCAGCTTCGAGCAGGGAAGTCGGCGTATCCGCGTTGTACTCGAGCATCTTCGGCGGTTGAGAACCGTCGTAGACAAAGTCGAATCGGCCGTACAGAGAGGGTGGATCAGCTTCCCAAGCCCATTGGATGGCGGGGATTGCAACTTCGGGAATGCCAAATTCAGCGTAGCGTCGGTTGGCGATGACGTGCTCAACCGCCTGAATACACATTTTGTGTAGCTCGTTTGTTGCCGTTTCGAGTTCGTCAACTTCTCTGGCGGTGAATTCGTAACAGGCGGACTCGTGCCAATACGGTTTGTCCTCTTCTGTGTGAAACACGAGTCCCGCAGACTCAACTTTGGACTGCCACTGATCTCTTGGCGTAATCGGGATTCGTCGCATTAGCTCGAGAATCCGCCCGACGACTTCCCGCTACTACCGAATCCGCCTCGGGAGATTGTGGTTCCGCTTGAGGTTCTCACGGAGGCTCCGGAAGGAGGATTGGAAGAATAACCTCGCACGCGGCCATTGCTCACCTGTCCGTCATAACCCCAACTTGGCCGACTCAGTGCTCGTCCAAGACCCATATAAACAAATCCAGGTGTGTAGCGGTGACCGGCTCGACAGAACGAACGATCAACCGCGAGATTCGTTTTTGTATCGAAACAGATATCGACGCCTTTTGAGTCGGGCATCAGTGCGTAGCGACCGCCACGATACGAAGTCGCAGTCATCGGGGAGGAACACATCGTGTCTGCCAGGATCTGTCCCGTTCCGGGGTCCACACAACGTCGAACCGACGATGGGCTAGAGCAGCCTTCTAGAATGGCAACTCCGACGGCGGCACAGAGGGCCGCAGGTACGGCGCTCGATTTCTTCACAACAATGATCTTACTGCTAATCTTCGCAATCGGTTGCGAAGTAAGCACAACTGCGTGGGCCGAGTCAGGTAAATTCACTCAGGCCTTTATGGATTGGTTACGGAGCCTCGACCCAACACTTCAAGACGTGCTAGCCGCACTGGGGCGTGCCATCCTCGCTATCATTCCGGTTTTTGCGCCGGTGCCGTTCATTATTTGGTACGAGCGAAGATTGCTAAGCTGGATGCAGGATCGCATCGGACCAAACCGGACTGGCAACATCACGTTTTCTAGAACAAGCAAGCTGATTCCTTCGTTCCTAAAAGGAAAGAAATTTAAGCTCTTTGGTCTTGCGCAGTCGATTGCCGACGGCATCAAGCTCTTCACGAAGGAAGACATCATGCCGACGAAGACGGACAAATTCCTCTTCATCCTCGGGCCACTGATCGCGCTTTTTGTTGCCCTTACGCTCGGTGGAACGATTCCTTGGGCGGGAGATCGACGATTCACTCCGGTTGCCGACATCAACGTTGGGTTGCTCTACGTCATGGCGATTTCCTCGCTGGGAGCGTATGGGTTAGTGCTTGCGGGTTACTCGTCGAATAACAAATATTCGCTGCTCGGTGCGCTCCGCGCTTCCGCACAGCTCATTTCCTATGAACTGGCGATGGGAGTTTCGCTGGCGGCCATGGTCATGGTGACGGGTTCGCTGAAAATGACCGAGATCGTCGCCGCTCAGGAAGCGCCGCTTCTCGGCTTCATTGGATTCCTTCCCAACTGGAACATCTTTACTCCGTTTGGCTTGGTTTCAGGATTCATCTTCCTGATCTGCATGTTTGCCGAAACAAACCGACCTCCGTTTGACCTTCCCGAAGCTGAAAATGAACTCGTTGCTGGTTACCACACCGAGTACAGCACCAAGCGCTGGGGTCTGTTCATGATGGCTGAGTACATGGCTATGTTCACCTTCTCAATGGTGTTCTCAACCGTCTTCCTGGGTGGCTACCACATGCCGATTCGATGGGAAGCCATTGGAATGGACTTCATGGCCGGAATCGAGCGAAGCTATCTTGGTGGTCTGTCGGTAATGATGCTCAAGGGTGTCGCAGGTCTTACCCTGTACATTTGGGTTCGAGCGACTTATCCTCGCTTCCGCTACGACCAGCTCATGAATCTCGGCTGGAAGTTCTTGTTGCCAGTTGCAACGGCGAACTTGATCGTGACTGCGACCTGGATCATGATTTCCAAGGTGTACGGCGCGGCTCCGGGTTGGATGTTTGCGATTGGCTTGTACGCTGTGGCGATCGCGGTCTATCTTCTTCTCCGGTCGAAGAAGTCTCGCCAGTACTTGGACACACGCGCTGTCGATATGATCAACCAGCCTGCTCGTCGGGCACCCGAGGTTGTTGAGCCGGTTGCCGAGGTGACAGCATGAAAATCACTCCAGACATGATCGTCTTCGCGATGCTGGCAGGAATGGCCGCGCTTTCCGCTGTTGGAGTCGTCGCCTTTAGGAACGCAGTTCGTTCTGCGCTCTGCTTGGTATTCACGTTCTTCCTTCTTGGGTTCCTCTACTTCGCACTCAACATGGAGATGCTTGGAATTACCCAGATCGTGGTCTATACGGGAGCGATTATGGTTCTGTTCCTCTTCGTGATCATGTTGCTCAACCTCGGCGCTTCGCACGTCCTGGAAGAGAAGAGTGATCCGAAGAAGGTGATCGGTATTGGATTTGGTGTCTCACTTGCGGTTCTGTTGGCGAGTCAAATCGTTCCAGTCCTGATCAAGGTGAATGCTCCGACTGCGCCGGAAGGTTTTGGTTCGCCGCAGGTCATCGGTAACGTCCTCTTTACTGACTATGTTTTCCCCTTCGAAGCGGTGAGTATCCTGCTGTTGCTCGGTATCGTCGGTTCGGTTCTGCTTGCCAAAAGGAGACTTTCATGAACGGAGTTCCACTCGCCGGTTTCATCGGCCTCAGCATGTTTATGTTTATCACAGGTGTGGTTGGCGTCATTATTCGACGCAACCCGATTGTGATTTTCATGTGCATCGAGCTCATGCTTAATGCGGTTAACCTCGCTTTCCTCGCTTTCGCTCGATATAAGTTCTCCGGTCTGGCTAACGTCAATCAAGGCGCAGCCGGACAAATGATGGTTGTTTTTGTGATGGCGGTCGCCGCGGCGGAAGTTGCGGTTGGGCTCGGAATTATCATGGCGATCTATCGACTCAAAGAGAACATCGACGTCGACGAACTCAATTTGCTCAAGGGATAAAGATTTGGAAGGAAATTCGCTGATTTGGTTAACTCTTGGGCTGCCGATCCTCGGCTTCCTGTTTCAGGGCATTTGCGGAAGGTTTTTAGACAAAACCGCGTCCGGCAAAAAGCTGATGGGGCTGCTCGCGGTGGCACCGATTGCTATCGCATTCGTTATTGGCGCTTTGATCACAAAGTCGCTAGATCCCGCGAAAGCAGTGGTCGTTAGCAGTATCCCGTGGATTGAACTTAAGGGGCTGTCGATTCCTTTTGAACTGCGCATCGATACGCTCTCGATGACGATGGTGTTAATCATCACGGGGATCGGAGCACTGATTCACCTTTACGCTACCGGCTACATGGCGGAAGAGAAGGATTACTCTCGCTTCTTCGCGTACCTGAACCTGTTCATTGCTGCGATGCTGATATTGGTTCTCGGAAACAACTTGATGATGCTCTTCATCGGTTGGGAAGGAGTCGGTCTCTGCTCTTACTTGCTCATCGGATTCTGGTACGAGGACGTTGCCAACGCGAAAGCCGCAAACAAAGCCTTTATCGTCAACCGAGTTGGTGACTGGGGTCTCACACTTGGGTTGCTGCTGATTGCTACTCTCGTTGCAACTTCGGCTGAAATTCAAGGCGAGACTAGGCTCTTCAGCTACGACGTCGTCTTCCAGCACTTGCCAAAAATCCTTGCTGCTAACCCTGGCGTTGCAACTGCCGCTGCACTTTTGCTGTTCGTTGGTGCTTGCGGTAAATCCGCCCAGTTCCCGCTATACCTTTGGCTTCCCGATGCAATGGCGGGTCCCACTCCGGTCTCCGCATTGATCCACGCTGCGACGATGGTCACCTCCGGAGTTGTTTTGATGAACAGAATGTCCATGGTATTCGAGGCTTCTGCCGTAGCGTCCGCCGTTGTTTGCGCCGTTGGTGCATTTACTGCTCTCTTCGCGGCGATCATCGCGTTTGGTCAGACCGACATCAAAAAAGTTCTTGCTTACTCGACCGTATCCCAGCTTGGTTTCATGTTTGTGGCTTGCGGAGCTGGCGCGTACTGGGTGGGAATGTTCCACGTCACGACCCACGCATTCTTTAAAGCACTTTTGTTCCTTGGTTCGGGTGCTGTCATTCACGCAATGGCTCACGAGCAAGATATGAGGAACTACGGAAAGCTCGCGAAGTATCTGCCGGTCACATTCGGCACCATGATGATTGGCTACCTTGCCATTGCAGGCGTGCCGGGCCTCTCTGGTTTCTATTCGAAGGAAGAGGTTATCGGTTCTGCACTCGCTGGCAATCATGCCATCGCCGGTGCTCTTGAAGTAGGAAAGTGGTCCGGTTGGATTTGCCTCGTGGTCGCGGCTCTTACTGCAATGTACATGACTCGCATGATGTGGCTGACCTTCTTTGGTAACGAAGAGCAATGGCGAAAGATTGAGCCCCACCACGCTGCGGAAGGTGAGGATGATCATGGGCACCACCACCTTGATGCGACTCACAAGCCCCATGAGGTTCCATTCTCAATGGCAATTCCGTTGGTCGCGCTGGCCGCGCTAAGTCTCTTGGGCGGTTGGTTCTTGGCCTCAGGTGGTCGATTTGAGCACTGGCTGATGGCTTCACACGTTGGACCTCTGACCGAGGTTCCGACTCACCCAGAAGGAATTCCGCTCATGGCACTTTCGGTTGGTGCGGCGGTCCTGGGAATCTGTGCTGGTATCGCTGTCTATATGAAAGGTCTTCCGGCAAAAGAAGGCTGGGATGAGTCGAAGTGGTCGGCATTCAGGCTACGCGCTCGGGACCAATTCGGTTATGACAGCTTGGTCGTCAACAGTGTGACTTCCGACTCGGCTGCGTTTTCTGCCTCGGCGAACACAGGATTTGATCATGGCGTGATTGAAGGCCTTGGAGAAGGTGCCGGAAGTGCGACCTCTTGGCTTGGCGGCATCTTTAACTCGGTTCAGACTGGACTTGTGCGAATGTACGCGTCAATCATGCTGATTGGAGTTGTTGTTCTCGTGCTCTATGTTGTCATTTCATCGGGAGGTGGCAAATGATGCTCATCAGTGCAGCCATTTGGGTTCCAATCCTGGTTGGTTTCCTGCTTATTGCCGGTGGTCGGGTGGTCAACTCCTATTCGAAGTCGATCGCCTCGGTAACAATGCTCCTGGCTCTGGGCATCTCCGCTGGTCTTCTTGCTAAGTTTGATTCGACAGTAAAAGGGTTCCAGTTTGGCGAACACGCGGAGTGGATTCGTTCCCTCGGCACGAGCTACTCGTTGGGTCTGGATGGCATCTCCATCTGGATGTTTGCCCTAACGGCACTCCTCGGTCTGACGGCTGTTTTGATCTCAAATCCGACAGAGCGATCCGCTCAGTTCTTTGGTCAGATTCTTATTCTCAGCGGAGTTCTCCTTGGTGTCTTCGCGGCCCTGGATTTGGTTCTGTTCTACATCTTCTTCGAGCTCAGCTTGGTTCCAGTCGCAATGCTTATCCTTGGATGGGGTCGTGGCGATCAGAAGAAGGCGGCGACAAGGTATCTCGCAATGCTCTTCGGTGGATCGTTGCTCATGCTACTAGCGATCATTGCGATCGGAGTCCAGTTCACAGAAGTGACGGGGCGAGCAAGCATGTCAATCGTTGACATCCAAGCGGTTGTGGCTTCGGGTCAACTTTGGGCAGGGAAAGAGCAACTTGAAACGTTTGCCTTCTGGGGCTTCCTTTTGGCCTTCCTCATTAAGTCTCCAGCCGTTCCTGGGCACAGCTGGCTTGCGTCAACATACGAATCGGCTCCCATTGGTGCAACCGTAGCCGGCGTCGTCCTGAAAGTAGGAACCTACGGCCTGTTTCGATTCTGCTTGCCATTGTTCCCACACGCAGCAGCAGCAAACGCTTCTCTGGTCACCCTGATCGGAGTTGTCGGAATCATTTATGGCGGCGTTCTTGCGATCAATCAGAAAAATATCTTCCGAGTGATGGCGTTCTCGACCGTGAGCCATGTCGGATTTATCCTGATTGGGCTGTTCTCCTTCAGTCACATCGGAATGGTAGGCGCAGCGTTCCAGCAGTTCAATCACGGTCTGGCTTCGGCAGCGGTCTTTGTTCTCCTGTCATTCTTGATGGCTCGGGGCTTCACCGGAGAGTTCAGTGAGCTCGGTGGATTGAAGCGAAAGATGCCGGTCTTTGCGAGCTTGTTCATGATTGCGATGCTCGCAAATCTTGGTCTGCCCCTTACCAGCGGATTCGTTGGCGAGATACTTGCGCTCATGGGCACGTTTGAATCGGGCTATGGCCACTTTTTGGGCTTGAATGTCGGCTACGCGGTCGCCGCTGGAATTGGAGCAATTCTCTCGGCTTCCTATATGCTCTATGCCTACCAAAAGATGTTCTATGGTGAAGCCAAGGAGCACGAAGCGAAGGACCTTAACTTGAACGAGCTATTGCTCGGTGTAGTGTTCGCAATCGCGATCATCGTCGGCGGAGTTCTCCCGACATTTATCCTCCAGAGAATGGACTACTCGGTGGCAGTCACCGGAAGTGCAGCAAAGCCGAACTCCGGAACAACCTGGTTGAACGGTGGTGGGGAAGTTGATCCTGGACGGGTTTACGCTGTTTCAACTGAAGGAGGTTCAAAATGACCATGGCAAAAGATGCCCTTGAAGCTCATTTTGCTGAGTCCAGGTGTGAGATTGCGGGCCAGCAGTTTACGTCTGTAGCCTCACCGTTAACTCGAGCGATCAGCCGCAATCTCAACATTGTTGATCTTTTAGAGGAAAATCCAGCCGAGGGTGATCAAATCCTAGCAGCGCTTGTTTCCGAGACGCATTCAGAGCTTGATTTGGTGACCGGAGAATTCAACTACATCGTCGCTGGAGCTGAACCTGAGTTCACCACGCCGATGCAGTACGGCGGGCACTTCCTTGAGTTGGATCGTGATCTCATCGGGAGCCGCAAGCCAGCTATTACTTTGATCGGCGGACCCGAAACTTACGTGGATATCGTCTCGGATCTCGCTGAAACATTCCTCGTTTGGAATCCCGCAACGAATCCTGTTAGTCCCGAAGAAGTCGCCAAGATGACCCGAGCCAGAACTGTGACCATTGTTTCAAACTTCCCGCATCTGATCTCTGGAGGTTCACAGTGATCCCAACAATCGACTGGGGTGTTATTGGACCGGTCGCGATCGTTGCAGTTACCGGCATGATCGCGCTGATCGTTCACATGATCACGGGGAATTCTGAGAAGAATTTCACGCAGAAGGTGACCGTATTTGGTCTCTTGATTGCGCTGACCAGCTTGCTCGCAGCCGGTGGCAGCGAGCGATTTGTCCTCCAGGAAATGGTGGTTATGGATCGACTCGGCTCAGTCGGGCAGTTGCTGACCGTCTTTTCGGCTCTCATCGTTGCTCTCGTGAGTCCGGCCTATCTTGAAGCAAAGCGAATAAAGCTCGGTGAGTTCTACCCGATGCTCGCTTGGGCTACCGTTGGCGGAATGATCGTGTGCTGCACGCGAAACCTGCTGGTTCTTTTCGTTGGGATTGAGATTCTATCCATCAGTCTCTACGTGTTGGCTGGTCTTCACAGAACGTCGAAGAAGTCAGAAGAGTCCGCGATTAAATACTTCTTGCTGGGGGCATTTGCCACCGGATTCCTGCTTTACGGAATTGCCATGTTCTATGGTGCAACCGGTAGCTTGAACATGTCAACCTTGGTCTCGTATTGGCTGCATGGCGCGCCTGAGAACAAGATTCTTCTTTCGTTATCCTTTGCCCTAATTGCAGTGGGAATCGGATTCAAATGTAGCTTGGCTCCATTCCATCAGTGGACTCCAGACGTGTACGAAGGCGCTCCAACCAATGTAGTTGCGTTCATGGCGACAGGTGGAAAAGTCGGTGCTTTCGTGGCACTTTGGAATTTTGCGGATAGCTTCGGGCATGCTGGTCGATTCGTAGGAATGACGATTGCGACCCTTGCGGTTCTCTCGATGCTCGTCGGAAACGTGCTTGCGATGGCGCAGAAGAACATCAAGCGGTTACTTGCTTATTCTTCGATTGCGAACGCTGGCTATGTTGCTGTCGCAGCCGCAAGCGTTGCCATCGCATTCCGGCTCAACCATATTGCGCTGATTTTCTTCCTCTTCGGATATGTCCTGACATCCCTTGGGGTGTTCGTAGTGGTTCTCGCTATGGCCAAGGACGGCGAAGAGCCAATGTCACTTGATGATTTAAAGGGGCTAGCAAGTCGGTCGCCGATATTGGCCTACAGTCTAGTGGTCTTTGTTCTTTCGTTAATCGGTCTCGGTCCAGTTTCAGGTTTCCTTGGGAAGCTGTTCATTCTAAAGGATGCCTTGACCGCCAATCTTGCTTGGCTCGCAGTTGTGATGGTTCTCAACAGCATCTTCGGAGCGTTTTACTACTTTGGAATGCTTCGGTCAGCATTTGCGCCAGCTGAGGGAGATGCTCGTCCCATCTCATTATCCATTCCGCAAACGTTCTCTTTGTCCGTCTGTGTTGTGGGTGTGATTGGTGCGGTGGTGTTCTACGCCCCGTTGTTAGCTCATCTTGGATTGCGCTAGTCTTCCCGTCGGAATATCGTGGTACTCAGTTCTGTCCGCTTGGCGGGCAGGTGAGATGCCGATTTCTCGCTTTTGTGAGTTTGCCCATTCGTGCGGTGCTGACTCCGTTGAGGTTCTCGACGCCTTTTGGTATGAGCCCGGCGTGATCCGTGACTTCATTCCGGATACGTCCACGTTTGAATCTGAACTAGAATCGGCGCTTGATGGCATCAAAGTAGGGGCAGTTGCTGTTACGAACGACTTCGTTCACTCTGAACCCGAACGAATCGCCGTGGAGAGGGCGAAGATTGAGCTGGGACTCTCTGTGGCGAAGTGCTTTGGCGCTGGTGTCGTTCGAGTATTCTCGGCCCATCCTTCGGCGGATGACGCCGATGCTAGCCGGGACAGAGCGATAGCGAATCTGGGTTCAATCAATTCTGCGGACCGCACTTTAGCCCTTGAAAATCACGGCGTGGTTTTCGGAACTCCTGCAGAGGTGCTTGCGATCTCTAAAGGTGCGGGAACGGGCATCTGTTTTGATATTGGCAACTGGTTGCTTGCGGGCGTGGATCCCGTCAAGGCTGCGTTGGAGATGCCCTTCCCTGATCTCATCCATGTAAAGGATTTTGTTTCGTCCATTGATGGTCCCTTCCAAAGCCCCGATGGTGGGCGCTTAAGCGGAGCATTCCTGGGCCAAGGCTGTGTTCCGATCGTCGAGACCCTTCGCGCGCTCTTCCAGCGTTCAGACCGACGGGCGGTTCCGATTCATCTCGAGCTCGAATGCGGCGATCGCGGTGTGGAAGCAACTCGCGAGGGTATCGCGTGGCTGCGGTCAACACTCTCTCAGCTCTGACCCACGAGTGTGAGGAGCTTTTCTAGCGCCTTCATTTGGCTTTCCTTCGGCACAGTATCGAAGTGCGGGACGTGGACGAAGCCGATCCGTTTGGCGGGGTAGCGGACAAGGAGAGAGTAGAGCAAGAAGTTGCAGAGATAGTCGCCTGGTGTGTAGCTGGTACTCATCTCAAGCGATGCTAGCTGTTTCGGGTCCAGCAGGGTTTGACCGAGCGTTTTGGGTCCCGAAGGGCGGATGATGGTTCGAGAGTGTCCGCGACTTCCAAATCCTCGTTCAGCTCCAATTTGGTTGTGTGCGTAGAGCTCGAATTTTAGTTCGGTGGCGCGGGCGTTGAGGCCAAGACAAAGGATGGTGCTTTCGTCTCTCAAGCGCAGCGATCGAGCGAATGATTCAACGTGACCGTACTGGACCGTGAGGATTGCAGTTTCTCCGGGGAGACCCGAGGCGAGTTGTGCCGATGGATTGTCGGTTATATCTCGAAACGGTCCAAATCCGGTGACCAGCAAGTTCATCATCCAATTCTACTAAAACACCTCGACTTCGGTGGGTTAGGGGGAGATAAGTGCTCTGACGTCGGAGCCTAGCTCATCGAAGTAGGGCATGCCAGTCTGCGCTCCGACGTGTTGGACGCTGTAGGAGGCGCATTGAACGGCGAAGCGAGTTGCTCGTCGTAGGTCGAGCTTGTGGGCGAGGGCGAAGGCTAGGGCGCCGTTGAAGCAGTCTCCTGCGCCAACGGTGTCGACGGCTGACACGGTAGGGGCTTTGATTAGTCCCTCGTCATCCGCTGCGCGGAAGTAGGCACCTTTCGCGCCGAGAGTGATAACGACTGATTTGCAGCCACGAACGATGAGTTCTTTGGCGGCTTTCTCGGCGGTCTTTTCGTCGTGGATTGGGTAGCCGACGAGATACTCTGCTTCGCTCTCGTTTGGGGTGAGGACGTCGATGAGGGGGTACATCGAGAGCGGCGGGGCGATTGCGGGGGCGGGGTTGAAGATGACGAGTCCTTGCGACGCTTCTGCGGCGGCTCGAGACGCCTCTAGCGGGATTTCGCCTTGGAGCAGGAGAACGTGGTGGAGTTGTTGATGGGCGGCTTTAAGAGCTTGTTCTGGCTCGAACATCATGTTGGCGCCGAGGGCGACGACGATGGTGTTTTGTCCCAGGTCGTTTAGGGTGATTCCTGCGGTGCCGGTTGCGGCTCGCTCGATCGAATGGACCATTGAGCAGTCGATCTGCTCGGAGCGGAGCTTCATGATCATTTCGGTCCCGTCTGGATCGGGACCGATTGCAGCGCAGAAGGAGGTGGTTGCGCCGAGCCTTGCGGCGCAGACGGCTTGATTGGCACCTTTTCCGCCAGGAAAGACTCCGACGACCTCGCCGCGGACGCTCTCGCCGGGGCGGGGGAACTCGGCGACACGGAGCACCCTGTCGAGTACAATGCTTCCCACAACCAGAATCCGAACGTTCTCCATTCGAGGCTTATCTTAGCTGATGCTTGCTGCCATTTTCGCCATCGCCCTCCAAACTCCACCGACGTTTTATCTGGTCGATGAAGAGGAATCTGGCGCGCTTCCCAAGGTGGAGACGAAGTACGTTGCGGTGTGTGATGTACGGTTGGTTGGCCGAAAGGCGGCGGTTCTGCTCGATACCAAGAAACGCGGGCTTCCGATGAAAATTCCTGTGACGACGACGCCAGGTTCGTTGTTAGAGTTTGCTGTGAGCGGACTGGGCGTTGGCGGAAAGCGGGTTGTTTCAGATCCCGAGAGTGGACAGTTTGCTTGGGTTCGAGTGATCAACCTGAGGAAGGTGGAAGGTTGATCAAAGACTTTCGGGAGCTTTGGAAGTACCGCGAATTGCTGTACGTCATGGTTCAGCGCGAGCTTCGCATTCGTTACAAGAACTCGGCTCTTGGTGTTCTGTGGTCGTTCCTTAACCCGCTGGCGCAAGTCGCGGTGATGAGCTTTGTTTTCAGCAACTTTCTTCGCCAAGACGTTCCGAGTTTCACGGTTTACATGTTGGCGGCGTATCTGCCGTTCATCTTCTTCCAATCGAGTGTCTTGGATTCGGCTCAGTCGATCTTGAACCAGTACGGATTGATCAAGAAGATTTACTTCCCGCGTGAGATTCTTCCGTTGGCGGCGGTCATCGCCAACATGATTCACTTGGCGATCGGGTTCTTGATCATGTTTGGCCTGATGTTTCTGGGATACCTGCGCGACCCCCGGGTGTTTCCGTTTCAGGCAACTACGATCTATCTGCCGTTCTTGCTGATCGTCTCGACGCTTTTTGCGACGGGGATCTCGTTTATCGTTTCGGCGCTCAACACGTTCTATGAAGACGTGAAGTATATCGTTCAGATCGGGCTGTACTTGTTGATGTACCTTTGCCCGATTGTTTACTTCGTTGAGCAGGTTGCCAACTCCAAGAAGAACTTCGACTCGGGATGGTTGTTGTTTAAGCTCTATATGTTGAATCCAGTTGCGGTTCAGTGTGTCGCTTATCGAAAAGCACTTGTTGCTCCCGTTCCGACGATGTCGGCTGGTGGGATGGGGATGCCGATTGGAATGCCCTGGAAGTATTTGGCGGTGCATAGCGTTGGGGCGGTGTTTGTCTTCTTGTTCGGCTATTGGCTGTTCAACCGACTGAAATGGAAGTTTGTGGAGCGACCATGACGGGCGAAGTCAAAGTTTCGATCAAGGACTTGCGGAAGCAGTTTGTTGTTTCCCATTCGGGGATTGCTTCGATCAAGTCGCTGTTGCTGTTTTGGCGGAAGAGGTCCTATGTTCATCTTGAAGTTCTGAAAGGCGTTTCCTTGCAGGTTCGGGGCGGCGAGTGCGTCGCGGTGATCGGCAAGAACGGAGCGGGGAAGTCGACGCTGCTGTCGCTGCTCGCAAAGATCTATCTGCCGACGTCGGGGTCTTTGGAAGTTAAGGGACGGGTTGCGCCGTTGCTTGAGCTTGGCGCCGGGTTCCATAACGATCTGTCGGGGCTCGAGAACATCTACTTCAATGCGGTGATCCTTGGTTTGACACGCGAGCAAGTTCGTGAACGATTGGATTCGATTGTCGAGTTTTCGGAGCTGGGCGACGCAATTGAGGCTCCGGTTCGGACTTATTCGAGCGGAATGATGGCGCGGTTGGGGTTCGCGATTGCGATTCACGTGGACGCCGAGGTTTTGATCGTGGACGAGGTTCTGGCGGTGGGTGACCAGCGGTTTGAGCAGAAGTGCTTGGAGCGGGTTGAACAGTTCCGGCGAGATGGCGGCGCGATCTTGTTGGTTTCGCACCAGTTGCCGACCGTGGAGAAGTTTGCGGACCGCGTTGTGTGGTTGAAGGACGGCCTGGTTGAGATGGAAGGCGAGCCGTCGACGGTAATTGCGGAATACGTGCGGCGCGGCTAGTTCTGCCCGCATGCGTGTGTAGGGCGCATTGGGCGCTTTAGATTCAAACTGCCGAGAAAATCTTCGAAAAACGGGCGCTAAGGGGCGGGGAGTTTTGGCTCTGGGGTCTGCGAACTTTTCAGAAGGGAAGTCGCCAAGTTTTATCATCACTTACTAGGCGATGTTTCGGGGGAGTTGTCAACCAATAGGCCGAGATCGGCTCAGCGCGAGCCCAAGGCCAATCCTGACCCGAGACATCTCCAGTTCCGACGGATTCGATCTGGAACCGAAGCTATCTTGGGTCCCGTGCCCTACGCGGCTGAGCCGTATATAGGGCAGGGTTTGCTTGCCACCTTCTTACAGGCGGTGAGCGATTTTGCCGAATGCCGACTTACCGGCGTAGACTGCGTTGTCGCCGAGGTTCTCTTCGATGCGAAGGAGCTCGTTGTATTTGGCGACTCGGTCGGTTCGGTTTGGAGCACCGGTCTTGATTTGTCCGCAGTTGGTGGCAACTGCGAGGTGAGCGATGGTTGCGTCCTCGGTTTCACCGGAGCGGTGGCTCATGATGCTGGTGTAGCCTGCGCGCTTTGCCATTTCGACAGCGGCGAGGGTTTCGGAGAGGGAGCCGATTTGGTTGACCTTGATGAGGATCGAGTTGCCCACGCCGTCCTTGATTCCGCGTGACAATCGCTCGACGTTTGTGACGAAAAGGTCGTCGCCGACGAGCTGGATTCGGTCGCCGAGGGCGTCGGTGACGGCCTTCCAGGTTGCCCAGTCTTCTTCGCTGCAACCGTCTTCGATGGAGATCAGCGGGTAGCGGTTGCAAAGGTCAACGAGATAAGCGCACTGCTCAGGACCGGTGAGTTTGCGACCGTCTGAGTAGTTGTAGGTCGTTCCGTCGAAGAATTCGGTGGCGGCAGCGTCGATTCCGAGGAAGACGTCCTTTCCGGCTTCGTATCCGGCTTCCTTGATGGCAACGAGGATGAGGTCGAAGGCTTCGTCCTGGTTGGCGAGGTTTGGAGCGAATCCGCCTTCGTCGCCGTAGCCGGTTGCGAGTCCCTTAGACTTGAGAACCTTTTTGAGGGAGTGGAAGATTTCGCAGCCCCATCGAACGGCTTCTCGGAAGGTTGGCGCTCCTACTGGAAGAACCATGAACTCTTGGAAGTCGACGTTGGAGTCGGCATGGGCTCCGCCGTTCAGGATGTTGAGCATCGGAACGGGGAGAGTTTTGGCGGTGGTGCCACCGACGTATCGGAAGAGTTGAAGATTTGAGTGGTCGGCAGCGGCTGCGGAGACAGCGAGCGAAACACCGAGGATGGCGTTTGCGCCAAGTTTGCCCTTATTGTGGGTTCCGTCGAGGTCTCGAAGAAGTTGGTCAATGCCTTCTTGATCGGTTGCGTCGTGATCGAGCAACGCTGGAGCGATGATGTCGTTGACGTTGCTGACAGCGTTGAGGACGCCTTTGCCCATGTAACGGTTCTTGTCGCCGTCTCGAAGCTCAACGGCCTCGAACATTCCGGTGCTGGCTCCGCTTGGGACCATTGCGCGACCCATCGCGCCCGATTCGAGGGTGACTTGCACCTCAACGGTGGGGTTACCCCGGCTATCAATCACTTCGCGGCCAAGAACGTCGGTAATGTACGGCATACTTTTCTAGATTACCGCTCGTATGTAGTTGCGGGGGTAACCTTAATTCATAAAGATGGCACTGTCGCTTACCAAGGAAAATTACGTTCTGCACCGCATCCACTCAATCACAGGTGTGATTCCGGTCGGCTACTACATGGTGCAGCACTTGGCACTGAATAGTTTCTCGATTGGCGGTGAGGCAAAATTCAACGGAGTCATCGACTTTTTCGAAGGGATTCCGAAGCACGTTCTTCTCGCGATGGAAGTTTTGGCAATTTGGTTGCCGTTGATTTTCCACGCGGTGTATGGCGTTTTCATCGTCTCTCGCGCTGAAAACAACTTCTTCACGACGAAGTACAAGTGGTCGCACAACCGCATGTTCTTCCTCCAGCGGGCCTCCGGTCTGGTGATTTTTGCGTTCTTGATTTACCACTCGCTTTCGACGACCGGTTACAAGTACGCCACTGGAGATGTTGAGCGATTGAAGTTCGCGGCATGGCACGAGTTCTTTAGCAATCCGCTCTGGGTGCTTGTTTATGCGACTGGCATCATTGCTTCGTCCTATCACCTGGGATACGGCATCTGGAACTTCTGCATTCGCTGGGGCATCACGGTTAGCGAAGAAGCTCAGACCCGAATTCAGAAGGCTTCTGCGCTCATCTTTGTTGCGCTTACGCTTCTCGGTTGGGGAGTCATTGCTGGCTTCATCATCAACAAGCCCGGCGCGGCGAAGACTGAGGCGGCAACTGCTGCTCTCGTTCAACCGCTCTCGGTCGCAACTCGCTAGCTCTTCAGCAAGCAACTTTGTTTCGCCGCCACCCAAGGTTCGCCTTGGGGGCGGCGATTTCATTTAGGGATTTTGCTCTTTGGCTTCTCTACTTGACCCGCTAAGCCGACCCGTCAAGCGGATGCGCTACACCGGCAGCTACAAGTATTGCCTTTACCGCTTTTAGCTCTGACTCGTTAGATCTTGATGAGCTGGAAGGTTTCACCGTCCACCAGGGTCTCGCCTTGGGGAGCGGGGATTGAGTTTAGGGGTTTGAAGTGGATGACGTGAGTGATGTCGAGCGCTTTTAGGCGAGGCACGGAGTCATTTGCTCTGAGCGCGTCGACAAGCTGCGAGCGCTTTTCGGCGTAGTTGGGCGTCTCGCTCCAGTGGCCTGCGTAGGCGCGTGTGCCTGCCAAACCGACCATGACCGGGTTGAGATCAGGAATGACGGGCGTATTGAAGAGGTCGGGTATGTTGTGGCCCAGCTCATCCTGCGCCGGGGATGGAGACCCGGGGAGGGAGGCAATGACGGCTGAACGGCCGAGAGGCGCCAAGATTTCGACCATCTTTTCGACTTCTGGGGGCTGGGTGACGGCGTGGACGGTTGTGTTGCTGACGTTGTTGCGGGCGAGCGAGATCTCTCGTTGAACCCACTGGATTCCGGTTGCGGAGCAGAGGATGATGACCAGGGACGTCAGGAGATTTCGTTGACCTCGCTCGCGCTGGGCGATGAGGTTGGCGATGCCGATTCCGGCAAGAATTCCCCATGGGACGCCGAGCATCATGGTTAGCTTTCGCTGGAAGAGAGCGGGGAAGTAGGGGGCGATGATCCCGACCAACGCCCAGCAGAGGACGACGGAAAAGGCGGGCTTATCCTGTTTGAGAAGGAAAATGACGGCTAGGATTGCGACAAAGCAGATTCCGAATGTCGCGGGGGTCAGGAAGTAGCCGTCTTTCAGGAATTCCGGGTTTGCCGCGTACGCAAAGAGGCCGACGAGTAACAAACCGAATCCAAGGAGACCTAGCTGGGCTTGCTTCGTCTTCCGAGGCATGGCGAAGACCCCGAGGAGGATCAGAGGAATGAAGCCGAAGAAGAGCTGGCGGAAGTTCGGTGAGTAAGTCAACGTGGCGGCGCGAGCTTGGAAGACCGGATCGTTTTTGAGGACGTAGATGAACCAGAGCGCGGCAGGGACGGCGCCTAGTGCGATGAGAAGTGATCTTCCTACCCATTGCTTTGTCAGGAGCTCACTTTTGAAGAGCGCAAACGGAACTCCGAGCATCACCAGCGAGACGAGCAAGACGTCGTAGCTGTGGATGTTCATCAACGCGCCAAAGCAGAGCGCACCGCGCCAGATTGCTGCTTTGCTCTCGCGGGCCTGGAGGACGTTGAGGAACGTTCCGAGGATGAGGCACAAACTGACCATGAAGAGGCTGTTTGTAAGCCCGGAATAGAAGAAGTAGCCTTCGGGTTGCCAGACGTCGGTGGGGAGGCGGGAGAGCATCCAGCCGGGAAGTGGTCCGCCGACGGGTTTGACGATTGCGACCCCGAAGTTGTGCCAGACCGTGAAACCGAGTCCGCCGCCGAAGATGGCAAGGGCTAGAGCGATTTTGCGCTGGAAGTTATCCGATGTGATTGCCTCAAGGAGGCGGCCCAGGAGGATCACCGAGAGAAAGGTAAATCCGACTCGGGCAGTGTGCATCGCCATGGGAATGCCGATGACTTTGGCCAGCCAACCGAGGGCAAGGAAGTAGACGTGGAGCGATAGACCGGGTTGCTGATCGGTGGTGAATCGGTTCTCGAAGAGGATTCGACCCTCCATGGCCTGACGCATCCATCCGGCGTAGACCATGTGGTCGTCGAAGTTGTATTGAATGCCGAGATAGAGCCCGATCGGCTTCAGCGCGAGGCCGATGAGGGTGGGCAACAAAATGAGGACGCCGACAAGCAGTGCCATCCACTTTGTGTAGGCACGAAAAAGGGTTATTTGCTTCTCAGCGTCGAGTTGCGCCACTGGATTAGTCAGTCTTTGGGATCGGGCGACCCATTTGCTTGTAGATCGATTCGATCATCGAGATCTGCTCTTTTGCGACCTTGTTCTTCGGATTAATCTTGACGGTTTCGCGAAGGTAGCGGAGGGCGCTGACATACTTCTCGCGAGGAGGGAGGTCGCCGTACATGCAACCGAGACCGTAACCGAGGGCGGCTTCTTCGTAAGCCTTTTTGAGCTTTGCGTCCTTTGGCTTCTTGGTCGAGGCTGCCTTTGCGCTTTCGTAGGTGGTCTTTAGCTTTGCGAGCTTTTCCTTGGTCACCTGAGCTGGAGGAGTCTGGCTGAGTCCGATTGCGCAGAGCACAGCGAAACCTACGGAAAGTACGGCTTTCATAAACTTCGTTATACCAGTCGCCGGAGGCGTCGGGATATGGTCAGGGCGTCTTTTGCGGAAAGGTCGATGCTGAGGGCGCGCTGGGCTTCAACAAGGGCCCGGGCTTGGTCTTCGGAGAGGAAGTCCTCCGGGCGGTTGAGGAGCTGTTGTCGGCTTGTGCGGTGTCTTCGTTCTAGCTCCAGCATTGTTTGGCTATAGACGCATTGGAGTGCCCATCGGCCGAGCTGCTTTCGGCGGGCGAAATTTCCGACTCCGTCGACGAGTTCTCGGGCGGAGCGTTGCTCGGCGCGCGGCTCTCTTGCTTTGCCGAATCGGATGTTAAGGGTGAGGAAGACGACGGCGAGGAGGACGAGGAACTGGTTCCAGATTGAGTGGACGACTGGTCCGAGACGCTCAACGAGCCCTTGTTGAGTGGAGCCGTTTAGGAACGATTTGATGATCGTGAGCGGACGCTTTTCGCTGTTGGCCGCCTCGATGAAGCCCATGAAGATGTCGGCGTTGTTTGCTTCGGAGATATGGGCGTTTGTGAGGGCACTGGCCTGTTCGAAGCAGTAGAGCGTTATGCCTTTGCTACTTTGGATGGTTGCGATGGTGGTCGCGTTGGGACCGGTGGTGATCGCCTCGATTGCTTCTGTGTCGGGGAGAAGCGATGGGGTCCATTCCTCGAAGGGGACTGATTCTTCGTCGGTCGAGAAGATTTCAGAGAGTGACCCATCCCATTCGGTTGAGACTCCGGTGAGCAGGCCGAGGCTCTTGCCGGTGGCTGTGTTTGTGGCATCGACAGGTTTTGGTTTGCCGTCTCCGGGGTAGTCGGTGACCTTGAAGAGGATGTACTTGCCGGGCCTTGCCTCGCTGCGGAGGAGTCTTCGGAGGTCACTTTCGAACTGGGTGGTGTAGGGGATGATTGTGAGGCTGCCGTCTTTGGGAAGCTGGTCGGCGATTTTCGTGCCTGGGTAGGTGAGTTTGACGAGCTCGGCGAAGGCAGCGGTGCCGTTGGACCCGGTCTTTTCTAAACCGCGGTCCATATCGAAGCTGTACTTGCCGCTTTGGACAACTGCCACGCTGAGGAGCAGGATCACAAAGAGCCAAATCGCGATCTTGCCTCTCATGATGGTTTGACCTCGGTGAGCGCTTTGATTTCGGAGTAGGCCGTGCGGAAGGGTTCGACGTCGGCGGCGGAGCGGGCGGTGTAGCCGTACCAGGCGTGGTCAAAGAGTTTTGTAGGAGTGCGGAAGTCGAGTCCTTCGGGCTTAGTTCGGTTCGCTTCGACGCGGCGCAGGTGCTCCCAGTTTGTTTGTGTTGGTTCGAGACGGGCGACTCGGGACGAATCGAGGCGGACGAGCATGGCGAGGTAGAGGGCGCGACAGGCTTCGCGGAAGAGCCCTTTAGCAATGAGGTCGTCGGCGTTGAGGAGGTACTCGTCTTCGGAGAGGAGTTCTTCGCCTTCCTCGAGGATTCCGCCGCGTTTGCCGACTTTGGACTTGCGCTCTTGACCGATGAAGCGGAGCTTCGTGAGGAGCCAGATCAGGACGCCGATCGCGGTAGCGAGGATCAGATACATGATCCCTTGCAGGAGCGGGCCGAGCCATGGGAGGTTTGGAAAGTCGAGCTTTGGGCTGTTGGGGTTGTTTCGCTTTTTGTTCAGCTGATTAAGCCGGTCAAGAATCTGCTCGACCCAGGACTTCCCGGGAGCGTCTTTAGCGATTTTGAATTCGGTTCGGGCGAGGATTTTGTTGACGTTTGCGGTGGATTTTGGCTTGGGGGCGATGTTCTCAGTGTCGACGTATCGGTCTATGCGCGCCGTGATGTTGTCTAGGGCCGCCTTTTGCTTTTCTGCTGGGGTTTTGGCGTTTGTGAACGATTTGTAGTCGTCGGCAAACTCGTCAACGCCTTCTATCGTTTCAGACAGTGATTCGCGCCAGCCAGGTTGCTTCTCTTTGACGATTTTCTGGATGGGCTTCCATGACGATTCTTCGACCGATTCGGTCTCCTGGGCTTGGCTGATGAGCACTGCGAACAGCGCGCACAGGCTAACGGCGGTTCGCAGGAAGTTTTTCATAAAGCGTTGAGATGTCCATTCCTTCGACCACGATGCGGCGCTGGAAGTAGTACAGCGAGCCCGCGATGGTGGTGAAGGGAAGCACCAGGAAGATGAAGAGGAATTCGGGGATTAGGCTTAGAACGGTGTCAGCGATGATCCGAAGGAGGGTGGTTGGCATCCGTGACAGGATCATGTCGCTGAGCGTGAGATCACTCATTGCGGAGCTATAGCCGAGTCGAAGAATTAGGTAGAGACCGAGGCCGGCGAGAATGCCTCCGGCGGCGGGATTCGCTTTCGGTTGGGGACGGCTTTTGGCACCAAAGAGGTATTTGGAGCGTTCGATGGCGGCTCTGGGTTCCTTCGACTCAGCGAGGCCCACGCTGACTGTTCCAAGTGCGACCGAGAACCTGGTGAGCGCGAGGATCATTCCGATGGGCAGGATCACCAGCGAGATGACGACCGCGACAGCGGGGAACATGTTGGTGCTTGCGGTCAACGCACCAAACACACCGCTGATGAGCAGAGGAAGAAGGCTGACGAATGCGACACCAAGACTGAAGATGCTGGATCTGATCAGAAGCCGGAAGGCGGTTCCGAAGAGTGGCTTGGCCCGGGATTCGATCTCGCTTTGGTTTGGGTCCTCGTCTCGGATCGCGGCCTCGGCGAGGACGTGGGAGTAGGCGCAGATGCGCGAGAGTCCGATTAGGGCAACTACTGTGCTCAGGCCTATTCCGCCAAAGAGGAGGAGGGTGGTTTGAAGGACCTGGAAACCGATATTTGAAGCGCTTTCACTTTTCGGAAACAGATAGGGATACAGCAGTTGGAAGAAAACCAGAACCACACCCGACACGAAGAGTGACGGAAGAAGTGTCAGGCTCGCGATTGCTCGGAAGTGCCTTCGGTAAACGAAAATTGCGGCATCGGAGAGCTCGGAGGGGGATAAGGGACGCAGGAATTGCTGCCGCGAGACCTGGGCGTACTTTGCAAAATCCTTGATCGGCCCGCTCGATTGCATCGCTTACAAAGATTGTATACGAATCGTTCGGTGGATTCGGACGTTCATAATTACTGATATGGTTTTTGCAGCGGTACTTGCTCCGGTTCTGGTCGGTGGATTTCAGTCGAAAGATATTGAGGCGTATTGCCAGTCGGGGCTTCGGGATTTGGCGTTCACCGGAAAAGTTGTGAAGGCTAAGATCAGCGAGGCGGTGAAGATTGACAATGACTACCGTCGGAACCTTTCGTTCCAGAGCTTCACGGTTGCCGCGAAAGAGCCGTTCAAGTTGCGCCTTGATATGCAAGCGGACGATACGACGTTTGTGTATTTGGTCAACGGTAATACCCAGATCACCCGGATTCCTAAGCTCAAGATCAATCAGAAAGTTGATGTGACCAACGAGCCAGGGCGAAAGCAGACGTTCCTCGATTTCGGAATGTTAACTTCGACGGTGGCCACCAAGTTTTTCCAAGCTAAATTTGTGCGATTTGATCGTGAGACCGGAAACCCTGTATTTGACCTAACCTGGCCCGCTAAGTTCGATAACACCTCACGAATGCGGATTTGGATGGATCGAGATGAGAAGTACATCGTTCGAAGAGAATGGTACGGGCAGGTTGGTCAGTTGAAGGCGACCTTCGTTTACAGCAAGCCGGTTAAGGAAGCTGGCGTGGCTTTTCCGACTATTCAGCAGACGTTTAATGCCGAAAACAAGCTCGCGGCGGAATTTCATTACTCCAACGTGAAGATCAACGACGGCGTCTCGGACGCGCTTTTCAGTCTGTAGGTAACGTAGAGCCTGGTATGCGGGCTTATCGGAACTGGTTTTACGCGGCGGCGGTTTACAACTTCGTTTGGGGCTGTTGGGTCGTTCTGTTTCCGATGTCGTTCTTCCGGCTCGTTGGGTTGCCGGAGCCGAATTATGTCTCGATTTGGCAGTCGGTAGGAATGATGGTGCTGGTCTATGCACTGGGCTATTGGATGATTGCTCGGGACCCAAAACGTTATGCCGGCTACGTTTGGATTGGCTTGATCGGAAAAACATTCGGGCCGATTGGTTTTCTTATGGCGGCTCTTCAGGGGCAGCTTCCTTGGCGGTTCGGTTATACGATCCTCACGAACGACGTGATTTGGTGGCCAGCATTTTGGATGTTTGCGCTGAAGTACGCCGTGAAGCCAATGAAAGAGCTCGTCAAGGCGGAAACGCCTGACACCGAGTAGGTAATTTTGCTGTTGGACAACGATTGTCCATGTAGGATTGATAAACTGCCTGCATGCAAGTCCGCCGATATCGGCTCAAGTGTTTGGCACTGGTTAGCAGCTCACTTTTGGCCTCCCAATGTCTCCCGTTCGGTGGCGAAGTTTTACTCTCGAGCTTTTGGTTTGACTGGCACCACAATGCGCTGAGCCGCAAGGCGGCCGAGCAGGCCGGATTCTTCCGGATCATGGGGCCTGTCGAAAAGAGGAAAGAGGACGAGATCGATTCTGCGGCGGCCGAAATTGGTTGGCACGCCAGTTTTGTAGATTCCTATGCTTACAATCCGCTGTTCTGGGCTACCCGGGGAACCGCTGGGTACACGACGGCGGTTGCGCTTCACGACGACCTCATCAAGCTGCACTACGACGATACGAACTCCACTCCGCAAGTACGACAAACGGTTTTTCGGTATACGACGGGAACTCTAACTGGACTGCTCTGGGCAAAGAGCCTTTACAAGCAGGGTGAGAAGACCCGGGCGATCGCTGCTGCGCGACAGATCCTGGGGATTTCGCTCCATGCAAATCAGGACTTTTATAGTCACTCAAACTGGATCGACCTACCTGCTCGGCGGACGACAACTTGGTTCGAGCAGTTTACGAGCAATCCTTCGTCGCTGGTGAACACACAGATTTACACAGGGGCTTACGAGCATCCTGAGCAGACTTCCGTTCACTCCCATGGGATCATGTCGCCGTCGGTGAGTGCGATGCAGGCGATCGCTCCGTTGATGGATTTGCTCTCGTCAGACATCTCTCCGGTCCGTGAGAGTGCGACATTTGTGACTTGGCGTAAGTACAAGAATCGTTCAGAAGCGATCTTGCCGGGAGTCATCGACAGTGCTGCATTTGGTAACAGCGGCGCGGCCCAGACGGAGGCCGGTATCGCCCTTGAGGCGTTGACAGCTCGTCCCAGTCAGCTTTACATCGGGATGCCTCCGAACACTTTGTTTGTTGCTCCTCCGGGGATGGCGATTGACGCTAGTTATCTGGCGGCAATTGCATGTCGCGAGAGAGGAATCATCGATACGACTCCTGTCAAAGCATTTATCTCGGCCTATTCCTGCGCTTTGACAAGTAGCACCCAGTGGCTTCGTCGACTGGATCAGGTCATGTCGGAGAAGTTTTCGAGCGATGATGACTTTTGGTATCAGGTGAAGCACGCCCCTCCGACCAACCAGCACCACGAGCAGTATGAGGACTTCAATAACCTTGGGTTCAAGTTCTTGTCCGCTGGTAACTATCCCGAGGATGCTGCGGCGACTCAGGCAAAGTTGGGCGGAGACGCAACTAAGGTTCCAGCAAGCGAATACTTCTTGAGGCTGAAGATCAAAACCTCATCCGAAGTGCTTTCGGGTACGGATGCGGACATCTACGCCGAAGTGGATGGAAAGCAATATCTGTTGGACTACGGCAATGTTGCGAACAAGGGATTTGCGGACGCGATCTTCGCTTATAACGACTTTGAGGGTGGAATGACCACGACCTACACGGTTGGACCGTTTGCAACTCCTCCGGCGGCGATAAAGTTGGTTAACAATGCCGGTGATATTGGTCAGGTGATGGCTGCTGTCGGGCAGAGCATCGTGGATAGCTTCAAGTCAATTGGAGTAGCAATCGCCGACTTTTTCCAGATGATTACCGGTGCAAAGCCTGACTACATCGGCGAGGGACGACTCGTTTGGTCTGCGCAGCAGTTGGCTGCTGTGACGAATACGGGCTACGAGCAAAAGATCTATATCAATGGGGGAGATGAGGGCAAATACGACGTGTTTGTTCACATTCAGAAACTCTCTTCGGCAAATGGTCAGTCAACTTTCCGCATCACCCCGAAGAGGTTTAAGTGTCTGAAAGAGAGCACTTTGGACCAGGTAGGAAGCACTCCCGGCGATGAAGTCTTCTTGTGTAACGTCGTCACGGGATTCCCGGGCACGCCGGTGGGTGCACGTTCACCAGTGTTCCGCGAAACACGAACAGGAAATGAGAAGACGATCAGCGATCTATCACTTGATGTCACGGTTCCAGATCGTTACGGTGCGATCACGTACGGACTGATGATGATGGAGAGCGACAGCGAGTTTAGCGCGGCGCGGGATACGATCCAAAATGAGTATCAGGGCAAACTTGATCTTTCGCCAGCGAAGAAGACTTCGATTTTGAACGAGGTTGGACGAGCATTTGCGGCGGACTGGAAGTTGGACAGTCTCGAGGTGACTGGATTCACCCGGGGGGCTACGATGGGGCTTGGGGTGATGTACTCGGGTCAGCCAAACGTTTGGATTGAGGGGAACAAGTCGAAGGAGTTCTTCCTGAATCGAACGGTTTTGACGGCGATGTATTCGGATCCTCTGCACCTCCAACAGTTGGATCAGAGCAGTGAACCGGCTAAGGACCCCAAGGTTCCAATTGTTATCAAGGAGCCGCCAATTCGGCCTGGCACGGGAGTAAAGCCACCTTTGACAACCAACCCTCCGGCCACCGAACCGAGCCGTCAAGATGCGACTGACCTTGGAAGGATTCTGCTGGTCGACGACAATCGAGATGAAAGCAATGCTCTTGACGGAGTCGAGCGCGACGCAACAGCGGCGGACAAGATGTATCGAGAGCTGCTTGCGGCTGAGGGCCTGAAGTTCGATGTTGAGGTTGTTCAGACCTACAAAGACGGACCCTCGTTTGACAAGCTGAGTCAGTACGACACGGTCATCTGGTATGTCGGTGGCGGATACAACGACGAGCTGACGGGTAACGATCGCACGACGGTTCGGGCGTGGGTTATGTCGGGCAAGAAGAATCTATATCTCTTTGCGCCGGGCTTTATCAATGCACTTTCGTATGACTCGACGGCGAAGTCCAATCTGGAGCGTTGGCAGTCGTGTGATAACTCGCTCATGTCTAAAGTGTTTGGTCTAAGGGGTGGCTCTGGCTTGATCTCACGCTTCATTGAGGGAGACATGATCGATGTCGATACAAAAGACCTGTATATGGTGGGCAAGGGAAGTGCGACCGAGACGATCTTCTCCCCACTTAATCCGGCAACGGGGACAAGACCGCTTCTGCTCTTTGAGTGCATTCCGCACCCAGATACGAAGACGAAGCAGATGAACCCCGTGGCAACCGTTTCGAGGACAGGAACATCATATTGCACCTATGTTGCGTTTACGTTGGAGAACATGATGATCAACCGTCAGAAGCTCTTCCACAAGCTGCTTTTTGCCCGTCCTTAGTCGCGGGCAGGCTTGGCGGGTAATCTAGCGGGGTAATGGCGACTCCGATTACGATGACTCCGCAAGGGCTAAACGTGCCCAACGACCCGATTATCCCGTTCATTGAAGGCGACGGTACCGGGCGCGACATTTGGCGAGCTTCTGTTCGTGTGTTCGACGCTGCTGTCGAAAAGGCTTACGGTGGAACCAAGAAAGTAGCTTGGGAAGAAGTTTTGGCCGGTCAGAAGGCTTTTGATACCACGGGATCTTGGTTGCCCGAGGACACCCTGACCGCGTTCCGCGACAAGCTGATTGGCATCAAGGGACCACTGACGACCCCGGTTGGCGGCGGTATCACCTCGCTCAACGTTGCACTCCGACAGATTCTTGACCTTTACGTTTGCCTTCGCCCGGTGCAGTACTTCACCGGCGTTCCTTCCCCGGTGAAGAAGCCTGAGGCGGTCAACATGACGATCTTCCGAGAAAACACCGAGGACATTTACGCGGGAATCGAGTTCCCAGGCGGATCTGATGATGCGGCTTCGGTTCTTGGCTTCCTTGAAGAGAAGTTCCCGAAGATGTTCGGTAAGGTTCGATTCGGCACTTCTGCCAAGACTGAAGAGTGGTCGGCAGCAGTGCACGGTGGTCCTTCCACCGACGTTTGCGTCGGTGTTGGAATCAAGCCAGTTTCGAAGCAGGGTTCTGAGCGACTGATCTACGCGGCAATCGAGTACGCGATCAACAACAACCAGAAGTCGGTGACGTTGGTTCACAAGGGCAACATCATGAAGTTCACCGAGGGTGGATTCCGAGACTGGGGCTACCAGTTGGCGAAGGAACTTTATGGAGCGGAAGAGATCGATGGTGGTCCATGGTGCAAGATTCCTGAAGGGAAGCGCGGCGCAGGAATCATCATCAAGGATGCGATTGCTGACATCGCCCTGCAGCAGGTTCTGACCCGCCCAGAGGACTTCGATGTTATTGCGACCCTGAACCTGAACGGTGACTACCTGAGCGACGCTCTTGCGGCGCAGGTTGGCGGTATCGGAATTGCTCCCGGTGCAAACATCAACTACATCACCGGTCACGCGATCTTTGAGGCTACTCACGGAACGGCTCCGAAGTACGCAGACCAAGACGTGGTCAACCCTTCGTCGGTCATCCTCTCGGGCGAGATGATGTTCCGCTACATGGGCTGGACCGAAGTCGCTGACTTGATCCTCAAGGGTGTCAATGGTGCGATTGGTGCCAAGACGGTCACCTACGACTTCCACCGACTGATGGAAGGCGCTACCAAGGTTAAGTGCTCTGAGTTTGGCGATGCGATCATCGCTCACATGGGCTAAGCCTCATTTACACGTCAATCGGCTCCTTCAAGAATCTTGAGGGAGCCGATTTTTGTTTCAGGCCGCTGGGACTTCGAGAGCGAAGGCGATCGTTAGGACCAGGCAGAGAGCGTGGACGAACATCGCCCAGCCGAACATGAGATTGCCTTTCCACGAGAGACTTTCGACTTTGTAGAGCAGGGCGCCGATGAAGAAGCCCATCATCAGTTCTAGCCCCCCGGCGACGCTGATTTTGGGGAACCAGATTGAGGTGATCAGGATCACCACTCCGGCGATGAGGGTGCTGGCGACGGCGAGGATTCCGCGACGTTCTTGGCGGCTGAAGGCGAATTTATCGACGGGATCGAGGGCCAAGAACGCATCCAGCAGAAACTCTCCGAAGTACCACATGCCGATGAAGACCAGGCAGACGAGGGCGAGAAGCATGACTGCGAGTCCGTATGGAGTTCCTTTGGCGAAGTGGCGGGCGACGCGCGGTAGGAGCAGGATCGTGATGGTTGGCACCCACCGGTAGTGCGGGGGCATTCCCGCAACCCATTCGTTGAAGGCGAGAAGCCAGCGGTAGAGGAAGAATCGGGTTCGCTTCGTTTCAATGAAGCTTTCGCGGTTGGAAGAATCGCTGGGGTCTAGGCGAAGCGATTCTCGAGCGGCGCCGACGGCTTCGTCGTGGTGCTTTGTTGTTCGCAAGAGACGAGCACGAGTTGCGAAGGCGTCAGCATTTTCGGGATCCAGCCGAAGGGCTTCTTCTGCCGCTTGGAGCGCGGTGCGCTTATCTCGGCCGAGGTTGTAGATTTCCGCCTTGGATGCGAAGTAGGTGGAACTGAGAGGTTCGAGGTAGATCGCGTAGTCGATCGCTTCCTTTGCTTCTTTGTGTTTGCCGAGGGAGGAGAAGGCGAGGGCGGCATAGTAGTGCGGATGAGGATCCTCGGGTTCAAGTTGAACTGCGATGAGGGCTTCGGTGAGGGCTTCCTTAACTCGGCCGTTGTGAAGGTTTAGCCAGGCAGAAGTGGCGCGTGAGCGGGCGTATTCGGGGTCGCAAGAGATCGCCTTTTCGATGGACTTGCGTGCCTCCTTTTTTTTGCCTAAGTGCTCGAAACAGTGACAGCGCAGGACGTAGAGATCGGGGTCTTCGGGGTCTTCCCTAAGGGCTTTTTCCGACTCAATCAGTGCGTCGGAGTATCGATCCAGTTGGTAGAGCTGCCAAGCTCGGTCGGAGTATGAGGCGCTCAAATCATCCTCTTCTTCTTGAGGTAATCCAGTAGGTCGTCATAGTAACCCCCCTCGTTGCTAAAGATCGCGTGGTTCTTTGCTGTTTCGAACCAGGTGCCGGTGGTCGGGCGGACTTGCTTCAGCGCGCGCTTCATGTCGCTCATATCGATGGGGCGAACTTTGTTGGTTCGAATTGAGTCGGCTAATGCGAACTCGGAGGCGGTTTCGACGATGTGGGCCATGTCGGCACCGCTGAATCCGTCGGTTTCTTTGGCAATCCAATTGGCGTCGATGTTTTGGGTCGGGCGCTCTTCGAGGTTTGCGGCGATAATCTCTGCCCGGGCAGGGGCGTCGGGCGGGAGGACGAGAATTGTTCGGTCGAGTCGACCGGGGCGGCGCAGGGCAACGTCGACATCCCATGGATGGTTGGTTGCTCCGATGATGTAGACGCCTTCATTGTTGTACTGAGCGCCGTCGAGCTCGCTGAGAAGCTGATTGATCAGCGTTGAGCCAGCGGAGTGGCGCATTAAATTACGTTTGCGTCCTAGTGCGTCAATTTCATCGATGAAGATGACGCAGGGGTTGTTGCGGCGGGCGGACTCGAACAGGGCGTGGAGGTTCTTCTCGCTGCTGCCGATCCACATGTCAACGACATCGGCAAAGCTGACTGTGAGGAACCTTGCTCCGAGTTCACCAGCGATAGCGCGTGCGATGAAGGTTTTGCCACATCCAGGAGGTCCATACATGAGGAGGCCCCCTTTGAGGGACTTACCATAGAGCTTGCGGAGCTCTGGGTTACGGAGGGGCCCGAGGAATGAGAGGTTGATGCGCTCTTTGACTTCGGCGAGACCCTTCACGTCCCGGAGATCAATCTCAGGTCGCTCCATGGCGAAGTCGAACTCTTTTGACGTTGCAGAGTCGTCGGAGTCGCCAGGCTGCTCGCCGTCATAGGACATTCGGAGCCGCTCTGGCTCCTCGGGAGGAGGTGGAGTGGATTCGATCAGGCGCTGTGCGGATTGCATTTGCAACGCGTTGAGAATCTGCTCGAAAGCTACGGATCGGGCGAGGTCGCCACTCTCTCGGAAGACGGGGACGGCGAGCCGAAGTGCGGTGATGTTGGTTGGCTCTTTGGCGAGGACCGCCTCGAGATGGGGAATCGCCTCCTGATTCCGTTCGGCGCGAACGAGGAGCTCGGCGACATGCAATCTAAGCTCTAGACTTTCCGGCTGAGCTTCGATTGCCGCGAGGAGGGAATTGATGACGATGTCATCTGCCATGTTGTGAACTAGGATACTGGTTAGACTCGCGAAAGTTCGCGCTTTTTGAGTTCGATCAGTGTCCACGCTTGGCCGGATGTTTCGAGCATTGCGAGAACTGTCTCCTCGACGCCGAGCTGGCGGAGCTCAGTTTGTTGATCACTGGTGATCGGGCGGTTGCGCCATTGGGTTGTTGCAAGGGTAAGACCTCCGGTGAAGGGCCAGATTTGGCGGATGCGAATGTCGGCGTGGCGGAAGGCATCGCCGAGATCGCGACCGAGCGGCCATTCGGTTGGCTCCATCGACGCCGACGAGAGGATCAAGTGCCAGAAGCCAAGGGCGTCTTCCTCGATGGCGGCCATGCGGTGCTCCTCGTGCTTGCTGCTTCCACAGGCGAGTAGATATCGGCCATCGCCTACTTTCATCCAGGCGTTGCGGCTGCTGTCCATGACCTCGAAGGGTGGAGTTAGTTCAGCGAGTAGGTCAACAGCGATGAGTGTGTTGTCGAGGTCATCGAAGCTGACATTTCGGCGGAAAAGGAGGGCTTGGGCTCGGGGATCAAGCTTATCAAAGCTCTCCATGGCGTCGATAAGAGTTCGCCCTTCAAGGTCGAACTCTTCGGGGAGGCCGACAAGACCGGTGAGCGAAGGATTCTTTTCCTCTTCGCCTTCCTTGGGCATCACGACGCGTTTGCCATTATCGATGACGTCGATAACGAGGCAGTCAGCCTTTGCGGAAGCGCGGATTCGATCGCGACGTGCGGTGGCGTCGGGTAGTCCTTCGATTGTGTTTGGCAAGACGCGGAGGCCCCGACCAATCATTTGGCAGAAGAGAGCCCAGCTTTTGGTCGGTCGAAGCAGGAGAACGCAGCCGACGTCGGGGACATCAAAGCCTTCGGTGGCGATCTCAACGTTGCTGAGGATTTGAGTTTTGCCCGTGCTGAACCGGCGCATGATCGCGGCTCGCTCGTCGGGCTTCATTCCGCCGTGGACGTACTCGGCGGCGAATCCTTCGTTCTTGAACATCTCCGCAACAGACTGGGCGTGTTCCACACCGGTGCAGAAGATGATGGTTTTGCGATCCTGGGCGACTTGGGTCCAGTGCTCGAAGGCGGTGCGGTTGCGCGACTCAGTGTTGACCGCGTCTTGGAGGGCCTTGGCGCTGTAGTCGCCGTGGACGATGCGCACTTTGCTGAGATCTACGCCGGTCGCGACTCGGTAGCCTCGGAGGTCGGCGAGCCAGCCATCTCCGATGGCTTCCTTTAGGGTGTAGGTGAACGCGACCTGTTCGAAAATTGCTTCTTCTTCACCGTGGAGGGGACGGTTGTCCATGCGGTGCGGGGTGGCGGTGACGCCGATGGTAAAGCACTCGCCGTCGTAGGCTCCGACCGAGCGCATGACGTTTTGGTAGGTGTCGGCGGCGGCATGGTGAGCTTCGTCAATGATGAGGCTCTTGGGTCGAAAGCCGTCGAGGCGTAGGGAGCCTTCGCGCCCTAAGGCTTGAACGGAGCCAACCATAATTTGTGGTCGCTCTTTTTGGTTCTTCGCTTCAATACCGACCCGAAGCTTCGGGTTTTGGAGGGCGATACGATTTGCGGCCTGCTCGAGGAGCTCGCGTCGGTGGGCAAGGACGAGTCCCTCGTCGCCTTTCTTTTTGCAAAGTTGGCCGATCAAGGCGCTGAAGAGAGTGGTCTTTCCGGTGCCGGTCGGCATGACAACCAAGACCCGCTTCAGCCCTTGGTCTTTGCATGCCAAAACTTGTCCGAGAGCTTTTGCCTGATAGGGGCGCAAAAGGATCTCGGAGACACGCATCGGGATAGTTAGAGACGTCGCGGATATGCGGTTTGGTGCGCGGATTGTTGTACAGTAGATGGCAATGTTGGTTCCGAGTCTTGTCGCCCTTGCTATCGCTGCTCCGAAGTGGAAGTTGACCTTTTCACAGGAGTTTGATGGCGCGAAAGGAGTTGCGCCTGATCCCGCGGTTTGGGCGCGAGATTTAGGTGGTCATGGCTTTGGGAACAACGAGATGGAGAGCTACACCGACGGGGCGAAGAATGCGTTTCTGAATGGCTCGGGTTACCTGGTGATCGAGGCCCGAAAGGAGCCCACTACGGGCGCCGATGGCATCCGAAAGGACTACTCTTCGGCTCGCCTAAAGACGCAAGGGAAGTTTTCACAGTTGTACGGCAAGTTTGAGGCGCGGCTTTGGCTTCCGAAGGGGAAGGGAATCTGGCCGGCTTTTTGGATGCTGGGTGACAACATCGGAACGGCGGGATGGCCGAAGTGCGGTGAGATTGACATCATGGAGTTCCTCGGGCACGATGTCAAGACCTCTTACGGGACGCTTCACGGACCGGGTTACTCGGGCGGGGAAGGAGTTCAGCGCAAGATGCAGGGTGGCGAAGATTTGAGCGCCGGATTCCACACGTATGCCGTTAAGTGGGAACCCGAAGAGATTCGTTTTTACGTCGATGGGAAGTCTTATGGAAAGATCACTCCCGAGGACATTGGTGAGAGTGAGTGGGTTTACAACAAACCTCAGTTCATGATTCTTAATCTCGCGGTGGGAGGGCATTGGCCGGGATATCCGGACGCAACGACAACGTTCCCTCAGCGGATGCTGGTCGACTATATCCGGGCTTATAAGGACGAGAATCTGGTTGTTGACGCCGCAGCGATAGAGAAGCGACGTTTGGAGAGAATCGCACGGGCTAATCTGCCGCTCAAGCTTGATCCGATTAAGGTGCCGGGAGACCTTCCTTTTGCGAACTTTATGGCGGGTGGGCCGGGGATTGCATACAGGGATAGCGACCCTGGAAACAACGGCGGCTCTTACCGAAAGACCGAGCAGGTGGACATTGGGGCGTCGGGTGACGGTGCCTTCCGATATTCGGTGGGTTGGACGGGTGCCGGCGAGTGGATGAAGTATGAGATTGAGGTCGCGGCAGCTGGAGCGTATAAGGGGACCGTTCGCGTTGCCAGTGAAGGAGACGGCGGGACCTTCCACTTTGAGATCGACGGAAAGCAGGTTGGACAGTCGGTGACAGTACCGAATACGGGCGGCTGGACGAACTGGCGAACTGTGGACGCGGGCTCGTTTACGCTGCCAAAAGGGAAGTCCGTCTTGAAGCTTGTTATGGACTCGAACGGCGCCAAGACGAACTCGGTCGGCAATCTGTTGCTCCTCAATCTTGCCAAATGAACTCCATCAACGTCAGTCAGGACGATTACGACTTCTTAGCGGCGCGGGCTGCCGAGCAGGAGTGCTCGGTGGAAGAGTTTATCGAGCAAATGATTCTTAGGGAGCGGGTGCTTGCAAAGGCTCGTCCGGTGACCTTTGATGCTCCGAAGCCGAATATCGAACCGCCCCACCGTAAATGGGGAATGTAACTCGTCGGTTTCGTGTTATATTTTGCGTATGAAGCTTGCGACCAGCCTCGTTCTTTCCGTTGCGTTTGTTTCCGCATTTGCTCAGAATGCGGCAAAGCCCGTCGAGAAGATATTTGACCCTTCACGTGATGCCCAAGCCGATCTAACAGCGGGTCTGAAGCTGGCGACCAAGGAGAAGAAGCGCGTTCTTATTGACGTGGGAGGCAACTGGTGCGGGTGGTGTCACAAGCTTGATAAGCTTTTCAAGGAGAACGCTGAGATTGGAAAGCTCCTTAAGGATAAGTACGTGATCGTCAAGGTCAACTTTAGCCCGGAGAATAAGAACGAGGCGCTACTTTCCAAGTTCCCAACGATTCAGGGTTACCCACACTTGTTCGTTCTGGACGCGAAGGGCAAGCTTTTGCACTCGCAGGATACAGGTCTACTTGAGACCGGGCCGGCGCACGACCCGGTGAAGGTGATTGACTTCCTGAAGAAGTGGGCTCTTTAACCTCGAAGAACTTCTTCGAGGATCGCCTTGGTTTTGAGGATTCCGTGGTGCTCGCTAAGGCGGCCACCTTCGTATTCAATTCCCACTCGCCCCCGATAGCCCGCTTGCTTGACGATGTCGAGCAGGCGGAAGTAGTCCATGTTGAGCTCGTTTCCGTCGGGGCCGAAGTCGTTTGACTTAGCGCTCACCCCTTTTGCGAACGGCATGAGGTCCTGAACACCCTGGTACCGATCGTATTCGTAGAAGTTGCCGAAGTCGGGCAGAGTCCCGACGTTCTTCATGTTGACCCGGCGCATGACGTCGGCGAGCCAGTCGCCGTGGCTGCTTATTCCGCCGTGGTTTTCGACGATGACTCCGATTCCGACTTTTGCGCCGTACTCGCCGAGTCGGGCAAGGCCGTCGGCGCATAGCTTGGCTTGCTCTTCGCGAGTTCCGCGTGATTGGGCATTGACGCGAATGCTGTGGCAACCGAGGTACTTGGCGGCGTCGACCCACTTATAGTGGTTCTCGACGGCTTGAGTGCGCTTTGCGGCGGCGGGGTCGCCGGTGGCTCCTTCACCGTCGCACATGATCAGCACGCTCTTGACGCCTTGGTCTTTACAGATTTGCTTGAGTTCGGCAAGGTACTTGGCGTCCTTGGCTTTGTCCTTGAAGAACTGGTTGACGTATTCGATAGCGTCGATGCCGTACTTCTCGCGGGCGACTTTAGGGAAGTCGAGGTTGGTCATTTCTCCGCCAAAGATGGTGCGGTGGAGTGACCATTCGGCGAGAGAGATTTTGAACCAGGGTTTAGCTTTTGGTTCGGCAGCCGGAAGGAGTGAGGCTGCGCCGAATGCTAGGGTTCCGGCGAGAAAATCGCGTCGATTCATGGGGCGTAGCATACACCGAAAAGCCCCCAGGTTCCATTCGGAATTCTGGGGGCTCTGGGGGTTACTTCTCAGTCTTCGGCGACTCTTTAGGAGTCTTTTCGGTGACCGTGGTTTTCACGTTCCGATCCTGAAGCATGGAGAGGAGTTGGAGGCCCATGAGGCCGTTCAGCGAACCGTCTGAGCCGTCGCCGCCGCCGTTGATGATCAAGTCAGGGATGATCTTGATGTGGCCCTTAGCGATCTCTTCGGTGATCTTGAGTTTGGCGAAGTTTTCGCCGCCCATCGCGGTCACCTGGAGCTGGTAGGACTCAGCAGTTGATCGACCAATAGCTTCGATCTTCTCAGCTTCGGCAAGACCAGTTTTGCTGATCTTTTCGGCTTCGGCAGATGCGTTGACCTTGGTGTAGTCGGCTTGAGCGATACCTCGTGCCCTGGTGGCTTCGGCTTCTGCGTTGGCTCGCATCTTGGTTGCTTCGGCTTCGGCGTTCACCGCGAGCTTGAGCGATGCAGCGTCACCTTCGGCCTTTTTGACCGTCGCATCGGCGGTTCGCTGGGCGATTTCGACGCTTTGCGATGCCTTTACGATCTCGCGTTGCATGTCTGCAATCGCGGTCTCCTTTTCCATACCCTGTCGCTTTTCTTGCGCCATACGTTGGGTTTCGTAGGTCTTCTCCTCCTCCTGAGCGATCTTTCGGTCGGTCAGGGTCTTCATGAGCGCCTCGGGCGGAACGATGTCACCGATGAGGGTATCAACCGCATTGACGTTGTACTCCTCAAGAACGACTCGGATATGGTCCTTCGCTGCTGCCTGTCGTTCCTTACGAGTCGAGAGGAAGCTGATGACGTCGCTGTCCTGCGCCGAGTTTCGGAAGTAGTTTCCGATCGTCGGTTCGAGAACCTGGCTGACGAGGTTGTTCATCGACCCAAACCGTGCGATGACCTTGGGAGCCTCGGTGGCGGGGATGTGGATGATCTGGGAGACGTCCAAGTTGAACGGGAAGCCGTCCTTGGAACGAACCGTGATCGTTGAGAGGTTCTTGTCGAGGTTGTGTGACTCTGACCGCGCCGTAGCCCAATTAAGGACTAGGTTGGTGGTCGGAACAAGCTCGACCTTCATCGTGTACTTGTTGATCGGGTACTTACCTGGACCGAGTGGCTCGAACCAGACGCCTCGGAAGCCTTTGTTGACGATGTTTCCGTGTCGGAAGGTTTCGCCAGTGACGTCGGTTCCGTCTTCACCGATGTAGCTGATGACGACGCCCACGTGGCCGATGGGGACGTCGGTCATTGGGATTTCCTCGATCTGGAAGGCCCAAGGGTTGATGAAGTAGTTTCCGGCGAGGATGACCTGAGGTTGTAGACCTCGGTTACCGCCGTTATCGAGGAACGTATCAACGTCCTGGAAGTTGTTGTGGTTGTAGATCAGTTCACCAGCAATCTGGCCTTGTCGGATTGGTTGACCGTCAAGACTGGTGACGATACCGACCATGTTCTCGTTGATCATGGTGGTGTCGGCGATGCTGATCGCGAAGGCGAGTTTGTTGATACGGTAGGTACCGGAGGTCAGGATGCGAGTCTGACGACCTTTTTGGCCGCCGTTTTCCAAGAATGCCTTGGCGTTTTGGAAGTTATCGCTCTCGACCTTTCGACCGAGCAGGTGACCGGTAGGGAGCGGATGACCGTCGTTCGCGACGACGATCCCGATCTTGCCTTCGGGGACGATGGTGAACGGATCCATGGTGACCGAGTACTGCCACGGCCACATGCCCCAGTAGAGTCCGGGAGCGAGGGTGTCGGCTTGGATACCGGCTTCGCCGAGCGTCGCAAGGATTCGTCCATCGGGTAGTTCCTTGTGCGCGCCGATCAAGACGAACTTTTTGGTAACAAGACCGATCTTGTCTTCAGGAACGATGACCATTCCCAAGAAGAGTCTCAAGATTGGCTTGAAGAAAACGATGCAGAGAAGAGGAATCAGGAGCCAAAACCAGGCGTAGTTGATTCCGTTTGCGTCAATTTGTGCTAATTGCATAGTTAAGTGCAAGGGCCTGCTGATCGGCGCTGACCAATGTCATCCTTGCATCCACAATATCACTTACTGAGGACAAATGCCTAGGGTTGCAGTTACCGGATTTCTTTGTTATTGAAATAGACCGCGAGATCTGTATCGGGGAAATCCCAACGATTTTCGCCGAGTGCGATTCCCCGGAGAACTCCTCGGTGGTAGCTGCCGTGATTGATCACGTGGGAGGCGATTTGTTGGATCGTCAGAGTTTGCTCTTCACCGGTTGTTCTTCGGTAACTGATTGAGGTTGAGACGCTCTGGGTTTTGATGACCTCGGTCCACTGCCAGTTTAGAGTTTTGAGGGTGTCGAGGGTGGGCTCGGGGAGTTTGAAATCAGTTGGCGAGGTTCCTCCGACGCGGGTCACCCACATCCATTGGGATCCGAGAAGGTGCGCCATTTGCTCAAGCTCTGCGGTGGACGACGGACGTCCTTCGAGGTACTCGATCCAGAGGGAGTTTGCCCAGAGGTCGTAATCAAACAGTTCCAGAAGGTGGTCGCGCATTGAACGGAGTTTATCGGAATTCGTTTCGGCAAATGTGTCTTGGATTGAGCGCGAGTTGAAAAGCAGTTTTGGGCCAGAGCCTTCTGATGGGTGGCAGGGGGAGGTGGGGTACACGCTTTGGATAAGCAGCTACGCAGTTCGGTGGGTGCTTGCAATTGCGTTCAGGCGTATGCACGGGTACGACTGGGAGAGCGCGGACTTGCTTATTAGCTTTGGGCTAAGCGTTGCGGCAGGTTGCTGGTTTGGGATCATGGTGAAGCAACCCAAGCAGCGCCCAGCGTGTGTCGCGGCGCTATGGCTGATTACTCGGCTTGTTTGGGAGCTCCTGCACCCCAATATTCGCTAGTTGGGTGCCGTAACTTGGGGGAGGAGGTAAGTTGCGAACTGTTCGAGCGAAGTGGCGAGGAAGTCGGCCCCATCGGCAAGGAAGCGATCAGCTTCTTGGTTCACGATTCCGCCGCCGACCACGATTGTTGGCGTCTGTGCATTGCCACGAAGAGATGCAATCTCTCGAATGAGGCGGCCTGTCCATTCAACGCCTTCGTTGTGTGAACAAGAGATGAGCACTAGGTCTGGTCGTGAATCGGCAACCTCTCTTCGGAAGCTGGGTACCGGAACGTCAGCTCCCAAGAACCGCACGTTCCATTTCTGGGTGGTTAAGTAGTCTGCCAGCATCCTCATCCCTATGGTGTGGTGGTTTTGGGGTGCTGATCCGATGACCGCCACGTTTTCGCTTGGCGTTGGGGTGCCGAGATAGCTCATGATTCGCCCCATTTGGCGCTCGGTGATCGCGCTCGTCATGTGCTCTTGAGCTTCATCAATTGCTCCTGCGAGATACCATGAGCCAATCGTCGACATCGCCGCACCCAAGAGATCTGCGTAGAGAGCGATCATGCACCGGTGGGTGCGAACCGCTTGGTCGATGATGCGACTACATTCTCGTTCGTCGCCGCGGCATGCTGCTCGGGCATAGGGAATCACCAGCTCAGAAAGGTCGACAACAGAAGGCTCGTCCTCTGAGGATCTGATGATCGCATTGAGGGCGTCTTCAACTTCGGCTTTGGAGATCGAGTAGTAGATGTGGCGTCCGACTCGGCTTGAACTGACAATGCCTTTCGACCTGAGTCGAGCTAGGTGGTTGCTCACGTTGGGTTGGCGTAGCCCAGTGGCTTCCACGATTTCATTAACACTTCGCGAGCCGTCCATCAGCTGCAGGAGAATTGCCCGCCGGGACTGCTCCGAGATTTCTTCAAATATATTCATCCGTAGTCGTATATGACTATACATCAGTGCGAGATGATATATTCGCAAGAATCAAGTCAAACGATTGCAATCTTCTGGCAGGGTGTCTGGCGCATACGTCACAATAAGGTGCTTGCTCACGACGCGGTGGCTCGCAACGTAGATCAAAGAGGACTTACAGAACGATGTTTTTGAACCTAGAATCCGAAGAATTGGCATTTATTGAAACCGTCAAGAAGTTCGTTGCGGAAGAAGTTCTGCCGAACACACGAGCCTGGGAAGAGGCTACGGCTTTTCCAGACGATATTTGGACCAAGATGGGGGCGATCGGTCTCCTCGGCATGACCTTACCTAAGGAGAAGGGGGGCATCGGTTGCTCAACGATGGCATATGTTGAGGCCTGCCGAGAGCTGGCAAAGGGTGATCCTGCGCTGTCGATGAACGTTGCAGCCGTAAACGCTCTCTGCGTTGCTCACTTCGATCACTTTGCAACTCCGGAGCAGTGCGAGAAGTACCTGCCAGGAATTCTTAAGGGAGAGATCAAGCTGGCCTGGGGTCTTACCGAGCCTGATGCTGGTTCTGACGCTCGACGTGTTCGCACCAAAGCCGAGCCGACTGATGAGGCGGGCAAATACAAGATCAACGGTCGCAAAATGTTCATCACGAACGGCGGTAAGGCTGACCTGATCGTCCTTATTGCCCGCACAAGCGAGACGGAGCTTTCGGCGTTTCTCATGGAAACCAATCAGCCCGGATTTAAGCTTGAGAAGCGCATTCACACCGTTGGCGTTTCTGCCTCAAATACAGTTCAGTTCGCACTCAATGATGCAATTGGCTGGCACACGCCTTGTACGTTTGAGCAGGCAATTGGTCTATTGTATCGGGGTCGCCTCGGCATCGCCGGAATGGCGGTTGGTATTGCTGAGAAGGCATACGAGCTGATGCTTGAGTACTCGAAGGGGCGGGAGCAGTTTAATCGCCGGCTGTGCGACATGCAGTCTGTCCAGAACATGATTGCGGATTCAGCAATGGAAGTCGAAGCTGCTCGGTTGCTACTTCACAAGGGCGCTACCTATATGGATCGAGGATTCCACGTGGTGCTTGAGAGCTCATTCGCGAAGCTCTACGCTTCGGAGACCGCAAACCGAGTGACCAACCGGGCAATTCAAGTGCATGGTGGACGCGGAATGACTCGAGAGTTTCTGGTCGAGAAGCTTTGGCGTGATGCGAAGCTGACCGAAATTGGTGAAGGATGCTCAGAAATTCAACGACTTGTCATCGCAAAGCAAGTGTTGAAGTAATAATGTAAGCATGGCTCTCAGCATTATTGCGCTTCTTTTGGCTTCTTCCGGCAGGCAAGATACGGCGATCGAACTCGGTCGTAAGTTTGTTGCCGGAGAGAAGCTTGTTTACTTAACCAAAGCCGAGATCACTGATGAGCAGCGGAGCGGTGAGCTCCAGACTTTTATTCCTCACGACGAGTCGTATTCGTACCGGCACACCCTCGACGTCCAGAAGGTTAAGGCTGATGGAATCGCCGAAGTCATGTACCTCCGACCCTCGATGGCAATTACAATGGGCGATACCGGTGAATCGGCCGCGAAAACCACCACCGAAAAGCTGGATTGGAAGATCCAGATGGACATCAGTCCGGTCAACGAGGTCCTTTCGCTCAAGGATCTGACTCCGAAGAAGCCAGACGCACCGAAGAAGGATGATGGACTTAAGTGGCTCCGGGCGCGTGGAGTTCAAGGGTCTGCCGCCGACGGAACCGCAGTCGGTCTCTTGTTCTCGTTTGTTGGCGAAGTTCAGCGACTTGCGTTCTTCATTGGCGGATTTGACACTTCGCTTGATATTTCTCCTCGAATGCCGTTTGAGGAAGTCAAAGTTGGTGACACCTGGCAGCGAACTGTGTCTGCTACCCCACAGAAGCTTAAGGGGCAGGGTGAGAAGATGGGCGTCCAACGATTGGACTACACCTACACTTATAAGGGTGTGACCAAGAGTACGGAAGGGAAGGACATTCACCGGATCGAAGCTGTCGTGAAGTTGGATACCGACATGGCCGAGTTCGCTCGTCAGCTAACGGGTTCGTCGAAGGCCGGTTCGATGCTTAAGACGGTTCCTCTTAAGTTTGAGGCTAAGGTTAAGTACGACCTTGATCTGAAGACAATGCACTTGGTTAAGGCTGCCGCCGAAAGTTCGGGGAGTTTTGCAATTGAGGTCAAAGGAGTTTCTCAGCCGTTGCTAGAGGACCGGTTCCGAGGTCGCACTCTGGTGAAGCTCGAAAGCTGGAAACTACCTGGCGCGACGCCACCGGCAACCAAGCCTGCCCAAAAGCCTCCCACCAAGGGCGGAAAGAAAGGCGGCGGCTAAAGACCGTTGAGAATCGTCTAGAATCCTACAGGATTCATGCGTCAACAGATTCAGTCTCGGGCCCACGACGATAGCGCACTTGAGCTCGTACTCAGCATCGGCGTTATTGGTTTGATGGCGCTTGTTGGCAGCGAACTGAGCGGTGCCCATGGCGCGATTCTTTCAGCGCTGTTCGGAATCACCGTGTTTGCTCAAGGAAGATTGAGTTCGCGTAACTTCGTCATCCACGTTCCTTTAGCGATTACGGCGACGCTTACCACTCCTACTCTTTTGCCGGTGATGCTGCTAGGGTCGCTTCTGTTGATGCCGCTTGCGACTCGCCATGGGTTAAGGCGCCTTCTTGCCCTCTTTTTTGGTGAGTGCTTTGGGATGGCAATGGCTTTTCTGCTCGTGCCCTACCTTGGCTGGATGAGCGTTGTGCCGTACCTAGTTGTACGGATGGGGGCGTCGATGTTGATCTCACGTCTTTCTGGGCTACCGCTCGATGTTGGAGCGATGAGCGGGTTGCCGGCTTGGTTGGCGGGAAGCGTAGTCAGCCTGATTTCTGCTTGGTTGATGAGCGCGGCTCAGACTTTTGGGGAAGGTTGCATCCAGTTCGTATTGCTTGCCTCGGTATGGCTCGGCGTGATGCGGGCGTATCTGCTGGCGGGTGAGGAGTTTTCGGCGGGGCTTGTTGGGCTGAGCAGTCTGCTTGGTTACGCGCATCCGTATACCGGTGGTCATTCTCGACGAGTGGGATATCTTGCGCGGGAAACGGGGCGACGGCTGGGGATTCCGGAATGGCGGTTGGATGAGGTCGTGCATGCTGCGCTTTTACATGACATCGGAAAGCTTGCGGTGGATGAGCGGATTCTTGAGAAGCCTTCGAAGTTGACCGATGAGGAGTTCGCAGTGATCAAGACCCACCCAGGGATTGGTGAGATGATCATCGCCGAGGTGCTTGAGCATAAACCACTGGCTAAGTGGATACGACATCATCATGAGCGCATGGATGGACGTGGCTATCCTGACAATCTTCCGAAGAGCGAAATTCCGCTGGAGAGTCGTTTGATTGCCGTTTTAGATGCTTATGATGCGATGACGGGTACGAGCGCGGATGGCCACCGAAGGCTTTACCGTGATCCAGTTACCTCGGAAAAGGCGCTTGAAGAGTTGCGCCGGTGCTCGGGTTCGCAGTTTGATGGACGCGTCGTTAAGGCGTTTGAGGCGGTTTTGAAGCACGGCAAAGGAGGGGCGCTGTGATCACCTGGGTCGTCACGATTTCCTTCTGTATCTTAATCGTTGGGTTTGCCTTTTGGCACTTACCGGTTCTTCGGGTTGCGCGTCAGAGGAAGCTTGCGCGGGGAATCGGAGTTGCGGTGGAGCATCGATCTCCGTTCTTGGCGGGCACGGTCGACAGCCTTGAAAAGCTTGTTGCGGGTGTTGCCGAGCAGCTCGCGTTGACTTCTCGGCAGAAGGAACGGGTTAGGATTGCTTCGAACGTTTGCGACCTGGGACTTTGTGGAGTTCCGAGTCAGTTGCTACGGAAAGACCTTGAATGGAGCCCAGAAGAGCAGGCTACTTTTGAGCGTCACGCTGCAAGTGGAGCGGTGATGCTCCGGGCAAATCGTTTGCTGGCTGAATATGCGCCGATTGTTCGTCATCACCATTCGCGGTACGAGTCGGATCCGAGTGCGCCCGTCGAAAGTCGGGTGATTTCGGCATGTTCCGACTATCTTCAATTGATTCGGCACGTTGGGACTGATCGTGCATTGGTGGCTCTTGATCGTCAGTCGGGATTCCACTACGATCCGGCAGTCGTAACTGCTATCAGAGAGGTAGTTTCTAAGAGTGAATAAGCTGAAGATCAACTGGAAGGATCCGATTTTGCTGATCGTTGTGTTGGCATTTGCCTACCGGCTGATTGGGGTTGGTTGGGGATTGCCGAATGATATTCGGGCGATTTCGCTTCACCCTGATGAGCAAGTGAACCTGATCTTTGCTCGGCAAATCATTCCGGGGCAGTTGAAGTTCACGCCGGGGATTTATAACTACGGCACCCTCTACTTCACCTTTCTTCGATTCCTCTCTGACGTGGTTGGAGTGTATGCAAACGGTTTTGACGCTCAGGGCCAGCTTACTCCGGGGGGAATGGCGGCTGTTCACCTCGTCGCCCGGGTGTTTAACTGCCTTTTCGGGGCGATCACATGCGGTTTAGTGTTTGCGATTGGTCGTCGGTTTTTGACATCGGTGGGTGCAACGTTTGCCGCTGTTGCATGCCTTGTCGCACCGGCGCTGGTGGTGCACTCACGATTCCAAACTGTTGATGCGATGGCGACGATGTTTGTCGTCGCGAGCTTGTATTGGTGTATTCGGGCGCTCGATGCGTCGGAACCTCTTCGCCGGGCGGCGCTTTGGGCGGGAGTCTTTGCCGGACTGAGTGCGGGCACGAAGTACGTCGGATTTGTTGCAGTGATGGCTCTGATTCCCGCCATTCTGTTGCGCGCGAAGGCGGGTGTGGAGGGGGAAGGAGCTCAGAAACTGGGCTGGTCGAACTTAGGTTTAGCGATTCTTGCTTGCGTGGGTGCGTTCTTGGTCACAACTCCAGGAGCACTGCTCGACCGGGAGGCTTTCGTCCGTGACTTCACTTTTGAGCTTAATCACAGCAAGGAAGGGCATGGAATTGTGTTTGCCCAGACCGCGCCGGCGTTCCTGTTCCACCTCGGCAATTTGTGGCAGGGCTTTAGCTTGATTGGTCTTTTGGCAGGACTTTACGCGTTGGTTCGCGGTTCGTTGCTGAAGTCGGCGCAGGTGGTTGTTATTGCCGTCTACTTTGTTCTTCTTTATGCGGCCGTGTCAGGAGGTCAGATCAAGTTCATGCGGTACATCCTGCCGACGATTCCGGCACTCGCGCTTGGGGTTGGATACGTGGTTGATCTCATGCGAGCCAAATCGGAGATTGGTCGAAAGGTCGGCATCGTATTGGGGCTTGCCGTATGTGGTGGATTGGACAAATCGGGGTTTGTTTCTTCGGGAACAATGACAGTCCAGATGCTTGCGGCTGACCCTCGAGATCTCGCGGGGCGATATCTAAAGGACAAGTCGGAAGTTGGACTTGTAAGTGATCCTTGGTTCTGGTCGGCGACCGTTCATCCGGAAATGCCGATGACCCGGATGTTTGGTCCGAAGCGGCTGCTGGAGCTTTGGTCTGGTTGGACGTCTCCGAAAGTTGTGCGGTATATGCCCGAGAATCCGGCGGAGCGTTACGACTGGGATCAGCGGTTGATCACTGAACTCAAGCCTGAGTACATCACGTTTTCTTCATTTGAATACGCGGCGGTTCAGCGGATTGCCGACAGCAAACAGGGAAGCGACGTTGAGAAGCTGTTCGCGTCTCGTTACCTTGAGTTTGTCGACGAACTTGGTAAGACCTATGAGATCGTTCCGGGGGGTTGGGACGATGGAATTGGGCATCGGCTCATGGTCGAAGACATGGAGTACATCCATCCGAGGGTAACCATTTGGAAGCGCAAAACCCCCTGAATGAGTCAGTTGAGTGGTTTATCGACCATTTAAAGGTGGAAAAAGGAGCGTCTCCGCACACGCTGGAAGCATATACGCGAGATATTGGAGCGGCGGTTGTTTGCTTTGAGGGATTAGCTTCTTGGGAGGAGTTGACGGATGAAATCATGCTCCGCTGGGATCGTTTCCTCGGCTCCCAGAAGTCAGCCAGAACAGCCCAACGGAAGGCGTCGGCGTTGCGGTCCTTGTTAAAGTTCCTGAAGCGCAACGGCGTGGCGATTCAGGTGGACTTACCCTCGACGGGTGGATTTAGAGCGCCGAAGCGCTTGCCGAAAGCTCTGCCACTTGCGCAGGTGAATGACGTGCTGAGCGGAGTGGAAACTGACTCTCGACTGGCACCCCGAAACTCGTGCCTGTTAGAAATTCTGTTTGGCTGCGGGCTGCGTGTGTCAGAGGTGGTTGCCCTCAGAACCTCCGATGTTGACCTGGAAACCAGCGTTCTTCGGGTAACCGGAAAGCGAGGCAAGATGAGGGTGATCCCAATTCCTTCGACAACCCAAGATAAGCTCGCAGTATGGCTTCGTGAGCATCGAAACGCGCTCTTAAGGAAGCCAAGCGGATTGGTGTTTGTTTCGACTCGGGGTACTGCTCTGTCGAGGCAAGCCGTTTACGGCGTGATCGCAGCTGCGGCTGGGGCGGGGGGAGTCGTCGGCCATGTTGGTCCGCATACGATGCGGCACTCTTATGCGGTTTCATTGCTGAAGGGAGGAGCAGACCTCCGCGCAGTGCAAGAGCTTTTGGGTCACGAGTCGGTTGCCACCACGCAGGTTTACACCGAGCTGGCGGATGAGGAGATCAAGAGTCGTTACCTGGCGGCTCACCCTCGAGGCTAAGAGATTGGAGCCAGGCGGCAGTCTGATTTGGCCAGCGAAAGAACAGAACTGGAGCCTTTGAGTTGGATTGCCATTCTCGTATTCTTTTCCGCTTGCTGCCGAACGATTTGAAGTGCCAGAGAATGATTGATTCGCGGGTGAGGAGCCTGGCAATACTTTCTCGGTTTCCGTTGCAACAGGGCTCGCCTAGAATCCCTCTCTTGACACACCGGGTGCTCAGGCGCCAAAGTGACAGCCACCTTGGGTAGTCAAGGCAGACGATAAGATCGGTGCGGGCGTCGATGATGTGGCGGAAGCGCCGGTAGTCGGAATCTATGACCCAGGCAGGTTGAGAAGTGAGCTGATCAATCCGGGTCTCTTGGTCTTTGACCGGCGGTTCGGACCAACCAGGGAGCCACGCAATCTCGTCGACCTCGATCAGCGGGAAGCCTGTTGTCGTGGAAACTGCCTTCGCCAAGGTGGATTTTCCAGACCCGGTGACCCCAGAGATTAGGATTCTTCGCGGAGTCACTCCAGGAGTTTACTTAGCTGAATAACGAGCTGTTGGGGTGAACCTGGAGGTTTCGGTCAGCACTTGTGGTCCCGCCGTGGAGCCGCGCAACGGCGGCGAGGCCAATCATGGCAGCGTTGTCTGTACACAGGGCGAAGTGGGGGATGTAGGCGGGGAAGCCATTCTGCTCGGCGAGCTTTTGCACGCGAGCTCGGAGATCGGGATTCGCGGCGACACCGCCGCAGAGGGCGATACTCGCGGGATCGTGATCCTCTACAGCATTTCGAAGGCGCTTGATGAGCGCGTCGTTGATGGCGGCCTGGAGCGAAGCAGCGGCATCTGGAACACTGATCTTGGGACCCTCAGCTTCGACCAGACGTAGAACTGCAGTCTTTAAGCCGCTAAAGCTCATGTCGTAGCGCTCCTTTGCGAGACCCCGGGGGAGATCGTAGCGGCGCGGATTTCCGGCAACGGCTTGTTCGGAGATCTGCTTCCCGCCGGGGTAGCCGAGACCGAGGAGCCGGGCACCTTTGTCATAGGCTTCGCCTGCTGCATCGTCACGGGTCTGACCGAGGAGTTCGTAGGAGCCAATTTCGCGAATGAGGACCAGTTCACTGTGACCGCCGGATACGAGCAATGAGATGCAGGGGAACCTGAGTTCGTCTGGCAGAGAGAGGATTGCGAGGAGGTGCCCTTCGAGATGGTCGACGCCGATGAGGGGTTTGTTGTGGGCGAAGGCGAGGGCTTGGGCTGCGGTGACCCCGACGCTGAGAGCTCCAACGAGGCCGGGACGGTTTGTCACGGCAATTGCGTCAAGTTGGTCTAAGTTGACTTGGGCAGTGCTGAGAGCTTCCTGAATGACCGGCAGAATTGCTTCGACATGAGCCCGTGCGGCGGCTTCGGGTACGACTCCACCCCATTTCTGGTGCATTTCGATTTGGGTGGCGACGATGTTGCTGAGGACTTGCCGGCCGCTGACGACTGCCGCCGATGTTTCATCGCAGGAAGATTCGATGGCGAGAACTAGGCTCACGGGGTCCAACCGATCAAATCGTCGAGCATCATCACGAGTGCGTCTTCTTGGTTGTCTGGATAGTAGGCTTTTCGGACTGTGGCCTGAACGAAGCCCATAGATTCATAAAGTTTGAGGGCGACTTCGTTGGATTTGCGGAGCTCGAGAGTTGCGCAGACGGCACCCTTTTCGCGAGCTTTCACAAGCATCTCATTCATGAGCTTGCGACCGATGCCTTGCCCTCGGAAATCGGGCGAGACAACCACGTTCGTGACATGGGCTTCATCAACAAGGACCCAAGTGCCTCCATAGCCAATGACTTTGCCTTCGACTAAGGCTACGAGGAAGACGCCGTACTTGTGCTCGAGCTCGTTCTGGAACGAGCGTCGACTCCACGGGGCGCTGTGGGTGGCGTTTTCGATGACTAAGATCTCATCAATGAGACCTTCGGAGAGGGGAACAAAGCGAAGGGTGGCGAGCGCGCTCACTAGCCTCCCAGATAGGCTTCCTTGACCTTCGGATCGTGCAACAGCTCTTGGCCCGAACCTTGGAGAACGAGCTCGCCGGTTTCGAGAACGTAGGCGCGGTGGGCAATTTCCAGTGCGCGGTTTGCGTTTTGCTCAACTATGAGGACGGTCTTACCGTCTGCGTTGAGGTCTTTAACGATGTTGAAGATTTCGGTGATGAGGAATGGAGCGAGACCAAGAGATGGCTCGTCAAGAAGCAATATCTCGGGCCGAGACATAAGCGCCCTGCCAATAGCGAGCATCTGCTGCTCTCCACCCGACATGGTGCCACTGTTCTGTTTAAATCGTTCTTTGAGCCTTGGGAAGCGTCCTAGGACCATTTCCATGTCGGCAGCGACTCCGGCTTTATCCTTTCGGAGGTAGGCACCCAGTTGAAGGTTTTCCTCAACGGTCATGTTGGTGAAGATGCGTCGACCTTCGGGAGCATGGGAGAGCCCGAGTTTGACAATTTCGTGGGGTTGGAGCGTGGTGAGCTCCTTGCCGTTGTAGGAAACTGATCCTGAACGGGGTCGGATGAGGCCAGAAATGGTTCGAAGCAAGGTGCTCTTTCCGGCACCGTTCGATCCAATGATGGCGACAATCTCGCCTGGCTGAACTGTGATGGACACATCGTTCAGTGCGTTGATTGCTCCGTAGAACACGTTGAGATTCTTTGTTTCCAGCATGAATTGCGTATTGGTTCTACCTTAACTACGATTCAAAACCTGTTTTAACGGGGGCGAATACCCTAGAATATTTACCAGGATATGAAGAATCCCAAGTTCACTCGTGCTTTCGAGGTCGTAACGGCGCTACCTCAACCCCTTTTGCCGCTAAAACGACTTGCCACGAACCTGCTCTGGACGTGGGACCACGAGATCCGCGACTTGCTCAGGTCCATTGATAAAGATCTTTGGGCAGAGTGCGAGCATAACGCGATTTTGTTCCTCAACCGTGTTCCTGCTTCGCGCTGGGCGACCTTAGTTGAAGATCCGCTGTTCTTGAATCGTGTTCAGGGCTGCGAGAAGAAGCTTGATAACTACCTTGCCGCCAAGACCTGGTTTGAATCGACGTATCCCGAGGAGAAAGGCACCTTTGCTTACTTCTGCTTTGAGTTTGGTTTGACCGAGGGGCTTCCGATCTATTCGGGCGGTCTGGGAATTCTTGCCGGTGACCACTTGAAGTCAGCTTCGGACCTTGGACTGCCGTTGGTTGCGGTTGGACTGCTGTATAACCGGGGTTACTTCCGACAGCGCCTCAATAAGGACGGTTGGCAAGAAGAGGTCTATCCTGAATACGACTTCTATCAGATGCCGCTCTCGCTGATGCGAGACGAGAACAACGACCCGATTCGGATTCCGGTTGACTTCCCAGATCGCGTGGTCACATGCCAAGTGTGGAAGGCGGACGTCGGTCGCATCCCTCTGTACCTGCTTGACTCGAACATTCTGGAGAACGCTGAGAACGATCAGAACATTACCGACTCGCTGTATTCGGGCGATGAAGAGATGCGCATTCGGCAGGAGATGATTCTGGGTATCGGTGGCATGAAGGCGCTGACTGCGTTGGGCATCAAGCCTACGGTTTGCCACATGAACGAGGGTCACGCCGCATTCATGTCGGTTGAGCGGATTCGGCAGTACATTTCTGCTCAAGGTTGTGACTTCCGAACCGCGCGAGCCGCGACCGTTCATGGCAACGTCTTTACGACCCACACTCCGGTTCCGGCAGGATTCGACCTGTTCCCAGAGCCTCTGTTGCGAAGATACATGAACAATGCGGTCGAGGCGGCAGGAATTCCGTTCTCCGACTTCATCAAGCTCGGTCGGTTTGATCCGCTGAATCAGGCGGAGAACTTTAACATGGCTTTGCTTGCTATGGAGACGGCAAACCACGTCAATGGTGTTGCTCGGCTTCACGGAGAAGTGTCACGGGGCATGTTTGCCAACCGCTGGCCGGACTATCCCGAAAATGAGGTGCCGATCGGTCACGTCACCAACGGTATCCACACGATGACCTGGGTCGGGCGCGGGATGGCTCGGTTGTTTGATGAGTTCTGCGGAAGCGATTGGCGACGTAATCCTTCGGATCCAGCGAACTGGGCAGGGGTCGCAAACATTCCTGACGAAGAGCTGTGGTCGGTGATGGAGGATCAGCGGGGGGCGCTGATTCGTACGGTGCGAAAACGCCTGGCGAAGAGCCTTGCGGCTCGGAACATGAGCAGTCGACCAGATTATGACTACGTCAGCACGATCCTGGATCCTCGGGTTCTGACAATCGGTTTTGCACGACGGTTTGCGACCTATAAGCGCGGATCCCTGATGCTCACTGATCCGGATCGCTTGAAGTCGATTCTTTACCATGCTGAGCGCCCGGTTCAGATTGTCATCTCGGGTAAGTCTCACCCACGGGATGACGCCGGAAAGAAGCTGATTCAGGAATTGTTCAACTTTATCAACCATGGCGGCGCTCGCTCAAGAATGGTCTTCTTGGAGGACTACGACATGGGCGTTGCTCGATCACTCGTTCAGGGTGTTGATGTGTGGCTTAACAACCCACGACGGCCCTATGAAGCTTCGGGAACGAGTGGTATGAAGGTAGTTCCCAACGGCGGTCTTAACTGTTCGATCCTTGACGGATGGTGGGACGAGGGTTATCAGCCCGGCCTCGGGTTTGTTATTGGAAACCGCTCGGAAGGCGGGGACTCGGGACACCAGGATTGGCTTGATTCGCGATCTCTGTATGATGTGATTGAGAACCAGATGGCACCGACGTTCTACCACCGAGTCGAAAAGGGAATTCCAGTTGGTTGGCTCCAGATGGTTCGAGAGTCGATCATGCACCATGCGCCGCAATTCTCGACGCACCGAATGGTCCAGGACTACACGCGACAGGCGTACGTTCCGGCTTCGGAGGCGTTCGGTAAAGTGAGCGCAAACGGCTCCGCTTTGGCTAAGGATGCACTCGCTTGGCGCGATAAAGTTCAGTCGAACTGGGGGCAGGTTTCGGTCGTTTCGGTCAACGACTCGGTCGGGCTGTCTAACCCGATTGGAGATGAGTTCTCGGTAACGGCAAGGGTACGACTTGGTGCGCTGTCGCCGGCTGAGGTTCGCGTGCAAGCAGTGAGTGGAAAGGTGGGATCAAATCGTGAACTCACCAACACCTCTGTGATTGACCTCTCGTTCGGAGAGAAGGATGGCGAAGACTTCGTTTACGCCGGTCAGCTTAAATGCGACCAGCCTGGTCACCAGGGGTACACCGTTCGGGTTATTCCATTCCACCCCAATGTTTCGGTTCCGGCTGAGCTGAACCTTGTTCACTGGAAGTAAGCGATCTACGTGCTGCAGAAGGTGTACTTCTGCAGCACGTATTTGTTTTAGATTCGATTCAGAATCGTTTCTCGATTGAAGAGCCGCACACTCCACGCCATGGCGATGAGAGCGAGCACGGCTCCGATTCCGACGGTCATCGCGATTCCAACGGCGTCGTACTTTCCGATGAGCGCGTTGCGGATCACGTTTGCGGCGTTGAGGATGGGGATCGCGTAGACCGTTCTGCTCTGGGCGAAATCGGTGAACCCGATGATTTGGCTGAACATGGCGGGAAGCATGACCAGGATGCTGCCTTGAGCCAGGTAGGTTTGAGCCTCGCGAGTGTTTCTTGCGTAGCTACTGATTGCGATCAGTGCGCTCGCGAAGAACATCGTGGTTGGAACAAGAGCCACCAAGATCACCAGGACACCTGTGAAGTTGAGCCCGAGACCCTTTTCAAATAGCGGTTTTAGGAAGTCAAGTTTTAGACTGTAAAACACGAAGATCGTGGCAATGCTACTCGCGGTGGCGAGGAACGAGGCTGTGGCGAGTGCGAAGAGCTTTCCGAGTGCGACTTGGCGCCGGGCTACTGGGCTAATCAGAAGCGTCTCCAACGTTTGTCGCTCCTTTTCACCGGCAACCATATCGCTCGCGGAGCTCATAGCTCCGTAGAACGCCCAGATCACGATGAGATAGGGAAGGAGTTGAACCAGGAACTCGTTGGTGTTTGTATCGCCAACCTTGACCTCTTTTCGTTCGACGCTTAGGGGTTTGAGCATGGCCTTGTCGATCTGCTTTTCCTCGAAGATTTTGCCGACGATGACTTCGTTCATTGCGCTCATCGATTTCTCGATGACGCTCAGGGCGATTTGTGCCTTCTGCTCGCTAGGGTCGAAGTACGCAGGGAGTTTGAACGGTTGGTTTGAACCCAGCGAAGTCTCCATACCGTCGCCGAAGTCGAGAGCGAGTCTGACTTCGCCCTTCTTGATCTGCTCGGTTGCTGCATCGACAGATGGGAGCTCTTTGACGGTCATTCCGCCCTTCTCGAGACCCTTTATGAAAGCATCTGTAGCGGCATCGTGCTTGCGGACGATGGCGTGAACGGTTGTCTTGGTTGCTTTGCTAAAGCTCGAGAAGATCAATCCGAAAAGGATGAACATCAAGGCGACCGAGAAAATCGGACCAATGAACATCGCGGAGCGAACACGCTTATCGCGGAGCATCTCTCGCATTTCCTTCCGGAAAACGGTTACGACTGGGTTCATGCCAACACCTCCTGGTTGTAGCCGACAACTTTTAAGAATGCCTTCTCCAAGCTTGACTCACCGGTCTGGGCTTTGAGGGCTTCGATGGAGCCTTGCCCCTTGAGCTCGCCGTCGTGAATACAGACGATGTGATCGCAGAGCCGTTCTACTTCGCTCATGATGTGCGTGCAGTAGATGATTGTTTTTCCGCGTTCGCGTTCTTCTTCGACGAACCGCATCACGTCCTGGCTCATCACAACGTCGAGACCGCTTGTTGGTTCATCAAAGAAGAGAACTTGGGGATCGTGGATGAGCGTTCGGGCGATGTTGACTCGTTGCTTCTGCCCGGTACTTAGCTTGTCGCAGAGTCCGTCAGCGTAGGAGCCGATGTCGAGCCGAGAGATGAGTTCATCAACTTTGGCCTTAAGGGACGCACCTTGCAGGCCGTGGAGCTCGCCGAAGTAGCCGAGGATTTCTCGGGGGGACATGCGACCGTAGAGCGCGGTAGACGTGGACATAAAGCCGATGCTTCGGCGGACCTCGGTGGGGTTGGCGACGATGTCGAAATCGCTGACCCAAGCTTTACCACTGCTGGGCGTGAGTACGGTTGAGAGCATCCGGAGGAGGGTGGATTTCCCGGCACCGTTTTTGCCGAGTAGACCAACGATCTGGCCCGGTTGAGCTTCAAATGTTGCGTTTTGAACTGCCTTCACGTCACCTCTTTTGGGGTCGACAAACAGCTTGGAAAGGGAATCAGTTCGAACCATGCGTGGGTTAATACGTTGATTCATATGTTTGAGATTCGCCAGGTTAAACGACTTGGCACAATTTCTGTCAACAGGTAACCTGAGGGTCGTTTCGGGATTGTGAGATTGTTTTCTAAGATTGCGGGAGTTTTGTTGTGCGTCGGGCTAGTTGTGACTGGCTTGGCTCGGACTGTCTCAGCCTCTGGAAGCTCGATTTACATCAATGGCGAGCAGGTTTTAACGTTTAGAGCTGCTTCGAATGGAGTATCTCCCGAGCTTCTTGCCTCAAAGGCGGCATCAAAGCTTTCTCGGTCTTCTGGGAAGGTTGTTGTTCGGCCCATGGGCTCGGATTTTGTTGTCAAAGTTGGGCCGCAAACTGTTCTGACGGTTACTCGTGCTGAAGCTTCGGCAAGAGGAATCAGTCGCCGGACGCTTGCTTACCGATGGGCTGGCGAATTGCAGCGGTCTTTGATCGAGGCCAAACGATCTGCAGGTCCCGCTCAGAGTGAGATTCGGCTGGCTGTTGGGGACAGTACGACCTTAACTATTCCAATGAGCGTGCGTGTGACCTCATCGGACGACCGATTCCTGTCGATCAGTAAATCTGGTTCGAGCTACTCTGCGACTGCGCTGCGACCTGGCTCTGGATTTGTCACCATCAATAACGGTTCATCCGTTCGGCAAGTGAACTTCGTTTGCCGGATGACGGCGGCAAAGCTTCCCGATTCTTATGAAGCCGAAGTTACCGGGCGACCGGCGATTTCTGGAACTGTTCGGGGCGCGATCGAAGCGGCCTTGAAGCAGCAAACAAAGTTTTCTCCGCTTGCAAAGCTGGAGTGGACAGCAGATAACGTTCCTGCCTTGGGTGCTGGGCTCACGGTTACCGTGCCTGTAAAAGTCAATATCACGGCTCCCGACACGGTCGCTCGAACCGGAACGGTGTCGGTCAAGGTTTCGAATATCACGCTGGTTCCTCAGGACGAGGACGTGCTTTGGTATTGCAATGATCCAGAGCGCGTTGAGAAGCCAGGGAATCTCTTTGGGGCTTCATTGGCACTTGGGAGCTCGGCCCGGTTCCTGTATCACCATATCAATGATTCCGCCGCTCCGCTGATCCTTCGATCCCAGATTGTCAACGATTCGGATAAGCCAGCGAAGATCGCAATTACTCCTGGCGACTCGGCGCCGGATTTTGACCCAGTTGGCGCTGGGATGCGCGCTGGGGATCTGTTTATGCGAGCGATTCGCACTGCGAGCGCCGAAATCGTTGTTCTCCCTCCGCATTCGACGTGCCCGATCTCCTTCCGAAGACTTGCTCCTCAGGCGGTTATCAGTGGGTTGGCGGCAATCCGGCTCATCGAAGGACCAGAGCGGATCATTGTTCGCGCCGACGCGTTTCCTCCGTATGAGGTGATTGCCAAGTGGAAGCCGGCGTTGTCGAGTTCTACTCCTTGGCGTGAAGTGGGGGCACAACCCCTCAATGAGTGGGACAAGTCATCGTACACGCTGTCTGACCACATTTATCCTGATCCGATTCGGTCTGAGGCGTGGGAGTACAAAGTGGGTGGACGCATGGGTGTCTTCCGACTCGGTCAAAAGTCGATTGAGCGGCAGGACAATGCAGGGCGACTTGACGGCAACTTTGGTGTGACGGTTAATCTGGAAACAACCCTTTCAAACCCGACAGAGGAAACGGTCAATGTCGAAATTGCCTTTGAGACGAGCGCGGGCTACTCAGGGGGATTGTTCTTCATCGATGATGTTTATCTCATGACACCGAAGTTGCTGCCGAAGAAGCAGGCTCGGATCGCGATTTATAAACTCGCGCCGGGGGCCGTTAAGAAATTTCGAATCACAACGATTCCTCTCTCTGGTTCAAGTTATCCGGCGACATTGTTCGCCCGGGTGGCGGGTTCAGATGCGACTGCTGGAGTCATCGACATTAGTCGAAGCAAATAAGTTATGGACGCAAACGTCAACGCAATCGCCGATCTATTCGGTGCAATCACACTCGATCACAGCGACTCACAAGGTCCGAGCAAGTTTGGCAATAACGCCGAGGAAAGCGAACAACTTGGTCGTATGAGCTTGGACGCTGGGAAGTATGCCGAAGCAATCGCACACTTTCAGAAGGCGGTTGAGCAGAGTGATCCGAGCGATGTTAAGAGCCGGATCGACCTTGCGGGTGCGCTTGAGGCGACCGACCAGTTTTCTGCGGCCTATCGCCAGTACGTCAAGGCACTTGCGATCAAATCTGATGTTACGGAACCGCACGTTGGCCTTGCTGACCTTTTGAAACGACATGGTCGGACGAGCGAGGCGATCATGGAACTGGAGAAGGCCCTTGAAGCAGAGCCGGCTAATCCGTACTTCAACTTGAAAATCTCGGAGGCACTTCGGACTTCAGGCTTCCCGATGCGAGCGATGGAGTACGCGGTGAACGCTGTGGTTGCCAAGCCCGATGACTCTTACCTGCACTACTGGGTCGGTGACCTACTGACTCAGCTGAAGCAGTATCCAGAGGCTTTGCAGTCGCTCCGTGCGGCGGTTGAGCTGTCGCCTGGCGATGACTTCCTTTACCTGCGATGTGCAGTAGTCTTTTGGCTTTCGGACATGAAGGTCGAGTCCATTAAGGCGGTTCGGCTAGCGAGCGATTTGGAGCCGGAGAAGCACGTCTATCACGGGCTTTTGGAGGAGTTGCTTCGAGCCACTGGGCAGGATGCCGAGGCTGAGCTTGAGGTCGAACGCGCGCGGCAGATGGACCGGTTTGACGAAGACCAGGTCGAAAGAATCCTCAAAGAGATGGGATTCGACCTGGCCTAAGAGAGCCTTTTAATGACTCGCGGATTTAGAACCGCGAGTCAGAAGCGAGAAGCTGCAACACAGGAAGTGTTGGCGTCTGTCGTGAGCCACCACCAGATGAACCGGTTTGACCTCGTCGGATCTTGTAGAAGACCTGCCAACCGAACTCCGTGATTGGAATTGCGTTGGAGTGAAGCTCAGAGAAGACGTCGCTCATTGCAGAGGCAAAGATTCCGACATTGCTTCCGTCTTTGAAGATGGAGTAGATCGTCTCACCGGGGGTCGTCGACTGCATTTGGGAGACTCGACCTGCTTTGGGCTCTTCGCTACCAAAGAATCGTCCTCCGATTGCGGATCGCGACACTTGGTAGAAGGCGAAGATTGAAATCCCTTTCTCGACGAATGGGCGATAGATCTCCGTCTTGGCGATCATAGCTGACGTATCTGTCGCGAGTTGGGTGTCAGTTCCGGCGAGCCAGTCTCGGTTATCAATGTTCGCGCCGGCTCCGGTGAAGAAGAATAGCAACGTGGACTCAGTCGGCATCTTTGCGGCGAGCGCGCTTGCGGCGGCCTTGATTTGAGCAGCGCTGGCGTTCAGGACGACTTCGACGTTTGCCGTGTCGTATCCCGCATTCGATGTGATCGCATCACGAAGCAACTTAGCGTCGTTTGCCGCGTGGCTTACTTGGAAGCCTGCAAGCTTGTTATCGCCGTTGGCGATGATGAGAGCAAACTTCTTAGGATTGACGGGGACTGGACCTGCTTTGATTGGCATGGTTGGCGTCACGCCGCTCATGTTTGAAGCGTCGACAACCGCAACGACTCCCTGGTTGTTACCGGTGGGGGTCATGCTTTGGGCCATTGCTGCGACCTCTTCAGGAGCTAGGAGTTCGCCATCTACTTTCCAGTTCGCCTTTTGAGACCTCTTTGCGAGGTCTTGAAGCTTGTCGGTCTGATTTGCTCGTGAGTAAATCGCTGCGAGGAAGTACAAGGACTCTTTACTGACCTGGTTCTTTTTGAGGAGTCCTTCGAACTCGTCTTGGGCGGTCTTGAAGAATGTTGAAGAAGCATCCCCCTTTGCCGTTTGACCGAGCTTGAACGATGCATAGGCCGAAAGGAAGTTCGGAGAGTATGGAGCGCCGCCGCGCCACTTTCGGGCTTCGGTGACAGGTCCTGGCAAATTGGTTGGCCCAGAAACGTCATCAGGGCGGTTTGCTCGCGCCTTTTGGAATTCCTTTCGAGCGGAACTCCAGTCACCTGATTTAGCCGCTTTTAGACCAGCGTCATACGCCGTCGTCCAAGCCTGCCCCATCGCTGTGGTGAGCAAAGCTAGCCCAAAAATGCCCGTCAATAAAAGTCGCATCCGCATAATCCTACTTATCAAATCGGTAACTGAACATGAAAGCTATATCCTTTCCTCCAGTTTTTGGAAAGGCATAGTTGAGATCAATCGCCCACGGTTGGCTGTTTGGTCGGTATCCGACACCAAAAGTGAGACCATCTCGGCGGGCAAACGCGTCGCCACCAGCGGGTGAGAAGCTGTATCCGACTCGGATTGGAAGGGTAAAGGTTTCTCGGCTGATGCCCAACTCTGCGCCAAGACCAAACGCAGTTTGGTTTGAACGGGTTGTGAGTCCATTTCCGAATCCTCCGAAGTAGTGAGTAACCTGTGCGCCCTGGAGAAGGTAGTTATTGCTACCTCGGAAGCTGTCGGTGCGCCGAGCTAGACCCAGCGAGAGCTGACCGGGGACGGTGTCATATGCTGATTTGACAACGTCGCTTCCGGTGAGCTTGATTGGGGTTCGCAGGCTGATGCCGTAGGAGCCGGCTCCGCTGTTCTTCTGGATTCCCGCAACAATCCCAACTCCGTATGCGGTGGCTTTGTTATCGGTGTCGATTAGGGTTGCGCCACCTGGAATGAATCCTAGCTGTCGGTTGAGGAAGTTGACGTTTGCAAAAGTTAGTCCATAGCCGATTGAGCTGGATCCATCTTCTTTGCCCTTGCCGATTGCAACCGTGTAGAAATCTGTTTTGACATTGAGCTGCTCGGAGTAGGTGACGTTGGTGAGCGTTCCGGAAGTCATTCCAACTCCGCCGCGGAAATCGCTGATGTAACCACCGACTTGATAGCTGATTCCGAGAGTTCGACCGCCTTTGAGAGGAATCGCGTATCCCAGGTGGCTTAACTGGTTCTTGGACCCATCGTCGTTGGTAGAAGTGAATGGGGAACTGAGGTTGCCGCTCAAGCTTGTAAAGGTGGTTGGCATGTTGCGGTACGCCAAGCCATAGGTGCGACTAGAAACGTATCCCAGTCCGGCGGGATTATTGAGGATGCTAAACGTATCGGCACCGGTGACGCCGAAGGCGCCGCCTGCTCCTAGGGAGCGGCCGCCCGCGTCTAGGGAGTTTAACAAATCGGGGATCTGGGCCCCAGAAATTGCCGCTAAGGACCCTGTCAGCAGGCCGCTAATTATAAGTTTGTTCATGATCAATAGAGGTAAGGACGGAATTAACCGTTAACTCGCACCAACACTTCTTGTCGCACCGCGACGTTTCCTGCTTTATCCAGCGCGGTTGCGATGACTTTGTAGGAGGAAGGGAAGCCGCTGCGCCATCGGAGCTTGCCGGTGAAGCGCCAGGTGTTGTTGCCGATCTCGGTGAAGGATTGTCGGGCAACACGAGTAACGAATGTTCCGTCGGTCTTCTGGATGATGACGTCGACGCCGGTGATTGCGACCGCGTTTGCGAATTGGTCGAGCACGTCGACAATCACTGTGACATCAGCTCGTGATCGGATTGGAGTCGAGGCATTCGGGAATTGGATCGTTGCAATGGGTGCGCGACGGTCGACCGTAACGGGGATTGAGAAGTTCAGAGCGTTGTCTGCGCGGTCCTTGGCAGTCATGGCAATGTTCTGGGGGCCATCGGTGTCCAGAGTGCCTGAATTCCAATCGAGGGAGAAGTCGGTGGCAGTACCAGTGTTGTTCGGAATATCGCTTCCGCCAACGGTGATCCGCCAGTCCTTCATGTTGTCTTCAAGAAGCTTGAAACGAATGGGCACAGTGCCCTTGACGAAGGAGTTTTGGGCAGGGCGGTAATCGAGAAGCTTTGGCAGTTTGGTGTCGACCTTAACAGCAAGGTTCACTGGAGCGTAGGTCTTTCCTGGCTCGGTGGCGGTGACCTGAATCGTGTAGTCGCCCTGAGGTGCGTTGGCTGCGAATGTCAAATTGAGCGATCCGTTAAACTCGCCGGCAACGGTTGGGTTGACGCGGGTGCTTACAGAAGATGATCCCGACGGGCTTGTTACTGTCGCGGCAATGGTGACTTCGACGGAGGCACCTTTTCCGTTAAAGGAAAGAGTCTTGTTTCCGTTGAGCCAGTCACCATTTGTGGGAGTCGTGACATTAAATGTTGTCTGACCAAATCCCAGCGAGGCGAGAAGGGTGCAAGATAGGACTAAGAGCAGTCGAAGATAATTCACATTAACCACCAATCTACCTATCGTTGTAGCACAAACTGGGCGATGAACTCACCGACTCCGCCTTCTTCATTGCTAGATACAGTATAGTCTGCGAGACTTTTAATCTCAGGTAGTGCGTTTGCCACTGCACCGGATACACCAGCAAATTTAAGCATCTCAATATCGTTACGGTAATCCCCGATCGCGGCGACTTCATTTTGCGCGATTCCAAGATGCTCACAGAGATGGGTTAGCCCAGAGCCTTTGTGAACGTTTTGGGGCAGGATTTCGAGGTATCGAGGGGCAGATTCCGTCAAGTCTGCTCCAAGAGAGACCAGTTCTGGCTCGATCTCGGCACGCAGGCCGGGAAGGATGGTGGCATCCAGGATGAAGACGAGTTTAAAGATTGGCATCTCCAGAATTTGCGAGGGAGTGCGAATTTCGACAGGGAGTCCTTGAACGAGTTCCCGATACTCGGTTAGATATTCAGATTCGTGCAGGGCGTAGGTTCCGTCAGTTGAATAGCAACTGAGGTGAAGATTTTTTGCGACCGCAAACTCGACTACCATCCGTTTCACCGCATCGTTAAGTTCGTCTCGGTGGATGGGCTGATTTGCGGATGCCCAAACATCGGCTCCGTTCGTGGCGACTGCCGCGTCGATGTTCCATATTCCGGAGAGAACCTTCCTAATGCTTTGAATTGATCTGCCTGAAGCGATTACTACTCTTATTCCATCAGCTTCCGCGTTGTTAAGTTCCTGGATGACATTTGGGTGTGGGGTGTGGTCTGCGCGCAGCAGTGTTCCGTCAAGGTCGATGGCGATCAATCGAATAGACATGTTTCCTAGTAAAGATGGCGGGGTGGCTGACCAACGATTTTACTAACAACTATGTCAGAAGTCGCAGTTCTTCAGGACGAGGTGATGCTACCTGAGCAGAAACTCGTAAGGTTTCAGCTTGGTGAGGAGCATTTTGCGTTCAGTGTAGATTCCGTAACTGGAATTATTCGCTGGCGTGAAGTGACTCCGCTGCCAACCCAAACCCAGCATTTGCTCGGTCTTGCGAATCTTCGCGGACGGACTCTACCGATTTCGGACCTTCGGATTCGGCTTGGTATCGTTTCGACGAAGCCGGCGGAGCACGGTTTCATCATCGTGACGGAGAATGAGCATGGTTCGGTCGGCTTCTTAGTCGACGATGTAGCTGAAGTTATCACGATCACGGAGAACGATGTTCAACCGAGCGTCTCTGAAACCAATTCTGCGATGAGGAGCATGGTCTCGGGACTCATAAATCTTGACAACACATTGATTTCAATTGTCGACATGAACAGCTTGGTAGGAGTAAGCGAATGAGCGTAAGCCTTGACATGAATGAATACCTCGACCTCTTTTTGCAAGAGACCGAGGAGCAGCTTTCGATTTTGGAAGCAGAGATTGGAAGACTTGCTGCTGACCCTACCGACGAGCGAATTGGGGCCATCTTCCGAGCTGCCCACACCATTAAGGGCTCAAGTCGTGCGATGGGATTTGCCAACTACGCAGACCTAACTCACGAGTTTGAGAATGTACTGTTCAAAGTCAGAGACCGATCTCTGACTGTTACACCAGAAATATCAGATTGCCTTATTCAAACGGTCGATACAATGCTTTCGGGCAAGGAAATCCTTGCGACAACGGGGAACGATATCGAAACGTATCCTCAACTTGTTGAGCAATTGAATGCATTCGCTGAAGGTGCCGAGGCTGGGCCCGAGGTCAAGCCGTCGGTGAGTAAAGAATCTCCAAGTTGGCCATTGGAAGTTCTCGAATCTCTCCAAGCTCTTCCAACAATGGAAGGGATTTATGAGGTTCGAGTTGAGCTTGATCCGACTTGCGGCATGAAGTACGTGCGCATGTTCATGGCGATCACGGCCATGAATAGTTTTGGAGAGATTCTCTGGGCGAACCCCATTCAAGAAAAGATAGAAGCCGAGGAGTTTGATTTTGAAGCTCGATTCCTCGTTTCGCTCCATGCAAATCCAACCGATGTGACGAAGAGCTTATCATCGATTGGCGAGGTTAAAGCAATTGACGTTGTTCCATACACTGCCGCAGTCGCTACTCTAAAACCTACCCAGGCGGCGAGCGCGGAGGTAGAGGTTGGGTCAGATTCGATTCAGATGACTGAACGGGGTGACGATCGTCGGCAAGGTGACCGACGCGGGCCAGAACCGAAGCGAGAAGCCAGCCAAACGATTCGCGTTGACGTTTCGTTGCTGGACAACCTGATGAACCTCGTTGGAGAGCTTGTTATTGATCGAACTCGTTTGAGTCAGATCGGTGCGAACATCGCCGCCAAGGCCGCTTCTGGTGAAGAAGTTGAATCTCTTGCGGAGACAGTCGGACACATTGGTCGAGTTACCAGCGAATTACAAGAGCAGATCATGCGCGCTCGCATGCTGCCGATCGATACCGTCTTCCAACGATTCCCGCGCATGGTTCGAGATCTTTCTCGAAAGCTCGGGAAGAAAGTGGAAATGGTCATCGAAGGTGGCGAGACCGAAGTTGACCGAAGCGTCATCGAAGGCATTAGCGATCCATTGATCCACATGATCCGAAACTCGGTGGACCACGGTCTTGAGCCGACGTCCGAAGAGCGCGTCGCGGCAGGTAAGCCGGAAGTCGGAACTGTTCGACTGACGGCGAAGCATAAGGACAACGCCATTTGGGTCGAGATCATCGATGACGGTCGAGGCATCGACGCAGCTAAACTGCGCGCAAAGGCCGTTGAGAAGGGCTTGATGACGGCGGACGCGGCTTCCCGACTTTCTGACAGAGATGCTCAGATGTTGATCTTCCATAGCGGATTTAGCACGGCTAAGGAAGTTACCGACGTGAGTGGACGGGGTGTCGGTATGGACATTGTCCGCTCGAACATCATGGCCATGGGGGGCTTGATTGACCTAGAGAGCACGGTTGGGGCTGGCACGCGATTCATTCTTAAACTGCCACTGACGGTTGCGATCATGGGCGGATTGCTCTCGCGTGTTTCGGACGTTGACTACGTTATGCCAATCGGTTCGATTATCGAGACACTCTCAATTGATGCTCAGCCGATCATGCAAGTTGGTCGCCAGCCGGTGATTATTCTGCGGGGTCAGACGGTTCCGATCCTAAAACTTAGAAATCTTTTTAAAGTTCCCGGGAGTTTTACAGAAGAATCTGCCGATAACTACGTCGTAGTGGTAGGTTCTGCCGAGCAAAAAGTTGGCTTGGTTGTTGATCGACTGCTAGGGGAACAAGAGGTTGTGATCAAATCGATCAGTAAATATTGCGGAGAATTGCCCGGAATTTCGGGTGCAACGATTCTCGGCAATGGGCGAGTCGCCTTGATCGTTGATATCAACTCAATCTTGGAAGTGACGCGAGGGTTTGAAAATGGTTGTTGATGCAGAAGCATTGGTTATACGTAAGCGCTTAGAGCAATCGCTCAAAGAGCTTCCGCCGCTACCGACTGCGGTGGCGAAGGTCTTGGACGAAACGAACAAGACTGAGCCTGATTTGCATCGCATCGATGAGATCATCTCAGGTGACCAGGCGCTTGCGTCTAAGGTTCTCCGGATTGTCAACTCGGCATACTATGGCCTGTCTCGCCAGGTGACGAGTGTCGGCCAAGCGGTCATGATCCTAGGCATCCAGCAAGTTCGGACGATTACGCTTTCGGTTGGATCGATTGCTGCATTCAGCAGCAAGAATCCTGTTGACCCAGAAGGCGCACGACGATTCTGGGAGCATAGCTTTGCAACTGCTGCGGCTTGCCAGACCATCGGACACAAACTTGGAGTCGATAAGAAATCACTCGAAACACTTTCGACAATCGGAATTTTGCACGACATTGGACGGATGTTCATTTTCTGCAACTTTAAGTCGGTTTACGACAAGATGGTTCAGAAGGCTCTCAAGCAGGGCGTCAGCTACGAAGAAATCGAAGCTCACTTTTTGGGCGATAACCATGCGGGCATCGGTGCGATGATCGCAGAAAAGTGGGGACTTCCTGAGCAGATCGTACACAGCATCCGCTGGCACGAGGGACCGTTCGAGCCTACGGTGGATCGAGCGCTCGCAACGTTGCACCTTGCTGACTGGATGCACAAGCACCTTTACTACGGAGACGATAAGGCACCAGTTGGTGGCATCGATCCGGTGATCTATGAGGCTTTGGGCCTCTCTGATGAAGTTCTAGAGCAGATTCAAGAGCAAGTACGGAAGAAGGTCGCTGAGGCGAGCCAACTTTACGGAATGGTCGCGGCTTAAGGAGGAGAATTTCGATGGCAGTAACAAGCACGAATGGAATTTCATTTAGTGGTTTGAGTAGTGGTCTGGATACAGACAGCATCATCACGCAGCTTGTAAACATCGAAAAGGCTCCGATCCAGCGCATGACTGCGCAGCAAACCGCTTTGCGAAACAAAGCTGAGTTGTACAGCCAGTTCGCGTCGAAGATCTCGGGCATCGCGACGGCTGGTAACCAGCTCACGACGCTCGGCACATTTTCTGCAATTACCGCGTCATCGAGTGATAATGCGGTTGCAAGTATCACCGTGGATCCAGGGGCAACCTTGGCTGGCTCGTTTAATCTGACTGTATCCAAGCTGGCCCAGTCTCAAAAGATTTCCTCAGGTCCGCAGAGCAGCGCCGCTAATCCGCTCGGCTACACCGGCTCCTTCAACATTAACGGGAAGGCGGTGACGGTTGAGGCTACGGACACCATTACGACGATCGCCCAGAAGGTGAACGCCTTGGCGGTCGGGGTTACCGCGTCGGTAATCGACGGTGGAACCAACAACGCTTATCTGACGATTAGTTCCGGAACTACCGGACTAACTGGAAAGCCACAGATTTCTGACGTCAGCGGTTCTGTCTTGAACTCGCTTGGATTGCTCAACGGCACGAGCAGTGTTCGTGAATTGATTACAAACGGTGCCGCGGGAACGAAACTGACCGCATCGACCACCGCTCTTGGTTCGTTAATGGGCGTGACTGGTCTTTCGGATCAAACTGTTCAGATCAACGGAGTATCGGTGACCCTGAACTTGCAGACAGACTCGCTCCAGGGTGTGGCCGATAAGATCAACGCAGCTTCAACTGGCGCTACAGCTTCAGTCGTGTCGATCACCGAGGGTGGAGCGACAAAGTATCGGCTCGAAATCAAGAATGCCTCGTCAACTCCGACGTTTACGGACTCCGGTAACACGCTTTCTGCCCTTGGAATTCTGCAAAAGGGAGCCGCGAACGAGCTGATTCAGGCCCAAGACGCGACTTATACGCTCGATGGCGTGAACTTGACATCATCAACGAACAGCATCAAAGGTGTTATCCCGGGAACCACGTTAACGCTGATCAAAGCAAACGCAACAACGCCGGAAAAATCCACGATCTCGCTTTCGAGCGATACCGATACGATTGCGAATCGTGTTCAGGCCTTCATCACTTCGTTTAATGAGACCGCTGGGTTTATCGACCAATACAGCTCGTTCGATGACAAAACCTTCGCCACGGGGCCGCTCTTTGGAGACTCGACCGTTCGTCAGTTTCTTTCAACATTTACAACGTCTCTGTTTAACAACATCTCTGGCGCGACCGGCGACTACAAGAACGCAGCGTCTATCGGATTGCGATTGAACTCGAAGGGAACGATTGACTTCGACACCTCAGTGTTCAAGACAGCTCTAGCCAAGGATCCTGAGGGGGTTCGGAAGATTTTCCAGAACTCAGGAACGAGCGCGAACAACGCGTTGACCTTTGTTTCAGCCGGTTCCAGCGCACTTGCCTCAGGTGTGACGCCGTACGACATTAGCATCACCACTGTGGCGACGAAGTCGAACTATGTTGCGGCGACTACGAAGACTGGTCCGAACACAGTCTCAGAAATACTCACATTTGGCGGTGCCCTTATGTCGAACTCCAACTACACGTTGAACATCGATGTTGGCGCGACAATGGCGGATATTGTCAACAAGATCAACAGCGATTCTCGACTCAAGGACCTCGTCACTGCCAGTGACAATGGAGGAAAGCTTCAGGTTGAGAGCAAGAAGTACGGCACGAACGGTCGATTTACGCTTGTGAGTAACCAGTCACCTCTGGGAACTAACTCTGGAGTTGGATTTGCAGCTGGTTCCCTGATTGACGGAGTTGATGTCGCCGGAACTATTGCTGGACAAGCCGCCACGGGAAGCGGTCAGTTTTTAACCGGTGCAACTGGGAACTCGGTGGCAAACGGTCTTCAAATTCAATACACCGGAACGACAACAGGTGTTGTTGGCTCAATGAGCTATGTTCGAGGTCTTTCTGGATCGGTCAACGAGTCCCTTAAGACGTTTACTGACTCAATAAGCGGTCTGGCCGTCGCGGGACAAGAGAGCTTTAAGAAGCAAGCTGATCAGCTCCAAAAGGATATGGATGCGATCAACCGTCGGGCATCTCAAAAGCAAGATGATCTTAAGGCGAAGTTCATTGCGATGGAATCCCGAATGAGCTCGTTGAAGAACCAAGGTTCGGCGATTTCGCGGCTGTTTGCTTCGTCGACTTCATCGTAATCGCTTCAAATCAGCGATTCTAGTCGTCCTTATCTGGTGCTGATGACGATCCGAGAACAAATTGAAGAGCGAGAAGTGTCATCGCTATCCCCTCTTGCCTGCAAAGCAGTCGAGTCGCAGGGGCGACAAGTGTCGGAGGACTCTGATCTGGTACGAACTTGTTTCCAGCGAGATCGCGACCGAATTCTCCACAGCAAGGCCTTTCGTCGTTTAAAGCACAAGACTCAGGTCTTCATTGATCCGACGGGCGACCATTACCGGACGCGTATGACACACACGTTGGAAGTGGCACAGATCGCCCGCACCATCGGACGTGCGCTGAGGTTGAACGAGGATCTCATTGAGGCGATTGCACTCGGACACGACGTTGGTCATACGCCGTTTGGTCATGCCGGAGAACGAGCGCTGGACGAAGCAATTTCCGAGTATTGGAAGCAGCGGGGAAGTGAGGCTGACCAAGACTCACTGCCTATTGACGCTGGATTAGGCGCGCCTCGTCGCTTCCGGCACTACGAGCAGTCTCTGCGGATCGTCGATGTGCTCGAGAACTTGAATCTCAGCGCAGAAGTTCGCCAGGGAATCGATGGTCACAGCAAAGGAAGAAAGGACCTCAGTGATGCCGACGGGGAGCAAGTTTCGACGCTTGAAGCTGCCGTGGTGCGATTGAGCGATCGAATCGCTTATCTGAATCACGATATTGATGACGCTGTGCGTTCGGGGATCATCAATGCTGTTCCCGCCGAGTTTGACGTGCTGGGGACGCGCTATTCCGAGAGAATAGGCATTCTTGTTCGAGATGTTATCGAGCAGAGCGTTGATAAACCGTTCGTGAAGATTTCTGATCACTATCTTCGGGCGATGAACGGTCTTAAGGAATGGATGTTCGATAACGTCTATCTTCGTTATCCGGTGTTATATCCTGACGTCACCAAAGCCGAACGCCTTGTTCAAGACCTCTTTGTCCACTTTGTTGAGCCGAACACTCTCCCCGAGGGATACGAGGGGCTCCAGGGTGCGGTGGATTACGTTGCGGGGATGACGGATCGTTTCGCGATTGAGACCTATCAGAAGCTCCACATTCCCCTGGCCTGGGAAAGCTGAGTCGGGCTGGTTAATCCTGCGGAAGGTCTGGCACGTTCGTCGGGTGCCATTCGCCGTTTCGTGACTCGTAAATGGTTTCGCCCAGAAGTGTTCCAACGGGATATCCTGCTCGATCAAGCTGGGCCTGCGGGTAGTGGGTCAGGTAATTCGAATCAAGGAACACCGCCTGTTGACGAATCCGGATCTCGTCGGGATCGGGCAGGTCCTGTTCTGGATCCATAAAGTAGACCTCGACCCTGAACTCCCAGCCTTCATTGCGATATGCCTCGGTGTAGGACTCGATGGCTTGTCCCTTTGAGTAGGCGGTCACCACTCGGTAGTAGGGAGTCAGAAGCCAAGTGAGTAAGTTGGTTGCTTTGCCGACTGAGCCAAGATGCTCACTCCAGGGTGCGAAGCCTACTTCAACGTCGTCCTCCGCGTGAAGAGTCACAGTCAGGGGGAAGGAGTCGGGAACTTGAGGCACAAGTTCAAGCTCGGTTTCCGATTTGATCTCAAGTTTCAGCTTGCCGGTTTTGAGGCGCGACTCGAGCGCATCAAGCATTGGCTGAAGGGAAGGATTCACCGCCATGAGAAAACTGGCAGAGCGAGAGGGATTCGAACCCTCGAGACGTTTCCGCCTACACGATTTCCAATCGTGCTCCTTCGACCACTCGGACACCGCTCTGCACTTGGTCAAGACCCAAACGGGTCTAAGTAACTATTATGGCAAATTTCGCGCAACTCATTCTCGCTTCTTATTCGTAATGAATCGCAATGCTTACATCCGTTGTGCTTTCGTTGGCCCTCTTTCAATCCAACGCTGTCGATGTAATCGTTCAGAAGCACCTTGAAAAAGGGCTTCTGGGAGTTGGAGTTGCCGTGGTTAAGGATGGGAAGGTGGTTCACCTCAAAACTTATGGTAAGGGGGCGACACCAAACAACGATGGTCATTACCGTCTTGCTTCAATCACAAAGCAGTTCACTGCTGGGGTTATTGTTCGCTTAGTCAGGGAGAAGAAGTTTGCGTATGAGGACACGTTGGGGAAGCTGATGCCAGACACTCCGGTGGCGTGGCACTCCGTCACGCTGCGTCAGTTGCTTACTCACACGAGCGGAATTCCTAGCTACACCGATTCTAAGAAGTTTGCTTTCGTCATGCAAAAGCCGGTGTCGCCAGACGGGATCTGGCAGTTTGTCAAAGATGACAAGATGGATTTCGCACCAGGCTCGACGTACAACTACAACAACACAGCTTATGCGCTTCTTGGCTGTCTGATCGAGAGGACGACGAAGAAAGGTTATTACGACGCTCTTGATTCGTATCTGCTTCGGCCGGCGGGTATGAAGTCAACCGGATCTGAGAAGCGGTTTAAGGTTGTTGAGAGCTTTGGCGAGAATGGAATGCCTAGTTTTCAGATGAATATGGACTGGCCATATTCAGCAGGCGCGTTGGTGACAACTTTGGGAGACATGACGCGCTGGGATATTGCACTTCGCGGTAACAAACTCTTCACAGAAGCTGAGAAGCAGTTAATGTTCAACCCGGACCCCACGACGGTTAAGCTAAAGGAGCCGTACGGGTTTGGATGGCACCCAAACTATGAAAACGGGATGATTTTTAGCTACGCCCACACTGGTGGCATTCCAGGATTCTCGACCGTGATTGAGCGGGCTGTTAACGGAACCACAGTGATCGTTCTCGCCAACCACGAGCATGAGGCTCGTGGGCCTCTTAGCAACGCTATTATGGAGCACTATAATCCGAAGCCGCCTGCGCCAGTCGTCGAGGACACGATGCCCGATTTGACGGCGAAGCACCGGGAAATGTTTTCAAATCTTCTGAAAGGAAAGGTCAATGAGGCCGACTTTAGCCCGGAGTTCTTGAAGCAAGTGCCTTCCACGATGCTGATATCAACGTCGAAGAAGTTTGCGGAGATGGGAGAGTTGAAGGAGTTTGTGGTGCTGAAGTCGGAAGGAACGACAGATGTTCGACGGGCTTATCGCGTCTCGCTTGGGGACACCAAGATGACGTTGAGTATCGCCGTCCAAAATGGGTTGATCGTCGGAATGTTCATCCGCTAGGCGGACTTTGGAGTAAAACTCGTGCCGCATCCGCAAGAACGGGCGGCATTGGGGTTTTCGAACTTAAAACCACCACCGATTAGATTGCCGGTGTAGTCAAAGGTCGCCCCCTCAAGGAACTTCGCACTTTTAGAGTCGCAGACAATGGATACGCCATCCACGTCAAGAACGATATCGATGGGACGACGTACCGTATCAAGTTCCATCCGATATTCAAACCCGCTGCATCCCCCACCTTTTACGCCGAGGCGCAGGAAGACTTCAGGTCGGCCATCCTTAGCGATGATCCGCTTGACTTGAGCGATGGCAGCATCGGAGATTTGGATCGGGAAACTCATACTTCTACAGACTCCGCTGGAGGGCGGGACATAACCGTGGGACGGCCATCCATGTGCAACGTGACGTTAGATTTTGCCTCGGTCGCGACCATATCCTGAAGGGTGACTTTGTCGAGGACATTGTCGACTGCGCCCTGGATGATTTGCCAAAGTGAGCGTACTGAGCAGTCCACGGCGTGAGTACAGATATCCAGGGCTCCAGAATGCTTGCGACAGAACTCCGCGTCGTACAGCTTCCCGCCAATTGCTGAAAGCACGTCTCCGACCGCGATTTCGGCCGCATTTCGTGCCAACGAGTATCCGCCAGACTGTCCTCGACTAGCAACAACAAACCCTTCTTTGCGAAGGATCATCAGGGTCTTTGCAGCATGGGTGGAGCTGATGCCTTCGAGATCGGAAATTTCCGGGATGGTGAGCGGACGACCTGCCTTGGCGATCTGGATAAGGCAACGGAGACCGTACTCTTCTTGCGCAGAAAACTTCATTAGTCGAGTCCTAAAATCAGTTTGGCTTCTTCGCTCATCATTTCGATGGTGAACGGGGGATCCCAGGTGAGCTCCAAGGAGACCTTTCCGATCCCTGCAGTGTTTCGCACAGCGGTTTCTACTTCACCGGGAAGCGAACCCGCAACCGGACAGGATGGCGAGGTGAGCGTCATGAGGACGTGGGCATTCTTCTCGTCATCGATTTGAATGTCGTAAATGAGACCCAGATCGTAGACATTGATGGGGATTTCGGGGTCGAACACTGTCCGAATCTGTTCGATAATTTCGGCCTCGAAAAGGCTCTTTTGAATCGTGTTCATCTTGGCGGGATTTCCCTCACTCGGTTCCTCCCGAACTGGAACTGGCTTGGGCATATTGAATATTCTACGTCATGCGGGGGGGCTCAATTCCGCAATCCAAGTCAAACAGATTGTTTGAGCTGTCTGGGTGAATGAAAGTTGACATAGTTAGACGCCGAAGTGCTAGGACTTTGGGAGCTACCCCAAAGTAGAGAAACTCTTTCCTGTGTCAAGATTCAGATGTGATGAAGAAGTCTTGGGCCGAGAAGATGAATCCAGGCATGGTGGCCGAGGTTAAGTCGCTTGGGAAGTCGTTCCAGGGATTTCCAGTCGGAGCTAAACTGCTGATTCCTACTCCCACGATGGTTAAAGAGTACGTGAGCAGAATCCCGCGGGGCGAGAGCCGGACAACACTGCAGATGCGTGCTGATTTGGCTTCTGAGAACGATGCTGACACGACATGTCCGCTGTGTTCTGGAATCTTCCTGAGAATTGTTGCTGAGGCATCTTTTGAAGCGGGGGATCAAGTTCCAGTTTGGCGGATCATCGACTCGAAGTCGCCGACGCGCAAGAAGCTTTCGTTTGATCCGACGATTCTTGATGAGCATCGTCGCGAAGAAGGGCTTCCGGCGTAGGCAGAAAATGTGCCAAAAGACGGGATATTGCCCGTCTTTTTTGCTTGGAATGACCCGTTTAGGGCACAGAACCTGGCAATGTTTGGTGCCGATTGCACGCCGGTTCGGGGCAAACAGCTCGTATGAAACGAGTTTCATTGATCGCCCTCGTCTCGGTTTGTGCCGGAGCCAATGCCCAGACTCCTGCATGGTTCGCAACCCGATTCGGCCTTAACGTTCACGCTCAGGCCCCGAGGAATAACGCGCCGATGACGCAGATTTCTATCCCTAAATTCCAGGAAGGAAAGGCGAATCTTCGTTACAACGATCAGCCTGGGATCATGCAGGGTGCGTTAGTTGTTCCATCGACAAAGAAGTATCGATTTGATGATCCTTTGTGTGCCACTTGGTCCGAGATGTTCGAGGCAACTGACTTGCTTCCAGCAAATACTTGGGTGCGCTTTGATGGCGCAGTGAACCAGCACTTCTGGAACCCTTATGATGCCGACATGGTTCAGAAGGATCGGATTGTTGACGGCGTCATCGGACGGCTCATGTATCGGAACGCTGATCCCAAAAATGCTCTGAACTTGTTGTTTGTTGTGACTCCAGGTATCTATGCTCACTCTGGGACTGCAGACTCTTGGTCCAGTGTCTCGGTAGATCCTTTCGGGAAGAAGTTGCCGACGCCGATCAAAATGATGGCTCCTAAGGATCGAGATTGGTGGCGTCCTGAGCCTGCGATGCTTCCTTATCTCAAGCAGAGCTTCCAGCGATACGTCAATATCGTCAACGATGCCGCTGCGACCCAGGCTGTCGCAAAGTATGGGGCTGCGAATGCAAAGAACTTCAACTTTGTTCAGAAGATCGGTTTCCAGCTTGGAAATGAGCCTGGAACGGGTCACCCTGGTGGTTCCCAATTCGCCAAGGTTGGCTCTTGGCAAGGTCTGGGCCGCGTTAATGAGGGGATCATGGTTGGAATCAACTACGGAGTCAGCCCTGCGGTACGGACTGCGCTAGGAATTCCTGCTTCGTTCGGGAGCAATCCATTGTCGATGCCTGCATTCTCCTTCTTGAACGAAAATGCGAATCAGTTCATTCCGAACTATGTGAGCGGCAAGCTGAAGAACTTCGCTCAGAGTGGCGGCTTCTCGCCGGGAGTCAACGAGTTGGCGAGCTACAGCCAGGAAATGGTTGGTTACAACTGGTCTCAGCAGTGCGGACGCCGATCCTTACACTTCCGGTCGCCAATCCTCCGATGGCGCTTCTTCAAGAATGACTTCAGCGAAGTGGCGGAGAACGGAAAGGACCTGTTGTTCTACGGCCCTCAGGATCCAAAGTGGGGAGCATGGGAAACTCCTGAGCAGTACGCTAAGCGATGGGTCGAAGAACTTGAGCGAGGAGTCGATATGGTTGCAAACTTGCCGATGCCAGCCGCCTCCAAAGTTGTTGACATCACGGAGTGCTACTTTGTGAACGGAGATTTGGGCGCAAACCCATTTGACGCCAACATGCTGGATGCGAATGGTAAGAACATCACGTTCGCCGACAAGACCCTGGACCAGGTGCGAGAGCTGGCGAAGAACTACCGGGTTCAGAATGGTAAATTCACCCCTCTGTTGCCAACTCAGATGCCTCCTACTCGAAAGCAACTGCTCGCCGCAATCCGAAACGAGCTGTATCAGCGCGATGTGGTTCAGAAGAATCTGAGCAAGAACCTTGGACGAATCTATATCTGGAGCTCGTTGAACCGAGAGTGTCGAGATATGGTGGGCTTGAATACCGGGGCTAACAACAACGTGGTTGGCTACAACCCATGGAACGACTTCAAGTTGAACCTGGATGAGATCAAAGCCATCTGGAACATCAAGTAATCCGCCAAAAGAAAAGCCCCTCTCATTTGAGAGGGGCTTTTTTGTTTATTGAGTCTGTCGATTACCGGTTCTCGATCGAGACGTATTCGAGGTTGTGAGCACCTTCGTAGATGACCTTAGGTCGAATCAGGCGGTTGTTGTCCAACTGCTCAATCGCGTGCGCTGTGTAACCTGCGAGGCGGGCCACGACGAACAGCGGGGTGTAGAGATCGATTGGAATATCGAGCAGATAGTAGGCGTAGGCCGAAGGGAAATCAACGTTGGGGAAGATGTTCTTCCGCTCTGCCATGGTCTTCTCGAGGATGTTTGCAATCTCGGTGAAGGTGGTGTTGCCCTGTTCTTCGCCTAGCTCCTTGGCAACCTTACTCATGTAAAAGGCTCGGCTGTCGCCCTTCTTGTACTCACGGTGACCGAAGCCCATGATCTTCTTCTTGTTTTCGATGGCGTCATCGATCCAAGCCTGTGCTTTGTCGGGTGAGCCGATCTCGAGGATCATGTGCATTGCTTCTTCGTTTGCACCGCCGTGGAGTGGACCTCGAAGAGTTCCGATTCCGGTGACGACTCCACTGTAGAGGTCGGAAAGGGTTGCTACCGTGACTCGGTTAGCGAAAGTCGATGCGTTAAAGCCGTGCTCTGCATAGAGACAGAGAGAAGCATCCATGACTTCAACAGTCTTTGCCTTAGGCTCTTCACCACTAAACAGATAGAGGAAGTTTTGAGCGATGGAGTGCTCGGCTTTTGGCTTGAGCGGCGAGAGTCCATTGCGAATTCGGTGACCATTGCCAACGATGGTCGAAGCCTTTGCAACGATCCGAATTGCCTTGCGGACGTTTGCTTCGTGGTCGGTTGGTTCGCTCTTGTAGTCTGGATCCGAAGGAGCGAGTGCGGAGTATGCCGTCCGTACCAAATCCATTGGGTGTGCGTTCTTTGGGAGCGCCTTGAGAATGTCGTAGACATAGTCAGGGATTTCTCGTTCGGCGATCAACACTTCGTTGAATTCTTTGAGCTCCGCCTCGGTGGGCAGCTTGCCTTTGATGAGAAGGTAGGCGCACTCTTCGTAAGAACCCTTTTCGGCGAGATCGTGAACGTCATAACCGCGGTACTGAAGAGAACTTCGATCGCTGTCGATTTCAGAGATCGTGCTGATGCCAGCGATAACGCCTTCGAGACCGGGGCTGTAGTTTGGATATTTGTTAGCTACGTCGCTCATTCCTAGTAGTTCCTACTGATTGGCAAGTCTACCCGTCGCAAAATCGATCTCTGTTCGTTGCAAACAGACAATCAAGCACCGCAAGATTACGGTGCGGTCCATGGTGTCGGGCGTTAGAGACTTCCCAGACATGTATTCCATGTTTGCCGGTTGAATTAGCAGGGTCTGCTTATCCAGCGAGTAACGCACCACTAGGAGTGTCGTTTGCCATCATGTTGGGTTAAGATGCAGGTTGTGATCTCACCAAGCCTAAATCAACTTGCGGAGGAGCGGAAGCTCGCACCTTGGGCGTCCTGGAAGGGTGGTCGTCCCAACGGTTATTTTGATCTTCCTATGACGGATGAGGCAGCGGAGTTTTTCTCAGAGAGTGGCTTCCTGGTGGTCGAAAATGCGTTCTCTAACCAGGAGATTGAGGCGCTTCGGGCGGAGGCGACTTCGATTTGCCGTGGGGAACGTGGGGAAGTTCGAGGTGCACCTGAAACTTCGGAAACCTCGACCGATGAAGATGTTCTTCGGCAAGTGCTTTGCATCCACTTTCCGCATAAGATTTCAAGCTTGATCCATGAGAATCTTGCCCATCCTGCGTTTGTCGATGTTCTTACCAAGACGATCGGACCTAACGTGAAGTGCATGCAGTCGATGCTCTTCATCAAGGCGAGCGGAAAGCCGGGTCAGGCTTGGCACCAGGACGAGGTGTACATTCCAACGCGCGACCGTTCGCTGACTGGCGGATGGATCGCACTGGACGATGCAACCGTTGAAAACGGCTGCCTTTGGGTCATTCCTGGTTCGCACAAGAATGGTGTGATGTACTTCCAAGAGTGGCACGGCGATCGCAGGTTTGATTGTAGCGAAGAGGCACAGCGCTTCCCCTATTCGAACGATGACGCGATTCCGGTTGAGGTCAAAGCGGGCTCGATTGTGTTCTTCAATGGGTATCTGTTGCATCGCTCGCTTCCAAACTACGCACAGGGCGGATTTAGAAGGTCACTTGTTAATCATTATATGAGCGCAGAATCTCTGCTTCCTTGGGCCTGGAACACGGAGGTTAAGGGTGGAGTTTCGGCTCTCGACCAGCGCGACATTGTTATGATCGCTGGTCAGGATCCCTATGCCTGGCGGGGGTACGAGAACATTCACGGCTGCCATATTCGGCCGGATGGCAAAGGCGGCTGCGGGAATAACGAGTACAACAGGGGTTAAGCAACTTCCGAACTGCCGTTAACGTCCTTTGATTGTGGTGCTCGCGCTTGCTGTGCTCTTGATTTCCCCCCAGGGTCCTGCCGCTTGGAAGGAGAGGGCTGAAGCCCATCTCGCCAAAGAGCAGTTTCAGCTTGCTTCGGAGGCATTCTTGAAGGCTGCCGATGGTTACGACAAGCTAGGTGACCCGAACGCTGGGAAGGTGCAGCGCGAGAGGGGTAGTCGATACGGGTCAAAGATCGAACTTTACACAGCTGGCTCAGTTCCTGAGACAAAATTAGCGCGGGGCGAGCCGGCGTCGGGAATGTATCTTGGCGCAAACATCGAAAGGGAAGATGAGACGCGCTATCCGCAGAGCTTTAACAATCTAATTGGTAAGAAACATGCGATGTTCTTTATGTATCGCAAGTATGGAGTCGGCTTTCCGGTCGCCTATGCCAAAGAGCTAGCAAAGGCAGGAGCTGCTCTTCAGATTGCCTGGGAACCGGGTTCTCTGGTTGAAGTAAGTGATGATCGTTACCTTCAACAGTTTGCAAAAGACATTCGCGACAGCGGGATTCCGGTGTTTGTTCGGTTTGCCAGTGAGATGAACGGGAATTGGACCCCTTATCATGGGAACCCCTCGCTGTACCGTGAAAAGTTTCGGTTAGTCGCTGATGTCGTTCGAACGATTGCACCCAACGCGATCATGGTTTGGTGTCCCAACACAATTCCGGAGCAGCCGATTGCAGATTATTATCCTGGGCCGGAGGCAGTTGACTGGGTAGGGGTCAATTTCTACTCTGTGATCTACAACGATTCGGATCGTTCACGTGCGGCGGATTGGAGGTTCCCAACGGATTCAATAGATTACGTCTACAACCGGTATTCGCCTGTGCACCCGATCATGGTTGCTGAGTGGGCTGCTTCCCACCGCGCATCGATTGATGGTGCCGATAAGCCTGCTTTTGCGAATCAGAAGATCATTGAGTTTTTCCGCACGGTTCCTTTGCGTTACCCGCGTTTAAAGGCGGCGAGTTGGCTCAGCTTTAACGCTTTGAAGTACGCCAAAGATGACCGTCAGCTCAATAACTATTCTCTGTTCGATAACCCCAGTGTGGCGGAGGGATACAAGAATGCGATCGCTGATCCACATTTTTTGAGTGCGGTTGGTTCAAGGGCCCCGGTTCGCTGGACAGTGGCGGGCAGTTCTGTGGCGCGTCGGGTTAAGTGTCGCGTTTGGATTAGAAGTTACGACCCGTTTGCAAGCGTCTCGGCTTCCTTTGGTGTCGGGGCTTCAAAGCGGTTGGAGATGGGTAGTGAGTTCGAAATTCCGTCGGATGCGAAGTTCGTGAAGCTTGACCTGAAGGACAGTAATGGACGAGCGGTTTTGAGTCGGCAGATCACTGTGAAGTGAGAGAACTGCGACGCATTTTGTTGGAAAGTCAGGTTCAAACACTGTCGAAATACAGATAGTTGATGGGTAAAGTTGGGCAGTCGGTACAGGGGCGGGGTGTGGACCTTCGGGAGCAGTTTTGGTTTCATTGCTGGGTGCGTTCTGCGAGGTAACGCGCAAGTAGTTCCCGTGATCTGTAAGACCGTGCAGGGGAACTTGCTTGGCAACTTTGGGACTCGCCTATCGAGTTTCCCGTTCTGGATGAAATCATCACCTACTAGGCGAAGATTTGGGGGTTTTGTCAACCGCTGTTAATGTCAATATGCGAATTTCCATCCGCCGGCCCAGTGCCACACCCCACCCAAGACACCTCCGTTCCCGTCGCATTCGCTCTGGAAACGAAGCTGCCTTGGGACCCGTGCCCCTAGGCGGGTGGAACTTCGTCTGAGTGGTTTGGATTACTACCGTGAAAACATTTTGAGCCGAAAACATTTTGAGACGAAAAGAAGAGGGATATGACGCCACCCTTGGAATCTAGATCAGCAACCAGGCACAGCCTCTCGCCCCACTGAGATCTCGATCAGTTTGCCCTTCTTGAAAACCAGTTCTTGGCTGTAGATATGCCCCTCGCCGTTTTTGATGTTCTTCCACTCGTACGAAGTTCGAACGTAGGGACCGTCCAACTTGCGCTTTTGGGGCTTGCCAATCTTTGTTGACACTTGGTTCTCGGTCATTCCGATCGCGACTCCTCTATCTGTTCCGAGATTGCGAAGCTTCGAAATGGGGACATCCCCAGGCTGGAGAGGGTAGAAGTTGCGAAACATCTTGGTGTCTCTCGTAAGGATCACACTAACGTGGGCGCCATCGCAATCGATGCTGCGACCGATCCAGTAGCCAGTTTCTCGATCCTTCCTCCGAATTTGGGAGGCTTCCGATCCAAATCCAATGGCATAGCCCGCCAAGTTGTTAGGAACCCAGTTGGGTTTGGAGCCGGCAACGGTTAGAAAGACAGCGAGCGTGAGGCTCATACCGGGATTCTAGTCTGGTCGGGGCCAATTGTCAACCCAGCCGGTAAACTCTCTTCAGTGACCGAACAGCTTATTCGCGCTTACTTCGACGCTTTTAACTCCCACAATGCCGACGCGATGCTCGCGACTTTGAGCGACGACGTGGTTCACGTCATCAACGAGGGACCAACTGAGGTGGGGATCGACAAGTTCCGAGCGTTTAAGGCGCACATGGATGACTGCTACCGTGAGCACATCAGCGATCTTTGCGTCATGGTTTCTGGAAACCGGGGCGCGGCTGAATTCACCTGCTCGGGGACTTATCTGAAGACTGATGGTCCTTTGGTCGAAGCGAAGGGGCAGACGTATGCGATTCCTGCGGCAGCGTTCTTTGAAGTCGAGGGTGACAAGATCAAGCGGGTGACCAGCTACTACAGTCTGAAAGGCTGGATTGAAGCGGTTAGCTAATCGCAAGTTATAATAGAGGGATCATGCAGTTCGTTGTTCGTGCCTACTACAAGTTTGTCGAAGTCACCGACGGCGAGGCTTTGCGTGATCAAATCTTTGAGGTCGCTGATGCCAACGGCCTCAAAGGCATCGTCCTGATTGCTCCCGAGGGGATCAACAGCACGATCAGCGGTACTCCTGAGGGCATTGCCGCTTATTGGTCATTCCTAACGGCTGATTCGCGCTTTGCGGATATTGAGTTCAAGGACTCTGCGCACGAGGAAGTGCCGTTCCAAAAGCTCAAGGTGAAGTTCAAGAAGGAGATCATTACGATGCGTAACCCGCTCGCCAATCCGGGCGAGATGGTCGGTCGTTATGTTGAGCCTAAGGATTGGAATGATCTCATTTCTGATCCGGACGTTATGGTGCTCGACACTCGCAACGTCTATGAGTACATCGAAGGAACCTTCAAGGGTGCAGTTGACCCTCGCTTGGTTTCGTTCGGTGAGTTCCCGGAGTGGGTTGAAAAGAACCTAGATCCTTCCAAGAACAAGAAGGTTGCGATGTTCTGTACCGGCGGCATTCGGTGCGAAAAGACGACCGCATTTATGCTTGCGAAAGGGTTTGAAGAGGTTTATCACCTGAAGGGAGGCATCCTCAAGTACCTCGAAGAGGTTCCCGAAGAGGAATCGCTGTGGGAAGGTGGTTGCTTCATCTTTGATAACCGAGACTGCTTGGTGACGGGTCTGAAGCCGGTTCCGCGTCAGTACGATCAAGACGAGATCGTCGATCAGCTTCTTGCTGGCACTTTGCCGTAATTTGTCGCAACTTTAGCCGACATGTCGAAGCACCCGCGAATTCGCTGGGTTGGGTGTGCGAAAATTGACTCATGCCCGTGCTTGCTTCGCTGATTGCTCTTGCCCTCAGCTCCGGCCGAATTCAGTCTGACGTTACGCCAAAGAACGTTCCTCCCCGGGATGTTTGGGCGTTTCGATCGGTGCTTGATAACCGCGCCCGTATCGCTACAGTAGCGCTCGCCAAGGATTTCTGGATCGCTTATGATGCGACCAACTGCGGGCTGTACAAGTTTTGGAAGGGCGACGTTAACTTCGAGGGTGCGGTTTACACGACGGTCCACGGGCCTCAGCCGACTTCGAAGGGCGGCGAGATTTTAGGTGGAAAGGTTGACGCCTCGGTCTGGAAGGTTGACGGTAAAGAAGTAAAGCCTCGTTACCGTGGGCATCGGCTGCTGAAGGACAGCCGGGTTGAGTTCGTTTTTGAAGTTCCGGTCGCCGGTAAGTGGGTCACGGTCACTGAAGAGCCTCAGTTGCTTTGGCGCGGACAGAAACCAGTTGGGTTGACTCGAACGTTTAAGTCGTCGGCTCCTACGGCAGACATTCAAGTCCTAACCTACGGTCGCGCAGCGAGCTTTAGCAACTTCTATGTGAACGGGCAGGCCCGACCCGAAGGCGACCGAGAGGCGTGGAATGGCATCGGTGCGAATACCACGTGGTCCGTCCTGTTCAACCCGGCGCTTAGCCAGCCAGCAGAAGAAGAGCTGTTCGCGACCACTGATGCCCCTCAAGGACAAGGGAACATTCAGAAGGGCGATGTTCATGCGCCCGGGCTTTCTTATCGCGCTTATCAGATCGAATTTCCGTTTGAGAAGATCCCGAGCCTAGTTCCTAACCAGACTCCAAACGTGAGCCGTCAGATTCCCAACGTTGACCTCAAGAACGAGCAGTTTGGGCTTAAGGAGCACTTCTTGGTTTCGATTACAGGATGGCTAAAAGTCGAAGAGGGTGCGCTGTACGAGTTCCGGATGAATGTTGATGATGGGGCTCGGCTGTTTGTGAATGGTGAGCGGATCATAAACTTTGACGGGATGCACCTGGGTGAGCAGGCGACGGGTTCGATGGACCTCGAGCCAGGGCTTTACCCTCTACTTATCGACTACTTCCAGAACGAAGGACCGGCTCTGTTGACGCTGGATTGGAAGCTTGCCGAAGAGACCGACTGGAAGCGGATCACCAATAAGAACCTGGAGACGGTTGCCGACGAGGTCGGGGTCGTGGCGCCTGGATTTAAGAAGGTGATGGATGCAATCTTCCCTCAGCGACCGGGAGACGGGCGGCCAGAAGTGAGCGTTCACCCTTCGTTTGATTTGACGACTCCACGCCCGGCGGATTTCAACCCTCGGGTTGGCGGCATGTCGTTCCGTCCGAACGGACATCTGGTGCTCTGCACCTGGGATCCGGACGGCGCGGTGTATGACATTGAAGGTGTTCAGACTGGTGATCCTTCGAAGGTTGTCGTGAAGCGAATTGCTGCTGGATTGTCTGAGCCACTTGGCATTGAAGTGGTCGGAAACGACATCTTTGTTGCTCAAAAGCAGGAGATCACGCGGCTTCGTGATACAGATAAAGATGGCATTATCGACGAGTATTACGCTCTGAGTAGCGGGTTTGGCGTGACGCCGAACTTCCATGAATTCACCTTCGGCTTTAACCGCAAAGGTGACTACCTTTATACGAACCTTGCTCTTGGAATCAACACCGGTGGAAGGAGTACGGATGGTCAGAACATTGATCGCGGTCGGGTGATGAAAACCAACATCAAGACGGGAGACTACGAGTTCATCGCTCGCGGTCTTCGGACCCCGAACGGAACCGGGATGAACGGCAAAGGTGAGTTGTTCATCACCGACAACCAGGGCGACTGGTTGCCTTCGTGCAAGCTGCTCGAAGTGATTCCTGGCGCGTTTTATGGGAACCGTTCCGTTGAGTTTGAGGCGCTGAAAGGCATCAAGGAGTTGGCTCCTGCAGTCTGGTTCCCGCAGGGAGAAATCGGAAACTCTGTGAGCCAGCCGGGGCCGTTTGAATACGGTCCGTATAAGGGTCAGATGATGGCCGGAGACGTCACCTACGGCGGTCTTCGCCGAATCTTTTTGGAGAAGGTGAACGGTCGGTATCAGGGCACCGTCTTCCGTTTGACTCAGGGGCTTGAGGCGGGAATCAACCGAGTGATCGTGGGTCCTGATAAGGCGATGTACGTCGGCGGAATTGGCTCTACGGGTAACTGGGGTCAGGAAGGGAAGGAGCGTTACGGACTTCAACGACTTGCTTATAACGGCAAGACGACGTTTGAAATGCTAAAGGTTCTTCCTGCCCAGAACGGAGCGGAGATTGAGTTCACCGAGCCGGTTCAGGCCAACCTCTTGCCAGAAGTTCTGAGCGAGTGGGAAGTCCGACATTGGCACTATGTTCCGACGATTGAGTACGGTGGACCGAAGGTTGGCGAGGAGCGCCTTCCGTTGAAGTCGGTGACTTGGAACAAGACGCGGACAAAAGTCTTCCTTGAGTTCGCTGGAGTGAAGCCGGAGGATGTTGTTTACTTCCGATTACCGATGTCTCTACGAGGTGCAGACGGTCAGATGATGTGGGCAAACGAGGCTTGGAGTACGGTCAACGTGATTCCGAACCGAGTTGGCACGGTTCAGCCGAGCGAGGCTGCGACTGAGACAAACAGCCTTAGCGCAGAGGAAAAGGCGGCCGGCTTTGAGTTGCTCTTTGATGGAAAGAACATCACGAAGTGGCGCAAGTATCGGGGCGAGGGAGTTCCTAAGGGGTGGCAGGTTGCTGATCAAGCGCTCGTATTCATTCCTGGACTCGACGGCGGCGACCTGGCGACGAAGGAGCAGTATGGCGACTTCGAGCTTCGACTGGACTGGAGAGTTCAGGCGGGCGGAAATAGCGGAATCATGTTGCGTTCGCGGGAGACTCGCGGGGCTTCCTACGAGACGGCAACAGAGTGTCAGGTTCTTGACGATGCAAAGCATCCTGATGGAAAGAATCCGCTGACTTCAGCAGGATCTGCATATGGATTGTATGCGCCTGCCAAGAAGATGGTGAACCCAGCGAACACCTGGAATCACCTGCGGGTGATCTACAAAGGTGCGCATGTCGAGCACTGGCTCAACGGAGTGAAAATCGTTGAATACGAGATCGGTTCTGCTGACTTCTTGGAGCGGCTGAAGAAGAGTAAGTTCAATGGCTGGCCTGAGTATGCAAAGTACAATTCCGGACACATCGTATTGCAAGACCACGGAAATCTCGTGGCTTACAAGAACATTCGCATCCGGAAGCTCTAAATGACCACCACCCTCGTCCTCGCCGTCTCCGCCGACAAGTCTGTTAAGGAGATTAGCTACGACGAGGGTGTTCGGCGGTTTAAGACCGGCGAAGAAATCACTTGGATTCATATCTTTGATAGTGACCCCGAGGCAACGAGCATCTTATTAGATCGGGACTTCGGATTCCATCCGGTTGCGATTGAGGATGCTGTCGGTCGGGACGAGCGTCCCGAGTTGAAAGAGTTTGAGGACCATGTGTTTTTGGTCGCGCCAGCCGTCGTTGGGCTTACCGATGGTGAGGAGGCGTTCGATGAGATTGGCTTCTTTGTTCACGGTCAAACGTTGGTGACGGTTTCCCACGTCGAGATTCCTTGCGTGAAGACGATGGCTAATCGTTGGAAGGCCAAGCTCTCGCTCGGGCACGCTGAAGTGGGTTACATCCTGTTTGCGTTGCTGGACTCGATTCTCGATGACTACTTCCCTCGGCTTGACGCCATGGAGGATGAGGTCGACCGAATCTCAGATGAGATCTACACCGGGAAGACAGACAAGCTCCACGAGTTGTTAATCGTCAAGCGCCGGATGTTGCACATGCGGCGTCAGCTGGGACCCTTCCGTGACGTGATGAACTCGCTATTGAGGCGAGAGCTTGAGTTCGTCTCGGACCATCTGGATCCTTACTTCCATGATCTTTTTGACAATACGCTGCGGTTGACGGAGTTGGTTGATACGAACCGCGAAGCTTTAACCGGACTTCTGGACATCCACCTCTCAACTGTTTCAAACAACTTGAACATGGTGATGAAGAAGATGACGGTGATCTCGACTGTGCTGATGACTTGCGCGCTTGTAGCCGGGATCTACGGGATGAACTTTAAGTACATGCCGGAGCTTGAGTGGTATGTCGGCTATCCGTTTGCGCTGCTCATCATGATCGTCCTCAGCGGTGGAATCATCTGGCAGTTCAAACGGCAAGACTGGCTGTAGCCAGTCTTACGCTGCAATCTGTCCGATGAACTCCACTTCTGCTTTTGCCGAGATTTCGCTGTAGGCGAGAACCGGTAGGTTTGGAAGGTGTCGATCAAGGAATCGCCGCATGGAAAGCCGAAGTTGTGCACCGCACAGAAGAACCGGCTGGTGGCCCTGCATCGTTGCGCGGTCGTACTCGAGTTTGAGCGACTGGATGACCATCCCTTGCAGTTCGGGATCAAGGACGAGCATGGAACCGCTGCCTGTCAGGCTGACCTTTTCGGACAAGGTGCGCTCGAGGGTTGGTTCTAGTGTGAGGCAGAGAAGCTTGTCTTCGTGATCCAAGTATTGGCGGGTGATCGTGCGCGCAATGGAGGAGCGGACAATCTCCCCGAGTTGTTCGACATCTTTGGTCTTTCGAGCAAAGTCAGCGAGAGTCTCGATGATCGTGACCATATCTCGGATGGGAATGCGCTCTGCGAGAAGATGCTGAAGAACCTTTTGGACATCGGAAATCGTGAGCATGTCGGGCATGAGCTCGTCGACAGCGGTCGGGTTCGACTTGCGGACTTCATCTACAAGGGTTTGGACGTCTTGTCGGTTAAGGAGTTCAGGGCAGTGCTGCTTGATGACTTCGCAGAGGTGAGTCGTGATGACCGAAGATGGGTCGATGACCGTGTAGCCAACACGCTCTGCAAGTTCTGCTTGATCAGGCTCAATCCAGAGAGCTTCCAGACCAAAGACTGGGTCTTTGCCGGGTATGCCGGCGATGGACTCGACGGCGCCACCGCTATTCACAGCGAGCTTCAGGTTAGGCATAACCGTTGCGAGTGCGACTTCTTCGCCGCGAATCTTGAGAACGTAGTTATTGGACTCAAGCTGGATCGAGTCACGAATTCGAACTGATGGCATAACGTAGCCAAGTTCGGAGGCGATTTGACGCCGAGTGGCCCCGACGCGCTCGCTGAGGTCACCGCCAGATTTAGGGTCGGCAAGTTTTGTTAGGCCGTAACCGATCTCGATCTCAATCGGATCAACGTGAAGCAACGGCAATACGGCTTCGGGTCCCGTGGGAACTGGAACAGGTGCAGGGGCAGGAGCTTCTTCTTTCGGAGCGTCGAATGCATTGACGAGTGAAGGGTTCTTTTTCAACAGCCATGAGAGACCGTAAAGGAATCCACCGGCGGTCATGAAGAGCGTGGCCGGGAATCCGGGAATCAGACCGAAGGCAGCTAACGCGCCACCGCTGACGGCAAGAGCCTTGGGCTGGGCGAAGAACTGAGCGGCGACTTGTCCACCCATCGTTCGCTCTTGTCCTGCGCGGGTGACGAGAAGAGCGCTTGCGGAGGAAATGAGGAGGGCTGGAATTTGCGATGTGAGACCTTCACCGACCGAGAGCAAGGCATATGTCTTCAAGATGGTCATCGCGTCGCTTTGACCCTTGAAGAGCCCAACACCGAATCCACCGATGATGTTGATCGCGATGATCAGTAGCGAAGCTACCGCGTCGCCTTTAACGAACTTGGAAGCACCATCCATAGCTCCATAGAAGTCGGCTTCCTGCTTGACGCCTTTTCTGCGAAGTTTGGCTGTGTCTTCGTCGATGAGACCGGCGGCAAGGTCGGCGTCGATCGCCATCTGCTTACCCGGCATTGCATCCAAGGTGAATCGGGCGACAACTTCTGAGACTCGTCCGGCACCGTTCGTGATAACCACGAACTGGACGATCATGAGGATGAGGAAGACGACAAAGCCGACGACAAAGTCTCCACCCATCACGAAGTTGCCAAACGTCTCGATGACGTGGCCGGCTTGACCCGAACCTAAGATCAATTTGGTTGCTGCGACAGAGAGTGCGAGTCGAAACAGCGTGGTAATGACCAGCAGGGGAGGGAAGGAGCTGAACTGGAGTGGGTCTGTGATGTTGACCGTGGTCAGCAGAATCATGACCGAGGTTCCGAGGGCAACAACCAGACCTAGATCAAGCATCCAGCCCGGCATGGGCAACATGAGCATCGCAACGATGACAAGGAGACCGATTCCAGCGAGGATATCGGTATGTTTCAGAATCTTTGCGACAGTTTGCATTGCAATGAGGCACAAATGGGCCGTATTGGAGTTATCGGAGGGTTTGCCCACTTTTTGAAGGAGAACCTAGCAAATGTGCCAAAGATGCCTAATCTAAGGGCCCAGGGAATCTGGGCGAGGGCTTGAACTGAGAGAATTTTTGACAAATGTTTAGACTTCGGCATTGAAGTGTGGAAGAAATTATTCAAGGAGTGGATTCGTTCGCTCCGGGTTTGGGACGGCTAGGCATTATGAATCTGAAACGGGGGCAAGGTAAGCACACTGACTCGCCTGGGGTCTCGTTGTCTTCCAAGATGGCTAGCGATCGAAGTGCTCTAGGAACGGCGATCCGATTCGGACTGCTCGTTTTTGCCGTCAGCCTCGCCAGTGGATTCATTGCCGGTTACGGAGTGAAAAGAGCGGCTCGTCAGCGCGTAGTCACCAGCTACAACGAGATGCGTACGTTGACCGGCGGGTTGTTGGTCAAAAACATTAGCGCTTCGAAGCTCAAGAAGATTTGGGTTGAATCTGACAAGAAGACGCCTGCCTATGAGCAAACTCTGATCGCAATTCGCCGGTTTATTGCCCGAGACCCTCGCCTATCCAACGCGTACATCTACAGAACGATCAAGAAGAACGTGACCTATGTGGTTGATCCGGGTCCAGCTAGTCGGATTATTAATGGTCGGCAGATTTTGCAAGCTAAGGTTGGCCAACCGATCGGAAATCCGAGCAGCAAATTGTTGGCCGCACTCAGGATGGGGCGACCCTCGCTTGAAGACGGAGTTCAAAAGGAGCCTGATGGCGACGTGCTTCGAAGCTATGTTCCAATTCTGGGGTCTGACGGAAAAGTCGTTGCAGCGCTTTGTCTTGACGTAAAGAGTGCTCCCATGGCTCACGATCTCGAAGACCTCGAAGATTCCTTCGATGTTGGAATGTTTTGCGCCTTTGCATTTAGCCTTGTGCTAGCAGTCATTTCAGGCATGATCGTCCGTCGGCTCCGAGCTACGGTTACGGAGCAAAGCTCTAAACTTGGCAAAACCGAGGAAAACTTGGCCGCCACCGCACAGGAGGCCAAAGCGTTAAATGATTCGCTCGTCCGCACGCTGAATGCCGCAGGTTGCTTGATTTGGCAGGGAAGCGCGAAACTCCACGACTCGAAGTTTAGCTGGTCTGGAAAGTTGAAGCATGAATCTCCGTTTGCATGGGTGGATAACCAAATTGCTTCGGGCGACTCATTTGACTACCTGTGGGAAACTCTGAGAGATCCTGAGGATGACCATCTGTGGCAACGGGCTGTTAAAGACGCGATCCTTCGAAAACAGGAATTCGTGAGCACAGAGTATCGAATCTGCCGAGAAAATGGCGAATCATTCTGGTTCTCTGAGCAGCTCTCCTTGGCTTATAACAACGACGGTACGATATCGCTTGAAGCATTTGTTAATGATATTTCCGAGACTAGAGCACGGGGAGAAGAGGTTCGCAGACTTGCATTCTTCGACACGGTCACCGGGCTTATCAACCGCACTAAGATTCATGAAGTCATTGCGTTGTTGCTGACCGAATCTCCACGCCTGGGTGTGGTGGGAATCGAGATCAGCAACTTTAGAAACATCAATGAGTCCTGGGGTGCGGAGATTGGCGACAAGCTTCTGAAGGCGTTTGGATCGACCCTTTCTGAGGGCGTGGCAGCTGCAGGGATCGTTGGACGGATTGCCGGCGATGACTTTGTTGTAATCGTTCCTGATCCACATGCAATGTCCTGGATCGTCGGAAAGATCGACGAAGTCTGCCGTAAGCCGATTTATGTTGACGGAGTCGAGATTGCGAAGATGTGCCGCATCGGCTATGTTCAGGCGGAGGAGGCAGAGACAGCAACTGGGATTCTCAGAAAGACGAACCTTGCTCTGGAGAATGCTCGAAAGAACCAGTCCATCCATCCCGTGATCTATAAGCCCGAGATGAGCTTCCGAGCGAAGATGCGGGTTGAACTCGAGACGGCGATGCGACAGGCACTGACCGATGGAGAATTCCATCTGGTCTTCCAGCCGATCTACTGTAATAAGTCGAAGAGACTTGTTAAAGCTGAGGCCCTTTTGCGGTGGAACTCAAGCCGGTTTGGGCAAGTGTCGCCGTCGACGTTTATTCCGATTGCTGAAGAATCTGACATTATCAATGACCTTGGAAACTACGTCCTTGATGAGACGGCTAAGGCGATTCGGAAGGTCATCGACCTGACTCAAAATCCCCAGTTTGCGATCAGCATGAATTTGTCGTTGCGACAGTTGAAGAACAGTTCGACCTTGAGCGCCTTCAACACTGCGGTAGATCGATGGGGCATCACTTCGAAGAATCTGATCATCGAGGTCACGGAATCTTCGATCATGCACGATGCTGGCGAGTGCTTGGCGATGCTGGTTCAACTTCAAGATCGAGGATTTAGCCTCGCCATTGATGACTTCGGAACCGGCTACTCGTCGCTGGCCACTCTGGCAAGTCTGCCGTTCGACATCCTGAAGATCGACAAGCGGTTCGTTGATGGAATCGCAGTAGATAAGAAGCAGGAGGAGGTCATTGGCACCATCATCCGACTCGCTCGCGCGTTGAATCTCCAGATTGTTGCTGAGGGCATTGAGTCTGAAGAGCAGTTTGATTTCTTGGCAGCTAAGGATGTTGAATTCAGCCAGGGCTACTTCTTTAGCAAACCTCTGCCACTCGAGGACTTGGTTGTTGTTGCACAGAACGGCAATGAACTCGCGGCATAGCGTTTGAGGTATTCTCTTTCACCTAACGCGCTCGTAGCTCAGTGGATAGAGCATCAGCTTGCGGAGCTGGGGGTCGGAGGTTCGAGTCCTCTCGAGCGCGCCAAATTCTCTTTGTTCACCTACCCCCTTAGGGTATCATGTAAGCGTGAATAAACCCAATGTTGACCAACTGGGTTCTGTTGCGAGCTTTGCTTGTGCGATTCACTGTGCCGTATCGGGAGTTGCTCTTGGAGTTTTGTCTTCGGTAGGGCTCGGATTTATCGGTCATCCGGTACTTGAAGTCTTGTTTATAGGTTCGACTGTGTCGTTGGGGATTTGGGCCGTCGTACGAGGCTTCCGGATTCACCATTCCTGGAATCCATTGCTCTTGTTTCTTGCTGGATTGTCGATGATTATCCTGGCCCACTTGAATGAACCAGGATGGATGTTTTCGGTAACTGGCGGTGCAGTGCTGATTGCGTTCCACTGGACTAACCAGCGCCTCACTTCCAGATGTGCCGCTTAGGTTTACATCGACTGATCGCCGTACAGAGTCTGGATATAGCTCACCTGGCCCATGTGGTAGTTAGCGTTCCAGCTTGCGAAGGTCATCGTTTGGAGGAAAGTGTATTTGCCCCACGGAAATTCAACTTCGGTCTGGTAGTCCGCCTCAGGAAAGGCCTTGCAGGCCTCGATCAGCTTCACCAAGTTTTCTTTGGCTGCCGCTTCGCAAGCATCGAGGTCGGGAAGGGAAGCCTTTGCGGTTTCGAAGTCACCAAAGATCGACGGATCGAATCCCTTTGCTTGCAGTAGTCCCGGGACCCAAAGTGGGCAGATTGCTACTTCTTGAGCCTGGTCGAGGGTGGATCGGCCGTTATCAAGCGGTCTCCAGTCTTGCTTGTCGGCTGGAACCTGTCTGCAGGTGTGGAAAAAGTTTGCGAAATTGCGCTCGGTGTCTTGGATGATGAAGTCGATGACGTTTATAGCAACGCAACTATACATATGTCTACCAAAAAGTGTCAATACTCAGATGCGAAAACCTGTTTGAATTACCTGGAAAAAACCTAAAGCAGTTTCTTAGATTCATGATATAATAGTTTTGTGAATTCGTATTCTCGGATTCAGCGAAGGTGATTTGCAATGAAGCGATTTTTAATTGGTGGGCTTTTCGTGGCAATGGTTGCTGCGGGCAATGCGCAGACTTACTACGCACGGGGCACGTTCAACGGATACGATTTGAGTAATCCGCTGACCAGCCTTGGTGGCGGCTTGTACGAGACGGTTATTACCGGTCTCACTCCAGGAGTCAACTACGACTTTAAGGTTGCAGACTCTGCGTGGACGAACGGAACGATCTCACCGAGCGGAGATAACATCAAAACTCAGTCGGATGCGAGTGGCAATCTCAAGATTACGCTCAATACCAATGCGCCAGATCCTTTGATGTCGCCAAACACGACTTTCCGAGCAGGGTTTGATAACAACAACTCCATGAATTTTGAAGTCATGGGCAACTTCCCGGGAGGAGATAACTTCGGAACTCCTCTCGCTCTTACTTACGACGCAACGACGAAGAAGTACAACAGTGCGATCCTTCCTCTCTCGCAGTTCACCATCGGTCAGAACTACGAGTTCAAGATTCGAAAGGTAGGAGATTGGGGCGTGGCTTACGGAAACGGTCTCGGTAACTTGGATGGTAACGTTCAGTTCACTCCACAAGCAAACTGGGGCTTCGTTACCTTCGTGTTTGACCCAACTCGAGGTCAACTCGGCGCGGTTCCAGAGCCTGCTACGATGGCTGCTCTCGGACTCGGAATCCTTGGTTTGGCACGACGTCGCCGAAACAAGTAAGCGTTTAGACTCGGTACTCAGAACGCCACCTCGTTGAGGTGGCGTTTTTGTTTGCGACGGCCGGTAGATTTCAATCGTACATTCTGCGGGGATGGCACTCGCGGTCGGCTCCGCCGCTCCCGATTTGAACCATTAAATGAAGAACGACTCAGTGCTTCACGACGTCACTCTTTCTGCTCACAAGGGGAAGGGCAATGTCGTTCTTCTTTGGTTCCCTGCAGCCTTCACTGGAGTTTGCACCCAGGAATTCTGTGATCTCAGCGGAGGCGTTCACAACCTCCCTGGAGCGCAAGTCTACGGAATATCTTGCGACACGGCTTTTGCACAAGAGGGTCGGCTAAATCGGCCGGGATTTCGGTAACGCTTCTGAGCGACTTTGCGCACTCGGTGACAGAAGCGTATGACGTTGTTCTGCCTGATTTGGCGGGACTCGGACCAGCTTCTAAACGAGCTGCGTTTGTGATTGACAAAGAAGGCATCATCCGCTATTCAAAAGAGACGCCAACTCCTGGCGAGCTACCGAACTTCGCCGCGATTGTCGAAGTTTTGCAATCCCTCTGATTTGTTGCTTCAATCTTCGTCCGAAAGAGAATAAACTCACGGGCGAAGATGAAGATCGGATTGTTTATCGCGCTTTTCGGCGACAAGTCACTGGACGACGCCCTCGATACCTGTGTTGCCGAGGGCATTCAGTCGGTTGAAATCGGCTGTGGTGCCTATCCTGGCTCTGCACACCTTGACGTAGAGAAGCTTCTTGAGAGCAAGGCAGAACGAGATGCCTTGCTCAACAAGATTGAAAGTCGGGGTCTTATGCTCTCTGCCCTGAGCTGCCACGGAAACGCTTTGCACCCGGTGAAGAGCATCGCAGACGAGCATCACAAGGCGTTTGTTAACGGTGTCAAGTTGGCGTCGATGCTCGGTGTTCCGGTTGTCAACGGCTTCAGTGGATGCCCTGGTGACGCTCCTGGTTCCAAGAATCCGAACTGGGTTACCTGTGCTTGGCCCGATGAGTTCCGCGACATTCTCGAGTATCAGTGGAACGACGTTGTCTTCCCATACTGGAAGGAGCAGGCTGCTTTCTTGAAGCAGCACAACGTTAAGTTCGCGATCGAGATGCACCCTGGTTTCGTTTGCTACTCTAACGACACCCTTTTGAAGCTGCGAAACGGAATCGGTGCCGACGGCGAATGGATCGGCGCAAACTTCGACCCGAGTCACCTTTGGTGGCAGGGAATCGATCCGATTGCGGCGGTCCGTCAGCTCGCACAAGAAGGCGCTCTGTATCACGTCCACGCAAAGGACACTAAGATCAACGATTACACGTCAACTTTGAACGGAAATCTGGATGCGAAGTCTTACGGCGATATCAATGGCCGAAGCTGGGTGTTCCGATCGGTCGGTTACGGCCACGGAGTCGAGTGGTGGAAGCAATTCTGCTCCGAACTCCGAATGGGTGGCTACGATTACGTGCTTTCGATTGAGCACGAAGATGGTCTGATGTCACCGATGGAAGGACTTCGAAAGGCTCTGGATGTGCTTAAGCAGTCCGTGATCCAAGAATCTGCTGGCCCAATGTTCTGGGCTCGAGACTAAACTGATTGCAGTCAGGCCACACCGCGGAGCTGTTCAAGCTCCTCGGTGAGGCGACCTGCAACGCGCTTTGCGCGCATTCCCATCGCCTGGATTAGAGCGATTTGCTCGATGCTCTCCGAAGGAACGATGTAGGGCCATGGTTCGACGCTTACTCCGGCGCTTTGAGCGGCCATTGTCGCGATCTCGGTGGCACCGATGATCAGTCTTTCTTTGTCAGTCAAATCGAAATCTCTTGGTCCACGGAGGGCTATTGAGAGCTCTCTGGTGAGACCCCACGCCGATGCGAGTCTGCCTGCAGCGTCGTGAATCGATTCTCCGTTAACGGTCTGGTAGGCGCTGTCGATTGGAATCTGGCGCATTCTCGCCACGGCTGCGGCTGCATCGAACTCCTCGGGATACTGACGGGCAACCAAAGCGGTTGCGAGTGAAGAAAACATTGCAAAAGATGCCGCGCGAAGCTGAAGCTCGGCATCGGTGAGCGTAAGATCTTGCTCGAGGGCCATTGGAGCCATACATCCAATGACAAGGCAACCGAGAGACATCTGGGCGCTGCTGATCACGGAGCTCTTGGCGCGAGAACCGGAAATCCAAAGGTCTGAGGCAATCGCGAGCTGGGCGAGTGCTGAAGGACCGGCGCGCTGGATGATCAGCGGCATATTGCTCTCGAAGCCGAGGAACTCGCAGATGATGCGGGTTGTGCGGCTAACGATGACGTCTGATGCCAGAACTGTGAGCAAGGTGCGCGCATCATGTTGCTCCTGCTGAATCAGCAGCATCGCCGCAGTAGGCGGGAGCGGGGTCGCGTGCAACGAGTTCATCGGCAATCTTTACAGGTGCAAATCGCACCACAATAATAGTTTCGGGAACCCGCCCGGGAAACCACACTGTTTTTGAATTAAGGTATCATAGGAGATTCGAGGTTAACATGAAGGAAGGAATTCACCCAACACTCTATCCGGTCATTTTTGTAGATGGCGAGCACGAGTGGACGGGCACATCAACCACCAAGACCGCAAACGTGCGTTCAGTCAACGGTGTGGATCACTACGTTATCAACTGCGAAATCAGCGCATTCAGCCACCCATTCTATACGGGTCAGAAGAAGCTGGTGGATACCGCAGGTCGCGTCGAGAAGTTCATGCGACGCTACGGCAACCAAGCCAAGAAGTAAACACCGGAGTCCCACCTGCTCATGCGCCAGATGCAGAGAAAGGGAATCTATGTTACAGCCGCAACGGTCTTCGGACTCGTTGTGGCTGTTTATGTTTTGAATGCATTCCGCGTCCGGCAGCGCGAAGGCGTGGCGCTTTCTACCGCAGTTTCGCCAGTTTATTGGGCCGAGCGGTTCACCGGGAAGGACTATTTCAATCCTGATCGTCGGATCTTTTATCGTGGAAATCGCGAGCGTAAGACGGTTTCACTCACCATCGACGATGGTCCACATCCGCTTTCCTGCCAGAAGTTTCTGCAAGTGTTGAAGGAGAAGAAGGTGATAGCCTCCTTCTTCCTCGTTGGAAAGCAGGTTGACGGAAATCCTGATTTGGTTCGTATGATGGAGCAGGACGGTCATGAGATCTGTAACCACACTTACGACCACATCCGACTCGATAAGTTAGATCGGGAAAAGGTTTTTAACCAGATTCACGAGTGCGACGTCGCAGTTGAAAATGCGATTGGAAAGAAGATGACTCTATTCCGACCTCCCGGAATGCGATTTTCGGAAACGGTTCTCGACGTGGTTAAACAACAGGGCGACGTTATGGTGCACTGGGGAATCGGGGCTAAGGATTTTGTCGGAACGGTTCCAGACTATGAGCTCACGCCTGAGTTGAAGAAGCTCCCGAAGACGACTCCTAAGTTGATTGTTGAGTACGTAACCAAGCAGTTGAAGCCTGGGATGATCATTTTGCTTCACGACAATCCGATTACCGCGGAGGCTCTGGGGCCTATGATTGACGCAGTTCGTGCCCAGGGATATGAGTTTGAGTCGGTGGCTGACATGATGAAAAACTTGCCTAATCCGGTCTATGTTGACGTTAATCCTGGAGCCGGGAACATAGTCGCCAAGGCTCATTAGTCGCCATAATAAGGAATGCCTCAGCATCCTCACCGCATCCCTCTCGAGCAAGCCGACCCAACCATCTTCGGCCTGATTAACAAGGAAGAGAAGCGGCAGGAGGAGAATATTGAGCTGATCGCTTCTGAGAACATCGCATCCTTGGCCGTTCGCCAAGCGATGAGTTCGGTCCTCACCGACAAGTACGCTGAGGGTTACCCTGGCAAGCGCTACTACGGTGGATGCGAAGTCGTCGATGAGATCGAGCAACTCGCTATTGACCGCGTAAAAGAGCTTTATGGCGCGGAGCACGCAAATGTCCAGCCACACAGCGGAGCGCAAGCCAATATGGCCGTGTATTTCGCCTTCCTAAAGCCCGGCGACACGCTAATGGCTATGAACCTGGCACACGGTGGGCACTTGACACACGGTTCTCACGTGAACTTTAGCGGCATGTTTTACAACATCGTTCCTTACGGGGTCGCTGAGGGAACTGAGGTCATTGATTACGATGCCTTCCGCAAGTCCGCGCTTGAGACCAAGCCAAAGATGATCGTCAGCGGTGCGACTGCGTACTCACGTCAGTTTGATTTTGCTAAGATCCGGGAGATTGCTGATGAGGTTGGTGCCCTGCACATGTGCGACATGTCGCACTACTCTGGATTGATCGCCGGCGGGATCTACGATTCCCCGGTTCCACACTGCGATTTCGTGACTAGTACGACCCACAAGTCCATCCGTGGCCCCCGAGGAGGAATGATTCTTTGTAAGGAGCAGTATGCCAAGGAGATTGATAAGTCGGTCTTCCCAGGTATCCAAGGTGGACCGTTGATGCACGTCATTGCGGCGAAGGCGATTGCGTTTGGCGAAGCACTCCAACCTTCGTTTAAGGAGTATCAGAAGCAGATCGCTTCGAACGCAAAGGCACTCGCGGTTGCGATGGAACAAGAAGGCTTCAGAGTCGTCTCTGGAGGAACCGATTCGCACCTGATGCTGATCGATCTTCGACCATTCGGCGTTACCGGAAAAATTGCTCAGATCGCTCTCGATGAAGCCGCGATCACGACCAATAAGAACTCGATTCCGTTCGATCCAGAGAAGCCCTTTGTGACGAGTGGCATCCGTCTCGGAACTCCTGCAGTTACGACTCGTGGAATGAAAGAGGGTGAAATGGCCGAGATCGCTTCTCTGATCGCACAGACTCTAAGGGTTCATGATAACGAGGAAGGGCTCAAGGCAGTTCGAGCGAAGACCCTCGAACTCACCAAGAGATTCCCGATTCACTTGTTCTAATCGGTTTAGACTTGTCGCGAGGGAACCCAGGCGGTCGTACGACCGCCGATCTGCTCTCGGATGATGGTCTGTCCATCGATCAACTCGTCGCCCTTTGCTCCGCCCCATCGATAGTGGAATAGCCATTCGGTGGGGAACTTCTCTTTGTCGGCTCCGACTTCGACGGCGAGAGAAATGACACGTTCGAGTGCAGCGTGAAGCCTTGCACAGTCCTCTAGTGACAGATCTTTGCCGTGGCGAGAAGGGCGAATCCCAGCCAAGTAGAGCACTTCATCTGCGATCCAGTTTCCGACTCCACAGAAGAGAGATTGATCGAGCAAGAGCGCTTTGATCGGTGCGGAACGCCGGGCGACTGAGTCACGGATTTGCGCTGGAGAGGGAAGTGCGGAGTAGCAGTCTGGACCTAGTTTTGAGATCGCGACGTCTTCGGAAGGCGATGAGCAAAGCCAGATTCTAGCGAGGCGCCTACCATCGGTCATTACGACCTGCCTGCCGTCTTCAGCTGTGAGCAGCATTTTGAGGAACTTCGGGCGACCCTCAGCATCTTCCATGGGCGCCTGACCATGCTCGCGGAGCCGGATCGTGGAGGCTCCAATTTCTCGCACCCATCCCGCCATTCCGAGGTGACCGAAGAGCCAAGGCTTCGAATCGAGTTCGAGCCAGAAGTATTTTCCGATTCTGCCGGTTGCGGTAACGGTTCGGCCGACTATGGATTGTCTCACGACTTCTGCAGGAGTCTTTTTTAGGACTATGGAATCCTCTGCGATTTCGGCCTCAACGATCTTCTTTCCCGTCAAAACACGATCAAAAACTCTGCGAACAGTCTCAACTTCTGGTAGCTCGGGCACCGTATAAGGATACTGGAGACTGATGCAACGAAGCGACTACACAAAAGGAGAACTGATGGAAGGCGATGTGTTGCGAGACCCATTCTTGATGTTTCGAGAGTGGCTCGGGACGGCTCGGGATGAGAACGTGGTTGAGCCTGAGGCATTCTGCCTGAGCACTGCCACGGCCGACGGTCGACCATCGGCTCGAATGTTGCTGCTTCGCGGAGTAGATCATGGGTTGCTGTTCTACACGAATTACTTATCTCGTAAGGGGCGGGAGTTAACGGAGAACCCGTTTGCCGCGATGACTTTTTGGTGGGGAGACTTGGAGCGACAAGTGCGTATCGAGGGGGAAGTGCACCAAGTCACAGCCGAAGAGTCGGACGCCTATTTCGCCTCACGTCCCGCCAGCAGCCGACAAGCGAGTGCGGCGAGTCCCCAGAGCCAGGTTGTTTCTGGGCGCGACGAGCTCGAAGAGCGGGTAGCGGCAGAGGGAACCGACCGCCCCGATCATTGGGGAGGTTATCGATTGGTCCCTACCGCCTTTGAGTTTTGGCAAGGTCGCCCTTCGAGGTTGCATGATCGCTTTCGATTCACAAAGGTCGAGAATGGATGGTTGATTGAGCGCCTTGCGCCTTAAATCAGCGCAGGATCAATCCGGCGATTCCAACGACAATTGCAATCCCACCGATGGTGAATATTGCCGTCATATAAGGGTCCTTTCGCTTCCACGCCTGGAACATATCCATCAGGCCGAGGAATGCCATAAAGGAGCCGTATCGGTAACCGAACAGGGTAAGCGATACCGATAAGACACTCCAGAATGTGATGGAGACAAGCCCGGCTTTCGACGGCCTGGGGTTCTGCGGTCCGTCTGCCCTTGGATACTCGACATACTCCGCTACCGGCGGAGCAACGACTTTCGGCGGTTGGTCAAAGAGATTTAGTTCAGGGATGGTGTGGGCAAGGACGGTTTCGCCTTGTGGTGTGATCCGGATTGACGACCTCGGGAGAACACGACCTTGCTCTGCCCAGGTGACCAGGGTTTCGAGTTCGACCGGGCCGTACTCGTTACCATCCCTCGCCAAAAGAATATAGGGCATGGATTATTGGCGCCAGATTGGACCCACGGTGAATCGGAAGGCGAGGGCAGCGATTGTGCAGACCACGGCGATGATTAGGGCAGCCCAACCACCTTGCTGATCCTCCTCTTTCGCCTTCCATCCCATTTGGATCGCATAGGAGCCAATGAAAATTGATAGAAATCCGATTGTAACGCCAACGGCGAGGGTTGCTAGAGAGAGCGCGAGTGCGATGCCGAACGGCTTCCAGCCTTGGTCGTTATAGTTGCGCATCATTTGTGCCGTCATGTCGGGCTGCGCATAGCTGGGGCGACTCTCGTAGCCTGCCATGGGAGCTACGGTGCCCATGGTTGGAACTGGTGCCGGTGGAAATAGATTCGATACTTCGGGCATCGTGCTTGCTTGGAGAACCATCCCGTTCGTAGCGTTGCGCACCTTTGACGTCGGAACGACTCGGTTATCACGAACCCAATCCTGGAGAGTAGCCAAATCAACGGGCCCATATTCGTTACCGTCTGTACCAGTTACAAAGTATTGCACGGAGTCATTATGCCCGGATCATCAAGCGGTGTCAATGTCGCAAGCTATTCGACTGGAGGAACGATGCGCGTAATTCGGATGTTGTCGCCCTCGCGTGCAAAGTAGACGGAAGCCGCTCGATCTTTCGGCCAAGCTCCTGGATCGGTTAGGTTGATAAGCTCCTTTGTGAACTTGAACGTGACATATCGGGGGACCGTGTTGATGATCACTCGGCCGGTATCAAACTGCTTAGCGTAAAGGACTCCGTAGAAGACTCCAGTCTCGGCCACCCAGTTCCGGCGGCATACTTCGAATCGTTCTTGCTTTGTGTCGGGCTTATCCTCTTGGCGGGGAATCTCGCTGAGTGGGGTGATCACTTTGAACGCCCCTTGAAGGGCTCGGGTTGGATTCCTTAGGCCTCGCTCGGAGTGGAGTTCAAAGTGCAGATGAGGTCCAGTCGCCTTTCCAGAGTCTCCGACGTACCCGATCAGTTGGCCCGTCAGGATGCGGTCACCGTGGCGAAGCACTGGGGAGAACATGAAATCCGGGTTAGCGGCGTTATCACCTGTGCCCGGCGTGTCGTTGTTGAGATGTGTCCCGAGGCACCGCCAGCCGTTGTCGCCGTAGATCCAGAACGAGTTGACCTTTTTACCGAACACTCCGTCGAACGGCGCGATTACTGGTGTCATCTTTTTGGCCCGGATGTCGACGCCAGTGTGTCGGAACGTGCCCCGTCCCTCGTTGTAGTTGTCTCGCCAGTCGACCTTTCCAATAACGGGAAAGCACATCTTCACCTTTGCCATCCCGGAAGGCAGGCGCGCGTTCGTGTATGGAGCGACTGGGGGTGGAAACTTCCCGTAGGAAGCCCACGTTTGGGTAGCGATCATTATCGAGAACAAGCAACCCATCCCTATATTAGTACCTGCTTACGCTGAAGAGTTCCCAGGTAAATTGAATAGGTGAGTCTTGAGGTCCTGATCTCCGAAGCCGATGTTGCCCGCCGTACCAAGGAGCTAGCAGCCGAAATCTCAGCTTCCATTCCTGTTTCAGATCAGCCGATTATGCTCCTCGGGATTCTTAAGGGGTCCGTCCACTTTCTATCTGATCTATCGCGCGCGCTCTGGGCTTTGGATCGGGAGTGTCAATTGGAGTTCATGCAAGTCAGCAGCTGGCACGGCGAAATGGCAAGTTCGGGAATTGTTCAGATCAAGAAGGATTTGGACAGTTCGATTGAGGATCGCGACGTCGTGATCGTGGAAGACATTTTGGATACGGGCCGAACTCTTTCCCACCTGAAGGAACTGCTCGCGGTGCGCCGTCCTCGGTCGCTTCAGATTTGTACATTGCTCAGCAAGCCGGAGGCTCGAATCGTTGAAGTTGAAGCTGAGATGCTTGGCTTCGAGATTCCAGATAAATTTGTGGTAGGATATGGGTTAGATTACGACGAGCGGTATCGCAACTTGCCTTACATCGCCGTCTATCACCAAGACTAATCAGTTTGATCAGTCACTCGGTGAATCCCCCCTTATCTCACTCAACGGACTGATATACGTCTATGAACCCTACATTTCGACAACGCCAGGGCGCAGGTGCCGCTGGCGGAAACAATCAAAATCGTCGCCGTCGCGGACCTCGCGGAAACTCTACTGAGGGCCTGCCAAAGGGCGATACGCAAATCGATCCGGAACTGTTACCGGAGACTGATTTCAGCCATTACGACGATATGCCCCCGGCTGAGCTTCTGAAGCTCGCCAAAAAACACAAGATTTCTGCAGATCTCCTCAAGTACGAGGTCATCGAAGCTCTACTTGCGAAGGTTAATGCCGAGAAGGAAGCCGTTTATGCAAAGGGCATCCTTGAGGTTATGAATGACGGTTGGGGATTCCTGCGCAAGGAAACCTATCAGCCCTCTCCTGAAGACACCTACGTTGGCCAGACTCTGATCAAGAAGCTTGGTCTGCGAGGCGGAGACATCGTTTTTGGACTTTGCAAGCCGCAGAAGGAAGGCGAGAAGTACCGAGGGCTGTTCCGAGTTGAATCGGTAAACAACCAGGGCTTGACCACCTTTACAGCTAAGCCACGAAAGAACTTTGATGAGCTGACTCCGCTGTTCCCTGATGAGCGACTCGTCATGGAAACCAGCGGCGACAACATTCCGACGCGAATCGTAGACTTGATTTCTCCGATTGGTAAGGGTCAGCGAGCACTTATCGTTTCTCCGCCAAAGGCGGGTAAGACGACGATGATGAAGTCGATCGCTAACGCGATCGCCGCGAATCACCCTGAAGTGTTTCTGATGGTTCTTCTCGTTGACGAGCGACCGGAAGAAGTTACCGATATGCGCCGATCTGTTCGAGGTCAGGTGATTTCGTCGACCTTCGACGAACCAGCTGAGAACCACATGCGCGTTGCTGAACTTTGTATGGAGCAAGCAAAGCGATTGGTCGAAAGCGGACGAGATGTCGTGATTATGCTCGACTCGCTCACGCGACTTTCGCGCGCTTCGAACTTGACCATTAACCCTTCGGGACGAACCCTAACGGGTGGTCTTGATCCTTCCGCTTTGTATCGCCCCCGCCGATTCTTTGGTGCTGCGCGAAACATTGAAGAGGGTGGATCGCTCACGATCATCGCATCGGTTCTGGTTGATACGGGTTCGAAGATGGACGAGTCGATCTTTGAAGAGCTTAAGGGAACTGGTAACAGTGAAATCATCCTTGACCGCGAACTCTCTGAGCGCCGCATCTGGCCCGCGATTGATGTGCGACGATCGTCGACACGACAAGAGCAGTTGTTGTTCAATCCTGGGATTTACCAAGGAGTTGTTCAGCTTCGACGACTTATGGCAAAAGAGCAGAACTCGATGGAAGCTACCGAGCAGTTCATTAAGCTGATCAAGCGAACTCCGAACAACGCAGCGTTTATCGAAAGCGTTATTCAGCGAACCAGCGCCGCTGTTTAAGCGGCCTGTAGTGTTAGAGGTTGGTTTCCAACCTCTATCCTTAGTCCAGCCGAGGCACATCGCCGGGTTGGCGGTCCAGCATTTCTCGAATTGATGCGGGAATTGAAACGGCTTTCCTCTCTGAACCCATGAGTACATGCCAGGTGTAGCCTTCGGTGGATATTGCACCGGTTGACTCGTTGGTCACGACATAGTCGAAGCGAATGGCGGCTCGTTTGATCTCTGTGACCCGCACTTCGACTTGGATCCAGTCATCGTATTTGACTTCGCCCTTATAGCGGGCATGCACCTCGACAACGGGCAAGAAGTAGCCCAGTTTTTCGAGGTCTAGGTAGGCGAATCCTCGATCACGGCACCACTCTCCCCGGGCCTGTTCGAACCAGAATAGGTAGTTGGCGTAGTAGGCGTGACCCATTTGGTCCGTCTCGCCGTAGCGCACTCTGATTTTTGCGATTGTTTCCGCCATTTTCGACCTTAAAGTTCTGAGTGTTGATCCTAGATATAAGAAGTAAATGGAATCTCCGCATTACCTCTTTGAGACCGAGCGACTGAGAATTCGACATTGGAAGGATACCGATGTTGAAGACGCGTTTGTGATCTACGGCGACCCCATTGTTCAGCGCACACTTCGAGATGACGGCAAGACGGTGAGAGACTTGACCGAGATGGCGCAAATTCTCGGAGAGGAGATTCAGTCGCGCTCCGATTGGGTGACAGGAAGGGGGAACTGGGCGATCGTGCATAAGGCGCTGGACCATGTAATCGGAGGAGTTAGTTTTGATCGTGTGCCAACCGATTCCGAAGACAACGGTCCAGAGATCGAAGTCACTTGGGCACTTGGGAAACAGTTTTGGGGATTTGGCTACGCTACTGAGGCGGCACGCGGCGCTATTGAATACGGCTGCGCTTCAAACCCCGCAGTGGTTCGAGTGATCGCTCGTTGTCGTCCGAGCCATCGAGCCTCCCGTTCCGTTGCGGAAAGGCTTGGGATGAAAAACCTGGGACTGACGACGAGATTCGGTGGCGCCACGCTCGTAATTTATGAACTAGCGGCGAGCGCCATCAGCATCATCGTATAGGGCTCAAATGGCTACGAGTTCCCGGAGGTGCTCATCTCCGACTTCTGAAAGGGTGTCGGCCATTTCAAGGAACTTGGAGTAGATTTGCTCGAACCGTTCTGGGGTGAACTCGTAGCCGAGTTCTTGCAGACGGTGCTTAAGACCATGCCGACCCGAGCGGGCGGTGAGAATGATTTCGCTCTTCGCTGCACCAACAAGGGATGGATCGATAATCTCGTACGTTGATCGCTCCTTCAAAACGCCGTCTTGGTGAATCCCTGAGCTGTGTGCATAGGCGTTTGCCCCAACGACCGCCTTGTTGCGCTGAACGAGCATCCCTGTTAGTTGGGAAACGAGGCGGGAGGTGGCCAGAAGTTGCGTGGTGTCGATTCGGGTTGCGATGTCGAGGACGTCGCGGCGGACGTACAGAGCCATTACGACTTCTTCAAGGGCGGTATTTCCTGCTCGCTCTCCGATTCCGTTGATCGTGACTTCGACCTGGCGTGCACCACCCATGACTCCCGCGACCGTGTTCGCAGTTGCCATTCCAAGATCGTTGTGACAGTGGCAGGAGAGAATTGCTTTGTCGGCGTTCGGAACGTTGTTGAGAATCCCAGCCATGAGGTCGCGGTACTCGTCAGGATAGGCGTAACCGGTGGTGTCGGGAACGTTGATGGTTGTCGCGCCGGCTTTGATAACTTCTTCGACGACCTTGTAGACGTAATCCCGATCGGCTCGACCGGAGTCTTCCATGAAATACTCGATGTCGTCGGTGAACTGCCGTGCGCATTTGACGGCGTTTACGCCAGTCTCAAGAGCTTGCTCCTTGGTCATCCGCAGCTTATTGTCGAGGTGGTTTTGCGAAACTCCGAGACCGGTGTGAATTCGTCGTCGCTCGGCGGGTGCAAGGGCTTCGGCTGCGACTTCAATATCTTTTTGCCGAGCGCGGGTTAGACCGCAGATGGTGACGCCTTTCAGTTCGCGGGCGAGAGTGTTGACGCTCTCAAAGTCGCCAGGAGAAGAAATAGGGAAGCCCGCCTCGATGATGTCCACCCCAAGCCGAACGAGCTGATGTCCGATCTCGAGCTTTTGATCCAGCGATAGCCGAACCCCCGGGCTCTGCTCGCCGTCGCGAAGGGTTGTGTCGAAGACAAAAAGCCTCTGGTTCATATCTATCTGGATTATAACAGGCGACGGGTACAATTCCGTTCAATATGACCTCCGTGCTGGTGAACCTTTCCGCGAACAAAGACCAAGTCGCCGAACCTTGGATCTGGCGCGTCAGCCGTGACTTCAACGTCAAAGTGAGCATCGTCAAGGCGAACATTGACGCTGATTTCGGTTATATGCAAGTCGAATTGAGCGGAGAAGTTGAAGATATTCAACGTACGATCGCCTGGTTGATGACGACTGGCCTCCATGTTGAAGCTCTCAGCCGCGCCGTTGGAGCCTAAGGTCTGCTTCGTCGTTACCAGTGAAATGGTCCTGCGACGGGTTGGATCGTAGTGATCAGAACTAGATTCGCGGATGTGTCCAATGATAGAACTTCCCTACGAAAAGCCCGAGGACTTTGAAGCTTTTTGGCACCAAGCAACGCATGAGGCGTTGCACCACCCGCTAAAGGTGGTTGACTGGCAATTCAAGACCACGCGGACTGCGACGCATGAGGTCGATACTTTTGCGTTTGAAGGGATTGACGGGACGTTGAAGTACGGCTGGCTTGCCTACCCCGAGGGTGCTCGCGGTGCGGCGGCATTCCTTTGGTTGCCTCCTTATGGCCGGGAGTCCAAACTTCCAGACGCTTACGGAACGCGCGAGGGAATGGTATCGCTGAGCTTTAATTTTCACGGCGAAAGTCCGTTCCATCAGGAGGCGTACGCCATTGAGCGAGGCTACTTTGCATCCGGAGCGGATGAACCCGAAACCTGGGTGTTTCGACGGATGTTCCAAGACGCGGTTATAGCGAGCCGAATTCTTCAGGCCCAAGTTCAGGTTGACGCGAACCGCATCTCGGTTTCCGGAATGTCTCAAGGCGGTGGTCTCAGCATATGGCAGGGCGCTTGGAATCCAATCATCAAGCGCGTATGTGCCGACATGCCGTTCCTTAGCACTATTGGGAACACGTTGCTGAACAGTGTTTACCGTTATCCGCTGAAGGAGTTGAAGGATTTCATGGATACGATTCCGGTCGGTGAAGCTCGGGTTTTGCACACTCTTAGCTATTTCGATACGGCGTTTCAGGCCGAGCACTGCACAATTCCCACTCAGATTAGTCTGGGACTGAAAGACCCTGCCTGTCGGCCGGATACGGTGCGCGCGGCATATCAAGCTTTATGTGGCGAGCGAAATCTGATCGAATATGATCATGGTCACGACTGGCACCCGGACATGGTGCTGAACAACCTGTCTTGGTTCAACAAATAGCCCTGATAGAACCCATCGCAGAAGGGTAAAGTTTGCACCAAATGCCCTTGCTCGTTGCGCTCGCGGGATTAGCAATCATGTCGACAGTCAACCCTTCGTTTGATCCTCAACGTCATATCTGGTTCCACGCACCCGCCAAAGATTGGAACGAAGCTCTTCCGCTCGGGAACGGAAAGACCGGAGCGATGGTTTTCGGAACAGCCAACGAGAAGATTCAGCTCAACGATTCCACTTTTTGGGCAGGGCATCCCCATGATTACAGCAATCCTGAGGCGCATAAGAATCTGGCCGAAATCCAGAGACTGATTTTCGCGGGAAAGGAAAGTGAGGCGACTGCACTTGCATCGGCTTCTTTTATGGGTTCGCCACCATTCCAGGCGGCGTACCAGCCGATCGGCGATTTACTCGTCGACGCCGGCCACACGGAGGTGACAGAGTACGTCCGGTCTTTGGACGTCAAAACTGGAATCTCGACAGTTTCCTATCGAGTGGGCGAGACGACGTTTCGTCGAGAGTCTTTCATCAGCGCCCCGGATGGGGTCTTAGTGATTCGGCTTTCGGCGGATCAACCCAAGGCAATCTCGACCAGCATTCGACTTGTCGGTCCATATCAGACGTCTTTGACTCATGATGATCAGGGCCTAATGGCGCGCGGTCAGTGGAAGGACGACGGGCAGAAACGAGCTTGGACCGCAAATTGGGAGAAGCCGGGTATCAAGTACGCGGTGCGTCTTCAGCCGAAGATAAAGGGAGGTTCGATCACCGAGACTGCTCAGGGCTGTCAGATCGTCGGCGCAACCGAAGTAATCCTGATTCTTGCCACGGATACGAGCCACGTCAACTTTCAAGACATCGAAGGAATTCCTGAACCTAAGGTTTCCAAAAGGGTTGTCCGGGCGTCAAAGAAGAGTTTCGAGGAGCTACGGGCGCGCCACATCAAGGATATTGCCAAGTTCCTGGATCGGGTGACGCTTGACCTACCGGGAAGCGGAGACTCAGACCTTGCCACGCCAGAACGACTCGCAGCCTTCCGAAAGAACCGCAACGACCCGGCGCTTGCATCGCTGTACTTCAACTATGGTCGATACTTGCTCCTTTCCTCAAGTCGACCGGGCGGGCAGCCCGCCAATCTACAGGGCATCTGGAACAAGGACACGGGGCCGGCGTGGGGAAGTAAATACACAACGAATATCAATTTGCAGATGAACTATTGGCCGGCGGAGGTTGCAAACCTTTCCGAAACAACGGCACCACTGTTCGGCTTGATTGATGATCTTCAGGTGACGGGCGGTAAGGCTGCCCGGGACTATTATCAAGCGAAGGGGTGGGTGCTGCACCACAACACAGACCTCTGGCGCGGTGCGGCGCCGGTTGACGGGGTTTGGGGAGTGTGGCCGATGGGTTCTGCATGGCTCGCGCTCCATAGTTGGGAGCATTTTTTGTTCACTGGTGACAAGAAGTTTCTGCGCGAAACTGGCTACCCCCAAATGAAAGGGGCGGCTGAATTTGTTCTTGACTTCCTGACTTACGGACCGACGGGTTCGAAGGCGGAAGGGAAGCTGGTGACCAATCCTTCACACTCTCCAGAGAATGCATTTATTAAGGCAGACGGCACTCGTTCGCAGTTCACCTATGGTGCGACGATGGACCTTCAGATCTGCCGAGAGATTCTTCAAAGCTGCTTGGCGGCGTCCAACGAGTTAAAGCTTAAGCCCGGCGCATTTGAGGAGGAGGCGCAACAAAAGCTTGCCAAGCTCATGCCGGTGCAGATTAGTCCCAAAACTGGTCGACTGCAGGAATGGATTGAAGACTATGACGAACCTGAACCCGGGCACCGACACATGTCGCACCTGTTCGGACTGCACCCAGGGACTCAGATCACCGCTTCTTCGAATCCAGCGATGCTTGAAGCTGCTCGAAAATCGTTGGAACATCGTCTCGCGAACGGAGGCGGTGGAACTGGCTGGAGCCGAGCTTGGCTCGTGAACTTCTTCGCTCGCCTCGCCGATGCCAGGGGAGTTCAGGAGCATCTTGACCTGCTCTTTATCAAGAGCACTCAGAACAATTTGTTGGATTCGCATCCGCCGTTCCAGATCGATGGAAATTTTGGCGCAACGGCCGGTATTGCCGAGGCTTTGGTGCAGAGTCACGAATCTACTACGGACGGAGTTCGGATTGTACGAATCTTGCCTGCCCTCCCGACGACGTGGGCATACGGTTCAGTACGCGGAATAAAGGCTCGAGGTGGTCTGGAATTGCGGTTTGCGTGGGAGAATCGCCGTGTTTCAACGGTCGAGATCAAAGCTTCGTTTGCAACTCAATTTGTGCTTATCGCTAATGGAGCCGAGCAAGAGTTCAGGTTGAAGCGTGGCGAGATGAAATTGCTCAAGTTCTAAATTGCAATTGTGAGGACAAAACGTGGTTTCAGTTGTGCCTCCGATGCGGTACGGTAGACGAATTGTGATGCGCCTTCAACGGATGAAGCTCAAATCGTTGGTCAGAGTTTTCCTGCCTACATGTGCCCTGATCTCGGCAGTTGCGATCGCTCAGAGAGGCGAGTACTTGGCGGGGTATTTGATTGTTCCGATAAGCCGAGTGGATCGGAGCTTCAACTCTGGATTTTCGATGTACGTTGCCGCTTGGCCCCTCTTGCGGAACTACCCAGGGCATCAGTTTCAGACTGGACTGCCGGGCACGTGGATGTTTGCCCAGTACGACGGCGAAGCTCCCAAGAAAGCGTATTCAGATGTCGAGGGTGGATTGGGCTGGTGGCGCGATACACGGTTCCCGACAACTACTCCGAAGTTCATCATGGGGGGAGTGGGACAAGAGTTCTCTTCGGTCGCAAACGGACCTTCGCACGGATGGGGATCGTGGGAAAAGCCTGCCGGAGTTTACGGCGTCGCTCAGCTCAGTCCTTGGTTGGTCTTTCCGATCGACGGGTTGAATCTGAAGCAGGGAACATGTGGGCAGTTGTTTGGTTATGGCTACTTGAACCTGCCGCTCAATGATCCGAAGCCGATGACAGAAGGAACCAACATTCCCACCGGTGGCAACTGCTGGACGCTTTTCATCAACTCAAAGACCTTTAAGGGTCCGGTTGCGTTTTTCTTGCCGAACTTCTGGTCACACGGTGCGGTTCAGCAACCTCGTCTTGCGAGCATGCTGTTGGATACGCGGCCCTCTGAACCCAACCGCGCGGTGCAGATGGAGACGCAATATATTCCTTGCAGGATCGCTAAGGATGCGAACGGCAATTCCTATGCTCGCATTGCTCCAACCGCATTCCCGCGCGGGGCGGACGGAAACTCTACACTCATTGAACAAGACACTGTTTACAATGCAGATGCGCTCACCAACTCGGTTGCCAGCTGGTTCAAAGGCGGACCTCCAAGTTCTGGGCTCGTTGACGCAAAAGGGGCGGCGGTCAGGAAGTTTGAAAAGGGAGGCTATGCAACTTGGGAGTTTCACACTCCAGGTGCCGATGGAAAAGAGGAGCGCGTGCCGATTGAGTGGAAAGCGTTTGCGACTCCCGTCGCTCCTACTTCAAGCACTTACGGCTATCAGTGGGACTACAGGTTCGTGACGAAGACCCAAACACCATTTGGAAGTTTGGTGACTCTTCCCGAGTACTTCCGGTTGGAACCAGCGAAGCCAGGCGGAAAGCCAATTTGGCGCCCAATCACCGGGGACATGGTTCCCACCGAGACAGAGCTTCAAAAGATTGTCTGGTCAACTCCAAAGGAGAAGCCAGAACCTCCCTATACAACTCCTGAGCAACCGAAGAGTTCGTTCAAGAAACCCGGGCCTGTTGCGGGACCGTTCAAGATCAAACTTGGCGATGGGAGTACGGTCACTTACTCGTGGTACCGGTTTGCTGATCAGCCTGCGTTGCTCAATGCAGACCTCTCCGATGGAGAGCGCGAGGCGATGCAAAAGAAAGTGGAGATGATCCACCGAAATTGGAAGAAGGATCGAAATTATCTTGCCCCACCTAAATCTGGCGAATTGGCTGAGCTTGACCCCGCTCAGATTGTTCGCCCGCCTAAAGGGTTTGAAATCGGTTATGTTCCTATCGCGACTCGGCAAGAGTTGACTAAGTAAGCGCGCTCAGGCGCTACTGATCAAAATGGGCTCATCACCGTTTCTACATAGATGAGCTATTCCGTTTTGGTTCTCGACATGTACGACTACATGAACGACGAAGCGAACTCGGTTGTCGATGGCTTCGAGACTCAGGAGCTAGCGACCGAGTACGCACGTCGTCGCACCAGGGCAGCGGTTGAGGAACAGCGTGGGAAGCAAACTGACCATGCGGTTATCAAAAGTATGTGGATGATGTTCGGCGAGGACTGCATCACTTCCGGCTACATCGGTGGGCACGAAGTTGACTACTTTATTGACAACCCAGCCCCGGTTGATAGCCACCCAGAACTGACGGACTGGATGGCATTGGATCCGCAGCGTAAACAGATTTGGAACTTAGATTGACGTCGCTTTGACGAAGGAACTGGCTCCTCCAACAACGGGAAGAGTCAGCTTTGTTCCGGCGAGGTCGACGGTCAGTTTTGTTCCAGCTTTGGGCCAAAGGGTGAACTCTCGGTCGCTCGAGAAGATCATCAGACCGAGTTTCCTGCCGGCTGGGATGATTTGGTCGTCCGGTTGAAGATTGAAGGTCACTTCGACGAACTGGTCCTGCTTGAGCGGGGTTCCGCGAAGTAAGGAGTGAAAATCACCGGGCTTCTTCAGGGCGCTTGCGTTCTGGGGATCGGCCCAGCCGCGCGTAACGATGTTGGTCGTGATCGGAGCGCCATCGACCCAGGGAAGCTGCACGAGGTAGGCCGTCAGGTTTGCCGCAGGCGTGCTACTTGATAGCCTCAACGAGATTTGCGCAGTCCCCGAAAGATGAAGGGGAGCCTTTAGTTCGGGAGTCGAGAAGATGAGTCGGTTTTTGGAGGTTGTGGCTTTTGCCAGGTCGGCTGGGCCAAAAGCGACGTCGTCTGTGATCTCTTGTTTGACTGACGCCAGTGGGTTGGTTAGGGACAGAGTTCCTCCCTGAGTGGGGAAGAGAACGACCGACTTTGATTCCGGATTCGGATAGTCAGCATATGGCGTTGGGGCACCTCGGCGACCTGCGGTTTCGCGCACGATGAACGCCTTGGGTCCGCGCTCCACGCCGTTGTCGACACCATAGAGGAACCGAGTGAACCACTTGTTCATCAACTCAAAGGGAGGGTCGCCTCCGTGGCCACCTTGGTGGAAGTACTGGACTAGCGGCACCTTTCCTCGTACAGCTTCGCTGATGCGGACGCTGTGCTCTGGAACGACGTTCCAGTCATTGAAGGCATGAGCCATGAGTACGGCGCACTTAATGTTCTTGGCGTACGGGAGAAGATCGCGCTCGGCCCAGAAGGCGTTGTAATCTCCGCTCATGCGGTCTTGGTTCTTGGCGAATTCGCCATCTCGGTAGAGTTGCTCGCCTCGGAAACGGTTCTTTGGATCACCGCTATTGATGAAGTCGAACAAAGAGTCGACGTCTTCGCCGAGCCACCCACCGGGGTGCCGGACCAATCCGTTCGACCGGTAATAGTGGTAGTAAGACGTGTTTGGAGCAACGGGGATGATTGCTTCGAGACCCTTGACGCCGGTTGTTGCAGCGGCGACGGGGAGGGTGCCTTCATATGAGGTTCCCGTCATTCCAACTTTGCCGGTGCACCACTTTGCGAAGACTTGCTCGGAACCATCGACCGTGGTGAAACCCTTAGCTCGGCCGCATAGCCAGTCGATTACGGCCTTTGGAGCAAATCGCTCGGGGACACCGCCCACCGTTACAGCTCCGGTAGAACGTCCCGTGCCGGGAGCTTCGGAGTGAACGATCGCAAACCCTCTGGGGACCCATTCGCGAATCAGTGAGTTTGAGATGACTGTTCGGTTGGGGTCGTAGCTCACGATCGGATGCTTGGTTCGGGCTGGGGGAACTGCTCCGAGTTCGTGCTTGACGTCCCAGAGAATCGAACCTCCGTCGCCTGTTCCGGCGAAATATGGCGAGGACTGGTAGATGACCGGTACTTTGAGTCCTTCGGTTTCAGTCTGACGCTGACGAGTGACGTCAACGTGAACACGGTCTCGCTTGCCGTCCTTGTCTGAATCGAACTCAGTTTCTACCCAGAGATGCTCCCGAATCCACTCCTTCTGTTCTGAGAAGGCGGGAACAACTTCGGCCATGCCATCGGCGAACATCGGCATGGCCTTGATCGATTGAGCGTAAATCGATCCGGTGAGTGTTAGCAATCCGATGGTGAGGAAGAAGCGTGGGGTCACGATCTCCAAAGTATGCCCCAATCAGGGTCGAATTGAAGTGCTTGAATGAGTCTAGTCCGCAGACTTTGAAGCAACAAGCTCACCGCTGAGTCCCCAATGGTGTCCTGCAGTGGCCACGACCTTTGCTGTGCGCCCGATGCGATCAGGAGATGCTTCGAAGTGCATCATCGAAAACTCTCTGGAGTAGCCCCGCATCATGTTCGGATTTCGGTCAGAGGCTCCTTCGACGAGCACTTCGTATTCTTGACCAACTCGAGATTCGTTCACCGAGACGGTGACCGCATTTTGAACTGCGATCAGTTCGTTCAGCCGAGCCCGCTTGGTTTTCTCATCGAGCTGGCCGCTCCACTCGGCAGCTGGTGTTCCGGGACGAGGGGAGTACGCGAACATGAATGCCCAATCGAATCGAAATTCTTCGACTGCCGCTAGGGTGGCTTGGAATTCCTCCTCGGTTTCGTCGGGGAAGCCTACGATGAGGTCTGTGGTGATTCCGACCCGGGGAATCAGCGAACGAATTTCGCCCATGATCTCGCGGAATGATTCGAGGGTGTAGAGCCTCTTCATGCGTGAGAGCTCAGAGTTTGATCCTGCTTGCAGTGGCATGTGCACTTGCTCCATGACTTGTGGAACATCGCGGATTACTTCGATAAGATCGCGTTTGAAGTCACGTGGGTACGGCGAAGTAAAGCGTATGCGTTCGATGCCGGGGATTTCAGCAACCTTGACGAGCAGTTCGGAAAACGGTACTTTGCCTTCGAGGAGGTTTTTGCCGTATGAATTCACCGTTTGTCCGAGTAGGCAAACCTCTTTGGTGCCCAGATCTGCAAGTCGCTTGACTTCGTCAAGAATCTCCTCCGTGGGTCGGGAGCGTTCCCTTCCTCTTGTGGTGGGCACGATGCAGAACGTACAGAACTTGTCGCAGCCGTACTGAATCGGAACATGCGCCTTGAGTTTGCCTTGGCGGCCGACATGTCGTGTGGGCAGTTCGGTGACAACCGCACCCTTGCGTTCGGGCAGCGCGACTCTTGATGTAAAGCGAGCGCCCTGGAGAGCTTCGGTCACCAGAGCGGGGATTTCGGCGAGGTTGCCGGTTCCGACGACGAAATCGACATGTGGTGCGCGCTGGCGGATCTCGTCGGCCCTTAGTTGCGCCATGCAGCCGCACACGCCGATCACGGTATCTGGGAAGCGTTCCTTGAGGAACCTCAGATCGCCGAGCATTGAGAATGCTTTGTCTTCAGGCTTTTGCCTGACCGAGCACGTGTTGAGCAGAACGACTTGTGCTTCCCGAAGCGCTTTCACTTCTCGAAAGCCGATTTGCTCGAGATAAAGAGCCATCTGCTCGCTGTCCTCTTCGTTCATCTGGCATCCCCACGTTTGGATGATGTACGTCCCTGTTTGACGCAATGATGCGGGTTGTTTCAGAAGACTCGTCGGGGAAAGAAGTTTGCTCACGGCAGGAATATGCTGGAACTTCTAGGATACCTGTCAGGTTCAAATGGGCATGTCTGACTCTTCAAAAACGTATACTCAGGGCATGTCATTATCGAAGCTCAATCGAGGAATCATTCTGTGCGCTGCGCTCGGGATGTTTGTCGCGTTGGTTCTTTCGTTCCAACACGCATTTATGAAGGAAATTCCTTGTTTGGCAGGAAAGGGTTGTACGCTCGTTGCCAGCCACCCTTCCTCCTATATTCGCGGAATTCCGGTCGCCTACTTTGGTGCAGCGGGCTACTTTGCAATTTTGGCCCTCGGTGCTCTCCGGGCAAGTCTTGGCAACACGCTCAAGACTGCTCTCACTGCAGCAGGCTTTGGAATGAGCGCGTTTGGGTTCCTCGCCAGCTGGTACTTGCAATACATTTCGAAGACCGAGATCGGTGCTTTCTGCCCTTGGTGCTTTACGTCGGCGATCTTGATGTCGGTTCTCTTTGGACTGCACGTTAAGCTGTACTCGCAGGTCAACTCGAGCAGTGCCGGAGAGATTCAGTTTCGACCCGATTCGATTTTGGCGGCAGGTGGAGCCGCGGTTGCGATCATCGCAAGCGCCGGACTCATCAGCACCCAGAACAAGTTGTTCGCGGTAAACGAGGTCGTTTCCGAAAAGCAGTCAGGTGAGCTCGTTGCTCAGCCAGGGAACATTCTCGGTGACGCGAGCGCCAAGGTCACTCTCGTCGAGTTTGCTGACCTGTGTTGCCCTGCTTGCCGCAAGGGCTTCCCGAAGTTGATGGAGTTCAAGCAGAAGTACGGCAACAAGATTCGCGTTGTGTATCGCCACTTCCCACTCTTCCGACTTCCAGGCCACGAGATGAGTCCTTTGGCAACCGTAGCTTCGGAAGTTGCGGCTGAAAGTGGAAAGTTCTGGCAGTTTGCGAGCGCATTCACTTCGACGGAAGAGGCGGCAAAAACCCCTGAAGAAGTATTCGCGATTGCAGAAGGTGTTGGAGTCTCGCGAGCTTCGATCGAAGCTGCGGCAAAGAATCCTCAATCCCCCGCCGCCCTTCGAGTCGTGCGAGATCAGGATTGTGCAATCGAAACGCTGAAGGTGAAAGGAACTCCTACCTACTTCCTTCAATATGGTGGAAAGACCAAGATGCTTGATGGCGCTGGTCTCCAAACCGAAATGAGCGACCCTGAGGTTCAAGAACTGCTCAAGTAATGGCTAAGAAACCAACTGTCCTCGTTGCGATGTCCGGCGGAGTTGATAGCTCCGTCGCCGCAGGCTTGATGAAGGCTCGGGGTTACGACGTTGTCGGACTCACGATGCAGATTTGGCAGGAGAGCCAGTGCGATCCTCGACACGCTGGATGTTGTTCGCTTGGCGCGGTAGAAGATGCCCGTCGAGTAGCACGGGTCTTGGATATTCCGCATTACGTTTTGAACTTTAAGGAAGAGTTTCGAAAGTCGGTTATCGATAATTTCGTCGATGAGTACGCGAAGGGCCGAACTCCTAATCCGTGTGTCCAATGCAACCGCCATGTTAAGTTCGAAATACTGATGCAGAAGATGCGTGAACTGGGCTGCGACAAGCTGGTTACGGGGCACTATGCGCGAATTCGGCGACGTGACGGTCGCTACCGCCTTCTTAAGGCGGTCGGGAAGGAGAAGGACCAAAGCTATGTGCTTTATATGTTGGGGCATGATCAGCTTCAGCATGTGATGTTCCCAATGGGGGAGATTCGCTCGAAGGACACCGTGCGGGAGATGGCGCGACAGCTTGGACTTCACCTGGCGGACAAACCTGATTCTCAAGAAATATGCTTTGTTTCGGAAGCCGGCGGTTACAAGGAGTTTCTAAGAAAGGCTCGACCAGAACTGTTTGGTCCGGGAGCGATCAAGCTTGCCGACGGTACTCAGCTCGGAGTTCATGACGGGACGGCGGACTACACGATCGGGCAAAGAAGGGGGGTTAAGGTCGCTTCGAAGGACGGAAAGCCGATGTATGTCATCGATCTTCAGCCGAAAACGAACACGGTAATTCTTGGCTCTGAAAAGGACTTGTTGCAAAGCGAAGTGCTTTGCGAGGATATGTACTGGGCAGAAGCTGCAAGTGCGCCGCTCCGGGTTCAGGCAAAGATTCGTTACAACATGATTGCGGTTCCTGCGACCTTGTACCCGGATGGAAAGCTGGTCTTCGATGAGCCTGTGAAGGCAGTCACTCCGGGGCAGATGATGGTAGCTTATCGAGGGGCGACGGTTGTCGGTGGCGGACTAATCGCAGACGAGAACCGAACGGCTCGCATGGAACGAATTGTTCCAGAACTTGTTACCGCGTAAAAATTGGAACTAGATTCCCCTTTGAAGCATAGGTGCCGATATGGTCACAACTCTCTGCGCCGTTCTGCTGGGTCAACTCAAGATCGATCACCTTGTCCCTGAACTTCAAGGTGATCAGTGGCTGAATACCGAAAAGCCAATAAAGCTTGCCGATCGGAAAGGAAAGGTCACGCTTGTGCACTTCTGGACGTTTGCTTGCTACAACTGCAAGAACAATCTTCCTGCAGTGAAGAGGCTCACCGAGAGGTTCAAGAAGGACGATGTGATCACCATCGGAGTGCACACGCCTGAGATTGAAATTGAAAAGGACTTCAATCGGGTTACTGAGCAAACGAAGAAACTAGGGATTGAGTATCCGGTCTTGTTCGACGGGAAGCTCGAAAACTGGAACTCGTGGAAACTTGACTGCTGGCCGACGCTTTTTGTTATTGACAAGAAAGGTCGATTTCGTGCCGGTTGGCGGGGTGAGCTGAACTTCAATGGACAGAACGGTGAAGATAAAATCCGGGACGTCGTCATCAAGTTGCTTGCAGAGAAATGAGAAAAGCGTAACCCAACCCTTAACTTAGGCGTAAAATATCCAATCTAGGAGTAGTGATGAGCAACAACAACGATAGCGATTCCAGTGCAGTTCTTTACCTTTTGGCTGGTGTTGGCCTTGGGGCGATCATCGGCGCGGCCGCGGGAATGCTTTTTGCGCCTAAGGCAGGCAACGAAACCCGTGACGAGCTGAACGACAAGTTCAAAGAGCTTAAGACCAAGACCGAAGAGTGGATCAACGAGCAAAAGGCTAAGAAGGCTGTTAGCGACGCTCCTGAAGAGCTCGGCGTTTAACAAGAATTATGTCGTCGGGTCTCGCCGGCTGGAGAATTGCGCTATGGGTAGTGATTGCAATCGCTACCCTGGCGTTTTTGTATGCGGTGCGAGGAATCCTCTCGCCGTTCATCCTCGCCTTCCTGATTTCGGCGATTCTGCAACCGGGCGTCAATCGGCTGGTTTCTAAAGGGTGGAAGCGAGGGAGTGCCTCGGTTTCGCTGATGTTGCTGTTCTTCGGCTCCATCGTTGCTCTTTTGGTTCTCCTGACGCCGGTTGTTAGCCAGCAGATTGGAGGATTCAAAGACCGAGCTGAGATGTTGGCGAGAAACGTCGCTCAGCCAAATCCAAACGACAACTTCTTCATGCGTGGTGTTCCTTCGGTTCGGGTTGCCAATGCAGCTCGCAAGGACCCGGTCGATAGCTTCCTGGGACGTTACTCGGATGTACTGTCTCAGGCAAATCTACCGACGACTAAGCGAGCGATCATTGCCCAGTACATCGAACCCCAGCGGGGTCAGATTCAGAAAACCGTTCAGGGTGCGCTCAAGGCGAGTGTTAGCATTGCCAGCGGGCTTGTTTCCCAGGGGTTGATGCTCATCTTTGTGCCGCTGTTGGTCGGGTTGATCTTGCCCAATGCGGAGGATATTCGGAAGCGCTTGTTCGGATTGATCCCTCCTCAGTTACGCACTTCGGCTGAAGGCATCTCCGAAGATATTGGTGACGTTTTTAGCAACTACCTCAGAGGAGTTGCAATCGCCGTGTTTGGGTACATGGCGTTTATGGGTGCTCTGTTGAGCATCTTAGGTGCTCCTTACGGGTTGCTGTTGGGAGTACTGTTCGGTGCGCTTTATCTGATTCCTTATTTGAACGTCGCTATTGCGGCAACGACCCTGTTCGTATTGACCGGCCTAAGCGGGAAGACAGATTGGCTGATGATCCACTTCAGTTCTAGCTGGATTTATGCTGGGGTTCTCGTTGGCATCTACATGGTTTGCCATTTTGTTTTTGACAGCATCGTTTATCCGAGATTCGTCGGAAACGCGGTCGGGCTGCATCCTATCTTGTCTATGTTCGTCATCTTCTCCGGCGGAGCACTGTTTGGCCTGCCCGGGATGGTGCTGGCGTTTCCAGTCGCGGGTTCGATTAAGGTGCTGTTGGATCGAGTTATCGGATTCACGAACAAGACTGATGGGGAACTGATTCTTCCCGAAGTTCCGTTGAGGCATAGAGAAGTGATCTCATGACCGCAACAATTCTCGCCTACGCCTTCGTCGTTGGTCAACCGGTTTCGTTCGACGTGAACGTTCAGTTTCAGGGGTGGATTCCGATTTTCGGAGGACGAGAGGGTAAGGCAACGGTCAACATGACCGTGGTTGCCACTGCTGTAAAGACCGATGAAATCGAGTCGTTCATTCCGAAAATTGATGCCGAAGCATTTGGAGTTCAACTGCCGTTGAACAGTAGCAACGTGGATCAGTTTTTTCCCAAAGCGGTTGCAACAATTGACACCTTCGGCTCGGTGAAAAGCAACACCGCTCCTGCGATAAAGATGCCGGCAAAGCTCCCTGGCCTGGATTCACAGCGACTGCCTGAGATTAGTTTTCTCCCGCTGGAACTCCCAAAGACTCAGATCAAACCGGGCGAGTCTTATCCATTCGTCAAGACATACGGTGGGCAAGAGTTCAAATACGTCGTGACATTGGCTTCTGAGACTCCAACTGAGGCCGACTTCAGCATCAAGCTCACATCCGTCAGAGATGGATTTGAGGATGCATATGGTAACCCGATTGATTCGAAAAAGGGCGCCAAGAAAACGCTCCACGCCGTGCTCAATGGAACTGGAAAAGCGAAGTTCTCAAAGACTTCAGGATGCTTCGACTTGGTTGAGGTCGAGACAAACGAAACCACAACCACTGAGCCTCTCAATGGCGGAGCTACCGCCACAAAGAAACTCAAGACTCTACTCAAAATAAAGCGAAAAACCTCATGATCACATCTCTTCTCGTTTCGGCATTATTCCAGCCCCAGGGGCTGCCTGTAGTTAAGGCAGATGAGCTGAAGAGGTATGTATCGTATCTTGCATCTGATGAATTGAAGGGGCGGGGAACGCCGTCTCCGGAGCTGATTAAAGCGAGCGAGTACATCGCTGCTGAACTCACCAAGTTGGGAGTTCAACCTGGCGTAGGGCAGTCATTCTTCCAATCCACCAAGTGGGAGCGCGGTCGAGGTGCTGGCGAGGAAGTTCGAAACGTCATTGGTCTCTTGCCTGGTTCGGACCCAGTTCTCAGTAAGGAGTACGTTGTGGTTTCCGCTCACTACGATCATCTTGGCGAGGCAAAAGAGGGCGAGGACAAGATTTTTAACGGCGCGAACGATGACGCGAGCGGGGTTGCTGGAGTACTTGGAGTTGCGGCCGCGATCGCTAAGTCGAAGCCGAAGCGATCGATCATCTTTATGGCCTTTTACGGTGAAGAGCGCGGCCTGGTTGGGTCTTCGTTCTACGCGAAGAATCCAGTCTTCCCTTTGAAGAACACAGTGGCTATGCTCAATATTGAGCAGATCGGCCGAACAGATGACAGCGAAGGTCCAAGAGTGGGCCAGTGCAACCTGACCGGGTTCAATTTCTCAACGATTGGACCGACCTGTGCTAAGGTCGGGAAGGAAGTCGGGGTTCCGGTCATCGAGCATCCACAGTTTTCGGCCCCCTACTTTATGGCCAGTGATAACGCGGCTTTTGCAGCGGCGGGCGTCCCGGCCCATACCTTTAGCGTGGCGTACGAGTTTTCTGACTACCACCGCGTTGGCGATCACGCTGATAAGCTTGACTACAACAACATGGCGAAGATCACGGGAATGATCGCCGCTTGCACGTTGCAGATCGCAAATTCGGGGTCCGTTCCGAGCTGGAACAAATATCAAAAGAGAGTCGCTCGCTACATTGAGGCTTATGAAAAGTTGCAGGGGAAGCCGCCGGTAAGCCAAACTAATAGGGGTTCATGACCGGAACCCATCAGAAAGTGCTCGTTGTTGATTTTGGCGGGCAGTACACCCAGCTCATCGTTCGCCGTGTGCGCGAGCAAGGGGTGTATAGCGAAATGGTTCCCTGGACGACCGCGTTCGAGCGAATCTCCGCAGAGCGTCCGACCGCCGTCATTCTTAGTGGTGGCCCTCGTTCCACGCTGGAACCAGGTGCTCCGGATTTAGATTTTTCTTGCCTCGACGGCATTCCTGTTCTGGGAATTTGCTATGGCCAGCAGTTGATGGCTAAGAAGCTGGGAGGGTCCGTAGAAAATGCATCTCACAAAGAGTACGGTCTGCGGAACCTGACTTCGAAGTCGGGAATTGTTGGAGTGATGGATCACGATCAGGTGTGGATGTCGCACGGGGATCAGGTGACATCGGTTCCTGAAGGATTCACTGTCACGTCCTCAACTGACTCGTGCCCTGTGGCGGCGATGGAAAACGCTGCTCAGCGACGGTTTGGTGTTCAGTTCCATCCCGAAGTCACACATACGACTTCAGGAAAGGATTTGCTGAAGGCGTTCTTGGACGAAGCCGGTTTAGTTGGAGATTGGACCACCGAGAATTTTGTTGAAGAGGAAATTGCCAAGATTCGGGCAATGGTTGGAGCTGAGGAGAAGGTTCTCTGCGCCGTTTCAGGCGGAGTGGATTCTTCTGTTATGGCTGCGCTCTTGATCCGGGCGATTGGGGATCGAGCGGTTTGTGTCTTTGTAGACCACGGGCTTCTCCGGTACCGAGAGGCGGAGCAAGTCATTGAAACTTTCGGTGGACACTTCCACGCGAACCTGAAGGCTTACTATGAACACGACCGATTCTTCGGCGCGCTTGCCGGGAAGAAGGATCCTGAGGTTAAGCGAAAGACGATTGGCGAGCAGTTTGTCCGCGTCTTCGAAGATCATGCCAACGAGTTGCAAGGTTGCGATTGGCTTGCGCAAGGCACTTTGTATCCGGATGTCATCGAGAGTGGATCTCCGACCGCTGCAAAGATCAAGACTCACCACAACGTTGGTGGATTGCCTGATTGGATGCGGATGAAGCTGATTGAGCCTCTTCGTTGGTTGTTTAAAGATGAAGTTCGAGCCGTTGGGCGACTTCTGGGTCTTCCCGATGAAATGGTCGATCGCGAGCCGTTTCCCGGACCTGGGCTTGGCGTTCGTATCCTTGGCGAAGTCACTCCAGAGCGGGTTCGAATGGTTCAAGAAGCCGACTGGATTTTCCGATCGGAACTACGAAAGCGAGACTTGCATAAGGGAATTTGGCAATCCTATGCCGCGCTGTTGGACGTCAAGAGCGTCGGGGTCATGGGTGACGAGAGAACTTACGAGCAACCAATCGTTCTCAGAGCGGTTGAGAGCGAGGACGCGATGACCGCTCGAGCGGTTCATATTCCGTTTGATGTTCTTGAGCTTGTGGCAAGCCGAATCGTGAATGAAGTTGACGGCGTCAACCGAGTGTTCTACGATCTCACAAGTAAGCCTCCAGCTACGATTGAGCTTGAGTAGCGTCCTGATCAAAGCCGTTTGGTAACACGTCGGCTCTCGTTGCGAAAAGCACACGAATGAACGTCGTCAACTTTTCGTGTGGCATCAGGATAGGTACTGACGCGAGGATGCCTGCAATCACTCGCAATAGCGCGCCGAGGCGGTTGAGAATCCAGCATAGGTAGGCGGCCAGGCTACCCTTAGTGATCGAAAAGTAGAGACACTTACCGGTGTTGTATCTCGCAACGGCTCTCCAACGATTAGTCTGAGAGCTTGATCCTAGCTCGTGGGTGAAGTCGGCTCTGGGATCGTAGATAATCCGCCCCTTTTGCTTCAATCGGTGGCAGAGTTCCGTGTCCTCGCAATACAGGAAGAAACGTTCATCGAATCGAGGATCAGCCTCGCGGCGAACCATCAGACACGCCCCCATCACCTGATCAACATCGCTTGGTGTATTTGTGGGCAGAAGCTGGGTGCGCCAATAGGAACGACCCAATCGCCGTGCGATGCCGTCTAGGAAGAATTGCTCGCGGAGCACCGCGCCTAGTGTGAGCCGTCCGGCTACAGACTCCTGGAGTGAACCATCGGGATTGAGCAACCGGCCACCTGCTGCGATTACAGACGGATGGTCAAAGTGTTTCGCTAACTGAGCAATTGACCCGGGGTGGGCGTACGCGTCAGAGTTAAGATAGAGGACCAAATCACCGGTGGCTTGAGCAAGGCCGAGGTTGTTGGCACGCCCAAAGCCCAAGTTCTTCGAGGAAGCCAGAGTGATTGAACCAGGAAACAGCTTGGGCATCAAATCGCGTAGCATCTCGACTGAGCCATCAGTGGAAGCGTTATCCACAACAATCACCTGGGATACAGCTTGGTCGACCAAGGCTTCTAGGCAACGTCGTAGTTGTTCGCGAGTGTTGTAGCTCACGATGATAACGGTTACAGTTGGCGAAACATGTTGCAACTCCACAAGCGTACATTAAAACGGTGAACAAGCTACAATAGAGGATTCATGGCAAACGCAATTCAAGTGACCCAAGAGGGCTTTGATAAACTCAAGAAAGAACTTGAGGAACTTCAGGGTCCGGTGCGAATGCGAGTCGCTGAGGCGATTCGAGAAGCGAAGTCGCATGGCGACCTTCGTGAGAACGCTGCGTACCACGAGGCAAAGCTCAACCAAACTCGACTCGAGAGTCGCATCAATGATCTTGAAAAGGCGCTGATGTACGCCAAGATTGTTGAACGAAAAGATGATGGCGGCGTGATCGCTCAACTCGGATCAGTCGTTAAAGTGCTGGATGAAGAGTTCGGGGATGAAATTGCAATCACCTTGGTTGGATCGTTTGAAGCTGATCCTTCGCAAGATATGGTTTCTATTGGGTCTCCTCTCGGTGAGGCACTCCTCGGAAAGATCGTGGGTGATATTGTTGAAGTAGCGGCTCCTGCCGGAACTACTCGGTATAAGATTCTCCACATTAAAAGTTGATATGAAACTCCACCATGCCGGACTACTCGCAGGCTTGCTCTTGGTAGGGTGTAGCGGTGGCGAAGCCGGAGTGATTGCCGAGAAGCCGGTCAACCGGCAGATTGCCAGCCAGATGGCTGAGTTTTTGGCTCCGTCGCAGACGTGTCTTGTGAACGGGCGTCGTCGCCTTTCGCTCGGCGAGTCTGCGGATCGCGCCCTGCTCGTTTTTCCACGACCCTCAAGAGGTTTTCCTATCGAGGAAGTCGTTCCGGGATTGCCCGAAGGTTTCAAGTCGCTGGGTTGGGAGTCGAACACCGATGGTTTTGGAGCCGTCGTCTTTGAGAATCAACTTGTGCTCTTGATGCGCCAGTTTGAGGCATTGGATACCGAGCAGTTTGCTCAGTTGTTGGAGTCAGTTCAGTCTGCGAACTCTACGTTGAAGTATGAAATGCGTACTGCGAGCGGCGTTGATTATTGGTTCGGCGCGGATGCGATGACAACTCTCGTAATCTCCAGAATTCCGACGAAGTCGAAGGCCTATCAGGTCACTGTTACGCTCGGAGAATCTCACTTGATGGGGGCAATGAATCTTATTCCTCCAGCCGGGGAGGTCTCGAGCATTGCCAAGTAGATTAATCGTCATTCCTGCTCGGATGGCCTCCACTCGGTTTCCTGGGAAACCGCTGATCGATCTTTGCGGCAAGCCGATGGTGCAGTGGGTTTACGAGAAGGCATTGATTTCGGGCGCGGCAGATCGGGTGATTATTGCCACGCCAGATCAGGAGATCTTGGACGCAGCCAACGCTTTCGGCGCAGAAGCCATTTTGACCAGAAACGATCACCCTACCGGAACAGACCGGATTGCGGAAGTCGCTCTTAAGGTTGAGTCTGATGTTTATATCAATGTGCAAGGCGACGAGCCACTGATTGATCCCAATACGATTCGCGCTGTATCTGCCCCGTTTGACGAGAGTGATGTTTCAATGGTGTCGGCCTTCGCCCCGCTCCCTGAAGCGGCTGAGGCTAACCCCGCGATCGTGAAAGTCGTCACCGACTTGCAGGGTAATGCGCTCTATTTCAGCCGGCATGGAATTCCATTTCCTCGGAGTTCAAGGAGCCAACCCCTCAAAGGGCACATCGGTATCTATGGCTATCGTCGGGATGTGTTGCTGACCTATCCAAACTGGAATCAGACTCCCCTGGAGCTAGCGGAGAGTTTGGAACAGCTACGATTCATGGAGAACGGGGTTCGGATTCGAATGGTCGAAGTGACACCATCGGGGCCCGGAATTGATACTCCTGAACAGGCTGCAGAAGTGCGCGAAATGTTGCTCCAATAACCTATACTTATTAATCTGGGGCGACGCAATGGCGCGGTCGCCGCGGCACGACGCCAAGATGCGCCCTCACCTCGAAATTCCGCACGACTGGGAAGATACCGACGACTTACATCGTCTGTTTCAGAAGCTGCGCGACACTCGACCTGACGCGGACATCAAAAAGATCCGGTATGCGTACTATGTCGCGGAGAAGGCCCACTCAGGCCAGGTCCGGAAGTCGGGGCTACCCTATATTCTCCATCCCGTAGCGGTCGCAGAGATTCTTGTTGATCTCGGCATGGATGACAACACGGTTTGTGCAGCGCTGTTGCACGACGTGGTTGAGGATTCAGAGATGTCGCTCGAGCAGATGCGTGATCTCTTTGGCGACGAAGTTGGCCATTTGATTGATGGTGTGACAAAGCTCGCTTTGAAGCCGCTGGAAAATGCCACAGTTCGTCAGAGGAAAGCGGCAGAGACCACCCGCACCGCCGAGACGCTCAGGAAGATGCTTTTGGCGATGGCTAAAGACTTCCGGGTCATGGTCATTAAGCTGGCGGATCGCCTGCATAACATGTTGACATTGGACGCGATGGAACCGGCGAAGCAAGTTCGCATCGCCGCCGAGACTTTGGATGTATACGCCCCACTCGCTGCTCGCCTGGGAATCTGGCAGATGAAGTGGCAGCTAGAGGACCTTAGCTTCAAGTATCTGCATCCAGCAGAGTATGACGACATCTCGGCTAAGGTCAATCGAAGCCGTAATGAGCGACTGACTGACATCGAGCAGGCCATTGTCATGATCAAGGAGCGGATGCAGGAACGAGGCATTCGCGTTGTGGAAATTCGAGGGAGGCCCAAGCACCTCTATTCGATTTACAACAAGATCGTCAAACAAGGAGTGGAGTTCGAAGAGATCTACGACCTCCTCGCGATCCGAATCATCCTGGAAGAGGTGTCGGATTGTTATGTGGCGCTTGGCATCGTCCACGAGATGTTTGTCCCGCTAATGTCGTTGTTCTACGACTACATCGGAAACCCGAAGCCGAACGGTTATCAGAGTTTGCACACGAAGGTGCTCGGTCCAAGCGGTAGTCCCTTGGAGATCCAGATCCGCACGACTCGGATGCATGAAATCGCTGAGTTTGGCGTCGCTGCACACTGGACGTACAAGGAAGGTGAGAAGGCGGAGAAGGAGATTTCCACGTTCTCGAATCTGCGCCAGCAGCTCTTTGACTGGTCGAGCGATGCTCGATTGTCGTCGGACTTCTTGCGGTCGCTGTCGACAGATCTTTTTGCGGAGCAAGTATTCGTCTTCACTCCAGGCGGGGATGTCATCGACATGCCATTGGGATCTACTCCCGTTGATTTCGCCTTTCGAGTTCACACTCAGGTTGGAATGACGCTGGTTGGAGCGAAGCTGAACGGAGTAATCGCGCCGCTTTCAACCAAGCTCCAGAACGGCGACGTCGTGGAGATTGTTAACCGATCTAACGCAACACCATCGCTAGACTGGCTTGAGTTTGTTCGCTCCGCCCACGCGCGGAGCAAGATCAAGGCGTACTTCCGGAAGCAGAGTCGAGAACAGGATGCGGCGCGGGGAAGGGAAGCGCTCATCGGAGAGCTCAAGGCTCAGGGGCTAGAGCCGAAGCAGTACGTCGGAGATGACAAGCTGGAGAAGCTTGCCAAGGAGTTTGATTCGACTGAAAATGGACAGGATTTGCTGGCAAAGATTGGTAGCGGACTGCTGACCGTTCAGAAGGTCGTCAGCAAAATCAAGGGTGAAACCGGGGCTGCACCGGCTGGGGACCGAATCGAGGTCTCGAAGACCCGCGAAGGTCGGCTCCAGCTCCACGCTTCGGGGATGAAGGATGTGCTCCTGGCTCGGGCGAAGTGTTGCGCTCCGATTCCGGGAGATGAGATCGTTGGATACGTTTCTCGCGGCCGGGGCATCATGATTCACCGACGCTACTGCCCGCACGCCATTAAAATGGAAGAGACGGAGCCAGAGCGCCTCCTTCGATTCCACTGGCCAGCAGATGGTGCCGTTTATAGCGTCACGATAAAGGTCGTCGCGATCAACAGGCAGGGTTTGTTGATGGAAGTCTCGACGATCTTTGGAGAATCCAAAACGAACGTTTCGGCGGCCAATATTCGAACTTCGACCAACAATACAGCAGAGATTGAGGCGACCATTGAAGTCACGGATACAGGGCAGTTGGCACTGGTCATGGCCAAAATCGCGAGCTTCAGCGATGTTATTTCGGTGCTTCGCATCAATAGTCGGCTTCGTTAGTTCGTAGGACACATAGTTGAATGAATTCCTAGAAGCCTTCACGAGCATGCGCGAGAATTTTCGGCGCACAATCCTCACCTCCAGCGGGGTGATGGCGGCGACGATCGCGGTCGTCCTTCTCGCCAGCATCGCGATCGGGGTTCGTAAAGACTTTACGGAGCAGGTTCAAGATTTGGGCGTTAATACGCTCATCGTGATTCCTGGCAAGCTCAGCGGAGGATTCAACTTTAACCTTGGCGGGGCCTCTTATTTGAAATATGCCGATGCGCAGAGAGTCGCGAAGGTCAAGGGCGTTCAGAGTACTGGAGCTTGGACGTTTGTGGGTGGTGGCGCGACATTCGAGGGGAACGAGGCGGCAAGTTTCTTGGTTGCGACGACCCCTAGTTGGTTTCGGATGAAGCGGTTCGACCTCGAGGCCGGACGGCTCTTGACTGCCGACGACGACACGAAGGATGTTGTTGTGATTGGTTCGATTGCGAAGCAGGGGCTCTTTGGAGAGAAACCAGCTCTTGGGAAGAAGATCAAAATCAATGGTCGATTCTTTGAAGTCGTCGGAGTAACTAAGGACGACTCAAAGGATGACTCATTGATGTCAATGGGCAGCTTCCAGAACCTGATTTACATCCCCTATGCTGGACTTCACAAAAGGGTGCCAACTTCGCAGACGGATCGGCTGCTCATTCAGCTTGACTCCAAAGTTGAGCCCGAGGCACTCCTAGGAACTCTGAAGGCGGAACTCAGGAAGACTCTTGACGAAGAGCAGTTTGAAATCCTCACCCAGAAGGACCTTTTGAAGGTGGTTTATAAGTTCACTGATATTCTCCAGTGGCTATTAGTCGGTCTCACTGGAATCGCCTTATTCGTCGGCGGGATTGGAATTCTGAACGTCATGATGCTCTCTGTGGGCGAGCGCACCTCTGAAATTGGCATCCGAAAGGCGCTTGGGGCGACGCACGCTTCGATCTTTCGGCAGTTCCTGGCGGAGAGTGTTGGAATCTGCTTGCTGGGTTCTCTTGTGGGATTGCTGTTCAGCGGATTCTGTTGCTTCCTGCTGGCTCAGTTCTCACCCATAAATCCGATCGTGACGTGGCAAACGGTTGCCGGCACTTTGGGTGCGTCATTTGTGACTGGGGTGCTGAGCGGGATCGCTCCCTCGATGAAAGCAGCGAGGAAGGATCCGGTGCGGGCGATTCAGAACCTTGGTTGAGATGTCTCGATTACTTGGGGCTCCAAACCGGGGTGACTCGGCACCAGGTTTCGAGGAGCTTCCCAACTTTACCGAGGGATTCAGCTGAGCACTTGTCGACGGTGTCATCCAAAGTGTGCCAGGGCTCGTAGTCAAAATCGATCAAATCGACCGTCGGAATTCCGCTTGAATTCATCGAAAGGTGGTCGTCGAGAATTTCTGGGCCGTATTCCATTGGGAACGTCTTTTCCAAGCCGACCTTCTTTGCGTGTCGATAGAGGGCTACCGTTACCTTCTGGGCGCGTTTGTAGCTGTTCGGTTCGACGGGAACCTTGAGATCCCTGTCGCCGATCATGTCCAGAAGGATGCCGTAGTCGGGCTTCGGCGCTTTGAGGTGACCGGAGTAGTAGACGGCTCCGAGGAACATTTCATCAAGTCCCGGTCCGAGGTCTTCGCCGTCGAAGAAGGCGTAGCAGATGCCGATGTCTTCAGGCAACGTCTTGTTGAGTTGCATGAGTTCGAGCAGGACAGCAGCACCCGAGGCGCCGTCGTTCGCTCCTAGGATCGGCTTTGCTGCTCGTTTGGAGTCGTATTCTTGGTCGGCCGAAGGTCGAGTATCCCAATGGGCGGCGAGAACGACTCTGACTTTGGCCTTCTCCCAGTTATGAAAGGCTACTACGTTCCACATTTCGACGAACTGCTTGGTCTTGCTCCACTCGTGTCGGAATGGCTGCAGCTCGGCTCGGTCGCACGTCTTTTTGGCTTGCTCGAGAATCATGTCTCGGCATTTGATGTGGGCGGCGGATCCCGGGGTTCTTGGACCCAGGTCGCACTGCTTGGTAAGCCAGTTCCAAGCGCGGGCTTGGTCAAAGTGTTCTGTCGCTTGGGCGGTCAGCGAGAGGTAGCCAAGAATGAGGGTTTGGATGACCATCGGAATGCTTGTGAGTGTACGCCTTTTCCGCGAACAACTTCTCCAATGGTCTGACGAACAACTCGGCTGGGGGTTTTGAATTCCCAGATGCTGTAGTAGCCGAATCCGCCTTTTGCCAAACTTGCTGGCATTGCCACTTTGTACTTGCGGTCCGGATCAAGCGGCGTGCTTGATTCTCCGATTGTGATTGACTGAATTCTCGAGCCTATCGGCTTGCTGGGATCGAACGTGATTTGAGCAGCGCTGACTTGTAGGAAACTGCTGAACGGTGACGGGTAGAAACTCACGCTCTTTTCGAATGCTTCTTTGAGTTGCTTACCGGTCAACTCGACTTGCCAGAGTTCGTCGCCTTGGTAGCTCAGACTGTTGGCAAGATCCTTTTTGTCGCCGGAGTCTTTGATGAGGCCATCGGCGAGAAGCGTAATGTCAGTTCCAGATTCTCGGTTGAGAAGATCGGCGATGGATTGGCCGACGTTTGAATCCGTGCCGAATCCTGTCGCCGCGAGGACAACAAAGATTAGGGCTACCAGACTCTTCACCAGGTTCATTTGGTTCTTACTTGACGTTTCGTTACAATATGTGTTCCATAAAACACGAAAGCCAAAATCGGAAGGTTCCGATTTTGGCTTCTTTGCCGTGATTGGATAAGGGTTTTAGCCTTCGACGCGGACGCCCATGGAGCGTGCCGAGCCAGCGATGATGTTCATCGCCATCTCTTCGTCGTCGGTGTTAAGGTCGGCCATCTTGAGCTTCGCGACTTCGCGGAGCTTTTCGCGGGTGATAACGCCAGCCTTATCGGTCTTAGGGTTAGCTGCGCCGCGCTCGATGCCGATTGCTCGCTTGATGAGGTCAGTTGCCAGAGGCTGCTTGACCACGAAGCTGTAGGAGCGATCTTCGTAGACGGTGATTTCGACGGGGAGAACGAAGCCCATTTGCGGAGCGGTTTGCTCGTTGAACTTCTTCAAGAACTCCATCATGTTGATACCGGCTTGTCCAAGCGCAGGTCCAACGGGGGGCGACGGGGTTCCCTTACCCGCCGGGATGTTCAGTTTGATATTTCCTGTAATTTTCTTCGGCATGGTTTCACCTTTTGGGTGGTTGCGGCGCAGCAAGGGAAGCGTTTGCTTTGTCGCGAGGTTGCATTATACCTGAGGTTCCCTGACGGTTTTGTGCACGTAAGTTGAAGGTGAACGAGGGTGGGGCAGAAGGGGGAAGTACCGCCTGTCTCCAAATGTCGTCTTTAAATTAGTCTCCCACTAGATCATCGACGCTACTAGGGCAAAGTCAACCTTCCAATAGATGGATCCGCGGCTAGCCGGGGAGGTGGCCCCAATCTTTAGCAACCAAGCGACCATTTTTGAACGTGAAGACAAGGGCTCTGTGTTCAAACCATGGTCCTTTAACGTACAGGGTGACGTCGCAGTCGTATTCCATCCCATCGAGTTGTTCGGCAAGGCTGGCGTCGAACGTACCGAGGTCGTCTGTGTACGGTTTTCCATTTCTCAACACCCGGGCGTGGACTGCGGACCCATCTACAGATTTCTCTTGAAGCAAGGGCACCAGGGCGGTGGCTGGCGAGCCGAGGGGCACTCGGGCGAGAATGCGGAGGTGGTTCTCTTGCTGCTTTGGTGTTAAGACGAGCACTGCAACTACAAGGAGCAGGAAAAGGACTCCTAGCGTCAGAGGCTTTTGCCCTTTGGTTCTGAGCATGCGGACCTTCGTGGGCCCGGGAGGAGAATCCGACATTATCAAGGCGAGTGTAACCTGCGCTACGATGGTTGGCGAGGTTCTGATAAAAAAAGTGGGACGCGAACCCTCCATTCGCGTCCCCAAAACACTAACCCCTTGTTGTGATTAAGCTTTGTTCTTTTGGCCAAAACTCCCCGGAGGGAGTTGACCGAGTCTATGCGGCGTCGTCCTGAACCTGGACATCCGTGGCGTGTTCGGCACTACTCATATCCCAATTGTCACAATCCAACCTTCGGCAGTAGATCATCCTCTGCTTTCCGGCGGTTTCTGTTTCGACATCCGCGATCTGTGCAAACCTGCATTGCAGGCACATTTCTGGTTCGAGCAGTTTGACAACCTTCATGTTTCGTCGTGACATCCATATCACCCGGCTTCCTTGGTTCGCATCCTGCGCCATCTCAGCTCACCTAGCAATTTCCCTACCTCGCAAGAATGTGGCACGGTAGGATTGACAGGTTTTGGGGCGGAGGTTGCCGCGACGGGTCTCAACGCACCGTTCACAATAGAGTCATGCGCATCAATTACCGTGAGCGCGTCCGACGGATGCGCGCTTTGAACACTTGGGCTTGGGAGCAGGCTAGTTCATTGCGGGAGGGTTATCACGAACGCCCGAGGATGCCAATTGAACTGATCATATGTCCGCTGGGCAAAGAGGTCAACCACGGAGGGATTTTGCGTTTGGCGGAAGCATTTATGCTCGAACGTGTGACGTTTTCGAAGGAGTCTGATGAGGCAGAAGATTTCTCGGGTCACCGGGGAGCGGATCAGTGGCAACCCTGGAACTGGGCGAACGAGTTTGAGGCGGTTGCGTCAGCAAAGGCATCAGGACGGCAAGTAGTAGCTCTCACGTTGAATGATCGCGCGGTGGCGTTTGACGAGTTCGACTACAGCTGGCCCTGCACGCTGGTGGTGGGGTCGGAGATGATGGGAATGCCTGAGGAGTTGGCTTCCCAGTGTGATGGGGTTGTGGCGATTCCGATGTTTGGGGTGATGGCGTCGCTTAACGTGGCAACGGCGACCGGAATTGTTGTTCAACACATTGCGCGGTGTTACGCAGATGAACACGGTTTTCAACCGTTGCGCGAAGAGTCGGCGCGGTTGTTGACAGGCGGCTAGTACGGTCGTATAATGCGACTATGGTCGCGCTGCTGTTGAGTACCTTGGTGGTTGCAGAGAAACCCGCAGTCGTTCTTGAACTCGAACAAGCAACTGCTTTCCGGTCTCTTAGGATTGACGTCGACATCACTGAAAGCGGCGACACAACCTCCATCGTAAGAGAGGCGGCTTTACGGGCATTTACTAAGACCGGCTTTTGCTTTAGAGTTTCGACGAAGCACTCTTCATTTTCTGGTGAAGGGACATCAAACTACCGTGCAGACGTCAAGACGAAGGCGGTTGAGTTTGAAGCCGAGTGGAGCAATTTAAAGGAAGTGCAGCCCCTTGAGGATTCGGTGGTGTTCATCTTCTCTGGGAAGGGGGCGACTTCTTACGAGATGGTCGAAGCACGCGGCGTTGCGACTGAACTCCAACGTCGTTCACCGATGACCGAAGTTCGATTTGCCCTTCCTATGGAACGCCTTGCGAGTAAATCTTGGCTGGAGCAGTTTAGAACTGCAGCCGCCACTGTTTTCCCACAACGGAAATTCTGATCAAGAGCGGAGTAGTTGAGCGGTAAACTACGTTTTTAATGGCTGAAACAGTTCTCGTCCTTGGCTCCGGCCCGATTCGTATTGGACAGGGAATTGAGTTTGACTACTCGTGCGTTCACTGCGTTTGGACCTTGCGCGAAATGGGTTACAAGGCGATCCTTGTAAACAACAACCCCGAGACGGTTTCGACCGACTTTGACACATCCAACGGTCTTTACTTTGAGCCAGTAACTCTTGAGGACGTGATGGACGTGATTGCCCACGAGAAGCCTGTGGGAGTTGTCTGTCAGTTTGGCGGTCAAACTGCGATCAATCTTGCCGAAGGTTTGGCATTGCGTGGACAGAAGGTGCTGGGAACCTCACCTGAGGCGATTGCGGCGGCCGAGGACCGCGAACAGTTTGATGCGCTGCTTGAAAAGCTCGGCGTTAAGCGACCTCAAGGGCGAGCGGTTCGATCACTAGCCGAGGCTCGAGAAGTTGTTGCCGAGGTTGGGTATCCGGTTTTGGTTCGGCCCTCGTTTGTGTTGGGTGGCCGAGCAATGGAGATCGTTTTCTCTGAATCTCAGCTCGAAGGGTTTTATAACGAAGCTGAGGCGGCGAACCCTGGCCAGCCAGTTCTTGTTGACAAGTATCTGCTTGGTAAAGAAGCAGAGGTTGACCTGATCTCGGACGGTACGAATGTGTTGGTGCCGGGAATTATGGAGCACATCGAGCGTGCAGGTGTACACAGCGGCGACTCGATGGCGATCTATCCTCCGGTTTCTCTTTCGCAGTCTGAAGTTGATCAGATGGTTAAAATCGGCATCGGCGTTGCTCGTGAACTAGGGGCTCGAGGTCTGGTCAACATTCAATTTGTCATCGTGGATGGCGAGGCTTATGTTCTCGAAGTGAATCCTCGTGGCTCGCGCACAGTTCCGTTCCTGAGTAAGGTGACGGGCATTCCGATGGTGGACGTTGCGACCCGTTGCATGATGGGGCAGTCACTGGAGTCGTTGGGCTATTCGACGGGATTGTGGTCGCTGGGCACTGACGGGCGAGCATATTCAGGCGAGAAGGGTACTAAGTGGGCGCCGATCTTCCAAGGCGGAGTTTTGGATTCAGCACCCTCGGGTCCGTCTTCGGTTTATGCAGTTAAGGCTCCGGTCTTCTCGTTCCAGAAACTGCGCAAGGTTGAGCCGTCGCTGGGCCCGGAGATGAAGTCGACAGGCGAAATTTTGGGCGTGGACTCAACTTATGAAGCGGCGCTTTACAAGGCATTTGTTGCGGCGGGAGTCAACTTTAAGGGTGACGGAGCAGTTTGTTTGACTGTGCGCGATCAGGATAAGGATCAGGCGGTGGACATTGGTCGAAGGTTGCTTGCGGCTGGTCGGCGGGTTGTCGCTACTCCAGGTACTGCGGCTTATCTTTCGGAGCGCGGTGTTGAATGTGAAGTTGTCCAGAAGATTCAGGCGGGCTCGCCGAATTTACTGGAACTGATTCAGTCAGGCGGGGTTTCGATGATGCTGAATACGGCTTCTTTGACAGAGACGAGCGAGAGCGAGGCGGCACGGATTCGCCGTGGTTGCATCGAGACGGGTGTCCCTTGTGTGACTTCGATCGATACTGCGTCGGCGCTGGTTCGGGCATTGGAGATCTACGATGATCCAAGTCAGAGCACCTGTAAGCGGCTTGACGAGTACTTCACGCTGGCTTGAGCCCCCTAGCGTGGTGCCGCTTTGTCCAATTTTCATACTTCATCGAGCCTGATGTGCGGGCTTGAATTTCGTTCAGAACTGATTTATTGAGCTGGTTTAGTACTTCATTGGGAGATGGCGCACTTAGGACTCCCGCTCGACTTGCCTTTCGCGCGAGGTCGAAGTACGCTCTGTCGGCATCCTTGAATTGTTCCCTCAAAATGTTCAGCGTTGCCACCCAATTTTTCTCAATGCTCGATCTGACATGACGTTCGGAAACCCGGATTCTGTCAATGGATCGCTTTGTCGCTTCTTGTTGTTTGTCCTCGAGTGACCTGACCAGATGATTAACTTCGGAAAGGCTGGCAGTGAAGGATTCCATGAAACTTGTTGGCCAATGCTTATAAAGAGCCAACACACTTTGGAGTTCATTCACGAGGCTCGTTTCATCAGACGAAGATTGCAATTCTAAATCAGCAACAGCCGCCTGAAGCTTCAGCTTTGCTTCGGTCGCTCGGAGGTTCGAAGTTTCTAGCGACTTAATGTAGGGCACCCGCATATAATCGTTCCGCGAAGGAATCAGCAGTCTCAATACGAGATTACGCTTTGGATACTTAGAATCAACTGCGTTTATACTACTCTGGATCTCAGTAATGCTTTTCTCAAGCCCCTCGATGCAGTTGGTAGCAAATGTGACGGTAATCGATCGCCTCTGCTTTAGGAGTTTAAGACAAGCAACTTTGTATTCATTTGCTATTGCATCAAGCTGTGGTTTGAGCTTGGCTTGTGCCTTGGAATTGATTTCACTCGCTAATTTGCCAAACTCTGAAAGCTGGCTCTCAATGTCGCGCTCATCCTTCGCAATTGTCTTCTTGAATGTCTCGAATTCTGCTTCATAATTGGCTCTACGCCCTGATTGCACTGCCCCTCGTCCGATCATTCCCCCGGCAACTGCCCCAACTATGGCTCCAAGGGGTCCGAACAATGCTCCGGCTAGTGCCCCCGCTTTTGCTCCCACTCCGATTCCGACTGCATCTGCAGCGATGCTGCCTAATGACTCTGCAAAATTACCACCATATTTTTCAGAGAGCTTTACTTCTCGCCATGCTGAAACGCCAATGGTGATCCATGGGAGGTGGACACCACCGGCGTGGTGTACGTTGTTGAGATGATGTGCTCCTACGGCGTGATGTGCACTTGCGACGCTTTGTTTATGGCCAGTGTGGAAAGTCAAGTCGTGATAGGTTGAAGCATGTAATTGCGCAGCATCCGACTTTGAAGAAAATCCTTCCGTAAGCACTTGGCCACCGGATACATGCTGAGGCGATAAGGCAGCGTTCCACGCGATTTCTTTGCTGGCGAGCGCATGGATTGGTTCCGGTGCTAGATCAGCGAGTCCTGAAACCATTGGATGATGAAGTAACGCTGCAGTATGTAGATCCGTTACAACGGGAATGTGCGGATACTTTTCGAGGTGCTCCACAACGTGTTGAACTGCGTAGTGTCCTACCTTAACTTGTGTGGGAATGCCATCAACAATCAGGTCCCAACCGGTTTGGTTAGGAGTTTCTGCGAATCTAACCCAGTGTCCACTATGGCTCAGTGTAGAGGCAGCAATACGTTCTCCAACTTGACCAGCGACCCAGTTTTGGTACCCTTGCGATACAAGCGGTACGGCATGTGAAAACGTGGATCCGTCTATTTGTAGATTGCCGAGAGCTTTCGAAACTTGATCGACTTGGTCAATGTTTATTAGTGATAATGAGTGTGCAGTGGCCGACCCTAAACTGGCAGAAAATACACCATCAGCTAACCCTGCCCATACTGCAACAGAACTCTGGACCTTTCGCTTAAGTTCTTGCTCACGCTGCACTGAGGACATACCACTTCGATAGTTTAGTTGAGGCAAACAATCTGTACTCTGGAAAGGTCTTTCGTTTTCAGAATCCCAGCTCAGCAACGTGAGTTTGTTAGGTCGCCCGATGGTTCTTCTTGCTGCGTTCCAAGTTAGCAGTTCTGCCATTAATCTGCAGAAGATAATAGAAACAAAGATCAACATCGGAGTCATTTCTGGGAAGCATTTTACACATCCGAGCCGACGAAAGAGTAGAAAAGACGTCTTCTCGTTTAGTGCTCAAAGTTCGTCATAATTAGCAAATGAATAGGGTTGGGTTTGTAGGGGCGGGACGGTTGGCGCGGGTGCATGCGCGGCATTTGCGACGGTTGTCGGATGTTTCGGTGGCAACCTTTGATGTGTCGGCTGAGGCGGCAGATTCGATGGCTCGAGAGTCTGGCGGGGTTGCTTGTGGGTCGTTTGAGCAGCTTTTGGATCAGAGTGACGCGATCGCGGTCGTCACACCGAGCAATCTCCACGCCGAGTATGCAGTTGCGGCGCTGAAGGCCGGCAAGCACGTTTTTGTTGAGAAGCCGGTCACATTGTCGGCTGCTGGCGCCGTTCCGATTTCGGAGGCTTCGGCGGCAAAACCCGAGCTGGTTTGCACAGTGGGTCAGGTGTTGCGATGGTTCCCGATGTACCGGCGAGCCCATGAACTCGTGAAGGCGGGCGAGATTGGGTTGCCAGCGGCTTTGCGGATGTCGCGCGGTGGCGGACTTCCGGGCGCGGGTCGCGGATGGTTTGAGGATCACTCGAAGTCTGGTGGCGTGTTTATCGACCTAGGCGTTCACGATTTCGACTTCCTGTTATGGACGTTTGGACCGGTGGTTGAAGTTGTGGCTCGGTCGGTAGGAGCGAAGACAGGTTCGGGCGCGGATTATGGCTTGGCGACACTTACCCTGGCTTCAGGAGCGGTTGCTCATGTTGAGTCAACTTGGATGGATGCCGACGATCCAGGGATGGCGTTTGAGTTCTGCGGGTCCGAGGGGATGCTGCAGTGGGATTCCCGCTCAACCGGAACAGTCCGGGGGATGGGGCGCGTTGATGGACACTTCATGCCGGATGACGATCCGTTCTTCGGGCAGATGAAGGAGTTCGTAACGGCGATTCGAGAGGGACGTCCGGCGGCGGTAGGACTCAGGGATGCGGTAGCTGCGGTTCGGGTCGCAGAAGCGGCTTTGGAGAGTGCGCGGACTGGCTTGCGGGTCACGCTTTAAGTTCGGATAACTTCCTAGACGCCATAATAGAGTGGTGGTTTTAGACGAAGTTGCAGATTCGATTCTGGATGCGGTGAAGGGCTCGGATTGTTCGGGCTTCGAGTTGCGGATGTTTGCGATGCAGCAACTGGACGCCTTGGAGACTTACAACTGGAGCGGGATATACCGGCTTGAAGGAGATACGTTGGTTTTGGACGCCTATGTTGGCGCGGAGACGGACCACACACACATTCCAGTTGGACGGGGAGTTTGTGGGACCGCCGTAGCAGAGGATGCCAATCAAGTTATTGATGACGTCCGGGAGTTGTCGAATTATTTGGCTTGCTCTATGCAGACCCGATCCGAGATAGTTGTGTTGATTCGACGCGATGGTGAGGTACTGGGCCAGATCGATATCGATGGACACACCGTTGGTGCGTTTGATTCTTCGGACGAGGCACTTTTGACTTCGCTTGGCGAGATTTTGGCGGAGAGGTGGGAATGACCCGATTCGATGTGATTGTTGTGGGCGCGGGCCACGCGGGGATTGAGGCGGCACTTGCTTCGGCCCGGATGGGGCTTTCAACCCTTTGTGTGACGATGCGTAAGGATCGCATTGGACACTTGCCTTGCAACTGCTCAATCGGTGGTCCGGCGAAGGGGCATATCGCTCGGGAGGTGGATGCGCTTGGCGGGCAGATGGGGATTACCACTGACTATGCGCTCACTCATATTCGGCGCGTTGGGACCGGGAAGGGACCGGCGGTTCAGACGTTGCGAGCCCATGTCTGCAAGGATCTGTATCCAGTTCTGATGCAGGACGTCTTTGCCAGGCAAAACGGATTGACAGTCATGGAGGCCGCGGTTGAGCGAGTGCTGTGGACCGACCTCGGAGTGAAGGGCGTTGAGTTGTCCGATGGTTCGGTTATCGAAGCTCGTTCGGTAGTTTTGACGACGGGAACATTTTTGAATGGTTTGTGTCACGAAGGAAAGAAGCAGACGGTTGCGGCTCGGCACGGTGATGCGGCGGCGGTTGGTTTGTCAGGATCGCTTGCTTCACTGGGTGTTCGACTGCGACGGTTCAAGACGGGGACCACACCTCGAATCGCGTTGTCTTCAATCGATTTCTCTAAGACCGAAGTGATGGAGAGTGAAGAGGACGCGGGGGCGATGAGTTTCCTGCATGATCATTCGTTCCCCGAACGGGCGCTATTGCCTTGCTGGCAGACGCACACGAATGTGCGGACGCATGAGGTAATCCAGAATAACCTTCAAGAAAGCGCAATGTTTAGCGGGCAGATTGAGGGAATTGGACCTCGCTATTGTCCGAGCATCGAGGACAAGATCGTTCGGTTTGCAGACAAAGACTCGCACCCAGTGTTTCTTGAACAGGAGACTTGGAACGGGGAGGACGTTTATGTCCAGGGTGTTTCGACATCGCTTTCGGCTTGGGTGCAGGAAGAGTTGCTTCGCACCATGCCGGGGCTTGAGAATATGGTGATGCTTCGACCCGGGTACGCGGTGGAGTACGACATGGCTGATCCGTTGCAGCTATCGCCACAACTGATGTCCAAGCTGTGCCCGGGACTGTTTCTTGCGGGTCAGCTGAATGGAACGAGCGGCTATGAGGAAGCGGCGGGGCAGGGGATTGTTGCAGGGATCAATGCGGCGCGGTGGGCTCGTGAGGATGAGCCGGTGGAGTTTGCGCGCACGAATAGTTTCATCGGCGTGATGGTGGATGACTTAACAACGAAGGGAGTCGAGGACCCTTATCGGATGTTGACCGCTCGAGCCGAGCATCGGTTGTTGCTTCGCCATGACAATGCGGACGAGCGCCTGACGCCAATCAGTCGGACGGTAGGTTTATGCGATGACGCCCGCTGGGAGAGATTTGAGGCGAAGCAGGGAGTGATTCAGAAAGGGTTGTTTGCGCTCGAATCTAACTTCGTTTCGATTGCCGATGAGGCGCTTTTTGGCGAGCTGGGGCTTAACGCCTCAAAGCAGAAGACTTCTCTGTTTGACTTGATGCGACGTCCGGAAGTAGGGCTGGAGAAGGTCGAGGAGATTGCCTCTAAGTTGGGAGTCGACTTGGGAATTCCGGCAACCGGCGAGGCGCGCGAGCAGATTCAACTCCAGGCACTTTATAGTGGCTACGTGGTTCAGCAGAAGCGGATGGCGGAGAAGGCGCAAAAGCTCGACGAACTGCGAATCCCGAGTGATTGGGATTACGAGACAGTGAATAGTTTGAGCTTTGAAAGTAAGGAGAAGCTGAGCCGAATTAGGCCGACAACGGTGGGCCAGGCATCGCGGATTCCTGGTGTTCGTCCGACGGATATTGCGCTCCTGATTGGCTACTTACGGGGGCGAGTAGGTGGCAAGGTTTGAGAGGATGGAAGCTCTTTGGCGTGCTCTACGGATCCATGGCAGCGCTCGGGGTCTTTATCGCTATCTTCGCGCAGTTTTCCCCTCAAGGGCGTCGAGTTTTGCAAATGGTTCGGCCTGGTGAGGTTTTGGTTGCGGCGGCGCTCTTGGCAGCGGTTGTCGGCGGCTTTGTGTGGCTTAACAAGTTGATGGATGAGGAGCAAGCTCGGCGCGGTCGATGACATATCAAGAAGCGCTTGACTATATTTCGAGCCTCGCCCCGCGTGGTTGGCGGCTTGGGCTGGACCGCATGGAGGAGTTCGCTCGAAGGGCTTCGCTATTACCATCGGATCAGAAGTTCATCCATGTTGCGGGGACCAATGGTAAGGGCTCAACCACGGCGATGATTCAAAGCGCGCTGACTGAACAGGGCCTGCGTCCAGGGTCTTTCTTTAGTCCCTATGTTGTCGATCCAAGGGAGAGAGTTCAAATTGGGCGGGAGATGATATCTCCACAGCTGCTGGCCGAGATCACCGAGTATCTGAGACCTATCGGGGAGAGTCTGAGCGAGACCGAGTTTGGTGGGGTTACGGAGTTTGAGTTTAAGACTGCGATTGGTCTTGAGTGCTGGAAGCGGGCGGAGTGCGAGTATGTCGCTCTGGAAGTTGGCTTAGGTGGTCGACTGGATGCGACGAATGTCATCACCCCGGTGAGCTCAGCGATTGTGAGCATTGGTCTCGATCACGTCCAGATTCTTGGGAACACGGTTGAAGAGATTGCATTTGAAAAGGCAGGAATCTTGAAACCGGGTCGCCCAGGAATCGTGGGCGAGGTTTCACCGGAAGTACTTCGTGTGATCGAAGCTCGGGCGTCGGAGGTTGGGGCACCGTTGTGGCGGGTCGGGTTTGAGGTTCGCTACGAAGTTCAACCGAGCGGCAAAGTGAGAGTTACGACTCCTCAGTCAGAGATTCTGGTAGAGCCGAGTTTGTTTGGACTGGTTCAACAGCACAATGCAGCCGTGGCTTACGCAGCGCTCGAGCTGGCGGGGGCAGTGCGGAATCCGCAGGCGGTTCAGCTTGGATTTTCGACGGCAACAATCCCGGGTCGCTATCAGCGCATTAGCCGTCACGATCAGGAGTGGATTTTGGATGGCGCCCATAACCCAGATTCAGCTCTGGTTTTGGCGGAGATGTTGGTACAGGACCGAAAGAAGGATTTGATCTGTCTTACCGGAATGCTTCAAGGGCATAGCCCCGAGGAGTTCTATCCCACTCTGAGTCAGTTTGTTCGTGAGTTCTGGGTCGTGCCGGTTGACAATCCTCGCTCAATGACTCCGTCTGCTCTTGCTGCTATGTTGGATTCGATGGGGCTGAAAACGAGAACCTTTGACAGCACAGCGGCCGCCATAGAGGCGGCCGACTGTGCCGAGGATACGGAGGGGTACCTCGTTTCGGGGAGTTTTTATGCGGTTGGTGAAATCATGCGGCTACTTCGATCGCTTCCGTAGCGACGCCGGCGTGTTTGACCTCGAGAACGAGATCGCGTATCTCAGGTCGTTGGCGAAGAATTTTGGTTACAAGGCCCATCTCTGCGTTCATGTCAACAAAGGTGGCATTCGGCATTGGCTTAACTTCGCCTCGCATATAGAGCACCCCGTGCATGACATACAGATCTGAGCGAGAGATATCAATTCCACGCCTTGCAAACTCTGCTCGTGCGATTCGTTGTCCTCGAAAGTCGTTCTGATCTACCATGACACTCTTGGTTTTCCCTAAGAGGTGGGGCTAGTTACCTAGTAAGGAGTGTAGCTGGTAACTGAAACCGGTATTCCTCACAGACAATTGAGACGTGTCTTTACCGATTGGGACCCTAGATTTGTTTAGGGATAGCTCGGATTGAATTTGAGCAGGGCAGCAGTTTCCAAAATTCAATTGTTTAGAAGTTGTTAAAGCAGACCAAAAACCCATTGGATTGTTGCGCCGTTTCCCTTTGGAGAACCGTCAAACAAGAGTAGCAAGATGATGTTGGGAGCTATCGGGACTAGGGTGATGGTTCCGCCACATGTATGGCGGGACAGGGCGATACGGATCGCCGGTTCTGTTTCGACCAACAACAACACAGCCCAGCACGATTCGTGCTGGGCTGTGTGCGTTTTAGCTTGCGAAAAGTGAATTAAGATGGCAATCCAAGAAGTCCTTGTTCTTAACAGCAACTATGAGCCCTTAAATGTTTGTCACGCTCGTCGTGCGATGGCTCTCCTCATGCTTGGTAAAGCAGACGTCCTCGTTCAACGCGATGAGCCGATTTTGACGACTCATGGCCAGGTTGATTCGCCGGCGGTGTTGCGCATGAAGTATTTGGTCCGGCGCCCGCATCCTCAGTTGAAGTTATCGAGACACGCGGTGCTTGCCAGGGATAACCACACTTGCCAGTACTGTGGAGTTCGAGCTAAAGAAATGACAATTGATCATGTTGTGCCTCGTTGGGTAGGTGGGCCGCACACTTGGGACAACTTGGTGGCTTGTTGCCGTCGATGTAATTTGAAAAAGGCGGATAAGACTCCTCAGCAGGCAAATATGAAGTTGGCGCGGAAGCCAAAACGACCTTCATTTGTCCCTTATCTATCCTTGCCGACCTATGTGAAGGCGCAGGGACGAGATGAATGGCGAGATTTTCTGCCGTATTTCCCCGAGTTGCAATCCATGCCCCTTGCATCGTAATAAGTTTTCCTTGTAGAGATACTGGCTCCGGGGTAAAATTTGGAGCTTAAATGATCCCCAAGGAAGGGTCGGATCTAGCTCATGGATGCATTATTGATAAAGGGTGGGAAGCGGCTCTCGGGAGTCATTGAGGTTGCTGGGAGTAAGAATATCGCCCTAGCTGTTCTGTCAGCGGTTCCTTTGGCTCAGACACCGGTTTTGATTCGAAACGTTCCGGTCATTAGCGACACACAGATCAAAGTTCAACTTCTCGAGTCGTTTGGCGCAAAGGCCGAGTGGCAGGGTAGCGATTTGCGAATCGACTGTTCCGAATTACACTCTGCAGAGCCCGACGAGGACATGGTTCGCCTTATCCGGACATCTTTTTACATGCTTGGACCACTCGTCGCCCGGGTTGGCTCTCTTAGGATGGCGGCTCCTGGCGGGTGCAAAATAGGAGCTCGACCGGTTGACCTTCACCTGAAAGGACTTCATGCTCTCGGAGCGAAAGTTGAGCTAGATGGCGGGGTTTACGAGGCTTCTGCAGGAGTGCTTCGTGGATCAGAAGTTTATTTGGACATGCCGAGCGCAGGTGCGACGCAGCACATTATGTGCGCCGCAAGTATGGCGAGGGGCGTAACAACCATTCAAAATGCGGCTATGGAGCCTGAGATTGTCGCTCTGGCCGAGTTTCTCACTTCTTTGGGGGCGAAGATTTCCGGACAAGGGTCCTCGCTCATCACAATTGAGGGCGTTGAGCAACTTGGTGGTTCGGAATACAAGATTCCGGCCGACAGAATTCAGGCGGGAACGTTCTTGATTGCGGGTGCGATGACCGGTGGGAATGTTACGGTTAAGGAAATCAACGCCGACGATCAGACGGCCGTTGTTAACAAGCTTCGCGAGGCAGGAGCTGAGGTTGAGACCACGGAGACTTCGGTGACCGTCAATGCTCCTAACCGGTTGAACGGGGTCAACATCAAGACGATGCCTCATCCCGGATTCCCGACAGATGTTCAGCAGCCGATGGCAGCCGCACTTTGCGTTGCAAATGGTGCATCGGTGGTTGAAGAGACAATTTATGAGTCGAGAACGGGCCACTTGCCGGAGCTCAGCCGAATGGGAGCGAACATCCGACAGGAAGGTCGGTCTGCGTTCATCGTTGGCGTAGATAAGCTTCGGGGTGCAAAGGTGCAGGCGAGTGACCTTCGGGCCGGCGCCGCGCTCTGCTTGGCAGGTTTGGTTGCCGAGGGCGAAACTCTTGTTCAGAACATCCATTGGATTGATCGAGGCTATGACTCGATCGAGCGAAAATTGACTGAACTGGGAGCTGATGCCTCGCGAGTTCAAGACAGTTAGAAAGGTAACCTTAGGTTAAGTTGAGATTTGTTCCCCAGTTAGGCATTGACCTTGGAACCGCGAACCTTTTGGTCTACCGGCGTGGAAAAGGGATTGTGCTTTCCGAGCCTACTGTTGTCGCCGAGAGCATTACCACCGGCAAGATTCTCGCTGTAGGAAACGATGCGCGTGAGATGCTCGGGCGAACTCCGACGAACATCCGCGCTGTGCGTCCGATGAAGGACGGGGTCATCGCGGATTACACCATTACGTTAAAGATGTTGGAGCATGTTATTCAAAAAACATGTGGCACCAGACTGCCTTTCCGATTTGCTCCGACGACCTTGATCTGTGTTCCAGCCGCGGTGACGAACGTCGAGCGCCGAGCAGTTATCAAAGCGGCTCGAGAGGCGGGTGCAGGAATTGCAATGACGGTTGAAGAACCGTTTGTCGCTGCACTTGGAGCTGGACTTCCGATCAATGCTCCGGGTGGCAATATGGTTGTCGATATCGGCGGAGGAACGACGGATATCGCGATTCTGTCACTGGGTGGCATCGTCTTGTCGTCGAGTATTCGCGTTGCTGGAAACAAGATGGACGAGGCGATTATCCGGCATGTGCGTGGTGCGTACAACTTGATGATCGGAGACATGACGGCCGAGGACATTAAGATCAAACTCGGAACGGCTTATCCGGCTACTCAGGAAGCTCGGATGGAAGTTCGAGGGCGAGATATGATTCATGGCCTGCCAAAGACCATTGAGATCTCTTCTATCGAGATTCGTGAGGCGCTGAACGAGCCAGTCCGTCAGATCGCTGAAAAGCTGTGTCAAGTCCTTGAGGAGACGCCGCCTGAACTGGCGAGCGACGTCATCGAGCGAGGGATTACTCTTACCGGTGGTGGAGCACTTTTGCGCGGGCTGGATCGATATCTTCAGGATGTCACTCAGGTTGATGTCCGAGTTGCCGAGAATGCACTAACGTGTGTTGCAACTGGGACCGGAATGGCGATTGAGGACTTGGAAAACATACGCAACAGCGGAGCCCTGACAACACTATGAAGTTCCTTTTCTTGTTTCTCGTTTTGTTGGTTGCTTCGGTGAGCCCAGCTCAGGACGGTGGAGAGTTCAAGAAGCCAACGACAAAGGTCGTTAAGGCGTCGACAGCCCCAGTGACGAAGGCGGAAGCAAGAAAGGTTTTGGACAAGGCGTGGAGTGTCCTTCAGAAGGGTTTGAAACTCGCCGGTGGCTCTCCAGTCAAGCTGGTTGCCGATGCGACTCCAATCACAAAGAACGAGATTCTCGCAGAGTTTGATCTGCTGGTTAAGGCGAGTGCGGCGAGTTTTAAGCGTTCGCCCCGCCCGAGTTCGTTTGACGCCGCGCGGTTCCGTGCAGATGGCAACTCAACTCTGATCAGCGGCTTGGTTATCCGTGGACTGGTGATGCCGCTTGGGCCGCTGGTGACTGGTCAGAATGGACCAGTGTCTACGGCGGAGTTTGGGGATGCAGTTGGGGTGTTAATGGCCCGTCTCGCCGATCTTTGTCACACCCCAAGTACCCGATATTCGCCGAATCTGATGCCTGGTTAGGCTCTGAGCCAAACTTGCATGTAGCTCTTTCCGGACGCGTTCCACTCTCGGTATGGGATGAGGGTGAGGGTTTCCTGGGAATAATTTGCCTCTTGTTCGTACTCGTAGAGAGGTCCGTCTGCGTCGTTTTGCCGAATCGCGTTGACCTGTAAGGTAGGCGCTCCACCGGGCGATTTTTGCGCTCCGAGCTGAATGTCTTCGTTAAGCTCCAGAGTTGCCCGTTGAGGCGCGTTTGCTTCAGAGGAGCTTTCGGCGCAGTAAATGGTTGGCCCGTACTGGACCGCGACCCTGCCGAGGTTATCAAGCACCTTTGGATGAGCTGAGATGAGTCGGGGCTCCATCTCGAATTCGAGGGTAAGCGTTCGGTCTCCCTCCCATACCTCGTCAAAGACGGCGAAGCCTTCTTCGTATTCGGCTGGTTGAGCGCCGGGCAGGGTTGTGGTGACTTCTTCGGCCCAATCAGGGATTCTGAGAGCGAGGCGGAACCGCGTAGGTTGCTTTGCAGTGATGGTGATCTCCGCTTTGCCGCGGTTGGGATACTGCGATTTGATTTTGACCTTGAGACCGTTGGTCAGCGTGAACGAACACTCGATTGGGAAGGCGAGGTAGAGCGTTTTATCGTCGGCTTGAACGGCGTAGTCCGTGATGCTGGCCAGGAGTCTCGCGATGTTGGGAGGGCAACAGGCACAACCGAACCAAGGCTGACGTTCAGTGTTCGCCCGGCTTTCGAGGGGGTTGTCGTAGAAATAGCGGGTGGTGTCTCGAGAAACTCCGCTGAGGATTCCGTTGAACAGAGCTCGTTCGAGAACGTCGAGAGGGTCGGTTGAGGGGTTAACTTCGAATGATCGTCTTGCCCACATTGCCAAGGCGATTCCGGCGCATGTTTCTGCGTAGGCGTTGAGGTTTGGGAGATCGTAGTCGGCGGTGAATCCTTCGCCGTCTCCGGTCGAGCCAATTCCGCCGGTGACGTACATTCTTGCCTCGGTTAAGTTGGTCCAGATTCGGTCGAGAGCGTCTTGGAGGGGCTTGTCCTTGCGGCGCCCCGCCGAGAGCTGAGCTGCGGCGTAGAGATAGGCTGCACGCACTGAGTGCCCAACGATGGTGTCTTGGTCGCGGATGGGCTTATCGTCCTGTAGGTATTCGCCGTAGTACTTGCCATCCTTCCATTCACAGCAACGGTCCAGCGAGACAATGCAGTTGTCGGTCGGATTTTCGAATTCTGTCTCGAAGGGAGAGGGGCGTTGTCCTCGGCAATCAATCATCCAGTCTGCTAGTTCGGCGTACCGCTTCTGACCCGTCTCTTGCCAGAGTCGGTAGAGGGCGAGTTCGATTTCGGGGTGTCCGCACGATCCAACTCGCTTTCCTGGACCAAAGGTAGCTGTGATGCAGTCGACAGACTTTGTCGCTACGGGCATGAGGCGACTGTCTCCCATTTGGTTGAGTGCGATGCATGCTTCGATCAAGTGTCCGAGGCAGTACATCTCGTGCATGTGAACGAGGTTTCTCCACTTCCACTCAGGCTTGTTGAGCTGGATTAGGGTGAATAGGTATCCGTCTTCGGCCTGAGCGCCGATGATCGCGTTTATCGCCAGCTCCATAGCCGCTTTGACCTCGGGATTGGGGTTCAGGACCTGTGAGTACGCCGCAGCTTCGAGCCACTTGTAGAGATCGCTGTCGTTGAAACGGTAACCGGTGTGGGTGCCTGATTTTCCGTCAATGACGTCGAGGAAGTGTTGGAGCCGACCGGTCCCGACGATTTGTTGCCACTGATGCATGAGGCCCTTGGTGGCCAGCTCGGTTTGGTAGGCACCCCAGAAACCTCCAACGGAGTCAAATTGCTTGAGGGGGATTGCGGACGGCATCGTCCCTAGAGATTACCTAGCAAAGAAGAGCTTGGTTCTGCCATGATAAATTATCATGAGCCGAGGATGTGAGGAGAGACACAGTGCCGCCTAAGAAGCAAAACTCAAAACGGATTACTCTTCACGATGTCGCTGCGGAGGCGGGAGTTTCGATTCAAACGGTCTCGCATGTGATGACGGGAAACCCTACGGTCAAGTTGCCGGAGGCAACGCGGGAACGCGTTCGCGAGGCGGCTAAAAAGGTTGGCTACACTCCGAACCGACACGCCCAGGCGATTCGTAGTGGGAAGACCAACGTGATCGGCATTTGGATGCCTGTTGATCGTCCCATTGTGAGCTACATCAGGATGCTCCAACTCATTTCCCGCGAAGCAAAGAGAACCGGACATGAGTTGATGATTGTGCCGTTGGACCGAGAGTCTGGTTTGAGCGATCAGGCGATTGCACCCAATATGTGGCCGGTGGATGGAATCATTGCGATGGACTCGGGCGCGGCGGTAGAGGTTTACAGAGAAACGCCAGAGGGGAAGACGACGCCGGTTGTCGTGATTGGTTACGAGCTTGTTTCAAACGGGGATGCGGTTGCCTGGAACGTTACTGAGTCGATGAAGCTGGCTACGGAGCGGTTGATTGCTTCCGGCAGCCGGTCAATTGCTTACATTACGATGGATTGGCAGGTGCGAGACTTTCCTTACGAGCGGCGCCGTGCGGGTTACGTGCAAGCGATGGAAGCGGCGGGGTTGCCTATTCAGATCGTGGTCGTTGACGAGGAGTCGCGAGCAGGCTCAACACGGGCGGTCAAGGCGCACATTGCTGAGCACGGGATTCCTGATGCTTTTGTAGGGATGACAGATATGCTGGCGATGGGTGCGGTGCGCGCGGTCACAACGAGCGGCAAACGGGTTCCAGAAGATTGCCAAGTGATGGGCTACGGCTCTCACCCGGATGCCGAAGACTTTGAGGTTCCCATGTCGACTCTTCGTTCGCCGATTGGTGAAGTCATTCCGAGGGCTTGGGAGAAGCTGATCAAGCGTATTCAGGACCCTGCTCTTCCGAGCGAACTGGAGACGTACGCAATGGAATTCATTAAGCGCGACTCGACTCGGTAGGGGCTGAATCGGGGGACTTCGGTTACAATCTTTCCGGAGATGCGTCGCAGGATCGTTGTTGTTGGATTTACCTGCGCCTGTCTTTTTGTGTTGGGAGGTCTGTTTGCTTCGAAACGGACTCGAGTTGCTCCTCCGCAGCCTTCAGTACGTCCAGTTGCATCAGCCGATATTGCTTCTCACCCGGCTTTGGTCTTTGCTGAGAAGCAGTACCGCCGGCGTGGTGCGAAATACATTTGGGGAGCGAATGATTGTTCTGCTTTCGTCTCGGATTACCTGTCTCGCCAGTCGAAGATGCTCAAGTCTCGCGTAACGACATGGGAGTTGGCCCAGATTGGAGTTGAGAAGTACGGTCTGGTGATTGCTGGCGATACCAAAACGGGTGATGTTTTGAACTACCGCTACAAATCGCAGCGCCGGGAAGGGATGGCAGGGCATTGTGGGGTCGTTCTCAAGAAACCAGATGGATTCTGGGTAGTCCACAATTGCGCTTCGATGGGGCTGGTGATTCAACGCTTAGGCGAGTTTTATGCGACGGCAAAGGCCTACGGGGTAGGTCGCGCCGATGTGATCATCCTAAGACCTCAGGCATAAAAATGCCTCCGATGTCTGGTTGGACGATCGGAGGCAGGTTGGAGTTAGAATCCGCCGACGTTCAGCCGTCCGCCTGTAACACAGAGCGTTGAGACCGAGGTGGTTGGAGTTGTTTGTCCTAGCAGAGCTGCTTTCACCTGCGCCGCGGTTGCGGAAGGGTTGAGCGACTTGTACAGAGCGGCTGCACCGGCGACGTGGGGCGTTGCCATCGAAGTACCGCTGTAGGAAGCGTAGCTTGAGGTGTTTCCGTTGCCAGGAACTGTGGACCAGATTCCGTTACCTGGAGCGAACAGGTCAACTTGGGTCTTGCCGTAGTTTGAGAAGCTTGCTCGAGTTCCTGTGCTGGTAAGAGCACCAACTGCGATGACGTTTGGCAAGTTGTAGTTGCTTGGGTAGTTCGCGGTGGTGTCGTTGTTGGTGCCGTTGTTTCCTGCTGCAGCGATGAAGAGGATTCCAGCGTTGTTAGCGCGGTTGATCGCATCGGAGAGTGCCTGGCTGAAGCCACCGCCACCCCATGAGTTGTTGGTCGCGACGATGTTGAGACCGTGACGAACTTTCAGATCGGTGATATAGTCAATCGCCTTGATTGCGTTCGCGGTGGTTCCACCGGAGGCTCCGAGGAACTTTGCGGAGATCATCTTGACGTTCCAGACGACGCCTGCTACTCCAGTTCCGTTTCCGCCCTTGCCGCCGATCGTTCCAGCAACGTGGGTCCCGTGGTCATCGGAGGTTCCGTCGTAGACGGAGTTGTTGTTTCCGGCAAAGTCCCAACCGCGTGAGTCGTCTTTATAGCCGTTGCCATCGTTGTCAAGACCGTCAACGGGATCGTATGGGTTGAGCCAGAAGTTTGCCGAGAGATCAGCATGGTTAAACATGACTCCCTCGTCAATGATTCCGACGTAGACGGTTGATGAGCCGGTCTTGTTTACATTCCACGCGGCGGCTGCGTTGCTGCCAAATTGGTTTTTGAACAATGGAGTGGCTGCACCGTACATGCCCCAAAGAGTGCCATTGGTGTATCGGGTGTCGTTCGAGACGACCTGAGTTCGGTAGACCCAGTTTGGCTCTGCGTACTCGATGTCTCCGTTTGCCTTGAGGTCATCAACAGTGGTTTTGACGTCACCGGAAATGCGAACGAGCAAGGTGTTGTCTGCCGACGTCGCGGTGAGCGATGGGGCAGCAAGCGGGATTGCAGTCATTGAACCCAGCCTCTTTGTGAGGACGAGTCGGGACTTGGCGGAGGTGGATTCTCGGAACTTGACGATGATCTCACCAGGGACGAACGTGGGGCCGTTGATTGGCCCAATGAACTTGGACTGGGCCATACCCATGGCAGCTAGTCCGACTACAAGGCTCGCAGAAAACAAGGTTTTGGATTGCATGCAAATCACTCATTCCGCCTCTTTGCGGAATCCTAACATTGTTCCAGAGAAAACTGACACAAACAACGGTGGTGTGACCAAAGCCCCACCATGGAACCCGTTTGAATCACTGACCCGACCTCTTGGTTCGGTTGGGTAGGGGCTCACCTTCCGTTTTTGCAGCTGGCTTCTCTAGACTCGTAGAGCGCCTAGATATACTCCCGAATAATGTTCGCCAGCATGTTGGGTTTGATGGTCGGTTCTGCCTCTGCAGAAGTGCGCGGAACGTGGATGACGACCACCGCAAACGAGGCGATCAGCACTCCAGCGAACACGGCGGCCTCGATGAAGCGACTGCGCGAGATAGGTCTGAATACGGTTTATGTCGAGTGCTGGAAGAATGGCTACACAGAGTTTCCTTCCGAGGTGATGCGAAAGGCAGTTGGAGTTCCGATGAAGGTCTCTGCCTCGCCAAGTGGGGCGGTTCAGAGGGATTTGCTCGACGAGACGCTGAACGCAGCACATCGGAACGGTCTTGTCTACCTCGGTTGGTTCGAGTACGGGTTCATGGCGGCATGGAAGGACACTCAGAATGAACTTCGCGCTCGGAAGGATTGGCTGAGTCTGGACCGAAACGGTAAGGATGTCGCCAAGAACGGCTTTGTTTGGCTTAACCCTCTCCATCCCGATGCGCAGAAACTGCTCCTTGGGATCGTGAAAGAGGCGATCCTCAAATACGACATGGACGGAATTCAGCTCGATGATCGAATTGTATGGCCGTACATCGACATGGGTTACGACGAGTTCACCCAGAATCTCTACGCCTCAGAACACGGTGGGCAACGTCCGTCTTTGGACCCGAAGGAACCGGAATGGGTGCGTTGGCGCACCGAGAAGGTACAGGCCTTTGCAAAGCGGTTCGTCCGTGAGGTTCGGGAGGCAGCGGGGAAGAACTTCATCATCTCGCTTTCGCCTGGTCCGCACCCTTGGGCACTGGACAATTATCTGATTGACTGGCCCGCATGGAGTCGGTGGTCGGATTCTCCGACTTGGGATGAGTACGCCCCGCAGGTCTATCGAATGAACTATCCGTCCTTTGAGCGAGATTGGAAGGAGCAGGTTGGCTTTATGGGAGACCGTAACCGCGACCTTATAGCGGGAATTCGACTTGTTGGGGATGGGCCAGATCAGAAAGCGGAGGATGTTGTGAAGCACCCTTCGCTAACCCGTGAGACTCAAAGTGGTGGTCACTGCTGGTGGTACAGCAAGGGAGTGTTGGAGAAGTTTTCCAGCGAGATAGCAGCCTTTTACGATGTCGCAAAGAACGGACAGGCTCCTCACCCTCGCTTCGGATCGAACTGGCGTCCGGCTCCGGTTGTCGCTCAACCTGGACCCAAAGTTTCGACGTGGAAGGCGAACTTGGCAGCCGGAAAGTGGCGGATGATCGGCAGATTTGGGGACTCCTGGCGAACGATTTCTACACTCACCGTTGACCGGCCGAAGATGGTGCAGGTTACGGCTGCGGGAGCTGAGGCCGTGGAGTTCTTGGTCAGTCGGCGCTAAGGCGGTCGTAACTGACAAAGGCAAATCGGTTGCTGTCAGGCGCCCAGGAGGGAACATTGATGGTTCCTTGTCCGCCAAAGAGATTGACAAGCGGGCGAATTTCGCCCTTTTTGATCTCCATTAGGCGCAGCTGTACTTCTTGGTTTGGCGGGTGGCCGATGACTGATTTGTCGTAACTGAGGATGACCATCCATTTCCCGTCTGGAGAGATGTGGGGGAACCAGTTGCCATATTCGTCATTCGTGATCTGCGTCAGGTCAGTCCCATCGGGCCTGATTCGCCAGATTTGCATCCGTCCTGTCCGGTCGCTGTTAAAGTAAATGTGCTTTCCGTCAGGAGAGTACTCGGGGCCATCGTCTAGGCCGTCGCTGGTTGTGAGGCGCGTTTCCTCACCGCCGTTGACTGGGATGGTGAAGATGCCGAAGCGGAGGTTGCGCTGCGCGCAGTAAGCGAGAGTTTTCCCATCTGGTGACCAGCCGTGCCAAAAGGAGGGCGCGTTTGGTGTGATGAGTTTTGGCCTTCCGCCTTGGACTGGCAGCGTATAGATTCTGGATGAGCCATCTTCATGGGTTTGGTCGCTAATGACAAGCGACGTTCCGTCGGGCGATATTCCGTGATCGTTGTTGCATCGGATTGCGAAGCCGGTGTCGATTGGGGTGGAGTCGCCTCCTTTTGCGCTGATCTTGTATAGCCTGCCTTCGGAGTTGTAGATAAGCCACTTGCCGTCTGGAGTCCAGTTTGGGGCTTCGATGTGGCGGTCGAATGTTTGGACGACGGTGCGTGAACCCTTGCCGCGGAGATCGAAGGTTTCGAGATAGCTTCTTTGTAGATTCATCGTATTGTTCCGGCTCAGCAGAAGAGCCGCGAGGACCGCGGTCATAGATACACGTTACCGCCGTTTCCCGAATAGGTTCTGCACGTCGCAGCTAAAACTGACCTCGCTTTTCAATGCAGAACCCACTGGATGAGGTCGGTAGACTCCCGGTGTGGCAATCATCTATTCAATCAGCACAGAGATTGAGTGTGAGCTTGAGCACGTTTGGTCGGTGATGGCGGATGTTGAGCAGTGGCACACCTGGACTTCGACCATGGAATGGATCAAGGGTCTCGATGGTTCGGAACTAGGGGTGGGTCGGAGATTTCAGATAAAGCAGCCCAGATTTGCTCCCGCAATCTATAAGGTCACCCAGTTAGTTGAGGGGCGGAGCTTTTGCTGGGAGTCTCGGTTGCCGGGAATACGCACCCGTGCAGATCATCAGCTCTTAAGCACGGACGCAGCTACTCAGGTTGTCTTGACGTTTGAATACAGCGGTTTCCTTGGATCGCTGTTTGGGCTCCTGTTTGCACGGATGACCAAACGCTACTTACAAACCGAGGCGGTTGGGCTAGCCCAAATCTGCGAACAATCCTGATTACCAGTTCCAACCATCATCACCAGTCAGGGCTTGGATATAGTTGAGTTGGCCCGAGTGATACCAGTTATGGAGGGCGACGAACCGGCAACGTGAGGCCCGGGTGGATTCTCCATGTTCGGTTTTTACAGTTCCCGCTAGGTCCTCTTCGGACATTGCTTCTACTCCAGAGATGAACCGGTCACGCGAGGCTAGGAGTCCGGCGATGATGACTTCTTTGGATTGGAAATCCGTTGGGGCAGTGATCCATCCTTCGAATGTCCATGGAGCAGGGTTTTCGTCGCGGATGGTCGCTCCGATGTGGTCGTTGACGACGATGATTTCGTAGATGACATCGGCCGCGGTCCGCGCCTTTCCGCCAAGAGACTTGATGATCAAATCTTCGGGCATTGCATTGAGGTCCTTCTCGAGCAGGGAGAAGGAACCCTTTAGGTTCTCGATGATTTCGGTCTTTGTCATGCCGAGAGTATAGCGGGTAAGGTGCAGAAACTATGCTTGCCATCGCCTTGGTGTTATCGATTCAGCGGGATTGGGTTCATACGTTCACGTTGCTGAGTCAAACGTCCGATTTGTATCGCCTCACCCGGGATTCAGGCAAGCTGCCAAGTGGAGGACCGGTGCATGAATACAAGACCATTGAGGCAAGTAGCTTTGATCGTGCATCAACATCTGCAGGCGCTGAAGGCTGGTTTGCCAACGCCGACTACGGCAAATATCTACGAAGCGAGGTGAACGAGGGTCGGACTGAGTGGGTGATGGGTGACTTTGAAGGTCCCGGGGCAATGGTGCGATTCTGGTCGGCGAATCCCATGGGGATTGTTCGATTGTATTTTGATGGATCATCGGAGCCCCTTGTGGAGGCAAAGATGGCTGATTTGCTTCAAGGAAAGGTGAAGCCTTGGGACGAGCGCTTCTCTTACAATGCCGCGAGAGGAACGAACCTCTATTTTCCGTTCTCATTTTCAAAGAGGCTGAAGGTGACGGTAAGTGAGTCAACCCCTGGTGAGCGATTAAACGGACTCTATTATCAATTGAATACGAGGTTGTACGCTGCGAACACCTCCGTCTACTCGCTTGAAGCTAAGCAAATTGCGCTGCTACTCGAACGGGATTCTAACCGGAATCCTATCGGTGTTCCACCTCCCACACCTGCCGGCAAACCGGGTCGACTTCAGCGATTTACTGTTGAAGCCGGCAAAAGCCATGTAGTGCCCTTTAGTGAATCGAACCAGAGCGCCATTGACGAAGTGGTCATCCAGTTGGAGAAAGACGACCGGAAGTTCGCACCATCTGACCCGCGAAGTATGGAGAGCCGAACGAAACTGATTGAAGTTGTTGGAACGTTTGACGGGCAAGAGACTGTCCGCGTGCCGTTGCCGGACTTCTTTGGGGCGGGCGTCCTGCCTGCCAAGCTAGAAACCGTGGCTACATCTGTGCAAGATGGGTTGCTTCGATTTAAGCTGCCTATGCCGTTTCAGAGAACGGCTAGCCTTCGGCTGGTGAACCACGGCAAGCTCCCGTTCCGTGGAACGATTCAGACTTCGGTAGCTTCTAACCCAGCTGCTGACTACATTCTTCACGCCCAGTGGACCGCCGACACTGCTCGGAGTAGGCCAATGCGGGATATGAATCTCGTCAACTTCTTTGGTGAAGGGCGGTATGTGGGGACGGTGATGCATGTCCAGAACCCGACTCAGGCCTGGTGGGGTGAGGGGGACGAGAAGGTTTGGGTGGATGGCGAGCGTTTCCCGAGTTGGATTGGGACGGGGACGGAGGACTATTTTGGGTATGCGTGGTCGAATCCGGAGGTGTTCTCAAGGCCATATCACGGACAGGCTCGGGCGGATGGGCCGGGTTGTGGCGGGCAAATCGGAAACGTGCGCTGGCACGTGATGGACGACATTCCGTTCAAGAAGAAGATTCGGTTTGACATCGAGCAGTGGCACTGGGAGGATGTGCCGAGCCGGTTTGATATGACGGCGTTTTGGTACGCGAAGCCGGGCAAGTGGACGGCCCCACAGCTTGATCTCGAAGGGATGAAAATCATTGATGGACCGAAGCCACCCACGCCAGTCAAGGGTGCGATCGAAGGTGAGAAGCTACGAATCACTTCGACGACGGGAGGTAAGAACGAGGTGCAAGCGTTTGGTGGTCTCTCGAGCGGTCAGCAACTTTGGTGGAAGGAAGCCAAAGATGGCGAAATGATCGTGCTCGAATTTGAGGCGAATCGGTCTGGTTTACAAAGCCTCTCGGCGAATCTATGCTTTGCTCGGGATTACGGAATCCAGGAGCTATATGTGAATGGCCGATCAGTCGGGGTGATTGACTTCTATAGCCCGGACCTGCTTTGGAAGATAGTTGATTTGGGCCGAGTCGTTCTCAATAAAGGGAAGAACGAGTTGAAGATCGTGTGCAAGGGATCTAATGCGAAAGCAAATCCGCCGTCACGAATGTTTGGTCTGGATTACTTGATGATCAAGTAATCCAGACTGGTCTCTATCAGAAGTCGTACTGGTCGATGTTCTCTTTGGTGAAGGTGACTAGTTTGCCAGCGATCACGATGTTCTTGTCTTTGATTTCGAAGGAGCCCTTGCCCGGGATTTCGAACTTCGTACCGACTTTGGCTTCAAGCTTTTTCGCCCTCAGCTGGGTGCCGAGGTAGGAGGCAACGATACCGATGTCTGCAGGATCCCAAAGTTGGAATTTAGCAACGGTGCCTGCCTTGACAGCTTTCTTCAGTTCGTTAGGAGTTCCGAGTCCGGTGAGAACCAGTCCGCCGTTTTTCGCATTCTTTGCGCCCGGTGCAAGCTCCTTTTGGCTGAGGACTTGAGCAGCGGCGGCAAGACCGACGGATGTCGGGGCGATAATTCCCCGCAGGTTCGGATGCTTCGTGATGAGGGCTTCGGTTTCAGTGGTGGACTTCTGGGGCTCATCGTTTCCGTAGACCACTTCGACGAGCTTCATTTTGCTGTACTTTGGATCGGTCAGGGTCTTTTTCATTCCCTCGATCCAAGCGTTTTGGTTTGGCGCGTCGGATGTTGCGCTGAGAATCGCAATCTCACCTTCGTAGCCGATTAGGGCGCCGAGGAGCTCAACTTGCTCGGGACCGATCGTGCTGAAGTCGCACGACAGGACGCCGATTGAGCGGTGAGACTCGTTCCCGGTGAGGTCGGCATCGGCAGTGATGATGACGACTCCCTTTGCGGACGCTTGATCCAACGTTTCGTTGAGGGCGTCGGGGCTGTTTGGAGAGAGAACGATTACTTCTTCTCCTCGCTGAGCCTGGTCTTTGATGACAGAAATCTGTGAAGTGGCGTCGGCAGTTGTTGGAGCCTGCGAGGTGAATTCTACGCCGAACTGATCGGCGGAGGACTTGAAGCCTGACTCAAGGCGTGCGAAATAGGGGTTGCCGGCGCTTTTGGGAATGAAGGCGATCTTGGTCTTAGTACCGGAAGAGGCAGATGGGGTCGAGGCGTCGGGCTTGGAGCCAGAATCGGTCTTCGTTGAGCCGCATCCGGATATTGCGATCATCGCGAGGATCGGAAGCGAGAGAATGTGCAGGCGAGTTTTCATGGTGCTCTTTGTGATTTGGGACGGAGTTTCTGCAAGATTAGCTTAAGTGGAAGCCGATTCGCTAGCACCATGCCGATCAGAAGGATGCCAATGATGGTCATCTGATATTCGGCAGTGAAGTTTGCGACGCCCATGACTGAACGAAGGAGTGCGATCAAGATGAAGGCGAGGAGGGAGCCGATGACGTTTGCGGCGCCGCCTTGGATAGCGGTTCCACCGACGACGACAATGGTGATGATATCAAGTTCGGAGCCCATTGCAAGGTCGTGACGTGCGAGTCCAAGTCGTGAGAGCATCAACATTGCGGCAATACCGCAGATGAAGCCTGTCAGGGTGTACGACGTGCGGACAACACGGGCAACCGGAACACCTGAGTAAAGGGCCGTGCGGGAATTGGAACCAACCGCAACCACCCAGCTGCCGAAGATCGTTTTTTGCATCACAAAAGCACCAATCGAAGCTGTAACGAGAAGAATCAGGAGGGGGATCGTGAGTCCGGCAAAGGTCTGGGTATCGATACCGACGATTCCAGAGGGGGCTTTCACCGACTGCGGACCAAGGAGCGCTTTCGCTGCTCCTCGGTACATCGCCATGGTTGCGACGGTGATGAGGAAGGAGGGCGCGCGGAAGTAGGTGATGAGTACGCCGTTTAGCCAACCAAGTAGGGTACCGATACCAACACCAAGGAGAAGGGCAAGCGGTGCAGGCATTCCACCCACCATGAACTTGGCAGTGATGCAGGCGGTCAGAACCATGTTCGAACCAACACTAAGGTCGATGTTGCCGGAGGTGATGATGAAGTTCATGCCTACGGCGATCAGGCCTAGCTCTGCCACAAGAGTTGCGGAATCGCGAAGGTAGGCAAAATCGAGGAAGTTAGGCGAGAGACGGTTGCCGATGACTGCGACCAGGACGATCAAGAGCCCGGGAAGTATATTGCGCCTCATTAGACGACTACCTCCGAGCGTCTACGGAAGCTGTCAGCACAGACCATAACCAGGAGCACGGAGCCGTAAACCAGTGTTTGCCAGTCGTCGCTGATTCCCTGGATGCTCAGGGCGACGTTGAGAGCCGAGACACCTATGGCTGCGACTACGAGTTTTCCGATGGAACCTGCACCACCGGTGAGTTTTGTACCGGCGATTGCGACCGTCGCGATGACGGTGAGTTCAAACCCGGATCCGGCCGATCCTGGTTGAGCCTGTCCAAAGCGTGAAAGGTACATGGCTCCTCCAAGTCCCGCCATGGCTCCGCTCAGGGCGTAAACGGTGGTTTGGATTCGGGTGGCAGCGATGCCGCGACGTAGCGCTCCTTCGGGTTGGCCGCCGAAGGCGAAAATGGAGCGACCGAGTGCGGTGTTCGTTGTGAACCAAAGGAACGCCGCTGTGCAAAGAATCGACGTGATGGCCAGCCAGTTCAGGGTGACTTCACCTAGCGGAATCCCATGATTGGATAGCTTTGTAAACGAGTCAGGGACGTAGCTTCCGGTGATGGTTTCCCCCTTGGCGATCAGGAATGCCAGCCCTCGGAAGGTAGCCAAAGTTCCTATGGTGACGATGAGCGGCGGCAATTTAGCGCGGGCAACAAGTGCTCCGTTGATCAAACCCAGAATCAGCCCACAGACCACAGCGACGAGGATTGCTAGGGGTAGCGGCATTGAGGGATTGGCTTTGAAGACAATTCCGACCGTCATGGAGGAGAATCCCATGATGGAACCGACCGAAATGTCGATTCCTCCCGCCACCACGACGAGAAATTCGCCGAGAGCAACAGTGAGGACAAGCGGGAGCCAGAGGAGAATGCTGTTGGTCGAGTCTGCGGTGAACAACCTCGGAAGCAGCGCATAGGCCGCGACGATGACCAAAAGTGGAACGATGAATCGCTTCAACCTTGACCTCCGCTAGCTAGGGAAACCACTAGCGCTTCGGTTGCTTCCGCTGCCGCTAACGTACCGACAATTTCGCCCTTGCGCATGACTCCGATTCGGTCGCTTAGACTGAGTACTTCGGGTAGATCGCTTGAGATGAGGAGTATGGCTACACCCTGGCTTGCTAAATGCCGGATTTGTCTGTGAACGTCAGCTTTTGCTCCAATGTCAACGCCCCGTGTGGGCTCATCGAGGATCAGCAGTTTTGGCTCCTCTAGGAGCCATTTAGTGAGAACGACCTTTTGCTGATTTCCACCACTGAGCTGTCCAACGGGTTGGTCTAGAGATTGGTATTTTGTGGCAAGGTCGTCAAGTTTGGGCAGCACCGTTGTAATAGCCTTGTTCCGGCTTAAGATTCCGATCTTGCTCGCGAAGCGATTGAGCCCCGGGAGAGTTGTGTTGTCAAGAATCGACTGTTCGATGCAGAGTCCTGCCCCGCGACGGTCTTCGGGAACCAGAACAACTCCAGCTTTGATTGCCTCTCCAGGATTGTTGACCTCATAAGGCTGACCGTCGAGTTTGAGCTGACCTGACGTGGGCTTCGTGATGCCAAAGATTGCGCGGGCTAGCTCCGTTCTTCCAGCTCCCACGAGACCTGCAATACCGAAGATTTCCCCACGTTGAATTGTAAAGTCCACTGCTTGAAAGCCCGGTCCAGTGGCATTTTGGATTTGGAAGGCGATTTCTTGGTCGGTTCTTTCTGCACACTGGGTCTGATTGTCCAATTCCCGGCCGACCATGTGGCTAACAACTTCGTTTTTAGTCGTGTTCTGAGTCAGTAGCTGGACGACCTTTTTTCCGTTCCTCAAGACGGTGATATCGTCAGAGATGGTGAAAACTTCATCCATGTGGTGGGTGACAATACCTATCGCACACTCTTGCTGCTTCAACTCGTTGATCAATCCGAAGAGTCGGGCGACTTCGGTGGGGGTAAGAGGGGCGGTGGTTTCGTCGAAGATCCAAACCTTGGCTTCGTAAGACATCGCTGCTGCGATCTCAAGCATTTGCTGGTCGGCGATAGAGAGGGTGCCTGCCGAAGTTCGAACATCTAAATTCGATCCGAGTTTGTCGAGTAACGCTCTACTGCGTTGGAAGACGAGATCCCAGTCAATCTTTGGCCCACGCTTCGGAAGGTTTCCGGCAAAAATATTCTCGCCGATAGATAAGTCTGGGAAGATGAGGGGCTCTTGGTGGATAAGAGTGATTCCCTGCGTTAGAGCCGAGCGTGGGTCCTTGAGGTTGAGATTAGCCCCGTTGAACGAGATACTGCCGCTTTCGGAGCGGTAAATGCCTGCGATCACTTTAGCAAGGGAAGACTTTCCCGCACCATTTTCACCGGTGATGGCATGGACCCGACCTGGTTCAAGATGAATATCTACGGAGTCGAGCACTTTCTGCCCGCCAAAGGAGAGGCTGATCCCAGAAGCGATCAACCCTGTCTGATCAGCCAGCCCATTTGACTCCACTTCTTCGACCATCTAACCCTTCGCCGTGAGCGTTTAATATAGCATGAACACATATCCGTACAGGTTGCAACGTAAAACTTGACTTCTATCGTGTTAATTCATGTAAGATTTCTTTCAAATGCTCACAACGCCATCCTTGCCTGCAGCTGATCGGCAGGATGAAATCATGATTCGGGTGCTGGCCCAGCGCGTAGTGCGGATTAAAGACCTGGCTGTTGAACTCAACGTTTCTGAGATGACGATCCGACGTGAGCTGGATCAGCTTGCCGACCAAGGGCAGATAGAGCGTATCCACGGGGGCGCTCGGTTGCGACAACTGGCAACCGAGGAAGAGAGCTATCTGCAACGTTCGGCGGTCCAGGCAGAAGCGAAAGAGCGGATGGCGCTGGCGGCCTTGGAGCTTGTTCAAGATGGTGACTCGGTCGGGTTGGACGCGAGCACAAGCGCGCTGGCCCTAGCGCGAATACTGCCAGCGCGCAAGGTTCAGGCGGTTCTTACCGGTCTTGATTCGGTCGAAGTGATTCAGGGAACTGGGATTGAGTTTTTCATCTGCGGAGGCTTTTTCCACTCGAAGGCTAGATCGTTTGTGGGTGGAGCTGCAGTACAGACGTTAAAGCACTTACAACCCGATAAGGTGTTCTTTTCTAGCTGTGGGTTTAGCCCCCAATTCGGTTTTTCGGATGCAAACCCACAGGAGGCGGAGACTAAGCGCGCCCTGTTGGCGGGTGGTGGGCTGAAGATCGCGCTGATTGATCACACGAAGTTTGGTCGTCGCGGGCTTGCGATGACCGCCATGACTGACCAGGTCGACATTATCATCACCGATCAAGAACCTTCTTTGGCGGTTCGAGAAGCGTTGGAGGCGGAGGATGTTCGGTTGATCATTGCTTCACCTCGAACAGGGGGGCAGAAGGACTAGTTATGACTCAATCAGAGATCTTTGCAATGCTGAGTGCTCAGCATATAGAAACGCCGAGTTGGGGTTACGGTAACTCGGGAACTCGATTTAAGACGTTTTCCGCTCCCGGCGCCGCACGCACGGTCTGGGAGAAGGTTGACGATGCGGCTCTGATTCATCAGATTTCGGGAATTTCGCCGTCCGTCGCTCTCCACATTCCTTGGGACAAAGTGTCGGACTACTCTGAATTGGGCGAGTATGCCACTGCGAAGGGCATTTCGATTGGAGCGATCAACCCAAACGTGTTCCAGCGGGACGAGTATAAGCTGGGTTCTATTGCGAATCCTGATCCATCAGTTCGCCGACAGGCTATTGATCATTTGCTTGAGTGCGTTGAGGTTTTAACGGCGACCGGTTCGAAGGATCTCAGCCTCTGGTTCGCCGATGGAACCAACTACGCCGGTCAGGACGACCTTCGGCGGAGGAAGCGTCACGTCCGGGAAGCGCTCCAGATCGTCCACGATGCACTCCCTGACGGAACTCGCTTGCTGTTGGAGTACAAGTTCTTTGAACCAGCGTTCTATTACACCGATTCATTTGATTGGGGCTCGGCGCTGAGCCATTGTATGGCACTTGGCGACCGGGCACAGGTGTTGGTTGACTTGGGACATCACGCTCAGAGCACCAACATTGAGGCGATTGTCTCGTTCCTTTTGGATGAAGGGAAGTTAGGCGGTTTTCACTTCAACGCTCGGCGGTATGCGGACGACGACCTGATCGTCGGCAGCACAAACCCGTACGAGCTGTTCTGCATCTATCACGAACTGGTCTCTGCTGAGCGAGAGACGGGGTCTATCGCAAGCACTACTGCGAAGAATGTCGCTTACATGATCGATCAGAGCCACAACATCGAACCGAAGTTGGAGGCGATGCTGCAAAGCGTTTTGAATTGCCAAGAAGCTTATGCGAAGGCGTTATTGGTCGATCAGGCAGCGTTGTCTACGGCACAGTCGGCTGGTGACGTCCTGGGGGCGCATCGGATTTTGAACGATGCGTTCCGCACCGATGTTCGGGAGCTGATTGCCGCCTGGAGAGAGAACAACAATTTGCCGGTGAATCCGTTTGAAGCACTTCGACCCCATGCGGAAAAGGTGGCTACAGAGCGCGGAATAGTTGATGCCGGCGGTGGATATCCGAGCGAGTGAAGATATGGTGACAATTAAGAATCAATGGAATAGTGAGACCGCTCCAACAGGAGAGGGTCTGGACTCTCTTGTTTATCGGTCCCGATTGCTCGGTAGCGATCGTACTCTCGTCAACATCTATGGTGGTAACACGAGCACGAAAGCGGCCGGGGTTGATCATCTGGGTAAGCCTTGCCGTGTATTGTGGGTGAAGGGCTCGGGGTCCGACATTGCAAGCATCACCGCTGGAGGATTTGCAGGTCTGAAGCAGGACGAGATCGAACCGCTGTTTGATCGTCCGGGGATGTCGGACGAGGAGATGATTGCTTACCTCGACATGACTACCTACGAGCGGGGTCGGCCCCGGCAGAGCATCGAGACGCTTCTCCATGCTTTTGTTCCTGCGACACACGTTGATCATACGCATCCTGATGCGATCATCGCGATCGCATGTACTCCGCGCGGGAAGGAGATCATGGCGGAGATTTATGGAGAGCGGGCAGTTTGGGTTGATTACATCCGTCCGGGGTTCACCCTCAGCCAGCAGATTGGTGCCGCGGTCCGGGACAACCCGCAGTTGGAGTGCGTTGTGATGGGCAAGCACGGGTTGGTGACGTGGGGCGAGACGTCGCACGAGTGCTACGAGAACTCCCTACGGATTATTGGAGAGGCGCAAGCATATTTGAATGCACTGGATCCTTTGGATACGGAAGCAAGCATTGTTGAACCAGTGGCAGACCGTGAGGGACTTCTGTCGAGAGTCTTGCCAACGCTACGTGGTGCCTTGGCGAAGTATGGCCCTGCTGTCTTCCAGATTGACTCTTCGGCTGAGGTGTTGGATTTTGTCAACTCTGGACATGCAAAGGAGCTTTCTCAGGTTGGCGCGGCTTGCCCAGATCACCTGGTCCACACCAAGATGTTGCCAATGTTTGTCGAGTGGAATCCTAGCTCTGGCGAAGAGGCTTTGAAGGCAGAACTGCTCAGTAAAGCCGAAGCATTTGCAACCGCATATTCAGCCTACTTTGAGGCCAATAAGGTTGAGGGGCAAACGATGTTTGCGCCAACCCCGCGGGTGATTTTGATTCCAGGAATTGGAATGATCTCGGTGGGGGCGGATGCACAAGCTGCGGACGTTGCGAACCAGCTGTATCACCGTGCAATTGTGACGATGCGAAACGCGGCGAGGATGGGCGGATTTGTGTCGTTGTCAGCAGCGGAATCTTTTGGGGTTGAGTACTGGCCTCTTGAGTTGTACAAGTTGAGTCTGAAGCCTGCTCCGAAGGAACTTGCTGGCAAGGTGGCGTTGGTGACCGGCGCGGCGAGTGGAATCGGTCGCGCGATTGCGAGGAAGCTGGTCTCAGAGGGGGCCCATGTTGCGATTGTGGATCGAAACATGGACGGGGCGAAGGAGGTTGCCGATGATCTCGTCGCTCGGTTTGGACACCGGCGGGCTCTTGCAGCGCACGTCGATGTGACCAGTGAGGACCTTGTTGAGGAAGCCTTCAGGGCAACGGTGTTGGAGTATGGCGGTGTGGATATTGTTGTCAACAATGCGGGAATCGCCTCAAGTGCACCAATCGAGGAGACGTCTCTTGAGACTTGGAACCTGAACCAAAGCATTTTGTCGACGGGATACTTCCTTGTGGCTCGGACGGCATTTCGATTGTTTAAGCAGCAAGCAGTCGGAGGAAATCTGGTCTTCATTTGCTCGAAAAACAGCGTTGCCGCCGGAAAGAACGCGGTTGCTTACAGCGCGGCAAAGGCGGCCGAACTGCACATGGCGCGATGCCTTGCCGAAGAGGGTGGTGCATACGGAATTCGCGTTAACAGCGTGATGCCAGATGGTGTACTTTCGGGTTCAGGAATCTGGGATGGAACTTGGCGCGCCGAACGAGCAGCCACCTACGGTTTGCAACCGGATCAGCTTGAGGAGCACTACCGAAGTCGAACGACATTGAAGGTTAACATCCTTCCCGAGGATATTGCGGAGGCAACCTACTTCTTTACGAGTTCGGCGAGTAGCAAGACAACCGGTGGCGTGCTTACAGTCGATGGAGGCGTGCCTTCCGCTTATGTCCGCTAGACGTGTTGCGGTTGATCTTGGGGCAAGCTCAGGCCGTGTCGCCGTTGGCGTGCTCGTTGACGGCAGGCTAGAGATAGAAGTTGTTCATCGGTTTGAGAATCATCCGATCGATAGCTCGAACGGCCTCGTTTGGGATTTTGACAAGCTCTTTGCCGAAGTTCTATCCGGTTTATCAGTTGCCGGAGCGGCCGGGGAGGTCGCCAGTGTTGGCGTAGATTCTTGGGCCGTCGACTACGGGCTCGTTTCCGACGACGGGGACATCATGGCCGATCTTTATTGCTACCGTCATTCAAGGACTGATGGCATTTTGGAACGGCTGACCGACAGTGAGCGAGAGACAATCACGAGCCTTACCGGTCTGCAACTCTTACCGTTCAACACATTGTTTCAGCTTAAGTGTGCGGAAGATGATCTTGAGGGTGCGGACAACCAACTGTTTCTCATTCCAGATCTGTTCCACTACTTGCTGACCTATCGCAGAGCAAGTGAGTACACCAATGCGAGTACGACGCAGATGCTCAGCCCCGTCACCAAACAGTGGATTCCGGAGCTTTTAGAGTGGTGCGGTGTTTCAGAGTCGTTCATGCCTGAAATTTTGCAACCAGGTACGAATCTTGGCGAACTCAGTTGGAGATATAAGTCGGCCCAAGGATTGGCAAACACTGAAGTTATTCTCCCGGCAACTCACGACACTGCTTCCGCTGTTCTTGCGGTTCCGATGGAAGACTCCGAAACCTGTGCGTATGTGAGTAGCGGCACCTGGTCACTTGTGGGTGTTGAACTCCAAGAACCCTTGATGCATGGGAATAAAGGGTGGTCGAACGAGGGCGGTGCCTTCGGAACTACTCGACTTCTTAAGAACATGATGGGTCTCTGGATCCTTCAGGAATGTGCGCGATCTTGGGAGTCTTTGGATTGGGATGCACTGGTCGAAGCAAGTATTCCGTTTTTGTCGAGTGCTCGGACATTTGATCCCGATCTGCCGAAGTTTTTGGCGCCGGGTCTAGATATGCCCGATCGGGTGTCGTTTGAGATTGATGAGACGGATCGAGGAAAGATTGTGGCAGCGATTTTGGTTAGCCTTGCCGAGAAGACCGCCAGGTTGGTGCATGAAGTTGCTCAGATCACGGGGCGGAAGATTGATCGGATTCATATCGTCGGGGGAGGGTCGCAGAACAGGGTTCTGAATCAGCTGATCGCTGATCGCAGCGGAATGCCGGTCGTAGCGGGTCCCGTTGAAGCGACACTTATGGGAAATCTGTTGATGCAGTTTCATGCGGCTGGGGACCTAGGAAGCGATACAATTCGGGATGTGGTTCGGCGAAGTTATGAACTGACCGTTTTTGAGCCGAAGCCATGAAAATCCAGCTCTTCATCACGTGTTTGAATGATGCGCTCTTTCCGCGGACCGGGGTTGCGACGACGGAGATCTTGGAGCGTCTTGGTCACACGGTCGAATTTGATCCTCGGCAGACGTGTTGCGGTCAGATGCATCTGAACTCTGGCTATACAGATGAAGCGCTAAAGTTAGCTGAGAGCTGGCTAGATGTTTTCGAGGGTGCGGAATGCATCGTGTCTCCGAGCGGATCCTGTGTCGCCAACGTTCGGGAGATGTTTGCCCATATGGGTGAGTGGACGCAGACTCCGGGGTTAGTCGAGCGTGCGCAGGCAATGGATGGAAAGCTGTTCGAACTCAGCGAGTTTTTGCTCAAGTTTGGCGGCGTTGAGGAGCTTCAGCCGTACTTCCCTCACCGGGTTACCTACCATCCGACATGCCACGGAGCTAGGGCGCTTGGGTTGTCAGATTCGCCTGAGAAGCTGCTTCGGTTAGTCGAAGGACTGGAATTCATTGAACTAGATCAGAAGTGGCAATGTTGTGGCTTTGGGGGGACGTTCAGTGTCAAGAACGCAGATACGAGCACGGCGATGCTTGAGGATAAGTGCGCGACCATTTGGGATTCTGAGGCCGAGTATTGCGTCGCAATCGATAACAGTTGCCTGATGCATATCGGGGGTGGATTGAAGAAGCAGGGGAAGGCGCCGAAAGTGATTCATCTTGCAGAGGTCCTGGCATCAAGGAGGCCCGAATGAGCGGCGGGGGAATTAGACCTGCTACGAGTTTTACGTCGGCTGCACGTGAGACGCTGAAGAATCGGACGCTACGGGCAAATCTGGGATTTGCGACGCGAACGATCTGCGCCAAGCGCGAGCGAGTGGTTGACGAGATTGAAGACTGGCAGGCGACTCGATCAGCAGGGGCGGCCCTCAAGGATCACGCATTGGCAAATCTTGAAGAGAACCTCCTTCTGCTCGAAAAGCAAGTTGAGGCTGCAGGAGGAACTGTTCATTGGGCTGCAACTGCTCAGGAAGCAGTTGAGATCGTTGCTAAGATTGCCCGGTCGCATCGGATCTCAGAAGTCGTCAAGGTTAAGAGTATCACTAGCGATGAGATCGAGCTGAACGATTCCTTGAAGAAGCAGGGCATTGAAGCAATCGAGACTGATCTTGCAGAGTTGATTTGCCAGTTGGCCGATGATAGTCCGAGTCACATTCTGGTACCGGCGATTCACAAGAATCGGGAGGAAATTCGGCAACTCTTCGCCACGAAGTTGGGAGTGGAGATCGAATCCTCTGAACCGCATCGCTTGGCAGAAGTAGCGCGACTGCATTTGAGGGAGAAGTTTTTAACCGCTAAGATGGCGGTCAGCGGGGCAAACTTCGCGGTCGCCTCAACTGGATCAATCGGCATTGTTGAATCGGAAGGGAATGGCAGGATGTGCTTGACTCTGCCCGATATTCTTGTCACGATCATGGGAATTGAAAAAGTCCTTCCTGAGTGGTCTGATGTTGCAACGCTGATGCGTCTCCTTCCTCGGTCGAGTACAGCAGAGCGAATGAACCCGTATACCTCGGTGTGGACTGGTGTTACGCCTGGTGACGGGCCCCAAGAGTTTCACTTGATCCTGTTGGACAATGGCCGGACGAATGTGTTGGATGATCCCGTGGGGAGGCAGACTCTGCGGTGCATCCGTTGTTCAGCGTGTCTAAATGTTTGTCCGGTCTATCAGCGGGTTGGCGGTCACGCTTACGGTAGCGTTTATCCCGGGCCAATTGGAGCGATTCTCACGCCACAGCTGTTGGCCATGGCGGACGAGAATGCGAATACCCTTCCTTTTGCCAGCTCAATGTGCGGGGCTTGCTATGAGGCATGCCCAGTCAAGATCAACATTCCTGAGGTTCTGGCTTACCTGCGGGGTAAGACGCACAAGCAGCCTGTCGAGTTGGCTGCGTTTCAGGTTGCCTACTGGGTGATGTCGGATTCTCGACGGTTTTCCGCCGCACTGAGGGGCAAGAGGATCGGAGCTTCGGTTGCATCCATGTTTGGCTTGGTCAAGGGCTGGACGGATTCGAGGGAGATGCCCGAAGTGCCAGCGGAGTCATTCCGGGATTGGTGGAGGAAACGTGACCGCTAAGGAAAGGATTCTATCGAGAATACGCACGGCGGCGGTTCCTCGGGAGGATTACTTCCGGACAGAAACGCCAGTTCAGCCAGCTTCGATAGATCTGTTTTGTGAACGTGTAGCGGACTACCGGGCGATCGTCCACCGAGTTTCACAGGATGAGGTGTCCGCAACTCTAAATCGGATCTGCGAAGGCCGGAGGTGTTTGGTCGCTGCAGACTTTGAGTTTGTGATCGAGGGTGCTATTGCCGATGCTGGGTTCACCCACGCCGAGTTGGTTGACTTCGAGACGACCATCACGTCCTGCGCGGTTGGCATTGCCGAATCAGGCACTATCGTTTTGGATGCCGGGCAAGGGCAAGGTCGGCGGGCAATAACGTTGATTCCTGACCATCATGTCTGCATCATTCGTGCGGACCAAGTAGTTTCGAGCCTGGAAGAGGGTCTTGAGCGAGTGATGGTTACACGGCCGTTGACGTTTATCAGTGGACCCAGCGCGACAAGCGATATTGAACTGGTCCGCGTGGAAGGCGTTCACGGCCCTCGAAAGCTTGAGGTTCTGGTCGTCAAGGCGTAGCAAGTGAGCTATTGGAGCGGACGGACTTCAATCGAAAAGTCAAATTCTTCTCCAAATAGGGCCGCAGGATGGAGACTGGCGGTTTTGATTGCTTCGTCAACATCCGTTGCTTCGATGACAAACACGCTGCCTAACTGGAGAGGGGAAGGAAGAAGGGTTCCGCCGGTAACTTTCGCAACACCGTTGATTGGCTGAATCACCTTTGCCTCGCTGTAATGCCGCACGCCTTCTTCCATGATCACGTTTCCGCTGGCTCGAAACGGGATGCACTGTTCGGCGCATCTCTCAAGAATGGACTGCTTTTCTGACTCTGGGATGGAGTCGAATTTGTCCATGTTCAGGTAGCCAAGACAGAGGAACTTCACTGCCCCAGAATACTTCAGTCACCTCGATCGTTCGATCGATACACTGTGCAATAGGGGCGGTGGATCGGTATGATGGGGCATGAGTTTAAGCATGTTGTCAGTGGCAACTTTGGTGCTGTTTCGTCCGGTTGTAACATCAGGTGCCGCACCCCTAAACGGCATTGAAGTTTCCAAGCAGATGGGGTTCGGATTTAACCTCGGAAACTGTTTTGATCTTGGTATCAACCCGACTGCTCTGACGGACGTTCGCAAAGTGATTGACTTGTATGCGGGCGCGGGTGCCAAACATGTGCGTATTCCTGTGACCTGGATGGACGGATTCGACGGTAAGCACCTTGCCGACGCCTCGGGGAACATCAATGTTCAAGCTAGTCGATTTATGGATCTGAAGGCGGCGGTTCGCTATGCTCTCAGTAAGAATCTTTATGTGGTCATCAATGCGCACCACGAACATTGGCTAAAGCGAAGTTATAGCGGAGACAAGCACGATTCGATCTTCGCGAACCTATGGAAGGGAATTGCGACTCAGTTCTCAAGCGAGAGTCCAAAGTTGATCTTTGAAGTGCTGAATGAGCCTGAGGATGTGTTCGGGAGTTGGGGCGGATATGTGAAGCCGTATGATGCAGCAGCGCTTACGAAGACGCGGCACATCAACGAAGTTGGTTACAAAGCGATCCGGGCGACGGGGGGCAAGAATGCTACTCGAATCGTTATGTTTGGGATGAACGGGCAGGGGAACCATTCAATGCTTGCGGCAATGTATCCAACCCGAGACGGCTTGCCGGGAGCAGGAAAGGACGCGAACATTATAGCGACTCTTCACACCTACGACCCTTGGCCGTTCTGTGGACAGGATGGGAAATTGAGCGAGTATCCGGGCGCGGACGCGGTGGTTAAGAGCTTAAGAGGAGTGTTGGCGCATGCCAAGAAACTTGGAATCGGAGTGAATTACGGTGAGTACGGAGTCGGTAGGAAGGAACAGCAGTCCGATAGAGACTCGGGCGTTGTGCGCGAGTACTACCGAGTTGTGACCAAGACCGTTTTAGAATCTGGAGCGTCCGCAACGCCCTGGGACGACAGAGGCTGGTTCGGTCTGATTGAACCAAAAGACGCCGGATATCGGTTCAAGTACGGCCTGGTACCAGAGATGATCCCTTGAGAAGGGTGTTCCGCGAAGAAGTTTGGTGCCCAGGAAAGGACTCGAACCTTCACCTCATTGCTAAGACTGGCACCTGAAGCCAGCGCGTCTACCAATTTCGCCACCTGGGCACAGGCGGACACTGATTTTGGCACATGCTCGAGGGTGATTGCTACCTTCCTCGAGTGGCAGAGCTAAGGGCGAACGGTGAGTTTGTCTATGATTCGATCCACGCCTTTGGTTTCTCGAACGAGTTCAAGAATCAGTTTTTTTGACTTCATTGTCGGAGTCGTCCCTTTCAAGGTGACGGTTCCAGCTTCCGATTCTACCGAGAACGTGCTCGTATTGAGGCCTTTGCGCAATGAGAGCACTGTGTTGACTTTTGCGGCAAGACCGGCATTGGCGAGAGTGCGGGTCGAGCTTTCGGCAAGTTTGGCTGCGTCGCGTTTGATATCAGCCTGATCGGTCGGATTACATCCGCTGAGAAGAATTAGGGGCAGGACTCCGCACGGGATTCTCACATGAATAGTATGCGGTTGTTGTTCCGTCTTCGTTGCAAGTATCTGCTTCACGAACAAAGCCAGCCTTCTCTAGTACTCGTTGAGAACCAAGGTGCTCCGGGCTGACTGTAGCGACGACTCGGGTTGTCCAACCGGTCATTAGAGCAAATTGAGTGAGGGTCTGGACAACCTCGGTTGCGATGCCGAACCCCCAAAACTCCTTTTTAAGGGTGTATTTGATCTCCGGATGTGGAATTCCGCCGGGATGGGTTAGTCCGACGAAGCCCATGCAAGTCGTGGAATTGATCTCTTCGATCAGGAAGAGACCATAGCTTTTCGTTGCGTAATTGTCCAGAGTGATGTGCATCCAACGCAAGCAGTCTTCGGGGCTGATTGCTGTGGAATCCCCAACGTACTTCATGAGTTCGAGGTCTGAGTAGACCTCGAACATTGCATCATAGTCGTCGGCTGTGATCCTTCTAACACGCGTTCGCGTTGTTTCAATTACCGTCATGCACGTTTGAAGAAGCGCTTGTTTGCGACGACTCCTGGTTCTCGCTTACCTCGTACATCAATGGCGACCTCGGTTCCTTGCTTGATTTCGGAATTGATGAATGCAAAGGCGATTCCGGTATCGAGAAGGGGTGAGACGACTCCGCTGGAGACTTCGCCAACTTCTTCTTCGCCGAGGTAGACCTTCATGCCAGGAGCGATTAATCGCTTTGCCGAGAGTTTGATGCCTTGGAGTTTGGTTGCTGTCCCTTCTTCTCGTGCCTTGTTGATCGCTACCGAGCCGTTGAATGACTTGGTTTTGCTAATGACCCACCCAAGACCAGCAGCTATTGGTGAGAGTTCATCGGTAAGTTCGTGACCGTAAAGAGGGAGACCAGCCTCGACTCGCAATGTGTCTCGCGAACCGAGCCCACAGGCCGCCACGCCTGCTTCCAAAAGGGCGTTCCAAACCGTTTCAGCCTCAGAATTGCTGTAGATGAGTTCGTAGCCATCTTCTCCGGTGTAACCGCTACACGCGGCGAAGGTGTCTACGCCGGCGATTTTGCAATTGACCACTTCAAACATAGCGGCTTCGTTGATTGCAGTCGGGTTGTCGGAAAGTGATGCGACTATTTTGCGGGCTGAGGGTCCTTGGACGGCGACCATAACAGTGTCCGCAGTCTTGTCCGACATTGTGACGGTGGAGGGCATGAACTGATTGGACCAAGCTACGTCTTTGGCATGGTTTGATGCGTTGAAGACGACTTCAAAATGATCGGAGGTGATTCGGTAGACAATGATGTCATCGACGATTCCGCCCCCGTGGTTCGGCATCATCGAATACTGTCCCTGCCCATCGCCAAGCTTGCTGACATCATTGGTTGTTATCTGCTCTAGGAATGCTTCAACGCCTTCTCCGGAGAAGCTGACGCGTGCCATGTGGGAGACGTCGAACATGCCGGCGCCTTCTCGAACTGCCTTGGACTCAGCGATAATGCTTGAGTACTGAACTGGCATCTCGTACCCGGCGAACGGAACCATGCGGGCGTTCAGTTTGAGGTGCGCATCGTAAAGAGGAGTTCGCAACATTGCGGCGTGGGACATCCCTCTAGGATACCGGGTAGGTCAGTCGACCATCTAAATCGCGCTGGCTTCGAAGGCAAATACTGGTTCTGGAGTATGGTCCACTCCGCCCTTTTCAATATCTTCGGCCATTGCAAATGCAAATATGCTGAGCTGTGGATCGACTTCACGCTTTGCGTGTTCTCGGAGCGCTTGAACGACGCGGGGCTCCATGTCGGGCACCCATTCGCAGACGTGGAATAGGCCGTGGATTGCGGACCGTCGGCCGACCAGCGATGGTGCCTGAAGGCATTCGAGGAGGGCTTGTCCACCTTGTCGATGGGGCAAGTGACCGCCTAGGACAACACCGGCCTTGTAGATTGTTCGTGCGTAGTCATCCTCGGCGTCCCAAAGTAGGCCCTTGATCGATGAGACAGCTCGGCTGTTGTCTTCATCCGAGTCGATGTACGCAGGGAGGTCTTCGAAAAGATCGAGCACACACCACTGTGCGGTGCGCCGCCATGGGTGCTTTCGATCTTCAAGGATCTCACAGAGAGCAGGGAAGTATGAGGTGCGGAAGTGTGATACTTCGACGAACTCGTGAGCTGCGTTTGCGACGTCTCGGTCGTGACAGTAGAAGAGTTTTAGGATGTCGAGCGGTTCAAGGTTTCGAATCTCACCACTGTAACGGGATTGCTGTTCAAGAGCGGTTGCGATAGCAAATTGTCGGTTAAACAGTGGCTCCGCCGTTTTTTTGAGAGCCTTTAGCATTTCTGCTTCGCTCGTGCCACGCGCCTCGTGCCAAAGCGCGGGACATCTTCCGAATACGCCAAAGGGCGTGCGGGCGACTTCGACGTCAAACGTTTCGTTGTGGGCTTCGAAGGTGGTTTTGCCCGTCCAGTCTGAGGCTAGAACGTGGTATTCGTAGCTGACCGGGTGCGGTGGCCAATGGAATTTGATGCGATGCGGCGGGTTGATTGCTTTGGTTCCCGACTTGGTCACCATACGCGTTATGTAATCCCGGATGCCCTTTACGAGGGCATCCGAGTCAAACGGTTGTTCAACGCGTTTGTGCGGCATGCTTAACTTTAAGATACCGCCTCTATGCTCACTGTAAGTGCGCAGGATACGGAATGCCTGGTTTATAGCCAGCCCACAGCAATCGGTTTAGAGAATCGAAGTCCGCCCGGTCAACTTCTGAGAAGTCGAGGGTCTTGGACCATTCAGCAAGTTTGCCTTTTTCGGGGTTTCGTTCATCGACGTTGTATTTCGGTGCAATCGCTTTGAACGGGCGAAGGTCGGGCTTTGATGAGGCCGCCATGATCATGGGCGGGGCGATGGCGTCGTACTGGCTGAGCGGGGCCGTTCCGAGGATGAGGCCCATTGTCCTGAGCATCGAAGACGTTGTGTAGTGTGTGGAATCCACGACTCCCCGTCGGGTGTACGGCGAGATGAAGTGGGCAATGGTTCGATGTGCGTCAACGTGGTCTGGACCGTCTTGGGCGTCGTCTTGGATCACAAAGATCGCTGTGTCTTTCCAGAATCGGGAGTGAGAAACCGCATCAACCAGACGTCCCACCGCAAGATCGTTGTCCGCAACCATCGCCTTCGGCGAGTAGGTTCCAGGGCTGAATCCGTGGGTGTGGTCGTCGGGGAGAGCCATGACCATTAGGTTCGGTAGTTCTCCAGTTCGCTCGGCTTCTTTAAACTCCCGCAGAAAATCATCGATCTTTTCCGTATCGCGTCCTCCGGTGGCAAAAATCTTTTCCCAGGTTTCGCTGTATCCGTACTTCTCTGGATCCGCTTTAATCTCGGCTGAGTTTAGAGAGTCATGATCTTCCTGGACGTCGACGTACTCGCCGTAGACGCGTGCTTTCAGCCCTTGCTTCCGTGCCTGAGTCCAAATGTATTCACCCGGTGACGAGGTGAGCCTTAGGTCGCTTCGGATTTGGGATCGTCGAGAGTATCCGAGCACCCATTGCTTCTCACAGTAGTCATTTGCGTATGCGGCATCGGTCCATTGGTGACCGCACTGCGAGCATTCGCCATCTGCATAGAAGTTGTCAAAGAGGATAAAGTCTTTGGCTAGTTGGTGAGAATTCGGGGTGACATCTTCGCCGAATAGGCAGAGGGTTGGGTCGCCGTTGCCCTGCTTCATGTCTCCAAACACTTGGTCGTAGGTTCTGTTCTCCCGAATGACGTAGATGACGTGCTTGATGGACTTCATGGCGTCCATGACGGCCTTTTGTTTGACCAGCAGGTCGTCCGCTTCCTTCTTTCTTGCTAAAGCTCCAGCCTGGGCGATCTTTGTGTACGCGCTGAGCTGAGAAGATGTGGGTATGTCTACGACACTCAGTCGACCCTTGAGCATGGTGGAGATGTACCGGTAGGGAATGTTGTACTGTTGGCCGCGAACGCCCTTTACAGTTGTATCGACCTTAGCTCCAGCGTTTGGTCCGTATTCACCTTTGGCGGTGCCAATGACGAGGCGCTTGCCGTCGGGAGTTTCCTTGACCAGCGTCGGATAGCGGTCGGTTGGAATGTGCCCAGTAAGTGTGGGTTTTGATTTTGAGATATCTAATACTGCAACGGCGTTGTTTCCGGCATTAGCGACATAAAGCCTAGAATCGTCTCGGGAGATGCTGAGGGCTACTGGACTACTTCCGACTGGCTGAGCAAGTCCGAATCCAACATTTACTTTGGTGACCTGCTTGTTTTTGTCAAGTACCGCGACGTAGTCGGACCCCGACACGGTAACGAAGAGGCGACCATCTTTTGCATATTGCAGCGAAGATGGAAGAGGTCCAACTTCCGCATACTTCAGCATCGACATCGTCTTTGTTTCGTAGATCGAGACGGACTTGTCTCCCCAGTTTGAAATGGCCAGCTGCTCGCCATCGGGAGAAAGTGCCAGAGCATACGGACGGTAGCGCAATCGGTTTTTGCGAAGTATTGTCCAATCGTGGTCAAGGGTGATCAACTCGTCGGTTTGGATATTAAGAGCGTAGATCCGGTCCTTGGTGCGCACGATTGATGAAACAAATCGATCGTTGGCTGCAGTGCTCTCATCGGACCAAGGCTTTGATGAAGTGAGTTTTTCGTTGTCGTAGGTGAACCGGTGAATCATTTCGCCCGACTTTGGCTGACCTGCGGAGAGAAGAATTTCGGCTTCGTTGGATGCGTCGAGTCCAATCCATGCCGTTGGAACGGTGATGGTTTGGGCGATTTGACCAGTTTGCAGATCAATCAGGTTGAGCGTATGATCGTTAAACCCTGCGGTGTTGACCAACGCGTGTCGCCCGTCCTTCAGGAACGCAACATCTTGGGGAAAATCGCCTGGCAAGTCAATGAGATTGCCGACCTTGTTGATCGTCCAGCCGTTTGGAATCTTGACCGACCCATCTGGGCGAAGTCCGGGAAGTTCACCCGAGTTTGCCTTCCAACCAGCGGCCACCAAGCCTGCAACCCCCAGAAGAGCTGCACTAACGATCCACCAAGACTTTGCTGTCATAACCTTCCCTCACATATGCGCGACGATTGCGCATATGTGGAGACGTTAGCTAAGAGTCTTTAAGAACAGGTTAAGCCGATTCTTTTACTTGGAAAATGAAGGCATCATTTTCGACACTTACTCGAACGGTCTGTCCCTCACGTACTTCTCCTTTGAGAAGCAGAGTTGAGAGTGGATTCACTAGCTCTGCTTGAATCGCTCGCTTGAGAGGTCTAGCACCATAAACGGGGTCGAAGCCTTTAACGGCGAGGTTGTTCAGAGCGTCATCGGTAAGAACAAGCTCGATTCTACGCTCGGCTAGCCTGCTCCTCAGACCCTCGAGCTGGATTCCCACAATGCCCTTGATCTCGTTTTGGGTCAGAGGTCGGAAGACGATCATTTCGTCCAACCGGTTCAAAAACTCTGGTCGGAAGTGGGCTCTCAGTTCGGCGAGAACGAGCGGCTTCACTTCGTCAAATGGGGGTCCACTGACGGGGTCGCCGTAATGGTGACTGCCGATGTTGCTCGTGAGAATGATCACCGTGTTTTTAAAGTCGACAGTTCGACCCTGGCCATCGGTGAGTCGACCATCGTCCAGCACTTGAAGCAAGACGTTAAACACTTCAGGATGCGCTTTTTCAATCTCGTCCAGGAGAATGACGCAGTACGGTCGGCGGCGGACGACTTCTGTAAGTTGACCACCCTCATCGTATCCGACGTAGCCGGGAGGGGCACCGATGAGGCGGGATACAGAGTGCTTCTCGCCGTATTCGCTCATGTCGATGCGAACCATCGCTTTGTCATCGTTGAAAAGGAGCTCTGCAAGCGCCTTTGCGGTTTCCGTTTTTCCGACGCCAGTCGGACCGAGGAACAGGAACGAGCCGATGGGGCGGTTTGGATCGCTCAATCCGGATCTACTTCGACGCACCGCGTCAGAGACGGCAATGAGCGCCTCTCGCTGACCGACGACGCGTTTCTCAAGCTGCTCTTCGAGCGAGAGCAGCTTTTGCATTTCTCCCTGAAGTAGGTTTCGAACCGGAACGCCGGTCCATTTGCTCACGATTTCGGCGATGTCCTCACTGTCGACTTCTTCCTTGAGCATTTTTCCGTCGGCTTGAAGGGCCTTGAGATCCTCGCTTGCCGCCTCGATGCGTTTGTTGACCGCCGGGATTTTGCCGTACTGGATCTCTCCGGCTCGAGCGAGGTCGCCGGAGTTGGTTGCGTGGTCGAGCTCGGCTTTAAGCTGTTCGAGCTCGGCTTTACCTTCTCGGACAACTTCAATCTGATCCTTCTCCTTTTGCCAGACCGCCCGGAGTCCGCCTGCTTTCTCTCGGAGCTCTGCGATTTTTCGTTCGACACCATCGAGACGTTCCTTAGAGGCTTCGTCTTCTTCCTTCTGAAGCTGTTGCTGGCTGATCTGGAGTTGGACGATTTCGCGTTCGACTTCGTCTATCTCGTTAGGGACAGAGTCGATTTCGATCTTGAGTTTGCTACCGGCTTCATCGATCAAGTCGATTGCCTTGTCCGGCAAGAATCGCGCTGTGATGTAGCGGTTACTCAGCGTTGCGGCAGCGACGAGAGCGGAATCGGTGATGCGGACGCCGTGGTGCACTTCGTAGCGCTCCTTGAGTCCGCGAAGAATCATGATCGTTTCGTCGACCGTTGGCTCGTCGACGAGAACCATTTGGAAACGTCGCTCGAGTGCTTTGTCCTTCTCAATGTATTGCCTGTACTCGTTGAGCGTGGTTGCGCCGACGCACCTTAACTCGCCTCTCGCGAGCATTGGCTTAAGCATCTGGGCTGCGTCCATCGACCCTTCAGCTTTTCCTGCGCCGATGAGGGTGTGCATTTCATCGATAAACAAGATGACGCGACCTTCGGCCTTCTTGACGTCGTCGAGCAGAGCTTTGAGTCGTTCTTCGAACTCTCCGCGGAACTTCGAACCCGCGACCATGGCGCCCAGGTCGAGGGTGATGACACTTTTGTCCTGCAGGCTTTGCGGAACATCTCCGGCGACGATGCGTTGGGCGAGACCTTCGACAACCGCGGTCTTTCCAACACCGGGTTCCCCGATGAGAACTGGGTTGTTCTTGGTCCGGCGGCTGAGAACGTGAATGACTCGGCGGATTTCTTCATCGCGACCGATAACGGGATCAAGTTTTCCGCTTCGCGCTTTTGCGGTCAGATCCACTCCGTACTTCTCGAGAGCTTGATAGGTTTCTTCGGCGTTCGGATCGTTGACCTTGCGCCCACCCCGAATCTCGTCGATTGCTTTGATTAGGTCGGTTTCTTGGACTCCAGATGCACGCAAGAGCTTCCCGACTTGACCTTGCTCCTTAAGTAGTGCGAGGAGGAAGTGCTCGGTAGAAATGTAGTCGTCTTTGAGCTTCTCGGCTTCTTTAAAGGCGTCCTGGAATATCGTGTTGAGACGACCCGTCATGGTTGCCCCGTAGCCGGCGGCATCGGAAACTTTGGCTTGATTGCTCAAATACTTTTCGAGTTCTGACTTGAGTGACACGGTTTCAACACTTAGCTTTTGCAGCAGTGGCTTGATGAGACCTTGCTCTTGCTCAAGGAGAGCGAGCATGAGGTGTTCGGCATCGATAGCTTGGTGTTGATACCTTTCCGCGACGGTTTGGGCGCCTTGGAATGCGTTCTGAGCCTTGAGGGTGAGTTTATCGAATCGCATATGAGTCTTTTGGTGTCAAATCAGGTTACGTCTCTGAGTTTACGGCTGTTTCAAGCAATGAAACGTGATGTGGTTTGAATGAATGACGCGGAAGTGTCCGCAACCGTTCTTTGATGAACGACGTTCTCTTGTGAATCATGCGACGATCGTGGTGGTTTCCTCTGTCTGCTCTTCCATTGATCTTGGCGGTCGTGTGTTTGGCCTACAGCATTTATGCCCATGACGACCAGCTATTAGGTCCACTTAGGTTTAGCATGTTGCTGGCGCTTGGTCTGAATGGGTCAATTGGGTTCACAATTGGGGTTGTAACTGCTTGGTACAAGTGGGTAACTACACGAGACTCTTCGGAATGTGTTGCCTTATTTGGAGTTAAGGCTGGGTTTACCGTCTTTGTCGTTTTGAGCTTGATCTCAATTGTGCTCAAATTGTGTAAACAGCCCCCAACTTACGCCGCGTATGGGATGGTGGTTGTTCCCCTGCATGTCTTTGAGATGGGTTCCTGCGTATTGGAGCCGGTGGTTTGGATTTGGGAGGCTTGTGAGTTTTGCTCCAATACGATCAAGACTCGGCTTGAGCGCAGAAGATCCCGAAAGAGACAGTGACGACTACTTGCCGATGCAGAAATCGCTGAAGATTCTCTGCAGTAGATCTTGGTCGGCGGTTTCACCTGTGATGAGGCCAAGCTCGTAGATCGCGGAGCGCAGGTGGGTTACTAGGAGGTCGAAAGGATGATCAAGCTCTATGCCCGTCAGTGCACAGGAAAGGGAAGAGGAGGCATTTTGGAGGTGTTCTACGTGTCGTCGATTGGGGACAATGCCGCTCACGTCACCCGCCCACTTGTTGAGATCTCGTATGAGGATGTCGATCCCACTCCCCGTGTAAGTCGAAATGCAGACCCCTGATTCGGAGTAGCCAAGGTCAGCTTTGTTGGCAACTATCGTTACGGGAGCTTCAAACTGTTCGAGCTCGGTCTGATCCTCTGGAGTGAGGCCGACTGAGGCGTCGAAGACGTACCAGATCAGATCGGCTTGGGCGGCCATTGCGCGGGTTCTCTGGATGCCGAGTGACTCGACGACGTCGGTCGCCTCACGCAGACCGGCGGTATCGATGAGATTGCATTGAAGCCCGGCGAGGATGCAAGTTTCTTCAACGTAATCGCGGGTTGTACCTGCGATGTTTGTCACGATGGCTCGGTTTACTCCGAGTAGACGGTTTAGGAGTGAAGACTTGCCGGCGTTGGGGGGACCGACGATAGCGATCCGGATCCCTTCTCGAATGAACCTGCCGTTTTGTCCGCTGATAATGAGCGGGGTAAGGACGCCTTGGGCGGCGTTGAGCCGCTCAGCGAGAAGAAGTGGATCGACGTCACCGATTTCTTCGCTGAAGTCGACGCTTGCTTCAATCGCCGCGAGAGCCGTCACGATGCTTTTGCTTGCCTGGATGACAGCAGTTCTGAGCCCACCCTCTCGCAGCTCGTTGGTTATGCTCAGCTGGCGATCGGTCATCGCTCGAACGGAATCGTTAACGGCTTCCGCCTGCGATAGATCAATGCGACCGTTTAAAAACGCGCGTTCGGTGAACTCGCCGGGCCGAGCGAGACGGGCACCGTTTTGCTCAAGATGGGCGATTAGAGTGGCAACAGACGCGGAAGAGCCGTGGATGTTTAGCTCGGCGGATTGCTCGCCCGTATAGGAGTGCCCTTCGGCGAAGAGGACGAGGAGACCGTCGTCTCCATTACTGAAGTGACCGTAGTAGGCGCGATGCGATGTTGGCTCCGTTGGGAACGAGTTAAATGCAGTGGCTGCCGTCTCCCAAGCCTCAGGTCCGCAGATTCGGATAATCGCAACTGCACCGCCAGGGGCAGTGATTGGTGCGCAGATCGTGTCGAACGGGGTCATGAGCGGTGGGCGACGAACCTAAGGCGTACATAATCGGCCGACCAGACTCCGGAGTCGTCGCACAACGACGGACGCAGAAGATCTTCGGCATGAGCGATGGCTGATTCTGTCTGTTCAGGAGTGAGACCAGCGAGAGGGCCTTTGGCAAATGTTACATACCAACCCCGGACTCCTTCGGGGAGTGGAGTTTGACGGTGGATGATTTCTATCGAGTCAACAGTGAAGCCGTGCTTCTCTAGTCGAGATCGGAAGGACGCTTCGGTTGGGAAATTGTGTTCGTATCGATTCTTGATGTCGATTCCTTGGCTGGCGATTCCGGCAAGTAGAGCGGTTCGGACTGCGGCAATATTGCCGTGCCCCCCAAACTCTCCGATAAACCGACCGTGTGGCTTAAGAGCTCGGTGAACGCCGGCAAGCACGGCGTCGTGGTCTTTGATCCAGTGAAGGACTGCGTTGGTAAAGACTGCATCGAACTCGTTGGAGAACGAAAGACTTGTTGCATCCATCACCTTGGCGTCTAGACCGCGCTTTACGGCGTCGTCAATCATCTCTGCCGAGGAGTCCACACCGAGCACAGATGCCCCTTTTTCGACCAATGATGCGGTGAGGACTCCGTCGCCGCACCCAAGGTCTAAAATTCTTCGACCTGTTACTTCGCCGAGTAAATCAGACACGGTTGCCCCGTAAAATGCGACAAATCCCGCATTTTTTCGATACTGCTCCGGGTCCCATGTCTGTGTTCCCATATGAAAGAGGCTACCAGACCCCTAAAGATCGCCGAAGAGTATCCAATAACCTGAGTAGGCACCCCAGCAATCCTGCTAGGTTAATACCTGGCAGTACACCTAGCTGAGAAAATTGTCAATTTCTATCTCATATTTTGCGTCACCGTGTGGAATTAGATTTGTGTAGGCGGTTGATAGAGAAGTGAGGGGTGGGTTATGCCAATAACAACGACTGTACGAACTGAAGGCGCAAGCCGGTCGGTTCGATTAACAAAAAGAGAAATCGAAGTTCTAAGTTTGATTGCACAAGGACATAGCAGCAAGGAAGCCGCAGACGTTCTATATGTTTCAAAGCGAACTGTTGATTTCCATCTTGCCAATATTTACGACAAGCTTCAGGTGAATAACCGAGTCCAGGCGTTCCGCGCCGCGACACGGTTGGGTCTGATTCCGTTCGAGCCAAGCTTCGGCCATGCTCGCGGCGACGCTTGATCACAGACTGATTGAATCAATCGCGAACGTGCTCTCTTCCTTCGGGTGGAGGGCACTTTTTGCTTTGGCTGGGGCATACTTTGTCTGATGTCTCGGCTTACCTATCTTGTACCGTCCGAAGTTGAACTGCGTCGCCGAAAGGAGTCGCTGTTTCTTGATGTCAAGATTGGTGGCGAGTGGGTTGAAAACGTGCGACTCGTTCGGGCGTTTCCTCTTTCACACACGGCAGCATTTATCTCAATTCGTGACGAGGAGAACAAGGAGTACGGGATCATTGAGCAGCTTGATGCTCTGGATGTGCAGTCAAGAGACCTTGCGCACGAAGAGTTGGATCGGCGGTACTTCACTCCTGCGATTACTCGCATCAAGTCGCTGAAGAACGATGCTTCAATGTGGTGGTTTGATGTTGAGACCACTCGAGGGCCATCTGACTTTTATGTGCGGAACTGGCGAGATAACGCACACGAGTTGACTCCTGGACGCTGGCAGATTACGAGCGTCGATGGTGGTCGATATGAGATTTTGAACTTGGATGAGCTCGATGAACGCAGTCAAGTCCTTATTGAACAGCTTCTTTGAGGCGATCTATCCTCCGAAGTGCGGGGTTTGTGGTTCGATCAGTGCCGCAACAGTTTGCGACCAGTGCGAGCAGGAACTCATTCGGGAGGAGTTGCACTTTATTCAGCCAATCGCTCACGTTGACGAGGTTTGGGCGTTTCACGCCTATGAACAAACCTCGGCTGAGATGGTCAAAGCGCTTAAGTATCGCCGAGAAACCGCTCTTGAACATCGGATGGCAGGCGACGTTCTGGATGTCTATCTTGCTCACTTTTCGGCGGTCGACTTTATTGTTCCGGTTCCGATCCACCGTTCGCGATTAGCATGGCGAGGTTTCAACCAAGCCGCGGGGCTTTGTCAGCGTTTGCCAAAGAACATGGTTCGAGAGGGCTTGGTGCGAACGAGAAAGACAACACCCCAAGTGCAACTCTCTGCCCAGGACCGAGCAAAGAACCTCGAAGGTGCGTTCGAATCTTTGCCGATCCCGGCCGGGTGCCGGGTTCTACTTGTCGACGACGTGTTTACGACCGGAGCTACTGCCAGTGAGTGTGCTCGAGCTTTGAAGTTGGCTGGTGCGGTTTACGTTGGTGTCGCGTGTTTTGCGGCTAAGCGGCGGGAGTTTCCTGCTTCGCTTTCATCGCTTGCATGTGACCAGCCAGAAGAAGACCGATAAAGATCAGCGAAGCGATGACCATAACTCCGTTGGGGTAGATCGCACCACCGAGGAATCTTGGAATGAACATCAAGAACGTGATTACGGCGGCAACCAGCGAAACGATTCGTCCCACTCGTTGCTTACCCGACTTCCAGAGATTCAACGCATACAGTTCGACGAGGCCAATTCCCACTCCGCCAACCAATGACATGATGTGGTGCTTCGATATGTAGGCGGCTACTCCGAGTCCGATGCACAGAAGTGCATAGCCAACGGTTGCGATGTTGATTGTCTTAGTCATTCTCCTAGTCTACTTCGACAAATTGCGGCAACGAGAGCATCGACGCCTGCGGAGAAGAGATCGAAAACCGACTATCATATTAACGTGGAAATTCCATTTTGGTGGCTGATTATCTCTGGGTTGTTCTTTGTGGTCAACGCAGTGTTCTTCGTGGTGCTAATCGTTGCGCTGCTGAAGGTTCTAGAATTAAGCAAAGATCTTAAGCCAAAGGTTGATCGAATCTCTGATCGATTGGATTCGATTTCAGCAAAGGTGGACGACATCGCCACAAATGTACAGTCGACCGTCAAGAACGTTGGCGAGAAGACTTCTACCGGAGCAGACTCTCTGGCAATGATCGCCCAACTTGGTTCGGCTAACTTTGGACGGTATGCGCCGGCACTTGCGACAATCGGAACCGTTGTGAAAGCCCTTCAAATGCTCAAACAGGCCGGAATCAAGTTCCCGACCATGCGTCGCCGGCATCGCTCGAAGTGATTTAAAGCGTCTTGGTCATGGAGCGGTGCGGCATGCCGACCTCTTCGAACCAGTCGCTGACACAGACGTATCCAAGTTTTTCGTAGAACGGGATCGCATAGTGTCGCGAACAAAGAATGACGCTTTCGTATCCCGCCTCTTTGGCTTGACGCTCCGCAAACTCCATGAGTTCGCGCCCTAGCCCGCGACCTTGGCAGTCCTGACGAACGGCGACCTGCCGAATCCTTGCAACACTTGGCTCCTCTTCGACAAGGCACGCTGAAGCGAGATATTCTGGCTTGCCCGTTTCTCCACACTCGGCGACGAAGTGCCGCTGGTTCGCTTCGCCCGCGAGTTGCTCGCTGGTGTATTCGAGCCCGAGCGGCCAGCGAAGAACTTCACGGCGCAGTTGAATCGCCTTGTCGTAATCCGCAGTTCCGTGCTGAATCTCCTTCAGTTCCACGAAAACAGATTACCAGCGACTACTTCTTGGCTTTCTTAGCGGCTGGCTTCTTTGCGGCAGGCTTTTTCGCCGCGACTTTTCGGAATGGTTTACGAGTTGAGGGGCCGGCGTCTCGCTTGCGCTGTAGAATCTCGGCTGCCTCTGTCGCAGTAACCGTAGCTGGATCCTTTCCTTTCGGAAGCGTCGCGTTTGTTTCGCCATCCGTGACGTATGGGCCGAATCGTCCAGACAGGACGCGCACATTGCCTGCGCAACCTTCGAGAGTGCCGAATTCTAGAATCGGTCCTGCGGCCGCGGTCTTTCGGGCTCCAAAGGTCTTTGGCTGAGCCAGGATCACTTCCGCCTCTTCAAGTGTCATGGTTGCACCGGATCGCCAGTCCTCGACGGTTCTTCGCTCCTCACCTTTCTCGACGTAAGGACCAAACTTGCCCATCTTGAAAAAGACGTCCTTGGAAATCTCACGCGGGTAGGAGCAGAGAATGTTTAGATCATCTTGAGCCAGTGCCTTAGGGTCTGATCCGGGAGGAAGGGAGATCCATGTTGGCTTGACCTTATCCTCGACTTCCTGCTCGGTTCGCTCTGCTTCGAGATAGTAGCCCTGGCGGAACTTGAGGAGCAGATTGCGACCTGTTTCGGGGTGTACTCCGATCGACTCGGCGCCGGCCGCTTTTGTGCTGAACAGTTCTAGGGCCTTGTCTAGGGTTAGATCGGCAGGTGCGAGGTCCTCAGGGACGTTTGCATATTGCTTTTTGTCGCCAAGTTGCAAGAACGCACCACCGTCCTTGCCATTGCGGACAATAATGATTTCGCCTGACTCGGGGTGGTTACCGATGATTGGTGCAGGGAAGGGAATTTGCGTTTTCCGCTCTTCGACCATCGTTTTGAGACCAGGCTTTGATTCAGACCCGAGGAAGAACTGCTGGAGATACTCTTTCGCGTTCGCTTTGCCTTCCGAGACTTCATCGAGTGTCTCGTCCATCATCGCAGTGAACTGGTAGTCCATGACTTCACGGAAATGGACGTCGAGAACTTCCATAGCCATGAAGGCGCGCCAAGTTGGGAAGAGGGTTTTGCCACCCTTTCGAACATAGCCGCGATCGACAATGACAGAAATGATAGAGGCGTACGTCGAAGGGCGACCGATTCCTAGTTCTTCGAGGCGCTTGATCAGGGTTGCGTCGGTGTATCGAGCTGGAGGGGACGTATGGTGCTCAAGGGCATTAAGGTCGAGTAGATCAACTGCCTGTCCTTGCTGCATTCTGGGCAGGAGTCGATCTCCATTATCCTCTTCGTCGTCTTGGCCTTCGCGATAGACAGCGAGGAAGCCGGGATCAAGAATCTGCGATCCGTTGGCCTGGAAGGTGAGGTGTCCTTTGTCGCTTTGGACTCCGATGAGGGCCTCGGTTCGAGAAACCGTAGCTGGGATCATCTGAGAAGCAACTGTGCGTTGCCAGATCAAGTTGTAAATTTTGTATTGGTCGTCAGTAAGGTGTCCCCGAACCGCAGAAGGAGCCCGGTTGACGTCGGTCGGTCGGATCGCCTCGTGTGCTTCCTGAGCATTTTTGACTTTACTACGGTAGGTGTTTGGCTTGGACGGAAGAGCTGAGGGGTAGTGCTTGCTGATGTAGCCACGAATCCCATTGAGCGCTTCGCCCGAAAGGGTGAGCGAGTCAGTTCTCATGTACGTGATCAGACCCGTCGTTTCGCCACCCATATCGACGCCTTCGTAAAGGGTTTGCGCGATTCGCATGGTGCGATCCGCGGCAAAGCCAAACTTTCGGTTGGCGTCTTGTTGCAGTGTTGTCGTCATGAACGGAGGAGAAGGATTCATTCGTCCCTCTTTCTCGGTCAGGCTTTCAACTTCATAGGGTTTTGCCTTTTCAGCCGCAGAAGCAAGGCTTGCCGATTCCGCCGCGTCGACCCAGAGTACGTCTCCTTTCGGCTTTCCGGTTGTTGGCTCAAAATCTCGACCTTCGGCGAGTCGCTTCTTGTCGACCAGCTTTAGGTCAGCAGTGAAGGAACCTTCTTTCACTCGGAATTGGGCTCGCAGGTCCCAATATTCGGCTTCGACGAATACGCGCCGCTCTTGTTCGCGCTCGACTACGAGCTTTACGGCCGGGGACTGGACTCGTCCAGCGGAAAGGTTCTTGGTTACCTTGCTCCAAAGAACCGGAGAGAGTGTGTAACCGTACAGCCGGTCGAGGATTCGACGAGTTTCTTGCGCCTCAACCAGGTCCATATCAATCTGTCGCGGCTCCCGAATGGCCTTCTGAATCGCCTCTTTGGTGATTTCGTGGAAGGCGATTCGGCTGATTTTGACCTTCTTTGAAGGGTTAAGCGCAGCGAGAAGGTGCCAAGAGATGGCTTCTCCTTCTCGGTCTTCGTCAGTAGCGAGGATGAGCTCTTCTTTGGATTTCAATGCGTCCTTGAGCTTTTTGACCTGAGCAGCCTTTTCAGCAGGGACTTCGTAAAATGGCTCGAAGTTGTTATCGACGTCGACGCCGTAGTCACTCCACCATTTCTTCTTTAGTTCCGGCGGAAGACCCTTTGCGTTGGGCACAAGATCGCGGATATGACCGATGCTCGCCAGTACCTCGTAATCCTTTCCGAGATAGCTGCCGATGGTTTTCGCCTTAGCAGGCGATTCCACGATGACCAGTTTGGTTGCCATAAATTCCTTGTGTCTCTACGTTGCCGCGAATAGATATGATGCCGTGTTTGCGGGCTGACCGTACCCAGTTTTGCAAAAAGGTTGCAATTCTTTGGAATGCACTTGGGGCTTAAGCACGTCTATATAGGGTCTATGATCACCTTTCTGCTCGGTGCCGCGGTGTTGGAATCGCAATATTTTGGGGTTTATCTCCAAGGGCAGAGGGTTGGATATGCGCTCTATGAGTCTAATCCGATCGTTTTCGCGGGAAAAAGCGCAGAGCGAAGTCATTCGTTGACGGTTCTTAAAATTGGACTGATCGGCTCCGAAGTAGATATGAGGATCGATTCGGAGACGATCACTGTTGCAAATCGTCCGGTGAGGATGAAGTTTGTGACCTCAAGTGCCGGACGAACGCAGACCGTCGATGCTCGGTTTTCGCCGACCATGGTCGAAGCAAACATCAATAACAACGGCGCCGCGTCCAAGACAACGATTCAGCTTCCCAAGGGGGCGATTGTTTACGATGATCCCGTTACTGCGCTTCAGGCTCACCCCGGAATAGTTGGCAAGGAGCTGAGCTTCTACATCTTTGATCCTTCGTCAGTTGCTTTGATGAAGAATCGTGCGTTCTTTGGACCGAAGGAAGACGTTGACGGAGTTTCGATCGCGCCAGTAATTGTCGAAGATCCTCGGCTCACGACCAAAGTTTATTTGTCCAGCAAGGGAGATATTGTCAAGGTAGGAACATCAATTGGAGTGGAGATGAAGCCGCTAACCAAGGCAGAGGCGTTGGCAGAAATCAAAGAATCTTCAACTCGTCCGGATTTGGCAGAGATGACTGCACTGAGACCTTCACCTTCGATTCGGAATCCTATGAATACGCGATTCCTAAAGTTGAAGCTGTCTGCGGAAAATCTGAAGACACTCGCTTCAGGTGATTTTCAGAAAATCGAGAAGGTTGGCGATGGTTGGGTGGTGAGCATCACCCAACCAGAAAAGGTAGTTTCTCTGGCGATTTCTGCTTGCTCCAAAATGCAACCTTCATGGTTGAAGGCGTCTCACTTACTGCCATCCGATCATCCGAAAATGATCGCCCTGGCAAAGAAAATTGTTGGATCGCAAACCAATTCTGCAAAGGCAGCGGAAGCAATTCGTTCTTACGTCAACTCGATCATGACGCCGGATGCTGGCATTGGGATCCTGAGAGATGCCTCTGAGGTTTTGAAAACAAAGGTTGGAGTTTGTCGAGACTATGCGATCTTAACGGCAACTTTGTGTCGTGCGGCCAAGCTTCCAACTAAGCTTGTGAGCGGTCTTGTTAGCTTCGACGGAACCTTCTACTACCATGCGTGGGTCGAAGTCTTTACGGGATCGAAGTGGGTTCCGTACGATAGTATTCCTAATTCACCGGAATTCACGGCAACCCATGTTAAACTGTCTGAAGGAAACGTCGATACCGCTTTTGCGTTCACCGTTCTTTCGGGGGCAAAAGTTGAAGTTCTGGAGCAGAAGTAAATGAGTGAACTAGAGCGGAAGCCAAGATCGGTCAACCCCCAGAAGCGGAGAACTCTCCTTCAGTGGCTCATTCTTGCGGTGTTTTCGACTGCCTCCGCGTTGATTTTTGCGCAGTTCGGTCCAATTTGGCGCGATCAGTTTGCCAAGAACGTCACCGATAACTACGTCGCTCCAGAAGGGTTTTGGGGTCTCCTGCCGCTTGTCGGTGGAGGGGTGTTACTTGGCTGGTTCGCCGCGACGCTTCTTCTGAGAATAGTTGAGAAGCTCGGTATCCGGTGGGACCGGACCGACGACAGTGAAAAGCTCACCTGGTTCTTCGGAACAGTGATCGGCTTCCTCGTCGCGACCTTCTTCATCAATTTCCTTTCGGCAATTCGGCTTCCGTTGGTAGCTCTAATTGCATCGGTGATTGGAATCGGCTTCCTATTCACTGCCGTTTCGGTGTACGCGCTCCATACAATGAAGGAGTCTTTGCCTTGGTATCGAGGGAAGGTTCGGGCACGACGAACCGGGCTTAAGATTCTTGACACCAACGTCATCATCGACGGGCGTGTCTATGATGTTGCGCGGGTTGGGTTTGTCGAAGGGCAGATCTATGTCCCTCAATTCGTTTTGGAGGAGTTGCAGTATATCGCGGACAGCCAAGATGCGCTTCGTCGCCAACGAGGCCGTCGAGGCTTGGACATTCTTAAGTTGATGCAGGCCGAATTCAACATTGAGGTTGGCGTTCATGATCGCCTTGCTCCTGAGCAGGGGGATGGAGTGGATTCTCGTCTCGTGCGCTTGGCGACGGCTCTTGGTGGAGACCTTGTCACGAACGATCATAACTTGAACCGTGTCGCGACACTCCAGGACGTCCGGGTTTTGAACATCAATGACTTGGCTCTTTCGTTGAGACCAAACGTGTTGCCACAAGAGCATCTGGAGCTCAATATTGTTCGAGAAGGCAACCAGCTTGGTCAGGGCGTTGGTTATCTTGAAGATGGCACGATGGTGATTGTCGAGAATGGTCGAAATCATATCGGAGAAACATTGGAAGTTATGGTCACTCAGGTCATCCAAACCGAACGAGGAAAACTGATTTTTGCAGAGGTTGAGGGCGAACCAGTCGACGGTCGCGCCCGAAAGCCTCGGCGATGATGAAGCTCGGCGCAGTCATTCTCGCTGCGGGATCAGGACAACGATTTGGTTCCGACAAGCTTGCGATCCTTCTGAAAGGCAAACCAGTGTGGTGGCACTCTTTTGTTGCTTTTAGAGACCATCCGCTTATCTCTGAGGTTTTAGTCGTCTGCAGTGATTCGAACTACCACTCGGTCAAACAACTTGTTGGAAATGAGGCGGAAGTGCTTTTGGGAGGCGATACTCGGACGGCATCTACCGTGGCCGGACTTTGGAAGGCATCGCAGATTGGTTGCGAAGGTTTAATGTTTCACGATGGGGCAAGGCCGTTCGTATCAGCCGAGATCATTGATCGTGTCGCCGAGAAGATCTTTGAGGGGAAAGCTGTCGCTGCGGCAGTGCCGGTTGTTGATACGATCAAATCCATTGATGGACCTGAAGTTGATGAACACCTTGATCGTTCGCATCTGATCGCAACTCAGACTCCACAGGGAGCTCCGACGGAGATGTTCGCGCTTGCAATTACCCAAGGGCTTGACGGCGTGACCGATGACATTCAACTCCTGTCCAAAGCGGGGTACCGTACTTACCACGTGATGGGTGACCCAGCAAACTTCAAGATCACTACCCCTGAGGACCTCGCTAGGGCTCGAGCTCTTCTCGGCTCCGAGAGTCGGACGGGCTTGGGATACGACATCCACCGGTTCTCCGACGACCCATCACGACCATGCTGGCTGGGTGGGGTTCTGTTCCCTGGTGAAGTAGGGTTAGAGGGTCATTCGGATGCCGATGTGGTGATTCACGCGGTAGTCGATGCTCTCTTAGGCGCAATTTCGGCTGGAGATATCGGCCAACTCTTTCCCAATGATGATCCAGCGAATAAAGATCGTGCGTCGGCAGACTTTTTGGTTGAGGCGGTTCAGAGAGTGCATGGGGCTGGATGGATGGTCAATCATATTGATATCGCAATTCAGGCGGAGAAACCAAAGATCATGCCCCGGGCGACTGATATCCGGGAGCGCCTCGCTCAACTAGTCGGAGTCGAACTTGACCGAGTCAGTATCAAGGCGACTACAAACGAAGGCTTGGGCGCCATTGGTCGAGCAGAGGGTATCTGCGCATTTGCTACGGCATCTGTTAGTCGTTAAGGAATCCGATTTTCCAAGGTTTTGGAATATGGATGTCTGCGAGCAAATCTGCCTCATTCCAATTTGAGCCATCGCAGTAAGTCGCCGGGATTCCGATTTCTCTCGCTGCAAGAACGGTTGCAGCCACGTCATAGAGTTTCTCGTTCACTCCGTAAAGGCTCTTAAACCAACGGCGCACAGTGAATGAGCCATCAATGACGAACGCGCCGCATAGCCGAGGTTTACCGGTGACCTTTCCCTCAAGCAGTCGTAGAGCACTGTCGTTGACGCTAACAAGTTCGTGAGGTGCTGTTATAGCTGGCTCGAGGCGTGGCAGCTGTTCTCCGTTCCAAAATGCTCCTTCTCCTCGCTCTGCTGCCAGCTCAATACCGAGCTCGGGGAGCACGATACATCCGAGCTTCAGCCCTTGTCCATCCTGGAATGCGACCGAGATGCCCCAGAGTGGGTTCCCAGACGCATAGTTTGAGGTCCCATCAATAGGGTCAACGAGCCAGATGCCTTCACCATTTATCGCCTCCCAGCCAAGTTCTTCACCCCAGAACGCACTTCCAGGAGCAAGGGGAGGGAGAGACGCTCGCAAAGCCATCTCAACAGCCACATCAGTGCCGGTGACAACACTCCCATCCGGTTTGATTTTGATTTCTGTACGCAGTTGAGTTGAACTAGCAAAATCCCCCTGTTCCCGAACAATTGAGAGAAGTTTGGAGAGGGAAGGGCTCATTAGAAAGGATTATGACTGGAAGTCTTGACCGGGCGTGTAGCGATCGGGGTATAACATAAGTCCGCGAGCGGGCATAGCTCAGTGGTAGAGCGACTCCTTGCCAAGGAGTAGGTCGCGGGTTCGAATCTCGTTGCCCGCTCCATTTTTATTTGTCGAGTTCGTAATGCGCTTCGGCAAGCGTTGAGATCCCAGAATCTCCGCTTCCCATCCAGAACAGGTGCCCATCATCCGTGACGTGTTGAGCCACTACCAACCGACCGTCAGGCAACGCATAGGTCTTCCCGCGGGTGCTGTCTCGCTTCCGCCACTCGTTCGCTAGACTCTTCCACTGATCGACGCACAGTAAGCAACGCTCTATCGCTCTTAATATCCGCTCAATGGCCTCTCCGGGAGTGACTGATTCACCTTTGGCTGCGAGCAGGCTGGTAGCCCGGTGGCGGAGGTGAGGAGGGAATTCGTTAGTCGTGAGATTTAACCCGAGACCTACGATCGGGACACCATCGACGACCTCGGTAAGAATTCCTCCAACTTTGCGACCTTCCCATACTATATCATTCGGCCACTGAAGTTTTAGATCAAATTCACCTGCCACAACGACGGCAAGTCCCATGCCGACCAAATATGGAGATTCGTGATTAGTGAACTCGTCAAATCTGAATGAAGCGGCAAGAGCTGTACCGGGTTCGCAATGCCACTCCCTGTCTAAGCGACCTCGACCAGCTGTTTGATTATCTGTCCATACTACGCCAGCATCAGTTGTTTTGATGACGTCCTGCGTGGACGTTGCCTCGGGCACAAATACAGTAGGGCCGGTAGGTGGGTACATGGTTATCTGAGTTCTAAGTGGAAAGACAGTGAGGGTGCGGAGTGCGTGAGTGCACCGACAGAAATTACGTCAACGCCTGATTCTGCGATGGCGCGCACGGTAGCGAGGGAGACCCCACCACTAGCTTCGAAAACGGCTTTGCCTGTGTATGTTCTGACGACTTCCGCCATAACGGATGGATGCATATTATCGAGGAGGATCACGTCGGCACCAGCGGAAACCGCCTCACCGACTTGCTCAGGATGATCACACTCGACTTCGATCTTATAGAGGTGTGAAATTGACTTTCGGGTCGCGAGGACAGCCTCAGAAATAGAGCCATGGGCTCTTATGTGGTTGTCTTTGATCATTACGGCGTCGTAGAGACCCATCCGATGGTTGTGACCACCTCCGCAACGCACGGCGTACTTCTGGAGGTGACGCATGAGTGGAACCGTCTTCCGTGTGTCAACGATTTTTGCCTGGGTTCCGCGTACCGCATCGACGAACGAGTAGGTGAGGGTGCTAACGCCGCTCAGCATCATTAAGTAATTCAGCGCAGTGCGCTCGATTTGGAGCGCTCGGTTTCCTTCGAGTCGACCTTTGGTGATGAGTGTGCCCGGTTCTACGACAGTACCGTCTGAGACCAGACTTTCAGTCTCAATCCCAAATAGGAACGCAACAATGCCAGTTCCGCAGACAACTCCATGGGCTTGAGCCTCGATATACCACTCAACCATCCGTCCGGTTGGAATTGATGAAGAGGTGATATCTCCTGAGTGAATGTCCTCTTTTAGTGCGGACTTCACATGCTCCTCCCAACCAAAAGGTTGCGGTTCTTGCCACAAATTGCTCATCCGAGTGCCTAATTTACCAGAAAATAAAGGTAACGGCTGATATATTAACGCGTCCCATTATCATGGTTTCACTCGCTTTGATGCTTGTATCATTTTCTGATTCAAAGACTACTGGGCTATCCCAGATTTCTGAGCTACTTTCTCTGAAATCTAAGCGACCGGCAATTGTTGTCTCTGCAGGAGCCGGAGAGTTCGCGGTTGATTCAGGAGAGGCTAATCCGGACCTATTCGTTGACCCGATTGTGAAACTGGGTTCAGTACTAATGCAAAGTGATATGTCGGTGTTGCGACCGACGATTCTGCCCGTCGCGAACTGGGGAGTTCTGAAGGGAATGGTAGATGCCCCCGCGCTTGGTCGGGTACTAGTCGAAGATGTTCCTGGTGAGGCTGTCAAGACTGGCAAACTATTCTTTGCGTCGAAACCGTACTCAACGATTAGTCTCAAATCCATAAGTTTGCTCAAGTTTGAGAAGAAGATTCAGGTGGCAGGGTACTTCGAGGGAGCCCAGGAGTCGCCGTTTAAGATTGCAGTCTCGGCAAAAGAAGGTGTAGATGGCGTTGTGTTCGCACAATCACTTGCCACTGGGCTGGGCGGAAAGTTTAGAGTGACAGATAAGGTCTGGTTCATTGACTTCGACGCACAGGCTTGGCGTAGGGGGTTCTCAACACTACTGAGCAAGGCGCAGGCGGGCTCGAAGTCGGAGTCGGTAACGCGTAATCCTGGACGCCTTGAAACGGATGATACTGGTGAGCCTCTAGCGCAGAGCTTGGCGCAGACTTCGGAGACAAAAGGGCTTGCGCTTAGTTTGCTCAACCAAACGGTAAGTTCTCTCAGCGATCAACTTGTTGAGCAAACATTTGCGTTTCCCAACACTGTGACTCGGCTCAACTTAAACAATTACCCATCGCTTAAGAAATACATCGGAGATTTCATCCGTAGTGTTTCGGCGAAGGCAACGGCCGGCGCGACCGTCAGTCGCCCAGGTCAGAGCAGAGTTACGCTTCCAACTAACCTCCTTCAGCGAATTGACCCAAACCGCCCCGGTGAACTGGTCATTCAGACAGATTTTCGATTATCTGTAGAGTTAAACCTGGCCGGTCCATCGGGTGGCGATAGTCGCGAGCCTTTCAAAATTCAGATCCTCTGAAGTAATTTGAGTGCCTTTCGGTGGGGGGCAGGAATTGGTACATCTTGGAGTCGCTCAAGGGGTACTTCCTCAAATCCCTGTGGGGCGGTTTCGAGTCGTATTAGCTTGACCTCGGCTTTGACTCGGTTGTTGGTAACTCTGAAGACGAAACGACCCAGGTCTTCGGTCCACCCTGCAACGGGAACATCCTCTGGGGTGGGCAGCACGAGCATTCCGCTCCACCATTGACCCTGTTTCGCCCGGGAGAAAAAGAGACTCCCTCCGTGATGCAAGATCAGGAATGTGATGGTGAGGTCCCTGACTAACTCTTTTGGGCTAGGTGCCGGGAGTTCGGAGACTAGTCCCCGTAGAAAGCCTTTACATTCGAGTTGGAGTGGGCATCCGGAACACTTGGGATCTTTTGGTGTACAGACTGTTGCTCCGAGTTCCATCAAGCCCTGGTTCCAATCACCGGGATGTTCTGAACAGATGTTGGCTTCTGCCCAGCCCCAGGCTGCTTTCGTGAGTTTGGGACCGACAGAATCGTCTCCAAGCAATCGAGCGTAAACGCGTTCCACGTTGCCATCAACAAGAGCCACAGGGAGCTCCTGTGCGATGGACGCGATTGCTCCCGCGCTGTAAGCTCCGATTCCTGGCACTTTCCGCCAGCCAGAGATGTCAGAAGGCATCCCCCGCTCCAGGACGTACTGAGCGCCCGATAGGAGGCTCTTTGCTCGGCGGTAATAGCCCAGACCTTGCCACAACTGCAGAACTTCCTCTTCCGACGCTGACGCCAAGGAGCCGACCGACGGGAATCTTGTCATCCACCGCTCATAGTAGGGAATCACCACGCTGACCTGGGTCTGCTGAAGCATGACTTCGCTGACCCAGATCGAATAGGCATCCTTGGTTTTCCGCCAAGGCATCGGTCGCTGGTTCGCTTGGAACCAGGGGATGAGTTTTTTATGAAGACTATTCAAGCCCTATCTCGGCAAGAACGGCTTCGGGTTCATCGGCATCGGTGAGCGCTCGTCCTATGACGAGGTAATCAGCGCCGTCGGCAATTGCTTGGTGCGGGGTACCGACACGCTTTTGATCGTGGGTTGGCCCACTGAGTCGGATTCCTGGAGTAACGATGATGCCGTGCTTTCCGATAGCGTCGCGAATCGGCTTGATTTCGAATGCTGAGCAAACGACACCGTCGAGTTGCAGATCAATCGCATCTTTAGACAGCTTGACCATGTGCTCTTCGATTGTGCGGTTTACACCGAGGTGCTCTGTGAGCGTAGCTTGGTCGAGTGAGGTGAGCACCGAGACTCCGACGAGGAGTGGGCGCTTTTCTGCGGAAAAGGCGTCGGCTTGCTCAACTGCGGCGCTCAACATAGCTGGACCGCCGGTGAGGTGCAGGGTCATCATCCACACGTTGTGTCGAGCTGCTTCTCGGACAGCGAGGCCAACGGAGTTGGGAATGTCGTGGAACTTGAGGTCAAGAAAGACCCGTTCGGCGCCTGCGTCTTGGAGCTTGTCAATGCACGATAGACCGTTGGGAAGAGTCAGCCCATGTCCTATTTTGAACGTGTTGACCCAAGGGCTTAGCTTGCGGACGGTGGCAATTGCCTCATCGAGGTTGCCGGTGTCGAGGGCGCAGATAACCTGTCTAACCATCGAAGAATGAGCGTACCAGGTTATTTAGGAGTCTCAACCTGAGAAGCGACACGCTTTAACTCTCGGCTAACGATTGTAGCGGTTTTTGCGTCCATAGCGGCGAGTAGGGCGGCGGATTTTTCGGTGTCCATCTCGACGAGGACCGGTGCGATTTCAGTTGGAGTCATCGTCTTGGTGATTTTGACGAGACCATCGGTGGGGATCTCGTTCCAGACCGTGGCGAGCTTCACTGCACCTTCTTTATCGTTGATCGGAGCTGCGGCAACTACGGGAGGTGCTGTTGGCTCTTTCTTTTTAGGCGGAGCTTTCTTGGGTTTGACCTCTGGTTTCTTTGCCGCCGCAACCGGCTTTTTGGGAGATAGGCCCGGGATGTTGATCTTTCCGAGCTTCGCTAAGACAACAACGGCTACGGCAGCAAGAATCAGCACGACGAGGAGGATGATGACAATCATCAACCCCTTCTTCTTCGATTTCTTGCTGCTCTCTGCCATTATTGACCGTTATATTGCTTTAAGACTTTCGGAACGTACCTTTGAGTTTCGGCAAATTCTGGGATACCTTTAGCCTTATCGACGTATCCTGGCCCGGCATTGTAGGCGGCGAGGGCCAAATCTAGTCGTCCTGGGTATCGATCAATCATCTTTTTGAGATATTTTGTGCCGCCGGTTAGGTTTTCGTAGGCGTCGAATGGGTTTCTCACTCCCACTTCTTTTGCGGTCTCAGGCATCAGTTGCATTAGACCTTTAGCGCCGGTATCGGAGATGTCGTATGGATTGTACGAGCTCTCTGCCTGCACGACGGCATGAATCAATTTGGCGTCAACTCCTTGTTCTCTTGCTACGCGATCAATCAGTAAGTCAATCTCAACCTTTCTTGGCATTCCTCCTGTGCTCGTTGGATCGAACGGAGGCGTTTCACCACGTAGATCGATCGGGCCAGAACCTATGTTTCCTTGGATCGGTGAAGGCATTCCTTCGGCTTGGTTTAGCGCGGATTGAAACTCACCGGGGTTTTCTATTCCTAATCGAGACTTTAGTTCGGCGACGCGCTGTTGGATGGCTTCAGGTCCTTTGGGTTTGAAGCTGATATCAAAACTCATGCTGCTACTCTCCTCTGGGTTGCAAATTCGTCAAGGGCTTGCTGTTCTTGTTTTTCGATGAGAACTTTGAATTCTTCGTGAGCTCGCTCTCGGAGCTTTTCCATGACTGACTTCTCTTGGCGTTTGTCGAGCCAGATTGCTCTTGCTTCATCCTCTTCTTCTTGAAGGGTGTAGATAAGCAGTCGCTGAGCGCGTTCGCAGTCGTCAAGCTTTTGGAGCCGAATCTCAAGTTCGCGGCGCTGGGTTAGGTCGCCGGCACCCATGCCGAGGTATGCCTTTCGGGTTCGGTCGATTTCGGCGAGTTCCGATTCGGCTTCAAATCGCGCAGCTTGTTTCTCAAGGAAGTGGTCTTTTGCCCACTTTTCCTCCATCTCTCGATATTCCAGCACGCGTTGGAGCCGGAATTTGAACGTTGCATCCGCCATTTACTAGTGTTATCGGCGGAACTTTGATTTGCTGAAGGGGATTGTTAGCTTTGCGCAAGTTTAATTAACGCGTCGCCGGAGACCCGACAGATTTTCCATTCGTTCATCAGGACGGCGCCCATCGACTCGTAGAAGTCGATACTTGGCTGGTTCCAGTCGAGGACGCTCCATTCGAACCGGGCGTAACCGTTCGCGACTGCCTCTTTAGCTAGGTATTGAAGGAGGGCTTTGCCGTAGCCTTTGCCTCGGTGTTCAGGCTTGACGAAGAGGTCTTCAAGATAGATACCGGGTTTGCCTTTGAATGTGCTGAAGTTGTTGAAGTAGAGCGCAAAGCCAACGGGCTCTCCTTGCTGCCAGCAGACGACGGCCTTTGCTTTAGGCGTGACGAACAACCACTCGTTCAGATCGTTGTCGGAGATGATGCATTCCTCGCGCAGCTTTTCGTAATCTGCTAACGCCTCGATCAGGCGGCGAATGATCGGGATGTCTTTTGGGGTGGCTGGGAGGATTTGCATTCTTGGATGGCTATAGTTTTGGTCGTTTGACTACCGTGTGTACACAGTTTAATGGGCGCACTAGGTTCAAAGAGAGAAATTCGGACAGGGAATAAAGGGCGGGATGGGGCGCTCGTCATTTGGGTTGAACCTCGATTGGAGGATCAACTGTTTTGCAGCGTGCGGTCATCAGTTATACGTCGTTCAGGAGCCTGATTGTCAACCAGCTTTTTGACTTTCTAACTTTGACGTTCTAACCTAGAGAGGAGTCCCGCTTTTACGGTGGGCCAATCTTCGGCCATGATTGCGAACCAAGCAGTGTCACGGAATTCGCCCCATGGCGTGAGGCGGTGGCTTTTGAACAAGCCTTCGGGTTTTGCTCCGAGTTTGAGGATTGCGGCCTTACTGTGGGCGTTTCGGTCATCGGCTTTGAGGGTGACTTTAACGCAGTTTAGCGCTTCGAAGGCGTGGGTGAGGACGAGAAGTTTGGCTTCGGGGTTGAGCCTGGTACCACGGCGTTCCTCGATGTACCACGTCATGCCGACCTCGACCTGACGATCAATTTCTCGGATATCGAGGTAGTTGGACATTCCGAGTATCTGGCCGGTTTGGAGGTCTTCGATGACTTGGCCGTGGATGGTCGGAGTGTTGAGGATGTAGTCAACAAACGGTTGCCAACCTTCAGGTTCATCGCTGGTCGGCACGCAAGTGACGTAGTACTTGAACGTATCGAGGCTAGTGATTCCGGCGAGAAGATTTGCGTCTTCTCGCCGAATGGCGCGGATACGGATTGTCAATCCGCTGAGGACTGGGAAGTGGAATGGCACCTTACATCAACGACATCGGCATGATGACGCAGAAGTAGCTGGACTCTTCGTCGCCAGACTTGAAGACTGCAGGGCGTGAGGGTTCGGTCATTTCGACTTTGACTCCAGGGCCGCTGATTGGTTCAAGGGCGTCGAGAACATACTTGCCATTGAATGCGATTTCGATCTCGCCGTTGGACGAGATGATTGGGAGCTCTTCCTTCGCGTCGCCTTTTTCTTCGGAGCGGGCGACGATGGTGAGGGTCTCTTCTCCGCCTTTGAAGCGAATTCGGTTGGCGCTGTCTCGGGCGACGATCATTGCGCGCTTGACTTTGCTACCGAGCTGGTCGGCTTCGATAGACCAGGTTCGGGTGGTTTCGGCAGGAACGACGCGCTCCCAGTTGGGATAGGTGCCTTGGAGAAGCTGAGTGACAACTTTGGCTGAGCCAGCATCGACGCCAACACGACCGGCGCCGAATTCGAGCTTGACCTCGGTGTCGTCCGATACCGGAAGGGCCTTGATCGCCTTGAGAGCTTTCTCTGGGACGACTGCGTTGACTTCACCACCGAGACCTGGCTTGGTGATTTGGCGAACGGCAAGTCGGTGGGTATCGGTTGCTACGAGGAGTAGTCGATCTCCGGTGTAGTTGAGCATGACACCGGTGAGAAGCTGTCGGTGCGGGTCAGTCGAGACCGCGAAGATGACGGAGTCGACTGCCGAGCGAAGTTCGCCGGCTGGAATCTTGAAGTCGCTATCGCCACCGAATGTTGGAGCGTCAGGGAAATCGACGGGGTCGAGGGAGTGGAGTCGGTATTCCGACGCTCCGTGGGTAAGCAAAACGTTGGTGCCGTCCGAGGTGGATAGGCTGACATCTCCATCGGGAAGAGAGGAGACGATGTCCACGAGAAGTCGTGCAGGTACGCAGATTGCGCCCGGCTCTTCGACAACGCAAGGGAGCGATCGCTCGACCCACATTTCGCCATCGCATCCGACGACGCGAATGGTGGTTTCGGTTGCCTCGACTTTAAGGGTCTGCAGGATGTTAACCGAGGTGCGGGTCGAAGCGGCTTGGCCAGCAGCGCTGACGGCTTCGAAGAACTCTTTTCGTGGACAGGTGATTTTCATCTGAGGTTGGGGTGCCTTAAGGGAATCAGTTTACTAGCCAGACATTGGCAGTTGGTATTGCAAGTAAATGGGTTCGGGTGCGCCGGTCTGCAACTCTCCCGCTCGTGCGTACAGTTTCATCAGGATTCGAGCGTGGGTTTCGTCGGTGTAGGCTCCGTCGTCGTCGCTTTGCAGCCGAGTGACGGTTGCGCGAAGGGAAGTCATGTCCGACTTGAGTGCTGGGTTGGTCGAAGCAACGGCTTCGAGTTCGGCGTTTAGGTCTTCGGCGAGCTCTTGGCCCGCGTACATATCGACGAGTTTGTCGTAGATGTTATTCATTCTTGTGTGCCTCCTAGCTTGTCACGGAGCGCCCTACGTCCTCTGTATAGGCGAGATTTCAGTGCTGGAACACTGATTTTCAGAACCTCCGCTGCTTCCCGGGCTGCCATCTCTTCGAGATCACAAAGCACTAATGGCTCCCGGTATTCGGTTGGGAGTTCGGAGAGAGCTTGCTGCACTGTGATGCGCAGTGTTGACTTCTCTTCGGTTCCCGCGATTGATGCGTCTGGGGGCAGCTCCATAAGTTTGTGCTGCCGCATTTTGTCGATACAAAGGTTCCTTGCGATGCGGAAGAGCCACGTTCGGAACGCTCCATCTGCGCGGAGTTCGCCAGATCGGCGAAGGACGCGAAGGAATGTTTCGGCTGTGATGTCTTCGGCATCAGAACGATTGCCCAGCATGCGAAACGTGTATCGGAAAATCCTTTCTCCGTACAGTTCATAGATTCCACCCAAAGCGCGGGTATCGCCCTCGTTGAGGGCGGTGAGCCAGCGTTTTTCCTGGAGGGAATCGTGATTCGTTTCACCGGGCATGATACAGACGTTGCACCGCATCCGAACGGCGCAAAAGAACTTCCTATTGTATCACTTCTGGTGAGGTTGCGGGGAAGTTGTTGGACTGATTCAAAGCGATGCGAACCGCGCTAGACACAGATTTCCGTTACACGGCAGATCGCATGGGGACGCATTGCCTGTCGGAGGTGAAATTCCGCTCCGATGAAGAGTCGGGGGAGCACTTCGAGCTCATAGAGTTCAGGGTTGAGAGGTGTGAAGCCGAGTTCGTGTCCTTTACGCTCTGCGCTGGGCCAGATGCAGTAGCCCCTCTGGAACTCGTCTGGAAAAAAGAAATCGAGTCTATGGAGCATTGGAACAATTCGATATCGTTCCGGGAGTTCTTTGACTTCCGCCCAAAACCGGACTTCAGCCTTCGAGGAGCTCATATCGCGTGTTCCTACGTCTCGCCTCGTACCCAGCATCTGTGATTAGCCGCTCGAACTCTGTTGCATTCAAGATGAATTTGTTGCCCGCCGCTGAGACGACGTTTTCTTCGATCATCACTGAGCCGAAGTCGTTGGCACCGTAGCCCAGACCCATCTGGGCGATCTTTGGACCCTGGGTGAGGATGGAGAGCTGGATGTTGTCGAAGTTGTCGAGGAAGATTCTGCTGACGGCGAGGGTTCGGAGGTAGTCCGCTGCGGTTGACTTGGCAGGAATCTGGAGCATTGTGTCTTCGGGTTGGAATGACCAAGTGACGAAGGCGCGGAATGGTTGGCACTCGTCTTGCAGGTCGCGGATTCGGCCGAGGTGTTCGACACGGTCTTCAAGTGTTTCGACATGCCCGAACATCATGGATGCCGTGGATCGGATGCCCATTGCCGACGCTGCGCGCATGCAGGAAAGCCACTCATCGGTGGTGTCCTTGTATGGCGCGATGATCTTGCGAACGCGATCGACAAGGATTTCACCTCCCGCGCCAGGGATGGAGTGGAGGCCGCTGGCCTTGAGGCGAGTGAGACACTCTTCGAGAGTGATCTTGCTGATGTGCGCAATGTAGATGATTTCGGCCGGACTCAGCGCGTGGAGGATGACATCGGGGTACTCACGCTTGATGAGCGAGAAGATGTGCTCGAAGTATTCGATTTTGAGCTTCGGGTTGAGACCGCCTTGGAAGAGAATTTCTACGCCGCCTTTGTCAACCGTGTCTTTGACTTTGGCGAGGATGTCCTCATCGCTGTGGAGGTAGCCCTCTTCGTGACCGGGGGTTCGGTAGAAGGCGCAGAACTTACAACGGACCCAACAGACGTTGGTGTAGTTGAGGATGCGTCCAACGATGTAGGTGACTACTTTGGGATCGGTTCGCTGTTGCCGTCGGAAGTTTGCGAGAGCGGCAAGCTCGAGAGGATTGTTGTGATGGAACAGGAAGAGCGCTTCTTCGGCGGTAATGCGCTCGTTGTTGTAGACCTTCTCGGAGATCGAGTCAATAGTGATATTTTCGAGAACGGCCATCATTAACATTCTACTCCCTACGTTTCAGGAAAGTTTGAAAGTTGATGAATGACGCGGTTTAGGCGAGGAGAGCTCGGGCGGGCTCGGCTATGTTTTCGATGACTTCCAGTCGGCGCGTTGGCTTCTTCTTTCGATCCTGCTTTGGCCAGAGTGGTGGCAGGGAGAAAGCGAGGGCGTGGTCGTCGCCGAAGACTCCGAGAACGACTTGGCGATACTGAACGGCTCGGTCGATCAGGACTTGGTGGAGCCGGCGGCGCTCGGCGCGGATTTGGCGCTCTTGGGCGAATGCCTTGTCGCGGGCCTTGAATGCCTGTCGAAGCACTTGGATTCCTGCGGCAAACGCCTCGACATCCGTTCCATCAGGGAGGATGAGTGGACGAACGCGGTTGGCATGTCGCCAAATCATGAGGGTTCGCTCAACGGGGGCCATGTAGCGGGCTTCGTTGGAGCGAGTATCGGGGAGCGCTGGGAGCCCCTTTGAGAAATCGGAGTCTGGGTACAAGCCTCGGACGAGGTAAGCGAATCGCTGCATAGTCGAGCGCATGTTCTCCTTGTAGAGAGTGAGTTGCGCGCTGGCTTTGTCTCGGGTTTCGGTGATCTGCTCGATCTCTTCGGAGAGGTGATCGAATTCGACAGCTTTGTTCAGGAATGCGTTTCTATCGAAGTCGCCTTTGAGGACGATTCCGGCGCCGGTGAGACCAAGGTTAGCGGTTGTCCAATGGCTAAGAATGCGGTCAAAAATGCCTTTGGCGTCGCTTAAATCCAGAATTGTCTGTCTCATCCCTGTGAGCAATACGATACCCGTCGCCCCGAATCAATTTCGATTTGTTTTTACTGGGTCTCGTGGTGTTTCGACTGCGATTCAGGTCTCATGAACCGCGTAGACTTAGGTTCAAATGCGTTACTGGTTGATGAAGTCTGAACCTGACACATATTCGATTGATGATCTGGCGAAAGCGTCCGAACCTGCTATGTGGGAGGGGTGCAGAAACTATACAGTTCGGAATTTCTTTCGGGATTCTATGGCGGATGGCGACCTTGCCTTTTTCCATCACTCGAACGCCACGCCGAGCGGCATTGTTGGGACCATGCGGATATGCGGAGACGCCTTTCCTGACCCCACGCAATTCGATCCGAACAGTGACTATTTCGATCCTAAAGCTCCAGCGGATGGGTCGAGATGGATCTGCCGCAATGTCCAGTTGATTCGCAAATTTGATCGGATCATTCCGATTAGCGAGATGCGCGAAACGCCTGGTCTAGAAGCGATGCTGTTGTTGGCTCGTGGTCAGCGACTTTCGGTGATGCCGGTGACAGAGGCCGAGTGGAACATCATCAACGGCCTTCAGGGGCTCTGAGATTGGGAAATAGAAAAGCGCACCCTCACTTGTTGTGAGGGTGCGCTTTTGTTTGTGTCAGAAGGACTTAGGAGCGATGATCTCGGTCTTGGTCTTCAGGACGGTTCCGTTGACGTTGATGCGAATGGTGTACTCGCCAGGCATTGTTCGGGAGAATCCTCTTGATTGCCAGGTCAAGACGCCTACTCCGCGCTTCTTGAGTGACGCAGTCGCTGCGTCATTTAGGAGGATTGATTGTTCGTCACCAGTGGCCCCTTGGTACGTCGCGGTGATCGCTGCGTTTTCAGGGAGGTCCTTGGGGATCCAGACGTAGACACGAACGGCGGAGCCGTTGTTCGGGGAGCCACCAAAGGTGTCGCCGTCTAGAGGTGAGCCGGTGTCGAACGCGGTGTAGATTGCCGGGGATGCTCCGAGGATGACTGGCTCCTTGGGCGCTCGGTCCGAGCTGTCTGCAACGAAGTTCTTCGGCATTCCTTCGAGTGCCGAGATATCGATGGTCCAGATTGCTCGTCCGTGGGTTCCGACGATGAGGTCTTTCATTCGAGGGTGAACCTTGAGGTCATGAACAGCCACGGTCGGGAAGTTGCCACGGATTCGGCTCCAGGTTGCTCCGCGGTCTGTTGAGAACCGGAGGGACATTTCTGAACCGAGGAACAATAGGTCTGGGTTGTTCTCGCCTTCCTTGACAACGTAAACGCTGTCGTAGTCGGGAAGTGACCCCGCCAGGGACTTGAAGGTCTTACCAGCGTCTTCGCTAACGTAGACGTACGAGCGGAAGTCGTTGTTGCGGTGACCATCAGCGGTGACGTAGAGTCGATCCTTCTCCCACTTTGACCAAAGAACTCGGCTGATCCAGGTGTTGGTTGGCAGTCCTGAGAGCTTGGAGGTGACATCAGTCCAAGAGGCACCGTTGTCGAGAGAAATGTTCACTTGACCGTCGTCAGAGCCGGTGACGAGTCGGCCAGGAACCAGGCGCGATTCGTCCAGGGTGATGATGGTGCAGTGATTCTCTGCGCCAGTGGATTCGATGTTGATGCTTAGCCGCTTGCTGAGTTCTCCAGACTTGATCTTGCGCGGGCTCATTGTGGTGAGGTCCGGCGAGATTGCTTTCCAGGTGTCTCCTCGGTCTGTCGACTTCATCAGGCGGTTAGAACCGATATAGACAGTCTTGTTATCGTGAGGGGAGAGCATGAATGGGGTGCTCCAGTTGAACCTGAGAGTCTCCCCTTGGAGAGTCGGTCGGATACTCTTTCGGGCACCAGTCTTCCGGTTTAGGCGGGCAGTTGCGCCACCTTGGCTTTCGCTGTAGACCCATTCGGATTCGACCTTGTCGACGGCGACGTGGAATCCGTCACCACCGTTGAGGTTGGTTGCATGCCATGGTCCAACGGGGCCGTTGTTGGTCTGGGTTGGCAATCCCCAGGTTCCGTTGTCTTGCAGACCACCGTAGACCCAATACGGGAACTGGTTGTCGAAGTCGACGGCGTAGAACTGGCCGATCGCGAGTTGGTTGTGATGTCGCCAAGAGGTTCCTTGGTCCTTCGAAGAGTAAACACCGCCGTCGCATCCGGTCAACAAATGTTTTGGGTTCTTGGGGTCGATCCAGAAGGTGTGGTGATCGGCGTGAGTGTTCGATCCAATCAGCTTCCAATCCTTTCCTAGGTTCTCGGTCACAAGGAGATTGAGCCCGCCAATGTAGATCCGGTTTGGATTTACTGGATCAATGTTTGGGTTGCTGAAGTAAAACGGTCGGGGGTTCAGCATTCGTAGAAGCGACCATGACTCTCCACCGTCTCGGCTGATAAAGATTCCGCCGCCATTCATTTGGCTACCGTTAGGAACCGACTTTCGCCAGGCATCTGGGTCTGCTGGTTTTTGCGGGGCAGGTTTGGTTGCCGCTGGAGTTTGGGTTCGGGCCTGACCACCTTGCTCGGCAAAGATGTTAGGCTGACTACCGTCAATCTCTCGCTCCTCATTGCCTTGACCGCTGACCTCACCGGCAAACGGATTGCTTGTATCCTTAGGAGGAACAAATTCTACGGTTGCAACCATGATCTTAGGATCTTTGGCGTGGATGCTGATTGCGCAACGTCCGACTGTGGTGTTTGGCAATCCCTTCGTGACTGGCTTCCATGTTTCGCCACCGTCAACGCTCTTGAAGATGCCGCTTTCTAGACCGCCGCTGGCCATGACATAGGGTTTTCTGAGTCGATCCCAAGCGCAAGCGAACATGATGTTCGGGTTCTTGGGGTTGACGTCGAGGTCGATGATGCCCGCGCGATCCCCCCGGTTGAGAACGAGTCGCCAGGTTTTTCCGCCGTCCGTGGACTTGTAAAGACCCCGTTCTTCGCTGCGGCCCCAGAGGCGACCGATTGCGGCGACGAAGACCACGTCCGGATTCTTTGGATCGACGTAAATTTCAGAGATGTGTCGAGTTTCGCGAAGTCCGATGTGTGCCCAAGTTTTTCCACCGTCGACCGATTTGTAGACTCCATCGCCCCATGCGACCGAGTTGCGGCTTGATTGCTCGCCAGTTCCGACGTAGACCACGTTTGGTTTGGATTGGCAGATTGCGACGGCGCCCATGCTCACGGAGCTGCCGTAGTCGAAGACCGCGTCGAAGGTATCTCCACCGTTCTGAGTTTTGAACAGTCCACCGCTGGCGGTGGCCACGTAAAAGAGGTCAGGGTTGGCCTCTGATACGCTGAAATCCATGATTCGACCACCCATGTTCGTTGGTCCGAGCTCTCTTGGTCTGAGCGCATCGAGGATCGTTGCAAGGCTTCCTTCGCTTTTTGGTCGGGGAATCGGAGTTTGCGCGGAGGTTCCTGCGGGAATCGCGCAGATCACAACTGATAGGGCAAGAAGTTGCCGATAATGCATAGCAAGGCTTTTACCCCTTTCCAAGGTCAAATGAGTTCCGGAGCCGGAAAGATTTTCTCCTAAGACCTAATGTTTCGTACTAAGTTGCACGAAAATGGATATTGGGCTTCTGAGAAGCGTTAGTTGCTATGAACTTTGAACAATTTACGGTTTTGCCATCCTTGCTTGCAGGGGCGGGCATTGTGGCGGTGCTTTGGGGGCTCCTTGATAAGGGAGGTTCGAGCAAGTCAACTACCCAGCATTTTGTAAGCGACTCCTCCGACGAAGTCGCAAAGTTGCAGGCTGAACTTG
>CAIYMO010000052.1 GCA_903927345.1 uncultured Armatimonadota bacterium | reverse complement strand
GCCGACTTCAACACAGTGTTGAGTTCGCTGTTCTGCTGGTAGTCACTGAGCGTTTCGTCCAGAGACCGAAGGCGCGCGTAAACCGATCGAGCGATATCAGATGCCTTTGACGCCGACGGCGCATAAAGGGTAAGAACAAAGGGCGTTCCCATATGAACCTGGGTGAACTCGAAACGAGTTAGGTTCGTCTGAAGACAGAGCGCCACCGCGAAGATCATGCTAACTACTTTACTTGCCGCCGCCATTTTTCAGCAGGAGACCTTTGTCGAGAGTTTTCCCTCTCAGGTGACAAGCTTTAAGATGGTTCGAATTCCCGACGGCGAGAACCGAGGAACCACGATCAAGGGGCTTTATGCGGCCCAAACCGAGTTGCCTTGGGAAGTCTATGAGATTTGGTATCTCCAGCGAGATCAGACCATCCAAGAGCAGACCAGCGTCCGCCCTGAAACGATCTCGCGGCCAAGCCGTCCCTACGCGGTCATCTTCACTGGATTCGGGCACCACGAATATCCCGCCATCTGCGTCTCACTTAACTCCGCAATCGAGTTCTGTAAGTGGCTTTCGACAAAGACAGGAAAGAACTATCGCCTCCCCACACGAGCCGAGTGGGAGTACCTCGCTGGTGCCGCGCCTTCAAACCCAGACGAAACCAGCTGGCACTGGGATAACGCTGAGGACACGACTCACAAAGTTGCAACGAAGAAAGCGAACGCAAACGGGCTATTCGACTGCCTCGGAAACGTTGCCGAGTGGACCCTCGATAAGGAAAACGTTCATGGCGTCGCTGGTGGCTCCTGGAAGACGAAGCCAGCCGATCTCAAACCAGGCTACTGGCAAGAATATAGCCCCAAGTGGAATGAGGCCGATCCGCAAACTCCAAAGAGCAAATGGTGGCTTGCAAACGGACAATTTATCGGTTTACGAGTCGTTTGCACAAAGTGACGGGATAACATAGCGGGTGATGGATATCACTCGACGCCAAGTTCTTGTCGGCGGCGCTGCCGCGGCATTGAGTAGTACGTCCTTTGCGGGCGGAGTTTTTCAGGTTAAACCAACGATTAAATTTGGATTGATCGGATGTGGAGGTCGCGGAAGCGGCGCTATCCGCGACAACCTAGCCGCTGAATCTGGTGCAGTTGTCTGGTCAATTGCCGACCTCTTCGGCGACCGCTTGGAAAACGCTTACAACGGCCTCAAAAAGGACCTGGGTAACCGCTGCCAAGTTGGCGGTCGATTCTACAGCGGATTTGATGCTTACAAGCAGGTGCTCGCAACCGATGTTGACGTCGTGATCCTCACCACTCCTCCGGCATTCCGGCACATTCACCTCGCCGCCGCAATTGCCGCAGGAAAGCACGTCTTCATGGAGAAGCCTGTTGCTGTTGACGGACCTGGAATCCGCTCGGTGATCGCTTCGGCCGCAGCCGCAAAGGCAAAGAACCTGACCATCGTTGCCGGAACCCAGCGACGCCACGACGTTGCCTACAACGAGTGCATCAAGGCGATCAAGGACGGCGCAATGGGCGATGTCCTTCAAATGAACTGCTACTGGAACCAGGGCGGTCTTTGGCTAAACCCTCGCCAGCCAGGCTGGTCCGATGTCGAAACACAAATCCGAAACTGGCTCTACTACACGTGGGTCGGCGGAGACCACATCGTTGAGCAACACGTTCACAACCTTGACGTTTGTAACTGGGTCATGGGTTCGCACCCTGTCAAGGCCATCTCGATGGGCGGACGACAAACTCGAACCGATGCTGCTTACGGTCACGTCTTCGACCACTTCGCAACCGAGTACGAGTACGCAAACGGCGTTAAGATGATGAGCTACTGCCGACAAGCAGACGGCTGCGCTTCAAGAGTCTCCGAGCAAATCATTGGCTCAAAGGGACAGAGCAACGCAAACACGAGCATTCGTGGCGAAAAGAACTGGCGCTTCGAAGGCGACCGACCGAATCCGTACGTTCTCGAGCACGCACGTCTCTACAAGTCAATCAAGGGAAGTGAAGGATTCAACGAAGGCGTTCAGGTTGCGGAGAGCACCCTCACGGCAATCATGGGCCGAATGAGCGCGTACTCCGGTGAAGAAATCACTTGGGAGAAGGCATTGAACTCAAACGTCAGCCTTATGCCAAGTCCACTCGGGTTTAACGATCTTCCAGTACCAGCAGTCGCAATTCCTGGAACAACGAAAGGCGTTTATTGATGGACTTCACGAGAAGAGAGTTGATGGCGGCGGGTGCCGCCATCACCGTAGGGAAAATGGACGCAATCACAGAAATCGGCAACACCAAGCGCGGTGAGAAGTTTAAAGCCAAGTACGCCCCGCACTTCGGGATGTTCTCGAACCATGCTAAGACTGACCTGGATCAGTTGAAGTTTGCAGCAGATGAAGGATTCCACGCTTGGGAAGACAATGGGATGGCGGGCCGGTCCGTCGAGGACCAAGAGAAGCTAGCCAAGGCGATGACCGATCTGGGAATCACAATGGGCGTCTTCGTCGTCAACCTCGGTACCGCTTGGAGCGCCACCCTGACTACCGGAAAGGAAGATTCGCGCAAGAAGTTCCTTGATGAGTGTCGGGTCGCCGTCGATTGCGCCAAGCGCGTCAATGCCAAATGGATGACCGTCGTGCCTGGAACCATTTCGTACAACATGGAAATGGGCTACCAGACGGCAAACGTCATCGAATCGCTCCGCTACGCCAGCGAAATCTTTGAGCCCCACGGCTTGGTGATGGTCCTTGAGCCGCTGAACTATCGGGATCACCCGAGTCTGTTCCTCAGCAAGATGGCCCAAGGCTTCGAAATCTGTCGCGCGGTCAACTCGCCAAGCTGCAAGATTCTGATGGATATGTACCACCAGCAGATTCACGAAGGGAATCTGATTCCTAACATGGATGCGGCCTACTCGGAAATCGCCTACTTCCAAATCGGCGATAACCCAGGTCGACGAGAACCGCTAACGGGTGAAATCAACTACCAAAACCTGTTCCGACACATCAAGGCCAAAGGCTTCACTGGTGTTTTGGGAATGGAACATGGCAACAGCCAGGGTGGCAAAGAAGGCGAGCGAAAGCTCATCGATGCCTACCGCTGGTGCGACCAATAAGCTAGTGCGTCACGGCTCCGCGACAAGCGGGGCCGACCAACTTCACGTACTTTGCAAGAACTCCGTTCGGGTACGGCTCTGGCTGTTTCCAGCTGATCTTTCGAGTAGCCAACTCCTCGTCCGAAACCGCCATCGACAGCACTCCAGCTTCGGCGT
>CAIYMO010000051.1 GCA_903927345.1 uncultured Armatimonadota bacterium | reverse complement strand
CGCTCCCTTTTGAAGGCGGGCGAGCCCTCGGTTCGCCAACCGACGCCCTCATCCGTAACCAGGCGAACAACGTCGCGGTCTACGAAGAGCGCGTCGTCAGCGGAAACGGCTCCAACGGTCTGGGACTGTTCGAAGTAGCAGAACCATCAGGTGTCTCCCTTCCCAAGAGGGACGAGCGAAGCGGAGGGAGTTCCGCCGCCAACGCCTACATGGCCCCTTCGGCCGCCGACGCCACCGCCGCCAGGGTCCGCGAAGCAAGGCTGAAAGGCTACGAAGGCGACCCCTGCGGCAACTGCGGAGCGTTTACGCTAGTCAGAAACGGAGTCTGCTTGAAGTGCAACAGCTGCGGTGAAACGAGCGGCTGCTCATAGTCTCATGCTGAAGAAGCGGAGCGACAGATTCAGCCGATTCTTCCAGCCCGTCCTTGACGCTTTAGGCGAATTGGGCGGGTCAGGAACGCCTTCAGAGGTCAAGAAATACGTTCTGAACGCTTATCAGTTATCAGCTGAAGAACGGGACCGAGTTTTGCCCTCTGGAACCAATGCAGTTGAAAACGAAATCGCCTGGGCTAGGGACTACCTCAGGCGAGCTGGATTCATCGACGGATCGACCAGTGGAGTCTGGACGATCACGAGGGAGGGCCGACAGGCTAAGCTTTCAACCGATTCTGCCTACGAGCTCAAATCGCGTCTTAATCGTGAACGAACCGCCGAAAGAAAGGGCGTAAACCAGCCGGAAACAGTCACTTCAATTCCGAGTGACGAAGCCGACACTGTGTTCGATACCCTTGAGGAGGAGGTCATATCTGTCCTCCGTGAACTCTCTCCTAGTGGATTCGAACGATTCTGTAAGCGACTCTTGAGAGAATCTGGATTTGTTGAAGTTGAAGTCACCGGAAAGAGCGGTGACGGTGGCATCGATGGCGTCGGTGTGCTCAGAATCAATGAACTGGTTTCCTTCCGAGTGCTCTTCCAATGCAAGAGATACCAAGGGGCTGTTGGCTCGAAAGAAATCCGAGATTTCAGAGGCTCGATGACCGGGCGAACCGATAAAGGCATCTTCATCACAACCGGTAGCTTCACCTCAGCATCAGAGCAAGAGGCTAACCGAGATGGAGCTCCACCTATCGAACTCGTTGACGCAGATCGACTTGTTACACTTATGAAACGGCTCAATATTGGCTTAACCGAAAAGACGGTCCATGTGCTGGATCGAGAATTCTTTGAGGAATTTCGTCAATAAGCCGTTTCGATGCCTCCACAGTCATACTGTGGAGGCTAGGGCGACCAGCCTGCAGAGTAACCTACCAGCTCTGAACAGCACCATCTGACGAGCCACTGTGTGGGCTGGGTAAGCACTCGGGTGGCACTGTCAAGCGACCAACCACCCGAGCCAACCGCCATCCGCTCGTCCAGCTTGTCAGTGTTCCCTTCGGCGTGATACAGTGAGTCGGTGATCAATGACCCCGCTTGAAAAAGAGTTCCATGACCTCATGGTCTCGATCTATAACCGTGCAAAATCAGAAGCAGGCTATAACGCCACAATCTTCAAAAGCATGCTCGGCAAGTATGGCGGCGTCGACACCGCCCGCAAGCTCCTCGACTCTCCGATGGTCTCCGACGGATTCGTCGCCCTATACGAACGCGGTTGCCTTAACCTAACCGTCGAAGCCCAGCTGATCGAGAACGAGAAATTCTGGGACCTGTTCACCCATAAGCAAATCCAGACCGCGAAAGACTGGCTACGAAAGCACGACTACTCAGGGTAAGACAATCTTTCTGGAACGAGCATATTCCTCCCCGCCGTAGTGCACCCGCAGTCTTGGAATCACTTCTGCCCAGCGCTCGTACCCATAAACTTTCTGACGTTCCCATTCCAAGAGATCGTGGAAGTCCGATTTGTCAATTCCTTCCGCACCACCTGCATAGAAACTCTCCCCGGCCTCCTTGGACTCCTTGTTAACAACTAGAGCATCCAGTCTCGGCAATTTATGGTTCGGCAGAATCTGATCCCGGAGGTAATCCAACGACTGCCCCATAAAGAACGCAGGCACCCCGATGAGTTCACCCAATTCGCCGTAGGTGATGGTCCGCTTCTCGATCGCACAAAGAGCCAAGTGCGGCAACATGTCAAGCGCGTTCTCCAAGCTCTTTGGGATAGCCATTTCAGAATCCTACCCGCATGGTTCGGCGTCCCCTGGGGCTAGGTAGCGAGGTGGTAGCACCGACTAACAGATTGTGCTAATCCCAAGGCCACTGCAAACTCTCCCGAGCGATGCGATTTCGATGCCTCCACAGTCTTACTGTGGAGGCTAAGACGACCAGCCTGCAGAGCAACCGACCGAGTCGGAACAGCACCATCTGAGCTGCATCTGTACGAGCCGGAGTGCCCAATCACGTCCCGACAGTTCGACTGTGGAGGCATCGGACCAAAATCATCCCCGCAAACAACCCTGGTAAAGGAAAGCCTGTTTCCTAGTCAGTTCTTTTTTGAACGGAATTTGCTCAGTACACGGGTTCGAAGTTCTGCCCGATCAGCGGCAGATAATGACAGGTATCGAGAGGCACTTTCTCCCTGTTCCACCGCCACCATAATCGAGTTTTGTCCTTCGACATGCTTCAGCCCAAGGGCAT
>CAIYMO010000050.1 GCA_903927345.1 uncultured Armatimonadota bacterium | reverse complement strand
TCCGCCCATGCGGTGATTTTCCCAAGCCCGTTCTTCGCGACACCAGTGCCACTGCGGCACACCTTCGATGCCAACACCGCTGGTGCGTACACCAACATTCCCGTGTTCTCGGGTTTGGGTACCGCTGCGCCGATCGGTCCGGGGGTGATGGCGGTCATGACCGATCCGAGCGTGGTCTCGATTCCGCACCTTTTGGTTGGCCGAAGCGCTGACGTCCAGATCAAGGTCGGAGTGCCGATGCGACGGTTTGGCGGGTATTTCAACAGCGGGTTCTTCGGCTTGTTCTCGGGCTTTGCCAGCTTCCGATTCTTTGATGCCGCGAACAATCCGATTGGTTCGGCAACGGTTCCGTTGACGCCAGCCATGCAGTGGGTGGGCTTCAGCACGTTTCCGAAGTGGAGCCGAGTAGAGATCTCGGGAACGATTCCTGGCATTCAGGGGATCGTTGGAATGGACTCGCTTCGCATCCGTCCTTTCTGACGCTGGTCGAGCCTTGGCGCGGGACTCTGGGGTCCCGCGCTTTTTTGTGTGTGTCGAGTTGGCTGGGCCGGTTAAGTTCAAATCGTTTGGATGCTGGGCGGAACACTGGCGGTATAGCGCAGTCGGCGCATTTGGGTTCGACGGGCTTTGGTTTTTTGGGAAAAGTCGCGACAGTTGGCGCAACTGGTTGAACCTATTTGCGCCATCCGGGTGAGTGGTTGGCGCACACGGGCGTGTCTGCCGCTGCGCGGGAGGGGTGTTGGGTTTTACTCATCACTTACTAGGCGATGAAAACGGGGGTTTGTCAACCTAGGGATCTGCGGATTTCCACCCGCCGGCCCAACTGCCACACCCCACCCAAAGTGTCGCCGAGAGTCTCGCTGGCACTCGACCCTCGCCGCCACTTCGGGACCCGTGCCCCCGGGCGGGTGGAATCCGCACTGGGGGCACGGGCGGGAGTCTGTGGTTAATCCTAGCCTGCTGCTGCTTGGAAACGAACGTAATGGTGATCGGGAACTTTGCTTTCTAGTTGCCAAACAAGTCTGATCGGTCGTTCTCCTTCGGCCGAGATGGGCTTGCCAAAGCCAATACACATGAATGGATCTCCCCTGGAAACTCTGGCGAAGAAGAGGTGTCGACCTGAGCCGGAGATGAGACGTCGTCCAGTATTTGACGTAACGGTGGTTGTCGACTGGCTCTCCCAGTGCAGTCGATCCGGACTTTCAAACCAATCCTGGTAGCGTGTGGTCGGTGTAAATCCACCATCCGACTTTTCGAGAGTGAACATGTGTATGTCCAATCCAAATGATTCGACATAAAATGTGCCTTGCCGCATAGATCCCGTATTCGACCTGAATGGAGCTACGATTTCGTCGCGATTGTAGAGTCCCCATAACGAGAATGGAAGGTCTTGAGCAATAGGTGGGAGAGTGTCTGTAACTCTTTTGAGGACTTCCAGGACCTGTGTGAATTCTCGCTTGATTTGCTCTGGAACGTCGGCTAGATTAGCCTGAGATGCCAGGCCCTGGGCCAGCATCGAAGAAAAGTGAGATCTCGAACCTGTGTCCGACAGAGCAGTTAAATACTCTGATGCGCGCCGCTGATCATTGACATGAGAAAGAGATGCGACTCTGTGCTGGCTTTTTGACACATCAAGTCCTGAATGTCCAGCCTCGGTCAAGACGCCGAAGAAAGATCGTCCATTTCGGTAGAACTCCTCTAAGTTCAAACCAGTCTCAAGAAGGAAGTCATGCAATGACGGCACGGTGCCGGTAGCGAGCATCCGTCTCAGTTCTGATGTGATTGCCTTTGTCGTTGTTGGGATTGCCTCTCGCAGGCTCCTGATAACCTTCTGGGCTACGACCTTATCGAGGCGGATGTCACAGCCGGCGGGCAGCTTTGGGAATCCGGATGCAATGGCTACTTCAAGCTCTCTGCGACTCAGGCCGGTCATCGCTGAGAATCTCTCGTCGAAGCGGAACTTGGCATTCTGATTTCCAACAAAGTCGAGAACGGTAAGGGCTCCCTTGTTATGGTAGTTTCGGAGCCCACGTCCCAATTGTTGGATAAACACGATCGCGCTTTCAGTCGGTCTGAGGAACAAAACCGTGTTGATTTCGGGAATGTCGACGCCTTCGTTAAACAGGTCGACTGTGCAGAGGATCTTGATCTTTCCTTTTCGAAAGTTTTGGACTAATTCCGCTCGGGAATCTTTTGGGATGTCACTGTGCAAGCTGGCTGATTCAATACCGGCCTCGGTAAACACGGATTGCATCATGTCTGCGTGGCGCTTCGATGCACAGAATGCGACACAAACCATGGATTCGACTTCCACTTTGTCGCTGAGCTCTCTGAGAATGACGCGACTTCGCTGGTCCAGAGTCTTTTCAAACAACTCATCGAGTTCAGTTGAGTTGTATTTTCCGGCAGACCAGCTCAGCCCGGACAGGTCAGTCTCATCATCAACTCCAAAGTAGTGGAATGGACACAG
>CAIYMO010000049.1 GCA_903927345.1 uncultured Armatimonadota bacterium | reverse complement strand
TGGCTGCCCAGATGCTGTTCGAGGTCCAAAGGAGGCACCCAGCCCCCACGATCTGCCACACGAGGTCACGCCTCAACTGACAAGCAGTGGTCTTAAAGACTGGGGTGCCAACAAGAAGAGTTTAAGATACAACTGGTAAGCCCGTTTTTGAACAGCGTGAAAAAACCGAAAACCTGCTTACCAGTGAACCAACTGACGGCCCCTTGAGCTCAGGAACCACGCCGAAATCTTTTTGATGGCTTTTGATGCTTCGGTGATCCGCGATCCCGCAGGCTAAAACTGTGAACCAACTTTGCAGCACACTAGCCCAGGAACCTCGACTGAGTGATGCCCTGCAGTTCGCCTCTACCTCCGAAGGGCGTGCGCTCCGACCCCAGCCGCCGGACTCCCCGGCTTAACTCTTAGATCCCCTGAGCCAGCATCAATGAACCCCGGATCAACCCCGTAAACACCACCAACCTCAGGCACCGGGAGTTTAGGTTTGCTTGCGCTAACGGAGGTAGCGTTGAACCAGAAATTCCGGGCGAAACTGAATGTCTCCGGCGAAGTTCCCAGTCCAATATTGACCCCACCGCTCACCCAGTTCTCGGACTTAAACACGATCAAGTTATCCGCGAACACCCCGCGCCTCGAAGGAACAAACCCCACGACGGTCGTTTCCTGCAGAATGCGAAGCGCCCAGCGCTCTGGCATGTAAATCGTGTTGAAAGCCACCTCCGCCCCGTCGACACCAACAAACGCGACGGGCGCCGCGCCTCCGATGAAAGTGCAACCCCGGACCCGAATATCCTTCGCCTCGTAACGCGATCCAGAAGGAATCGACTCTAGCGCCGGACGGAAGAACTGAAGCCCGGTGCTGCCCCCAATGTTCACTCCACGTTGACCAAAAGACTCAAATCGGCTCTTCTCGATCAGAACCGTGCTCGTCCCGCCTTTCGCCTGAACTCCGCTGTCTCCCCCTTGGCGAAACGTGCATCCAGAAATCTTCCCCCGATGGCAGCCCACCATATCGATGCCCGATCCGCCCCAGTCTTCAATCGTGCAATCAGCAACCTCAAAATCGTCGAGGCCAGATAACTTGATGCCGTCGTGATTCCCCTTGGGCAAGTGCCGAACTTGAACTTTGCTCACGCGAACGTGATGCGATGCCGCGCCAATCGTCCCGCCGTCATCAATGTTCAGTCCGTTCGTCGTCGCATTCTCGATCACCAGATCAGAGATCTGAATGTGGCTGACCTTTGAGAACTGAAGCCCGCTCGTAAACTTGGGTGGCTTGGTTGAGTCTTGCGCCGTGATGACGATTGGGCGATCCGACGTCCCGTGCAGACTCGAAGCAAACACCCCCCGATAACTCCCCGGAGCAATCTTGATAACCGATCCCGGCCCCGCCTTGGAAAGCGCACTCATCAGCTGTGCCGAATCTCCGACCACGACCGGCGACGACTGATCCAGAAGCATCGACAAACTTGCAAGAATCTTCAGCATCTAAGACGACGATACCCTTGCAATGAGCAACTGGGTGGGCTGGGAAAGCGGAGGCGTCGGGGGCAGAACCCTTCTCTGGAAAATCGCCGCTACAGGTAATCCGAAGAAGGCTTTATTCATCGCCTGCGGACATCAGCTCCTAACGGCGTGCTACGGCGGCTTCAAATCCGAAGACCTTCTGAAACAACGATTTGAAACGACAGCACCTGCCACCCACGCTGCCGCCTACCGCGCCTAGCTCACTGCAATAATGCCTGGTTTTCAATCCGGAAGTAGATTCGGGCAACAAAGTCGCTACCATATATAAGTCTGGTGCTCTTACTAGTAATCACCCGACTTTACGGCGGTCTCGCCGTTTGGTTTTACATGAAAAAGGTTTACACACTTACTTCAGTATTTGGAATCGTTGCGTTTGCCGCAACGTCATTGGGGCAGTCGATCGACGGCGGAACAACCTGGACAGGTTGGGCTAGCAAGGGGCAGTCGGATCAACTCGGAGTCTATGGCTCCGGTTCCACGACCGACATTTACGAGGTTTTCACAACCGCATTCCTGTTCAACAATAATTCGGTTTCCGGTGGAGCAGTTGGTGGCGGCCCCACTGGCGGTGTCACAGGATTCGGAACCGGGGCGTTCAGCACGGGTGCTTTCGCTAACGGAAACTCCATTATCGGAGTTGGCGTTCGGCGAATCAGTGGGGCAACTCTGCCGTTCACGCCGACTGTCCGCTTCGACCTGGACAACGACAGTTTTGCTGCAGCCAGTTCCGTAGGAGGAGCTGACGGAAGGACCAGTTTCACTTCCTGGTCTGAGGCAAAAGACTACACGGTTCAGTTCGAAGGGGCGAATAGCTGGCGAGGTGGGTCATTAACGATGCAAGCCGGGAACGGAACGTCCAACGGTGGCCCCAATAATCAGCAAGCCATCGCTGGTGGCGTCGGTTCTGGGGTCTCATACGATTGGGCTTTCCGGGCGTTCGCACAAGGCACAAGCAGCTACCAAATGTTCTTCGACCTCACTGCAATGAGCGCATTGTACGGGACGAGCAATCCGTTCGGACTGAACTCAAATTTCACAGGAATTGGGTCGACGGGTAGTACAGTTCGATTCTCGCTAAACGGTCTTGGCACAAACAACACCGTGTTTACAGCTCAACCCGTTCCGGAGCCTGCATCGATGGCCGCCCTCGGTCTGGGGGCCCTAGCCCTCATCAAGCGACGAAAGCAAAAGTAAGTCGACTCTTGTGAAAGTCTTCAAAACCTTGAACGGCTCCCGTTCGAGGTTTTGATGCTGAGTGCCTCTCATTCTGTGGGCTCCCGCGATTTTTTCCCGCGAGGAGCAGGTTGACAAACCCCCCTGAAACTTCGCCTAGTAAGTGATGATCCAACCACATTAAAAAGATCAAAAACCGCCCTCCAAATCACCCCCTGAAACCCGCGCCCCTTCGCGTCCCTCGCTCGACCAAAACTACTCACCTGTTGAACCTAACGCGCCCCTCAAACTCTACACACGCTACTGCCCCTTACTCCCCATCAAAAACCAAAACCGAAGACCAACTGAACCTAAACTGCCCATTCAACTCTGCACACTCCCCCTAAAAACCGCTCACCGCTCACCCCTCACAGTAAACTGTACGAATGCCTCTGATTCCCGTCGCACTCCTGCTCGCCCTCCAGGGTGGTCGATTTCAGCCCGCAAACCCCCTCCCCGGTCTTCCGCCGGTGTTCCTCGATAAACTCCTCGACTACAAAGGACCAACCAAACAGGTCTGCGAGAAAGCCGGCCTAGAAGGCAGAATCCTCTGGATTGATGCCACCGCCAACATTGAGCGATACAACACCGAGGAAAAGATCGTCGCCCTCTTCGAAAAGGTCGCTAAATCGGGCTTCAATACCGTCGTCTTCGATGTCAAACCCCTCTCCTCCGAGACGGTCTATCCCAGTGCCTTTGCACCAAAACTCAAAGAGTGGCGGGGCAAAGAACTCGGCGACTTCGACCCAATGCCTTTCGTCAGCCGAGAAGCCAGAAAGAACGGCCTAATGCTCTTCGTCAGCATGAACGCTTTTTGCGAAGGTCACCGCCTCCTCAATCGGGGCCCCGGTTTCGACCGACCCGAAGAAACCAGCGTCGTCTACGAAGCGGCTCCAATCGTGAGAATCGGAGACAAAACCTACCCGTTCTCGACCAAAGGCGAGATCGATAAGGTCACCATCGCGACAACCCCGCCGCCCGTTCCGCAAGACGACATGCCAAGTAAAACCGTCGTCTGCAACAAGTTCGGCGTCGTCGTCGAAGGCAGCACGCTACCGAAAGGCGGCTACACCGTCACCGCCGTCGGCGCCCCCGCCGGTGAACTTGCCGTCTACGGCCAACACGGAGCGAAAATCACCCTCGACTCCGAACCAACCTTCGTCCGCCTCACCGAGTCGTCAGACAAGCAGTATCCCCTGATGACCAACCCGAACAACCGAACGGTCCAAGAGCGAATCAAAAGCCTAGTCAGAGAAGTCACAACCAAATACGACATCGACGGCGTCATCTTCGACGACCGACTCCGTTACACCGGTCTCAACGGCGACTTCTCGCCCCTCACTCAAACGCTCTTCGAGCGCAAACTAGGCAAGAAACTAACCTGGCCCGACGACGTCTTCAAGTTCACATACACCTACAAAGACGGCCTCGTCCGAGGAATGAAGCCCGGCCCCTACTACGACTCCTGGATGAACTGGCGAGCAAACGTCCTCAAACAGTTCACCATCGACGTCCGAGCAGAAGTCCGAAAAATCAAACCCACCGCCAAACTCGGCGTCTACGCAGGCTCCTGGTACGGCGACTACCAACAATACGGTAACAACTGGGCGGCCCCCGCAACCGAAGCCGGCTTCTGGTTCATGACCCCCGAATACCGCAAAACCGGCTTCGCACCTGAACTCGACTTCCTCGTTACCGGATGCTACTATCCAACCGGTCCAATCTTCGACGCCCTTCAAGAAGGTCGTGGCGTCGGTGTCACCGTCGAATCGGCTGGCAACCTAAGCTACCGAGCCGTTCACGACGAAACCTTCGTGTATGCCGGTCTAAGCCTAGCCGACTTCAAAGATAATCCCGAGGGACTCGGCAAAGCGCTGCAATCCGCCGTCGCGACAACCAACGGTGTGATGGTCTTCGACCTCTCCCACGACATCGAACCTATGTGGAGCCTCTTCGAGAAAGCCTTCTCGGTCAAAAAGAAGTCTCCCCAAATCTCCGATGCCTACCTACTCGAAGCCCGACGTCGAAGATCGCTAATGCAAAAGCGCGGCGACAAGGAACCACCAATCGTCATCAGCGGCGGCGCATCTGGAGTGGGATTCTAAACCCATGACTCGATATCAGCGTAACATAGAAGTGACGATGAGAAAGTCTCGCCTGTTAGTGTTCGTTGTGCCCGCGCTCTCTGTCGTGGCGGCCGCACAAGATCCGGAAGCTGTTTACAATCAGCTCCGGAGTGAAACATTCTATGTGCATCCGAAATTCACCGGAAAACTGGATACAAACCAGATCCGAGTGACAGCGGATCAAGTGAAGCCCTACAGCCTCAAAGTCCTCGTCGTCCCCCAACTCGGCACCAACTGGCGACGTGGCACCCAAGAAAACCGAGATGGCTTCGCCAAAAGCGTCGCCGGAAAAATCGGACAGGGAAGCGACGGAATCACCATCGTCCTCACGAACAAGGGCATCGCGGCATACAATCCGAAAATCAGCACCAGTTCGTTGATGAGCCTGCAGCGAGCAGCCGTTGACGCCGCTCGAAGCGGTGGCGCCGATGCCGCAATAAACTCGCTTGCAACGGGCATGAAAGCCCAACTTAGTCAGACCCGAACCGGCACCGTGGCGCCTGATCGTCTCGGAAACCAATCAGTCTCGAGCGGTTCCAGCTGGGTCGGCGGTCTCCTCTGCCTCGCCATCCCCGCCGCCCTGATCGGTGGAATTGCATTACTAATCCGGAACGCCGGACTGAAGCAAGCCCGAAATCAGGCCAACAACGTCAAGAACAAGGCTACCGAAGCACTTGCCTACCTCGACAGCTACGATGGCTTGATCGACGACGCGACCGACGCCTCGGCCGTTCGACAATATCGAGACCGAATGGCGCAGAACTACGACGAAGGACTTGGCATGCTCAACCGCGCCAAGAAGAAGGTCGAAATCGAAGCCGCTCGCCGTCAGCTAGCGTTAGTTCTTCAAGACTTTGAGAGCGCAAAGCAGCACATCGACCACTCAACCGGAGGAACTGGAATGGCGTTTTCCATTCCACCAATCGTCGACTCTCAACGAGCACCCCTCTTCGAGCCGGTGCAAGGCGTTTCGTATTTCTCGTCTCAACCTTCCGACCAACTCGTGCCCGTCGAGATGAACTTCGGCGGACAGCGCCGAACCGTCATGGTCACGCACCAAGAGCGGGATCAGCTGATGCAGGGACAAATGCCGCAGATGCGCGGTTCGTATGTGAACCAGCGGTTTACGCCTTGGTATCAAGTTCAGGGCTACGACCCATATCGACATTACGATTCCCGCGACTTCCTTTGGGACATGATGGCGATCAACGCGGTTTCCAACATGTTTGCCCCGCATTACGGCTTCGGCTACGGCGGTGGCCTGTTCGGCGGTGGTTGGGACTACGGCCATCACGGCTACCACGATCACGGAACCACGATCATCAACAACTATGGAGACAGCAACGGTTACAACACGTCGTCTTCAGGTGACTTCGACTTCGGCTCATCCAACGATTGGAACACTAGCTCAAGTGGCGACTTCGATTTCGGTGGAGGCGGCGACTCGGGTGGATTCGACTTTGGTGGCGGCGATTCCGGTGGCGACTCAGGCGGTGGCGGAGACTTTTAGTCTCCGCTCCGCGCGAACTCCGGCAAATGTCAGGGCTACGATAAAGTTATTGCGCCAATAATTCCGTCCGGGAGGGTGTGAATTGCGTAAAGGTTTTACTCTAGTTGAGCTGCTTATCGTTATCACACTCGTCGCCGTTCTGGCGGCAATCGCTATTCCGAGGTTCTCTTCATCAGGGAAACGATCGAAAGAAACTGCCTTGAGGGCTTCACTTAAAGTCCTGCGCCAAGGAGTTAATCGCTTCTTTGCTGAAACCGGCGGGTTTCCGGTCCGGCTTTCGAAGCTTGACGACACGGTGAGTGGCTCAAGCAATACAAAAATCATGCTTCCCAGTGGCGCTTGGGGCACCTACTCAGGTTCGGACATCCCGGGCCATTCGTTGATGGCCAAGTTGGGTGGCAAGAAGTGTCGTCGCACCCTCAAGCGGACGGCACAACCTACTCAGGAGCCTTGTTCACTCCAATTGATCGTGTCTCGAACAAGCCCTTCAGATACGTCTTTGAATCAGGTCGCTGTGTCGTGCGGAGCAGCGCAGTTTGAAACGACAGCCAAGGCGTTCCTTACAGTTCTTACTAGCGTCGCGCTGCGAATCGCTTGACCTTGCGCTTTTCCTGTCCGAGCCTGCCGTCGCTTGTTCCTGCGATCTTGCGGAGTGACTCGATTTCGTCTCGAACACGAGCCGCCTTTTCAAACTCCATCGCCTTTGCCAGGTCCTTCATGTCCTTTTCCAGGGCAGCAATCAGCATCGGAATGTCTTCAACTCTGATTGCCGATCCATCTTCGCCCAGCCGCTCAAGGGTGGATTCCGCGTATTGCGAAGTCACTTCAGCAACTTGGTCATACGATCGAACGGTCTCCCGAACTTCCTTTTTGACCGTTACCGGAGTGATGTTGTGAGCGTCGTTGTAGTCCTGCTGGATCTTTCGGCGGCGATCCGTTTCATCAATTGCCCGTTGCATCGAGCCAGTAATGTTGTCCGCGTACATCAAGACCTTTCCACCGACGTTACGGGCGGCACGACCGATTGTCTGAATCAGAGACGTCTCGGACCGAAGGAAGCCTTCCTTGTCCGCGTCGAGAATCGCGACAAGCGTCACCTCGGGAAGGTCAAGACCTTCTCGGAGCAGGTTGACACCAACAACAACATCGTAGACGCCTAGTCGCAAATCGCGCAGGATTTCTGGTCGTTCCAAAGAGTGGATGTTGGAGTGGATATAGTTCACTTTAACTCCCAAATCTTGAAGGTATCCGGTGAGGTCTTCCGCCATCTTCTTTGTAAGGGTAGTAACGAGTGTCCGGCTGCCTTTCGCGACAACCTGTTGGATTTCCACCATCAAGTCGTCAATCTGGTTGGCCGTCGGTCGAATCTCGATCTCCGGATCAACGATGAATGTGGGACGGATGATCTGTTGAGCTACAGAAGCCTGATTCTCCTTTTCAAAAGGTCCCGGGGTTGCCGAAACGAAGACGACTTGAGGAACCCGCTCGAGGAACTCGTCGAACTTTAGCGGTCGGTTATCCAAAGCGGATGGCAATCGGAAACCGTAGTCCACCAAGACCGACTTGCGTTGCTGGTCGCCGTTGAACATCGCTCTGATCTGAGGCAACGTCTGGTGGCTCTCGTCGATAAAGACGATCGCGTCAGAAGGCAAGAAGTCCAGCAGCGTGTACGGCGCGGTACCGGGTTGGCGACCGTCAAAGTACCGCGAGTAGTTCTCGATTCCGTTGCAATAGCCCAGTTCTTTCATCATTTCGATGTCAAACTCGACCCGCTGCCGGATGCGTTGCGCTTCAAGGAGCTTGCCTTGGGATTTGAAGAGAGCTTCTTGGGCGTCAAGCTCTTCCTGAATCTTGACGATGGTTTCTTCCATCTGCTCCCACGGCGTCACGTAGTGAGTGGCAGGGAAGACGGAGACCTTGGTCGGTTCGTCGATGACTTCCTGGGTGAGAGGATCAACAAGGCGGATGCGCTCGATCTGGTCTCCGAAGAACTCGATCCGAGTAACAATCTCTTCGTCTTTGGGCTGAATCTCGAGCGTATCGCCGCGAACGCGGAAGGTGCCTCGCTCCAGAACCATGTTGTTCCGGGTGAACTGCATCCCGATCAGCTTCTGAAGGCAAGCATCCAACTCAAAGATCATTCCCATCTCAAAGGTGACAGCAGCATCCATATAACGGTCCGGCGATCCAAGACCGTAGATACAAGAAACCGAGGCAATAACGATGATGTCGCGCCGTTCTAAGAGTGCCTGCGTCGCAGCGTGTCGGAGTCGCTCGATTTCATCGTTGACCGAACTGTCCTTTTCGATGTAGAGATCGCTCGAAGGCACATAAGCTTCCGGCTGGTAGTAGTCGTAGTATGAGATGAAGTACTGGACTGAGTTGTCGGGGAAGAAGGCACGGAACTCTTGGCAAAGCTGGGCGGCGAGCGTCTTGTTGTGCGCGAGAATCAGCGCGGGGCGCTGGGTTTGCTGGATGACGCTTGCCATCGTAAACGTCTTTCCCGTTCCGGTGGCACCCAACAATGTTTGGAAGCGGTAGCCGCTCTCAAGGCCGTCGCAAATCGAAGCGATCGCGGTTCCTTGGTCGCCCTTCGGCGAAAAGTCATTGCTCAGCACGAGGGGGTTGTCGTATTGAACAATATCCATTCTTCCATTATAGACGGGTGTCTAGCTATTTCGTAAATCAATGTGCGACGGTTTGAGAGACTGTGCTCTCAGGACGTGTGTGGGTCAAAATGGGCAGTTTAGGTTCAGCGCAGACCGAGCTTTACTGAAATTGGGGCACTGAAGGACAGTCGCAGCTGTCCCGAACTAAAGGGTTGCTCATCGGGAGGGCTGACCAGAGCGAAGCCACGATAGATGAATCTGATCATCACACTCTAGGCAACGAGATTAGGGTTTTGACAACCACTTGATTCGGAAAGAGTGCGGATAAGCACGCTGTTTATACTGCTCAGTCCGTGAGTCCGACGGCGACACGAAACTCCTGAATCGCCTCTGGCGATTCAAACGCCTTGTAAGGAATGTAGAGGAAGCGATATCTCCATAGCTCAACAACGACGTATTCGACGCGAACTTTGACGTCCCGAATCTGGTCGCGGTGGATCCGGTAGTTGAACGACAAGGGGTCTGTCACGAAGTAAACGTGCTCTCCCTCGCAGACCATCTTTGTGGGCAGAGTTGCGCGTTTCACTGCGCGTGACGTGACGAGGATGGATCGAGCCGGAATGCTGATCGGCCAGAGGATCATCATCATTCCGAGGCCTTTGTACAGGTTCCCCTGGAAGAGGGCGAAAATCAGGATTCCGGTGATCGGGATTGAGATGAAAAACGGCCAGAATCGGCGCGCATATTCGAAGCCCGTCCAGTACGCCAGCTGCGTCCGCGTGACGCTATAGATGGATGTCTCGATTCGCTTCAAGCCGTATTCATTATGAAGCTAGTAATATGAGAAGAATGATAAAAGTGGATCGTCACGGCCCGGTTCTACGAGTCCAGCTCAATCGTCCGGAGGTCAGAAATGCCCTCAACGATGACCTGATTGGAGCCCTTTATCAGGTGTTCACCACCGTATCGACCGATATCCGGGCGATTGTGCTGGGTGGCGAAGGCGCATCGTTCTGCGCCGGAGGAGACCTGGAGTGGATGCGCAAAGCTGCCGCATACACCGAGGAAGAGAACAAGCGGGATGCAATGCTCGTCAGCAAGCTCTGGGCTGCGGTCCAGAACTGCCACGCTTTCACGCTCGCCAATGTTCACGGTGCCGCGATGGGTGGTGGCTCCGGCCTTGTTGCCTGTTGCGACATGGCAATCGCTACCGAGGACTCCAAGTTCGCCTTCAGTGAAGTCAAACTTGGCCTGATCCCAGCTACGATCGGGCCGTTCGTGGTGGACAAAATTGGCAAGGGTCACGCACGTGCCCTGTTTGCAACCGGCGAAGTGTTTTCTGCCCAACGGGCATACGAGATCGGCCTGATCCACGACGTTGTCGCATCGAAAGATAAAGATGCTTTGATCTCCAAAAAGCTTCGCCAAGTTCTTTCATCCGGTCCGAAGGCCGTCGCGGGATCGAAGAAACTGGTCCTGGATATGCCGCTCAGCTACGAGGAAACGGCGGCACGGCTCGCTGCTTTTCGAGCGTCGGAAGAAGGTCAAGAAGGTTTGGCGGCGTTTCTGGAGAAACGGACGGCGAGTTTTGTTGAGCCCGTTCCAGAAGTTGAATAGCCTGCTCGGAGCACGCAAGTGAAGAAGTATCTGCTGAGGTCGCTCGCTGTAGTTGGTGGGGGACTTATCGGATGCTACGTGCTTCTTGTCGCGGGTGTGAGTTGCATGGAGGAACAGTGGGAGCAACCCTTTGTGAGCTTCACCAACACGAACATCACGAATCCTGATCTCAACTCGTTACAGAACTGTGAGTGGATGGGGAAGGAACTCCGAGTCGTCGATGATCGCAAAGAGGCGGCTTTTGGATATCTGTTCAAGGGTAACTACTTCCGTGTCCAATTCGATCCATCCGAGGTTCTCGATCACGAAACCTCTGTCAAATGTGTTTCGATCGATAGCAACAATAAGTTCTACTCGGTGTTTCCAACGGCAGGGCCACAGCCAACTGCCCAGCCAGCCAACGCCAAGTTTCTTCGGACTGTGAAGGTAGAGATGCCCGTAAAACCGCGATCCCAGAGACCATTTCCTACTACACGGGGGAAATAATGCAGAGGACATCCGCTCGCCGGAGACTGCTGGCTCTACTGTTGACCCTGCTCGGCCTCGTCGCGTTTTGTGCAATAGGGTCGTGGTCGGGCGAGCACGCGGATAAGGAACGAGTTTTTGGGGTCAGGCTCTTTGACACCAGGATAACGAATCCTGACTTTGCATCTTTAGAGAATTTAGAGTTTGGCGAAGACAACGGCACGATTGACGAGATCGCGCGTGTTCTGGACATAAGTAAAAAATGTAGACTCGGCTACCGCTATCGAAATCGATACTATTTGGTAGAGTTCGACCCAAGGACGATCCTAGCCGAACCCAAGTTGAGTCAGTATTTCAAGGATAGCGAGAAGGCTTCGGAGAAGGTCGGAATCTATTCGGAGTTCGTCATCAATTTCGTAGAGGACGGCTGGGTGCTCTCGCCATTCGAGCAGACCACGATCTCACCGTCACCGGAGCCCTCCAACGCAGATTTTCTTCACAAGGTACAATAGAGGTTCCAAAACGTGGGAGGTCTTCGGGCCGCCTGAACCACGAGGTGAACATCTTGCGAAAGAACGTTAAAAAGAACCTGCACTCGCCACGATTCGTGGCCCTCGCTTCAACCGTCGACAAGGACATTCTGCTTACTGTCGAAGAAGCCCTCGCCCAAGTTAAGAAGACTGCAAGCGCAAAGTTTGTCGAGTCCGTTGACATGGCAATCGTCCTCGGCGTTGATCCTCGAAAGAGCGACCAGAACGTCCGCGGTCTTACCCAGCTTCCACACGGAACCGGTAAGAAGCGAACCGTTGCTGTCCTTGCAAAGGGAGACGCAGCCGCTGAAGCCGAAAAGGCTGGCGCTGACATCGTCGGTGCCGATGACCTGATAGCAAAGATTCAGGGCGGATTCAAAGATTTCGACGTCATCCTCGCTACGGAAGACATGGCTCCACAGATCGGTAAGATCGGTCGAGCTCTTGGACCAAAGACCCCGAACAAGCGAAACGGAACCGTTACCAACAACATCGCAACCGCCGTTAAGGAAATCAAGGCTGCAACCCGCGTTGAGTACCGAACCGACAAAGCTGGTGTCGTTCACATGTGCCTCGGTAAGGTCAACTTCACCGACGAGCAACTGATCGAGAACTTCAAGGCTGGCTTCGGAGCCGTCCTTCGCGCAAAGCCTGCAAGCTCCAAGGGTAAGTACATCAAGTCCCTTACGCTCAGCGCAACGATGGGTCCTGGCATTGCTCTCGACACCACCATTGCTTCTAAGTTCGCTGGTTAAGTCGTCTTAACTCAGTCCAAAACGGCTTCCTGATTCCAGGAAGCCGTTTTTGTTTGCGTGATATGCTTGACGTGTGAACGACGAGGAACTGCCTGGCCCAACATCTGCCCTTCCTCAGCATGAGTGGCTGAAGAATTTGGTTGGGGAGTGGGAAACCGAAACCGACCTCGCTCCGGAGGGCGACGGATCGACCCCGCGCGGAAAGGGCCGCGAGTCATTCTCAATGTTTGGAGACCTCTGGTTGTTCGGGGAGGGCGAGATAACATTTCCCGATGGCAGCCAAATGAGTAGCAAGATGGGAATCGGTTACGACGTCAGCGACCAGGCGTACCGGGCGTTTTGGATCGCCACCGTTTCCTCACACCTTTGGAAATACAACTGTGAGCTGAGCGAAGATGGAAAGCTCCTCACAATGAACTGCGAGGGCCCCGATATGCTGGGCGATTCCAAAAGCGCTTTCTATCGAGACTTCATCGAGTTGATCGATGAAGACCACCGCACCCACACGTCAACCATGCAAGATAAGCAAGGTAACTGGGTCGCCTACATGAAGAATTACTATACGAGAGTCAAATGATCCTTTCCGCTCTGATCTTGTCCCAAGGCTCCGGACCGGTACTTGCTACCGGACCGTTCCTGCATTTTCCTTACGTCCAAATCGGCCGACCGACCCAGGTCGCGACGGAGCTGACCTTGATGTGGCAGGCACCTATCGAACCCGGAAAGTGGGAAGTAACGTACCAGTCCTCTCAGGGCGTCCGGCATAACCTGGCTGAGTTCAATCAGGTCGACACGACATCCCCTGGATTCCTCAACTTCCGAACCGAGCTGACCTCGCTCACTCCCGGTAAGCCCTTCAAGTATGAAGTTTGGAAAAATGGCAATAAGGTCTTTGAGTCCACCGCCAAGGCACCGGTGAAATCCGACCAGAAGTGGCGGCTTGTCTCCTTTGGCGATTGCGGCCGAGGCACAAAGGAGCAGGCGATGATCTCTTATCAGGCTTCTAAGGTGAACGGCGACGCTGTGCTGCTGACTGGCGACATCGTCTACGATCTAGGTCGCGTCTCGGAGTACGAAACAAAGTTCTGGAACTACTACAACGGCTCCGCAACTTCGCCTGAACGGGGCTCGCAGATGATGCGATCAGTTCCATTTATTCCGGTACTGGGGAACCATGATATGGCTTCCAACGACCTGACGAAATATCCTGACGGCCTGGCGTACTTCTACTTCTACCAAGTGCCGTTGAACGGTCCAAAGCTCGCTTCAAATAGCCCGCTGACTCCGAACGCGAGAGGGGCCGGACTGAGCAACTTCCTTGCGGCGGCAGGCGAGAACTACCCGCAAACCGCGAACTACTCGTTTGACTACGGAAATGCCCACTTTGTCGTGCTGGACTCCAATCCCAATGTCAACTGGACGACTCCTGAACTGATCGAGTGGCTCAAGAAGGATCTTAGCGAAGCCGATCCGAAAAAGTGGCGCATCGTTACTTACCACCACCCCGAGTTTCAGAGCAGCAAAGTCCATGCAACCGATCGTTGGATGCGGGTGCTCTCGGACTTGTATGTGAAGTACAAGGTCGACCTGGTTCTGAATGGTCACGTGCACAACTATCAACGCTCGAAGCCCATTGAGCTGAGCTTCAAACCCTTCCTGAGCACCGCACTGAACGCTAACGATTGGACGGTTGATAAGGCCTTCAATGGAACAACTGTGACTTCGACGGAGGGTGTTATTCGGATCGTGACCGGTGGTGGTGGCGCGCCCCTATACAATCCGGAACTCGAGCCGACTCCAGACAAGTGGCTACCGTTCACCGAGAAATATCATGTGAGGCACTCGTTCTCTCAACTTGACTTCGACGGTGACAAGCTGAAGTTCACGCAAATCGACCTGGAAGGGAAGACACTTGACTCATTTTTGCTGATGAGAAAGCCGAAAAATTAGCCCAAAACGTCGCGGAATTCGCTATGCTAGGAGCGAAGCGCCCGATGAAGAGTGTTAGATTTATTGTCCCTGCCATATCGCTGACCTTACTCACCGCAGGTGTCGTATTGGTGCCCGCCCAGAAGGCGGGCAAAGTAGCCAAAAAGATCGATTTCAACAAAGACATTCGGCCGATTCTGAGTGAGAATTGCTTCAAATGCCACGGTCCGGACGCAAAGTTCGTCAAGGGCGATCTACGCCTTAGTGATGAGAAAGACGCCAAAAAGGATCGCGATGGCGAGTTCGCCATTCTTCCCGGCAATGCCAAAGAATCTTTAATCATAGAGCGCGCACTGAGTAAAGAAAAGTTCGCTCAGATGCCACCTCCCGACTCCGGTCTCCCAAGGCTCACCGCAGCTCAGATCAAGCTGTTGTCGGACTGGATCAACCAGGGAGGCAAGTACGAGAAGCATTGGGCGCTTGTTCCGCCTAAGTCAACAGAACCCCCGGTCGTCAAAAACCAGAAATGGGTGAGGAATGATATTGATAGGTTTGTTGCTGCAAAGCTTGAAGAAAAGGGTCTCAAGCCGGCCCCCGAAGCAGACCGTGCCACTCTGCTTCGACGCGCGTCTCTCACGTTGACCGGACTTCCACCGACCACTGAGGAGCTCAACGTATTTCTTAACGACTCCCAGCCAGACGCTTATGAAAAGGCAGTGGACCGACTTCTTGCAAGTCAGCGGTATGGCGAAAACCAAGCTCGCTACTGGCTCGACGCAGTGCGTTATGGCGACACGCACGGCCTCCACCTCGACAACGAACGCAGCGTCTATCCCTACCGTGACTGGGTCGTCAATGCCTTCAACAAGGACCTGAGTTTCGACAAGTTCACCCTTTGGCAACTTGCCGGCGACATGCTCCCGAATCCAACGCGCGAGATGAAGGTCGCCACGGGCTATGTGCGGATGAACCCAACCACCGCCGAAGGTGGAGCCATTGAGGAGGAATTCCTGGTTAAGAACACCTTCGACCGGGTTGATACAACTTCCACTGTCTTCCTCGGACTAACCGTTGGCTGCGCGAAATGCCACGACCACAAGTACGACCCCATCAGCCAGAAGGACTACTATGGTCTGTTCGCGTTTTTCAACTCAACGAAGGATGCTCCACTAGACAGCAATGACCTTGTACCGCCGCCGGTCATCGCCGACCCAACTCCTGAACAAGAAGTGGCGATCAACCAAGCGACGACCCGACTTGCAGATCTGCAGAAGGCCACCAATGCAGAAGCCGCAAAGCGTTGGATCGAGACGAGTTCTCCCCCCGTCGTCGCCGTTGGTAACTGGGAAATTGCAGGACCCTTTCCCCACAAGAGTTTCAATGAAGCGTTCGAATATGACGATAAGCCAACTGACTGGAAGCCCCTCAAGCTTGAACTTGGAAAGTCGATCAGCACGGTCAAGGTAGATGTTGGAAATGCCTATCACCGAACGACGCTGACCGCTGAAACCGACCAGGATGCCGACATTGCCATCGGAAGCGACGATGGAGTCAAAGTCTGGCTCAACGGCGTCCAGGTCCACAGCAATCCAGCCTTGCGCGGAGTTGACCAAGCCACTGACCAAGTTAAGGTTCGACTCAAGAAGGGTGCAAACCAACTCGTTATCAAGATCGTGAACGGTGGTGGAGCCGATGGCATCCGCGTCGATATCGGCAGTGAAGCTCAGACCAAACTTGCCACCGCGCTTAAGTCAAACAAGCCAGACGAAATTGTCCGCGCGTATCTAGTCTACGGACCAACTACCTCGGTATCAAAGCAGTACCGCGCGACGCTGGCTGAAAAAGCAAAGCTCGAAGCCCAAGTGCCTCGGACCCTGATCGCAGAGGAGATGCCCAAACCGCGACCTGCCTATCTGCTGAATCGAGGTGAGTACGATCAGCGAAAGGAGCAGGTCTCTCGAACGCTTCCGGCGGTATTTGAAACCAAACTTCCGGAGACCAATCGTCTCGGTCTCGCCAAGTGGCTCATTGACGAAAAGAATCCCCTCACCACCCGCGTGTTTGTGAACCGCATCTGGCAACAACACTTCGGAACCGGCATTGTGAAAACCGCCGAAGACTTCGGTAACCAAGGTGACTGGCCCTCCAATCCAGAACTGTTGGATTACTTGGCAATCAAGTTCCGAAAGGACGGCTTCAGTCTTAAAAAGCTGCACAAGCTTCTCCTCACAAGTGCCGCATTCCGCCAGTCCTCGCAAGTCACCCCGGAAAAGCTTCAAAAGGATCCCGAAAACCGTTTGGTTAGCCGGGGACCACGGTTCCGACTGGACGCCGAAGTCCTCCGCGACCAAGTCCTCCAAGCCAGCGGACTCCTCGTCCAGCGCCAAGGTGGGCACGGATTCAAACCCTACCAGCCTGCCGGACTTTGGGAAGACGTCGCATTTCCTGGATCAAACACAGCACGCTACACGCAAGACACAGACGCCGGAATCTACCGCCGAACTCTCTATCTCTTCTGGAAGCGAACCTCTCCTCACCCCGTCATGAGCACTTTCGACGCGCCAACGAGGGAAGCATGCGTCGTACGCCGCTCAATTACCAACACCCCGCTCCAAGCACTCACGACGATGAACGAGCCCGCCTTCTTCGAAGCTGCGCGTAAGTTCGGTGAAAGAATCGTTGCAACCAAAGCTTCTGACGAAAGTCGACTGGACTTCGCGTTCCGAACCGCCCTTAGCCGAAAGCCGAGCGACCAGGAACGGACGATTCTCATGGGCAGCCTCAAAAGGTATCAGAAAATGTTCTCCGATCGACCCCAAGACGCCGCCGGAGTCATCCAAATCGGTCTCGCCAAGGTTGATCGGAGGCAAGACTTTGTTGACCAAGCCGCTTGGAGCCTAATCGCGTCCACCCTGTTCAATCTTGATGAATTCCTGTCGCAACACTAAAGTGCTGTTTGCCCTACGAGGACGACATGCAACAAGAGTCACTGAAGGAAGAGCAATTACCGCTGTGCCGAATAAAGCCGGAGATCGTGCCAAAAGCCAATGAAATTTCACGCGAAATTCGCTATGCTAGAAACGACAACGCCCAATGAAGAGTGTTAAATTTGTTGTACCGCTAGGCTCACTTGTCCTGCTGATTGCTGGAGTAGTTCTTGCGCCCGCTCAAAAGGCAGCCAAAGCTCCGAGGAAGATCGACTTCAACAAAGACATTCGACCGATTCTCAGCGAGAACTGCTTCAAGTGTCACGGTCCTGACGCAAAGTTCATTAAGGGTGACCTCCGGCTCAGCGACGAGAAAGATGCCAAGAAAGATAGAGATGGCGAGTTCGCTATTCTTCCAGGTAATGCCAAGGAATCTCTGCTTATCCAGCGAGCCATCAGCAACGAAAAGTCCGCGCAAATGCCGCCACCGGATTCTGGTCTCCCTCGCCTAAGTCCGGATCAAGTCAAACTTCTGTCCGAATGGATCAACCAGGGTGGCAAATATGAGAAGCATTGGGCTCTCGTCCCTCCTAAACTGTCCGAACTTCCGAAGGTAAAGAACCAAAACTGGGCGAGAAACGACATTGATCGGTTCGTTCTCGCTAAGATGGAAGAGAGAGGTCTGACTCCTGCTCCAGAAGCCGACAAGCCGACCTTGTTGCGGCGGGCATCTCTCGCTCTAACTGGGTTGGCCCCAACCACCGACGAACTCAATAACTTTCTTGGTGATTCCGCTCCGGGAGCCTATGAACGGGCCGTTGACCGACTTCAATCCAGTGAACGATACGGAGAGCACGAAGCACGCTACTGGCTTGATGCCGTCCGCTACGGTGATACCCACGGACTGCACCTTGACAACGAGCGAAGCATTTACCCATACCGAGATTGGGTCGTTAACGCATTCAACAAGGATCTGCCCTTCGATAAGTTTGCCCTTTGGCAGCTAGCCGGCGACATGCTTCCCAACCCAACTCGGGAGATGAAGGTCGCCACGGGTTACGTCCGAATGAACCCAACGACCAATGAAGGTGGTTCGATCGAAGAAGAGGTTTTGGTGCGAAACACCTTTGACCGGGTCGACACAACCTCAACCGTGTTTCTTGGCTTGAGTGTTGGCTGCGCCAAGTGCCACGATCACAAATACGACCCCATCTCTCAGAAAGACTACTACGGGCTCTACGCTTTCTTTAACTCCACTAAGGACGCCCCGCTAGACGGCAACAACCTTCTTCCGCCACCGGTCATTGCCGATCCAACCCCTGCTCAAGAGGCGCTGCTCGAAGCGGCTCAGTCCCGCATGACACAAATCGAGCGCGGCACAGACGCGAGCCGTGCAAGAAAATGGCTTACAACGAATGCACCCCCGCTTGTGAAGACAACCGATTGGCAATTCTGCGGTCCCTTCAGACGAGGCTCATTCGAAGAGACCTTCAACAGCGAAGAAAAGCTTGAGAACTGGAAGCCGATCAAAATCACCCCCGGAGTCGCGGTTCAGGCCATCAACGCAAATTTATCAAACGGTTATTTCCGAACAAAACTCGTATCCGACAGAGACCAGTTGTTTGAGTTCGGAGTCTCAAGCGACGACGGAATTCGAGTTTGGATCAACGGCAAACTAGTTCACAGCAATTTTGTTTCACGAGGAGTTACACAAGGGATAGACCCAGTCAAAGCTGAACTCCGGAAAGGCGAAAATGAGCTGCTCGTCAAAGTGGCCAACGGAAGCGGCCCAGACGGATTCATGATTACTCTCGGAAGCGAAGCGGTCAATCGTATCGATGCTGCTCTCAAAGGGAACGACCCACTCAAAGTCGTTCAGGCGTACCTCCAATACGGTCCGGAGGCGAAGGAGTGCATCGAATACCGAAAGCTTATCGCCCAAAAAATCCTCACCGAAAAGGACATTCCTCAGACACTCATTGCCGAAGAGATGGAAAAGCCCCGTCCGGCATTCGTCCTCAATCGCGGAGAGTACGATCAACGCAAAGAGCAGGTGTCAAGACAACTTCCTGATGTTTTTGAAACCAAGCTTCCCGAGCCTAACCGGCTTGGTCTCGCAAAATGGCTGATTGACGAAAGAAACCCGCTCACGACGCGAGTCTTTGTGAATCGGGTCTGGCTTCAACATTTTGGGACCGGAATCGTAAAAACCGCCGAAGATTTTGGCAACCAAGGCGAATGGCCGTCGCACCCTGAACTTCTCGACTACATCTCGATCAAGTTCCGAAAGGACGGGTTTAGCGTTAAGAAACTACACAAGCTCATTGTCACCAGCGCAACGTTCCGACAGTCCTCTGCTGTGACCGCGGAAAAGCTACAAAAGGATCCGGAGAATCGCCTCGTCTGCCGAGGGCCGAAGTTTAGGCTCGACGCCGAGGTGCTACGTGATCGTGTACTTCAAGCCAGCGGACTGCTCCTCCAGCGCCAGTATGGTCACGGATTTAAGCCGTACCAGCCCGCCGGACTATGGGAAGAAGTTGCCCAGTCGGCTTCAAACACAAAAGATTACGTTCAAGACGTTGACCCATCAATCTATCGTCGGACCTTGTATCTCTTCTGGAAGCGCACCTCTCCGCACCCCGTCATGAGCACGTTTGACGCGCCGACCCGAGAGGCATGCCTCGTTCGCCGTCCGCGGACGAACACCCCGCTTCAAGCTCTGACAACAATGAATGAGCCCGCGTTCTTCGAGGCCGCTCGTAAATTTGGGGAAAAGATCGTCGGAACCAAGTCAACGGACGAAAGCCGGATGGACTTCGCATTCCGAACTGCGCTCAGCCGAAAGCCGAGCCAGAAGGAAAGAACAATACTCATGGGGAGCCTCAAACGCTACCAAAAGATGTTCTCCGAAAGACCTCAAGACGCTGCCGGAGTCATCCAGACTGGCCTGGCTCCCGTCGATCGCAAGCAAGATTTTGTTGACCAAGCCGCTTGGAGCCTTATCGCTTCAACCCTCTTCAACCTTGATGAATTTCTCACCCAACACTAAGTAGCCATGAACCCTCTACGTGAAGCAGAACTCCTAATGACCCGGCGAGAGCTGTTTGGTCGGTCCGCCATGGGCGTCGGGTCCGCCGCTCTCCACACCCTTCTCCGCTCTGGCGGTCTCATGGGTGGCTTCCTCGCCGCTAGCGAAGCGATGGCGCAGAAGGCCCCAATGGGTAAAGCAATGGCGGGTCTGCCATCGCTCCCGCATTTCGCTCCCAAAGCCAAGACCGTGATCATGCTCTTCATGAACGGCGGCCCTAGCCAGCTCGACCTGTTTGACTACAAACCCACTCTCGAAGCCGAGTACGACAAGGATCTGCCAGAAACGATTCGAAACGGTCAGCGGCTGACCACAATGAGCAGTGGCCAGGCTCGGTTCCCGCTTGCCCCCTCAAAGTTTAAGTTCAAGAAGTACGACAACAACCAGGACGGTCTCTGGGTCAGCGAACTCTTGCCGCACACCGGAAGCATCGCCAAGGAGCTTTGTGTTGTCAAGTCAATGTGGACCGAGGCGATCAATCACGACCCCGCCGTCACCTACATTCAAACCGGAAGCCAACTCCCTGGTCGCCCAAGCTTTGGCGCATGGGTCAGCTACGGCCTCGGCTCACTCAATCGTGACCTGCCGACTTACGTCGTCCTGCACTCCAAGGTCACCCGAGGTGACGCCGACCAAGCCCTTTACACCCGACTCTGGGGAACCGGATTCCTCCCCGGGCAGCACCAAGGCGTCAGCATGCGCTCTGCTGGAGATCCAGTTCTGTATCTGAAAGACCCCAACGGCATGGACCGAACGACGCGGCGCAACATGCTCGACGACATCTCCAAGCTCAACACGATGCAGCACGACGACTTCGGCGATCCCGAAATCGTCGCCCGAATCGAGCAGTACGAAATGGCGTACCGGATGCAAACGAGTGTGCCCGAGCTCATGGATATCAAGTCCGAACCGCAAGAGGTATTTGACCTTTATGGCGAAGAAGCCAAAACGCCTGGAACCTTTGCTGCCAACTGCCTCCTTGCTCGCCGAATGGCGCAGCGGGGCGTTCGATTCATCCAGATCTTCCACCGAGGCTGGGATCAGCATGGTGACCTGGCCAACCAACTCCCTATCCAGTGCAAGGACGTCGACCAAGCCTCAGCTGCCCTTGTCAAAGATCTGAAGCGGCTCGGAATGCTTGACGAAACCCTGGTCATCTGGGGCGGCGAATTCGGTCGAACCGTTTACTCTCAGGGCCAGCTCAGCCGCACTAACTATGGTCGAGATCACCACCCTCGCAGCTTCACCCGCTGGATGGCGGGCGGTGGAGTTCAGCCAGGAATCGTGTTCGGTCGTACGGACGACTACGGCTACAACATCGTCGACAACGACGGCAAGCCCCTCAACCCCAATCTAGATACCTACACTCCTGGCACAATGCACATCCATGACATGAACGCCACAATCATGCACCAGATGGGTATCGATCACACCAAGCTAACCTACCGGTACCAGGGGCGAGACTTCCGATTAACCGACGTCCATGGGCACGTTGTTAAGGAAGTTCTCAAGTAGCCTTAGATCCGCTTGAACAGCCGAAGCAGATCGTCATGAGTCAGCGTGGCCGTAATCGGACGGCCATGCGGACAGTGGTAAGGATTCTCCGTTGTCGCCAGGTCAACAAGTAACTTCTCCATCTCCGCATTGCTGAGAGGATCACCCGCCTTTACCGCCATCTTGCATGACGACATAATCCAAATCTGCTCGCGGGTTGGCACGAGTTTTCGGGCGACCGACGATTCGACAAGCTCGTCAATCAGATCCTTGAGATACCGAACCGGGTCCTTGCCCCTTAGAGCCGCCGGAACTGCTCGGATGACATATGCGTCCCCGCCAAACGGCTCCAAATCAAAGCCGACGGAGTGAATCTCTTCCAGTCGTTCCGAGAGCATCAACGCCGCTCGGCGGTCGATATGGAGCGTCTGTGGAACAAGCAGAGGCTGCTTCTCAATGAGCGTAGACCGCTTGAGACCGCAAAGATATTCATAGATAATCCGCTCGTGGGCAACGTGCTGATCGACGACGATAAGTCCGTGCCGTGTTTCCGCGATGATAAACGTATTCATCGCTTGCCCGATCACACGCAGATCATCCAGCAGCCGGATGTAGGGCATTGCTCCTTGCGCCAGCTCGGGAGCCGCGCCAAAAACCGCTGGCATCTCGATCCTTGCCTGGTCGACCGCCGCGTTGTCGCTCATCGGCGTCACCGGACCTCCTAACGGAGCCTGTGCCCAGAACGACATTTCGTTCAACGACGATGTTGGAGCCTGCGCCTCTCGAATTGCCTGGTTGGCAAGCGCGATCTGCGCCGCCGAAGGCATCATACCGTGCGCCAGTAGCGCTTCGCGAATGCATACCCGCAAGGCCTCAAACGCGATCCCCTCCTTCTGGAACTTGACCTCGCTCTTCGTGGGCGAGACGTTGACATCGATTTGCTCCGGATCAATCTCAATATTCAGAGCCACAAGCGGATAGCGCCGCTCTGGCGTCAGGTCGCGAAATGCTTGGTCCAGCGCGACGGTGAGCGTCCTCGACTTCATCGGCCGACCGTTAACGTAGAGATACTGCAGAGACCGTGTCGGCTTCGTAATGTGCGGAGGGGAAACGTAGCCGCTCAGTTGCAAGGCGCCCAGTGAGGCCTGCACGGGCACGAGCGATCGAGCGGTATCACGCCCCCAAACGTCGCTGATCGCTTCGAGCTGCTCGCCACTACCGCTGGTCTGCAACACTCGTTGATCGTTATGGGTGAGCGTAAAAGCTACGCCAGGATAGGCGATCGCATACTTCATGATCGCCTCAACGATTTGTCCAACTTCTGTTGTATCAGACTTTAAAAATTTTAGACGCGCAGGAGTGTTGTAGAACAGGTCTTCGACGGTAATCGTCGTGCCCTTTGGCCCCGCTTCCGCGGTATCGGCAAGATGCTCTCCACCTTCCACGCGGACGACCGAGCGCATTCCATCTTCGACCGCCGTTGAGATGGTCATCCGCGAAACTGATCCAATTGAAGGAACAGCTTCCCCCCGGAAGCCGAGTGAAAGCACTCCATTAAGGTCATCGAGAGACCGAATTTTGGACGTCGCGTGGCGGAGAAGCGACATTCGCGCCTCCTCGGCACTCATTCCGCATCCGTTGTCACTGATCCGGATGAGCTCTCGTCCTGCCCCGCGAAGCTCGATATCAACCCGAGTCGCCCCAGCGTCCAACGAGTTCTCGACGAGCTCCTTGACGGCCGCGGCTGGGCGTTCGACCACCTCCCCGGCCGCAATCTGGTTGATTGTGGTCGGATCCAAGAGCTGAATGCGGGAGGAAAGGGAAGCGCTAATACTAACATTTTGACGCCACCCAGCACCAAGAAAACGCAAAAAGGCGTAAGATGGTGTCATGCGACTCAGAAACGCAATTGCAATCATTTCTGCGGTCTTGGTAGGAGCCTCAGCATTCGCTGAAGATGCCAAGCCGCTCACAATCGGTAACAAGGTTCCTGCGTTCCCTGTCGACGGTTACGTCAAGGGCAAGAACATCACCAATTTTGAACCCGGCAAGGTTTATGTCGTCGAGTTCTGGGCAACCTGGTGCGGTCCATGCATCTCGTCGATGCCTCACCTCAGCGATATGGCAGACAAGTTCAAGGGTAAGGCTGACTTCATCAGCGTTAACACCTGGGACTACTCCAAGAAGGCCGACGGAAAAGAGTCCGTTGCTGAGCACAAAGCCAGAGTTCAGGATTGGGTTTCCAAGAACGATCAGAAGATGCGCTACAACATCGCTTTCGACGATGACAAAGACACCATCTCCACCACATGGATGCGAGCGGCTGGCCAAAACGGTATTCCTTGCGCATTCATCGTCAAGGACGGAACGGTCAACTGGATCGGCCACCCCATGTCGATGGACAAGCCACTCGAAGAGATCGTAAACGGCACCTTCGACGTCGAAGGATTCAAAGTTGATTTTGAGAAGAAAGCCAAGGCGGCTAGGGATGCTCAAGAAGCACAAAGGAAGCTCATGGCTGATATGAAGGCTGGAAACAAGGAAGCGATTGATCAGTACATCGCTAGCGGTTCAGCTCAACAGACCAAAGGAAATAGGGTCATGCAGGTCATTCAAATGTCGGCAACCTCAAATCCAACCATGGCCTTTGACTACTTCAAATCATACGCTGGAAAGATTGAAGGCGTTGATGCTTACAACTGGTGTGGTGCTGCTCGAATGCTCGTTAAAGGTCTCAAGGGTGATGACCAGGCTCAAGTCGTCAAGATGAGCGAAGAGTGTGCAAACATGTCCAAGCCTGACCTCGCGGCGATTGCCTACATTTACCACGCTGGCGTTCTTTACAATGCTGGTAACAAGGAAGGCGCTCTCGCTTGGGGCGAAAAGGCAAAGGGAGCCGTTAAGGACTACCCAGAAACCGGACGCGACAGCGTCGTGAAGTTCATCGAGCAACAAATCGCTGGATTCAAGTAAGCCTAACCAATCCCGTCAAAAATGCCGAGAATTGAATTCAATCTCGGCATTTTTTGTGTCTACGAATCGGGTGTAACCTGGCAAAAACACTTGCCAGCAAACTCACCGCCCAGTGGAATAACTAGCCCGGGAAGAGTATCGGGCTATGTTTACAGTCATTGGCATTGTTGTGGTTTTGGCGGCGGTTATCGTCGGCTATGTGATGCACCACGGCAACCTAGCCGTTCTCATCCAGCCGAACGAGTTTGTTATCCTGTTTGGAGCGGGCTTTGGTTCGCTCATGGCTGGTCACGGAATGGCCGGTGTGAAAGGTGCAATCAGCGGCACGATGGGGCTGCTCAAGCCTAATCCCTATACCAAGGACGCCTATAACGACCTTTTGAAGATGATGTACCAGCTCTTCAACGTCGCTCGAAAAGAGGGTCTGCTTGGTCTGGAAAAACACATCGAAAATCCTGCTGACTCGGACATCCTCGGCAAGTACCCAGCGTTCATCAATAACCACCACGCCAGCGACTTCTTCTGCGACACCCTGAAGGTGATCCTTTCTGGATCAGTTGGTCCCCACGATCTGAGCGAAATGATGGAGCTAGACCTTGAAGTCGCCCACCACGCCGCTCTGCTGCCCTCTCAAGCTGTTCAGACTGCGGGAGACGCAATGCCTGGTTTCGGAATCGTTGCGGCTGTTCTTGGTGTTATCATCACGATGGGCAAGATCGGCGGCGAAGCCGCAATGATCGGTCAGTCGGTTGCGGCTGCGCTCGTCGGAACGTTCCTTGGAATTCTTCTCGCTTACGGAATCATGGCCCCGCTTGCAAAGGCAATGGAGCTGAGGCTCGCCGATGAAGGCATGTTCATGAACTGCATGCGCCACGCTCTATTCAGCTTTGCTCGAGGCGAAGCTCCGATCACCTGTGTCGAGTTTGCACGACGCAATATCGATCCAGCCGTCCGACCTGGCTTCGCCGAAATGGAAGCAGGTGTTAAGGAAGCGAAGGCAGCTTAATCATGGCTAACGATTCGATCATTATCAAGAAGAAAAAGGTCTCCGGTCACGGAGGCCACCACGGTGGTTCCTGGAAGGTCGCTTACGCGGACTTCGTTACTGCTATGATGGCGTTCTTCATGGTTATGTGGATCATGGGCCTCAGCGACGACACCAAGGCGTCCATCAGTGGCTACTTCAACGACCCAAACGGATTCATGAAGAACCCGCCCCGATCGAAGAACGTCATTACTGCAATCAATGGCGTGAATAAAGCCAAGGCCTCTTCAAATCAGACCTCAAGCAAGGATGGGCTTGGCGACTATCAAGGTCTCAGCGTTTCCACGGCTCAAGAGGGCCAGCTTATTCAAAAGGAAATCACCAAGCAGATTATTGGAATTCCGGACCTCAAAAAGATGCTTGACCATATTGAAGTGAGCGTTGGGCAGGACGGCATTCGCATTGAACTGCTTGAAGATAAAGGGAGCGTGTTCTTCCAATCCGGACAGTCTGTGGTCAGTCCCACAGGAAGACTGATTCTGAAGAAGCTTTCGCCTGTTCTCGTTGGAACCGAGCGATTTATTAAAGTTGAGGGGCATACCGATGCCCAGCCTTACGCAGGAAAAGTCATGACTAACTGGGAGCTATCCGGGCAAAGAGCCATGGCTGTTCGACAAATCCTCGCGCTTACTGGCGTCCCAACGGACCGCTTCAAGGGCGTCGTTGGATTGGCAGATACTGCCCTCAAGATTCCTGGGAAGCCACTAAGCCCCAAGAACCGCCGTGTGACACTGTTGCTGCCATGGGAAAAGGCGACCAAGTTGAACCGAACTCAGGAAGCTAACCGGGCAATTAAGGCCAACATTGCCCCCGAAGCCGTTGATAAGGTTCCCAGCGTAAAGCCAGATCTTCATAGCCACGACTAATCGGTACCGCGCCGTTTCGGTGCTGTGCTCCGTCTCTTCTAATTGAACGGATTCACAACATGGCAAAACTCGCCGGAAACCTCTGGGAATACAATATGGCCAGGGTCGTGGTTGTCGATGTTACGGATGACTATCGACTCATGCAACCACCCCTGCCGTCGGACTTCTATCCGATTTTGCGGGAGACCTACCTGCCTACTTACAAACTGGTCGATCGCCTTCCGGGCGAGGCGCTGGTGAACGGCTACTTGTACGACTGGCACGAATCACCTCCTATCGAAGGTGACGTTTGGTACGTTGGTGTTGTTCAAGAAGCATTGGCAAACGAGCTCCTGTCCAAAACCATCAGCGCGTAGTTGAGAAGGTGGCATCGGCCCAGTGAAAATGCTCAAAAATCGCTGGGACGCTCTTCCGGTATCGGCTAAATCGATTCTCCCTCCGTTCCTTATCCTCGGAGCAATAGTGGGGTTGAACGTCGGCTTTGATCTTATCCGGAACTTCTACCTTTCCCGTGAATTGCCGAAGCGCGAACATATCCTGCGAACGTTTCTCGCTGAGCCTCGGAACTACAAAGAACAGTTAGGTGGACCTTTGGAGTCGTTGATACTGCGACCAAGCGTAAGCGATACATTTGCGACGTATACGTTCTTCGATGGCTTGGGCAGGATTCGAGGGAAGGAGATTCCGTTTCGAGCCAGAGTCCTCCGAAATCGCGTAGAGGTTTACAAGACAAACTAAGGGCGACCTGAGATGAAGATTCTGACCTTCAATATCCGGAACGGAAGCGCTGACGATGGCAACCATAGCTGGGAGCATCGACGTCACGTCACTGCAAAAGTCATCGGTGATGCCGGTGCAGACATTGTCTGTCTTCAAGAAGTCTTCGCTTTCCAACTCGACTACTTACTCGAACAGCTTCCGGAGTACGCCGTCTATTCGGTAGGGCGAGACGACGGCGAAAGGGAAGGCGAGGCCTGCAGCATTCTTTGGCGCAAGAGCCGCTTCGCACCGCTTGATCAAGGTACGTTTTGGCTCAGCGACACCCCCGATCAGCCGGGTAGCACCATCTGGGGAAATCGCACGACACGAATCTGTAGCTGGGTCGATTTCGGAACGTTCGCTTTGTTCAACACCCACTGGGATCATGAGTCACAGCCGGCACGAGAGAAGAGCGCGAATCTCATCCATCGCCATCTCCCGCTGACGCCATGGTTGGTGGTGGGAGACCTGAACGCTGAACCAAGTTCTCAGGAAGTTCTCGCCCTCCCGGGAATCCTGCATACTGCCGGACTCGAAACCGGGACGTTTCACAACTTCCAAGGCGGCGTAGGCGGTGAAAAGATCGACCATGTTCTGAGTTCAATCGACTTTCGCTGCACCCGACTGCAGGTGATCGATACTTGCGTTGACGGTCTCTGGCCCAGCGACCACTATCCGGTCCTGGCAGAAATAGAATAGCCCCTTCTCGTCTTGCCGGGCAAAAGAGAAGGGGCTATGGGGAAGATCAGAGGCGGAGCCTCGTCTCTTATCGCATTCGGTCGGCAATCGCTCGTCGAACCATCGTGTCAACGATGTCTTCGGCTGAAGGATTGTAAGTTCCCGCCGCAATCCGCTCCTTAAGCGAGGCAATCATGTCCTCGCGGTCCGGGGCATCCATCACTTTCTTGGTCAGGTCTTTCACGAGGAGCGCGTCGCGCTCAGCAGCGACTTCCTCGGATTCAACACCGAGAACTTGCTTGAGGGCTTCAACCTCCGCTGCCTGATCAACCGCAGTGAATCCACTGAGGGCCTTTTTTACTTCCGCATCTGAAATCCGCATTTTGTTTGCTCCAATGATTCCAGACAGGTAACCCGGCTTTCTGTTCTTTCCAACAGACCCTTAGGCTTTGCGTGATCGAGGTCGCCCCCGTCGTGCCATTTTCTGTCCCTAATTTTCTGTGAGATCTCTCCCACGTTACGGTTATCGGCACCTCTTCAGAATTCTTTAGGAAAAACCTCACACTTTTTGTAAAGTTTTTTTACCTAGAACCTAAACCAGTCCAAAACCCGGCAAATCTTAGGAGACATCATATCAGCTCCAGCGCGACTTCTGAACAAAAATGTCGCCCTTCTGCCGTCAGCCAGACTCGCTGGTCGTCTCGTCCGATCCACCCTCGTTGTTCGAGCTTCGCCAGGGCGCCCTGCGGCAGTCCCTCATGGCTCACTCCCTTATTCAGACGTAGCCCAAGCATGATTCGCTCCGTCCTTTGCGTCGCAACGTCGATGATTTCGCTCTCGAACGGAATCGGATCTCCGTTCTCAACAGCCTGACAGTATCGCTCAGGGTGTTTTAGATTGGTGTATCGAAGAAGGTCGGGAGAGAGGGGAAGACATCCGACCGCACCTGGTCCGTATCCTGCGTAAGCTTCGCCATACCAGTAACACAGGTTGTGCTGACACTCACGTCCCGGCTTCGAAAAGTTTGAAATCTCGTACTGCTCATACCCTTGTTCGGCACAGATCCTTAGGCAGTCCTCATACATGTCCCGCTGCGAATCGTCGTCCGGTAGGTTCAGTTCGCCACGAAGGTTCTTCTTATAGAACGCCGTATTCTGCTCAATGGTCAGGCAGTACAGAGACAGATGCTCCGGCTCTAGGGCCAGCGCTCGCTCCAGGTTGGACCGCCACGCATGTCGGCTCTGATCGGGCAGGGCAAACATTAAGTCAAGATTGACGTTGTCGAATCCCGCTTCCCGGGCGGCGAGAACCGCACGTTCAATCTCTCCGGCCTTATGAACTCGCTCAAGGCGCAAAAGATCCGAATCCAGAAAACTCTGGGCTCCCAACGAGATTCGGTTCCAGCCTGACTCTCGCATTGACGCAAACTTGGAAGCATCCACCGTTCCCGGGTTTGCCTCGCTGGTGATCTCGCATCCCACGATCGGTGGATGAACTTCAAAAACCGCTTTCAGCAAAGAGTCGAGCTGTTCGCCCGAGAGGAATGTGGGGGTTCCGCCTCCAAAGAAGATCGTCTTCGCCGGAGCGCCACGAAGGGACGACCGAAGAATTTCTTGGCAGATGGCTTTGACCGTCCGGTCAATGATTTCCCCGTCCATCGCGAAACTGTTGAAGTCGCAATAGCCGCACTTGGAAGGGCAGAAAGGAGTATGGACGTAGACTGCGATGGGATCCATGTGGTGAGGCGCCTACTGTGGTTCGTTAAAAAATGGTCGTCTAAAACAAAAATCCCTCGGGGCGAATGCCACCGAGGGAGAAAATGCTGCAGAGTCTTACTCAGCGGCTTGTGCTGGAGCTGGAGCCGGAGCAGGTGCTTCGGATCGTCGCTCGCGTCGCTCGGTGTTCATCTCGGTCACAACGAAAGGCAGAAGTGCCATTTCTCGTGCGAGCTTGATCGCCTTTGCGACTTGTCGCTGTTGCTTTGCGGTGGTACCGGACTGTCGGCTTGAAACCATCTTGCCGCGATCGTTGATGAACTTTCGCAGAAGGGCAGTGTCCTTGTAGTCGACGACGTAAATTTTGTTGGTGGTCAGGAAGCTAACTTTGCGCTTGCGCTTATTGCGTGGGCGGGCGGCAACGTCCGCATCCTTGTCCATTACTCCGGCGAGGCCGGCTTTCAGTTCTTCACTCATGCTCTTGGTCTCCAATTCGGGGGCTATAGCCCCGAGCAGTCGAACTAATAGTATGGCACAAAACTCAATACACGGTCAGCGTTGTGTCGACGGTGGTGGCCCATCCGTTCATTCCGGTAGCCATGTTGCGTACTCGATCGTAGCCCCGAGACATCAAAAACTCGGTTGCTCGACCGCTGCGACCGCCGGATCGACAGATGACGACCACGTCCTGATCCTTAGGAACTTCCGAATATCGGTTCTCGATATGTCCGAGGGGGATGTGGTGCACATTCGGCAATACGCTTACCTCAAGCTCGTCGCTCTCTCGAACATCGAGGAGAAACAGAGCTGTGCCCGCCTTAATTTCGGCGTCCAATTCGGCAGGAGAGACTTCAACAATGTTGCTCATGAACCTAATTCTGGCTAGGAAACGGTCACGAGTGCCACATCAGACCGTCGTTTTGACAAGTTTTCTCGCACTTTGTACCACTCTTCACCGACAAGGCGAGGGTTTTCCTCAATGATCCGCATTGCGCACTGCCGTGCAACTTCCAATAGCTTCGAGTCCTGGATCAAGTCGGCAACTTTAAAGTCCATTTGACCATGCTGCTCCGTCCCTGCCAAGTTCCCCGGTCCGCGGAGGTTGAGGTCCTCCTCCGCAATCTTGAACCCGTCAGTCGTCGCAACCATAACATCCATGCGGGCAATCGCATCGTCAGTTTTTACATCGGCAACAAGCACGCAATAGGATTGGTGCTCACCTCGTCCAACTCGACCGCGTAGCTGGTGTAGCTGAGATAGCCCAAATCGGTTCGCGTCCTCAATGATCATCACGCTCGCATTGGGTACGTCAACGCCAACTTCGATGACCGTCGTGGCGACGAGCACATCCAGCTCATGCTTACGAAAAGCGTCCATCACTGCGTCCTTCTCTACCGGCTTCATCTGACCATGCAACAATCCGACTCGCTTATCCGAAAAACTGCCGTTTGACAGCTCGGCGTAGAGCTCCTCAGCGGCCTGAGCCATCATCTTCTCGCTTTCACTGACCATCGGGCAAACAACGTAAGCTTGGCGCCCTTGGTCGAGCAACGCTCGAACATTCTCATAGACCGGACCTCGGTCTGCCCGACGTTTGAAATGAGTCTTGATCGGCTTTCTTCCCGGAGGAAGCTCATCAATCACGCTCAAATCGAGATCACCGTACAGAGTCATCGTCAACGTTCGTGGGATCGGAGTGGCGGTCATGACCAAGACATCCGGATTCCCCAGACCCTTATCGCGGAGCGCCTTCCGCTGCAACACGCCGAATCGATGCTGCTCATCGACAACAACAAATCCCAAGTTCTTGAACTCGACCCCGTCTTGAATCAAGGCATGAGTCCCAACCGCGATCTGACACGATCCATCGCGCACATTCTGGTAGGTGTGCTTTCGTTCTCTCGAGTTAAGCTTTCCGACCAATAGATCAACCTGGATTCCGAGCGGTTCCAGGAGCCGCCGAAGACCTTTGGCGTGCTGTTCCGCAAGAATTTCGGTGGGTGCCATGAGGGCTGCCTGGTATCCGCTTCGCACTGCCGCGAGCATGCAACAAGCCGCGACCGCCGTCTTTCCCGCACCAACATCACCTTGGACCAGCCTGTTCATCGGGTGGGGAAGTCGCATGTCCTCAAACACCTCTCCGATGACGCGCCGTTGGGCTCCGGTCAAAGCGAAGGGAAGCATACGGTCGATCTGCTCCCAAAGTGGTTCACCTTTGCGCTTCTCTTCGTTGAGTAGGTTGAAGAGATTCTCCGCCGCCTCGACTTTTCGATCTGCCTTTGCTGGTGCGGGAGGCGCAGGATCTTCGCCGGCAATGAGGGCATCGACAGGAAACGCGATCCCGAGTTCCTGTTGAGTTTCAGATCGCCGAAGGGCCAACTCTAGTTGTAAATACAGAAACTCCTCAAACACGAGCCGCCGCCGAGCCTGGATCCGTGCTTCCTCGTTTTCGGGATTGTGAATCTGCCGAAGGCACCACTGAACGCCTTTCAGCTTCTGACTTTCGAGTAGAGATTTTGGAAGGGGCTCCTCAACAAGATTGATAAATGAATCAACCGCAGCCTGCGCTGCACGTCGCGCGAGTTTCTGTGGCAATCCTTCCGTGAGCGGATAGAGCGGCACGATTCGAGCAAATCCGTCTATACCGTCCTCGTCCTCAACGGATTCCCACTCTGGAGCTGCAATCTCGTCAAGATGGGTGCCGGCCTTTACTAGACCGTAGGCGATAATGTCGCCACTCGACTCCTCTAGTTGCTTGCGAACCCAAGGTTGGTTGAACCATGTTAGGTTGATCGCGCCACTCTCATCCTCGATGATTGCCTTGAGAATGACTCTGCCTCCGCTGATCGGTCGGGCCTCAACTCGCCTTAACCGACCCCGAACGGTCACGACCTCGCCCGGTCTCGCTTTGGCGATCGGAGGAATATTCCGGCGATCTTGATACTTGCGAGGAAGGTGGAACAGAAGGTCATCAACTGTCACGACCCCGAGTTTGGTGTATAGCTTCGCTAACCGAGGACCAACCCCTTTAACAAACTGAACCTCTGTCTCAAGTCCGCCGCCCATAACCTTGCGATTTTACTAGACGGATGACGATGGGTTTCTGTTGCGAGCAGTTCGTATCGATCTAAAACAGCACGCGAAAAAAACCCGACCTGGACAAACAAGAAAGCCCCACCCGAAGGTGGGGTTGGTCTTGTCTTTCGAGGTGCAAAGTTTGCTTAGCCGCGGAGAAGGGAAAGAACTCCTTGACCGGACTGGTTTGCTTGTCCGAGGATGGACATTCCTGCTTGAGACATAACTTGGAGCTTCGTGTAGGTAGTCATCTCTTCGGCGACGTCGAGGTCACGGATGGAGGACTCGGAAGCCGAGAGGTTCTCTCTCATGCTGGTCAGAGACCGGCTGTTCGTTTCGAGAACGTTTCGCTGGAAGTTACCAATCTTCCCACGCATTGAGCTGACTTCTTCAATCGCCTTGTCGATGACAGCGAGAGCGTTTGTCGCGTTCTGTGCAGTGGAGACGTCCAGGTTGTTGATGGTGGTACCGGCGACGATTCCAGTTCCCAGCTGGCTCGATCCCATGTTTCGGAGTGCCAAGTTGGCGGTGACGCCAGAAAGGAATCCGATTTGGAAGTTCGAGTCCTGAGCCATGACTCGTCCGACAGCTGCGGCTGCAGAGACTCCGTTTCCGCCTTCTCCAACCAGCATCTTGTTGCCGTTTGAGTCGGTGAGAGTAAGTCCGTCTGCACCAGATCGTCCACCAGTGAAGAGCGCAGAGACGCCTCCGATGGTGACAGTTGCGGCAGCATCCACACCAACCACGTTAGCAGTGGTGTTTGCAGCGGAGCTGACAACACCAGTGGTGTCTGTGAAGGTGATCTGTCGGTTTGAACCGGTCTGGACCGATTGGAAGGTGAGCTGGTTGCCTGCTGCGTTCCAAGATGCCGTGACGCCAGTCTGAGCCGAAGCTGCGTTGAAGACGTTGGCCAAGGAAGCACCAGTGGTACCTGCCGAGATGTTGAAGTTGACACCGTTGAGCGCAACTGTACCGGACTGGAGTGCACCAGCGGTGAGCAACGAGGTGGCAGTGTACAGTGCACGGGTTGCCGCAACTGTCTGCTGAAGCGTGATGAGACCGTTCGAGGTGATCGAAGTGGTTCCCAGCGAGCCACCGAAGCTGAATCCGCTCAACTTGGTTTGGTTAGAGATTTGAACCGTCGTTCCAGCGGAACCGTCCAGGAGCTTTCGTCCCGAGTAGGTAACCGTGGTCGAAATTCGGTCAATCGACGAGATGATCGAGTTGATCTGATCTTGGTTCGCAGCAACTTGGGCAGCCGTAAGGGTAGCCGAGTTACCGGAAGCGATGGTGAGTCCTCGAGCGTCGCTGAGTAGCTTGCTCATTTCGCCGAGAGCGTTCTCTGCGGTCTTTGCATAGTTAAGAGCCTCTTGGTTGTTTCGCAGTGCGGCATCCATCGAGTTGATCTGTGAGCGGAAGAGCTCCGAAGAGATCAATCCTGCTGGATCGTCTGATGCATCCTTGATGCGAAGACCTGAGCTGAGCTTGCCTTGGGACTTGCTGAGCTGGTCTGAGACTTGATTGACGCTATTGAATGCGCTGAGTGCGCCGACGTTAGTGTTGATTCGAAATGACATGTGACCTCCGTGTGTCGTGAACCAGACCTTCCACCATTCCTTGGTTTCCGAAAAAACGATCCCTCTTTCGATTCCTCAATCGGTTTCGTGATCGAGATCGCCGGTTCAACGATCCTCGTTCATTTACTTGTTTCCATCCCCAGCACAATTACCACCCTAGTAAAATTACCAGTATTGGTAGATTTACTTGTTTTTGATTCGCGGATCAGCCGTTTCAGGTTCAAATTAACTCAGCTTGAATTCGGAAAGTTCTTTCGATAAACCTGTAAACTCTCGCCCATGACAACTCTTCTCGTTTCTTGGAAGGAGCCAGGCAAGGTCGGAATGGACGCCGCCTGGGCAGCCCGCCGAGCCGGAGCAGACCTGATCACCATGGTCGAGAAAGGACTTGCCGCCTGCGAACTGGATCCAGAGCTCCTGGCGATCGGCCTGGGGTCGCTTCCAAATGCGGATGGAGAGTTAGAGCTCGATGCATCGATCATGGACGGAAGAGATCTTAACGCGGGGGCGGTCTGTTCTGTCCGTGGTCTGTGCCCCACGATCTCCCTCGCGCGCGCGGTAATGGAGAAGACTCCCCATGTGATGCTCTCTGGAGACCAAGCAAGACGGTACGGCATCTCCCTCGGAATGGAGCCAATCAACTTGATGACTCCCGAAAACATCGCGAAATATGATGAGTGGCGAAGAGGAGATGCGGATAAGTTCTATGTCCACACCTCTCAGGAGAGCCACGATACGGTCACGATGCTTGCGCTTGAAGACCTCGGACAACCCCATCTTGTCGCAGCATCCGCGACAAGTGGTCTGGCATGGAAGCTTCCCGGCCGAGTAGGAGACTCTCCGATCATTGGTGCAGGCATCTACGCCGATGATGAGATCGGCGCTGCCGGAGCCACCGGATTGGGCGAGGAACTCTGGAAGGCCAGCGCATCGTTCCGAACAGTACGAAACATGGAAGCAGGCATGTCCGCACTTGAAGCATGCGAAGAAACGATCCGCCACATGATGAGGCGGCAGCCCGAATCAATGACGTTGCCCTGTGTCGTGTTCGCACTCCGAAAGGACGGTGATTTCGGTGCGGCGACCACAAAAGGTGAATTTCCCCTCTGGATCAGCCGAAATGAGGTTGTGGAGTATCGCGAATACCCTGCATTAGTGCTGTAATCATCTATGGGTGTCGTAGTCGGAGTTTTTGGGCCTCACGAGGCGGGCAAATCCAGCCTGGTGGACACTCTTTTGGGGAATCCCACAAGGCAGACCCTGCTGACGAGTACCTGTCACTACTATTCTTGGGATTCGGCCGAGTTACGAGCCACCTTGGTCGACACTCCTGGGCACGAGCGATACCTGCACCACGCGTATGCAACGGCTTTGCTCACCGACGTTGCTGTCGTCTGTATTGGTCCGAACGACGCCAATCATCCCACCTGGCGGGAGTTTGTAGAAGTCATGATTGGCGCCCCTGTGAGTTCGCTCATCATTGTGACGCGCGGTCGGATCGCTCCTCCCGAACTTCTCAACCTTCTGGCGCCAACTCGCTTCTGTTCCGCCAAAGTCTTTGACGTCGACCAAACCGATGACATTCAGGCCGCGATTAAGGAAGCGATAAAGCAAGTCGGCCCTAAGCCCGGCGGGTTCAACTGGTACATGGCCATCGATTCTGTTGATACGCTCCCTCGTCAAGGTTATGTCGTCACCGGTGTCATCGCAAAAGGACTGCCACAGGCCGGTTCGAGAGCCAGCATTTTCCCAGGGGGCCATGTTGCCACCATGCGGTCAGTCAGTAAAACTGACGATGTCTTTACGCTGATGGACGCCGGTAGTCGCGTCTCAATGACCCTGCTGGATATCGATCAATACAAACTTCGCTCCGGAATGCTCGTCGGGTCCATCGACGACATGGGCTCAACTGAGTTCTTTGAAGCAGAGGTCCAGTGGCAGCACCAACCCAGCTACGCCGCCGAAATTCGGGTCAATATCGGAACTGACGAGGTAACAGGAAGGCTGTTCCCCAGTGATCTGTCCCCGAGTCTCGCCCAAATCCGTGTGAATGAAAGGATCGCGGCTCTTCCCGGACAACCGCTGATTATCCGTCAAATGCATCCTCCACTTGTGTTGGGAGGTGGCGTGGTCACTAGTCTTTCGGCAACCCTTCAACGCCGCCAGGAGGCAGTGTTTGAATGGGATACAGATAATCCGACAGAAGCAATTCTCCGAATTCTAAACGACCGAAGCGAGGGGGTGATGACCCACGAGATTTGCAAACTGATGGGGGTAACCCAGCAGGATCTTGGTGACGACTTTGCCGAGCTGAAAGGTCAGCGAAGAGCCATGAGCTTTGGCGGAACTTGGTTCACGCCGGATGTTTTCCTCCGAGAAGCCCAGCGATTCCTTGGTTGCCTCAGCGAACTTCACGTCAAAGAGCCGACCGTGGCTTTCCAGCCCGCTGAGCTCGTCATGGAAAACATGAATCGCCGGTGGGATGCAAAGTGTCTCGACCTTATTGTTGCTCAACTCGCCGCCCTCAAAAAGATTGATGTCGAAGGATCGAGAGTGCGGATGGTCGACTTCAGAATTCAGCTCACCGGTAAGCAGGATAGCTTCCTTTCGCGAGTCGAAATTGAGCTTGATCGTCACGGGATCAATGCGCCCTACATCTCCGAAGTTGCCAAAGCACTCGTCACCCCAACTCAAGCCGTCGACGAGATCATGAGACTTGGCGCATATGCCGGGAGACTCGTCGAAGTCTCCGACGGCACCTACTACACACTCGATCAGCTTGATAAGCTCAAGCGAAAGGTTGCGCTGTGGGCCGGCGAAAGGGAGTTCAACGCGTCCGAACTACGAGACTTTTTGGACACGTCAAGGCGATTCGTGATCCCCATTTTGGAGCACTTCGACAAGAGTGGATTTACGATTCGCGACCAGGACACTCGCCGAGTCGCGAAACCAAACTAGTTTGCTGCAGGAGCGTTAGCATCAGCCGCAGGAGCATTTGCGCCGGCTGCAGGCTTATTAGTATCGCTGGTTGCGGGTGCGTTCGTTGCTTCTGCAGGAGCGTTTGCCGCTTCGGCTGGCTTGTTAGCATCAGGTGCCGGAGTGTTCGCTGCTTCTGCCGGTTTGTTTGAATCGGCAGGCTGCGGTGCAGAGGAGTTCGACTCTGGAGCTGCCGCTGATGAACCTGGGACGACCGAAAGGTTCGCCTCGTTGACTCGGTTTGAAACTACCGTATAGAGAAGAACGAGAGCCATGAACGAAACGCCCATGATAAGGGTCCATTTCGAGATGATGTCATCGAAACTCGCTTTACCCTTGAATGTGGTTCGGACGCTTCCGCCACCGCTCATCGCATCTCCCTTGCCGGTTACCAGAACCAACAGCGAGAACACGACCGCTACGATCAGTGCTAGAAACAAAACGACGTTACCGAAAAAAGCCACAATGACCCCAAATCATACCCGAGCTCACAAACTGAAGAACTTGATCCCCAGAGGCATCGCGAGCAGACTTACTATCACGTACGCCAAAAGTGCGCCACCGATGACATGAAACACTCCGCTGTTCAGTAGCCGGGTCCAAGGCGTTGCCTGTCGTTTTGACGCCGATTCGAACTTGAGGAGGAGCTCAGTAGCCGCATCAATGCCACTCTGAATTTGCTTTGGTGTCGCAGGCTTGGTTGTGACGTACTGTTGGACGAAGCCGCCGATGGGGCGCCAAAGGAACAAGGTTAGAATCACCGCCACCAGCAATCGAACATCGTCCCATGGTATCCATCGCGTCTGCGATATTCCTAAGAGCATGGAAACTCCAACTCCGATATTCGTTCCGCAACGCGGGTGTACACGGGGCATGCGCCGAACGACATCAGGCAAAAGCGGCTCGTCTTGCTCAATCGCATGAACCACTTGGTGCTCAGCTGCATGGTATCCAGACAGCGGAAAAAGCCGAAACATCACGATCAGGCTAACAATGGGCAACAGAGCCAACGCGTCCGTCCACGCGGAGTTTGAGGGGAGTTGAGCACTTGCCAGCAAAAATGCAATTTCGCCGATCAGCATCGCCGAAAACATCGCGACACCCGTGAACACCAAATTCCAACCACCTTTCCCGGCCCCGATTGCCCCAGTCGTCAGATAAACGCCAAAAGGAGTCGCCATCCCGCCCACAATCGGAGGCTTCACCCGCTCGTGGTCAGAGTGGAGGAAGGCGGAGGCACTCAGGATTCCGCACACTTCTCCGTCATCCGCGACGACGACGACTAAGCCTCCGGCCGCCTCCAATTTGCGCATTGCTTCGGCGCCGGTTACATATGGAGGAATTGAAAGCCAATCCCGCGCGAAATCGCCAACCGGAGCCGCCTCATCAGAGGAAAGGGAAGCCAGAATCGCGGCCTGGGTCAGAACTCCAATGTAGCGCCCATCGCGCACAATCGGCAAAATCGGAAGCCCAGCCGACTCCATCTTGTCCGCTGCCACCGCGATGCTGGAAAATGTCTCGGCCACCGGACAAGGACGCATAAATCGACCGGCGGGTTGATTGAGCCGGTCAAGAATCATTTGAACTCATTGTGGCAGGTCATCGGTGGTGTCTCCGAGAAAACTTCGATAGGATTACGCTCAGAGCAACGATGACGATCGGGAGCGAGATCCAGCTTAAACCAAGAACAAAGAAGTGACGAGCGTCTCCACCGATTGGCAGATTTTCCGTTCCAAGCCACCAAATGGCAGCGATGAGGCCGCCGAGTGGGGCTAGAATTGCAATCTGCAAGAACTTCGTTCGCAATGTCCGCTCCTTGAACCCAATCGTACCGGAGCCTAGGGCATAATCAGTAGCAGTGAAGCGAATTGGCGTCATCACAAGCGGCGGCGACGCCCCCGGCATGAATGCAGCGATACGCGCCGTTGTGCGTGCTGCTTTGCATCGCGGAGCCGAAGTAATCGGCTTCTCTCACGGCTGGGAAGGCGTCATTAACGACGAATCCCAGTTAATGGAATCCAAAACCGTCGGTGGAATCATCGATCGTGGGGGCACCATCCTCCGTTCCGCTCGAAGTGCCGAATTCCGAACCCCCGAAGGCCGCGTCAAAGCTCTCGGCGTTCTGAAGAAGAACGAGATCGACGGTCTTGTCGTCATCGGTGGAGATGGTTCGCTAACCGGTGCGCTCAAGCTTCAAGAAGAGTTCGATTTCCCGGTGATGGGAGTCCCTGGATCAATCGATAACGACATCAGTGGCACCGACTACAGCATCGGCTTCGACACCGCCGTCAATATCTCGGTGGAAGCAATCGACCGTGTTCGAGACACTGCCTACTCGCACGAGCGAGTCTTTGTCATCGAAGTCATGGGTCGACGCAACGGGTTTATCGCCATCGAATCTGGACTGGCTGGCGGTGCCGAAGCCATCCTGATCCCCGAAGTCCCTTATTCCTTGCTCGACATCACCAATAATTTGCGCCACGCCGCCGAAAAAGGGAAGCGAAGCTCAATCATCATCGTCGCCGAAGGCGCCGCGCGGGCAAGCGACGTCAAGCTATTCATCGAAAAGAACACAGGCTTTGACACACGATATCTTGTCCTGGGTCACTTGCAACGCGGCGGAAGCCCCACCGTGTTCGACCGAGTCCTCGCCCTTCGACTGGGAGCCTTGGCGACCAATCGTCTTCTGAGCGGATTCAAGGGAGAGATGGCGGGGGTCGATGGCTCCAAGCTAGTGTCACACCCTCTCACATACGTCCTCAGCACCGAACGAGCGATCGATCCCGAAAAGCTTCTTCTCGCCGAAGTGATGTCCAGTTAGTCATGCTAGTCTCAGTCACCCTCAACCCCTGCGTTGACCACGCACTGTTCGTTGAAAAGTTTGCCGTTGGAGATACCAACCGTGTTATGCGGGTTGAAAAGGACGCCGGCGGAAAGGGCGTCAACGTCAGTCGCGTTTACGCGGAGCTAGGCGGAGACACCGCTGCCACAGGATTTCTGGGCGGGCCCGCTGCGGGAACGATTTGCCACGTCCTCGAGCACGAAGGAGTCGAAGATGCGTTCGTCAAAATTGCCGGCGAAACGCGAACCAACTTCTCGATCGAAGATAACTCGGGTACTCCTCCCACGACCTTAAACAGTAAGGGTCCTGATATTCTGCCTACCGAGTGGGAAAAACTCCTCGTCGATTGCAAAGAACTCGCCCGCGGTGCGCGCTGGGCCGCCCTCGGAGGTTCGCTTCCGCCGGGTGTTCCGGATGACGCCTTCAAAATCCTCGGCGAGCTGTTCCATGAAGCTGGCGTACGGGTCATTCTGGATGCTGACGGTTTTGCCCAAAAGCACGGAATGCTGGCGTCACCAGATTTCATCAAACCCAACGCGGCAGAAGCAAGCCGACTCCTCGGAGTTCCTATCGAAAGCGATCTTGAAGCCGTCGAAGCCGTTCTGAACTTACACCAACGGATCGGTGGCGGAACCAAAATCGCGGTGATCTCGAGGGGCAGCTCTGGTGCCGTCATGGCTACAGAGGGCGGAGTCTGGGTCGGGCGATCCCCCAAGGTTCCGACGACCAGTACGATCGGTAGCGGTGACTCCATGATCGCAGGCATCCTCTGGGGAATCGACACCGGAAAGCCGCCCGAAGTCGCGCTCCGCTGGGGTCTTGCAGCGGGTGCAGCCACCGCCATGACCGACGGAAGCGGCATTGCTCGCCTCCCGATGATTGAAGACCTCTACGATGAGGCAATCGTCGAAGCAAAGCTTGTTTAAGTAGACAATTGTCTGCATAATCTCCCAATGCAGTGGGATTTTGTTGGCATCACTTCGTCTGACCTCGAGGCATCTCTTCGCTTTTATCGTCTGCTAGGCTGCCCCTTTCCAGATCCTAACGGCGAGGATCACATCGAGGCGGAGTTTGAAAATGGCATGCGTCTTGCACTCGACTCGCTCGCGCTCATGCAGAAACTCGGAGATTGGACGACTCCCGTTGGTCAGCGGATGGGACTGGCGTTCAACGCAGGGACGCCCGAAGCGGTCGATCGAACCTACGGAGCCGTTATCAGTGCTGGGTTCCCAGGGGTCACCGAACCTTGGGATGCTTTCTGGGGTCAACGCTACGCCCAGGTCCTTGACCCCGATGGGAACAAAGTGGACATCTACGCCCCCCTGTAAACATTACTAGCTGGTAACTCTATCAGTTTGTTCGAACCACCGTGTAATTACCAGGTATCCGCTCAAATACGGATGGAAAGCCTTACCCGGGCTAGTTTGGCGGGCCGCCATCAAGTTCACGGAGACGGGGAGTTTCCGGAGACTGAAGGGCAAGGAAGTCCACAGTCACGGTCCATAGACAATCACGGAGGAATCGAAATGGCTTTTCGAATCAATAGTAACACAAGTGCGCTCAGCGCCTATAACAGCGTCAACCAAGCTTCAAACCTTATGGAGAAGTCCATGGGCAAGCTCAGCTCAGGTCTTCGAATCAAAGATGCATCTGACGATCCAGCAGGATTGATCTCTTCGGAGCTCTTCCGAGCGCAGATCAACTCGATGGACTCTGCTCTGAAGAACAACCAAGAAGCGATGAACTACGCAAAGACCGCAGAGAACGCTCTTGGAGAAATGAACAAGCTTCTGAGCGACGCTCGAGGACTTGCAATCGCTTCCGGTAACTCGGCTACCCTTACGGCTGCGCAAGTTGCTGCGAACCAAGATCAGGTCACGTCCATCATTCAGTCGATTGACCGAATTGCTGGAAACGTTACCTACTCGGGTCGAAAGCTTCTGGACGGTTCTGCTGGTACCACCACGCAGATCTCGAACGCGACCAAGGTTTCAGGTTTCAGCTTCGGCGGTGCCCTCGGTACCACTTCGATCACTGCGAACGGTCTCATCACCCTTCAGCAGACCACCGCTGCGACCCGTGCACTGTACACCGCGACATCGTTGCTCACTGCTGGCGCTCTTGCATCCGGTACGGTTGCTCTCAACGGCGTCAACTTCAACATCTCGTCGGGTACTACCGGTGCTTCCTTGGCCAACGTTTTCAACGCGGCTTCGGCACAAACCGGCGTCACGGCTTCTTGGAATGCAACTGGTAACCAGCTCACCTTCCAGGCAGTACAAACTGGCGCAAACAGGTCGATCACCTTCACGGACACCACTGGTGTTGTCAGCACCGCTGCAAACACCACGGCGAGCGTCTCGGGTGTTAATGCTGCTGCAACAGTCACCATCGGTGGTGTTGCTGCTCTGTTCACTGGTGGACGATCTGGTGCAGACGGTCTGACCCTTACCGACGCTAACGGTAACACTCTGAACATTGGTGAAGGTGGAAACGCTGTCTCGGCTGCTGCTGCTGTCGGACGAGTTGTGGCTGCGGATTCGAACTTCCAGATTGGATTCCTCTCTGGTGTCACCGCCAACCTTGCTCTCCGAAACATGTCTACCGGTCAGCTCGGTTCGGGTGTTGTCACCGGTACCACGGTAAACAACCTTGACCTTTCAACTGCTCAGGGCGCAACCAGCGCACTTGCAGTCCTTGACAAGGCGATTGAAGAAGTATCGGCAATGCGCGGCAAGATTGGTAACTTCCAGCGAAACGTTCTTGAAACGAACAGCCGGTCGCTTACCAACATGAGAGAGAACCTGTCGGCTTCCGAGTCCTCCATCCGAGACCTCGACGTTGCCAACGAAATGACCAACTACACCAAGTTGCAGGTTATGCAGCAAGCTGGAATGTCCATCCTCGGACAGGCAAACCAGGGCGGTCAGTCGGTTCTTTCGCTCCTGCGATAAGCTCAGACACCTTGATTCGAAATCGGGGGCTCTTCGGAGCCCCCTTTTTCCTTTTTCAGCGTCTCAAAAAGTTCGTTCGTCCTGAGCTTGCTCTGGAACATGGTGTCCGCTTCTCGGCTCTCGATGAGCAGATCAGGAACGCCCGGATTACTCACCACGATCCATCCCCCAAGGCCAACGAGTTGGTGGATATTGAACTTCCTTCGCAGACTCGATTGCGAATTGAGTGGAACCTTGAGTCGATGTTCTTCGGTCTGGACAATAATCATCGATTTCTCGATGTTGAGCAATCCTATTTCTGCATGAGCATCAAGCCAATCCGCAGGCTGTTCATAGACGATCCCAACCAAGATTCCGCCTTTAGCAAACTTCTCGAGAAGCTCGGCTCGGATAAGGGCGTTCTCCCAAAATCCAAATCGGCTGATGAGCGGTAAAGAAACCGCCGCCCCGAGTCCAATGCTCCAAACGCCGAGACCTAAACCGTAGCCCAAAACGGCGCAAATCACACTCGGAACAAGCGGAACAATATTTCCCATCCACCTCCGCCGGCGCGACCAGATCACCCGCTCATGTTACACTTGTAGGGGAATGGCAAAGGGAAAATTTGAGGTCGTCCAAACAATTCCTTCTCCGAGCATTGCGGCTGGTCTCGTCGAGCGCTTTGGCCGAAAAAGCTACGGGGTTGTGACCTCGTTTTCCGACTCCTACCTGGGGGCGTTGCGTACTTATCTCGGCGATTCCACGTTGGTCGATCTGAAGCCGTTTGGCGAATTTGTCCGCCAAGTCCACACCCAGCTCCACGGAAGTAGCCCCAGGCTCGCGTCTTCCCGCCAAGTCCTCACTGCAATCGAGCTCGCCTGTGAGTCGCTCCCATCACTTGGTCCCTTCAGCAAAGTCGGTGACAAGGCTGGATTCCACGAAGTCGTCCGCGACGCCCTACGTCAATTCCAGCACTGGGATATCGGCTTCGATTCCGTCTCTGACGGATTCACCGGTGCCAAAGCCGAAGCCCTCCACGCCATCGCAACCGAAGTCGAACGCACACTCGCCGAAGCCTCTGCGTCCACCGCATCGGCCCTGATGAAAGCTTGCCTTGACGAAGCCCTCGATCTGGACGGTCAAGAAGCCCGGCTCTTGATCTTTAACCGAGGCGAGCTCCACCCACTCGCTCTCAAATGGCTCACCTGGCTATCCAGCCAAGGCGCCGAAGTGCAGCTGGTCCTCGATCGACACGCCACCGACGCGCTAATTTTCCGAGCCTCTCAAGTCACCGCCGAATTCGTCAACAAGCCCAAGACATCACCTGGTCAAGGGAATCGACTGCTCAACAATCTCTTTACTGAGTTTGAAACTGACGGCCCCGACCTCGAACTTGTCGAAATTCACACTGTTGGCGACCCCTTCGCCGAAGCCGAGTGGGCACTTCGCAGAGCCGTTGCCCTCACCGGAACCGGAAGCGTCACGATTTTCGCAAGAGATCGCGACACATACCTACCCGTGCTCATCGCTGCCAGCCAACGAATGCGGGTCCCCGTTCGCTTAACAAGGCGCACACCGCTTCTTGCAAATGGCTTTATCAAAAGCCTTCTCGCCCTGTTCGACCTGCTTGAATCCAATGACGTAAGGAAGCTCACGCCGCTTCTCAAGACCGGATATCTGGGACTCGCCCATAACTCAGAAACCGCAAACCTCATCGAGCAAGCCCACCTTCGCGGCGGCAACGAATGGGATGACCTCACCGAGCTTGTGGCTGAAAAGGAAGGTGCCGAAGTGCTCGCCGAAACGGTTACTCATCTCCGCTCACTAAGATCGACCATCGCCAGCGAGCAACGAACCGCCCTTGACTGGCACACCTTCGTCCGCAACTCCATCGAGCAAGCGCCCTGGTTCCAAACCGTAATCCAGCGATCGCACGATGGACGGGATCAACGCGCATTCACCGCTCTCCTCGCCGCACTTGGCCAAGATGCTGTTGTCCGCCATGCTAACCGCCCCGAGCCAATCGCCTTTGCGACCTGGATCAAGGTGCTCAAGCAGGTTCTTGACTCCGGCGATGCGAGCGTTCCGAAGCCGCCCGATGGTATCGAAGTCGTCACGAGCGTCGACGAAATCGGCCTTACCGACTACGTGATCGCCCTCGGATTGCTCGAAGGAGCGTTCCCTCGCCGCCGCTCCGAAAACCCAATTCTGAGCGACGATGACCTCGCCGCATTCCAAGCAAACCCGCCGCTCACGAACAGCTTCGACACCGCCGCCGCCGAGCGAGACCATTTCTATCGCCTGTGCGCCTGCCCATCCAAGGGCCTCGTTCTCAGCTATCCCCAAATCGATGGTGACCGGGATAACATCGCGGCGTTCTACCTGGGAGAAATTCGTAAAATTTGCTCCAATCTTCAGGAGTTTTCGCACCCTCGTCGGTCCCTGCTGCCACCTCCGTCAGAGTGCGAATTGGAGCCAGACCGAGCTCTCTCAACCGCCCTGCTTTCAGCTCCAAAGTCGCCGCCCGAGAACCACATTGCAACCGAACCTGCCAAGGAGGTCATCCGGTTTGACAAGTCACCGATTCGGCCACGCGAGCTCCGGGCAATGCAAAAATGCGCCTTCCAATTCCTGGCTCAGCGCAAACTCCCAACGCCCCACGAAAAGGGGGACTATTGGCGAAGGCTCCTCTATGTCCCCGAGATGGCGCAGCTTCTCAAAGCACCCGATCCCGAATCCGCCGCTACCGCCCTACGAGCGGCATACCAAGGCGTGCTGGACGAGATACGGACAAAGCTGCCCGCTTGGGAGCTCGATCCCCTGGAGCAAGGTGCGGAACGAGTGTTTTCAGGGCTGATTGAACGGGAGTTCATGTCCCGAGAGCAATGGCATCGCGACTGCCTGACAACCAAAATCGGCGGCCGTCTCGAAGACTTCAACCCTGCAACCGCATACAAAGAGCGCCTCGCTGGGGTCACCGAAGCCAACTCTCGCCGGACCTTACACCTTTATCGCCTGAACGCACCTGAAAAGAAGACCACCTCCAACCGCGACGACCTACTTCTTGAGTTCGGCTCAATGATCGAATCGGCGTGGGTCGGCGTCCACGAAGTCGAAATCGAAATCGAAAGTCTGGGAGATCGACGAACAAAAATCATCTATATCCCCGATGATTCTGCGCATCCGCGTTCTACCGACGCGCTGACCGTCATCAATCTGGGCGAAGGTGAGGCAACCCGCGATGACCTCAGAACGACTCTAAAAGGCCTGTTCATCGAGGGACTCCGAAGCACCTGCTCGGGGCAAATGCTTCCCACACCGGGCGATCACTGTGCGTTTTGTAATGTCAGCGATCTGTGCCGCCGTTCCCAAGGTGCAAGTGAAGAGGAGGACATGTTTTGAGCGAAGAAAAGATCATCTCATTAACCGATGAGCAACAAGCCGTCGTTCAGCGAACGACCGGAGAGTTTGTCGTCATCGCTTCAGCTGGCTCGGGCAAAACAACCGTCCTCTCCGAGCGGTATCTCAACCTCATCGAGAACCACGGCGCCCGTCCAAGTCAAATCCTGACCATCACGTTCACCAAAAAGGCGGCGGCGGAAATGAAGAGCCGAATCGTAGGCAAGCTCCGCAAGCGGCACCTTTTAGACGAAGCCCAGGAGGCAGAAACTGGTCCGATTCAGACGATTCATAGCTTCTATGAGCGAGTCCTGAGAGAGAACTCGCCTGCTGCCGGCCTCGATCCAAAGTTTGATGTCGTCACGGGTGGCGAGTCTGCACGTCTGGTGACCGAGTGCATCAAACGAGCGGTTGGGCATATCGAAGAGGAAGGTTCTCAGACCCGGGTCGCTCTCCGCCGGCTGGCCGGAAAGACTGAGCGCGATGGTCACGGGTCATACGCCAAACTCATGGACCTTGTCGGTGGTGCGCTCAGCAACTTCCGAGACAGCGGTCATACACGGAGCTTCCTCTCAAAGCTCTACTCGTCTCCCGAGGACTTCCTGCGGCATACCGATGAGGACCTGAAGCAAGTCATTCCTGCCAGCCACCGCCCTCCGATTGGTGAAACCAATTGGCACGAAGCGGTCTTCAAAGACCTTAAAGCCGACAAACGGCATGGCGAGTTTCCGTGGCTCAAGAACCGCCTGTCACCACAAGAATCCCTCGCCGGAGCCGAGCTTGTCGTAGGCATTGCTCAGTTGGCGCTTACCGCATGGTCGATGCTCGACGAGCAGCACCGACAAATGAACGCCCTTGACTACAGCGCGCTCGAATCGAGAACCGTCCGTCTGCTTGAAGTTTCACCCGAAGTCAGAGATCGACTCAATAGGCAATATCGGCATGTCATGGTCGACGAAAGTCAGGACCTGAATCCGAACCAGATGCGTCTTCTCGCCGCCTTGCAACCTGAATCCAAGATGCTGGTAGGCGACGACAAGCAGTCAATCTTCCTGTTCCGAAACGCGGTCGGAGACTTCATCCGAGGCTACGCTCCTGACCAGATCATGCGCCTGAGTAAGAGCCATCGGAGTAAGCCGCCGATTCAGGAGCTCGTTGACGTCGTGTTCTCTGGAGCCATGCAGGGGCGCTATCAACCGATGACCGCCGTAAACGATCGTTCGCTTGACGCAGCTCCGTGGATGCCAACCCCCGTCCACTCCGAAGTCCTCATGCTCGGCGCAAAAGAGGCGTGGCACGAGTTGGCGTTCAAGATTAGGCAACTCCAGCAAGAAGGGAAGAACCTCGGCGACATCGCCATCCTAACCTCGAACCACAAGCGCGGCAAGATCATCGCAAACCACCTGCGCCGCGAAGGAATCGGCGTGAGAGAAAGCGCCGGAAAGTCAAACTACTACGCAAAGCTAGAAGTCAGAGACATCTGCAACACCCTCACCGCCCTATCGGATAGCGAAAACCGATTTGCCCTCATCGCTTGCCTCCGAAGCCCGGTCTGCGAACTCTCCCTCGACTCAATCATCCTCATCGGAACTCAAGAGGGCAACCCCTTCGAGTTTGAACCCGCTAACGAGGAAGACACTGATAAGTTCAACCGGTTCAAGTCGTGGTTCCTCCCCCTCCGAGACCTCGCGGACCGACTCCCGGCCTGGGAAGTGATCTCGCAGATCATGGCTGAATCAGACCTCCTCATGAACCTGGCAACTCGCCAAGGCGCGCGAAAGCGAATCGAAAATGTCCGCAAGCTCCTCGTGCTCGCCGCGTCCAAACCCGAACTTGACGCTCTTGAGTACGCGGCAATGATTCAGGACGTCGAAAAACTCTCTGACGCCGAGGTTGATCCCTCCATCGTCGACTCCAACGAAGATCTCGTCACGACGATCACAATCCACAGCGCGAAAGGCTTGGAATGGCCAATTGTGATTCTTGCTGACGCAATGTTGCACAAAGCGATGCCTGTCTACGCGCCCGTTTTTGATGCTGAACGCGGATGGTTTGGATATTGGCAAACTGGGGCAACGAGCTATGTCTTCGAATTCCTGCGCGAACAAGAAAAGGCAAACCGAATTGCCGAGCTGTGTCGGCTGCAGTACGTCGCAATGACCCGCGCTAAGGAAAAGCTCATCCTCGTCGGCTGGGACGGCAACCGCTCCGGGCTGAATGAGCTCGTTCGATCCACCATTGGTAGCGAGGCATTCTCCAGCATGCTCTCCGTCGTTCCGACAGATTCGGCGCACTGAGTAGACTACGAAGATGCTCGTCGCTGCAGTGCAATTCGCTCCGGATAAAGGAAAGCTCTCGATCAACCTTGATCGAATCGCTGAAGGAATCCTTCAATCGGCGGCGGAAGGAGCAGTATTGGTCGCATTTCCGGAGACGGCAACGACTGGCTACTTCCTGGAAGGCGGAGTTGTCGAACTCTGCCTAACTAGCCAACAGCTTGCCGATGAACTTGGCAGTCGGCTACGTTCCAAGCTCGAGTCAAAGGTTGATGTCATTGTCGGATATTATCAACTTGAGGATGGAAACATATACAATTCCTCTGCATACTTGACGTGTAGCTCGGAAGGTTGCGTCCACAATCACAGCTACCAAAAGTTCTTCTTGCCCACCTACGGTGTCTTCGACGAAGACCGATTTGTCTCTCGGGGTCGCGCCCTCGGAGTCGTCGAAACCCAGCTTGGGAAAACCGGAATGATGATCTGCGAAGACGTATGGCACTCGATCTTCCCAACCATGACCGCCGTCTCCGGAGCGACCACAATGGTCATCCCTTCAGCCTCACCAGCACGAGGTTTCAACGGCGAGCACATCGAAAATCATGATCGCTACGGAAGGCTCGTAAGAGGCATTAGCGAAGAACACGGCGTGTTCTGCATCCTATGCCAACTCGTGGGCTTCGAAGGTGGCAAAGGCTTTGTCGGTGGCTCAATGATCACAGATCCATTTGGGCGAGTCCTCGTCGAAGCCCCGGTCGGAAGGGAAGCTATGATCATGACCGAGCTGGATTTGGGTCTCGTACAAATTGCCAGAGCATCTACCCCGCTCATTTCCGATCTCCAATCTGCCTGGCCGACCATTCGCAATCTGGTTGCCGACGCCGATCACCTACCGGAGTGAGTGCAACTCGCCGGTGAGTTCGCCATCCGACCACTCATAAACCCCCGCAAAACGGTTGTGAGAGCCACCCTGGCAGATGTAGGTTCTTCCCTCGCGGTGTGGCTTCGTCAGAACCGTGTGTGAGTGCCCGCCGAAAATGATGTCAATCTGAGGAGCTGACTGAGCCAGCTCAATGTCTCGCTTGAAACCAATGTGGGTCAGGGCAATCAAAAGGTCGCACTCCGCTCGCATACTCTCCGCCATCTTGACTGCCTCGGGAATCGGCTGCGTCCAGCGCGTAGACCAAAGTGCTTTGTCCCGCTTCTGCTCGGTTGCCATCGGCACCATTACACCAAGAACGCCAATCTTCAAACCGTTCACATCCTGAAAGGTCAGGGATCGATTTGTAAAAGATTCGCCATCAAGGTTCCACATATTGGCGACGACAACGTGGTGCGCAACTCCACGCAACTTGTCACGCTGAACCTTTGCAAGCGGATGGGTTTCTCGGTTTCCCAGCACCGACGAATCAACGCTGAGCGCGTCTAGTTTCGCCCAAACGGGGTCAGTGCCCAATGGAATTCCTAAGTTTCCTGTCTTGATGCAGTCGCCACAATCGAAGTACAGATCGCAACCCGACCTAAGCACCTTGAGCTTCTCAAAGACCTCGTCTGAAAGCGTTCCATGCATATCGTTCGTATGCAAAAACGAAACTTTTCCCACCGTTCGTGACTATACTTGAATTGACATGAAGAAACTCGCTACAGCCCTCCTGGTCTGCGCAATGGTCGTTCCTGCGATCAATGCTCAGGGCACGGGTAAGACCAAGGATCTCCACTGCGCGGTGATGCCACAGGACAAAGTCGACGTCAAGAAGGCGACCAAAGCCAAGCTGTTCTCCGACTACAAGGGTAACCGCTACTACTTCTGCTGCGCCGGTTGCAAACCAGCCTTTGAGAAGGATCCAGAGAAGTACAAGAACGCCGACCACGTTCCAGTTCCAAAGAAGACCAAGTAAGGTCATCGAAAAAAAAGCGGGAGCCGATTCGGCTCCCGCTTTTTTTGTGTCCGCAATTCTTAGACTCGGATGCGCTCTGCAGGTCGATTTTGGATCGAAACAGGTGCACTACTCTCCATGGCTCCAAGCTCTGCTTGGCTTGCGCGGACCGAGGAAGCGATGCGCTCAACGTTAGACTCAAGTCGAGCCAACAAGTCCGCAGCGTATTGATCTGCACCACGCCGAATCTGCGCCGCAGTTCGCTCGGCTTCGTTGCGCAGCCCTTCGGCCTGGTCTTTGGCCAGTCGGAACACTTCGTTCTCGCTCACAAGCCGCTCCTGCTGGATCTTAGCCGTCTCCAGAACCTGTGAAGACTGCTCGTTGGCCGCGTCCAGAAGCCGTGCTGCTTCTCGTTTCGCACTGTCAATAATCTGTTCTGCAGTTTCTTGGGCAGTGCGCTTGATTTCCTCGGACTGACGCATGTTCTGAGCCGCGCCTTTAATCTCCGAAGGAAGTGTTTGCTTGATCTTATCAATCTGGAGTTGAATCTCTTCTTTATCAAGACCAAACGTAAGTCGCCCCACAATGGTGCGAGGCTCTTCGATCGCTAGGATCTGAAGTTCTTCGAGCAGTACAACAACGTCTTGCATAACCAAACCGACCCCCTCATTGTGCCACTTTTTTATCGGATTGTTAAGCGGTCATACTCTTTTTGTGACCGATATTCGCGGCGACATTCTCAACCAAGCCCTCCCGTATATTCAACAGTTTCAGAGCCACACCTTTGTGGTGAAATTTGGGGGGTCAGCGATGCGTTCGGCGCACGCCACCGAGAGCGTCATCCGGAACGTTCTTTTGCTCTCGTTGGTGGGAATTCGCGTCGTTCTAGTCCATGGCGGTGGGCCCGAAATCGATACCTGGCTGAAGAAGCTCGGAATTGAAAAGCAGACTCATGAAGGCCTCCGAGTCACCGACGACACCACCATGGAAGTCGTGGAAATGGCCCTCGCGGGTCGAGCGAATAAGTCACTTGTCGGCCTCATCCAAAGACTCGGAGGGAAAGCCGTCGGGCTCTCTGGCCGCGATGGAAATTTGCTCGTCGCTGAACCGATCTCCGCCCAACTCGGCAGAGTAGGGAACATCACCCAGGTCAACGACGAAATCGTCTCCGTTGCCCTTGCTGCTGGCTTCATTCCTGTAGTGTGTTCGGTCGCAACAGATAGCGATCACCAGCCGCTCAATGTGAACGCCGATACCGCCGCCGCGGCTCTTGCATCCGCGCTCAGCGCGTCCAAGCTCGTCCTCCTTTCGGATACTGCCGGAGTCCTGTCCGATCGCAACGACCCCGCGTCAACAATCTCTCGTCTAACTACCGCGGAAGCCGCCGATATGATCGCTCAAAAGCGAGCAGACGGCGGAATGATCCCCAAACTTGAAGCAGGCATCGAGGCCATCGAAAAGGGAGTTGGAAGTGTCCACCTTATCGATGGTTCCAGTTCCAACTCCCTTCTTCTCGAGATCTTCACCGACGCAGGCGTCGGCACGATGATCGTCCGCTAACGCGGGTTGATTACTTGCTGCCGCCGCGGAGAACTTCGAGGGCCTTCTCGACAACTGGATCGGGTCCTTCGCCCTGTCTGACTGCCGTTACTTCGAAGTCAGGCACCACAGGACCCTTCTCCAGCCTCTTGCCCTTAATCGTTACATAGTCGCTCACCGGGTACTGGACAGAGAATCCCTCGCTGATGTTTCGGAAGACCGAGGCCAAGACCGCGCCTGCAGTCTTGGTCCCAATGACCTTTGCTCCGCGAAGCTCTTGCAACGCCGCGGAACAAATCTCGCTCGCGCTCGCCGATCCTCGGTTGATCAAAACCGCAATCGTGCCCTTAAACGGCTCAATCTTGCCCTTCACAGTCTTCGCCTTAACCGGAGCCCAATCTGCGATCTTCTCTGGTGTGGCTTCCTCGCCCGGCTTCGCGTCCGTGAAGTCCTTGGCCGTTGTTCGGCTGATGAAGGTGCCATAAGCCGTGTTGTCGGGCATCAAGCAGGAGAGGAGGTGACGAAGGTTATTGACGGCGCCGCCACCGTTTGATCTCAGGTCCAAGATCAAGTGCTTGGCCTTGCTGGCTTCCGTAATCAGCTCTTCGATGTTATTGCGCTCATAGCCTCGCGTGAACGAATTCACCCGCACAAGTGCGGCGTCTTCGCCAAACCAGGTCACCGTGTTTTTTCGAACTGTGGAGTACTCCTTCAGCTCAAGCTCAATCTCTCGCTTTTCGCCCTTCTCGTTTTCGACTTCGACTTTAAACTTGGCACCCTTCTCTCCGTTAAGTGCTTCAATCGTGGTTGGTTTGGCACCGTTAACCGCCGTGATGACCTCTTTCTCGCTGATTCCGGCGGCCTTTGCGGGTCCCTCAGGAACGACTGCGCGTACTCGCAATCCCTTGTCTTCAACAACAAGGCTCATGCCCGGTCCAACCGTGGTGGTTGCCGTGCGAGCCTGGGTGGATCGAGGGTTGAGGAGCGCCATGTGAGAAAGACCAAATTCGCGAAGGGTTTGGTTCACAGCACGAGTGAATGCACCAACGTCCTTCGCTTCGTCAATCGACTTCTGCTTCGATTCGATGAAGGTCTTCCACTTGGAAAAGTCGACGCCCGGAACAAATGCCCGTTCCGTCACGATTCCTTCCACGTCCGCCAAGATCTTGGTCTTTTGCTCAGCCGTAAGTTCCTGCGCCCAGGCAGAAACGGCCAAACACGACACAACGAGGGCGCCTACAAGTCGCCTAAAAATTGCCATGATGGGATATTAACGCAAAATTATCGCGTTTGTGCGTCGCCGCCCATCATCTCTTTCGAGATTGCCGCATCAAACTGCTTATGAACAAACAATCTGAGCCGCGTTCGGTCGTGCTCGGTGGCCGATTCCACAAACTTGCGAGAAAGGCCTTCCTGATACTTAAATTCGTTGATCGCCTTCTTCAGCTCCGAGCCCGATTCCTCGGTCATCTCGCCCAATGCCCGCGTCTTCATCGTCTCAAGCTCTTCATAGCGTGACTCGATTGACTTCATCTTGATCATCGGCAACGGCTTGTTCAGGATCGAATCCGCGATCAGTTGCTCCACGTTCGGCTTAATGCCGGCAAAGAAGGGCCGCCAAATGGTTCCGCCACCCGTGATTGAGTAGCCAACCTCGTGCGCTCGAACCGCAACAGTTGTGCAGTGGTATCGCGCTGACTCTAAAAAGGCTCTTCGCGCGGAGGGAACGCGCTTCAGCGCACGATCGTTAAGGTTCTTCAGGGCATCCCCAAACGACGTCTCAGCCTCACACATCGCCATTGTCGAGTCGCCGTACTTCTTCGTGTACGCCGCAAACCACTTGTCGCGACCCATCGCCACAATCTGCTCCGGACTCTTTCCCAAGTAGGCGGCTCGGTTCCACTGAATCGCGTGGAAGCCAACGGCAAGCGCAACGATCGACATTACAATATTTGACGCTACAAATCTAATTGCGTTGCAGTTGAGCGAGCAATTCTGATGTCGCCTCATCCAGAAGTTCGTACACAAGCTCAAAATCTTCCTGGGTCCCGTAGTAAGGATCAGGCACATTCATCGTGGGCGGTGCCTCAACCCAAGACATCATCAGGGAAACCTTGTCCTTCCGCGCCCCCGGCCACCTGAGAAGGTCATCTCGATTCTGCTCATCCATTGCGATGATGTGATCAAACTGTTCGAAATCGCTTTTCGTCACTTGACGAGCCAAAGAGTAGTGTTCAATACCGTTCTGCTGCAGAACCGCACGTGTACGCCGATCTGGTGGCTGTCCTGCATGCCAATCTCCGGTTCCCGCCGATTCGACCACGTACTCACAGCTCAGATCTTGAAGCTTGGAGACAAAGAGCGATTCCGCCATCGGAGAGCGGCAGATATTCCCAAGACAGACAAAAAGAACCTTCATTGCAAATCGGATTGACACGAAATCCTACCCCCAACCTCCCAGATAAGCCCGATTCAAAAGTGCCAACGTTTCCCCTTGATCAGGCGTAGCAACTACCATGTTCGATACTCTTCCGCCACAACCTCAATTCACCCTAAAGTTCGAAAGTGGTTCTGCGTTTGTCAACCGAAACGATCAGCGCATCCCGGGTTCCTCGGGGACAGATTTTTCGATGACCGACGTCACGGGGCGCGGGGGGTTCCAATTCTCTCGCGTTGAACTCACATGGAAGAAGTCGGAAGAAGAAGAGTGGAGGTTGCTCTATGCCCCGTTCCGCATCTCCGGCACGGGAACCCTCAACGGTCCTGTCAACTTCCAAGACGCTACTTTTGCAAGCGGTGCCGCATCCGGAACTTATCAATTCAACTCCTACCGTCTTACTTACCGGCGCCCATGGTTCTCGTCGCCCAACCGAAACTGGAAGTTCGGCTACACCCTAAAAATCCGCGACGCCGAAGTAACCCTGCGCCAGGGTGCTCTTTCGAGATCCGAGCTGGACCCACGCGGAATCGTGCCACTACTTCACGTGTCGGGCTACGAGGATATGGGTAACGGGTGGAGCGCGACTTTCGACTTTGACGGCCTCGCCGGCGGTCCCGGAAGGGCTTTCGATATCGGCGTGCAACTCAACAAGCGAATCAACGCCTACCAGGATATCTATCTCGGACTGCGAACCCTCGAAGGAGGTGCCGATGTGCCTAGGGTCTATTCCTTTGCTTGGGTCAATTACGCTTCCATCGGCTTGGCGATTCGGTTTTAGGTTAACTGAGCAATATGAGCAAGATCGCACTCATTACAGGCGCAAACAAGGGAATCGGCCTCGAGACTGCCAAGCAGCTTCTCGCACTCGGTTACACCGTGCTCGTTGGAGCGCGTGATGCTGAAAAGGGAAGTCAGGCAGCAACGGATCTCGGAAATGGTGCGACCTTTGTTCATGTGGACATGACGGCAAGTGATTCGTTCGCTGACCTGGCAAAGAGTATCGAGGCAAATCACGGCGGGCTCGACATTTTGATCAACAACGCGGGAGTCGGTCTCGACTGGGGAGTTCCGCCCTCAGAAGTCTCGCAAGATCTCCTGCGCGAAACGTACGAAACCAATGTATTCGGAGTCATCGCCCTGACCCAAGCACTCCTCCCGCTCTTGAAGAAGAGCGAAGCCGGAAGAATCGTTAACCTTACATCCAATATTGGTTCGTTAACCAATCAATCTGACTCCCGCGAGCTTAAGGACTATAACGCTGCTGTGGCGTACTGCTCGAGTAAAGCTGCGCTCAATATGTTCACGGTTCTCCTAGCTAAAGAGCTTAGGAGTACGAACATAAAAGTCAACTCAGCCCACCCTGGATGGGTGCAGACCGATATGGGCGGAGAGCAGGCTCCTATGAAGATTCCTGACGGCGCAAAGACCAGCGTCTGGCTGGCTACGTTGCCAGAGGACGGTCCCACCGGAGGCTTCTTCCACATGCAAAAGCCGCTTGGTTGGTAGTCAGCGGTTAAGAGCGCTTGAACTTCTCCATAACGGCGGGAAGCATCTCGCATGGCTGGGGCTTGGTAAGCACGGTATCACCGTTGGGGTTGTATCGATACCAAAGGGTCTCCACCAAGATCCCCTCGAAGCGCTTCAATACATCGACGCAATACTCCTGCTGATCATCGGCAATTGCCTGTAATACGGCGTTCAGGAATCCAAGGCTCCCGGTGTTCACCTTCCGATCCAGGAAGATCGCCATCGCCGCTTCGCTTGAAATGATCTCATCCAGCGTTCCCGAGATTATTTCTCCCGTCGGCTTCTTGATCGACCACTTCTCCTTGGCAGGCCAGTACATACGCTTCGCTGTCTTGACTTGAGCGACGCGATAAGCAGAAAACTGACCAGCTCTCTGGAATACTGCCGCGAGCCTCTTATCCTTAATCGCCTGCTGGTTTGCACCTGCCCCAACGCGTTCGTCTCGATTGTTAGTATCTAGAGCTACGACTAAGCCTGTCGGAGTAACGTCGATCCCAAAACGTCGGAAATCCTTCCCAAATCCGATCGGATCATCGGTCTTGAATTGCAAGAGTGTTTGTCCTAACGAGTGTCCGCCCTCCGCAAGCGCCGCAAACTGAATGAAACCTACGGAGATGAAGCCGGTGTCATACGTATTCAGCGAGTCAAAGCCACCTTCCAAAAGGGACACCGCCTTGAACACCTTTGCTGCCGAAGCATCAACCCCAGCGGTATCGAGAATCAGGTTCAACTCCTCCGGAGGTAGTGTCCCCAGCTTTGTCCCAAACGACCGAACTCCGTCCGTAAATCGGTAATACGCGAATCTGGGCCGCATATCCAGGTTGTCCTCATAAGCGAACTGCTTGCCATCAATCGTAACGACATGCTTGTTCGGGGTTACGAGCGACGCAAACTGCGGCGGATTTCCGGCAAGTTCAACCAAATCCGCTGGAGCGGGGCCAGGATCGGGAACCACAACTGCCAATGGCTGAGCCCGCCATCGATCATAGGCAACCCGCGCATCAATCCACTTCTCCCACTTCGCTTCCTGGTCACTCGAGGGTGGTGGTACCAAGCCAGGATTAGTCTTTCCCTTCCCGCGCCGCCTGTTGTACTCCCAGAGCCATTTTGAACCATCAACCGTGAGTCGAACCCCCGGCTTACCGGTTGATGCCGTAACGTATCGATTGGGCTCATTCCAGTAGCGAATAATCTGGTCTTTTTCAAGCTCCGTCCACATCTGACCGAAACTCATCGAACTCAGTAGCACCAACAAGTAAGAAGCAGTCTTTTTCATACCATCATCTTTGCGCGCTCAAGGTTTGCGACATATCCCTCAAGCTTTTCTCGTACTGCCTTCTCATCAAACTCAATTTTGCCCTGAGCGCCCTCGGGAGCCTCAAATAGCACGTCTTGGAGCAACAGTTCCATCATCGTCTGCAATCGCCTTGCCCCGATGTTATCTGTCGTTGCGTTCACCTGTGCCGCAAGCCGAGCAATCTCCTTGATTCCGCTCGCGGAGAACGAAACCTCAACCCCATCAACCTTCAGAAGCTTCTGATATTGGCCCACCAGCGCATTGCGCGGCTCAGTCAAAATTCGGTTGAAGTCAACGTCAGAAAGCGCTTCCAACTCAACTCGAATCGGCAATCGCCCCTGAAGCTCTGGAATAAGGTCACTCGGCTTGGACATATGAAACGCCCCAGCCGCCACAAAGAGAATGTGCTCCGTCGAAACAGGTCCAAACTTCGTTTGCACTGTCGAACCTTCGATGATTGGCAACAGGTCCCGCTGAACGCCTTCGCGCGAAACGTCCGGCCCAGATCCCCCGCCTTTTCCTGCTACTTTATCGATCTCATCGATAAAGATGATTCCCGTCTGTTCGGCCCGCTGAACCGCCTCACGGTGTACCGAATGTCGATCCACAAGCTTCCCAGCCTCTTCTTCCTTAAGTAATGTCATGGACTCCGCGACCGTCGCCTTCCGCATGACCCGCTTGTTGCCAAAGGGATTGGTTAGCTGGTTCATGTCAAAGCCCATTTCCTCCATCCCGCCCGGCGTGAACACTTGCAAGAACGGATTCGATGGCTCCTCAACATCGAACTCGATGAACTTGTCATCGTGCATTCCTTGAGTGATCTCGTGCCGAAGAATTGCCTTGCGCCGCTCAATCTCCGCAGAGCGCCGATCCCAATCAATCTCCTCATCGTCTGGGTAGATCACATCGGAATTCAACTCCTGGTCGAGGAGCTCAACGACGCGGTCCAGGGCAAACTGGGTCGCCTCTACCTCTACCGCTTGCTGCTTTTCGACTTCAACCAGCCGAACCGCCGTAGCCACCAAATCGCGGATCATCGATTCAACATCGCGCCCCACGTAGCCCACCTCAGTGAATTTCGTTGCCTCCACTTTCACAAACGGAGCCCGCGCTAACTGCGCCAACCGCCGCGCAATCTCGGTCTTTCCAACACCCGTCGGTCCCATCATCAAGATGTTCTTCGGCATCACGTCCGCACGCTCAGCCTCTGGCAACTGCTGACGCCGATACCGGTTCCGCAAAGCAACCGCAATCGCCTTCTTCGCGGCATTCTGGCCGATGATGTACTTATCAAGCTCCGCCACTATCTGGCGCGGAGTAAGGTCTTCGACCGGAGGAACGTTCACAACTCTGATTCTGACATAGCCAGGCTTGACCTCCTCATTCTCACAAGAATTCATGTGCGTTAAATCAAACTCATCCAGCATTCAAGTTCTAGTGTTGTTTTCCTGGTTGTCGAAACTGCTTCGGAGCGAACCGGGTGTACTGGAACCGTGGCGCTGACTTATCAAGAGGTAGTTGAACGAAATCAGCAGGAACTTGCGCCCTTTATGGAGTCAACGGGTCGATTTTCCAAGCAAGGCAAACTCCTCAAACTCATCTGTAACCCCCCTTCAGAAGCGATCCAGCTAACGGCCCTCCTTACGTACACCGGCTACCGTCGGGGAGCGAGGGCATTGACTGCCTTGATCTTCGAAATGAACCGTGACTTCTCTCGCACACAGGTTAATCAATCGCTTATCAGTCGTGTGCAGGCAATCTTTTTCGTTTTAGGCTCTGCAGATACTCCAAAGACTCACGAATTACTCGTCTCGCTCTTAAGCCCTTCCGTCCACCCCTATCTCCGTGCAGAGGCGGTTTGTGGACTCGGTCTTGAGCGGCAATGCTACGATCAGAACCTAGTGATGAAGCTGATTCCGACGTTCGATCATTGGCAGGACATCACTGCCGCCCTCATGGGTCTGACGTACGCAGTCTGGCACGCTGAGCCAGAATCCTACCGTGCCACGGTAATCCCGTATCTAGCGCACCCAGACCACAATGTGAGAATGTACGCCAAAGACGCCCTCGACCAACTGGAATGCCGACTTCTCGAAGAATCGGCCGCCAAGTAAACTCGCATCGCGCATGAAGGGAAGTGAACTCTATAGCCTGGTTAACGTCCTCGCCGGAACCGACTCGCACCACGGATTCAGCACCGGAAACAGTCTCCCCCTCATCGCCTATCCCTGGGGCCACACCCACTGGACAATTCAAACCAACGAGTCCCGCTGGTTCTTCCATCCCGACCACCATAAATTCCAAGGCTTCCGAGCCACCCACCAACCCAGCCCCTGGATGGGCGACTACGGCCAACTCATCTTCATGCCCTTCACCGGCGAGCCCCCAAGGCTCGACCCAGAAGGAAGGTCGAGTGCATATGGCAGCGGCCTGCAACCTGACAAAGCAGTAGTGTTCCTCCAGCGCTATGGGATTCTTTGTCACCTTTTCGCAAGAAGAACCGGCGCAAAGTTGGCTTGGGGACCAGACATTAAGTTTCCGGCCACAGAACAACTACCAATCCTAGCAGGAACACGAAATCGGTTCTTGGTTGAAGGCTTCGCAGACTTTGAGACTGGAGAAGCGCAGTTGAGAGTTCGCGTGACGAAATCATGCGGTGGGACTTCAGACAGCTTCTCGACGTTTTACGTTTTCAAGTTTTCAGCGTCATTCAGTGTCGAGCAGGTCAACGAAGATCGTCTCTTTCTCGATTTTGGCTTGATTAACTCCGAACCTCTGGGAACAGGCGTGGAAATCGGAGTTTCGTTTATCAGCTACGATCAGGCTGAGCAGAACATCATCAATGACTCTCAAAGCCGTAGCGCGAGCAGTGCCTGGGAGAACATCTTCAACCGTTTCGATCTCAAAGGCCAAGAAACCCACCTCAAAACTTTCGCCCACTGCCTCTACCGAGCCTGCCTCTTCCCCCGCGAAACCCACGAGTTCGACGCCGATGGCAAGCCCCATCACTACAGCTTCTACACCGGAAAAACCGAACTCGGCGAAGCAACCACCGACAACGGATTCTGGGACACCTATCGGACCGTCTACCCTTGGTACAACCTCTTCTTCCCGAGCCGAAGTAGCAAAGCCATCCAAGGGTGGATCAAAGCCTACGAAGAAGGAGGCTGGTTCCCCCAATGGGCGACCCCCGGCTACCGAGCCTGCATGGTCGGAACGCACATCGACGCCGTCATCGCCGACGCCGTCGTCAAAGGCGTCGAAGGCTTCGACACCGAAAAAGCCCTCGAAGGCATGCTCAAACACGCCTACCAAAAAGGCGACGAGGAAGGCGCTTACGGCCGCCTCGGTATCGAAGATTACTTGGCCAGAGGCTACGTCAGCGAAGAAACCGTCGAGGGTAGCGTCGCCCGCTCCCTCGACTATGCCTACGACGACTGGTGCATCGCCCAAGTCCAAAATGCCCTGGGGCAAGACTCCTCAGAGCTAGAACAGAGAGCCCAAAACTACAAGCACCTCTTCGACTCAGAAGTAGGCTTCATGCGCGCCAAGCACGCCAATGGCGACTGGGCCCACTTCCGCGAATTCGAATGGGGCGGTCCCTACGTCGAAGGTGGTCCCTGGCAAGCCAGTTGGGCCGTCCAACACGACCCCGAAGGCCTTGCCGAACTCTTCGGCGGCGAACAACCCTTCCTCGAAAAACTCAAGAAGATGTTCGAGACCCCGCCCAACTTCGAGGTCGGCCACTACGGCTTCGAGATCCACGAAATGACCGAAATGGCCCAAGCCAACTTTGGCCAATACGCCCACAGCAACCAGCCCGTTCACCACGTCATCTACTTCTTCATGCAGTCCGCCGACCCCGAAATGCGTCGCTATGGACGCCACCTGCTCAAGCGCGTGATGAACGAAATGTACACCCCCGAAGGTTTCTGCGGCGATGAGGACAACGGCGAAATGGCGTGCTGGTTCCTCTTCAGCAGTCTCGGATTCTTTCCATTTTGCCCAGGTAAACCTGAATATATCGTCGGATCCATGCTCTTCGACGAAGCAAGCATTACTATGGAAGATGGTTCATTCCTCAACCTCAAGCCGAACCACGATCTTGACTATCCACCCACGCCGATCTCCCACGAAACGCTGTTACACGGCGGCGATTTCGAATTCCCCGGCTAGGCACAAAAGCGTCACTGTCCAACTGACAGCCTTTGCAGGGGCGCAAAAGAGGCGACTTGCTGATCGCCCCATCCTCAACGATACTGGGTATTGCCGGGTCCTCCTGGCAAGCAAAGGTATCCATGGAAGCAACTCAAGAACTGATCATCGCGTCTGAACGAATCGTCGAGAGTAGATTCGAACGCCGAAAGCTTCTCAAGACGATGGTCGGCAGCGGAGTTGGACTCCTCACTGCCAGCATTCTCAGCGGTTGCGGTGGGTTTGGAACCTCGACCTTCGAATCAGGCAACACCGTCGATATCAACGTTCTCAACTTTGCGCTCAACCTCGAATTCCTCGAAGCCGAGTACTACCTTCTTGCCACCACCGGCGTCGGACTCGGGGCGAACGATCGCGGAGTCGGTGCCGGAGCCGTCACGGGTGGTCGCCAAGTCACCTTCGCAACCAACGCAATTCGCCAATACGCCGCCGAAATAGCCGCCGACGAGCTCGCCCACGTTCGGCTTCTGCGGTCCTCGCTCGGAGATAAAGCCATCGTGCACCCTGCTCTCAACTTGGACACCAGCTTCGATGCCGCCGCAAATGCTGCAGGAATCGGGGCGACATTTGACCCGTATGCAAACGAAGTGAACTTCCTCCTCGGGGCGTTCCTCTTCGAAGACGTCGGAGTCACGGCTTATAAAGGCGCAGTTCCTTCCGTAACCGATAAGGGCTATATCGAGGCCACCGCCGGACTCCTCAGCGTCGAGTCCTAACACGCGGGGATCGTCCGCACCTTGCTCTATCAGATTGGGGGAGCCGCCATCACCAATGCCCAGAAAATCTCCGACTTCCGCGACTCGGTTGTCGCCGGAGACACCGACCAGAGGATCGAGAATGCCGGAGCCGCCAATCTCGTACCAACTGATGAGCGGGGCCTAACCTACTCCCGAGACACCGCCGAAGTCATCAAAGTCGTCTACTTCGGGGGAGCCACCAGCGGTGGATTCTATCCCTCCGGAATGAACGGCGTCATCAAGTAGTCGCCTAGTTCAGGCGAAGATCGTGAGTAAAATGCCGGAGTGTCCACGCCCGAAAAGCCCTCCGGCCCCGCTTCCTATTTCCCATCTATCGAAAAGAAATACGGAAAGCCTGTCGCCCACTGGCTAGACCTCCTTGACTCTGTTGCGGACAAGAAGCACATGGAGCAAGTCAACTTCCTCAAGGCCGAGCACGGCTTAGGTCACGGTCACGCCAACGCGCTTGTCGCATACAAACGCGACTAGAAAACCTCGGGTTCAGCTAGCTCGATGGCTCTCAAAGAATTGATAAATCTCATAAGCTAGAGACGACTTTGCCGAGGTCACCGAGTCAGGCCAGCTATGACCTCCGCCGATCACCTTGAAGAACTTAAACTCCACATCCCCACTCTTCGACCTCCACTCCTGGCGAACGACACCGTCTTTGGCCGGTCCTGTCATGTTGGATGACGGACTGAGCTTTAGTGACTTCACCCACCATTCGATGACCTGCTCAACCCCCCAGTAGGCGCCCCACCCATCTCGATTGCTCAGGTCCCCGTCCCACCGAGTCACGTCGTCCTTCGTCCCATGTACGGCAAACACTGAAACCGGATGAGAACTCTTCAAGGATGGTTTCCAGCAGGACATCATCGTGCCTGCAATCGGCGCAATCGCTCGCACGATCGGCGGATTCTGCCGGGCGAGGAAAAACGACATATCCCCACCGTTCGACATTCCTGTCGAAAACACATTTGCACGATTGATCCCAAAGCGCTTCTCAGCGATCGAAATCAACTCTCGCATAAATCCAACATCATCAACCGACTTATCCTGGAACTCGTACCCAACCTGAAAATTCGCTTTACCCTCCTTGTTCCGATACCCCCGAGGATAGATCACAACGAAATCATGCTTCTGAAACTCCCTGCCAAAACCCGAATACTCCCGGATCGACTCCGGCGAATCCCCAAAACCATGAAACACAAAGATCAGTCCTGGTCGACTTGACAGCTTCGCGGGAGCCTCAATAATAAATTCCCGCTCCAACCCGCCAAACCGAACCCGTTCCAAGGTTGAAAAGCCGATCTTGAGAGAGCACAATATAGATAAGATCATAGGGGAATCTTACTTCAACTAGGTGTGCCAACCCTCCAATAGGTCAACGCAGCTCAACTTTTGGACAGAAGTAGCAGTTCCCTCGTTGGACGATCACGATCAAACCCAACACAGATCGCAATCTCTTCGGTACGCACCCCAAATGACGCAACTTCCTTCGGAAGGCTGGGGAACGGGTTGACCTGTTCCAAATCAAAATTCAGAAACTCTAGGTCACTGGTGAACTGGGTCTTCTTTCGACAGACGTAAATGTAACCGCCAAAAATTCCCAGCACATCGTCATTCGAGGCAAGCGAGATCCTTCTTTGTCGACCACTTTTGTCGATCAGCAACGCGTAGTCAAGAGGATGATTCCGGTAGTCCCCATTGACAACATCTGTCCTCTCGGGCCGCACTAGAAGCGATTCGCCCAGCTCGGCAATAACGGGCGGGGTGTCAAGCATCTGAGTTTTCTGAGACTGGAAATCAAAGTAGAAGGTGTGATACTTCCAACCGTCACTTTTTCCCATGCTGTACTTCCCAAAATGCCTCGCGCCGTCTTACACGTCACCACGGCATTCTGTGGTTCGGGCGTCGAAATATGGATCAGAGTCTCTGTTCCATTCTTCCAATAGCAAAGCTTCCGATGGTCTCGAAACGAGTGCCCGCACCGTCGGTTATAGACGACGCTCCCATCTTCCACGATCATTGGGGCGTCAAAGTAGGGGTAGTCAGCGACGGGACGGATGTTGTCTCGGCTCGATGCCGTTGAGATTCGCAGCAGCGAAGCGTCGGGACTGACCTCCAGTTTGGAGTTACCATTCGTATCCACCGGAATCCACTGGGTGTCTCGAATCGGAGAAATCTGCCCCGGTTGTTGCACTTCGAAAATCTGGTTTCGATAGTGCAACATCGGCTGCCCACTGAAACCGAGCAAGGGCGAAATCTCTCTCGGTTCCGCCCCCTCCGTAAAAATCTTCTTAATCTCAAATCCCGACTCCCGCTTTACGTCTGTAACGGCCAACTTCGGACTCTTCTCCTTCCCCCCAGGGCGATTCAATGTGTATCCCACAGCAACCACCGCCACAAGCAAGCAGCACAAGGGAACCGCATAAGTCATCGCTTTGTGCCGAGACTCCATCGCTATTGGCTGAGCCACCGCGTCAAGCGAAATATTCGGCAGGTCAGCCACTCCGAACCGACTGATCCATGCGTTTTCGAAGTCAATGACCGCCTGAGTCGCCTCATCGACCCGGTTTTGACCTGTCAGTGCATCCACATACAGCGTTGTTAACTGCGTCGAAACCAGATGAGATTTGACTGCGGTCCTGAGCAGATGCAAAGTGTCCACTTTGGGAGAGGTCTGACGTATCCTGCAGAACCCTTCGGCAAGATGTGATGCCACCGCCTCGTTCTCCTCTTGCCACCGCTCCCGATCCCATCCCTGACACAAGGGGAGGATGGCCGCTTCCAGCTCCGACACAGATCGAATCGGTCTTGCCAAGAACCTACGGAGATCAACTCCGATCACCCCCTTGGTACGCAACACAGCATCATCAAGCTCAAAAGAATCTGTGATCCCGATTTGGCTGAGCTCCGCTCGGAGATTCGCCAGGTTCACTCGGAGATTAGTTCTCGCCTTGGTCGTCGGGATATCTGGCCATAGCAAAGTCGACAGGCTCGCCCTGCTGACGCCGTCGACCCCCGCAACGATGACCTTTGCCAAGATTTCAAATCCCACCGGACGGTCTGGAGTGACATCAATGCCATCTAAGAATAGACTGGGCGATCCGAAGAGTTTTAGCTCAATCTTTGGCACAAATCAATTTTGAATATAATGGCACTCAGCAACCACGTTCAAGAACGTAAATTGCCCGTAAATGAGTTACCTACCTTTCATGCAGGAGCCATTCCGATGAGTTTGAAAATCCACGATCAGCAATGACTTACAGGGATTCCTAGTTGCCTGCTAAGGTCAAAGACCCGAAGTCTCTGACTTAACGGTAGTGGTCAGAGAAGGTAGCGGTAAATCCTGGACCCTGGGGGCGTGGTGCAGTGTTCCTCATTTGACACGATTGCGCCTCTCAAATACACATCAGTGTTAATCGGGCGTTATTCATCCGTTGTTTGTCCGATAGTTGCCAAACAGCCTCTGAATGCAGCGGAGTACCAACTGTAACATGCTCGGTGAGGTTCTGCCGGATCATTTGGTGAATCAGCAGAAACAATCATATGAACAAACTTCACTTCACCTGTCTTGGGGCACTCTTCCTTTCGGGCTTGGCGCACGCTGATCTTACTTCGACGATCATGGCTGACAGCCCCCTGGGCTACTGGCGGCTTAATGAGGCGGCTGGCTCAACTGTCGCTCAGGACTACTCCGGATTTGGTCATCATGGGGCAGTCAGTGGCAACGTAACATTTGGCGCATCGGGGGGAACGGGAGCCACATCAGCCCTCTTCAATGGAGGAGACATCTCCATCCAGGCGACTTCTCCCAGCAGTTTCAAGGGAGCAAACGGGCTGACTGTGACACTCTGGTTTAATTGTCCTGGAGTCGTCGTAAATCCTGGTCAAGACGGTCGCGGAATCTACGACATGCTTGACTACCGAATTGATACGGCTCCGGCGGGGGGGGGGTCTTTGCAGGTTGCAAACAGACAGCTTCAATGATCAGTTAGAAAGCGTCCATGGTGTCATAAGAAGTCAACCTCACATGCAAACGGGAGCCGTAGGAAACTTCGCAAACGGAAAGTGGCACCAATACGCTTTTACTGCAAACACCGCAACAGGACTTGCTCTTTACATAGATGGCCAGCAAGTGGCGACTAACAATCAGCCGTTTACTTGGTCGATGGCTCAAGACACGCTAAAGATTGGCGGCATGCCGGGCTACGGTGCCTATCAATACTTTGGGTCCATGTCGGATGTTGCTGTTTTTGGAACGGCTCTTTCTCCAGATCGCATCCTAGCTCAATATCAAGCAGCAACCACGCCAGAACCAGCATCAATGGCTGCTCTAGGTCTCGGAGTGCTAGCACTCATTAAGAAGCGAAAATCAAAAGTAGCTTGAGGCGGACCTAGATAAGTTAAAGCCCACTCTATTGGTCAAGGGTGGGCTCTTTTTGTGTCCAAGGCATAAAATATCTACCCAAACAGATTTTGAAGGCTTTGGTGCATTACTCAAATGCCTACGAGCCATTTTCACGACCCCCAAAGTCATAAACGTAAATCGAACGTGTGCTCTCCTGATGTTGCCGCTGCGTAAGCGTAAATGGACGGATCGAGCATCCTGCAGCCTCCCAAAATTCTTCTGTGAATCGTCACGCGTTTACGCTCATCGAACTTCTTGTCGTCATAGCCATTATCGCCATTTTGGCTGCAATTCTGTTTCCTGTCTTTGCACAGGCAAAGGAGGCCGCGAAAAAGGCTACTTGCTTAAGCAATATTCGCCAGGTTACGATGGGGTCATTAATGTATTCCGCAGACTATGAAGATGTCCTTCCAGGAGCAACTTGGGGTTTCTATGGCGGCGGAGCATACAATCGCGTTGGAGGTTGGAACGTGATCAGCTCTGGTCCACCCGCGACTGCCTCTTGGGTAATGGACAACTCACGTGGTTCAATCTATCCTTACGTCAAGTCACTCGGTGTATACCAATGCCCAAGTGATCCTGTGGCTAAAAGGTCAACAAGCTCTTATGCGATGAACTGGTGCGTTACCGCACCTGGTCCTCTGAGTGGTGAGGCGTTCGCTTATGGAATCTCTGGTACCGCAGTTCCCGAGCCTGGTAGTACGATTTTGTTCAACGAGGAGGCGGAACCCGCGGATGGAAGTGACGGTCTGATTGCTTGGTGGGGTAACAACGGTATAAACACTATCTACCACGGTGGATCGACGGTTCAGAACGGAGCGACGAACGCAACTTTTTGCGATGGTCATGCCAAGGGTGTTCGCTATAAACAGGTCTTGGCAAACTGCTTGGAGTGTTTTGTGAAGGAGACAAAAAGTTGTAACGGGTGGGAAGCTACTTACGGTCCTTTGCCATAACCGTGTCCTAACCTAAGACTCGATTCTGATCCCCTCCCGTGCGCCTGACGAATGGAGATCATTTAGAGTTGATCAATGAAGATTCAAAACACTGAAAAACCACATCTGGACTTAGGTTCCTATCGGTCTTAACAAGGCGTTCAGGCAGATCATAGAGGCTCCCGCACAAAACTCTTTGTGATCAAGCGTTAACACCGTCCGCAAGGCGTTAATCCAGCGTTGCTACGTCAAAATCGACGCCACTTAGGCGGGAGAATTTGTGGGTGAATCCCTCCGTACTCGCATTGATCAGCCAACGAGCCATCCCTGTCGTCTCCACCAATGGGTCCTTCTCACTGGCAAGCGGAACGGGCGGCGTGGGATGGCCAGGGTCTCAAATCGTTTAACTTCTTGAGATCACAGGTCGCAGCTTTAAAGCCCGCAACCGACAACCAATCCGATCATCGTTGACCAGGCCAACGCAATAAAGGAGGCGTTAGCTCGACCCCAAAGGCCAAGGCTGACAAATAGAGACCACCCGCATAAAGCGGGTGGTTTGAGGGGTTGACTGGATGGAAAGAAGCAGAGACCCAAGGGCGCACCGCCGGGCAAATTGTTGAGGTTGGATTAAGCCGCCAACCGAATCTGCTGAGCTCTTTCCTGCGCTTCTGGAAGGTGGAACTGGCTCGCCAGTTTGTCCAGGAACGCAGCGTCTTCCGCCAACTTGTGAGCCAAGTCGTCGACGCGGCTGGTTTCTTCCGACTGACCGCGAACGTGGTCGGTAACCGTCTGGGTCGAAGCCGAAATCTCTTCGGTGATCGCGCTCAGCTCAACGGCGCCACTCATCGTGTCGTTACTTGCAGTCTGGACTGACTCCATCGCCTTGGAGACAACGCCGGTGTAAGCCGACATTGATCGCATATGAGCGGTGGTCTCGTTCGCCGACTCGTGAAGATCGGCAATCGATTGGAGAATCTCGGTCAGCGCGGTTCGAGCCTCGGCGCTGTAGCGTGAGCCGTCTTCGACTTCCGAAGTGCTCGCCTGCATCTTCTCAATCGCCGTCGTAACGTTTGCACTAACCTTGTCGATCAGGCCACGAATCTCAACGGTGGAGTTTGCCGCTCGCTCAGCGAGCTTCCGAACTTCGTCAGCGACAACCGCAAAGCCCCGACCCTGCTCGCCAGCTCGTGCTGCCTCAATGGCTGCGTTAAGAGCGAGAAGGTTGGTTTGCTCAGCAATCTCAGAAATGATATTGACGATGGCGCCAATCTGCTCCTGCTGCTTACCGAGTTGAGAGACGGTACCTGCGGTCAGTTCAACACTGCTCGCAATTCGATCAAATGATTCAATCGATCGTTCGACCGCCTTGCTACCAACAACTGCCTTGGAGTTCGCCACGTCGCAAAGCTCCTTCTGAGCGTCCGCCGCCACGGTGCTCTCTTGAATTCCGCCGAGAAGGGAAGTCAGTGCGCCGCTCGCCGCATCAACGCTCTCTGCGAGATTCTTGCTCAGCTCAGCAATCGAACAAGCTGTTTGAGCAGTTTCATCAGTTGCCTTGCCAATCTCGTCCATATTCATGACGATGCCGCTTGCTTGCTCCAAGGTTGACGCAGTACAGGCCTGCATTGTGTCTGTTGCTTCGGTGAGGCGAGCCGACCGCTCGATAACCGCCGAAACCATGGTTCTCAGCGAATCCTGAGCGCTGACGAGCGAGACGAGTGAACCCCGAGTTGTAGTGACCAAGTCAGCAAACATATTTGCAAGCGACTGGAACTCATCCTTCTTTTGAATTGTGGGTTTGGTATCCGGAATTGTGATGACGTGAGCAAGGTCTCCTCGCCCCATCGCCTCAACGCCTTCAACAAGCTGCTGCTGATACTCCTGAAGAGTATCGCCAAGTCGTCGAGCCATTCCTGCGATGGTGCCTCGCATGAACTTCCCGAGTTGAAATGAAATGAACAAGCCGAAGAGAAAGACGCCGCCGACCATCGTCATACCGGTTTGAACGCCTTTAACACTGCGCTCATTCAAAATGGCCATCTGTGCATCGTTGTACGCGGCAATCGCCTTCGTAAATTCATTAAAGCTTGCTTCGAACTTCTTTCGGCCAGGAACATACTCGGTGTTGATCACTTGAAGAGCCTTGGCGTTCTCCCCCTTCTCGATCAATGCCATCAACTTAGTTTCAACGGGGTGACAGTAGGTATGATCTGCGTGATCAACTTCGTCGAGCCTCTTCAGCAATTCAGCATTATTCGGTAGCTTTTTGATGTATCCCAGGGCTTCCTCAACAGATGCCGAGAACTCTTCGTCCGCTGCCTCCTTGGCGTCAAACGTTTCCTTCTTATGATCGAGTGCATAAAGGTGCACCATCGACTCCATACGGATATTCGCCGCTCGACCGTGCGCGGCAGCCCGAAGAGCCTTCGCACTACCAAGAATTTCATTGGAGACCGTTTTGTTGTTATGCTGGAGCAACCAAGCTAGATAGCCCATTGCACTGCCGGTGATCAAAACAACCGCAAAGAAAGCGACATTGAGTTTCGCTGTGAGGGACATTGCTCCCATTAAGCGATTCAAAAAGCTGGAACTATAACCAGCCGTGGGTTTGGACATATTGAGGTTATCGGGTAGGCAGGGTCCCAGATATTAGCAACTATGTGCGCTCTTTACCGCAAAAATACGAGCGGTTAGCAGGCGCTTGATCCCAACCCAGACGAAAAGCAAAGTCGCAGAAACGGTTAGACCGTTTCGTCACCAAGTAACATAACTTCATGTCCGACAACGCCGCCGGTCGCAATGCGATTCGATCCACCGCCTTAATCCTCGTCGGGATAGCGGCAGGCATCGTCTGCGGACTCCTACTCGGGAAAAGCGCCGCGCCTCTCGGCAACATCGGCAAGTTCTACATCACGCTGATCAAGGCCGTCGCCGCCCCGCTGCTCTTCTTCGCGATTCTGGACGCGATTATCACGAGCGACGTAAAGATTCTCCAGGCAAAGCGGTTCCTTGGTGTTGTCGCAATCAACACTGTCCTTGCGACGATCATCGGTATGGGGCTCGCAAATCTCATCCAGCCCGGAAGACACTTGCAATTTGACTCCAAGGGTCTGACTGATGGCGGCCTCCTCAAACAGGCGGAAGGTCACAAAGTCGATCTCATCGGCTTCGTTGATAATCTGGTCCCTGATACGATCATCGAGCCGTTCACTCAAGGAAATGTCTTGGGAGTCGTGTTCTTAGCCGTGCTCGTCGGATGTGCGCTCAAGTCGCTTCAGAAGTCAGAGGAGCCTTGGGTTGAAAACTGGAACCAATTCGTCCATGGTGGGTACCGCATCTCCGAGCGTGTCATCACTTGGCTCGTTACCCTCACCCCGATCGCTATGTTTGGCGTGATCGCCAAAAGTGTCGGAGACAGCGGCTTCAAAAACTTTGTGGGCCTCAGCTACTACTTGGGCACCGGGCTTCTAGGGCTCGGGATTCAGACGTTTGTCGTTTACAACATTTGGCTGGTCCTCAAGAAGCAGAATCTCGTTCAGTTTTGGAAAGCTGCTTCGACCCCCTGTCTCAACGCGTTCGGTATCAATAGCTCCCTTGCGACATTGCCGCTGACGCTGAAGGCCCTGGACAATCTGAAGGTGAGTAAGGCCAGTTCGCGAATGGCAGCCTGCATCGGGACAAACCTCAACAACGACGGCATCCTGCTTTATGAAGCGATGGCGGTCATCATCGTTACCCAATCTCTGGGTCAAAACCTCGGTCTCGGGGCGCAGCTCAGCATTGCGTTCCTCTGCGTTCTCACTTCTTTAGGAATCGCTGGTGTGCCAGAGGCAGGATTCATCTCTCTAGCAGTGATTCTTGGAACGCTAGGTTTGCCGAACGAGATCCTGGTCGTACTTCTCAGCGTGGACTGGATTCTAGCGAGAGCGAGGTCCGTAACGAACGTCGTTGCAGACATGACAACGTCAATCGTTATCGACGAACGCGCAGCTCATCCACAACCCGCGTGACGATCTCTGCCGCCCGCTGAGCATCGTCCATAGTGTTGCCTCGACCAAACGAGAACCGAATTCCTTCATTGCACTCCCAAGACTTGAAGCCGCAAGCCTTGAGAACGTGGCTGGGTTCGGCGGCGCCCGACGAACAAGCCGACCCGCCGCTCGCGCAAATGCCTTCTCGGTCAAGGCGAATCAGTAGGGTGCCCGAGTCAACAGTCGGGAATCGGAAGTGCGCGTGGGTACCCAGGAGCTTCTCCCGCGCAGGCACCGTTGGAAGCCCACCAGCTTCTGCCAATGCATCCCAGAATAAATCCCTCATCGCACGTACGTTGCAACAGCCAACCGTACACGCAGCCCCGAATCCGACGACACCAAAGAGGTTCTCGGTCCCCCCACGCTGCTCACGTTCTTGACCGCCGCCCGAAATCAACGGCTTGATCTTCGTCCCGGGTCGGACATAGAGCGCCCCGATGCCCTTTGGCCCGTTGATTTTGTGCGCGCTGACGCTGACAAGATCGGCACCTTGATCCACCGGATTATTGATCCCCTTCCGGAATCCCTGAACGTTGTCACAGAAGAAAAGAGCTCCCTTTTCGTGAGCGATCTCAACCGCCTCCGCAATCGGCTGGATAAAGCCGGTTTCGTTGTTGACGCTCATCATCCCAACGACCAAGGTGTTGTCATCGACCAGTTCACGAAGTCGGTCTAAGTCAAAACACGACTCGCGTGTGACTGGGCAGTCCACGATCTCGTATCCGAGTTTGGACAAGAGTAAGGCTGGACCGTGGACGCAATGATGCTCGATGGCACTGAGTACGATCTTTCGTCTGGAGGTTTCGTTAGCCAGTGCAAGACCTACAAGCGCAAGGTTTGCCGCCTCCGTTCCACCGCTGGTGAACACCAACTCGGGGAACCCGCACCCCATGGCACCAGTGACATGTTCGCGAGCAATGTCAATAAGGTTTTTTGATTGTCGTCCCGCTGTATGGAGTGACGATGGATTGCCGAACCAATCCATGGCAGAATTCATGGCCTCGCGAGCCTCGGCACAAAGCGGCGACGTTGCCGCATGATCGAGATAGATCATAGAAGTTTCCTGAATGTATTGTGACCGAGATAGGTCGCCATAAACCGCAAGTAGTTCTTGACCCGGCCGGGCATCAGATGCATAGATGCTCGGTACGCCTCACGAGAGGATCTAGCGTCGCCATTGAGCATTCGAACCGTTCCAAGCGCAGCCCAGCAATGCGCCTTTGCCGCATTGAGCTTGTCGCTCGGGAAGCGGTCACCAAGGTCTTCGAGGCGAGGCAACATCCACTCTCTGAGCATCTGGTCATCTCGCCAAATTTTTTCGAGTTTATGCGACGCATTTGCCCCGTGCACGCGATACTGGGTGAGATTTTGATCCACACAGCCGACGTTTGCCTGTTCAGCAATCCGGAACCATAGCTCCCAATCGCCTGAGCCGAAGTAGTTCTCGTTGTACGGACCAATCCGGTCAATCATTGATTTGCGAAACACGGCGGCCGAGGCGATGATCTTGTTTTCGTAAACTAGGTCAAGCAGAATATCGCCGGTTTGGAACCGAGGGAACGAGAATCCCAATGGCTTTCCTTCGAACACCACGCCTTCGCCATCAATAAACTCTCCTTCGGTATGAACCAAGCTGACTTCTGGATGCGCATCCAGAAGTTCGATTTGGCGAGCGAGCTTGTCTGGTTGCCAGACGTCGTCGTCGTTCAGCACGGCAATAAACTCGCCCTTTGCGAGTTCAAGACCACGGTTAAGCGTTCCGTAGGTCCCCAAGTTTTGGGGGTTGAACACGCACTGCAAGTCGTTCTGCTCGCTGAGCCACTCGCGAGAACCGTCCGTTGAGCCGTCATCGAGCGCGATGATCTCAAAATCCTGATACGTCTGCGAGCGGACTGACTCGACGGCAGCCGGCAGGTATTTAATGTGCTGATAGCACGTCAGAAGGATTGAGACTCGTGGCAACTCAACAAAGAGTTTAGACGTTCACGTGGTCGTTTCGCGTAGGTGTCTGATCTCTCAGGTCGATCCCATGCTCCAAAAACGCTTTCAGATTGGTCAAGTAGAACGCCCAGTTCTGCGCGGTTGAGAAATATGTCCGTTTGAGAACTTCCAAATCCTCGATATCATGAACTTGACTGAGCTTCACAAGGGTCCCGTCATGGACATTCTCCCAAGAGACAATCACGTGGGCTCCCATGCCGTAAGTGAACTCAATTCCGCCCTCGTAGACCTTGGTGACGATCCCTGTTTCAACACTTCTGTCAAACCACTCCCACCAGTAATTGTCACCTGCCTCACAGTCGGCGTGAGGTGGCCTTGGTTGGCTGTGTTCGTCAATATAGTTCCCCTGCGAAATGAACCATTGCTCCTGAGTTCCTGAACTTCTCCAGGCAGCAGCAACATCGTCCTTATTACAACTGATAAAGACAGACAAATCGTAGGTCTCAAAGGTCATGAGTATCTCCTTGCGTTGGAGAGGAGGTGTCCTTACGCCTGAGCGTTTCGGATGACCTCAACCTTAAACTCTTCGGTACTCGCCTTGCCGCCCAGGTCAATCGTCAAGCATTGACCATCGTTGCAAACTCGAAGAACAGACTGCTGAATTCGGTCGGCCTTCTCGTTCTCACCTAGGTGTCGGAGCATCATCAGCGCGGAGAAGAGGAGAGCGGATGGATTCGCGATTCCCTTACCGGCAATATCTGGTGCGGAACCGTGAACAGCTTCGAAAACCGCGCAGGTCTTACCGATGTTTGCAGAAGGAGCAAGTCCCAGTCCACCAACAAGTCCGGCGCAGAGGTCGCTGACGATATCTCCGTACAAGTTCTCGGTTACGAAGACATCGAACTCGTCCGGTCGGGTGACGAGCTGCATACAGCAGTTGTCAACAATGATGTCGTCAGCCTTGAGGTCTGGGTATCGGGCAGCCGCTTTATAAAACTCTTCGAGGAACATTCCGTCGGTCAGCTTCATGATGTTTGCCTTGTGGACGGCAGTGACTCGCTTTCGACCTTGCTTCTGAGCCATGTCGAAGGCATAGTCGACCAGGCGTTGGCAACCAGGGCGGGTAATGACTTTGATCGCTTGAGCAACGTCAGGGTGAGCCTGATACTCAATTCCTGCGTACAGGTCTTCCGTGTTCTCACGGACAATGATGAGGTCAATGTTGAGATCGCTGAAGTGACCTTCGAGACCAGGCATGGTCTTTGCTGGTCGAACGTTTGCAAAGAGGTCCAGCGCCTGGCGCAGGATGACGTTCGCAGACTTGTGACCTTTTCCGACCGGAGTCGTAGTTGGACCTTTGAGAGCAATTCCGATCTCTTTGATCCTAGCAATGGTCTCTTCAGGCATTGCAGGCAGGCCCTTTTCAACCGCCCCAAGACCGCCTTCAAGATAAACCCAATCGGCTTCAAATCCTACTGATTCGAGAATTGCGATCGTCGCCGCAGTAATCTCAGGTCCAATCCCATCACCAGGAATAACGCCGATCTGTCGTTTGCTCATTACTGTAATGTTGGCTGATTTCCCAGAAAAATTACCGGGGTTTAATGTTTTGTCCGATGGACGCCTTCCCGCAGCCTTTCCCCCAAAGTTGAGGCACTGTCGTATAAATGAATCATGAAAATCTGCCGTTTCGAGCGTGGGTCGTTCACGTCGATGCCATCGGGGAACGAAGCGCTAAACACCAACTGCCGAGTTCCATTCGACCAAACAGACCCACCATCCCGATCAAGCATCTTGCGGGTCCAACCTCGGCTCCGAAGCTGGGGTGTAACGGATCGATTAAAGTCGTCAACGTCCGAGCGAAACTTTGGCTCGATCTCGCCAGCGAAGTCATACATGGTGTGCATCCCCGTGATCATCTCGATCCAGCCCGAAGGCCAAGGTTGACTGAGTTCGTTAACTACGGGTTGAAGTCCTGGAAAAAGCCCCCGCTCGGGAAAGTGATCTTTCGGTGGAAGCACAAGAACGGTTCCCGCGAGCAGAACACCGACCAGCACCAACCTACCCGAGAGATTTCGACCTTTCAACAGGATGAATTGTATCTGAGAGGATCAAAAATCCGCCCTTGATCAATTCGCCTAGCTGGGAATGGCAAGAGTCAGTGAGTCAAACATAAAAACTTGTCGCCGTAAAAGTCCCGATTGCCTATACAATGGTAGTAACTGGTACAAGCGTTGCGCGTATATCCATTTGAAAGCCATGAAAAGCCTTCGCTACTTCTCAACAATTAGTCTTCTTGCCCTGGCAACGGTGCTGGCGTCCGCTCAAGACGGCGGACTCGGGCGAGGACGAGGTGGCGGCGGCGGAACAGGAGGTGGTCAATCGAGCCCTCCTCCCTCCCGACCATCGTCTCCTCCTCCCGCAAGCCCTCCAGCTTCGAGCCCTCCGCCTTCGCGGTCCAACCCTCCACAAGCTCCGCCTCCCCCTGTTCGAGGCGGTGATAGTAACCCAGGTCTGGGTCGTCCTAACCAGGATTCAGGACTAGGTCGAGGCGGATCAAACTCAGGCGGCTCTCAAAGTGGTGGTCCATCACGAGATCGCGGTGGCTCCGGCACTGGGTCCGGTCGGGATACCGGCGGAAGTAGCCAAAGCGGTGGGCCGAGCCGTGATCGTGGCGGTTCCAGCGGTGGAAGCTCCCAAAGCGGAGGTCCGTCGCGTGACCGAGGTGGATCAACCTCTGGCGGTCCAACTCGTGGAGGCGGCGATAGCGGTCTCGGGCGACCAAATCAAGACTCCGGCCTCGGAAGAAGTCGTGGCAGCGGAAGCAGCCAAGGTTTGCCTGACCGAGGACGAACGACGTATAACACCAATAGCAACGTCAGGATCGACCGAGCTCCGACGATCAACCCAATCAGCGTTCCTCCGGGAATTGTCCGAACGGACGAGTTTGCGCTCAAGGCACGTCGCCAAGATGGCACGTTCCGAGGCAACGACGCATTCTTCAACAATGGTTGGAGAACTGGGTATTGCCACTACAACACGGGCTGGAACGACAACTTCTTCTTCTTCCCCAACTACTGCTTCAATCCGTGGCAGGGTGGAGTCAACGTTAATGTCGTCATCTCTCCGTGGTACTTGTATCCCTTCCTTCCGGGTTACTTGAACTGCAATACGGTCGTCGTCTCGTCCTATCGCAGTCCTTGGATTTGGAACACTGGAGCAGTCTACGTTTACGATGATCGCGGATGGGACAACCGATGGGGTTGGAATGATAGCCGCCGAAACGTTGATCTCGACAACTCCCTCGAGGATTTGCGTGACGGATTTGAGCGGTATGACCGAAGATCGCTCGGACGGCTAGTGCCACGAAATGGTCAAGTCGCGATTATGCGGGATGGTCGTTACGACTACTCGATGAACGCTGACGACTTCTACGATCTCATCAACGACCTTTCGAGTAACGCGGAAACCAACTCGTATCGAGTCGAGCAAGTTCGCACTTACCGAGACTCAGCCCGAGTGGTGATGCTTCACGACTACAACGATCCTTGGGGTCGACGACAGCGGGTCTACCACTCGATGCTTCTGCAACGAGAGAGCCGTGGTCAGATGGTCATTCGAGAATTCGAAACCAACGATCGAAGAGCCTGGTAACCCAGGCAAGCATATTCAGACGCCAGTCTCCGATTCGGAGGCTGGCGTCTTTTGTTTGAAAGGATGCCCGAAGGCGTAAACCTTAGACCCGCTTAAACGAGTCAGCGATCATCCAGCCGCAAAGGCCACCCAAGTAGGCAATGTTTCCGCCCCAGAGCAGAGTTTGCATCGGCAAATAGTGAGTGTTCGATCCTGCACAGGCAATCGCCAACATCACGACGACCCCAGCGATACCCCCGACGAAACGCAAATGCGATACGTTGAAAGAGCGTTGTGCAACGCTTATGCCGGCGTACAGGGCCACCGCCGCCCAGAAGTTAACGACCGCAACACTTGTGAGCGCGAGGATCGGCGACGAGACACGACCCAAAGAGTTGGTGGAAGAAACCGAGAAGCGATCCAAAAAGTTGCCCGAGCACATAACGGCGCCGATAGAAACTCCTGCAAGGAAGAGCATCACAACGAGCCCGAGAGTCCAAGTGCTGATCATGCTGATCGCCGGAGCAATCGCTGGCTCGCTCGCAACCCACACATAAAGTGAGGTCGAAACCAGGAGTAGTGCTCCGACCATTGCGCTTAATATCACGCGATCTTCTTTAACTGCGCTTTTGCCCGTCTTCGGTTCCGCTCGCCCTGTCTTAACAAGTTCTTCGTGGCGCTGTTGGTAAATCGGATTCCGCGGATCCATCTGCGCCGCATAGGCGTACATCTTCGCCGCTTCGTCCAAATTGCCCTTTGCGCGAGCTAAATCTCCCAAGACAGCGTAGGGAATGGGCTGCCGATTATCGCGATTAAGGATCGCCCGAGCAAGTTTCTCGCTCTCGACATAGTTGCCGCGAGTGAAGATTAGAGTGAGTCGCGTAACGTCAGCTGCAACTGTAGCTACCTTGGACCCGGCCGCTCCGGCCTTTTGGGGCTGGGGTTTAGCCTGAGTTTGGGTCTGCGGACGAGCCTGTTGAGCTTTGGCGTTTTCGGCTTGCGCAACCCGTCGCTTTTCACCCGCCGAAACAGTGTCGTAGTGCCGACGGCGCTCCGCGTCTCCCAGTATTTCGTAGGCTTCGGTCGCCCGATGGAAGATATCGGCTGATTCTCGGGAAGCGCTTTTATCGGGGTGGTGGGCAAGCACGAGCTTCCGATACGCCGACTTGATTTCAGTCGGCGTAGCGTTTCGGGCTACTCCCAGGACACGATAGTGGTCTTGCGCCATTGATTCTTGAGCAGAAGGCCTACTTCATAATGTCGGTAAATCCGCGGCCGTAGTTCTGGTAGAAATTAACAATAATCGAGCCAATGTAGGCCGATACGATCAGAAGCACAAGCACTCCGGTGAAGTATCCCAGCTGGACTGACTTGGTTTTTGCCTCGTCGTGGTAGTAGTCCGCCATCTTGTTGAGCATGTGATCCAGGTTGCCCGTGCGTTCGCCGGTGCTCAACATGTCGATTACGATTGGCGAAAGAGCACCAGTTGCCTTGAGTGTCTCCGTTACCCCCGCACCGCTTTCCAACACTTTGCCGGCCGGATAAATCTTCGCACGCATGTATTCGTTGCCACATGAATCCGCTGAAAGAGGAATGACCCGTTGCAACGGAACACCCGCACGGTAAAGAGCACCAAACGCCCGTCCGAACTTCGCCATCGCCATCTGGCGAACGGTTCCACCGACAAACGGAATGTACGACAGAACCATGTCCCATAGATATTTGACACGGAAGTTAGCAAGCCCAACCCGGAAGAAGAGGAAGAGAACGATGATCAGCGGCGCGAGCCAGTACCAAGTGGACGCCGTCGTGAGTGGGGAAGAGAGCTTGCCCGCCTGATTATTGATCGACCCGATAATCGCGTTCGCGCCAAGGATGACGACGATAGAAGCGAAAATCAGCAGCTTGGGATAGATCGTCACACGCCGATACAGATTGCGGATTTCGATTTCGTCGTCTGTATATTTGGCGACGGTTTCCAGAGCCTCGTCCAAGAACCCACCTTCCTCACCGGTACGGATGATGCTCAGCATGACCGGACTGAACGCCTCGGGATAGCGTTGCATTCCCGCCGTCATCGGACGGCCCGCTTCGACGTGTCCGCGAATCTCTCGAAGAATGTTGGCAAATCGCGGGTCTCGCGCCTGCTTCGAAAGGGTGTCCAAACTCTGGACCATCGGCACGCCGGCCTTCAACATCGTTGCGAGCTGAGTGTAGAAAAAGGATAGGTTTGTAAGTGAAATCTTGCCGACAAGCGGTCCGACAACGCTCGTCGCCACGTAGTTCCGTTGTCCTGTGGGTGGTCCACCCACGCCTTCATGGCCCGAGTAACCACCCATTTCGGCGTTAGGTGCGTAGTCCACGCTCTGCTCGGTATATGTCGCGCCACGAGCATCAGCATGGACTCCCGGGATAGATTCGTTCACAAGGGGGCGCTCGACCGATAACTGGCGAACAGGCGCCGCAAGAGGATCGCCCGCCGCCGCCGCAATACCAATCGACTGCACCTGCAGCCCCTGACCCATCAGCTTTTGCATCGCGGAATCAAGGGAAGCATCATGCAAAAGCCCCTGAGTCAGAGATCCGTCTGCCTGCAGAGCCTGGTATTGATACGTGGGCATATCCTTATTCTATCGGCTGAAATCTGAAAATCGTTCTAGGGAACGTCACCAGCGTGGTTAACCATGTCAACCATGTTGGTTGCGTACATCGAGTAAAGCCCAATGACCACCGCTCCAATCACGATACCGAGACCGAGCGAGATTCCAATATAGTTGGCGATCTGGGCAATCTTGGTTCGATTGGCGTACTGGATCCGCTCCATCTCCACAATCTGCTCAAGTGAGCGATCGGGAGTTCCCACCTGCTCGCCGATGTGAATCATATCGATCTGCTGGGCTTCGAGAATTCCTAGGCGCGGCAGGATATGCGTCAGAGGCTCATTTTCTCGAATATTGCCAAGCCCGCGCAGAGCCTTTTCCCGAAGGTGCAGGTTCGGAATCGTTGACAGCGCGTTGAAGATCGCGGCAGCTGGGGAGAGTCCCGCCCTCATGAGCGAACTGAGCGCCCAAGAAACTCGTTCGACCGCTTCCGATCTGGCCCTGGGGAGGGCAAACGGAACCCAAAGCCCAATTCGGTGACGAAACTGTCGAAATCTCGGCGTCATCAACAGCAAATACAACAGCACGTAAACGCCGGAAATGACGAATCCGCCGACAAACAGTCCCCAGTGGTCGTGGAGCTTCTCCATCAACACCCGACGCCCAAACTCCGATGGGGATTCGTTACTGCGCTGCGACACCGTCTCCATAAAGTGCGCCCGAGTCGCCTCTTTGGAGGCCAGACCCAGTGCCCACCCGCTCATAGAAGCCACAATCAGCCCCGGCATCACGAACAGTGCGTACGCATATTGGAAAAACGCGAATGCCCATGCCCGTTTTGCCGTTTCCGCAACCGCGATCATCGCTTCAGGAAGGGTTCCGGCGATCTCGCCAACTCGAATCGTGCTCGCCACATAAGGGGCAAAGTACCGTGGCCGAATCTCCATGCAGTCAGCGAGCATTGAGCCGTTCGCAGTTTCGACCGCCATTTCACGAAACATTCCGCTCGCGGAGCCAACGTTGCCGCCAGCAATTGTGTTGAGCACCGAACTCTGACCCACCCCCGCACGGCTGAGGTCAGCCCAGCGCGTGAACAGGAGATAGTATCGTCCCATCGCCATGCAGGCGGGATCGCTGACTTGCCGCGACGATGGAGGAACTGGTGTTGGTCTGACTTGAGGGCGTGCGCTCGAAACGGGTGGGATCGCCTGTCGAGGTTGGGGGTTTACCACCGGAACAACCGGGCTACCCACAGGTTTGCCCTCGAGGCTGAGCAGAGACAAGTTCTGCTTCGCCAGAACGCTTTGAAGTTCGCTAACCGAAGCCGCCTGAAGGGTTCCCGCTACAACTCGACCCGTCGGATCTTGGGCTTCGAATCGCATAAACGGCATCGTAACAATGATACGGGATCAACCACCCAATTAGTTCGGGTAAAAAGGCGCCATGCTCAAGTGTCTTAACGGCGGCGCAGTCCACATTCCTATCCCCACTCTCAAACGAGGTTTGGAACTTTGCCAAATTGGTGGTTTCGATTCGCTCGCCATGTCCCCGGGGCTCATCCGGGGCCGAGAAGCCGCTGAAGTGAGAGACCTGATGGCGACGGCCGGAGTAACTCCAGGAGCCTGGGGAGTCCCGTTCAACTGGCGTGGATCGAGAGAAGAGTACGACAAAGGCTACGTCGAGTTTTGGGATCAAGCAGAAGCGATGGCGGCCGTGGGAGTAACACGATGTGCAACCTGGATTCTGCCTGGCTCAAATGAGATGAATTTCGACGAGTTCGGCCAGTTTCACCGAAACATGCTCTCACCCATTGCAACGGTGCTCCGAGATAACGGGATGAGCTTTGGTATGGAGTTCATTGGACCGAAAACCCTCCGAGACTCGTTTCGCTATCCATGGGTCTACACCATGGGCGAAATGCTCCGGGTCGGTAGCGAAATTGGGCCCAATGTCGGAATCTTGCTCGACCTCTGGCATCTTTACACGTCGGGCGGAACGATCTCAGATGTTGAAAACTTACAACAAGAACGAATCAGTCTTGTACATATCAACGACGCACCGATCGGAGTCGAGGTCGACGCTCTCGTCGACAACAAGCGCCGCCTCCCTGGCTCAACCGGAGTAATGCCACTCCAGGAGTTCATGGATGCGCTTAGAAAAATCGGCTACAACGGTCCGGTCGAAGCCGAGCCATTCGATGACACGCTCAAGGATCTCTCCGAAGAGGCTCGGCTTGAAAAAGTGGCCGCATCGATGCGCTTAGCCTTTGGAGGCTAGCGCCGCGCGAATTGCAACCGCGGGTTCCAGAATCTCGCGGATGCGATGAAGCGGCCACTGAGTCGCCGCGTCGCTCATCGCGTTCGCTGGGTCTGGGTGGCACTCGAGGAAGAGAGCATCGATACCGACGGCGACTCCAGCTCGTACCATTGCGGGAATCGATTCTCGAACTCCACCCGTTGAAGTTCCCGCGCCTCCTGGGCGCTGAGCTGAGTGAGTAGCGTCAAAGCAGACAGGAACTCCGAAGGACCGCATTGTCTCAAGACCCGGCATGTCAACGATCAAAGTGTTGTAACCAAATGTCGTTCCGCGCTCGCAGAGCATCGTGCCTTTAGCTCCAAATGCTTCCATTTTCTGAACGATATTGAGCGTATCGCCCGGGGCAAGGAACTGTCCCTTCTTCACGTTCACCGGCTTTCCTGTGAGCGCCGCAGCTTCCAAAAGGTCAGATTGACGGCAAAGGAACGCAGGGATCTGCAGAATATCCACAATGCTCGCAACTTCTGCAGCCTGAGCAGGGAGGTGGATGTCCGTCGTTGTCGGAACTCCAAAGGACTTACCGACACTCTCGATGATCGCGAGCCCGGCATCCTGTCCAGCACCCCGGATCGAGTTTGCTGAAGTTCGGTTCGCTTTGTCGAACGACGCCTTGAATATGTAGTTCAGCCCGAACTCGTTACAGACCGTTTGCAAAGTCCCACAGACGTCTTCGCATAGCGCCTGCGACTCAGCTAGGCAAGGACCTCCAATGATTGTTAAAGACCCATCGCCGATTGTAAAGGGACCAACCGGGAATGACTTCACTTCTTTGGCTTCCATACAAGCTTGACTGCGGTTGACGTGGGTGGGATGCAGGTTGAGTCATCGCACAATTGGTAAGCAAAATCCAACGTTGCTTCGTAGCCCTTCTTGCCTGGCTTGAAGCCCTTCTCAAAGCCGCCGACGAAGTCAATCTTAATCGTTCCTTCGTAAACCAGCGATTCATTTCCAGAGGACATCTTTGCCTCACCCTTCGGGTAAGTGACCTTGCTTAGTTTAAACTTTTTGGTTGCTGTGGAGAGGACAACCGGATTCTCGAACTCGCTCTTCGGTGGATTCTGATAAGCATGCCATCCAGCCGGGATCTTCACTGTAAGAGATCCGGTTACGGCACCATCTTTACCTGGCGTCGCGGAAACTTTGAACTCCAACACGGGAGCTCGAAGCAACGAGATGGCGATGAGCGAGGACGCAATCATAAGACTCATTATGATTCAACGCCGAGCGAAGGCGTTTATTTCGGCTGAATCTCGAAAAATGTGATCGTCGGAGTGGGATCTTGACCGCCAAACACCATCAGATAGATCTTTCCTGCCTCAAAGTCCTTGGTCACAGTCACAACCTCAGTTTCCGTGAACTGGCGTTGGGCGGTGAGAGTGATCGGGCCGGCGTCAATCTCTGCCGAAGTGATCTGACCAAAATCGACGGGACTCATTTGGAGAACAGGGTTGAGCCCAGGGTTCTTGAAGACGACTGCATAAGAGTCCTCACCAGGCGTTCGAACAAAGGCGTTGAAAGCGTAAACCCGAGCCTTGTTTCCGTTGGGAGCAAGGCGGAACACCTCGAAGAAGTCAAATCGAAGTCGCTTTGCGTTCTCGGTTCCGAAGTCCTTCAATCCAAACGCGATAGCCAGATGGTTCGAGTTCTTGTTGAGAGTCTTGGATTGCGAATCAATGGCGATCCCGCTTCCGGTCTCGTGAAGCGCATAGTCTTGCTCGGCGTTCTCGGTAGAGAGGAATGAGGGAGAAGAGCCACCGGTGGCAACATTGCTCGCCACAACCGTGTCATTCACATAAAAATCAACACCAACGCTTGGCGAGAGATTTACCACCCGGATCGTCGGATCAGGAACTTCTGCAGTCGTACCGCCACCGCCGCCGCACGCAAGAATCATTATTGCGAGCGCTCCGAGCCCGAGTAGTTTTGCAGTTTTCATATAAATCTAATTTTGACCGAGAATCTCTCTGATGTTGTCATCAAAAATCTCGTAACACACCGGACAACCTACCAACCCGGTTTTTTTGACACCTGATCGCTTAGTTTTACAGGCCGGACAGGCGTCTAATGCCTGAGGTTCCGGCAAATTCTGTACCAACCGCGAAACGGGATCAAGTTCGGGGCAGGCTGAGCAGACATCCTTCCGATCCGCCCCCGTAAGGACCCGGTGGGTCTTCTTCCGGGAGCAGTCGGCACAGTTCATTGAGTTAGAACGGTACGCCGTTCTTCGTCTCTTCGCGATAAAGCTCAATGAGCTGGTTAGTGACTTTGCCTGGCTTTCCGTCGCCAATCGGACGTCCGTCCAGTGTCACCATCGCGATGACCTCGGCGGCGGTACCGGTGAGGAAGCACTCATCAGCGGCGTAAAGATCGAATGGAGTGAGCTTGCACTCTTCAACCGTATAGCCAGCCTTTCGAGCCAATGCAATGACCGCGTCTCGGGTGACTCCCTTCAGGATTCCGCTCGAAGGATCCGGGGTACGGATCACGCCGCCCTGGATGACGAAGATGTTGTCACCGGTGCACTCCGCGACGTTGCCTTGGTGGTTAAGCATCAGGCCTTCACCCGCACCGCGCGAGTTCGCCTCTTGCTTGGCAAGGATGTTTGCTGCGTATTTACCGATGCACTTGAGTCGTGGATCAAGGGCGTCAGCTGGGATCGTCTTGAAGCTGGTCGTGACGACATCCAATCCCGACTCGTACGCTTCTGGTGGATACAGAGCCAGCGTATTGATCATGACCATCACGTTTGGATTGGTGTCGATCTTGCTCGGGTCGAGGCCAAGGCCGGTGCCTCGCGTAACGTTAAGTCGGATATAGCCTGCGTCCATGTCGGACTTCGTGCAAGTGTCCAGAATAATCGCTCGCAGTTCAGGCTGCGAGATCGACATCTGGAAGTTCAAGTATTTGATGCCGTGATAGAGGCGATCAAGGTGCTCGTCAAGTTTGAAAACCTTGTGGTGGTAGATACGAATGCCTTCAAAAAGTCCGTCCCCATAAAGGTGACAGTGATCCGCTGCCGGAATCGTTGCCGTTTCCAGCGGGCCGACGGTGCCATTGAACCAAACAAGCTTTTGCACAATCCTATTATGACGCCACTTCGCGTGGATCATTTTACGGGGTAAATTCGTCATAATCGTATTGCCATTGGATGGCTGATATGAATTCATTTATGAAACGCGGTGGCGTTGTTGCTTTGTCGAGTATCGCGATTGTATCGATCGTCTTGGCAGGTGTGTCCCAAACTGTTGAGCCAAGGCTCAAAAAGGGAAGCCAAGTTGGCATCGTCGACGTCGGTGGTCTCACCGTTTCTGAAGCCCAAAAGAAGGTTCGGATTTGGTGGGAAGCAGTCCGTGTCCGGCCGCTCAATCTGAAGATTCAAGATAAGACCGCTAAGGAAACGTTCACGGCAACCCAGCTCGGAATCGTCGTCGATGACGTTGCTTCCGTCGCTCAAGTCCCGGTCGAAGGCGTCGTCGGACAAGTGCTCAGTAGCGACGAAAAGAAAGTCTTCAACCCGATTTTCAAGCCAAACAGTGTCGACCTCACTCCGCTTCGTTCCGTAGTGTCGAAGATTTTCGGACCGGCCGCTCCCGCAAAGGTGAAATTCGTAGGAGGTGTCATTCAAAAGACCCCCGAAACTCCTGTGCTCACGCTTGATGAGACCGGTCTAACCGCCTCCGTGATCAGCGCAGTCCAGGATGACCAAATTGTTGATGTGCCTGTAAAGGAGGCCCCGAAGAAGCTCACTGACGAAGTCCTTGCTCAAATCACCGACGTCGTCGCCGAGTTCAAGACGAACTTCAACGCCGGGGTGCGTGACCGATCAAACAATATCCGTCTCGCGACCGGAAAAATCGATGGGACTCTACTGCTCCCAGGCGAACGATTCAGTTTCAATAAGACCGTCGGCGAGCGAACGGTCAAAAGTGGTTTCCGAGAAGCGCCCGTCTTCGTCAACGGACGGCACGAAACTGGAGTCGGCGGGGGAATTTGCCAAGTCTCCACTACGCTCTACAACGCATCCCTCTTCGCAAATCTCAAAATCGTTGAGCGAACGAACCACTCGCTACCGGTTCCGTACGTTCCAGTCGGTCGAGATGCCACCGTCAACTGGGGCGCTCAAGATTTGGTTCTCGAAAACAACATGACCACGCCAATCGTCTTGGCGGCGGAGTATACGCCTGGCACCCTCCGATGGCGCATCCTCGGAAAGAAGGATCCAACCGTCAGCGTGAAGATCAGTTCTACCGGAGTGACGACGTCTAGCCGTGGCGAAAAGAGACAGTTTGATCCAACCCTCCCCCCTGGAGCCGTGAAGGTCACCGAGCGCGGTTCGTCAACACGATCCGTCTACACGTTCCGACACGTGTTTAAGAATGGTGTCGAAGTCAAGAAAGAGCCCCTTGGTCGAAGCTACTATGCGGGATCACCAAGAATCGTAGCCTACGGTCCTAGCAAACCCGCAGCTGGCGCTGCCACGACAACTGCTCCTCCTGTCACCGGCAACGGCGGCGAAGAGCTCTAAGACTTCTTCTTTTTCTTGTCCGGCACCATCGACTGGTACTGCCGGATAAACTCATCCACCGTAATCTCCGAAACCATTTGTCCCACGACATCCAGAGGAAGATCGGCGAGCTTTTTAATGCGGATGCACCCCGCACCCATGTCAAGTTTTTTGCCCGTGGCAGCGAACGCCTGGACAAAACGCTCCTTGGCAGCCGGAAGGCAGTAGAGCCCGAACGCATGTAATGCCACGTGACCTTTCATATTCGTTACGCACAAAAAGGGAAGTGGCTGCTTCGGATCGCAATGGTATCCGGCCGGGAAGATGCTGTGAGGCACGAAGAACCCGATGCCACCGTATTGCATCCCCTCCTCAAACCCCTTATTCAGATTCTCGCGTATCGTAGCGCAAAGAGCATCAACCATCTCTCGGCGCTCTTCAGAGAGAGACTCAAGGAATTCTTCGAGTGTTGTAGCCATGTTCGCTCAGTTTGCCACGATGATCGGGAAAATGGAAGCATGGAACAGCGCTACCGAGAATTGCGAGAGACGGTGAAGAATGCGTGCGCATCGGTAGCCCGCGACCCAAACGAAGTCAACATCATCGCAGTATCCAAAACCTACCCTGCCGACGCGATCATGGAGCTCTATGAGCTCGGTCACCGCGACTTTGGCGAAAGTCGGCTTCAGGAATTGCAACCGAAATGGGAACAACTGCCTAAAGACATTCGTTGGCATTTCATAGGAAAACTCCAGTCAAACAAGGTTCGCCGAGCAACTGAAATTTGCTCCGCAATTCACACGTTAGAGACAAGTTCTCAACTTAAGGAATTATATAAATCGGATCGAAGGTGTGATGTATTCATTGAGGTGAACATCGCCGAAGAGCAACAAAAGAGCGGAATTTTACAAAATTCGCTTGACACCTTCGCACAGGATGTCATAAGATGTGAGCAGGCAAATTTGTCAGGTCTGATGACAATTGGCCCAGTCGTAAAGGATCCCGAGCAATCGAGACCCTACTTCGAGAAGCTAAGGCACCTCGGAGAGGCGATTGGAACCAAGAATCTCAGCATGGGAATGAGCCTCGATTTTGAAGTGGCAATCCAGGAAGGAGCAACCCACATCAGAGTTGGAACCTTGCTTTTCGGAGCAAGAGAATAAAAGGAAATAATCAGCACTCATGGAAGAGATGGTAATGGACAAACCGTCCGTATTCGGCAAAATCGCCAACCTATTCACGCGCACCGAGGAAATCGATGATTTCGAGCCCGAAATCATGGAGCAAGCGGTAGTGCACAGCCCAATGCGCCCGAGCCACCGCTACACGGTGACGATTCGTCGAGAAATGCAGCACTTCGACGATGCTATGGCAGCCGCAAACGGCCTCAAGCACGGCGAACAGCAGATTTTGAACCTGAGCCTTCTCACCCCCGAGGTCAAAGAAAAGGTCCTCAACTTCCTTTGCGGCGTCAACTACGTCCAAGAAGGAACCTGGGAAGAGATCGGACCAGATGTTTACCTCGTCGCCCCTAAGCAAGCTTTAGTTGAAGTCGCCCCCGCGACACCACGGATGAACGCTCTCAAAAACTAAGAGAAGAGCGTCAACCTTCCTCCATTGCCTCCACGTTTTGCCGACGTGGGGGCTTTTTTGTGGCTATAATCCGCCCAATGGATGTTGCCAACAGAACCCGCGCGAAGATCACAAAGCGGCTGATCCCGTTTCTCCTGGTCTTGTTCTTCTTGGCGTTCCTCGACCGAACCAACGTTTCGGTCGCCGCAATCCAGATGAAGACGGAACTCGGTTTCTCCGAGGCCATCATCGGCACCGGCGCTGGCATCTTCTTCCTCGGCTACTTCCTCCTCGAAATCCCGGGCACCCTCATCGTGGAGCGATGGAGCGCTCGCAAATGGATCGCTCGCATCATGGTGTCGTGGGGAATCATTGCGACACTCATGGGCTTCATCGGTCGCCCTATCTTTTCGGCATTCGGGCTTGAAGATCAGTTCTATGGCCTACGATTCATTCTTGGCTTGGCCGAGGCAGGATTCTTCCCGGGCGTCATCGTCTACCTCTCCCACTGGTTCCGCGGCGAAGACCGAGCAAAAACAAAGTCACTCTTCCTCATCGGCATCCCCCTTGCGACCATCATCTCGACCCCGCTGTCGCAGTTCATCATGCACTCGGTCAACTGGCTCGGGTTCGCAGGCTGGCGCTGGGTGTTCTTCCTCGAAGGAGTCCCGTCAATCATCATGGGAGTCGTCACCTGGTTCTATCTCACCGACCGACCAGAACAGGCAACCTGGCTCGAGGATGACGAGCGCGAATGGATCACTTCCGAATTGGCTGCCGAGAAGGCCGCCAAGGTATCCCTGGGAGGGGATCAGATTCGCGAGGGACTCAAGAACCCCCAAGTCTGGCTGCTTTCCGCCATCTACCTCTTCGCAGTCACCGGCATGTACGGTTTCACCTTCTTCCTGCCGTCCATCGTCGACCGTATGAAGGGCACGTCAGTGGTGGTTCAAACCCTCATCTCTGTCGCGCCCTATGTCCTTGGACTCGGCGCAATGCTCTGGAACGGAGCGCACTCCGACCGAACTGCCGAGCGTCGATGGCATACCGCCATCCCACTCCTGCTCGCCGCAGTCGCAATGGGCTTTGCCGCGCTCTTCGCGTCATCAACCGTCCTCGCCACTGTATTCATGTGCCTTCTCGGAATGACGCTGTATGCATACTTGCCGGCGTTCTGGACGCATCCAACCTCGACCCTAACGGCATCCTCTGCAGCGTTTGCCGTGGGTCTCATTAACTCCATCGGCAACCTCGGTGGCTTCTTCGGTCCTAAAGTGGTTGGCGAACTCAAAACCCGCTCAGGATCATTCGAGAGCGGGCTATGGTTCTTGGCAGGATGTATATTGGTGGCAGGAATCCTATCCTGCGCACTCAAATCGATGAAGAAGCCAGTCTAACCTTTGCCTGGATCGAACTGAACAGCGATCTTATCGATCGGCGTGTTCTGCGCCTGAGCGATGAGCCAAGCCCCCTTGGTTTCGCGAACGGTCAGAGTGAGACGGGTTTGTCCTTCTGGCACTTTGTGTCCGTCCGGGGTCGTGTACGCCTGCATTCGGACCGTAAGAACGGCAATCGCAACGTTGGGCGCCAGCTCGCGAATACATGCCGACTCGGTCATATAGTCAACATCTTTGAAGATGGTCTTGTGGAACGCCACGTGAGCCTTCACAACCGAAGCCTTTCCGTTCCAGTGCATTCCAACAACGTTCACCCACTGGCAATCGTCGGTGAGCAAGGTGGCGTAGAGCCCCATGTCGTGGGTGTTCCACGATTTCTCCATGAGCTCAATGGTTTTGATCACACCGGCTTCTGCCGATTTCGAGACGGCCTTTCCGGCGACGGGGGGAATGAGGATCATAGGCTTAGATTGAAGGTTGGTCGTGAGGACAGTGGCGAGTAGCGAAAGTGTTGCGAGTGGCATAAATGAGCTCCGAACGCCTTCAATGATGAAGGTGCCCCCATTCGCATCAATAGTAAATTTTCGACTTCTTCAAATCAGCAAGTCGAGGCGCAACCTCCTCAAAAAGTCGCGACGGCGCCGCACCACCCAGCGCTTTGAACTCGTGAACCAAGTGCATCTGGTCGTAAAACCCTAAGTCAGAAGCAATGACGCCCCAAGGGGTATCAGGCTGAAGCGACTTGGTGGACAGTGCCTCCTGCAGCCGCTCGACCCGCAAGTAGTGTTTCGGCGAAACCCCAATGGCAAGCTTAAACACGCGCTCAAAGTGCCGCAACCCATAGCCGGAGTGTTCTGCAAGTGCGTCCACACTCGAAAAGTCGCGCTGGACCTTCACCCTTGCAATGCTGTGCTCAATGGCTTGGTAACAGTCATTAGGCTTCGTACTCAAGGAATTCAGTCGGCGGATAAGCCAGTCATCAAGCAACGCCTTCATCGCCGAAGTACTCGGCGCCTCAAGCAGTCGCTCCCGAATCAAAGCAATCTCGGCGCCAAGAACCGAATTCGCACACTCACCCTTTCCGGCAAGCTCGGTCATCGGAACTCCAAACAGCTGGTGAAACCCAGTTGGGCGAAAGATGACCGTCAACGTTCGAACAGATCCGCCAACAAGCAGTTCAACCCGCCCCTTAGACTGCGTCCCGACCAACACCGTCTCTGGCGCCGCCCGGAACTCCGACTCAGGGTCCACTTTCACCTGGGCAGGATCCGCAAGATAGAACTCAATAAACTGTGAGTTCCGGGAAGGGAAGACGAGGTGGCTAACCGGCTGTGCCTCAACGACGCGCAACCGATACAACTCCACAAAAGGGAGCAGCGCCGGGTGCGGGCCGCAAGTAACGACTTCCATCCTAGGTTGATTATGGATTCTGCGTGATCATAAAAGCCCAACCTTAGCAGGGGTAAAGCAGATCGACGACCGAAGTTCGGATTGACGCTAGAAAAGTCTTTGGGATACGTCCGAGTTAATCAGCATGGAATACCTGCCCGGTACCCAGGTCTCGGAGGCAAAGCCTTTCATCTTCGCGGAAAATTTCGAATCTAAAGTTGACGGGCTCGACGGTTTCGTTCCAAACAAGTTTGTTCGGTGAAGGTGGCCAGTCATCTTCTTCTGGATCTGTGTGGTGGGTGAAACGAATCAAAATACATCCATTGGACTCTGGTTTCCACAGAAAGTAGCAGTGCTGACCCTCGCCTGAGGTCAGCGTGCCTCTGCCATCACTATCAAACCACCAACTAGTCTGGTAATCCTCGAACGACAACCAGAAAATCCCTGAAGGATCATTGAGCAGAGCATCGATTGAATTCGTCGTTGGCGGGCACGGAGGAGCTACAAACCTTTTCAGGCTGTAACACACCCAAAGCCCAAGGCCCAGCATCAGCCCGAAAAGAAACCCCCCGATCCAGGAGGCCCAACTCATGGCTACTTCAGCTCAATCGGCTCAGCTCTGAACTGCTCCAAGAACCTGAGATCGTTCTCCATGAAGTGCCGGAGGTCATCAACCCCGTAGCTCATCATCGGAATTCGCTCCACACCAAGGCCGAACGCAAACCCGGAGTACTTCTCTGTGTCGATTCCGTAGTTCTCCAAGATGTTGGGATGAATCAGCCCCGCACCGCCGAGTTCGACCCACTTACCGTTAAACAGTCGAGGAGTCGAAATTGCGTAGTCCACTCCCGGCTCGACGAACGGGAAGAAGTCGGGGCGGAACCGAACAGTGACCTCGCTGCCGAACATCTCACGGGCAAACAACCCGAGCGTTCCCTTGAGGTTCGCCATCGAGACCTTCTCGTCGATCATGAAACAGTCGACCTGGTGGAATGTGTGGCTGTGGGTTCGGTCAACCGCTTCGTTTCGATAGGTGCGACCAATGGTAAATGCTCGCAACGGCAAAGTGCGTGAGCCCTGCTGAACTTCCTCGAACACTCGGCCCTGAAGCGCGGTGCACTGAGTTCGCAGAACGTGATGATCATCGATGTAAAACGTGTCCTGATCATCCATCGCCGGGTGATCAGGTGGATAGTTCAACGCGTCGAAGTTGTATCGGAAATGTTCAAGTTCTGGACTTTCAAGATACTCAAATCCAAGTCCTCCAAGGACTCGCTTGATTCTGTTCATTGTCTGTTGAAGAACGTGTTCATAGCCGACTTGGGTCGGTCTCGATGGCATCGTGACGTCAATCCGTTCCGCTTCAAATTGCGCCGCGAGTTCGCCACCCTTCAGTTCCTCTTCGCGCGAAGCAAGCGCTTCTTCAACCGCGCCTTTCACCGCATTCACTGCCTGGCCAAACGCTCGCTTGTCTCCCTGATAAGAACCGACTTCGCGGAGCTTTCCGCTGATCAGTCCGTTGTTCCCCAAGAACTTGATCTTCAGGTCCCGCAGTTCGGCGGTAGAGCCTGCCGAAGCAATTTCGGTCAGGGCTTCGTATTCAAGATCAAAAACTTCTTGCATGAGAGACCCCTAGGTTGTACCTTGCCCGGAGTTACACTGAGGCATGCTGACAAAGCGATGGATCTCAGTTGAAGACTTCCGAATGATGGCGCAGTCGCATCAAGAGTTTCTCAACGCAAGCCAGCTGACAACCCTTGAGGGTGCGCTTCTCCCTGAAGAGTTTCTAAAAGACATCGTTGAGAAGTACGCAGGACAACCAGAGTGGATTGGCTTTCTCGCAATTCGCGACGATCAGATTCTTGGCTCAGGAGCATTCAAAGACCCTCCGACCGAAGGTTGGACGGAAATCGGATACGGAGTTGCCCCGCTAGCAGAAGGTCAAGGCGTCGCCACTCAAATCACCGCCTGGCTTTGCGAGTACGCAGCCTCAAAGGGCGCGACCGTCGTCCGAGCCAACACCTTGCCAATCGCTCCAGCATCTCAGAGAGTCCTTGAAAAAAATGGATTCGTGTTTGTTGGAATATTTGAGGACCCCGAGGATGGAACCGTCCATCGCTTCGAAAAGCAACTCTCGCAAAATCACTAGGTCGGCACCTTTACCTGCTGTGGAACCTACTAGGCACGGAGAGGGATTATGTCGGCGAAAGCAGAAAAGAAAGATGAAGGCGCAGAGGGCGGAAAGAAGAAAGGCGGGAAGTTACCAATTATCCTAGCCTTGGTGCTCGTCCTTGGGGGAGGCGGCTTCTTCATGATGAAAGGAAAGGGCAAAGTAAAGAAGAAGGAACCTGAGATCAAATTGGCAAAAGCCGAAATTGAGATGAAGGATGAATTCACGGTCAACCTTGCGGATGGCTTGACCTATGCACGGTTCAAAGTAGGGTTCTTGCCCAAAGAAGGCTTCGCAGCAGCATCATTCGATGCTCACGCCGCAGAAGTTGCAGATGCGGTCATCTCTGTCATCAAGACGACGAAGAAGGACGATACGCTTACTGAAGCGCACCTAAAGGTGATCAAGAAGCGAATTGCCGCCAAGCTGAACAAGATCTTCGCCGATACCGAGCATAAAGAAGAAGAGGAAGAACCAGACGAGAAGGACAAGAAGAAAAAGAAGAAGTCCGACGAGGAAGAGGACACCCATTCAAAAAAGAAGAAGTCGCATGACGAAGAGCCCGAAGAAGAAGAAGAGATCCCAGAAGGCTGGGATTCCGCCAAGGGCCCGATCCTAAAAGTTTTCTTCAAAGCATTTGCAACACAGTAATTGCCGTGGGAGAGAGTGGGGGCAAAAACCTAGAGCAAGTTTCTAGGTTTTTTGCTGTTTCCCCTTAAGAACTTCTGGATTCTGCCGAACTGATTTGTAGACCTTTTGAGGAAACGCAGTTGTCAGACATCCTATCACAAGCCGAAATAGAAGCTCTTTTGAGCACACTTGGCGCCGACTCAGGCGGCGGACCAAGCGGTCCTGCACCTATGGGTGGTGGCGCTGCACCTCGTCCCAAGAGTAGCGGCTCTCGTGCTCCTAAGACTCAAAACTACTCCTACGAGGTTTACGACTTCCGTCGCCCAGATAAGCTTTCGAAGGATCAACTTCGAACGCTTTCGATGCTTCACGAGACCTTTGCTCGAGCAGCCGGATCCGCACTTTCTGCACAAACTCGCTCCCAAATCAACATCGAGATGATCTCGATGGAGCAGATTCCCTACGACGAATACCTTCGATCAATCAGTGCATCGGTCTTCGGAATCGTCTCGCTTCCTCCGCTCAACGGCCAAATCGTCGTTGAGATGGAAATGGGACTGATGTTCGCCCTGGTGGACAAGATGTTGGGTGGCCCTGGTCGCCCAATGGAGCGCAGCGTCCTTACCGATATCGAAAAGCCTCTCGTTCGCTCGATCCTTGACCGAATGCTCGGTGCTCTCAAGCAGTCTTGGGAAGGCGTCGTTGTCGTTTCGCCAAGCGTGGACGGTCTCGAAACCTCGAGCCAGTTCGTCAGCGTCGCCCCGCCAAACGACATCGTACTCGTCATCCTCTTCGAAGTTAAAATCGGCGAGATGCGAACTGCGATGAGCATCTGCGTCCCCTACCTCGTTCTCAAGCCGATCACGATTAAGCTCAGCGCTCAAAAGTGGTTTGCTTCCAGCGGTAAGCGCCAGAGCCCAGCAATCCGACGACTTGTTTCCAATCAGGTCACTTCAACCGAAGTTCCTTGCCAAGTCCTTCTCGGAAAGGCCGTTGTGCCGTTTGAAGAATTCCTCGAAGTCAAAGTTGGCGACGTCATCAAGCTAGATCAGATGACAGAAAAAGACCTCACTTTTATGGTGGCAAACGTGCCGAAATTCAAAGGGCGACCGATGATGAATGGCAAGCGCTACGTTTTTTCAATTACCGAACCCATCCTGCAGTAAGAACATGACTCAGTTACAACTCATCCAACAATTTAGCGAGCTGCTACCGTCGATCTGGGAAACCGTCGGCACAACAGTCAGCTCGAACTCGCCGGTCCCGGCGAAGTTCTCATCGCCCATCGCGATGCGGGCTAACGTGTCAGAAGTTTCAGCAGAGCTTTCGGGCAATATCCTTGCGATTCAGTTCGCAATGGCAAATAACCCAGAAGCGATGCAGATGATTCTGATTCGCCCTGAAACCGTTCTGGAGATTGCACGAGTCGTCACCGGAATGTCGTGGGATGACGTGGAAGACGACGTGATGGCTGAGGTTCGGCCATTCGCTGAGTCGATCGTCCAAGGTCTCTGTCTGGGACTTGGTAACGCACTCCTCGATACCGTCGTTGCGACGGGAATGAGCATCCGCTACCAAATGATCCAGCTCGCCGATAACCTGGCGCATGCTCCTTCAGTCCTCCGCTGCAACATCGCGATGCAGATCGGTGAAGAAACCGGAGTGATCATCTGGCTCATGGACGATGACACTGCAAAGTTGATCGTTGGAGTCAGCGATGACGCCGACGATGAAATTCCAGGTTCCGTTCCTGGTATCCCCGCGATGCAACTCGGTGCGGGTATGTCGATTGGCGGAGCTTCCAAGCCAACCTTCGAACACGATTCTTCTATGGACGTCCTTCTCGACGTTCCCCTCGAAATCTCCGTCGAACTCGGTCGAGTCAAGATGGTTGTCCGAGACGTTCTCGATCTGGGCACCGGCTCAATCGTTGAAGTCGACAAAGCCGCTGGCGAACCAGTCGACGTGATGGTTAACGGCCGTCTCGTCGCCAAGGGAGAAGTCGTCGTCATCGAAGACAACTTCGGAGTTCGTATCACAGAAATCTTGAACCCTGCTGAGCGATTCCGCATGGACGCTGCCTAAGAGGATTTGATGCTTCGATTCGTAACCACCCTCAGCTTTGCCCTCGCAACCGCCTACTGTGCGGCTCAAGACGGCATGCTGGGCACCAAAGGAGACTCTGCCTCCCAGTTCACGCCAAGCACCAGCTCAGGCGGCGGACTCCTGCAGATGGTTCTTGCGGTGATCGTAGTGATGGTGCTGATGAAGCTGTTCTTGCCCAAGATGATGGCGAAGTACGGCTCCAAGCTTTCAACGGGACTCAACTCGGCAATCAAGGTCGAAGAGTCTGCGTCCTTCGCCGGTGGATCGATCCACCTGGTAACGGTGAAGGGAAGAACCCTACTCCTTGGCTCGACCCCGACAACGATTACGACGCTTGCTGATCTGGGCGAAGCCCCCAAAAACGATCCAGGCCCAACTTTCATGGAAATGGTCGAAGCCGCACCTGTACGCGATTTCCCAACTCCTCCTTCCGTGGACCAGATGCGCGCTGCAATCCAAGTAGCCGAAGAAAACGAAGCAGCAATTGCGCTTCAACGACTTAATCAATTGATGAGATAACCATGAAAAAGCTTCTTTGGATCTTGCTCGTACTTGGTCTCGTGGGGATCGCATCCGCACAAGCAGGGATTCCCTCTATTAGTATCGGCATCGGCGCACCTCAGTCTGCAGGGAAAATTAACCCAAACGGAAATCCGACCGAAGTTGCAACATCGCTCCAGATTCTGGCGATGCTCACGGTCCTTTCATTGGCTCCTGCGCTGATGATCCTCACGACGGCGTTCACCCGCATCGTCATCATCTTTAGCTTTATCCGAACCGCACTTGGCACCCCAACGATTCCACCAAACCAGGTGGTCATCGGCCTCTCCCTCTTCCTCACCTTCTACGTCATGGGGCCTACCTGGTCGAAAGTGAACAACGACGCCATCCAGCCCTACTTTGCTAGCCAATCCCAAAAGGGAGGCGTGAGGATGTCTCAGGAAGAGCTGATCAAACGAGCCACTGGCCCAGTCCGCGACTTCATGTTGAAGAACACCTACGAGAAGGACCTCAAGCTCTTCTTGGACCTCCGCAAGGAAAAGCCAGCCACGAAGAAGGATGTCTCAATCACCTCCCTCGTGCCTGCCTTCGTGATCTCTGAACTCAAAACGGCCTTCATCGTTGGCTTCTACATCTTCATTCCGTTCCTCATCATCGACCTCGTCGTGGCCAGTGGCCTCATGAGCATGGGAATGATGATGCTCCCGCCTTCAATTGTCTCTCTCCCCGCCAAGCTGCTTGTCTTCGTACTTGCCGACGGCTGGGGAACCCTCGTCTCCGCGATATTAGCTGGCTATCGATAACCACCAGAATCCGGACACAAGACTTACTCATGAACCAAACCCTCGCCCTCGACACCGCAAGACTCGGACTCCAAACCGGACTCCTGGTTTCGCTCCCCGTGCTTGCGACCGCCCTCTTTCTCGGCCTTATCGTCTCCGTCTTCCAGGCGGTGACCCAGATTCAAGAAGCAACCCTCGCTTTCGTGCCAAAGCTCCTCGGAGTTGGAGTCGCGACTGCATTCATGGGTAACTGGATGCTGACAACCCTCGTCCAGTTCGTCCACATCTGCTTCCAACGCGCCGCAAACATCGGATGGCAATGAACGCACAACCCATCAACCAACCCGTGAAGCTCACCGTCGTCGAAGGCGGCTTCCGAGAGCTCGGCGAATCCGAGCTGCCCTATGCCTTCGACCTCAAGAACCTTTTTCGAAACCTCATGAACGAATCAGACCAAATGGCTCCTTCCGAGCGCTAAATACGACAATGCCTCCGCTTAACGACTACCAGGCTCTCTATGCGTTCTTCATCGTCTTCGTACGATGCAGCGCAGCCGTGATGTCGTCACCCCTATTCGGAGCGCAAAACACGCCAGTCCAAATCAGAGTCTTCACCTCGTTCGCTCTAAGTGCCGCACTCAGCATGGTCGTCAAAGCCAACGTCGGAGAAGCCCCAGCCCACCTCGGCGGAATGTTGGTGGCCCTTCTTAATGAGGTTGGAGCAGGTCTCCTCATCGGCTTGCTGCTCCAACTCACGATTCACTTCGCCACCATGGCGGGATCGTTCCTTGATCTTCAGATCGGCCTCGGCATGAGCCAAACGCTCAACCCAGTTCTCGGCATCCAAGTTTCGGTCATGGGTCAGTTCAAAACGATGCTCGCCATCATGTGCTTCCTCGCGATGAACGGGCACCATATCGTCATCCAAGCGATCGTCAAGAGCTACCAAACCGCACCGACCCTTACCGCCGGACACCTGGGATTGATCCACAACGGCATCATGCAGCTCATCGCCCAAGGCATGATCATTTCTGTTCAAATCGCCGCCCCAGTTCTAGGAGTCTCCATGATCATCGACGCCGCACTCGGTCTCATGTCAAAAGCTCTCCCTCAACTTCAGCCGATTCAAATCGGCACCCCAGCCAAGCTCGGCCTTGGCATCGCCGCTGTCTCGATGAGCCTTCCCGCTCTTGTCGGTGCAACCACCGCCGGCGTCGCACGATCAACCGAACTTCTCGGTCGGATCTTCGGAGGATAAACCATGGCAGAAGGCGGACAAGAAAGAACAGAACAGCCAACAGACCGTAGGAAGCGCGAGGCGCGCAAAAAAGGAACAGTCACGAAGTCGATGGACTTGGTGGGAGCCCTGGTGTGGCTCGCCCTCCTCATCGCAATCCCTGCAATCTTCCGAATGGGCTACCTCGGCTTCATCGAGGGCTTCCGCGCCGCCGTCACCACCAGCTCAACCGAAATCTCGTTCGCAGGTATTCAGCGCGTCGCCAAGTCAGCACTTTTCCCAGTTTTGCCCGCCCTCGCAACTCTGATGAGCGTTGCCATGGTCATCGGCGTCGCTGGAAACGTCGCCCAAGTCGGCTTCGCCTTTTCGCCCGAAGCCATGAAGCCCAGCTTCCAAAAGCTGAACCCCATGAACGGCTTCAAGCGGCTCTTCGGCAAGCCTGCGCTCTTCGACGCGTTCAAGGGAATCGTCAAGCTCTTCCTCTTCTCGTTCCTGGTCTGGACATCGCTGCTCGCCCACTGGGAGCGCCTTGGAATGATCTGGTCTCTCACCCCCGCCGCATCCTTTAGCGTCATCGGTGAAGTTGCCCGAACCATCTGCCTCCGCATCGGAATAGCATGGCTTGCCCTCGCGGCCGTTGACTACATGTTCCAGCGCCAACAGGTTCTCAAGCAACTCAAAATGACCAAAGAGGAAGTCAAACAAGAGTACAAAGACTCCGAGACCTCGCCCGAACTGAAAGGCGCAATGGCCCGCCGACGGCGTCAAATCATGAAGATGCGAACGTCCGAAGCCGTGCGATCTGCTGACGTCATCATCACGAACCCGACCCACTTTGCTGTTGCCATCCAGTACCAGGCAAACAAGCACCACGCCCCGATCGTCGTGGCAAAAGGTGTCGATCACCTCGCACTCAAAATCAGGGAAATGGCAACTCAGTCCAAGGTGCCTATCGTCGAAAACGTCCCTCTGGCCCGAGCCCTGTACAAGAAGTGCGAGATCGGCGACTTCGTCCCCCGAGAGCTCTTCGCCGGTGTCGCCGAGGTTCTAGCGTACGTCTATCGCAGCGTCAAGAAGGCGAGAAGGTAAGAAGCCCTTGCAAACCTGCGCAACCTTGAGACATAATAGATGTTCGCGCCCTCGCCGACGGATTTCCTGCGTCGAGACGAGTACGGAGATTTAGGATTATGCAAGTCATTGTTAAGACCGGTGGGAAGCAATATGTAGCTTCAAAGGGCGACGTGATCATCGTTGATAAGCTCGAAGGCGAAGCTGGAACGTCAGTTGAACTGACCGAAGTTGTCGCAGTCGTAGACGGAGACAAGACGGTGGTTGGCAGCCCATTCATCAAGGGTGCTAAGGTTGTTGCAGAGATCGTTCGACAAGGCAAAGCCAAGAAGATCAACGCGTTCAACTACAAGCCAAAGAAGAACGAGCGAAAGCGATGGGGCCACCGACAGCCGGAGACCCACATCAAGGTGACCGAGGTCGTCGCCAAGTAAAAGGATTCAAGGGAGCAATTTATGGCACATAAGAAAGGTCAAGGTTCAACTCGAAACGGTCGCGACAGTAACAGTAAGCGACGCGGCATTAAGAAGTACGGCGGAGAAGTCGTCAAGCCAGGCGCAATCATCGTCCGACAATGCGGCACCAAGTTCCACCCAGGTCCTGGCGTGGGAATCGGTCGAGACTTCACCATCTTTGCACTCATCGACGGTCAAGTCAAGTTCGAAGGCCCGAAGAACAAGCGACGAGTCGCTGTCTACGAAGCTCAAGTAGCATAAGCTACACAAACAATTTGAAAAGCCCTTCCGATTCCGGAAGGGCTTTTTTGTTTGCAACTCCCATCAGTGTCGCAACGTAGCACATATCAGTATTGGCACACAGGTATGTGCTATCATACATTTCATACATCTTTGAGCAACATGAAGTGTGGACAAAATTTTGACGACGCCTTTTACGGCTCGGCGACGGTAGGTGACCGGGGGCAGATTGTCATCCCGGCCGAAGCGCGCCACGAATTAGGGATCAACCCCGGGGATAAGGTGCTCATCATGCGCCACCCAATCCATAAGGGCCTCATGATGTTCCAACTCGACGCAGTGCGCGAGTTCCTCGATGAATTTGCCGCAGGCATCCAGCGGCTCGAAACCAGGGTGCAAGAAGGGGATCAAGAATGACATTAACAGGATTAGGGATGGTTCTGTCGGCTCTATTTGTGCCGGCCGATACGTTAACCATCGATCAGGCAATTGCCATCGCTGCGCAAAACTCATTTGCGATCAAAAATGCCGATGCAACCGTACGGAGCAACGAGCAAAAGGTTCGCGAAGCAAAGGGTGCCCTCGGCCCCCGAATTGCAACGAACTACAACTACGTTCGCTTCGGTCAGCCCCAGCGCGGAAACCTCGGTGGGCAAGAAATCACGTTCGTGCCCATCGATACCAACACTTGGACGTCGCAGCTGACAATGCCGATCGACATCGTTGGCTTCTGGTCCAAAAACAAGAAGGGCGCCGAGGCCGGAGTCGAGGCGTCGCGAAACACCCGAACCGCCGCCGAAAACGATCTGCGCCAATCTGTCCGCAAGGCCTACCTCCAAGCGCTTCGAACCAAGAACCTAGTTCGAGTTGCCGAGCAAGGACAAGCAAACATCCAAGCCCAAGTTGATGTCGCCGAGAAGAAGCTGCGGGAAGGCGCGATCGCTCGAATCGATCTCGAACGACTGAAGGCTCAAAAGGCTGCCGCCGACTCCGATGTTCTAAACGCGCGCAACAACCACACCGTTGCCAAGCAGGTTCTGAACCTACAGCTCGCCAGGCCAATCGAGACAGAGTTCGACGTCGCGGATGTCGCCGCTCCGACCCAGCACGGCACTGGACTCGAAAAGCTTGTCGATCTTGGTCAGCAAACGCGCCCCGAGGTCTATTCGTTCCGAAACACCGTCAAAGCTCTGGACGCCGCCAAAACCGTCGCCGGTCAAGGTCTGCTCCCAAGCTTGAACCTCAGCATTCAGAACCAGCAGGCGCTTGACCCCGAAGGTTTCAACCCGGTTCGCGAGACCAACACGACCTCGCTTGCCCTCTCGATCCCTCTGTACGACTCAGGAATCGCGCGAGCAAAGCGGGCCCAGACCGAAGAGCAGATCTATCAGACCACTCAACAGCTCGCTCAGATCCGACTTGGCATTTCTCAGGAAGTTCGGACCGCGCTGACCACGATGGAAAACGCTCAAGCCCGCCGAACTGCCGCGAATGAGCAACTGCGACTTGCAAACGAGGTTGCACGAATCGCCCGCGTCCGAAGAGACGCCGGAGAGGGGACTGTTCTCGAAATCATTGACGCAGAAACGACATTGGTGAACGCGCGAAACGCCGTCATCAATGCTGAATTCGACTACTACGCCGCGCACGCTGATCTTCAGCACGCAATCGGCGCCGACGATATCGATGCCGCGCTTCGGGCTTATGAAGCAAGCAAAGCAAAGGGAGACAAGAAGAAGTGAGAAAGGAAAAGTTGTTCGGGTTGGCACTGGCGGTCGCCCTCGGTGTCACAGGTTGCGTGGATCGACAAGCTCAGAAAGATGCAGCTGCCACCGGGGCGGTCCTCGCTGATCCTGCGAAATCTGTTGTTGTTTCTGCCCCAAAAGTTGAAGATATCGAAGATGTGATCAACATTAACGGCGAAGTCGTGACGAGCGACGAATCAGCAATCTCTGCTGTTGGAAGCGGAAAGCTCGCCGCGGTCTACGTCAACGACGGAGACTCGGTCTCAGCCGGGCAAGTTATCGCTCTTCTCGATAGTGAGAACCTCCAACAGGCAACCGCTCAGGCACGAGCAAGCCTTGCCTCGGCAACGTCGCAGCTCTCGCAAGCCAAGGCAAACGCCCGCCTCGCCCCAGATCGTTCAACCGCTGCCGTCCGACAAGCCGAAGCCGCCCTCAAGTCGGCAAAGGCGCAGCTTTCAAAGGCTCTCAAAGGTGCCAGACCCGAAGAGCAAGAGCAAGCTCAGAACAATCTCCGCGCCGCCAAGAGCAATCTTGAAACCGCGAAGAAAAACCTCGAGCGCGTCCGAACTCTTGTGAAGGAAGGAGCCCTCGCCGAATCTCAACTCGATACCGCCAAAAACGGTTACGAGTCCGCCCTTGCTCAGTACGAGAACGCCCTAGCGGCAAGCTCGATCAGCAAGAGCGCGATCCGCCCCGAAGATATCGAAACCGCTCGCGAGTCAGTTCGACAAGCCGAACAAGGTGTGGCTTCCGCCAAGGCATCCAAGAGCCTTGATGTCACCCTGATGGACCAAGTTCGAACTGCCGAAGCCCAAGTTCAATCCGCCCGCGCCCAAGTCGCTGTAGCCGAAAAGAACCTGCGCGAAGCATCAATCCGTGCCCCATACTCAGGTCGAATTTACGGCAAGCCCGTCCAGGCTGGAACCGTTGTTTCCCCCGGAACTCCGATTGCTAGAATCGTTGGTGGACAAGGCATCTACTTCGAAGGTCAAGTTCCCTCGGACAAGATTGGTCGAGTCACTCCCGGTACCTCTGTTTACATCCGAACTGACGCCGGCTCCGAGTCCTATACCGGCAAGGTCATCTCCATCAGCCCACAAGGCGACTCGGTCGGCCGACTCTTCAACGCCCGCGTGATCTTCACCAACGGCAGCGGCGCAGTCCGCCCCGGAATGTTCGCCAAGGGTTCAGTCGTTCTTAACCGCATCGCTGGAGCGACCGTCGTTCCCGACTCTTCTGTTCTCACTAAGGATGGCAAACGATACGTCGTAGTTGCCGAAGGATCGAAAGCCAAGAGAATCTTCGTCACTGTCGGCATTCGGTTGGGTGATCAAGTCCAGATCGAGGGCCTTCCAAGTTCCGCTCAGCTAATCACGAAGGGACAAGAAGGACTCGTTGATGGGTCCCTCATCAAGGTTGTGAAGTAATGACAAAGCTAGCGCTTAGCCGGCCAATCTTCATCTTCGTCCTGGTCATCACGACCGTCCTCATCGGCTTGATGTCCTACTCGGGCATGCGAAAAGAGAACAACCCCGAAGTCAACTTCGGGACAGTTGTTGTCACCACTGCTTACCCCGGTGCAGGTCCCGAGGACGTCAACCAGCTCATCACCCGAAAGGTCGAACAGGCAGTTTCGGGAGTCAGCGGAATCCGTGAAGTCCAAGGTCAATCCCAAGAGGGAATCTCTGTCGTTACGATCCAGCTGGAACTCGGAGTCAACACCGAAACCGCCGTCAATGACATCCGAACCAAGGTCGATGGAATCCTTAACTCGATTCCAAAGGACGCGCGAAAGCCGGTTGTTGCCAAGTTCGACAACAGCTCTACCCCCGTTCTCACCCTCGCCGTAAGCTCGTCAACTCTCAGCAGCCGCGACCTTCGAGACTTGCTAGAAGACAAGATCGTCGACAAGTTTAGCCAAGTCAACGGAGTTGCCCAGGCTCAGATCAGCGGTGGAGATCTTCGCGAAATCCAGATCCGAATCAAGAAGGATCGACTCCTGCAATACGGCATCGGCATCTCCGATGTTCTAACCGCCGTTCAAAGTGCAAACGCTAACGTCCCGGGCGGAAAATTTGTCTCGGGTGGCCAAGATGTCTCCGTCCGCGTCAAAGGTGACTTCACCAAGACCTCGGACATCGAAGCAGTCGTCATCAAGGTAAGCGACCCAAATAACCCGCAAGCGAAAGCAAAGCAGGTTCCACTTGGTGCTGTTGCCGAAGTGGTTGACTCAATCCAAGAGCGTTCTCGAATGGCCCGACTTAACGGCGACGATACCGTCGTCATGTCGATCCAAAAGACAAAAGAAGGCAACACTGTCGAGGTCAACACCGCCGCCAAGGTGCTAATCACAAAGCTCGAAGCTCAGTATCCGATCAAGTTCACAGCGGCCTTCGATGAATCGAAGACCGTTGACGAGGCCTTGAAGGATGTTCAGTTCTCGCTATTCTTCGGCGTCTTTCTCGTCGCCGGAATCGTTTACGTCTTCCTCCACAACTTCCGTGGAATGCTCATCGTCGCACTAGCGATTCCGACCTGTATCTTCGGTGCGTTCATCGTCATGCGCGCAGTTGGCTTTACCGTCAACACCCTGTCGATGCTCGGACTGTCGCTCGCAATCGGTGTCCTTGTCGATGACGCAATCGTCGTCCTGGAGAACATCTTCCGACACCTTAAGATGGGCGAGGATCCTCGAGACGCTGCCGTCAATGGACGAAACGAAATCGGCGTCGCCGCTCTCGCAATTACGTTGGCAGACGTTGTCGTCTTCCTCCCGATCGCCTTCGCCGGAGGCATTGCCGGACAGTTCTTCAAGTCGTTGTCTCTGACCTACGTCTTCGCGGTTCTGTTCTCACTCTTCGTCTCATTTACCCTCACCCCACTTTTGGCGGCCCGATGGTACAAGAAGGGCGAAGACATTGAGCACCCTTCAGGATGGTTCGCGATTTGGTTTGAGAAGCGCTTTGCACGTCTGGAAGACCGATATCGAAGAATCCTTGAGTGGTGCCTAAACCACCGATGGTTCACCTTCATCAGCGGTAACACCTTGCTGCTCGCAGTCATCCTTCTCATCGTGGGTGCGAACTTACCGTCGGCGTCATTTGCTCCAATGTTTGGCATCGGAGTGGGCGTTATCTACGCAATCGGTGGAATGTTGGCAGTTGCCATCGGAAGTGTTGTCCACGGCCGAACTCCGAAGTCCACCCTCGCGATTGGTGCCGTCGCCGGCTTTGTCCTCTCGCTTGTGCTCAAGTTCTCTGGCGTACTCGCAAAGGCTCCTGTACCAGCGCAAAAGATGATCCCGATTCTCTGCATCCTGCTCGGAATCGGCATCTACGGCACGGTTCGAGGAAAGCTGAAAGGCACACCTCTTCGACCGGTCTGGGGCGGATTCCTCATCGGACTCACGATGATGGTTCCTGTGTTCGTCGGATTCAAATTCGGCGAATGGAAGAAAGAGTCCGTCTTCAAGTTCTCCTTCGTTCCAAGCACTGACCCAATCCAGGTCCGCGCCGCAATCGAACTTCCTGTCGGAAGCTCACTTGAGAAAACGGACGAAGTCGCTCGAATCGTCGAGAAGCAGTTCCTCAAGAACCCCGACATCAAGTTCACCATCACTGAAGTCGGAAAGCAGAGCGGTGCACGAACCGCCGACAGCAACGCCACTAACTTTGCCGAAGTCACCGGTACGCTGTACGATCGAGAGTCCTTCATCGATAAGGTGATGGGTGCCCACGAGAAGCTCCGAACCCGAAAGGCTCCTTCCATCGTTGCCGACCTCACCAAGGGTGTTGGCAAGATCCCAGGTGCCGAAGTTCGGATCACCGGCGTCAGTGGCTTCAACTTTGGTGCTCCGATCCAGCTTGCGCTGATCTCGGACAACCGTGAGTTGTTGACCAAGACTGCCGCCGACATTCGGGATCGCCTTGCCGCGGGTGAGATCGATGGAGTAATCGGACCAGACGTAAGTGTCAAGTCCGGTAAGCCAGAAATCCGCCTGATCCCCGACTACCGAAAAGCCGCCGACCTCGGCATCGACGCCACCCAACTCGGTGGAATCGTCCGAACCATGTACCAAGGCAACGACGATAGCAAAATGCGAATCGAAGGCCGCGAGTACGGTGTCCGAGTCATGCTTGACCTCGATGATCGCAACAATCGCGACACCCTGGCAAGCGTTCCGATCCGATTCAACCAAGGCCGACCGATCGATGCTGGATCAGTAGCTCGCTTTGACGAAGCCCCCGGATTCACCGCGATCAATCGGCGCGACCGAGCTGAAGAAATTCAGGTCACGGCAAACCTCCTCCCCGGCTTCGCAAACGGCGTCGTCAACGGAAAGATCCAGACATGGATCAAGGAGAAGAAGCTGCTTCCTGCCGGCGTCCAGCTTCGCCAACTCGGTGAGGCAGATGCGCAGGCACGAGAAGGAGTCTTCCTCTTCACCGCCCTATTCCTGGGAATCTTCCTGGTCTATGCGGTTCTCGCATCGCTCTACAACAACTACCTCTATCCGTTCATCATTCAGCTTGCCCAACCGCAAGCAATGGTGGGTGCGCTATTGGCCCTGGTTATTACTGACCAAGCCTTCAGCGTCATCGGATTCATCGGTATCGTTGCTCTTGTAGGACTCGTAGGTAAGAACGCGATCCTCGTGGTTGACTACACGAACACCCTAAGAGAACGGGGACACAGCCGACACGATGCACTCGTCGAAGCTGGTCCAACTCGACTCCGCCCGATCCTCATGACAACCCTGGCGCTCATTCTTGGGCTCTTGCCGGTTGCCGCCGCTCTCGGAAGAGGTTCCGAGTTCCGGCAGAGCATCGGAACGATCGTCCTCGGTGGAATCATCCTCTCGACGTTCTTGACACTCGTCGTCATTCCGTGTTCCTACACGATCTTTGACGATCTGTCGAACCTCTTTGCGAAATGGATGAAGAAGCCGCTTGGCTTCGGAGGTCCAGAAGGCTACAACTCGGGAGCGATCACCGACGAGGCCGGAGAGGTCGAATCTGCGCCAGAAGAAGACGAAACCGTCTGACAGTAAAATGCCCAGGAAGGGAAGCTAACTTCTCATCCTGGGCCAGCGTAGAGTTTCTTACCACTCCGGAAAAACCGGTGGGAGAAACAAACCAATGAAGATTCGCACTTCCATTCTATCACTTTCTGCAATCATGATGGTCGCAGCAATCCCAGCTCGAACCAACGAGAAGGATATCGTTGACACCGCAGTTGCTGCAGGTTCATTCAAGACCCTCGTGAAGCTCGTCAAGGACGCAGGTCTCGTCGAGGTTCTTAAGAGCGAAGGTCCATTCACCGTCCTCGCCCCAACCGACGCTGCATTCGCAAAGGTTCCAAAAGCAGTCCTTACCAAGCTTGCTGGTAACAAGGCTCTCCTCAAGAGCGTCCTAACCTACCACGTCATCAGCGGAAAGGTTCTCTCAACCGATCTCAAGGAAGGATCAGTCAAGACCGTCCAAGGTGAGTCAGTTAAGATCAACCTCCACGGTGGTGCGTTCTTCAACAAGTCCAAGGTCGTCAAGGCAGACATCTTGACCAGCAACGGCGTGATCCACGTGATCGATTCCGTGTTGCTTCCTCCAACCGTAGCTGCAAAGCTCTAACTGCGAACGGCTTTGCCGTAAATCGCTTCGAAGCGATCCACCATCCGCTGGGTGGTGAATCGCTCCTCAACAGCTTGACGAGCGCGAATGCCCATGGCCTCGCGCTCGTTGTCATTTGTCAGCAAGTATGAAACTGCCTTAGCAATATCATCCGGCTCGAGATCAACTAAGATGCCCGTATGGCCATCATTCACAACTTCCGGGAGTCCGCCAACTCGTGAAGCCACAACTGGCTTCGAACGAGCCATCGCTTCCACCGCAGCCACGCCGAAGGTCTCGATGTACGAGGGCATGGCAGAAATGGAAACCGCATCAAGCAACGCAGGAATATCCTGTCGTTCTCCAGTCAAAGTAACTCGGTGGTGGAGATTAGCCGCGCTTAGCTCGTGCTCAAGTTCCCCCTCGAAGCCAGGAACCACGCGTCCAACAAACATGAGATGAGCATCGCCATGCTCCTGGGCGACATTCCGCATCGCCCGGATCATCTCCACATGACCCTTCTCCCGGCAAACCCGCCCCACAATGGATACGATCTTCTTGTCCTGAGGAATCCCGAGTGAGTTTTTCGTCACCTGCGGATCAGTATGGGGAACGTCCAGCAGGTCTGTTCCGTTGTAGACAGTATCGATAAAGCGATCTGGCACTCCGCGCCCGTGCAACATTCCGCGTACAAAATCACTGACGGCGATCAGGCGGTTATGCTTTCGAGCGAGTCGACGGTAGATGTTATCGTTGTTTGCGATATGAACGGAGGTGATGATCGGAACACGAGTGATCAGCCCCGCCGCATGACCAATATAAGCCGTTCGCGTAAGGTGGGTGTGAACCACGTCGATCTTCTGCTTGCGAATCTGATTGACGGTGTAGCCAAGGGTATTCAGCCAGCCCTTGCCGCGCATCCCAATCTGGTTATGAGGGATCTCTTCCTCAAAAAGTGCAGTCGGAAGCCAGCCCGGACCAGGGGTGATTACCTGGACGTAATGTCCACGCTGTCGTAGATTTGTAGACAGAGCGTAAACGTGCCGTTCAGCACCCGAGACGGCACTGCTTGAGCACATTTGCAAAATCCTTAGATTTGAATCAGCAGCCAACGCCCTTCCCCTAGCTGAGTGTACCGTCAGGTCGCGTCATACTGATAGTATGGAGTTAGAATCCGGTTCACCCGTACGCCGAATTTTTGACTTCTTTTTCGCCCCCAACTCGAAGTTTGTCCGAGTCTTTAGGCACCGCGATTTCCGCATCATGTGGATGGGTGCGTTTCTCTCCTTTGTCGGCTCTTGGATTCAAAATGTTGGGCAAGGTTATCTTGTCTACGAGATCACTGGCAGCAAAGAAAAGCTTGCCCTGATCTCCTTCTGCGGAATGGTCCCCGTAACGTTCTTCGGTCCCTTCGGAGGCTCAATTGTCGATCGGCTCGATCGAAGAAAACTCCTCGTATGGACTCAGATCCTCCTTGCCATAGGAGCATTCATCGTCTACTTCTCCTACCGGCAGATGGGGATGAAGACGCCAATCGAAATCCTTGTCTTCGTAGCCCTCATGGGCGGCACTGTCTCATGTTTAGAGATGCCAGCCCGACAGTTAGTGATTGCCGACACAATTCCGCGCGAAGACCTGCCCGTGGCAATTCCGTTCCAAGGTCTCACGTTCAATCTCGCTCGCGTCGTCGGCCCTGCAATCGGCGGCCTTCTCTTGGCAAATGTAGGAGTCGCATCCTGCTACCTCGTCAACGGGCTCTCGTTCGCCGCGCTCGTCTTCGCTACTCTGGCAATCCGCTCCCAACTGTCCTCGAACAAACGATCCGGCGAACCCATCGGTGATCTGCTTAAGGAAGGGTATCTGTACACGATGCATGAGCCTCGGCTCAAAGCGCTTTTCTACCTAGAAACCGGCGTTTCGCTCTTCGCACTCTTCTATTTGGCGCAGCTACCCGCCCTAGCTAAAGACGTCCTTGGACTGGACACTCGAGGAGTCGGCGATGTCTACACGGCAGTCGGCGTGGGATCAATCCTCGCCTTGACCTTAACCGCAAAGACAGCTGACTTGCACATCAAGGGCTACTTGGTACGTGGAGCAATCACGGCAATGTCGATCGGCCTCATCGGCCTAGCCCACATCTCTAACCACGTTATCGTTTTCGCGATTCTGGTCATGCTCGGAATGGCGAGTGTCACCCTATTCAACACCTGCAACTCCCTGTTCCAACTCATTGCTCCAGAGCGATTGCGTGGTCGAGTGCTCTCCATGCACATTTGGGCACTCAGTGGAGTCGGTCCGCTCGGCGTCTACCCCTTCGGGCTCCTCGCTGAAACGCACGGGCTGAAGCTGGCGCTTGCGGTTGCTGGCGGTCTCACTGGCGGATTGGCAACAGCCGCATGGTTGATGAAGCTCAGATTGGAGTCAGAATAGAGGAGGACAAATGGCAGGGCGCGAATCTGATGAGCTTTTTTGGCAGGGTGCCGGAGACCTTGCAAAACTGAGCGAGGAACTGAATAACTCAAAGTTGCGCGTCGCCGCCAAACGAGTGTGGGAACCACACATCGACCTCACCGAAGAAACCGAACGGATCGTTCTTAAAGCAGAGATCGCCGGAGTCTCTACCGCTGGAGTAGATGTCATCTACATCCAAGAGCGAAATTCTGTCATGATTCGTGGTCGGCGCGACGAAGATGTTGACTCAGAGCAGGCAAGAGTTGGCGTATATCAATTGGAGATCCTCTACGGCGAATTTGAGCGAGAAGTGAAACTGCCCAACGTTGAACTCAACACGAGCGAGATGCGGGCGATTTTTCGTCACGGTCTGCTCATCGTCCTGATTCCCAAAGCCGGCGCCCGGACCATCAAACTGGTTGTACGCGAGAACTAATGTCAGAAGTTAAGTTGCCCATCGAAGAAGACATGATCAACGAGCTAGAGCTCGATGCATCCATGGCAATTGCCGCAATGGATGCAACCGAAGACGAGCAGCCCAAGCCGGTAGTCCCCGAAGAGCTCAGCATCCTTCCGCTCCGGGATAGCGTCGTCTATCCAATGCTGATTGCACCTCTCTCCGTCTCCCGAGAGAATGGCATTCAGCTGATTGACGAATCCGTTTCCACATCCAACCGAGTCATCGGAGTTGTTGCCCAGCGAGACCCTTCGCTCAACGAACCCGGCTTCGATGGCGTCTATGAGTACGGCTGCGCCGTCATCATCCGCACGTTGGTAAAGATGAATGACACCGTCCGACTCATCGTTCAAGGAATCCAGCGTTTCCGAATTGTCGAACGTCTTTCCGAAGAGCCCTACTTGCGCGCACGAGTCGAACTCATCGACGAACCAACCACCGAAGGTCAAAGCGAAGAAGAGCTCGAAGCGCTGAAGCGTTCCGTTTCCGCCCTTTTTGACCAAGCTATTCGCCTCTCGCCGGCGTTGCCCGATGAACTGAGATCGCTGACCCAGGCGGTGAACGAGCCCCACGTTATGGCCGACCTTGTTGCGGCGCACATGTCGCTCAATGTCGCAAGCAAGCAGGAAATTCTTGAGTGCGCCGGTCTGGATGAACGCCTCAAAAAGCTTCTTGGAATGTTGTCCAAGGAAGTTCGAGTCCTAGAACTTGCCTCCAAGGTGCAAACGGAAGTGAACTACGAGCTGAGCAAATCGCAGCGAGATTACTACCTCCGCGAACAGCTCAAGGCGATCCAAAAAGAACTAGGCGAGTACGATGACCGCGCGGAGGAACTCGATGAGCTCTGGGAGAAGATCCAAGCCGCCGACCTGCCCGAAGAAGCCGACAAAGAAGTCAAACGCGATTACGACCGAATGAAGCGTATGAACCCAGGGTCGCCCGAGTACTCCGTGGCGCGCACCTACGTCGATACGATTCTCGCCCTTCCTTGGCACAAATCCACGGTCGATAACCTCGACCTCAAACACTCTCAAGCCGTTCTCGACGGCGACCACTTCGGACTCGAGAAGGTCAAAGATCGAATCATCGAGTTTCTCGCTGTTCGTAAGGTCAAGACCGATGGTCGCCTCAGGCAGCCCATTCTCTGCCTCGTCGGCCCTCCCGGAGTCGGCAAAACCTCACTCGGCCGATCTGTCGCCGACGCTTTAGGTCGAAAATATGCCCGAATCTCGCTTGGCGGAATGCGCGACGAAGCAGAAGTGCGCGGCCACCGACGCACCTACATCGGCGCGATGCCCGGGCAGGTCGTCCAAGCCCTCCGCAGAGTCGAGTCGAACAATCCAGTCCTCGTTCTCGACGAGATCGACAAACTCGGCAACGATCATCGCGGAGATCCCTCATCGGCTCTCCTCGAGGTCCTGGACCCGGAGCAGAACTCAACGTTCCGCGACCACTACGTCGATGTCCCCTTCGACTTGTCCAACGTCATGTTCATCGCGACCGCAAACCGTCTCGATACGATCCCTGCCGCGCTGCGTGACCGAATGGAGATCATCGAACTCGGCGGCTACACTGAAGCCGAAAAGGTGGAGATCGCTGTGCGCCACCTGATTCCAAAGCAGACGGAAGAACACGGTCTCCGAGCCTCCAAGCTTCAGTGGAACCGTGAAGCAGTCACCTCACTAGTTCAGCACTATACGAGGGAAGCTGGCGTTCGAAATCTCGAACGAGAAATTGGCTCTGTCACCCGAAAGGCAACCCGGCTCTTTGCCGAAGGTCGAGGTGCCAAAGTGACCGTTAATCCAGCCTTCATCGAGAAGTCTCTTGGCGCTCCGCGCTACCTACATGATTTGGTTTCCGAACGACAAATGGTTCCTGGAGTTGCAATCGGGCTCGCATGGACCCCCGTCGGCGGCGATGTACTCTTCATCGAGACATCCAAGATGCCCGGCACAAAGGGAATGATCGTAACGGGTCAGCTCGGTGACGTCATGAAGGAATCGGTCAGCGCTGCCCTGACCTACATTCGTGCGCACGCATCGCAATTCAAACTCGAGCCCGAACAGTTTGAGAAAAACGAAATCCACGTCCACGTCCCCGCCGGTGCGGTTCCCAAGGATGGCCCGAGTGCGGGCGTAACGATGCTGACTGCGCTCGTATCGTTGCTGACCGGTCGTAAGGTCAAAGACCGCTTAGCAATGACCGGCGAGTTCACACTCAGCGGCAACGTTCTCCCTGTGGGCGGGATCAAAGAAAAAGTCTTGGCCGCACTCCGCGCGGGGGTAACCACTCTGATCTTGCCAGATGCCAACCGAAAGGACTATCTTGAAGAAGTGCCGAAGGATGTTCAACAACTGCTCAAAACCCACTTCGTAAAGACGGGCGATGAAGTCCTCAAAATCGCTTTGGAGAAGTAATCCATGTTGGAGACCCCGATCTCTGGTCGATACGCGAGGGAAGAGCGCTACCTGACATTTGAACCCGCGTTGCCCTACATGGCACTGGTCTACGGTTGCGTCTGGGGCGGAGGATTCTTCAGTCTCTCGGCCTTCCTGGGCGGCAGCTTCCAAGCCGCGCTCCTCTGGGGTGCAGTCTGTCTTGCCGGAGTATGGGCGCACTTCTCAGTTCCTCGCATGAAATTCGATCTCCGAACAAAACAGTTCCGTCGGAGGCAAGGTCCGGGCTTCATTCCTCGGCTTTGGGCGGGACCGACGTCCGATCTAGACGCAATCGTTGTACTTGCCGAGCCAAGCTTGCTGGCTCGTAGTAGTGTCAACTACTACATTGTTCTGCACTGGAAGCAGCAACGAGCACCACTCATGGTCCTCGAGAAGCAAACCATAGTCTCGACTGGCCATCTTCAGATGGACGGGCGAGGAATGGTGGCAAAGGCGATTCGGTACGGTCAATCAATCGGAATTCCCGTCTACGACAACACCCACTTTCCGAGTCCCTGCCCAGTTCCGATCTTCTAGAATCGAATCCCGTACAATCCTAGAATCTTATGGGCAATCTCAAAGTAGATGATCAAGCCCGTTGCATCAACAAACGTTGAGATGAACGGAGCGCTCATCACTGCAGGATCAACCCCGACTCGTTTCGCACCAATTGGTAGCAACGACCCGATGGTGGCAGCCCAGATAATGATGGACGGCAGCGCAAAGCCTACAACAAGCGCCAACGGCAGTGGTGAGCCCCACCCGATAATCGGCACCTTCAGAACAGACCGAATGAACCCGAGCGTTCCAAGGATAAGCCCGATGCACATCGCAACCGCAAACTCCCGGCGCAGGACTCTAAACCAGTCCGTCGATCGAATCTCACCCAGTGCAAGGGCGCGCGTAATGGTCGTTGTTACCTGTGAACCCGCGTTTCCTCCCGCACCAATCAGCAATGGTATGACCAGTTGCAACTTGGCGAGGATGGCAAGCGAAGCCGTTGGATCAGAATCCGCCCGATCCCCGAGATAGTAGCGAAGCACGTTCCCCGTCAAGAACTCCGCGACAAAGAGAACGGCAAGCCAAGGCAGACGTCGCTTGATGAGCTCTACCACGCTGAGCGACAGATAATTCTCTGCATCACCCGAGACACCACCAAGCATGAGGACGTCCTCGGTGTGTGCCTCATCCAAAATCTCTTGAGCGTCATCCGCAGTGACAATGCCAAGCATCCGACCACGATCGTCGAGAACCGGGATAGCAGAGAAGCCGTAGCGCGCAAGCGTTCGAGCGACTTCTTCTTCCTCGGTGGTGACCGGAACCGTGATGACATCCTCAACCATGACGTCTCGAGCGAGAGCCGCTGGCTTGGATCGAATAACCCGTTTCAGAGTAAGCAGACCGAGAAGGTGCCGATCCTCAGAAAGAACGTAGATGTAGTTGACCGTCTCGAATTCTTCATCGTTCGTGTTCCGAATCAAATCCAAAACGTCCGACATTGAATCGGTCGGTCGAACCTCGACAAAGTCCTCGGTCATCAGCTGACCAGCTGATCCCTCCGGATAGCTCAGAAGTCGTCGAATTTCCTGGGCATCCTGATCTGGAATAACGTGAAGCAACGCCTCAAAACGTTCGTCTTCCAAATATTCCCGAAGCGCCAACGCATCGTCCATTGGCAAAATATCGAGATAATGGGCGACCGTAGCGTCAGGCAGCTGCGTGACGATGTCCCGGGCGAGATCATCGGGCAACTCGATCAGAAGGTATGCCGCAGATTCAGCATCCAGCTTCTGAAGGATCGAAAGGGTGACCTCAAACTCACATCGCTGAAGTGCATCGGCAAGGTCTTCAGGGCGCTGATTCTCTAGCTCACCACGGACAATGTACTTGTCAGGCTCAGTGGCGAGGTAGGAAAGGCGATCAACTAAGGCGTTTTCATCCGTTCTCATGGCGTGCTCCGTTTCAGGGTCGGGCCGCCAATCTCACGGGCGGCGTTTAGTTGTTACTACTGGGTTCCATTGGGTGTATCCCTCGTTTGGGATCTAATCTAGATTCTGGCAGGCTGAAGCTAGAAAAGTACATTGAATTGTCACAATTCGTCAGAAATCGCCTTCCAAAGCGCGGGGTTGACGGCTTTAGGAATCAATCTCAGAATTTCTGTTGTTTGCCCCATATATCGTGCAAGTTTCTTAGGTTTTCGTGTCACCTTCGCTTGCCGAATGTTCGCCAGTCGATCCGCAAGTTTCACGCTCTGAATCTCCGCCGACATCTCAGAAATTTCTTTCAGCAAGATCCCCGATCGCAAACTCCAAATCTGCTCTTCGTTCAAACCTTCCCGCTCACTCTCAGACGGCTCATATCGCGTCAGTGCCTTAACCCCCGCCGCAATTTCTGGCCCCAAAACTTCGCTTATCTGCGCCTCTGTCGTATCGGATTCCTCCATAACATCGTGCAAACAGGCAATCGCAAGCAAGTTCTCATCCGTCACTCCGCCAACGTAACGCAGAAGGGACATCACCTCAATTGGATGAGTGATATACGGCAACGGGCAATCCCCATCACGATAATCCCCGGCATGAATCGTTGAAGCAAATTCAATTGCGAGCTCTAGCTTTCCCTTTGGCACAACCGATTATGCAAGCATAAAGAGTGATGACAAGACTTTTCGCAGCAGCCGACATCGGGAGCAACACCGCACACCTACTCGTCGCTGCATCTGATGGCGAAATTGTCATGCGAGTTGACAACGTCAACGAGTGGATCGGCCTTGGCGAAGTCGTCGCCAGAAAAGGGGAGATCCCGAAGGACGTCGCCGATCAACTCGTCCTTGCAATGCGAGAGTTCCAGCGCGTTGCTGAAGCCAAGAAGGTCAAAAGGCTCTACGTCTTCGCAACCGAAGCGATGCGCGTCGCCAAAAACCACCCCGACATCATCAAGCGCATTCAAAAAGAAACCGGAGTCAGGGTCGAAATCATCTCCCCCGAACGCGAAGCCGAGCTCAGCTACCTCGGAGTTCAGCTGGATACCCGCCACTACGGGGCCGAAATACTTTTCGAAGTCGGAGGCGGCAGCGCCCAAATCGCCGAAGTGAACGATGGAGCAATGGAAGGGAAGTGCTCGCTCAGAATCGGTACCGGGAAGGTGCTCGCCGAATCAAACCTCACCAATCCCGGAACCGATGTCGCCCTGCGCGTTGCCCGTCAGTACATCCGCGCCGAGCTTGCCAAATGCACTGTGGATCGTAAAGCCACAACCGCCATCGTCAGCGGTGGCGTAGGCCGGGGCCTTTGGCGAGCCCTCCACCCCGACGGCGAAAAAGTCATCGAGTTATTCGAATTGGAATATCTTTTCAACAGCGTTAAGAAGCTACCAACTGACCGAGTTAGTTCGCGATTTTCGGTAAAACAAAAGCGCGCAGGCACGCTGCTTGTCGGCTCCCTGATTTACTTAGAATTAATGAGGCACTTTAACGTCGAGCATTTGGTGATCAGCGAATTTGGCGTTCGGGAGGGTGCAGTCCTGGAGATGGCTCGATGACGAAGAAGACCCCAGAACAACCAAACAGCCGCTACATCAACCGAGAGCTTTCCTGGTTGGCATTCAACGAGCGAGTCCTCGCCGAGGCTGAAAATGCCGCCAACCCGCTCCTCGAGCGACTCAAATTCCTCGCCATATTCGAGTCAAACCTCGACGAGTTCTACATGGTCCGCGTCAGTGGCCTGATCGAACAGTTCGACGCCGGTGTTCTCACGACGACAGTAGACGGACTCTCTCCAAATGAGCAGTTAGAACAAATATCAAAGCGCGTCGGACCGCTGCGAACAAAAGCCTGTCGCCTCTTCAGCGAGGAACTTGAACCTGCACTTCACCGAAACGCGATCCACGTTCGTAAATACGCCGAGCTCGCGGAGGCCAAACAAGACGAACTGGACGCCTATTTCCGCTCACAGGTATTCCCCCTCTGCACCCCGCTCGTCCTCTTCCCAGCTGTTTCGGTTCCGTTCATCAGTAACCGATCGCTCAACATCGTCATCCAACTCGACATCGGCGACGGCGAACTTCACCTAGCACGAATCAAGATTCCCACAGTGATTCCGAGGGCGATCCGGCTCACTCCGAAGCGCAACGACTTCGTCCTCCTCGAGGATCTGATCCTCAACAACCTCGACGCGTTCTTCCCCGGAGTCAAAGTCGTCCAAGCCCACATCTTCCGAGTGGTGCGCGACGCTGACGTCGAAATCCGCGAGATCGAAGCCGTGGACCTCATCTCCACAATCGAAGAAACAATTCGACTTCGACGCTTTGGCGACCCGGTCCTCCTCGAAGTGCCAACATCGATGCCGCCGTTGCTCCGCAACACGCTCATGGGGCTGCTTCAACTCGACGAAGATGACGTCCTCCAAATCGAAGGACTCATCGGGATGGACGTGTTCTGGGAGCTGGCGCGAATCGACAAGCCAGGTCTCCGTTTCGACGCGCATGTCCCATACCTGCAGGAGCAACTCTCCACCGCCGCCGGTCTGTTCGAAACCGTCTCCCAGCGCGACATCCTCCTCCACCACCCATACGATTCATTCCGGCCGGTCGAAACTCTGATTGATTCAGCGAGCTCCGACCCCCAGGTCTTCGGCATCAAGCAGACCCTTTACCGAGTCGGTTCTGAGTCGCCAATCGTCGAGAGCCTGCTCGCCGCTGCCGAAAGCGGTAAGCAAGTCGCAGCAATGGTTGAGCTAAAGGCCCGCTTCGACGAAAGTAACAACCTCGTCTGGGCAAGAGCGCTGGAACGAGCCGGCGCCCACGTCACCTACGGTTTTACCGAGATGAAGACCCACGCCAAACTCTGCCTCGTTGTCAGGCGAGAGAAGCAAGGCCTGGTCTCCTATGCACACATCGGCACCGGAAACTACAATCCCGCAACAAGCCGCAACTACACCGACCTAGGTCTGCTCACCAGCGACCCGGCAATCACACAGGACATCTCCGAGCTCTTCAACTACCTAACGGGAATCAGCCAGCAACGCGATTACCGAAAGCTCCTCGTCGCGCCTGTCAACCTGCGTGAAGGCATCCTTGAGCGAATCCGTCGGGAAACGGAAAACCAACGCGCCGGGATTCCGTCCCGCATCATCTGGAAGCTTAACTCGCTCGTTGATCCCGAGGTGATCGAAGAGCTTTACGTCGCCTCGCAAGCCGGCGTGAAAGTCGAGCTCATCATTCGAGGCATCTGTTGCCTCCGTCCTGGAGTCAAAAAGATGAGCGAAAACATCAGTGTCGTCTCCGTAGTCGGAAGGTTCCTCGAACATAGTCGCGTGTACTACTTTGAAAATGGTGGAAAGCCCGAGGTCTACATCGGCAGTGCAGACGCCATGCGCCGAAATCTCGACCGCCGCGTCGAAGTACTCGTGCCGGTCGAGAACCGAAAGCTCCAACAACACATTCGGGTTCACATCCTCGAAACCTGCCTCAAAGACAACGTTCAGGCCTGGAACCTCGATGCCAGCGGAAAATACACCCGCCGCAAGGCTCCCAAGGACAAAGCCGTTCACTCGCAGAACTGGTTTATGTCTCGACCGACGAGCAAGACCCAATTTTCGTCGTAAAATTGGGTCATGTTCTTCGCCGACGGATTGGAGTTTGACGTCACATCACTCGGAGGGCTCACCGCGCGAGCTTCCGGTGTGCCGCTTATCCGAGGCTCCTACCTCCAGTACTACGCTCCGGGCTGGACTAAGGGGTACTACAGCTCCAGATGGAACGGGCAAACCGTCCGCCGGCTCGATGCGAATACCTTCGAGCTCATTTTCAAGTCAGATGACGGAAAGGTCAGTGGCCAAACCACCTATCGACGCGAAGGCGACCGCCTCGTCGTCGACCACACACTCAACTGGGAGAGCTCAGAACCTGCCCTTGTCGAGCTTTGTGCGGGCCTCGTATGGCAACCTCCATTCCAGGGCGGAACGATCCAGCTCGGTAGCCAACCCCCAACCCCGCTCCCAAATCCGATCAAAAAAAGCACGATGGCTGAGCGAACTGTTGGATTCGACTCCGTTCAAACGTTCGCATCAAAAGCAGTGAAGCTCAACTTCACCTCTGAGCTCCCCGCGACAAGCTTCGACGCCCGCGGCTACAACCAAGACTGGGCCGACGAGCAGCCCCTCATCTGGAACGGATTCACAGGAATTCCCGTCCAGAAAGGCACCCCCACCAAGGTCCACTACGAGTTCAAATTTGATGTGCCAGCGCGTGATCCCAAACCAGCGATCTCGGCAAAAGCAGTACCAATCCTCGAAGACGCCCTCTTCCCAATCGAAAAGCAACCGGCTCTGATCCCCCAACCCAAGAACTCCCTGATCGACTGGAAGAACACCGCCACGATCACCGGGCTCTGGGATTTCCCCGCCGGTCGCCCCAAGTTCTTTGATCTCCTCGTCAAAAAGCTCGAAGAACGGTTCGAGTTCCCCAAGAATCAATCCGCCAAGAAGGTCCCAATCGATGGAGGAATGAGCGACCTCGAAAAGCGAGAAGGTGGCTATCGTCTTGTTGTCCGTCCAGACAGCATCAGCATGTACGGTGAAGGTGAAGCCGGCCTCCGCAACGCGGTCTATCGGCTCGCGCAGATGGCATTCGTCCGTAACGGCCAAGTCGTCGTCCCTACCGGAACCATCGAAGACGAACCTCGCTCCGACTTTCGTGGTGCCCACCTTTTCGTCGGTCCCCAAGCTCCCGTGTTCCAAAAGCGCCTTTGGGAAAATGTCTTGCTCCCGCTCGGCATGAACAAGGTCGTTCTCCAATGCGAGCGCACCGAGTGGAAGACGCTTCCCAAGGTCAGCGACAACATGACGATGAAGCAAAGCGACCTTGTCGAACTGTTCGGCTGGTACAAAAAGCAAAGCGTCGAGCCCATTCCGCTCATCCAGAGCCTCGGTCACATGGAGTGGTTCTTCGCCAGAGGCGCCAACCTCGATCTCGCCTACAATCCCGAAGTCCCTTACACAATCGACCCCCGCAAACCCGAGTCGCGCGAGTTGATTGGTAAGCTCTGGGACGAAGTCGCCACAATCCTCAAGCCGAAGACCTTCCACTTCGGGCTGGACGAAATCGATATGCGCGGTTTCGCAAAAAAGGACCCTGCCCACGTCACTGAGCTCTGGGAAATCATGCTCCCTGCTCTCGGAGCAATCGCAAAACGCAACAACGCCCGAATGATGCTCTGGGGCGACGAGGGACTCTCGCCCTCCGACGCCGTCGACGCCACCAACGGCTACGACCTTGAAAACGCCCGCAAGCGTCGCAAGGCCATCCCGAAAGGAGCGATGATCGCAGACTGGCACTACAAAGCCGACCAGAATCACCGACCGTTCATCAAGTCGCTTCAAACGTGGAAGATCGAAGAGTTTCAACCCATCGCAAGCACCTGGTTCCGGCCCGAGAACATTCGCGGATTCAGCGTTGCCGCCGACATTGAGCGTGTCGGAACCCTGATTACAACCTGGGCGGGCTACGAAAGCAACGAGGTCAACATGATCAAGCAGCTCAAACAGTTCGAGGCAATGGTGCTCGCTGCTGACTACGGCTGGAGCGGGCGATCCGAGATGATCGAAGACCTCGACTACCGCGCCGATGAAGTCTTCGCCCAAATGTATGCCCCCCGCCAAACCGTCCTCACAACTCAAAAGGCAACAACCTTCGGTAGCGGAGCCCCGCTGGTTATCGGTGGAGTGAAGTTCAGACAACTCGAAGACGGTCAACTCGCCGGCGTATCCCCCGAGACCTTCAACGCCCCATCTCAGCTTGCCATCCCACTTGGGAAGACCGCCAACAAGCTCTACGTGGCAATCGCGGCCTCGGTCAAGGTCGAAGACGGAACGGCTCTGGGATCGGTCGACATCGAATACGCCGACGGGACGACAACAACAGCCAAGCTCCTGTACGGCGCGCACGTCCGCGCCGCCGATGATCCTAAGTCAACGCTCTTCGGACCGCGCCAAAGCGGCTATTCCAATCTGCAGATTCCCACAAAAGCAGGCGTGATCAAGCGGGTAGTGATTAAGGAGACCGATCTCAACATCGGCCTGCGAATCTACGGATTAACTTACAAGTAAGTCGTGGTGCTCAACAACTGTACGATTTCTTTCACGCGTTGAGCATCCGAGATCTTTGCCGTCATCACTGCATCCGCCGTCTGCACCAGAATCGTGTCCCGCATCCCCACTGCGGTCAGCACTCGGTCATCCGAGTCGTTGTACAGGACGCATCCCTGGCAGTCCTTAGCCACGACATTCCCAATCGTCACGTTCCCAAACTCATCAACCGGCATCGTCCGCAGAAGGCTGTCGAACGACCCCACATCATCCCAAGGGAACGAAGCACGGATACAGAAGACCTCCGATGACTTCTCCAACAAGGCGTAGTCAATCGAAATATCCGGAAGCTGCCGGAACAGCGTCGCCGCGTGTTCCTCATGTGCCCGCCCCAAAGCCTCCGCCATGCTCAGCACAAGCGCCGCCGACGCCGGGTCCACCTGGGAGAGTTCATCACAGAACGTCGAAACCTTCCAACAGAACATTCCGCTGTTCCAAAGGAAGTTGCCCTTTTCGAGGAACGTTTGCGCTGTCGAAAAATCAGGCTTCTCGCGGAACATCGTCACCCGAGCCGTCTTGTGGTCAATCTCATCCCCAAACTCGATGTATCCAAAACCGGTGTCTGGTCGAGTCGGCTTAATCCCGAGAGTCACCAACGAGTTCGTCTCCTCGGCAATCGTAATCGCCAAGCTGTGATCATCTCGGAATTGGTCCGGATCATCGATCTTGTGGTCCGCGGTCAAAATTGAGAGCGTTGCGTGTCGCCCAGTCTCCCCGTAGCGCGCCAAAATCGTTGATGCCACCCAAGCCAGACACCCCAACGTATTTCGCTTGTCAGGCTCGGCCAAAACATTCTCAGGAGCAACAATCGCCGCCTGCCGAATCGGTGTCGCAAGGTGCGCCGAAGTTGCAATAAAAACATTCTCGCGACCAAGCAAGGGCGCGATTCGATTCACCGCTTCTTCCAGCATTGTCACCGTAGGATCGGTGAGACGCAAAAGCTGCTTCGGTCTCAGCTTTCGCGAGAGCGGCCAAAATCGCTCGCCAGAACCGCCCGCCATGATCACCGCAAATCGCATATGTTCACTATTATTGGCAGATGGAAATCCAAAAGCCCAGGAACTAACCAATAATCAACAATATCGTGTTGAGTATGAGAGGGTCTAATACAGTGATGATGCTTGGTTTACTCCTCCTCGGCTGCGCCCAAACCCCGAAGGCAAAGATCACAAAACCCTCAGCCCAAGTGATTTCAGACTCAAATCGGGTCGCCGTCGTCATCAATGCCAGCAACACGGACAGCGTCAGGATCGGCGAATACTACGCCGCCAAGCGCAAAATTCCCATCAAGAACGTCATCCGAATCTCCACCACCCATTCCGAAGAGATCACCCCCGACGCCTACGCTCTTGAGATCGAAGCCCCTGTCCGCAAAGCCCTCTCCAAACTGCCCGGAATCGACTTCATCGTCCTCACCAAAGGCACCCCGATCCGCATCGGCGACCAAGGCGGCTACTCAGTCGACGGCGCCCTCGCCGGGATGAATCTCAAAACGCGACAGATCAAACAGAAGGTCGGTCAGTTCCTTCCCGACGAGCAAGACATGGACATGGCGGTCCGAGAGGCCCGAAACCCCTACTTCGCCTCAACCGAGCGCTTCTCCAGCAAGAAGTTCGGCGGAATGTATCTCGTGACGCGCCTCATCGGCTACACCGTCCAAGACTGTCTCAAACTCGTCGATAACAGCCTCAACGCCAAAGCCGATAAGGGCCCCTTCCTCATCGACTCGCAGCCCAACTACGGTCCCGGTTCCGGCTACTACTCAATGGAGCAACTCATGCAACGCGCCACCCAAGCGATGCAGCTCAAAAGTGCCGACGTTTACTACGAACAGACCGAAAGCTTCTCCGATGGCCGCGAGCCCCTCATGGGCTACATCAGCTGGGGTAGCAACGACAACAAGTTCGACGCTGACGCCTACCATCGACTCAAATTTAAGCCAGGAGCAATCGCCGAAACCTACGTATCCACCAGTGCCCGTACATTCGGTCCAAACCGAGCGGGTCAATCTCTCATCGGAGACCTCATTCAGCAAGGAGTCACCGGAGCCAAAGGCTACGTCAGCGAGCCGTTCACGTTCGCCCTTTGTCCTGGCGAGTTCCTCTTCGGGCGCTACTACTCCGGATTCAATCTCGCCGAAGCGTTCTACGCCGCCTCTCCGGTAGTGAAGTGGAAGGACATGGTCATCGGCGACCCCCTCTGCCGACCCTACAAGACAGCAAAGCTTTAAGCAATAACGGCAAAATCGCTGGGTAATACGTCATAACTTAGGAACGATATTTCCCCATGATCTTGGTCGGGCTTGCCATCTTTGCGTTTTTCCTCGGATCCATCCCCTTCGGGATGCTCTTTGCTAGGGCACGAGGCATCGATATTCGTGCCGTCGGCTCCGGAAATATCGGCGCAACCAACGTCGTTCGCGCCCTCGGGCCGAAGGTTGGACTAACTGTTTTCGTCCTGGACGTCCTAAAAGGCTACGTCCCCGCACTGCTCACCAAGCAAGTCGTCACCACCCAAGCCCTCGGTCTCGAAGTCCAAACCCTGAGCATGATCATGGGCGTCATCGCCATCCTCGGGCACATGTTCTCGCCGTTTGTCGGATTCAAAGGCGGCAAAGGAGTCGCTACCGGTTTCGGCGCCGCCCTCGGCGCAATTCCTGGAGCCGCATTGGTCGGCTTCGCCGTAATCTCGCTCACCGTAGCCATCACCCGATACGTCTCCCTCGGAAGCATCTTGGCGGCAATCTCGGTCCCGATCTTCTCAATCCTGGTGTTCAAAGACAGCTCCCAGCTCATCCCCATCTTGGTGATCATGGTGCTCTTCATCGTCTGGAAGCACCGTGCGAACATCGAACGCCTCCGTAACGGCACCGAGTCAAAATTCGCATTCAAAAAGCAGATTCCCGACACACAGGAAGACGTCAAGGAGGATGACGATGGGATCGCTTCTCCTCGCTGACATCCACGCCCCACTAGGGTCGTTTTTCCCGTGCCTCCTCTTCCTCGGCTACCCAATCTTCTTCATCTATCTGATGAATCGCTCCGTCATGGGCGATATCGGCTGTGTCACCGCCCTCCTCATGGCGTTCACCGTCACCTACTTGCTCTTCGTCATCTGGAAGATCGAAGACACCCGAGTCCACTACTTAGCCGTCGGCGGAGTCCTCACACTTTTCGTTGCCCTCCCGGTTCTCGAAAAAACCCTCGACAAGATCGACGCCAAGGCGATGGAAGGAGAGCAAATCTCCATCTGCTACCAGCAGATCCGCATGAACCCCCAAAACGCGATGGCCGCCTTCCGCCTCGCGAAGATCCTCTGGGACCGAGGCGAGCGCGAAGTCGGAGCCTCAATTGCCTCCCAAGCCCTCCCCCATCTCCCCGCCAGCGCGTTCCGCGAAGAGCACAGAATGTATCACTTCTGGCTAACAAAGGTAGACATAACTAGTGTACGCGACATCAACTGTGCCGCCTGCGGAGCCGTCGTTAATCCAAGCGCCCTGATCTGCCCGCGATGCCTCGGATCAGTCCACCTCGACCGTGCGCGAAGCTCCTCGGTCCTCTACAACCGCAAAACCCAGAAGATCATCACCATCTGGTCCTGCCTCCTCATCGTCTTGTTCTTGGTCCCGATGATGGGCCAATTCCCGCCCGCAATTACCATCCCCACCGTCATCGTCCTCCTCGGCGTAGCCGTCTGGGCTGTCGTCAGCGCATTCGTCGTCACCGGTGAAACAAAATGAGGCGAGTCGATCGCTACATCTACCGCGAGATCTTCCCAATCTTCCTGGTCTCGTTCCTCATCGTCATGGTGTTGTTCCAGGCGAACACCTACATGTTTCTCGCCAAAAACGAGCTCACTCGGAACGTTCCCCTCTTGGCAACCATCCAGCTCGTCCTTTGGGAAACTCCCGAGAACCTGAACCTGGTCTTCCCAATCGCCGTTGCCCTCGGCACCTCGCTCGCCCTCTCGCGCATCTCCCGCGAAAGTGAGATCACCGCAATCCGCGCCGCCGGGGGAAAGGTGATGCGCGTCGTCTGGCCAGCTCTGATGTTCGGTGTCTTTGCAGGGTTACTCAATTTTCTCTGCATCACCAAGCTCACTCCATACGCCACCAAACGCTCGATGGAGCTCAAAACCTCCTCCAACGTCCTTGCCGGAATGGGTTCGTTCGTCTCTAACCGCCCCCTTAAAATGGGCAACTACACCGTGTCCATCGGCTCCGTCACGAAGCTCGACGAAGACACCCTAAAGCTGAGAGACACCCTACTCGTCGACCGAACCGACGAGTCCAACATCTCCGTCATCTCTTCCCAAGAAGGCACCTACCAACGCGGAGTCTGGAAGTTCTCAAACGCCACGTCGATCCTCGTCAAGCCAGGTCGAACCAACGCGATCGTCTCCCGATCTAGAGAGTTTGTCATCAACGGAAAGATCAGCCTCCGCGAAATGATGGGCATGCAAGACGAGGCAAAAGACCTCACCATCAGCGAACTCCAAGAGCAAATCAAGCTCAAACGCCAGATGGGCGCAAGCACCGCCAACGACGAGAAGACCCTCCACAAGATGTTTAGCATCCCCATGATGTGCGTCATCTTCAGCATCATCACCCCGTTCTTTAGCATCAAACTAGCGAAGTTCGGCGGCTTCGCGGGCGTCATGATCAGTATGGTGATCGTCATGGCGTACTACAACGTGCTCGTCTTCTGCACCGATATCGCCGCCAAGTCACCATCGGCAGATCCGGTCCTCTGGACCTGGCTCCCCGACATCATCTTCCTCGCCATCGGTCTTGTCTTCATGAGGAAGCTCGAGTGAGACTCCTCGCCATCGCTCTGGTGCTCTCTCCCGCCATCGCCCTTTCCCAGGGGATGGCGTTGTCCGATTTTGTGCACCAAGTTGCACTCAAAAAGCAGCCCACCAAGCAAGCGCAATCCCAGCCGCTCCCAACTCCGGACGACCACGTTCTCGAACTGGTCAAATCCGGAGTCCTAAAGCGCAGTGGCAGCAAGCTCACCGTCACCGACGGAGCCGAAATTCTGTACAAGGGATACCGATGCCTCGCCGACAGCGTCGAAGGCGACACCCAAACCCAGATATTCCGATTCTCTGGCAACGTACGCGTGATCGGCAAAGACGAAACCGTCGTCGGCGATGCGGTCACCGTCGATTTCAAAAAGAAGACCTTCCTCGCCAACTACAGCCAAGTCAAAATCTCCCCTAACTCAGTAGGGAACAAGATCCAAGGTGACGCCTACCTCTCCGGCAAAACGAGTCAAGGTAACAGCCAGCGAATCGATGCCGTCGACTGCCTATTCACCTCCTGCGAATACAAAACGCCGCATTTCCACCTCGACTCCGAACAAGCGACAATCGAGCCCGGGAAGCAGATCACATTCCGAAAGGTAAAGCTCAATATCCTCGGCCGAAATGTCATCAGCCTCCCCATTCTTTGGATTCCCCTCGGAGACCGCAGCTTCAAATACCTCCCTCAGATGGGACAAACCGAAGACGAAGGGTTCTACATCAAGAACACCTACGGCTTCCCCATGAAAGGCGAAGACCGCGCCGCAGTCCGAACCGACTACATGAGCAAGCTCGGCACCGGACTGGGAACCAACTACTACTATCGCAACAAAGACATCAACGGGATCGCGCGGCTCTACGGCGTATTCGGCAGCGTCAACACGTTCAACGCCAATCTCCAACACGAGCAAAAGCTCAAGTGGGGCAACCTCCTGATCGATCAGGACATCCAGCGTAACAACTACCTCACCACGCCCTCTGCAACCACAACAAACACCCGAATCCAAGCGAACGTCGGGAGAACAACCACACTCTCCTTCTCTCGCCAAGCCCAAGAGACCGGCACGTTCACAAACGAAAACCAAACGTTCACTCTGGGAGACCGGCGCCAGTTTGGCAAAACCAACACGACCCTCGACATGACCTGGAACAGCTCCTCAGGTTCAAGCGGGTCGTCGCGCCAGACCGTCGACGTTCGATTCCAGGGCCAAACCGATCTCAAGCAAGCTTCCGCCACCCTCGAATACCAGCGCACAATCCCGATCGGCGAAGTCGCCAACTTCTTCCCTGGCTCAGACCGAACCCCCGTCCTTACCCTCCGCTCAGATTCGAAACGGCTGATGGGCGAAAAAGCGAATCCGTCGATGCCCTTCACCACCGAGATGTCGCTCGGCGAATATCTCGATCCCATCACCCAGAGCCGCATCACTCGAACCAATTTCCAACTCGGCTTCAACCGCGCAATCCGTGACAAAGGACCTTGGCGCCTCGACTTCAACGGCAACTTCCAGCAGGGACTCTACTCCGACGACACCGCCCAGTACCGGCTGAACTTCGGCACCGCCGGGACCTACTCCCTCGGAAAACGCCTCACCGCCAACCTGCGCTACGCCTACCTCCGGCCGTTCGGCTACTCACCCCTCGCCATCGACCGAACCGGTATCACCAACTACTCCAGCTTTGATCTCAGCTGGATGACCAACGAGAAATCAAGTTTCGGAATCCAAACCGGCTACGACTTCACCCGCGCCGAGCGTAGCGAAACCCCCTGGCAGCAAGTCGGAATCCGCTCCGAGTACCGCCTTGGGCAAGCGTTCTCCCTAAGGACGCTCTCCAGCTACGACACCTTCAACACCGTGTGGAGCAACATCCGGCTCGACATGCAATGGCAAACGCCAACCCTCATGACCTCTGTCGGCGCCCGCTACGACGCCCAGCGTTCCACCTGGTCTGCCGTAAACCTTATGCTCGATGGTCTGCGAATCGGAAAAACGCGGATAGGTGCCAATTTAGCCTACAACGGTTATACAAAACAGTTTGATACTCAGCAGTACTCGATGGTCTACGACCTCCACGATGCCGAGGCGATCCTGACTGTCAGCGACTTCGGTTCCGGCTTCCGAAGCGGCCGAGAAATCGCCTTCTACATCCGACTCAAGATCATCCCATTCGACACCAACCAAGGTTTCGGCCGCCGCGGACAGGCGTTCGGCACGGGCACCGGAAGAGACTTCTAGTCACCCCAGCGACAAGCTCGCGGCATGACCCCGACCGGCGTCACCCCGAGCCGGTCACTCCGAGTGTCGGCTCAGTGCTCCAGGACTACAACGTAACGCGAAGAAGCAATAAACATTCTTCTTTGTGTACATAATCGCTTTATCGGTCAATCAATGGTCGAGGTAGTCCTTGGAGCGGCCCTTTTCACTCCGAGATCGAGAGAGAACACGTGCAGTTAAACCCACTCCCCACCCTTCGAACCGTTGTGACAATGCTTGCCGCAATCACGACCATGAGCGCGTTCGCCCAAAACGACAAAATGAACCCGATCCCGACTCCAAAGCAACCTGGCGCGATCGAACTCGGAACCGGAAAGCTCCCCGAGTCCACCGCCGACGAAGCTTGGCACTCCCAGTACGGCAGCGTCTTCGCCCGAAACGTCAGCATCGCAACGCTGACCCCCTTCCTCCCCGCCAAGTCGAAGGCAACGGGAGCCGCTGTGATCATCGCTCCAGGCGGCGGATTCCGAACCCTTTCGATGCAAAATGAAGGCTGGGACGTCGCCAAAGCCCTGAACAAAAAAGGCGTCGCTGCATTCGTTCTCAAGTACCGCCTGAACCCAACTCCCGCCGACATGGCAGGCTTTGAGGCTTCGATGAAGCAAATGTTCTCGGGTGCCGCCCGACGTGCCCCCGCGACTCCCCAGGATCCAGCTCTGGCCCTCGCGCCCCAAGTCGCTGATGCCGCCGCTGCGTTTGCCCTGGTCCGATCTCGAGCTAAAGAGTGGAACATCGACCCCACCAAGGTCGGAATGATCGGCTTCTCTGCCGGAGCAATGCTGACCCTCCAAACGACGCTCTACGGAAAAGACGTGAATCCAGCCTTCATCGGCGACATCTACGGACCTCTCAACGCCGTCAAAGTCCCTGCCAATGCCCCACCGCTCTTCATCGCCCTAGCCTCCGACGACCCGTTCTTCGCCAACGCCGGCTTCGGACTCATCGAGAGCTGGAAAGCCGCGAAGCGCCCAGTAGAGTTCCACCTCTTCGAGCAAGGCGGCCACGGCTTCGGAATGTATCCCAAAGAGACAACCAGCACCGGCTGGTTCGAAAACTTCGCCTCCTGGCTCCGAATGCACGGCTACATCAAGAAGTAAGGCACCTTCATGGAGAAGTCGATCGGAGGAAGATACCCCTCGCCAGCGAGGGGTAGGTGAGCAAAGGCGAACCGGGGGAGTGGTCGCCGAGGCGCTGGTTCTTGGGGTAACCGCAGCCGAAAACTGGTAACTTCGCACTCCCACCAGTTCACTAACGTTCACGGACTCCCTCGCACGCGAGGGATACCTGGATACCTCCACCCCTTCGGCAACTTAGCTCTCTACGTGATCATTTTTGGGGGATACTTCGTAAGTATGTCGGGATGGTTCCTGTTGGCACTGAGTTTGATCGCACTAATGTGCGTCGGAGCGAGTGCGGCTACTGCATACTTCTGCCGAAAACTGTTCGCGGGGAAATCGTGGTCAACCATGTACGGACTGGCTGGGTTGATTGGCCTTGGAGTCTGGGGTACCTCAACATATTTTACGGGGATGATCGGAACACGATCGAAGGAAAGTGGACTAATCCTATGGGGAGTCATCGCCCTTGTTGCGGGTGGGCTTTGGCTGAAAAATCGCAACAAGAACACTCCTCCGGAAACTCGCCCTCCGCTGGCCTTCTGGCTCGCCCTTATCCCCCTCCTCATCTCCCTCGTCGGAGTCCTGACCCCATCCACCGCCCTCGACTGGGACAGCGTCGCGTACCACCTCGCCGTCCCCAAAATCTGGCTCCAAGAAGGTCACGTCAGCAGCGTCTCCTACATCCACCACTCCAACTTTCCCGCCGCCGTCGACGGACTATTCCTCATCGGTCTCAAGCACGGCGGCCAAGCCGGAGCCAAAGCGTTCGTCTGGTGGTTCACCGCCTTTGGAACGCTCGCCATCTACGGCGTCCTCGGCGACCGATTTGGCAAGAAAGCAGGAGCCATTAGCGCCCTAATCTTCGCCAGCATCCCGATGGTCATCTGGGAGAGCGGCACCGCCTACATCGACGTCGCCCACGGCCTCTTCGCCGGGTTCGGCTTCTACTTCGCCGCCCTCCACATCGAAAGCCGCAAAAGGGAAGACGCCATCCTCGCCGGAATCATGCTCGGCCTCGCCGCCGGGTCCAAGTACACCGGGCTCCAAAGCATCGGCATCGCCGGACTCCTGATGCTCGTCATGGGCGACCGCAAACTTGCCGCCCAAGCTATCGGCATCGCCGTAGCCGTCTGCGCCCCTTGGTACATCAAGAACTGGATCGTCGTCGGTAACCCCGTCTACCCATTCTTCTACAGCGTCCTCGGCGGCAAAAACTGGGACTCCGCCGCCGCTGCAATGTACACGGGGCAGCAAAAACTGTTTGGTTATCCGGGAATCGCAAACCTTGGCAACAGCATCATCGGCTTGGCAGGAAATTCGGGTCGCTTCACCGATCCTCAACCACTTCTAGGTAATGGCTTCGCCTTCGTCAGCCTCGGCTTCGCCCTCCTCGCCACCGGCGCCGTCGGAATCGCAAAGGGTCTCGCCAACAAGTTCGACCGCAGCATCGCCCTCATGATCGGAATCCAGCTTCTCGCCTGGACCGTCCTCAGCCAGCAGTCGCGCTACATCCTCGCCCTGGCAATTCCTCTCCTCGCCCTCGGAGCGCGAGCCATCGACTGGAAGCCGACCAAGCACCTGATCCCCGCCGCCGCCGGAATCCAGCTCCTTATTAGCCTCTACCTCTACAACGCGTCAATCATTCAAGAGCGCCTCCCCGTCCTCGCCGGTGGCCTCACCGAGCAAGAATTCCTCGAAGGTTTCCAAGCCAGCGACGGCGGCCGAGTCTCCGGAAAAGTCGCCACCGCCACCCTCAACAAAGCCACCAAAGACGATCCCGCGGTCAAGAAAATCGCTCTCCTCGACGAGGTCTTCGGCTTCTATCTCGACAAGCCCTACATCTGGGCGGGTCCCGGACACACCACCGAAGTCGCATGGGCAAAAATGCAAACCGCCCAAGACCTCATCGACAACTTCAAACAGCTCGGCATTTCGCACGTCTATCTCAATAATCAGTACGTCGCCGACCTCGACAAGTGGAACCAGAGCCTAACTCAACCCCGCTCCGAACCCCTCGCCGAGGATATCCGCAATAAGTGGCGACAACTCGTCGGTGACGCCATCCACGAAGGCAAGCTCAAACTCACCCAACAACTCAGCCGAACAAAAGCCCTGTACGAAATCGCACAGTAAACTCGCACCATGGAACTCACCCGCCTCCTCGCAATCTTCATCGGCACCTACACCTCGCCCGGCGGAAGCGAAGGCATCTATCAAGCCCTGCTTGATATCCAAACCGGTGAACTCACCCAGAAGAAGCTCTTCGCCAAGCTCCAAAACCCCAGCTATCTCCTGCGCAGGGGCGAAACCCTCTACGCCGTCAGCGAGAAAGCCAACGGCGAAGTCTGGGGCTTCGACATGAAAGGTGTAGAGATCAACCACCAGCCCACCGGCGGCGACTACCCCTGTCACCTCGACCATGACACCGACGGAATCGTCGTCGCCAACTACAACAAAGGCGTCTTCGCCCGTTTCCTCCTCAGCGCCAAAGGCGAAATCCAAACCCCCGAATTCTTCACCAATAAAGGTTCCGGCCCCAACAAGTCTCGCCAAGACGCTTCCCACGCCCATTTCATCGGCGAAACCGAGAATAACCACTTCGGCTGCGACCTCGGCACCGACGAAGTCCTCATCTTCAAAAAAGGCTCACGCGCCGAGCCAACTCGGTTCAAAACCGCCCCTGGCGCCGGACCCCGACACGCCGCCTTCGACTCAACCCGAAGCGTCCTCTTCGTCAATAACGAGCTTAACTGCACCGTCTCTGCGCTCAAGTTCGACGACAAGAAGGGAACCCTCAAAGAGCTCAACACCCTCTCAACCCTCCCCGCCGAAACGGAGCTCAAGGGCATGTCCACCGCCGAGATCCGCATCTTCGAAAACAAGTACGTCTACGTCTCCAACCGTGGCCACCACTCCATCGCCAGCTACGCCATCCAACGCGACGGCAAGCTCAAGTTAATCGAAATCACCCCCGCCGGAGTCAAGACCCCCCGAGGCATGAACATCGACCCCAGCGGCAACTGGCTCCTCGTCGCCGGACAAGACGACAACATCATCAAGTCCTTCCGCATCAACCCCAAAACCGGCAAACTCAAGCCCAGCGGCTTCTCCCTCGCTGTCAGCAAACCCGTAGACATCGCGTTCTAATCCGAACTCCCCCTCTCCTTCCCAGGAGGGAGAGGGGGTAGGGGGGTGAGGGAGGCTTTGCCGCGAACTCAGGACGCTGGACGCTCTGCCGGTGTTGAGCAAAGTGAAACGAGGCTAAACTAAAGTAGTGACCCCCGACCAGCGCCTTCGCCGAATCCGAATCCTCCTCGGAGGGTTCATTTTCGGCGTAGTCATCAGCGGAGTCACTGCCTTCCCGCTCACCTGGGAGGTCAACCTGCTTGTCCAATGGTTCGGCCAAGGCGATGGCGGCCTTGCCACCTGGCTGCGCACCGTGCAAGCCGGCCTCCAGCACAACGACCAAAACTACCCCTTCATCGCCTACGGAACCGACTGGCTCGCCTTCGGCCACCTCGCCATCGCCGGGGCCTTCATCGGTCCCTACCGGGACCCGGTTAAGAACAAATTCATCATCCAGTGGGGCATGTGGACCTGCGCCCTAGTCCCCCTCCTCGCCTTCACCTGCGGCCCCATCAGAGGCATCCCCTTCGGCTGGCGCATCATCGACTCCCTCTTCGGAATTATCGGAATTGTCCCACTATGGTTAGTAATGCGCGAAGTGAAATCCATCGAAAAGGACTTATAATATCCACACCATGAAGAAGGCCGCGATCTCCGCTCTCCTGTTGATCCTCGCCGTCTTCGCCACCGGAACCCTCATCACCCTCGCCATGCCCCTCGGTGAGAAGGGAAGCCTGATCCTCGTCGCCCTCGTCCCACTCCTCTTTGCCACCAAAGAGAAAGGCGCCATCGCCGGATTCCTCGGCGGCCTAGGGGCAATCTTCTGGTTCGCTTTCCTCACCACCACCGGCTGGTTCTACGAAATCAAACACCTCGAACCCTCCTCCGGCTGGAACTACACCGCCTGCGGGCTCTACGCCTTCGTCTTCGCAATCTTCTTCGCCATCTGGGCCGACGGCAAGAACTCGAAACGCCCCATCTGGTGGCTCGCCGCCCTCGCCGTTGCCCTCGAGTCCATCCTTCTCACCCAAATTCCGGCGCACTTGGGTCTGGCCTTGTACAGGTCACAGCCTGCGATGTCTGTATCCTCCGTAGGAGGAATATGGCTCGTTAGTTACTTCGCTTGGTTGATAAACATATCTACCAGCCGAACGAAGTGGGGGATTCTTCAGATCGCACCGTTAATTGCGATCATTCAATTTGGTATCGCAAATTATCGAGCCGATCCCGTTCGAGGCGTGTCGTCCGGACACCAGTCCGCCGCCATAGCCCAGTTCCAAGACGGCAACGAAGACGCCATGGAAGCAGCCACGAGAGGACTCCACTCAGGAACCCCCTTCGTCGTCTGGCCCGAGTTCGGCGGAATCATGTTCGCGCCCCGAGGCGACACCACCAAGCTAGAAGAACTCAGCAAATCCACACCACCGATCATCACTAGCTTCCCCGATGACCACGCGCCGCTCCCCTACAACGTCGCCTCCCTCACCCGTAAAGGCCAAGAAAGCGAGCGCTACCAAAAGCGCAAACTCTTCGCCGGAGAGAAGAACATGCACAGGCCAGGCTCAAAAGCCGTCGCCGTGCCGTTCGGACCGACCGAAGGAAGTATCGGCCTCAACATCTGTTTCGACTCCTGCTACCCCTCTGTCATCCGCGAAACCGCTGCACTACCCGGAGTCAAAGTCATCGCACTGCCCACGATCGACCCTGAATCCAAGAACCACTTTGTCGCGGCAATGCACGCCGCCTACACCCCGTTCCGCGCGGCCGAAAATGGAGTGACCATCATCCGCGCCGACGGACGCTTCGGCAGCATGTTCGTCAACCAATACGGAACAATCGAAAGCGAACTCAAAGACGGCCAGGCGACCGCCTACGGATGGCTACAAACGAAAAGGCAATGGACCCTCTACCAAACCCTCGGCGACTGGTGGCTCTACCTTTCCTGGCTCGTCGCTATCGGTTACCCCATCAGCCAGGCCCTAGCAAAAAACAAAAAACGCCCCGATTCAAAATGAATCGGAGCGAGTTTTGAAAGTTCGATAAGCCGAGGCTTACTTGACTTCGACCTTTCCGCCGGCTTCTTCGATCTGCTTCTTGATCGATTCCGACTCGTCCTTCGAAACGCCCTGCTTGAGTGGCTGTGGAGCGCCGTCGACGAGGTCCTTTGCTTCCTTAAGACCAAGACCGGTCAGTTCGCGAACGACCTTGATGACCTGAAGCTTGTTTCCGCCAGCCTCAGCGAGGATAACGTCAAACGAGGTCTTCTCTTCAACTTCAGCAGCTGCGCCAGCAGGAGCCATTCCAGCGAACATAGCTGGGTTGAATGCAGGAGCTGCAGCGGTAACGCCGAACTTGTCCTCAAGTGCCTTCTTGAGCTCGGAGAGCTCGATTGCGGTAAGTCCGCTAATACTTTCAACGATTGAATCGATGGATGCCATTTCTTTTCTCTTCTGTGTGTTTTAAATCTTGGAGCCCTTACGGGGCTCAATAACGAATCTTCTTAGGCCGCTTTCTCCGCTGCCTGGTCGGCTACCGCGCCAATCGTGCGGATAGGCTCCGCATAAAGGGCTTCGACAGTACCAACGAGGTTGCTGAGAGGAGCAGCGATGGTTCCGATAACCTGCGAGATGAGAACATCGCGCGGAGGAAGTTCCGAAAGGGACTTCACCTGGTCAGCAGACATCGCCTTGCCACCAAAGAGTCCGCCTTTTACGACGAGCTTCTTGCTGGATTTAGCGAAATCGAGAAGTGCCTTTGCACAACCCGCTTCATCATCGAAGATGTAAGCGTATGCGGTTGTGCCGTTGTGGAACTCAGCCGGAAGGGTGTTGACATCCTCGCCAACTGCCGCTCGGAACAACGTGTTCTTGACAACATGGAGCTCGGCGCCCTTCTTACGAAGGTCGGCTCGAAGTCCCTGCATCTGCTTAACACTGAGTCCGCGGTAGTCAGCAAAGATCACGCCCGACGACTTGGAGTACCACTCCTTCGCCTGCTCGATCACTTGTGCTTTTGCTTCTGTGGGCATTAATGTGCACCTGATCTCGAAAAGTTTCGAAGGGAAAACGGCGCAGAAGAGACGTCCCTTTAACGGGGACAAGGACCTGAAACAGGTTCCTTTATGGCTCCTCGGCTGGCGTCTCGCTTGCACGAGACATTAAGTTTCCACCTGCTGTCTTTAGAGAACTGACGGAGTATACCCATCAAAACCTTTTTCAAGCGTGTACCTCCATCAAGCTCTTCGAAGTGGGTGCTAACGCAAGGCGGGTTTTCAGTAACTCAAGACAAATTTCGCTTGATTCTTTACCTGAAATCTATCCTTTGTATTTTGCGCCTATAGGAGTACAATTTGATCATGTCTAGCCTCCCGCCAATCATGCAGCAGCCGGTTCCGCAACCCAAACGTTCGAGTCCAATATGGTACATCCTTGGAGCTTTATTCCTGTTCATATGTGTTTGTCCCATTTTTCTATCAATTCTTGCCCCCGTTGGTAGGCTAAAGAATCAGGAAGATGCCAAGAGCAGTGAGTTGGCTCCAGCCAAGACGGCCCCAACGAGTAAAAGCCCCGATCAATCGCAGGCTACGCCCGCCCAAAAGGCTCCAGAGCCTGTATCACCGTGGAACTATCAACGTGAGGAAGATGGGATGGGCCGGGGAGATGTACTGACGGCTTACGTTACGAGTACAAATACGGTTTCGCTCGATTTCCCCTATCAAGGAGAGCAACACGCCACACTGATGCTGCGAAAGCATCCGGAGCACGGTGAGGATGTCATTTTCCAGATTGAGCGCGGACAACTACTGACGGACCTCATGGACGGCACAAAGGTACCGATCAGATTTGATTCAGGTTCGATCCGCAGTTTCCGTGCAAATCCCCCCGCCGATCACAGCACCGAATCTCTGTTCATTGATGCATTCGACACATTTATGGATCGGCTTCCAAGAGCCAAAACGGTGAAGATTGAAGTTCAGATATATCAGGAAGGAAACCGAACGTTTGTGTTTGATGTCTCGGGATTTGATGCTTCGAAGATGAAATAAAAAATCCATGCTCCGCCACTCTCACTCAAGAAATGCCATCACTTTTGGAATTTTTCTCTCAGCCGTTTGAACTCCGTTTCAGAAATTGCACCCGATCGAAAGAGTTCGAATAACTTTTCAAGGTCTTCGTTATCTGTTGCCTGTTGGGTGTCTCTTGGTGGCTCAGGGTCCTTTGGCTCCAGAACTGAAACTGACGGGGCTGGCTCAGGAGCTAAGTTAAGATGTTGAGATTTGTCCTCTGCCTCCCGCTCTTCTGCTAGCAAGCCCCGCAAACGACAAAGCAGATCGTGGTGTTTAGATGGCACCGGTTCATTGAGGATGTTATTGTCCTTTGACCAAAGGATGATGAGCCCCATCGGAGAAACACACCAAAAAAGAGCCAAAATGAGCAGATTCGAAACGTAGTTAAGACGCTTTGCCTTGGCTATTTTCCAAAAGGCCAAAGGGGAACAGATGGGAGCCAGCAATACACTAAGATCAATAAGAAAATTGAGTGGTGCATGAAGTTCTGAAGGGGCGCTCTTTGGCCAATGAAAATAGTTTGCCAACAGCAAAAAAATGCTAGCTGAAAAATGTAAACCGTATAGGAAGTAGCCGTGACGCAAATTCTTAGCCTTGTCATCGCGTTCCTTGGGATACCACCGCGCAGCTTCCAAGTACTCTAGATCGTCTTTGAAAGCCATTGTGTCAACGTAAACGTCAAACTCGCCCTGCGTACGACGTGAACTAACATCAAACCACTCAATCAATTCATCTGAAATGGCAAGAGACCGTAATTCTTGCTTGTACGGTTCAGCAGACATATTTGTACTTGCAATGCTTCGGAAGTTGCGAACGAGTTCGTGCCTCCGACTCTTGCCGAGCGTGTAGAACTCTTCTGCAAGATGTATAGGGACTTGTAGCCGCATCCAAAGATTTTACCAACCGTTGAGTTAACGAAATTACTGTCTCCAGTGACAAAAAAGTCCGTCCGGTCCTAGCGTGGGTTATGTGGAGGCACTAAGCTTGGTTGGATGCCTCCACAGTCGCACTGTGGAGGCTAAGTCAACCAGGTTACGGCGGCGAGCCACATGAGTGGGCATGGTAAAGAAGAGGGTCCTGGGTGGCACGGTCAAGCGACAAATCACCACCCCTTCTCAACCACCAAAGCCCAGCTTGTCCGTGAACCGCCTCCCTCCAAGCCGCTACCCTTCAAGAGTCGCGATGTGAAACGATCCCGCCTCAACTCCTTTTCGAGGCAGCTCATTGACACGAGGAGCGAGGGGCTCGATGTCACTCCAGCGCAACAAGACGCTGTTCAAAACAATAATCGCAACCCTCCAACCTGTGAGATTTTGCTGGTATTGCATCTGCTAATCAGCAGTGATCATCACTTCGAATGCCGCATCTTCGGCCACGGAGATCAGTTTGCCGTTCAACAATTCGCCCCATCCTAGCTGACGGGCGTGAACAACCTCGTGGCCTTCAACGAGAGCCGCGAACCGCTGATTGACGTTGTTATCCAGCAGAACCCGCATCAGCTAGCCAAGTCCAGCCCAAGTGCCTTTCGAGCCTGATTCTGCTCCCAACGAATGACCGCTTCCGCCTGCTCTCGCGACACGTCGGGCCAGCCGTCCAAAAACTCCTCAATCGTCCCCCCGCCGTGAACGGTATCAAGCAAAGCCTGCACCGGAACCCGCGTCCCCACAAACCGAATCGCCCCGCTGATAATCTCCGGATCAGCGCCAATGACCGACTTCAATTCGCTCGGGATAATGACTAGGCTCATACAGAAATTATACGACCAAATTTTCAAGGCAACTGGCTGACATTTCCCAGTTTTCCTCGCACCTTAAGTGAAGATCAACTTCTCAAGTTCCTGCAGGCATCAAGATCGAGCCGAGCCGCGGCTGTTCCTCATCAAGAAGAAAGATCCTCAGCAACCGATCGCCACGCTTCGCCACGAGTCCAACCTGCGCCCAGTGTTCTTTGAAAATCTTCAAAACACTCACAATGGAAACAGCTAGGGTAAAAGTCGTGTACTCATGGCATCAACCACAGCGAAAAGAATCGGGTTTATGGCTGCAAGCGCGTTCCTTACGCTGTCCATTATTGTCGAAGGTTCAACTCAACAAAACAAGAAGGGGGACCAGCTGGGAGGGTTAGGAAAAAAGGGCTCGGTCGACCAATTTAAAAAGGATCAACCGGCCGGGCTACCAATCGAGTGGAATTTCCCGCGCGAAGCCTTTGATTATGCGAAGATGGTTGAACCTGAGTTAGGTGTCCCTCCAAAGGTCGACCTGAGCCAGTCCGTCGAAATTCCCCTTTTTGTCAACGGCGAAAGGGCATACGGCAACCTTGGACAGAAACTCGACAACCCAAGCCGCCTGGGTAAGGAAACCGTTTCAGGCTCGACCCTCCAAAGATACGAAGGACGTACGGCGGCAGGTAAGCCACTCCCTGACGTCGTCTGGGTGAGTTTCAGCCGAAACTCGACACGTAACCCACAACAAGTAATGGGTTCGGTTCAGATGATCGGCTACAACCGAGTGACTGGCGCAACCGCATTCTTCGAAAGCTCGGACAAAATTCAACCCTGGGTCACGCTGGACAATGGGACGTTGAGGATGCGCGGAGTCCTCCCCTGGATTGATAAACCCGAGGAGTTCAACAAAGCGTTTGTTCCCCCGCGACCAGATCGACCCCAATGTGTTTCCTGCCACCAAGCCGATCCATTTATCACCAACTCCTTTATCAACGCCGCAAAGCTGCCCGGCACAAACCAAAGTGTTGTCCCCGTCCTTGATCAAAACTCTCCGTTTTATGTACTTGGAGGTGAAAACTGGGACATGCGGACGATCCACATCGAAGGCAATGGATGTTTCAATTGCCACCGTGTTGGCATGAGCACGATGGAGATGTTCAACGCAACGGGATGGGATGCAAACAAGCACATGCCGCCCCAAGATCCGGGAAGCATGAAACAGGATCTTGAAAATCTACTGAAGGTCTGGAGATCGGGACCAGACGAAAAATCATCATATTGGATCGTGCCTCCCCAACGAAAAAACGCGAGGCTGAGGGTCGACGAGAAGTATCCGTACAAGGCACTCTTCAATCAGCCCAGACCCACAAAGAAAGACTGACGAACAAGCCCCACCCTCATCCCCGGCTCTTAGAACCCAGCCAGTTTGAAGGAGCCCTTCTCCCAAAAGGAGACCTTAGCCCTTGGTTGACTTTTCCTAATGTTCGTCGCCTTATAGGTGGTGATCGAAGGTTTTAAATCGCGCGTGCTTCAGTGGTGTCTCAAGCATGAGGCTCCAACAACTCTGAAGCAGACTGCGCTGCAGGGCAAAGTGACACACTTTGCGCCACCTTGCCAAAACTCAGGTTCAAATTCTGCGCCAACATGCGCGGACTTCTCGGTTAAATTCAATCCCGTTGAACCTAATTGCGCCCACTGCGCCAACTCCCGTTCCACCGCACAACAGAACGACGCCCATCAACGCCCAGTTCCCAACCCAACTCAAACCCCGTTGAACCGAAAACGCCCCAGGAACCCAACGCCCGCACCCGAAAAACAGCCAAAAAAACACCCTGAGAGCAAAGCTCCCAGGGTGAATGACCGATTAACCCGGTCAATGCAGGTCGAATGCAACACGCGCCGTCTCCAGCGCCTTCTCATCGCCCCGGGCGATCACAAGGAACTTTCCGACCTGGACGCTCGATTGATATTCCACAACGCTGTCCTTCGGAATTCCCGCGCTGAGAAGAGCAGCGCCAAGCGCCCCTAGCGCTCCGCCGACAATGATCCCTTCAGCGGCACCGATCAGCGACGAAGCCAACCAGCCCGCGACGACGATCGGTCCGACGCCGGGAATAAAGAGAAAAGCCGATCCAAACAGCAGGCCCCAAAGCCCGCCCCAAAACGCGCCGTACTTACCCGTCGCAATCATTCGATCGCCCGTATTGATAAAGCCCACCGGATGCTCTTCGCTGTGATAATCCATGCCCAGCACGGTTAGGTCACTCATCTTGAAGCCCTTCGAAACCAAATCCTTCACCGCGATCTCCGCCTGGTGATGAGTGTCGTAAGTGCCAGTGACGGTTTGCCCGTTGGCGGTTTGCTTTGAGTCGATAGTATTCATAACTGTTCATCAGATCCTGGGTCGCATGCTCCGCGGAAGCGGAGACTTTAACGGGAATCGGTGTCCACCTGCGACCCAAGACAGGCACCGAGGAGAAATCCATCAGACACCGACTTCAAGGAAGTTGTCGACTTTCGAGACTCCAGGAGTCGCCCAAGCCGCTCGGACCGCATCGTTCTTCTCCGACCAGCCTTGCACCACTCCGCGAAGAGTGACCACGCCATCGTTGACTCGAACATCAATCCGGTCCGCCTCGCGCTGCGCCGCCAACTTCAAGGTGTCTTCGATCTGAGTCTTGATGTGCTCAAGCGTCGCTTCTTGCTTCACCACAACGTGGTTCATGATGCCCTTCAAACCGTAAAGCCGGTGAACAGCATGCTCCGCCGCAAGTCGCTGATATGGCCACTGAACAGTTCCGCTCAAAGTCAGCCAGCCACCTTCGGTTGTGACCGCGATGCCTGCCGGAACCGCCATATCCCAAAGGATATGCTCCGCCGCTGACTCGGCCAGTTGAGTGTCGCTGCGATCGTGCTCCTTCGCCAGCTTCACATCAAGCTCCTGAGCCAACCCGCGAATCCCGGGAACCTGAAGAGCAGTCTTCTCAGCCTGAACCTTCTGGTAGTACCCCGGCACCACACCGGTCAAGGTAACCACCTTCTCGTTAACCGCCACGCCAATGTGCCGCGGGTCGATCAGCGGGTTAGCGTGAAGCGCATTGATTACCGACAGTTGGAGTTCTTCGTCATGGGTCATCTTCGTAAATCCTTCGCCCTGCAACCAGAGCTAAGTCGATGTTACGAGGCATCACCCACCGAGCGAAAGTCAGCGTTTAAGTGTCGTTCACTTCACCGACGACTCAGCAATCGCCGACAAAAACTCGTCCGCTTCTTCATAAGCCGTCCCCGTCCGAATCCCGGTGATGTTGTCGAGCCGATGAGAGATCAGACCGTAAGGCTGCATCAAGTCGTCATAGTCCTGCATGGTGACCCACACTCCATCGAAGGACAAAACTCGAACAGTGGAGCTCGATCCACCGCCAAGCAACTCGGCATGAGCAACCGCTCCAGTCTCGGCCAGTTCATTCAAACGGGCTTCGATCTGGCTGCGGTCTGTCTCCATGTAGGTGCTCGTCGACTGTGTCGGATTGAATTTTTGCAACAACTGTAAGCGACGAGAGTAGCGGTCGCCGAAGTCAAATAGAGAGATCTGAGAATGGTCGTACCATTCCACTGCATCTAGCTCGCCGAGCGTCCCAAGCTCTTGGACACGAAAACCCTCATCGGTCACCTCGAGCATCGTCCCCCAGAGCATGCCGTCGCCGTCCTCCCAAGGACAGAATCCAAACGGCATACCGTCGGCCAGTCGGTGCTGAAGTTGCTCGATCAAAGTCATCGCTAAATCCTACCAGCGAAAACTCAAACAGCCTGCCCGACAACGATCCGATGCCCGTCCGGCGTCTTAATCTGGAAATCGCGAATGCCCCAAGGCTGTGTCTTAATGTGCGCCCCAAAGATCGCACCCCGTGCCTTCCACTCGTTATAGAGGGCATCGGCGTCCTCGACAAACCAGTAGGCGAACCAAGAGTGGTTCCCATTGTCCGCCGCCAAAACCTCTCCCGGGCAAGTTCCAAGGTGAATGTTAATCGCTCCTCTCCGAACGAATCGCCAATCATTCTCACCAACTACCTTCCACTCCTCAAACCCCAACTTCTCCTGGAAGTAAAGGCTCGTCGCAGCGGCATCCGCAACAGCGAGAACATATCGAGGTTCAATGGCCTGACTCATAAGTTAAGTGTACGGCGAACAGCATCGTGAGCTCACCAGTTGCAAACCCTAGAGTCCCTAAGGTATAACTTCTCTTTGCGCCGGACTGTGTCTGGCGTCACGCAGCTTCCAAGCTCGCTTGACTGGGCGACCCCGGTTGGTTTACAAGACCAAAAACGATGGGCAACGTCAGTGATTCAAGACGAATCCGACAGGTCGAACGACGCATTGAAGCGAGGAAAAATCTATGCTTCCAGGCATTTTAGGACGAAAAATAGGCATGACCCACATCTTTAACGATGCGGGCAAAATGGTGCCCGTTACCGTCGTGGAAGCGGGTCCCGTCTACGTAACTCAGTTGAAAAACCAAGAGAAAGACGGATACACCGCAATCCAGGTCGGCTACGGAGACGCGCCAGAGCGAAAGCTCACTTTCCCCAAATTTGGCCACCTCAAAAAGGCAGGCCTCACGAAGAACCTTCGCACCCTTCGCGAATTCCGTGTAGCAAAAACTGATGGCGTCGAGCTCGGTCAAGAGTTCGATGTTTCTTTGTTTGCGGAAGGCGAAGACGTGACGGTGACCGGAGTCAGCAAGGGCCGCGGCTTTGCTGGTGGTGTCAAGCGATACCACTTTAAAGGCCAGCACATGACTCACGGTTTCATGACTCACCGACGCCCGCTCTCGAACGGTGCTACCGGACCTCAGAGGGTCTTCAAAGGTAAGCGCGGTCCGGGTCGAATGGGTACCGATACGGTGACTCAGAAAGGTCTCAAGATTGTCAAGATCGACGCTGAGCGAAATCTCTTGCTCATCGACGGATCTGTCCCAGGACCAAACGGCGCGGCCGTTACGGTTAACAAGGTGAACAAATAATGGCTGCTATCGAAATTAAGGATAAAGCCGGTAAGAAGGTTGGTAGCCACGATCTTAGTGGATTCCTGACCACGATCTCTGCAAGCCACACGTCGATTCACCGAGCCGTCGTTGCTGAAGAGTCGAATTCTCGCCAAGGTACGCAAAGCGCCAAGACTCGAGCTGAGGTTCGTGGTGGTGGACGAAAGCCGTACAAGCAGAAGAAGACCGGTAACGCACGACAGGGTTCGATTCGTGGACCGCACTATGCGCACGGTGGTATGGCTCTCGCGGTCAAGCCTCGTAACTACGACAAGAAGATCAATAAGCAAGAGCGACGAGCATCGATTGTCAGTGCGCTTGCGATGCACTTTGAGGCTGGGAATGTCAGCGTGGTCGATTCGGTCGCGTTTGCTTCTCCAAAGACCAAGGATGCAATTGCATTGCTGACCGCTCTCGGAATTGCTGGTACCAAGCGGATACTTGTGATCTTGCCTGAGTACGACGAAGTTGCTCTCAAGTCCTTCTCTAACCTGAAGAATGTTGTGGTTCGAACCGCTCCTGCTTCAGTTAAGAAGGGTGAAGAGGGTCCCAGGACCCAAGCTTTCAGCGCGCGAGACGTGCTCGTTGCTCACAAGCTTGTGGTCGCTAAGGATGCGCTTGCTCGCATCGAGGAGGTTTGGTCCAAGTGAGAAGTCCCTACGAAGTGATCGTTGCTCCCCACCTTACCGAAAAGTCGGTGGCCCTGAGCTTCGGAGACCTGAGCATCAAAGACGACGCTGAACTCGTGCGCAAGTACACGTTCATCGTTGCTCGAGATGCCAACAAGATCGAAATCAAAGCTGCTCTTGAAGCGCTGTACAACACCGGGAAGAAGAAGGGTGAGGGTATCGAAGTTACTTCGGTTCGCACCATCAAGGTTCTGGGTAAGAAGCGACGTCGAGGTCAGCGAAGCGGCTACGAGCCGGATCGCAAGAAGGCAGTCATCACCCTTGCTAAGGGTCAGCTGCTGGAGGATTACGGAGTCTAACCATGCCAGTACGAAAGCTTAAACCAACATCGCCAGGACGACGCCATCAGGCAGTATCGACCTACGCGGAAATTACAAAGGGTCGACCGGAAAAGTCGCTGACCGTTGGTCTGCGCAAGTCTGGTGGTCGCAACAGCTATGGCCGAGTTACCAGCGTTAACGTTGGTGGCGGTAACAAGCGACGCTACCGAATCATCGACTTCAAGCGCATTAAGGATGGCGTTGAGGCAACTGTCGCGGCGATCGAATACGATCCAAACCGCACCTGCCGAATCGCCCTTCTTCACTACAACGACGGTACGAAGGCATACATCCTTGCCCCTCGCCACTTGGTCGTTGGTGCGAAGGTCTCCAGTGGAACCGAATCGGACATTCTTCCTGGCAACTGTTTGCCGCTGAAGAACATCCCGCTTGGTACGCTGGTCCACAACATCGAATTCCACCCTGGCAAGGGCGGCCAAATGGTTCGCTCTGCCGGAACCTCTGCGCAGGTTATGGCAAAGGAAGGAAGCTACGTCACCCTCCGACTCCCATCGGGCGAAATGCGAATGGTGCACAACACCTGCCGCGCTACGGTTGGTGAGGTTGGAAACGCTGAGCATGAGAACGAGTCGCTTGGTAAGGCTGGAAAGAGCCGAAACCTTGGACGAAAGCCTCACGTTCGTGGTGTCGTTAAGAGCCCTCGCGACCACCCACACGGTGGTGGTGAAGCGAAGTCGCCGGTTGGACGCAAGAAAGGTCCAGTCGACCGATGGGGCAACAAGTCTCTCGGAGAACGAACCCGAAGCAACAAGAAGACGGACAAGCTTATTGTTCGACGACGCTACGGAAAGTAAGTTTAGAGACAACTATCGTCAATTTGAGTTCTCTCCTTGGTCAATTTCGATTGAATGGGGTCAGGGAGAAAGCTCCTCGTGCACTGCCCGCCTTTGGCTAGGGCTAAGGGCGAAGGTCAACACAGGAAAATCTAAATGGCAAGAAGCTTAAAGAAAGGATATTTCGTGGATGAGCATCTTATCGAGAAAGTCGACAAGATGAACGCTGCGGATGAAAAGAAACTAATCAAAACATGGAGCCGACGATCGACGATCATCCCAGACATGATCGGACACACGTTCGCGGTTCACGATGGACGCAAGCACGTTCCCGTCTTTGTCACCGAAAACATGATCGGTCACAAACTCGGTGAGTTTGCACCAACCCGAACGTACAAGGGCCACCAAGGCGGCATCCCTGAACGAGGAGTGAAGATTCGATAATGGAAGTACGCGCAACCGCTAAATATCTCCGCGTGCAACCACGAAAGGTTCGCATCATCGCTGACGAAATCCGAGGGATGGATGCAACGATGGCCGCTCACAAGCTACGCTATCACACCAGTAAGAGTGCAAAGCTTCTCCGAAAGGTTTTGATCAACGCTATGGCAAACGCAGTCGAGAACAATCAGCTCTCGCCTGAAACGCTTCGCATCTCGACCATCGAAGTTAACGAAGGGCCTCGCATCAAGCGAATCCAGGCTCGCGCTATGGGTCGAGCAAATCGAATCGTCAAGAAGACCAGCCATATCACGGTTGTTGTTGAAGACGTCGAGCCAAAGACTGCAGTCAAGCCACACGGTACCAAAGCTAAGCCGCGACCTAAATTCGCCGCTCCAGCTGCACCAAAGGCAAAGAAGGCTGAAAAGGTTGCTGAAGAAATTCAAGAGCCAGTGGAAGTTGCTACCGAAGAAGTAGCCACCGAAGCTCCGGTTCAGGAAGAGGTCAAGGCCTCTGAGGAGACACAAGAAAACTAATGGGACAGAAAATTCACCCAGTAGGCTTCCGTATTGGCGTCATCCGAGGCCACGACAGTCACTGGTTCTATAAAAAGCAAGGCTACGCCGCAGCGGTCAAGATGGATCACGAAATCCGTCAGGTCGTCAAGGGTCGAGTAGGACTTGGAAACGTTAGCCGCGTTGAGATTGAGCGAGCTGCAAATCGTCTGAAGGTTAACATCTTCACTGCACGACCAGGCGCAATCATCGGACGTGGCGGAAAGGGCATTGATGAACTGACCGACATTCTTAACCGAATGGTTCGTGAGTTTGACGGAACCCTAGGCGTTCAGGTCAACGTCACTGAAGTTCGACAGCCAGAACTCGACGCGCAAATCGTCGCCGAGAACATCTGTGCTCAGCTTGAAAAGCGAATCAGCCACCGACGTGCAATGCGACAAGCAATGACTCGCGTTGTCCGATTGAACGGTCGAGGCATCAAGATCCAGGTTTCTGGACGACTTGGTGGTTCGGAAATCGCTCGAACAGAAAAGGACAAGACCGGTAAGGTTCCGCTGCACACCCTGCGAGCTGACATCGACTACGGTTTTGCCGAAGCGCACACCATCTACGGAATCGTTGGATGCAAGGTTTGGATCTACAAGGGCGAAGTTCTTCCTGAGAAGCGACTCCGTGAACTGGATGCAATCATGCAGACCCAGCAAGAGAACCGACGCAAGGAGCGAGACGATCGCGGTCCTAAGAAGGCATTTGGTGCAACCAAGGCTGAGGAAGGAGCCGCAGAAGCTGCCCCTGCAACTGAAGGAGGACAAGCCTAATGCTATTGCCAAAACGAGTTAAAGAAGGCCGACGGAAGATGTTCCGCGGACGGATGAAAGGGAAGGCAACCCAGGGTAACCATATCGACTTTGGCGACTACGCCATTGTCGCTTTGGAGCCAGCATGGGTTACTAGCCGACAAATCGAGTCCGCTCGTATCGCCATGACCCGACACGTCAAACGAGGTGGAAAGGTCTGGATTCGAATCTTCCCACAGAAGTCTTACACCAAGAAGCCACTCGAAACCCGTATGGGTAAGGGTAAAGCAGGCGTCGAAGGTTGGGTAGCTGTTATCAAGCCAGGCCGAGTGCTGTTCGAAATGGACGGCGTCTCAGTCGAACTGGCTCGAGAAGCAATGCGACTTGCAATCTACAAGATGCCAATGCGCTGTAAGTTCTATACCAAGGCCGAACTGGAAGCAGAGCAAGCTGCGCTTGAAGCTGGTTACCAAGAAAAAGCCGCCGCTAAGCGGGAGGCTGCTGCACAATGAAAAGCTTAAAAGCAAAGGAATTACGAGACAAGTCAGTTGCTGAGTTGGAAGCCCTGGTTAACGAAGAGCAAGCTGCCCTTTATAAGGCACGACGCGACATCGTTTTCCGTCAGCTTACAGATACAGCAAGCGTGAAGGTTCGACGACACAACATCGCCCGAATCCTCACCGTGATCAGCGAGAAGCAAAGAGGACAAGCTTAATGGCAGACGCTCAAGTATCCCGCAATCGCCGCAAGACCCGACAAGGCATCGTCGTCTCCAATAAAATGGAGCTGACGGTAGTCGTAAAGGTTGAGCGACGCGTCCAGCACCCGCTGTACGGAAAGGTTGTTATCCGAACCGAAAAGTTCAAGGCACACGACCTTTTGAATTGCGACGAGGGAGACCGCGTCGAGATCATGGAAACCCGCCCCCTATCGAAAGATAAGCGATGGCGAGTTACCCAGATTCTCGAGAAGGTTAAGTAAGACCCGCACCCTTGCCCAACAAGGCAAGGGAGCACAAATTTTTGAATCACGCCTACCTCCGAATGTTGTTCGGAGATGGCCTCTGAGAAAGGAAAACCGAAATGATCCAACAATTTACAAGACTCAAGGTTGCCGATAACAGCGGCGCTCGAGACGTCATGTGTATTCGCGTCCTAAAGGGTTCACAGCCCCGATACGGCGGAATCGGTGACGTGATCGTTTGCGCAGTCAAGGCAGCTACCCCGAACATGCCGGTTAAGAAGGGCGACGTCGTCCGAGCCGTCATCGTTCGAACCAAGAAGGCCGTCCGACGTGCCGACGGTTCGACTCTGCGATTTGATGAGAACGCTTGCGTCGTCATCAACCCGAACAACGGTGAGCCTCGAGGCACCCGAATCTTTGGACCAGTAGCTCGCGAACTTCGCGATGCCAACTACATGAAGATCGTCTCGCTCGCACCGGAGGTGCTTTAATGCCAACAAAAGCTGATCTTAAAAGACTCGCAAATCCCGTCAAGCTCAAAGTTCGACGTGGCGATAAGGTCATGATCATTGCCGGAAAGGACAAAGGAAAGACTGGCTTCATCGCCGCTGTGTCCCCGAAGGAGAACAAGGTCATCGTCCTCGCTGAGAACCCAGAGAACGCCGAGCAGCCATTGCCGTTGAACACGGTCATTAAGCACCGCAAGGCCAAGCAGCAGGGCGAGCGAAGCGCACGCATCGCGCTCCCAGCTCCTCTCAACATCTCGAACGTTATGGTCCTTGACCCGAAGACCGGTGAACCAACTCGCGTTGGTCGCCGAAAAGAAGGCGATAAGCTCGTCCGCTACGCAAAGAAGAGCGGCACGACGATCAAGAACGTAGACTGATCAGCATTCAGCAACGAGCCTTCAGCCTGATCGGCTGAAGGAGCTCGGCTGAAAGCTCCCGACGCCTAGTCAGAAATTAGGCAAAAAAGGAAACACGAAATGGCTAAGAAGAAAGAAGAACCAAAAGTGAATGCACCAAGCGGCGCACTCCCTACCCCACGCCTTCGCGAGAAGTACAAGAAGGAAGTTATGCCGAAGCTGCAAGAGCAGTTTAAGTACAAGTCGGTGATGCAGGTCCCTAAGCTGGACAAGATCGTCATCAACATGGGAACTGGCTCCACCGATAAGGACAGCAAGCACCTTGAGAACTCGATCCGAGACCTCACCCTTATCTCAGGACAGAAGCCAATTACCACCCACGCAAAGAAGGCAATTTCGAACTTTAAGCTCCGAGAGGGCATGAAGGTTGGATGTAAGGTCACTCTTCGGGGCGATCAGATGTACCACTTCTTCGACCGACTTGCAACCGTCGTTCTTCCTCGAATCCGAGACTTCCAGGGTCTATCCGCTAAGTCGTTCGACGGCCGAGGCAACTACGCAATCGGACTTAAGGAGCAGCTCGTCTTCCCTGAAATTCCTTACGACACCTTTGACCGAATCCGAGGTATGGACATCGTCTTCTGCACGACCGCCAAGACCGACGAAGAAGCTCACGTCTTCCTGAAGGCCATGGGTCTTCCAATCCGCGAGAAGTAAGCTCGAGGATCAAAAACAAGAGAGCCGGCGCTGCGTAAGTAGAGTCGGCTTTTTGATTTACGCAGGTCGGATTTCAATTTCGCGCAATCGAGCGCCTTCTACCGGCATTCGGATAACGTAAGTTGCTCCATCCATTTCTCCGATTCCATCGGAGCATGTAAAGGACGTTCCCCAAAGACCCTCGATCCGAATCGTGGCCTCTCTTCGAACAGCCTCATTCGGGTTATCCAAGGTGAGCAACAGCCATCGAAGATCGGCTGAGAGTTCGACTGAGTCAATCTTTGCTCCCTCCACCGTGATCTCAACATTCATATGTCGGATAACGATCCGGCGGCCGACACCATCCCAAGGAACGATGCGAAGGCATGGCTTTCCATCTCTTGGGTAAGCCTCTACCGTCCCTCCAAAGGTGATGAAGCCCCGCTCGGCTGAGGGCAGAACCCAAACCGTCGCTCGACGAATGAATTCGGCGAGGGCAAAGCCAATATCACCAGTTCGTGCCGAGAGTCCGCGCTGGGATGACGCCATATCGGGGCAGAAGCCCATGCTGGCGGCCCCATCCTCCCGAACCATAGTCCAAGGAGCCATCAGCCCGCCAAAGGCGAGGCGGAGGGAAGGCTCATCGAGCCGCGTATAGTCGCGGTTGAGCCAGCTCAGAAGGGTGTGTGACAGTGAAGTTACTGTGTATGAAGGGTACATCGCACCGAAGTCGATGAGCTGTGGATGCAACTCGTAGTCCACAAGCGGCCGTGGCTCCGATCCGTAGGACCACCAGTTGGGCGCAGTTGATCTGTGCGTCAGTAGGAGTTGCTCTACGGACCCGGTAGCCGAGATCGCGTGGGTTTGATCTGCAATGGCGGCGACCTCGTCCAGCGTGGTCAGCGAAAAATGGCGGCCAACCCAGAAGGGAAGTCGATACTGCTCCAGATACTTTTCACGAAGCTTATCCCAGCCGAGATTGCCGATTAGATCTGAAGCACCGAACAGGGCTGTTGAGTAGAGTCCTTCCCTGTCAGCAAACTTGAGTAGACCCTGAATCAGTCCTTCGGCGAGCTCGGCGTAATCGGTCTCTGTTCGAGACAGCTTCGTGTGCCGAGCGAGTCGCGAAACTGCCTCATAAAAGCGGATTGCATGAATGTAACTTTGGGCTCGAGAAGCGTCATATCCGATGGCTCCAGCGGCCGGCGGGCAGACTGAAGCGAAGGTGTTTTGCAACGGCTTATGAAATACTTTGAGCAAAAAATCTTCTACATAACGGTCAATTGCCTGAACTTGCTCTGGGTCGAGGTAGACAATGTTTTTCTCGACCAAGAAGGTCGCGTCGGCAAGCGATCCAATGATGCCCCAGGGATTTTGGAAGCATTCAAGGTCGGGCGCATTCTCCTTGTTGTCGGCGGGAAGAATTCCGTGCTCAAAGATGCCGTCTCGAACAATTTGATTATCAAAGATCCATTGAGCCCGGGCTTCGATGAGCTCAGCCAATGGGCGCACGAAAAACAGGTGACACCATGACTCTCGCCCATCCATGTCCTCGACTAGGACCCGAAGCGGCCCGGGTTGTCTTCGAGAAACTGCGAAAATGCCGCCGTGTTCATCACTTTCCGATTCGATTTCAGCGTCTTCCGCTTCGGGGACGAACTGGGCGGGTCGTGTTCCTGCAATTTCGATGTAATTCTGGGTGTTGATCGGAGTTACCGCACCCTGGCTAAGTCGAAATGTCGGAATCTTGAATTCAGCGAGCGCAAGAGGTACTTCGAATCCGTGGCGACCTAAAATCGGGGCGAAGCACAGTTGGTAGCGATGCTCTTCTTTTGGTTCCAGTACTAGGCTGCTGTGACCATAAAACCAGTCCGCCCAGCCTTCTCGATCCGCTGTCGCACGACTGTGTACGTACATGATCGGAACTCCGGCCCAGCCCGGGCTGACTCGGAGAGACATCGGGGCCGAGTGCGAGAACTCCCACGATGTGTTGATCCCCGGATAAATCAGAAGCCCTGGCGAATCTCCGCACATCCTTCGAGCGGCTAGGTAGCTCCCTGCTCCACCGATATGGTGCTGGAGAACCATGCGCTCAGTCAGAAGCGAGTTCATCCCTTCATCGTTGAGCGGAAATCCGTCGAGGGTGTTAAGGAGTGCAAACGGAAATCCAAGTTCACCAATTTCAATGCTCTTTCGGCTTTTGTTCTTGATGACGATGTCCCAGATGACGACACCAGGCTGTTCTTCAGACTCGTAAAAGTTCCCTGTGACCTCGAGCTCACTGAGAAGCGAAAACTCGTAGTCAATCTCAACGTTGTTCTCACCGCTACGAACGGTTGCCGATGAGTTTCGGCTTACCATCCACGGGTCATCGGGACTGGTGCGGGCCCCAAGCAGAATCGTGCCGGGAAGGTAGTCGTCCGTGGTTTCATCGGCCATGACAACTGGACCGGTTACAAACTGTACATCCGAAGAAAACGGTCCGTTCGATTCATTGAGCCATAGGCTATTGATTCGTCCCGAAGGGAGAAAGTTGAGGCTGATTGCGGATGTTGAAAGCTCCGTCGGCTCGAACCCGAAATCGAAATCGTCCACTGGGTTAATCTTACTGTAGAATTGTCGCGGTGATTCAGAGGTTAGCAATTTTGGGATTCGGCGATGTTGAGGTTTCGCCCAAGCTGTCAGCAACGCTGTCCAACTTTTTTGCCGACCGTCCGATTGAAATCTTGTGCTGGGATCCCAATGAAGAGGCTTGTGATGCAATGTGCCGAGTCCTCAGCCTTTTCCTTAAAGAGCGATCACTTAAATATCCTGTAACCCGCTTGCTCCAAGGTCAGACCTGGGACGAAGTTGACGCCCTTATTGTCTGTGGAGACCCCGAGGCATATATCGAAACAGACATGATGATCCCTATTTTTCGGGTTCCATCTGGAGAAGATGATCGTCTAAATATGTATAAGTTCCAGGCGTTAAGATGGATTAATAAGGAAGATGATCCGCTCGAGTTTATGTCTGATGCTCAGATCCCGGAGCTGTTGGATTGGTTGAATTCGTTCTGAGATAGCGCCACCACAGCCAGATCGACGCCGCGCCGATATCGAGGATGACGTCGCGGATTGACCCTTCCCGATTCGGCATCATGTTTTGTCGCCACTCGTCGCATGCAGCAATGATAAAGGCAGAATTCAGAGCAACACCGACCGCCAGACGCCGCTCTTCATAATCGAGTTGAAGCGGGTCATTGTGTTCAGGGTCAACGTCGCTGCCATTTTGCGAGTGGGAATAAGTAGTTCGCGCAAAGTAGTCAAAAAAGAGATTAGCCAGAGTGGAATAGAAAACGACATGGATTATCTTTCGTGACCAAACGATCAGAATCCAAGTCAGCTCCTTGCTAAGGCCAAACATGGAGTAGTAAGGTTGCATATGGTCCGCTCCGCCAGATGATCCACTTAAGTAGCACAAAGACCAGAGCATAACGGCTGCGAGCATGAACGGAATGTGGCGCCGATTTACTCTCCCTGAGTTGAGTAACCAAAGGGTGCCGATCGCGCTGATACCCAGCTCAATTGAAATCAGTGCTTCCCAAAAATCGCGCCCCTCTCGGCGTTCGCTTATCGCCCACATCAGCGCGGCTGGCGCGAGGAGGAACAGAAGCATTGGAACGTATAGTGGTTCGCGGCGGAACGACATGGCGAGTAGCAGTCGAACAGAAAGCAGTGAGAGAAGCGCCAGTGTCGGCAGGACAAATTTGTGCGAGTAGTCAATTGAAATCACTAGAGGCACCAGGGCAAGCAGGGGAACGAGGCGCTTCATCGGATAACATAGTTATTATGCCGGTACCAGACGCGCCAACATTTCACCGAATGCTCGACGAAGCTCAGAAGGGCAACTATGCGTTGGCTTCAATCAACGTAACTTCGAGCACTACGCTCAACGCTGCTCTGGCCGCATTTGCCGAAACAAAGACGGACGGCATCATCCAGTTCAGTACCGGTGGATCAGAGTTCGCGAGTGGTCCGATCAAGTCGATGTCAACAGGTGCAATCGCGCTTGCCGAGTACACCCACCGAGTTGCAGCTGATCTCCCTTGCTATGTGGCGATCACGACCGACCACTGCGTTCCCGATAAGGTTGACAAGTTTGTGCGGCCCCTGATCTCAGAGAGCCAACGTAGGGTTGACGCAGGCCTGGTTCCGCTGTTCAACGGTCACATGTTCGATGGTTCAGAACTCTCGATGGCGGATAACATGCGGATTTCAGTCGAATTGCTCAAGCTGATGGGTCCGATGGGAATCGTTCTCGAGGTCGAAGCTGGACTGGTGGGTGGAGAAGAGGACGGAATTGATAACAGCAGTGCCGATCACAGCAAGCTCTACACCACGCCGGAAGATATGGTGATGGTTTACGAAAACCTACATGCATTGGGCAAGTTCACCTTGGCTGCGACATTCGGTAACGTGCACGGCGTCTACAAGCCTGGCAACGTCAAGCTGGATCCTATGATCCTCAAGAACGGTAACGACGCAATTCGTGCGAAGTATGGTGCTATCGCTGACCTCGTCTTCCACGGAGGAAGCGGATCAGAGCTGAGTGACATCCACGCGACCCTCGAGTATGGCGTCGTCAAGATGAACGTTGACACCGACTGCCAGTACCACTACTCGCGACCGGTTGTTGACCACGTCATGAAGAACTATGATGGCCTTTTGCGGATCGACGGAGAAATGGGAGACAAGAAGGTCTACGATCCTCGCTCTTATATGAAGAAGGCAGAAGCGGGAATGAAGACTCGCGTCATTCAGGCAGCAACTGAACTGAAGAGCTTGGGCGTCAGTTTGTACGGAAAGTAGGGGATAATCAGAATAATGATCGTTCAAGAATTAGTTGGCAAGAAGGTCGTGGTCCACGTCGAAACTGGTGCAAATGTAGCCCAGCATCGTGGAGTCCTCGAAGCAGCAGACGGACACTTTCTGAAGGTAAAAAAGGATTCGGAGACGCTCTTCCTTTGTATCTCTAACATCATCGCAGTCGCGGCGGTCTAAATGATCATCCGTGCGGCAAGCGTCCAGATGGACGTCGCATTCGACGATCCGAGTAAGAACATTGCTCGGATCGTCGAGCACATTGAGCATCTCGCTCAAGACGGCGTGCAGCTAGCTGTATTCCCCGAGTGCGCCGTAACCGGATACTGCGTGTCTTCCAAAGAAGAGGCTGAGCGCATTGGAGTAAGGGTTCAAGACCTGGATGCCGTGCGCGGGGCCGCTCGACAGCATCAAATGGTGGTCATCGTCGGCTTTGCCGAGAAGGGGCTTTACAACACCACTGTGCTCTTCGACTCAGATGCAGAGCCACTCATCTATCGAAAGACCCACCTCCCTGAACTTGGCTACGACAAGTTTGCAAATACGGGAGATAGCCTCGACGTTTTCGAAACTTCGGTAGGCCGAATCGGAATTCTGATTTGCTTCGACGTACGTCACCCGGAAGCAGCCCGATCTCTCGGGCTCAAAGGGGCCGACATTATCGCTCTGCCCACTAACTGGCCGACCGGTGCTGATATCTCCGCCGACAACCTTTGCATCGCAAGAGCAGTGGAAAACAAGGTGTTTGTGATCACAGCTAATCGGGTCGGATCAGAGAATGGGTACGCCTTCATCGGCAAGAGCAAGATCATTTCGCCGAGCGGTCAGGTCCTTGATGGCGCCCCCGGGGCTGAGGAAACCGTATTGGTCGCAGAACTCGATCTGAGCGTCGCCCGAAACAAAAGAAACGTCACCGTGCCAGGCAAGCATGAGACCACAATCCTCGAGTCTCGCCGACCCGAACTTTACGGTCAAATAGTCGCACCTAAATTAGCAAAAGATGCCTGAAATGCTGTAAAGTAGCCCTACGGCTTTTAGGGGCGTTCTTTGTGATGAAGCGCAGATTTAATTTGGTAGCAATTTCGGCAGTAGCTGGCTCGGCAGTTTTGATCGCGTGTGGTGGAGGTGGCGGGGGTGGTTCAACAACCTCTTCAACTGCTACGACCTCGACGACGGCAACGACCTCTACAACTGCGACAACGTCCACGACTTCGACGACGTCGACGACGTCCACCACGTCAACAACGTCGACGACCTCAACAACTTCGACAACCGCTACGACAGGTTCGACCAGCGGCGGAACCTTGGGATCGCTTCCCCCTAATGCGATCCTGTTCACCCGTTTTGACGGAAGTGGCGTCTTCTTGAAGTCGATTAAAGAAGACGGCTCAAACGAGACTGTTCTTGCATCCTTCAACGGCGACACCATCAAAGCCGTTGCTGCAAACCCGAACACTGCAAACCAGTTTGCCTTCGTGAATTTTGATTCAGCGACGATCCCGTCGATGAAGCTGTATCGTGGAAACTCGGCGCTTAACCCCGCTACGTCCACTCAGCTCACCACCACGGTATTCGAAGATGTTCTTGACGTCCAGTTCAGCCCTGACGGACAATACGTCCTGTTCAGCGCCGTGCGAACAGGAGACGCAAACTACAAGCTCTTCGTGGTGCCCGCCGCTGGTGGAACTGAAACGATTCTTGATAATGGTGGTGACTTCTCAGTCTGCCCAGATTCGGCGAATCGAACCGTGGTCTACAGCAAGGACAATCCTTCGGGAACCAGCTCCGACCTCTACACGGTCAACTACTTAACCGGAGCAGGAAAGACTGCCCTGACGACGTTGAATACCGAGACCTTCACCCCAAGCTGGAACCGCGCAGCAACCAAGGTTTACTTCTCGAGCCAGCAGCCAGTTAGCGGAGGAAGCGGTACCCAAACTGAGCTCTTTACTGTTACATATCCAGGTGGTGTAACTGCTCAGGTAACAACGACCGATGCTGTCTTTGAGAGCGGATTTGGAGTTAACGAAGGCGAATCTAAAGTCTCCTACATCAACTTCACGGGAAGCGATACCGACTCGGGAGTCTACGTTATGAACGCTGACGGAACCGGAGTTCTTAAGCTGGTCGGCAGTACTGGAATCGGTATTTCAACCTACTTCACGAACTCGCAAGGCCGAATGGTTGGCGGACAGCCATTCCACTTCACCTTCGGAAAACGAAAGCTCCGACGATAAGAGCCTCCACAAGCAAAAAGAGTGGGCAACCAGTTGGTCGCCCACTCTTTTTTACTTTCTTAAGCTAGTTTAAGCGCGAACTCCGCAATCTGAACCGCGTTCAGCGCGGCGCCCTTCAAGAGCTGATCCCCGGCCAGCATCAAGCTCAGCGCATTTGGATTGGAAACATCCTGCCGTACGCGTCCCACGAGGACGTCACCTTGCCCACTCGCGTCGAGTGGGGTGGGGAAGCGGTTCTCTTCACGGTTGTCCACGAGGCGAACGCCAGCGGCTTGGCTGAGCACTTCACGGGCGGCTTCCACCGAAGGGGCTGGACCCTCAAACTCGATGGTGACCGTTTCTGTGTGCGCTCGGAGGACCGGAACCCGGACGCAAGTGACATTGATCTTGAGCTCTGGCATTCCCAGAATCTTTCTCGTCTCTTCTATGACCTTGGCTTCTTCCTCGTTGTAGCCATCAGCGCCAATTGCCGTGTTATGGCTGAACAGGTTGAATGCGTATTGGTGATTGAGCTTGCTTGCGGGGAGCGCGGTCCCTGCCAAGTAAGCACGCGTTTCCTCTTGAAGTTGATGCATCATCGCCGCTCCGCCACCACTTGCGCTTTGGTAGGTGCTTACGATGAGCCTCTCCATTTTTCCAAGAGTGCGAAGCGAGTTAATCGCGACGCAAAGAAGGATGGCTGTACAGTTGGGAACGCTGATCAGTCTGTTTGATGGACCGAACGCTTCTGGGTTCACTTCAGGAACCAATAGCGGAACCTCTGAGTCCATTCGGAAGGCGCTTGAGTTATCGATGACCAGCGCACCGGCCGCCAATGCCGCTGGAATCAGCTCTCGTGACCGAGTAGCACCTGCGGAGAAGAAGGCAACGTCAATGCCCTCGAAGCTGGTCGTTGTCGCTTCTTCAACACTGACAGGGTTTCCTCCGAAGTTCAACGTCTTCCCGACAGAGTTTTTAGATGCGAGCAGTCGTAGCTCGCTGACTGGGAAGTTTCTTTCTGAGAAGAGTTGGAGGAACTCGCCCCCGACGGCACCTGTTGCGCCAACAATGGCAACTGTTAAAGACACTCCTAGTGTGTACCCGATAGTTGAGCCATATCAGAGGTTCAAGCTCGGCTGCACGCCCCCGAACTGGCCCGACACAGGTACTCTTGAAAGAATGCCCCTAACCGAGAGCCTAGTCCTTGATGCCCTCAAGGTCGTCATGGACCCCGACCTCCATCGCGATATTGTCACCCTCGGATTCGTCAGGGATGTCGTGATCGAAGGAGGACAGGTCTCCTTCACGATTAACCTGACCACTCCCGCTTGCCCGGTTAAAGAAGAACTCAAAGCACAGGCAGAAGCCGCAGTTCAAGGGATTGAGGGAGTTACATCTGTCCAGATCGAGATGACTGCGACGGTTCGCTCTCGTCCCTCCGAAGCCGAAGATTTACTGCCCGACGTGGCTAACGTCATCGCGATCGCCTCAGGAAAGGGAGGAGTCGGAAAGAGCACGGTAACCGTCAACCTCGCCGTCGCATTGGCCCAGAAGGGAGCTCGAGTTGGCATTTTGGACGCTGATGTTTATGGTCCTTCGGTGCCCCTCCTTCTTGGTGCCCAGAACGAGAAGCCATTTACCGAGGGACAAAAAATCGTTCCGGTGTTCCGATTTGGCGTTCATACGATGTCAATTGGCTACCTTCTCGACGACGACCAGGCGGTCCTTTGGCGCGGTCCAATGGTGGCTGGGACAGTCCGACAGCTTCTTGCGGACGTCAACTGGGGGACGCTTGATTACCTCCTTGTCGATTTGCCTCCCGGAACCGGCGATGCACCGATGTCACTTGCTCAGCTCGTCCCATTGACCGGGGTCGTGATTGTATCGACACCGCACAACGTAGCCGCCAACATCGCTGGAAAGGCAGTGCAACTGTTCAAACGACTTAACTCGCCGATTCTTGGAGTCGTTGAGAACATGGGCGTTCTGGTTGATCCTGTCACTGGTGCCGAGACGAGAATGTTCTCGGGTTTATCCGGCGAAGACCTCGCAAACCAGCTCAAAGTTCCATACCTCGGCTCGGTGCCGTTTGATCCCCAAGTCTCTCAAGCGGGCGATCAAGGAATCCCGGCTGTGGTTGCGTACCCACAATCAGCCCAGGCGGATGCGCTCAAGGAAATAGCCGGAAGGCTCGCCCAACAGGCCTCGATCAAGGCGATGACAAGCTAGACCGCGAATGCGTCCATCGCTGCGTATGGCGGTGGACTGAGTAACCCAGAAGGCCCAAATCGGAGCCACTCAGAAGCTTGGCGACCCGTCAGCACGACGGGCATCCGGTTGTGGAACCGACGTGTGAACCCATTGGGCTCGCAAGTCATGATTCCGACTGTTCGAATTTCAGATCCGTTTGGGTCCAGATAGTCCTCAAACAACGCAGGGAAGAAGAAGGGGTCGTGACCTCGAAGAACTAGTGCGTGCTTTTTCTGCAGCACTTTCGTTGGCCGGCCCTCATCGAACAAGTTGCCTTGTTCGGAAGGAACTTCAACGAGCTCATCGGTCCACTCGAAGTACCCACTAACGGGGAGTACAGCCCCTCGGCCGCGGAAGGCCGCCTTAAACATTGGCTTTTCTGCCGCCGTCTCGGCTCGAATGTTGATCAGCTTTGCCTTCCAGTCTTCCTGGCTCCACGAGGGAGAAAACCCCCAGCGCATCGGCTGAAGCACGCCCTGCTGGCAGATGGCATCGACCCAGTCCGTTGGTCGAAGAATGCCTCGGTTTTGCTGTAGAGAGTAACCTTCAAGAACCGAAAAAGGAAGCTCACGTTGGAGCTTCTCGGCGGTGAGGTTGGCGTAGTAAACCGAGCACATTGAGCTACCAGGTATTCTAACCTAGAAATGGCTGAGCTCCTCGCCGCGTCGCTTATCCGCGATGTACCCGATTTTCCTAAACCAGGAATCCTATTCAAAGACATCACTCCGGTCCTCGAAGACCCGGCGGCATTCCAACAAGTCATCGACCTGATGACCGAAAAAGCCCTGGCAAGCGGAGCCGATGTCATCGTCGGCATCGAAAGCCGCGGATTTGTCTTCGGCACGCCGATCGCGCTCCAGGCGAAGCTTCCTTTCGCTATGGTTCGAAAACTTGGCAAGCTTCCTTATGAGCGAATTACCGAAGAGTATTCGCTTGAATACGGAACGAACACGGTCGAGATGCACACCGACGCAATTCAGCCCGGACAAAAGGCGTACATTGTCGACGATCTTTTGGCAACCGGTGGAACCGCCGCAGCTGCGCAACGACTCGTTGAGCGTCTCGGTGGTGAGGTCGCAGGCTTTGGCTTTATGATCGATTTGACTTTCCTTGATGGAAAGAAGGCTCTGGGCGAAAAATCAGTTCACGCCCTACTGGAATTCTAAGACTATGAAACGAACACTCTCTCTGATCCTCGCTGGCCTTGTCGTGGTGGCATTCGCAGCTGACGTTGCTAAAGTAGCCGACTTAGTTAAGAAGCCAGAAAGCTTTGATAAGAAGACCGTCAAAGTCACCGGAACTGTTGACAAGTTCAAAGCCAAAACAAGCAAGGCAGGCAACGACTACTACGTCTTCGACCTTAAGGACGGAAATGAAAAGATCTCGATTTACGGTCGAGGCAAGCTCGACAAGGCTCCCAAAGACGGCGACAAAGTTGAAGTCGAAGGGAAGTTTGAGAAGGAGCACAAAATCAACGAGGATTTCTCGGTGAAGAACCAAGTGACCGTCGGTGGAAAGAAAGGCGAAACTCCGAAGCTGAAGATTCTTAGCAAGTAAGTCTTCTTCCAAAGACAAAAAACCGCCCGAGCACGAATTGCGCTCGGGCGTTCTTTTTTTGTTTAGTTGCCCAGTCCGTTCCAGAATCGGTCGCGCTCTGCGACCGTCGTACCCTGACCGACCAAAGAGTTGATCGGGACGAATTTCGTGTGACCATCGAGCCAGTTGACGATAACCTTCTTCGGGTCGTAGCGCCCCCAGAGCTGGCCCTGGGTGCGAGCATCGATTCCTATCGCGGCTGGGTCTGCCGAGGCGGCTGGGAGCCAGAACGAGGGAGCGTCTACACGGTGGTAACCCACAGGCTGTCGGACGATCGGCTGCCCGGGTGAAACTAGGTCCTTACCGGTTGCTTCGGCAAAGATGACCGTTTCGGCCGGGGCGGCTAGCGACGTGGCTGAGACACCTGAGTAGGAGAGTGCACCGAACGCACCGGTAGTTGCAGTGTTGAGATATTTCCGGTTGAATCCGTAGCTTGGAAACGCTCCGGTGAGATACCAGTAGGCACATCCAGACTTGTCGAACCGAGCCGCAGCAGGGCAGGCAGAGAATCGCATAGCTGAGTCATCTCCCTTATCGTTCGGGTCAAGGAACAACTCGGTGTTCTTCGTGTAAGGCTGCAGAAGTACGGGATAAAAGTAGAAGCCGTAGGTGCTTGGAATGGAGAGGTCGGCAGGGTTGTACCAGCGGAGTGGAGGTAATACGTCATCCGCGTCGCCGATATAAAGCTGAGTCCCGAGAGCGATCTGCTTCATATTGCTGATGCTCGAGGTCTTCTTAGCCGCGAGCTTTGCTTGCGAGAAGACGGGGAACAAAATCGCAGCCAGAATCGCGATGATCGCGATGACAACCAGAAGTTCGATGAGAGTAAAAGCCCGTCGCATACAAAGATGGTGGGTTTGACGCCCCACCTATCATTTGTCAATTCTGATGATGATTTGACGCTACTCTGCGAGGCGCCTCAGCTTCGACAGAATTGCACGGGTTTCATCACAACCGCATCGTCAGTCGACTAACTAGAGCGGGGATGGCGGCTCACGGCGCTTCAAAACTAAGTCACGTTGAACATACAACGGCACTCCGGGGATGTTCTGGTGAATCAGATCGAGGGCTCGTGCGATGTTTGTATCGGGGTCGGTTCCGGCCTGGGCCAGATCGATGTACTGATCGACCTGAGGATCAGCGAATCCTGAATGGTTCTCCGGGCTCTTGCTGTGGAACAGATAGGGAACCGTATTGAGCGGCCCTGGGAAATCAGGTTGCCAGCCTGTAAAGAGGCACGGAAGCTCACCTCGGTTGTTGGCGGCGATGAGCCCACCCGACGTCATAGGCTTTGCGCTCGCCTTGATCCCCAGTTTCCGCAGCTGGGTGATGATCACCTCAACAACGGGGTTTGAGTGTCCAATGTCCGCGTAGACAAGATCAAATTCGAACGGCTTGGGTTGGGTGGCTTTGAATCCGGTCACGCTTTTTCCAAGGCTGCTCAGTGTGCCAAATCCAGCCGGAGGGTCGACTTTGTTGTCCAAAATGTTTCCCAGGCCACCGGTCTCGAGGTTCGAGACGATTGCCAGGCGGTTCGCCCGATCGTTGAAAGGTGCAATCTTCTGATTGAACTGAAGGTAAACCAAGGTCGTCGGGCCGCCCTTGGTGAGCATCGAGTGACCCTTGACGACAGGAATCTCGTGCGCAGCAAACATTGCTTGGTCTGCTTTGTCGACATCGAATTGAGTTTTCCGAGATGCCGAGTCGCCGACGAACTGAAACTTGATCGATTCTGCACCATTATCGACGACCCATTCTGTGCCGGGAACAAACGACTTGAGGGAGAAGCGGCTTGCTCCGTAGCCTGGCTTCCAGTCCTTTATTGGCTCGTTCAGCTTGGTTAGTTTGTGGTTGACAACACCCAAGGATCGGCTCTTCAATTTGTCTGCAAAGACAGTGTCCGGCTTTGTGAGCGAGAGTGTCACTTGGTTTCCGCTTATTGAAATCCCAGAGATGTGCTCCGATTTTCCACTAGCGAACGCCTCAGCGCCTTCGATCTCCGTTACGAAGAGGCTGGCAAGGCCGCTCTGTACTTCGGGCTTCATGCACCTCTCAAGCGTGTGCGCAATGTCCACGGCACCCACCTCCTGCTTGGCATCACCGCTGAAATACGTGTTCTTAACCGTTAACGTATACGACTTATTGTCGTCGGAGGCGGAGATGTCACAGAGTTCGCCGACAGTTGGATAGAGGTAGTGCAGTACCTCTCCTGTTGTCCAGTCGTTAATCGCCGCTGGGTCAAGAGTTTTGACATCGTAGCGCAGAAGCCATCGGTACTCGCTCGCCTGCCGATTTCCTCTCTCGCTAAACCCTCCGCTACACCCAGCGAGCAAAATTCCGACGAGCAACCACGAACGCATTTACAGAGCTTACCAACCCTGCTAAACTTCCCACCATGAAGCGCCTCTGGACGACTTTAGCCCTGTTTGCGGCCTACCAAAGTTGGGCATGCTGCGGAGTGGGATCTGGTCAAGTCAAGTTTTTGGGTCAGGAGGATATTGTCATCTGGAACTCAAAAACTCAAACGGAGCACTTCATAAGAAGTGCTAGCTTCAAGGCAGAAGGGAAGGATATTGGGTTCATCGCCCCAAGCCCTTCCATCCCAAACCTCGCGTTAGCCAATCAGAACGCTTTTTACCACCTTGAGGCGCTTCGCCCTCAACCGTTTAGGCTAGAAATAGGCTGTGCATCTGCGTCTGCCGAAGCAGCTCCGGCAGCCGATGCTTCTGTTGAAATTGCTCAGGTTGTCGACCTCGGGCAGTACGAAGCCACAACCCTCCGGTCCACGAACTCGTCCGATCTCACCCGATACCTACGCGAGCACGGCTACAAAGCGTCCACCGATATCGAGTCATGGGCGAACTATTATCTCAAACGGCGATGGTATCTCACCGCCTTCAAATTGAAGGTTGAGGAAAAGAACTCTGAGTTGTCGCCAATTCGGATGTCGTTCAAGACGAGCACTCCATTTTTCCCCTATTTTGTGCCTTCCTCAAATAGGTCGGAAGAGAGTAGTCGACTTCGAGTTATGGTTTTGGCCGATGGAATTGCCTCTGCTTCAGTCTTGCAAAAGAGTCTCGGTTCTTCAGATTGGAACGTGCCCGTCTCGAAAGAATCCCGGTTCCAGCTTGCAAGAGATCTTCAAGTCAGCTTCGACGATTTGGGTGAGGCAACTGAGTTAACCGTTTGGGATAGCCTTCCATTTCCGTCCGATGCGAAGGGTGACGCCTACCTCACGTTCACCCCAAGGCTTCCGCTTTGGGCCGACCTCTTGTTATATGGTTGTGCGGGCTTTTTCGCTGTGTACGTCTACCGATGGCTCAGGCTTCGCCGGCATTATTCCGCATTAAGGCCTAACTCTTCGACAGATGCAGTTGATCGGGAGTAGTGGGTGGCGGGACATTTGAATGGGGTGATCCCAATCACAGACTCCGAGCACTAATTGTATCCCCGTCTCGGATGTCGCCCGATTGATATCCCTTCATAAACCACCGAACCCGCTGAGCTGAGGTTCCATGCGTGAACTTCTCTGGTTCAACATATCCCTGACCTCGCTGTTGCAACGTATCGTCTCCGATCTGGGTTGCAGCGTTCATCGCTTCTTCGATGTCTTGCCGGTCGAGTTTTAAGCGCTTTGCTCGCTTAGCCCAAACACCTGCGTAGAAATCGGCCTGCAGCTCCATCCGGACCGAAATCTGGTTGAACTGTTTTTCGGACATTCGGCGCCGAGCCGAATCAACCTTTGCCGCGGTCCCGAGTAAGTTCTGAACGTGGTGTCCGACTTCATGGGCAACAACGTAGGCTTGAGCGAAATCTCCCCCTGCTCCTAGCTGTCGCTCCATCGTTTCGTAAAACGTGGGATCAATATAGACCTTGCTATCCGCAGGACAGTAAAAGGGTCCAACGCCGGCATCTGCAATTCCACACCCAGACTCGACTCGGTCCGCAAAAACGACCAGATTCGGCTTTTGGTAGGTCATCCCATTCTCGCGGAAAATGTCCGTCCAAACATCTTCGGTCTCTTTAAGGATCTTGGAGACGAACATCTTTGCTTCGTCGTTGATCGGAGCAGCGCTGGTTTTCGATTGCGGAGCCCCCGCCTGCATCGTTCGAGATGCATCGATTACCTGCTGAGGGTCGCCTCCAAGTAGAGAAACGATGATGACAATCACCAAAAGACCAATTCCACCGCCGGCAATTGCCCCGCCTTTGGGAATGGATCCACGCCGATCCTCGACATTAGAACTCTCCTCTACTTCGTCCAGACGCATACCGATAGTCTACGGGATTACCTTGGCCGTTGAACAGGCTGGCGAACCATCCTTCATAGTGCCGGCGATACTGACTTCATACCGCTCCGCATCTGAATCCATAAAGTGTTCAAAGAGCAGCTTGATGCGACGAAACATCTGACCGTGCGAACCCAGCCATTGAATGTATATGAATCGACGCTTATCGCCATGATAGTGGACAATCTCCCCTTTGGGGACACCATCGACTAGCTCGAAGGACGTCTCGTAAACATTTGGCTCAACCGGTTGCAAGAATCCCTTCTTGAGTTGCATCTTGTGGTGAATCTTTCCGTAAGGCGCAAATTCTTCCGGCGGATCAATCAGGGTGATGCGTAAGGTCGGCATAGCAGGCTCTTTGCCTATGGTATCCCAACTACCGCACTAATCGAGATGCGATCTCCGAGGAAGCTTCGTTCCACTGAGGAAACTCAAAAGTGAAGCCCTCGGCTAGGAGCCGCTGGGGAACTACGCGCCGACTTTTGAGGACTAACTCGGTTTCAGTTTGCATCGCAAGAGCCCCCATTTCAAGCGCCCACTTGGGACAGGGAAGTCCTACCGTCGCACCGGCCGCTTGTCGCAGGATCTTGTTGAACTCTCGATTGGGGAGAGGGTTTGGTGAGCAAAGGTTCACTGCTCCCTGAACCGAGTTCTCTTGGAGCAAGAACTCGACCGAGCGGCAAAAGTCTCGTTCGTGAATCCAGCTGACGTACTGGCGACCATCACCGTAAGTTCCAAGCAACCCTCGCCTGGCAAGGCGGACCATGACATCGAAAACGCTACCTGGTGTTGCGGACATGGTCATCGCTGACCGAAGTGCAACCCGTCTTACGGTCGGAAGGGACTCGCGAAACAAGGCTTCTTCCCACTGCAACGCGATTTGCTCTGAGGCTCTCCACTTTGGTGGTCCCTCAGTTGGATCAATGATGCCGGACTCCTCATCGTTCGGGGAATCGTATCGGTGGGAGTAGATTGTGGCCGTGCTTGCTTGCAGCCAAACGCGAGGTGGATACGCACAGTCAGTCAGTGCCTTAGAAATGGTTTCTACCGACTGTACTCGGCTCTCAAGCATCTCGGAGAGGTTCTTCGGATTGTATCGACAGTTGACCGTCCGACCGGCGAGGTTGACGACTGCTTCGGCCCAGTCAAGATGTCGAACCACGGAGTCTGGATCTCCGGGATCCCAGATCGGTTCGACCGACCGCGAAAGAACGCGAACCTCATGGCCCAAGCTAGTCAGATACGGGACCAGTATTTGCCCGACGTGACCACTGCCTCCAGGGATCAATATCCTCATAATTCAATTATGGTATATATATTTCAGAAATGATTGAAACTAGTGAAAAAACCTTTTCGTGGCTCCATGAACCCCTTGTATCTGGCCATCCAAGCATGCTGAAGGACCGGGCGATTGTTGAATTCATGGACGACGTAACAATTCAATTGGGGACCGATCCTGAGCGCGGTCTGTTCCGCCGAATCGCTGACTTGATGATGCACGGCTCTTACTACCCAGACGAGATCATCACATTCGATGGCAGATTTCGGCAGGAACGGAGGGAGTTAAAGGCTGGAGATCGAGTGCTGCAACTCGCCCGTCTGCCGTTTCTTTTTGGCTATCGCACGCGAACTGTGACAGAGATCTCTGTTGCGGAACGAACCGATTGCCGGTGCGTGATTGGTTACTATACGACGACGCAACACTTCGCCAAGGGTTGGTGGCAAGCTACGTTACTGTTCGATCCCGACCAGGGATTGACTCTGAACGTGAAGTGCCAAGCGAGACCCCAGAGTCTGCTCTATTGGCTAGCAATTCCGATAGCCAGGTTTATGCAAGAGAGAGCGCGGAAGGCCGCAATATCACGATTTCTCTCCTGGGTATAGCTTCTTGTAAAGAGCATAGGAGTACCAAACGGGATAGAGAGAAGACACCATGATGATGGCGATGAGGACGAGCAGGTTGACTCCCAAAAGTGCCAACGGTAAACACACAACACCTGCCCCCACCATCAATTGACCGCCAAGACGATGCGTTCTGTGCCAGACCTCGTCAGACTCGAGGGTCCATGGGGTTCGAATCCCCATGACGTAATTCCGCTCCGTCTTGCCCATCATGTTTCCGAGGATGATGAACAGAATGCTCATCGCCGCCATCATGAACCTAACCTGCCCAGTGCCGGTACCGAGCATTCCCGGGTTGAGGATCATGAACTGGACGCACGCCATAAAGCTCATTACGGTGATCACCACGGTGTCCCAAGCCTTCTGAAACGGGTCAATCTTTTTCCCCTCGGGAAGCATTCTAGGGATGAGGACGAAGACGGCGAGTAGAACCGCCATCAAGATCGGACAGAACAGTACCGCTTCCAGCTTGGACCCGTATCGGTCAACCTCTCCTCGCGCATTAAAGTGCATCGGCATCTGGTCTGGAAGCGTCGCATACTTCCAAGCGGAGTAAAGAGATGTTGCGAGAACAATGCCCCCACCGATACTAAGAGTTCGATTCAGTTTCATTGGATTTCACGGGAATGAGTGCTAAAAGCGAGGCGATCGCGTCTTCAAGGACAGTTACGCTCGCCGAGTAGATCAGTTGGGTACCGTTTCGGCGCGATCGAACAAGGTCAGATTCTCGCAACACGCTCAGGTGGTGACTAATTGTCGCGCCGGTTTGTTCGAATCGCGAGGCAATTTCACCCGCGGTGAGATCTTGCTCACGCAGGGCGAACAGTATTTCACGGCGAGTCGGATCGCTCAGGGCTTTTAGAACTTCAGACATCTTATTTAGATGGTCATCTAATGATACGCGATCTGTGCGACTGATGACTCATATCACTTAAATCTGGCGTGGGACATCAGATGTCACTGATATAATCTTTAGGATGAAGAAACTGATCACCTCCGGTGCGATCATGCTCGCAGTTGCCTTGTGCGTTGCCGGGCCTGAAGACGATTTCCGGAACCAAGTCAACCGACAGTCCAAGAAGTACGAAGCAGCGATGCTCAAGAAGGACATCAAGGCATTCGGCAAACTTCTTGACACGTACGTCACCAAGGACTTCAAGTACATCGAGAACGGTCAAACGATGACCAAGAAGCAGATGTTTGATCAAATGGGAATGTCGATCAAGACGTTCCAAAAGGTCACCAAGTTCAAGTCACGAATCATCACCGCTCAGGTGCAAGGCAACAAGGCCACAGCTACGGTCAGCAACCTCATGGAAGGAACAATGATCGGACCCGACAAGAAGAAGCACACGATGAGCTTTGGTGGAAACACGGTCGAGTCATTCATCAAGGAAGGCAAGACCTGGAAGATGTCTTCTATGGAATGGAAGACTTCGGAAATGAAGCAAGACGGAAAGAAGATTCCAACCCCAGGCGGCGCAGGCTAGCTTAGGGCGCTCTTGAGTCGCTCGGTCACGAGTGGCTCAAGAGCGATCGTCGGAAGACTAATCCGCAAAAATCGGTTGTCCAAAACCTCGCCCATCCCCTCGGGCGTTCGCAGAACTAAGCCCTTCTCCAGCAACCTGTGCGCGAAGGATTCGGCATGAATCCCATCGGGAAGTTGTAGCAAGACAGAGTTTAGGGAACCTGCCCAAGTTTCGAACCCGAATTTCCGGAGCTGCTCGGAAAATGCCTCGGCCCGACGCACCGTTTCGGTCCAAAGTGGCCGGTAGTATTCCTCGTCTTCAAGCGCTGCCACGGCACAAGTTATCCCAGGCTGGCTGATCGCCCAAGGCGGAGTTATGACCGAAGACGCATTAACACCGACCCAATACGCGACCCTTAACCCGCTTAGGCCAAAGCTTTTAGAGAGCGATTTAATCACAACCAAGTTTTCGACCCGAGATGCATCCTGTTCAACAGAGGTTTGGGCCGGACAGTAATCCACGTACGCCTCATCGATCCAAAGGCGGCAGCCTGCAGGAAGCGATTCTCGAATGCCCAAGATTTCTTCGCGGGTCAAATATTTACCGGTGGGGTTATTTGGATTGACAAGGACGACATCGTCACAACCCCTGGCTGCGTCAACTAGCGCAGGAAGCGTGATTCGGAATCCCTGATTAGGGTCGAGGGCGAAGGAGCGTACGATGGCACCTTTCGCAGAGGCGACAAATCTGTATTCGGAATACGTTGGGTCGAGGACAAGTACAGTTGCTCCTATCCGAGAGCCAAACACCCGGTGAATGATTTCCGACGATCCGGCACCTAGTCCGATGCACGTTTCCGGTAAATGTTTCTTGTAGGCAATTGCACTTCTTAGCGATTCGGAATCAAGCTCTGGACTGTGGGAGATCGAGGAAAGCGATGTCAGGTAAGCCTTTGCAACTCCTGGGGAAGGATCGAACCAGGCATCGAGCACATCAAGGCAGATGGCGTTTTGGCGCTCTGCTGCGCTAAATCCTTTCCCGTGGTGAGCGCTAAGGTCCATGCCCCAAGATACCTCTCGCTTAGCGCTTCGCCTTGGTGAACAAAGAAGCCGCTTTCTGTTGAGAGACTAATTCAATTGCATCCAAAGCAGTCTGCAACCGAGATTCGTGGTCTCCTTTGAGCCTTACTACCTGCGCAGTTTGGTTGTTCAGGCGTTCCTCAAACCAGGTGTGCATTTCGTGGCGAATGTGCTCCCCATCCCGGGTTCCATCCTGCACGAAGGGAAAGTCTGGCGTTGTTAGAAGGTACAAGTCCACCCGATCTTGCTGGGCAATTGCGTCGACTTGTTCCGAGTACACACCCATGTATCGGCGATGCCAGACGCTGGTTGCAACGGCATTTGTATCGCAGATAAGGACGCGCTTGGCGCCTTCAGCCGCAGAGTTTTCCATCTCCTGTTGCCTCTGGGCAATGACAACAAAGTCCGCTGTGTTCCAAGAATCAGTTTTGGCCCCAGAATACTCACGCCCAAACTCAGGTACCCAGCGCGTCTCAAGCCGATTCGCAAGCGCCTCAGCCATGGTCGATTTCCCCGTCGATTCGACACCAATAAGCACCACGCGAACGACGAAATCACGACGTACAGTTGGGAGAAGAAGGTGGAGCCGCGACAGCGGGTCCTCCCGAAGCATCGTCGCGGACACTGGAAACGTGCTACGAGCCTGGTCTACCGAGATATGACGACACCCCATGGCGTTCGCATAGCCGGGTCCATACTCCTCGGATGTGAAGACTATGTCTGGAGATCTCCCCAATATCTCAATTGTTCGCTCCGCCCATGGAACCGGGGCATCTGGCAAGTCGTCGGGGGTCACAACAACCCTAGCTGTAGGAAACTGTTGTTGGAGCCAATTTGCCCGATTTGCGCCAGAAATGGCCTGATCAGGATGGTCGCAGACGATGACGACAAGTTCTTCACAATGGGCCAGCCCGGTCTCGATTAAGAACCCATGGCCGACATGAGGCGGATAAAACTTGCCGATGATTACGCTGAGCATTCCGCGTTCAGTTCTTTATAGGTCGTGCGCCAAGAAATGAGTCCGCTAATTGCAATCACTAGGAAGATTGCATACAGAATCGCAGTGCTATACAACTGCCTTGAAATGTAAAGGGGGATATAAACGATATCGACGAAGATCCAGAGAATCCAGTTCTCCAGCCGTTTGAAATTGAGAAGCAATTGGGCCAGGATGCTGGTGACCGTGAGCATGGAATCCACAAAAGGTGCCGCACCGTTAAAGTGGTGGATGATAGGGTAGTAGATCGCGGTCCCGATTACCAAGGCGAGGACCAGCCACAACCATTGGATCTTTTTGATCGAAGTGATTTGCAGTTCCGTCTTGTTGTTTCCGCCGTGTAACCACGCGTACCAGCCCATGACGCCAAGCGCAAAGAAGAAGACCTGGAGCGACATGTCCGCATACAGTCGGCTGTTGTAAAACACGTATCCGTAGGTGGCAACGTTGACAAGCCCAATCGGCCAGTTGGCAATATGCTCGATCGCGACAAGGTAGACACCCACCACGCCAGTAACGAATCCCAAGAACTCGTACCAGTCGCCTCCAAACTTGCTCTTCATGGCAAGACCAACAAGGCACGCAACAACGGCGATTGGGATTGTCAGTAGCTTTTTATTCGTGAGCAAGTTCACGTTAAAAGAATACCGACCTTAGGACTTATAGGATAATTGTGCTAGCCCGAGTGCTTCGTCGAGGGGGATAATCGTCGTCTTGCCGACTCCGTGCAACGACAGTATCTCTTCTCTGGTGAACTTGGCAATATCCTCAATGCTCTGAATACCGACTGAAGCAAGCGCTCGTTGGGCAGGGGCTGAGAGCTTCGGTAGCGGGGTCATTCTCGACTCCCCGAGACTGCTAGATAGCCGCGAATGCAGTCGATCGTTTCCGGGCTGAGGTGATGTTCAATACCCTCTGCATCGAGCTCGGCGACGACTTCGCTGACGCCCAGCGATCTCAAAAACGCAACGACCATTGCATGACGCTCTGCCGATTTCCGGGCTATTTCGAGCCCGAGATCGGTCAGATGAACAAATTGCCTGCGATGGATGTGGACGACACCCTCGCGCTCGAGGCGGTTGAGCATCTTCGTCACGGTCGGCTGTGACACCCCAAGCGCCTCAACGAGCTTGGCCGTTCTAACCTGTACCTCTTCCGCCGTCGCGTCCGTATTGGCACCCGAAAGCCGATAGATCAGCTCGGTCACATCCTCAAGGGTTTCGTCCGAGTGATCTCGTCGCGTCTTCTCAAAAGCGTTCGCGGTCACTGTTCGATTATCCCAATATTTTGGCGACAGCGGTCAAACTATTTGCGTGGATAGAGCAAAACATGCAGTCTCATCAACTTAATCTCGATGCTTACGCCGACCGCGTTGGATTCAAAGGCAAGCTAGAGCCAACGTTTGCCGTCCTGGATGAGCTTGCTCTTCGGCACGTTTGCTCGATCCCGTTTGAGAATTTGGACATCCTGCTCGGAAAGCCGATCAAGCTTGATCTTGCCAGCTTGGAGGAGCAACTCGTCGCGAACAAACGAGGAGGATATTGTTTTCAACAGAATGGCTTGATGCTAGGAGTTCTATCGCAGATCGGATTTGACGTCACACCGCTTTCGGGCCGTGTTCGGCTTGGTGTCGAGCGTGATTTTCTGCCCCCAAGGACGCACCTGTTTTTGAGCGTTAAGCTTGATGGAGAAGAGTGGATTTTTGATGCAGGGGTGGGAAGTGCCTCGCTGACAAGCATCATTCAACTTCATTCCCGGGCTGAACAGCCGACGAGGCACGAGACACGTCGAATCGTCGAAGAGGATGGCAGATTCTTCCATCAAATCCGTTCGGGAGATCATTGGATGGACGTTTACGAGTTCACTGGTGAGGAAATGCCAGAGATTGATCGCCAGGTCGCGAACTGGTGGACCAGCACTTCGAAAGACGCAAAGTTTGCGAAAAGTTTGATGGCAAGTCGGGCGTTACCCACTGGTGATCGCATTGGAATTCTGAATAACCAACTGACAACCCGTCGGGGAGGAGAGGTGATGTCGTCAAGCACGATTCAATCAGCTCAGCAGTTGCTAGAGATCTTGCGCGTGCAGTTTGACCTTAGTTTTCCCCCAGAAACTCGGTTTGGGACGACCGAGATGCCCTTCCCAACGAGCTAAAGTAGTTTAAACATGTTCACTCAACTCATCGCTGCGCTTGCCCTGCAGACTCCGACATCGGCAAATCTGGACGGAAAGTCTGAAGACTCGATTATCAAAGCTCTTTATCATGTGATCTCAGGACCTGCCGGTGAGAAGCGAAATTGGGATCGATTCCGAGGACTCTTTGGTCCGAAGGCGACTCTCTCTGCGTTGGTGAAGAACAAAGAGGGCAAAACGGTTTGCGTCGTCATGACACCTGAGGACTACGTCACCCGTTCTGGACCCTGGCTTGAGAAGAATGGCTTCTTCGAAAAAGAGACGAAACGTCGACTGCAGCGCGCGGGGAATTTGGTCAATGTGCACAGCGATTACGAGTCGCGAAAATTGGTAGAAGACAAAAAGCCATTCGAGAAGGGAACGAACTCTCTTCAGCTCTACTTCGATGGCTCTCGCTGGTGGATTCACACCGTCCTTTGGGAGGGCGCCTGAACCCGGTTAGTAAGTATCTGGAGACCGTCGAGAACCCTCGTTTCCAAGAGGCCCTGATCGAGCTTCGAGAACTCATACGGGAAGAGCTTATCAGCGCTGATGAGTGTATTTCTTACGGAATTCCCACGTTCAAAATCAACGGTAAGAACATCGTTCATATTGCGGCGTTCAAGAATCATTGCTCCTTTTTCCCTGGGGGTATCGCCGAAGATTACGCCAACCGTCTTCCCAATCACAAAATCAGTAAAGGCACGATTCAGTTCACGCCGGACAATCCAATTCCAGAGGATGTCTTGCGTGATCTCTTACGCCACTCGCTAACTCGAAACAGCTAAAACGGGGCGTCCTTTAGGATCATATCCACCCAAGCCGCTTGATCTTCGGGAGGGTTGACGACCCATTTGCGGACGTGCTCAAGCCATTCGATTCTTGCGCGCGTTTCCATCAACGAAGATAGCCCCGCTAGAGTGGCGAAGTAGTGACCATCCCCAGCGTTGAGCCGCATCCGCTCTTCAACAAATCCAAGCCGTTCCTTGAGTCCAGCCAGACAGTCATCAATGAATGCAATACGTGCCTCTGCATCTACAACGCTGATGAAGTAGAAACGCAGGCGGATCAAGTCGGCAGAGTGGGCGATATCTTGGGCAGAAATGGGAGGAGTGACCCACTCTCTGAGCGCCTGGATTCCTTTCTCTGTGATCTTGATGTGGGGATCTCCAACGCCTTGCGGAACTTGCTCAAAGAAACCTCCGGTGACAAGGCGTTTGGTCACAGAGTAAGCAGTGCCAGCCCGAGATTTGTAGAAACTTGAACCTGAAAGGGACATAAGCTTCATCAGCATGTAGGTCGAACAGGGCCCATTTTCATGACAAAGCCCGAGGAGCATGAGCTCAATTGTCGATAGTTTTCGAGCTTTTCGCATGATCTCCTTTCTTTACGCAATTAGTTAACCCAAGAAACTCCCGGGCGTGCGTATACTGTATTACACATTGTAATAGGAACGCCATGATTGCTGTAACAACATTCGCTCTTCTCACTTTCCTTCAGAACGATCCGCTCCCACGACGGGGCGCATTAGGGCTCGCAAGCAGCCCGTTGACGAAGGAACAAACGACCAAGCTCAAACTCGCGGAAGGGACCGGGCTAGCTGTGGTCGACGTCATTCCGGGTCTCACCGCAGAGAAGGCAAACCTTCAGAAAGGGGATGTTATCGCCAAGATCAACGGGAAGCCAGTTGCGGCGAAATCTCTAGGGGAGATGGCACGCAACCTTCCCTCTAATAAAACAGTTGCATTCGAAGTTCGTCGCGGCGACCAGACGATCGTGTTGAAAGCCGACATGGTAGAGAGGCCGAAGGACCCCGGGACTGACCTCTACGATGTGACTTACTCGCATGTCGTGAGCAACGGCAAGCGAATGCGAACCATCATCACCAGTCCGAAGAAGCCAGGTAAGTATCCCGCGTTCTTTTTCATCCAGGGTTTCTCACCGATCTCTTACGACTTCAACCTCTCGACATCAACGGGTGATGTCAAGACGATCGACGGTCCACTACTTCATCAATTCGCATCAGAAGGCTTCGTCACCTTCCGGGTTGAAAAGCCCGGTGTGGGAGATAGCGAGGGTGGACCTTTCGCCGACCTCGACTACACAACTGAACTTGATATCTACCGCCAAACGTTGAAGCAGATCAAAGAGCATGGCGGAGTTGACCAAAAGAACATTTTCATTTTTGGTCACTCAATGGGCGGAGCGTTTGGCCCCATGATCGCCGCCGAGAGTCAAGTGAAGGGAATTATCACCTACGGAACAGCTTCGCGCACTTGGTTCGAATACATTCTTGACACCGTCCGCTACCAGGGTCTTCTTGCAGGAAACACATTCGAAAACGCTGACGACGAGATGCGCCTTACGGAGCGTCTACTTGCCCTGGTGTTTTTGGAACGAAAGACAGTTGCTCAGGTCAAAAAGTCTCACCCACAACTCGCGCAGCTCGCCGACGCGTTCTTCCCGGGCGGATACTTCAACCAGAAAACACTTGAATTCTGGAGGCAGCTGAATGATACGAATTTTCCCAAGTACTGGGTGAAGGCGAACTGTCGAGTTCTGGCTGTGCGCGGCGTCAGTGACTACGTCACCTACGACGCCGACCACAAGTTGATCGCCGATGCCGTCAACGCCGCACATCCTGGTTGGGGCAAGTTTGAACTATGTCCGGACTCTGACCACCTGTTCCACGATTGGCCGACAGAAAAGGCATCGATGCAAGGCTGGACCAAAGGGAAGTTCAGCATGAACTTCGGCAATATGATGCTGAAGTGGATCCGAGAAACCATTTCGGAACGCTAAGTCGCACTAGGCAGTTCTGCGCAGAACCCAGACTGGCAGAACTGCCCTTGGCTCAAAGCCGACATTCCGATACATCTGCTGCGCAGGGTTGTCTGACTCCGTATGGAGAAACGGGGTGTTTCCTCGCGCTCGGATGCGTTCAATCATAAAGCTGGTGACTGCCGAGCCTAGGCCCTTTCCCCGGTGGTCGAGATGAGTGCATATCGCGCTGATCTCTTCAAATCCTGGAATCTTCATGCGAATACCCGCCATTGCAATAAGTTCGTTTTCCGAATAAATGCCGCAGTACTCACCCAACGATGCAGTCTCTTTGCGGAAGTAGCTGGGATAAACTAACGATGTCAGCTTTAGCATGTCTGACACCGCTGAATAGGATAGGAGTTGGACTCCATTATATTTGGAATACGAACTATCGGCGCAGTGGGTCATTTGAATGACTTCAAAGGTCTTAAGGACTTCCCATCCTTGCATGCTCACGGGGCCAATGCCGAGGATCACTGCAGTTTCTTCGGGATGATACAGCTCGCGAAGATCTTGATCTCCTCCTGGGGGAAGGCCACCGAACGGAGCTATGTCCGCTGGGAAGCGCTTTGCTGATCCAGAAGTAACTGCGTATTGAGAGTGCTCCGTTCGGAGCGCCTCATACATTGGATTATCGAGCGGGTGCATGAGCCCGTTGGTAGTGCTCGAGGAGGGCGTCACCACCAAAATCTTCCTCAAAATCTCTCCACACTGCGTGGATGTGATTTGCGTCGTTCTGCGTGTTGTCAAATTCGATCAAGAATCGAGTGCCTTGGATTCGATAGTAGTGCTTTTCACCGGGCTTGGTTGATCCCATCCAGGCAAACGTAATTTGCGGGTCACTCAGTGCTCGCTTGAGTCTCCGTGCTTGCTCACTGTTGGTTTGAATCTCCGAGTGCGCCTTCATCAAAGTCTTCAGTGCGCTAAGTTGCTTAGCATCCAATTCAGATGTTGAAAGCCCCACGTGGTCCTTGAGCGAAGCACGGATGGAGTTCGCCGTGAGAATGTCGGAGGGTGCCTCCGCGGAAACCAGAGCCTTTGAAAGTTGCTCAGATTTAAGGGAGCTGACAAGCTCGAAGGCAAAGTTTTGTTCTTTGCTCAGGATCGCCGTTCCCGCTTTCGGACCTGTACGTACAACTCCTGGATTTGAACCCATGAACTGAGGCGTACTGGATATCTCGAGACCCTTTTCAAAGGCGAATGTCAGCGACTGATGGTGCCCCTCATATCGGAATCCCCACTTGGAGGACGCAGTAGGATCTCCGTAAACTGCAAACCAATACTTTTCTGGGTCGCGACCCATATTGTTTTTCTCGATTTCGCGAAGGACTAGCTCAAGCTGACGAATTCCTTCCACCTTTACCTTGCCCTCCTTGCTTAGGACGGAGTGCAAAAGTCTCTCAGCGGCAGACCGTTGGACCGGGCTCATTTCTGCCCAGGAGATGCCCTTCCGGTTAAGAGGCACGTACGCCCACTGGAACCGCTGGTCCGAACCAAACGCGACTTGGGTCGCCGCCTTTTGGGTGGGTGTCAGTGTGGCGAGAAACGCCTTCGCCGCAACGACGGAAGCTGACTCTGTCTGTTTTGGCAGTGCGGCAATCACAGCAATTGCAATCAGTCCAGCGGCTACGGCTTTCATGTCGCCAATTCTACTCCCAAGTCTCCGTCCGCCAAACGCCCCAGACGTTCGCCTCTTCCCAATCTTCTGCAGGCTCTTGACCATTTTCGCGAAGCGCCAGGAAGATTTGCCCTGCATGCCAGCCTTCGTGCCAAATCATATGCTGGACGAAAAGAACAGGATTCTCATAAGTGACGTATCCTCCCTGCATCGGTCCCCCAGCTGCTAGTCCAGAGGCGAGAGCAGCGCCGCTCGAGGTGAGCGCCATTTTGAGCTCGCTTAACGGTAGGTCGGAATCATCAGCGATCTCATCAAAACCCGTCACGAAATTAGGTGCAATTTGCGACAGAAAGTAGGTCCGAGTGTTATGAACGTGGGCCAGTTGCCGATCAAGTGTCCAACTGGACGGCGATGGGCGGAGCGCTTTATTCTCCTCGGTGAGAAGGGTGCAAACCGAATCCAAGATTTTGCAATTGCGACTCCATGAGTCCAACAGAAGCTGGGTGAGGGGCATGGCGCATTTTACAGCTATTTACGTTTGAGTAAGTAGCGTATCGCTGCCGTTACGCTGGCAAATTTGAATTCAGAGTCAACGTAATGTTCGATCACATAGAACAGGTAGTAGTACCACCGGCTCGCCGCCCAGATCGCAATCGCTAACAGTGCTAAGTTCTGCCAAGAAAAGTTCGGAACGAGGAGTCCCACGTCGGCAATCAGCGCCAAAACTAAAAACAACCAACCCTAAACATGGATCAGACGTTTAGATTTGATATCACCGAGATGTTTCACTGGTTTCCGAATTGTAACGCGAACCGCTAAACTGTTGTCATCTAATGGTCGAGATTCCCAAGATAGAACAGAGAGGCTCCGTGAGGCAACTCATCCTTGACGGAAAGCCCTTTTTGATTTTAGGCGGAGAGTTGGGAAACTCAACCGCGTCCCACCTCCCTGACCTCGACAGAGCCTACGAGAAGTTGGCTGCGATGAACCTCAATACGGTCCTGGTCCCGGTCTGCTGGGACCTGTTTGAACCTGAAGAGGGAAAGTTTGACTTTACGCTCGTTGAAGGAGCCATTCTTGGCGCTCGAAAGCATGGACTTCGGCTTGTCCTGCTTTGGTTTGGTACCTGGAAGAACTCGATGTCTTGCTACGCGCCAAGTTGGGTGAAGCGTGATTCAGAGCGGTTTGCGAGAGTCTTAACCACAGATGGGACACCTCAGGAGATCATCAGTCCCTCGTCCCGCGAGGTTCTAGAAGCCGACAAGCGAGCGTATCTGGCCCTGATGACGTGGCTCGCCGAGTTCGATGGGAAAACCCAGACGGTTCTGATGATGCAGATTGAGAATGAGATCGGGATGATCCCCGAAGCCCGGGATCACTCTACGGCCTCGGCAGCGCTCTGGGACGCTCCGACCAGCGAAATGGGTGACCTTGGGCGTCAACTTGAGCAGCTAAAACTCAGCGACGACGGACGGGACGTTCGCGAAACTCCAGAAGCTGAAGAAGTCTTCACTGCGTGGCAGTTCGCAACGTTTGTCGAGGAGATTGCGGCAGCGGGGAAGGAGATCTATCCGCTCCCGACGTTCGTCAATGCCGCGCTGATCCGGCCCGGATTCAAACCGGGGCAGTATCCAAGTGGTGGACCCTTGCCGCACTTGCTCGAGGTTTGGCAACAATTTGCGCCCTCGCTTGACTTCTTGGCGCCTGATATCTATTTCCCGAACTTCGTTGATTGGGCAGAGCGCTACAACCGGTCCGGCAACGCAGTTTTCATTCCCGAGATGGCGCCGTCTGCTCGAATGTCGGCAAACGCACTCCACGCCATCGCCGCGCTGGGTTCGATGGGAACCTGTCCTTTCGCGATTGAGGACCTCAAGGACGAAAAGGCAGAGGACCTTGGGCAGCTGTATTGCGCTCTGAAAAACATGTTTCCATTAGTCGTGGAAGGGTGGGCGAAGGGAACAATCGTTGGGATGACGCCTCGGCTTGACTTTGATTGGAATCTGCAGGCTGAAGCTGAATCTGTGGAACTCGGAGGCATCGTGTTTACCGCGAAGTTTGACCGTGCGGCAGTGGGCGGAGATAACAGCATCACTGCATTGCCAACACATGGGAACGGCCGATGGGAGGCCCCCCTGGGAACTCCTTTGGGTGGGGTGATGATCCTCCAACTTGGTGATGAAGAATTTGTCGCTCTCGGAAAGGGGACGGTCCTCACATTCGCACCTGCGGAGGGAGAGCACCGGATCGGGATCGAGTCCTGCCAAGCCGGCTCATATGCGGATGGCTTATTGGTTGGCGCACGCTGGTTGAACGGCGACCAAACCCACCAGGGGCGCCATATTCACCTGTACGATGGCGCATGGACGACTCAGCGATTTAGGCTGTATCGATACTGATGAGCATGGAGTTTTGCTTTGAGGCGACTTTGATCGAGTGGAGAGGTCCGGCTCCGTTTGTATTCGCACCGATTCCATTCGAAGATTCGCTAGCGATTAAGGATTTGGCGAAGCAGGCGTCTTACGGCTGGGGTTGCATTGCTGTGATGGCGATCATCGGCGCTACGGAGTTCAAGACTTCGCTCATCCCGAAGGATGGGCGTTTTTTGCTCCCCGTAAAGCTCTTGGTTCAACGAGCGGAGAATCTCCAGATCGGCGACGAGATTGCGGCGAAGATCTGCATCAATTTTGCGCTCGGATAAGGCAAACTGAGGCATGATCGCAGCAACCGTTCTCGTCCTTGGCGCCACTAAAATTTTCGACGGAAAAACGTTGAACGGTTGGGAAATTGTTGGTGGCGGGAAATGGACCGTCAGCCGCGGTGTTCTCAAGGGTGAGTGTTCCAAGGCCGACGACCAAGGAATCTTGCTTTACGAGAAGCCAGTCAAGGACTTCACTGCCCACCTTCAATTCAAAATTGCCGGAGGTAACAGTGGCTTTTACTTCCGTGCCGAGAAGATCAACGAACAGCCTCTGGTGAAGGGGATGCAAGCCGAAATTGACGCTATCGAGGATGTGGCAGGGATTTGGGAAACGGCTGGTCGCGGGTGGGTGTTCAAGCCCGACGCTGCTCTGCACGCGACGTCTGGTTTCAAGCCCGGTGCATGGTCTCGCCTCGACGTGAGTGCGATAGGCACTCACTATACGGTCAAGCTGAACGGCAAAACGATCACGGACATTGACGACCCGAAGGGACGCCTAGAAGGCAGAGTTGCCCTTCAGCTCCACGGTGGCATGGATATGGTGGTCGAGTTCAAGGATGTTTGGCTTGAGCAAAAGGGTGGCCGGTAAAGGCTCCGGAGCGACCATAAGCCTGCACAAAAAGCTGTAAGTCATCGCTCACTCTCTCTGGGCGGATATGCCACAGCTTCTTCCGGCGCGACTGCGTACACTCTGGCAAAAGCGCTACCAGTCCTACGCCATGGTCCTCCGTGCGATAGAGGATTGACACTTGGTTGGGTTCAGCGGAGCAACTTGTTCCATAGGTGGGACGTTGATGCTGTTTAAGCATTAGTTCGGTTGACCAGCCACTTCCAACTCGAGTTATCAGTTGCGCGCGTCCAATCGGGCTTGGGTAGTAGCAAAGTGAGAGATCAACACTCTTTTCAAGTTGGGAAGACTTTGCCCAAGCAACCTCGTTGCCGTTCCATGCGAACAACAGGCATCGTATCTCCTCGGCAAACTCGACAGTTCCTTCGAGAACAATGCCCCAAGGCTCGTGGCTTAGTTTAAGCTCAAAGTTAACCATTCGCGTATCCTTCAAATGTTGGTAGGAGATGCCCGCGGCTATTCTCGACTAATTACGTTCACGGGTAAAGTCGAAGCGTCGCGGAGACCCACCCTTCATGAACCCGATCGTGGCCGATAGGCCACCATCCGGGGAGAGTTCGTACACAATCCGCTTCGGATAGTCATGTCGCGGATTGTCAAAGACCGCTCGCGTGGCACATACTTCGCTGAGCACAAACTCTGTCGGAGTGGCTCCCCCAGGTTGTGCGATATAAACGAGTCCACCATCCCGCTCGACTATGCGAAGGTACTCAAAGGCTGACATCTGGTCGCGGGGGTTTACCGTACGCGATGTGCCAAGCATCGCGCCTCCCTTAGCTGGGCTCCAACGCTCTTCTATCGCGGAGCCTGAGCTTCTGGTTCCGACCCAAGCTCCTGCGAGCCATGCCATGTCACGAATTGTTGCCTTAACGGGTGTGGGCATCGCGATGTCTTGAGGGTGACGGTATAAGCCCACCGAACCTGAAGGATTTGATTGCGTGGTTACACGGACAACGAGTCCGCCTTTGACCAACCGGAACTCCCTTCGAATGAGACCATCTGGAGCTGCATTGGGCATCCGAATGAAGTCTGTTTCAGTCGTTAATGTAGAGTCTTTCCAAGCTGCTTTGTAGCGAACTGTTCTGTTGGTCTGCGAGTCTAAGAGTTCCGTGAACGTTCCGTCGAGTTTCACCCGGACGTTCCGCTGTCCAGAGCCGTGACCACTCTCTAAAATGATTGTTTCGCCCTCCGCACCAAACGAGAATTTGGAGCTCATTGGCGGACCCATCTGCTCGAGGGTTCGACCTTCTGTCTGGTCCTCCACATAAATCCACTCGCCGACTAACGCCTGGAGGTCACTGCTTTGGGGCGAAGCGAGTACCGTCGATGAGGGGGCGCTGAGGAGCATCGAAATGACGAGCCATGCAGTGCGTCCAATTTGGAATGGATTTCGAGATGGTCGTCCGACGGTCGGATTCCTTCGAGGAGTCATGTTTGTGAGGATACTCACTGCGGAGACTGACTTTGCTCTTGCTGAGGAGAGACATTGAAAGCACTGCGGCAATCTCAAAGTCAGAGTAGTCGACCCAAGAAAGCTAGCTTAGGGACCCAACGGGAAAGTGAAGTGGTACTCCGAACGGGATTCGAACCCGCGATCTTCGCCGTGAGAGGGCGATGTCCTGAACCGCTAGACGACCGGAGCACAGGAAGAGAAGAGTATACCTTGCCGGCCGAAATCTCAACTGGCTTCGAAGCTCCGGAGGGTGAACTTCTGAGTGATTAATCCTTACTTGATCACCATAGGTTTGAAGCCAAATGTTCGTGCCAAGTCTGCCTGATCGGACGAGTGAACTCCTGAGGAAGCGACACCGGGCGTCACCACGTTCATGCCGGACTTGCCGACTTCGACGATCTGGATGTACGTGCCGCGGTTTCGCCACGGAACGGGCTTGATGCTGGCAGGTACCGGAAGGGTTGCCGGGGTAAAGATAGCATCTCCCGCCGCAACAACCGCACGGTCGAGCGCAGTAGCAATAACCTCGCCTGACTTGCGACCCTGTAGGTAGTCGTAGCGTGTCTCACCGCGCAGAGCGCGGAGCATAACATCGGCCTGTGCGACGAGGGCAAAGTTGTCTGGCGAGCCGAGGTTGCCGGTGACGCCAAGGAATAGCTCCTCTCGCAACGCAGGAATGAACTTTGCAAAAATTTGACCCATTCTTGGGTCATCTCGATATGAGCCATTCCATTTGTCGAGTACCGTTCCCTTGAGCAGTGTGGCAAATGCGGGATAAGTCTCCGCCATCGTTGCCATACCGACCACGGCTTTTTGCAGCGAATCGGGCGAGAGCTTTTTTTCTTCCAGATGAGTGAGCAGTAGGCGGTTGCGGAACGCTTCTCCCCACGCTGGTGTGTCCAGATTCGGCCACCATGCGGCGGGCTTGTTGTTCCAGTTGGCGAGATATCCGCGCTTTGGATTCCAGGCATGAGGCATCTGGTCAAATGGAATCATCCCATCCCATTCAGCTTTCCGAACTGGCGGTAGCGGGAATCGGGGATCAAATCCACTTGGGCGGGAGGGGACCTCGCCAAGGTATCTCCATCCAATGTCGCCGTTTTTGAGCGCAATGAAGCAGTTGAAATTCATCGTCGCGCGAGCGGTCGATTTTTCAAATCCTTTGCGATCTTGGACTGTCCACAGGCCAGCGACCGCCTCGTACGACTGGAGTTCCCGACCTTCGTAAGCCCGCTTGCGCGCGAAGCCGACTTTCTTTGCGCCAACCTCAAACACGATCTGCCCGTAGTCGGTATCTCGGCGCTCGATGACCTTGGGCTCGCCACCTTTGACCGGGATGTTGAACGCGACATTTCGAATCGGGCCCTCCGACCAATGGTCCTTGTCCTTGAGGTTCAGTAAGTAAATGTCTTCCGTATCGGCAACCCCGGTGGTGAGTCCCCATGCTGCGTTCGGAGTGGCCCCGACCATGACTCCCGGAACACCAGGGACCGCCATGCCAGCGACGTCCAACCCTGGCGCATGTAGGGAAACTTCATGGATGATCGAAGGAACGGTGAACCCCATTTGGGGGCCACTGAGCAACAGCGCTCCACCTGTAGCCGACTTCTTCTTTCCTACCACGACACAGTAGGATCCGCTTTTGAACGGAGTTTTGAGGATCTGAGATCGTCGTTTTGATTCGTCAAGGCTTACGACTCGAACACCGGGCAGTAATTCGAACACTCCGAGAGGAGGCAGGGCAGCCAGGTGTGCTTTCGTGATTTCTGGAGAAGGTTGAGGGAACGTTGGCTTGACCTTTACGAGGTCGTCCTCAGCAGGGCAGGTTGGCACCGAATTCGCATCGTTCTGCCAAGCGAAGTCACCGAAGACGTCGGGCGCTCGGTCTTTGATCTTTGGCTGTGCTTCAAGAAACTTGTAGAGCGCAAGGTTTCGGAGTTCGCCGGCGCCGCCCCGTCCAAAGATCTGGAGCAGTTTGATTGTCACGGCGACGGAATCTAGTTCTGTCCAAGGTGCGGGTTGGAATCCGTTGGCCGCATATTCGGACGGAAGTTGGCCCTCCTGAACAAATCGATTTACTCCCTTTGCGTAAGCCTTGAACCACCCCTGCATTGCTACGGGGAGGCGGACAAACTGGGCACGGAGTTCGGCTTCTGTGTAGAACTGCTTTGCCTGTTCAATATCGGCAGTGAGAGATGCACTTCCAAGAACTTCGGCGAGCTTTGACCGAGCACCACGCCGACTCATTTCCATCTGCCAGAGTCGATCTTGGGCGGTCGCGTATCCTTGCAATTCCATCGCATCCGCGACATTTGCGGCGCGAATAATCGGAACTCCGAATTCGCCCCGCACGAGGTTTGATTGGAGGGTTAGCGCGATCAGGGAAGCAAGCATCCTAATGGCATTTTAGCCCGATTCGATACGCGCTTAGCCTTCCGACAAAATCTCTTCGTAGATTTCCAAAAGTCGCTTCGCGTGGTTCTCAGGAGTTGGCGGTTTTGCCCAGAAACGGTCGTACGCCGCTCGGCTCATCCGGTCTGCCGTAGAATCATCGAGAAGCAACGACATCTTCTCGGCGAGGTCCGCCTCATTTTGGTGTTTGAACCCAAATCCAGTAACGCCCTCTTCAATTTCGTACAGCGTAGAGGTGCAATCGCTAGCGATGACAGGAATCCCTTTTCCGAGTGCCTCAATTGGCGCCAGGGGGTTAACTTCATACCAAATTGAAGTGATCGCCATCGCCCGAGCCTGCTCCATCTCGCGGAGGATCTCGTCGCCCTTGATCCAGCCTGCGAAGCTGGCCTTGGGGTAGTTCATCTCTTTGAGCTGATCCATGAGGGGACCGTCTCCCAGGAATCGCAGCTCGGCGTCGATTTTTGCTGCGGCCTTGATCAGAATCGACGGGTCTTTCTCGAGGGAGAGGCGTCCCGAGAAGACAAACCGTTTGTTCTTGGTGACATCAACTCGCGGGGCTACTTCAGCCTGAATTGGATAGTGCATCATGTGCAACCGCGCCCCTTCCGGCAAGTATTTGCCGAAGGCATCAACGCTTTTCTGGCTAAAGACGCCGAAGTGCTTCACCTTTGTAGGCAATCCAGCGCGCCCGCGCTGAACGCTCCAACGATAAACCTCGACCCATTTGGGCAAGATTGTCCGCGTGCGCGTGCAGTGCGTCATGAGGCACTTAGCAGAACCTGGCTCTAAGGTGCAGATCTCGTGGGTCTGGTTGTTGAAGAACTGACCCGCGGGGCAAGCTACGTGGTAATCGTGAAATGCGCAGAGCAGATGAGCGCCACCATCAAGTGCAGCATTCACAAAACTGGGTGACACGCCCGTCTTCCAGAGGTGAGAGTGAACGATGGTCTGTTTGGGGTCCCCCAGAGCGATCAGCTCGCGGACCTTGTTATAGGTGGCATCAACATACGACAGGTCGATCAGCTTCCGCATTGTCATCGGAGTATCGGGTCGACCTAGCGAGTGGAATTGGATCGTTCCGAGTCCGGCGAAGTACGGATCGACTCCGTCGAGACCGTGAACGTAGTGGACCTCGTGACCTGCCGCAGCAAGGTGCTCGGCACTCAGGAGTGCGCACTTTGTCGCTCCTCCGGAGATCACTGCGTTATCGTTGACGATGATGATTCGCATCTAAACTCCGAGCTCCGCGCGCTTCAATTCCCAACGGTAGGCGGTCTCGAGAATGTTCTCAAGTGAGCTGTGCTGTGCTTCCCATCCAAGGACTTCCTTTGCCTTGATCGGATTTGCGTAGAGCCCAGGGGGATCGCCATCTCGACGTGGACCATAAACGGTCGGCACTTGACGTCCGGTAACTTTGGCGGCCGTATCGATTACTTCTTTGACCGAATAGGGCTTTCCGCTTCCCAGGTTAATCTGAGTGCTAGCGCCTCCGCCCATCAAGTATCGAAGCGCGGCAACGTGAGCGGTTCCAAGATCGGACACATGGATATAATCGCGCTGGCAAGTGCCATCGGGAGTAGGGTAGTCCGTTCCGAAGACATTGATCGCCGGACGAGAGCCAAGGGCTGCCTGGAGAACCAAGGGGATCAGGTGAGTCTCTGGGTCGTGGACCTCTCCTATTTCACCTTCTGCATCGGCGCCGCTTGCATTGAAATAGCGCAGGGCGACGTACCGGAGAGGGTGTGCGTTTGAATACCAGTGCAGCATCTTCTCGCCGATCAACTTGCTGTCGCCGTAGGGAGAGATAGGATTCTGCGGATGCGTTTCATCCAGCGGGACACTAAGTGGAACTCCATAAGTGGCGCACGATGAAGAGAAGATGACGTTGTTGACATTCTCATCAATACACACCGAGAGCAGGTTGTGCATCGCGACGACGTTGTTCTGGATGTATTTGCGGGGATTACTCACCGACTCGCCAACATAAGCGTTTGCCGCAAAGTGGATGAGTCCGACGGGGTTGTACTTCCGGATGACACTTGTCATGAACTCTGTGTCTCCAGCCTCCCCTCGTTCGAGCGGGCCGAACTTAACCGCCCAGTCATGCCCTTCGCTTAGGTTATCGACAACAACCGGCTCAAATCCTGCCGCCTTGAGAGCCTTGCAGGTGTGGCTACCGATGTAACCTGCTCCGCCGACAACTAAAACTGATCCAGACACTCCCTTATTATGGGTTTCTGGGGTTCTCCTTTCGAGTTATTTACGGAACATCTGCTTGAGAATGAAGAAAGCGTTGGCAGGTCGCTCAGCGAGCCGTCGGGTGAAATATGGGTACCACTGATCGCCAAACGGAACGTAAACCCGAACGTTGTAACCCTCTTGCACGAGTGAATTCTGGAGGTCTCGTCGAATGCCAAGAAGCATTTGGAACTCAAACGACTTCTTATCGATCCCTTCTGCTTCAACAAATTTCTTCAGCTCGGTGATAATTGCCTCATCTTGTGACGCAATAGCAGGATAGAATCCTCCCTTCAAAAGCCTCTTTGCCTGCTCGACGTACTTCTCGTCAACTTTCGACTTTTCCGGGAAGGCGACGGACGCTGGCTCGAGATACGCACCTTTGACCAGTCGCGTACGGATCTGCTTTTCAATCATCAGATCGACGTCGTCATCGTTTCGGTGAAGGTAGGACTGCAAGACAGTTCCGGTGTTCTTGTACTCTTGGAATACTGAGGTCACGATGTCGATGGTGCGCTGCGTATAGTCGCTGGCTTCCATATCGATTCGCACGAAGTTGTTGAGTTCGGCGGCCCTCGCAACGACCTTGCGATAGTTTTCGGTTGCAAACTCGGTCCCTTGGTCTAAGCCGCATTGAGTGAGCTTGATCGAAATATTCAGAGGCTCGGTGCCGACTGGATTCGACTTCCACTCGGTAACTTTTCCGACCGAATCGATGCGGTTCAGCATCTTGTGATAGGTCTCGCAAGCAGCAAGCGCCTCGGCTTCCGAGTGGGTGTTCTCACCAAGATAGTCGAGCGATATCCGCTGTCCACCCGGGAAGATATCTTCAGATGCCTTGAGCGCGTCCTCAAGCGAGTCGCCCGCGATAAAGCGCGTAACGAGGGGTTTGAACAGGAACGACTTGCGAACGAGCGACTCGACCGGCTTAAGGGCGGAGGTCTTCAGGATGAGAGAGCGGCCGAGCGACATTGCTCCCCTTATTGTACTTCCCGCCAAGCTTCGAGCTGGGCGACATACCGTTGGACCAGAGAATCGTAGTCGAAGTTCTGCTCCGCATAGGCGCGAATCTGGGTGGTTAGCTCCTCTCGCTGAGAAATCGCCTTGCGCACGGCCGGTATCAAGTCCTCATCCTTCTCGACCACATGGATAAACGGTTGGTTGAGATCCAAGTTTCCGGTGCATGCGGGAGAAATGACAACGGGTAGACCCGCCGCAAGTGCCTCAACGACGACCAGCGGCTGTCCCTCGGACTTCGAGAGGAGAATCAGACAGGAGTACTCGCAAAGGCGAATGTGCAGTGTAGCTCGATCCCACTCGCCGATCATCGATTTTTGCAGAGCTTCAGAAGGTTCGATTTCGCCGTAGTTGGGTCCAATGAAGTCGCATTCTAAGCCGCTTCCATCGAGAATCATGGCGCAGTCGTCTTGCCGTTTGCGCTCTTGAATGCGACCGACGTAAGCGGCCTTTCCGTTTCCCGTCGCAACGGTTTTAAACTCATGGACTTCAACTCCATTTGGAAGTACAGCGCATTGAGCATTTGGATTTCGGCTATTTATCAATGCTCGGATATCTTCTCGCAGGATCAGGTGGTACGGCGCAAACTGACAGCGTTTTAGTGCCTTTAACTCTGAGTGGTCAAGTTGCAAAGGATTGAGTGGGTTGTGCGTTGTGGAGACGAGGAGAACGCCTCTCATCCTTGACAATGCCTTGACTGGCTTTTCTGCGTGGCAGTGAATGATATCGACTCTTTGGCTCAGTCGGAGCCACATAACTGTTAAGACGGCCGCAATACGATGCTTGTTGACGATCGTGACTTCGTGCCCGAGCGCTCGGAGCCGCAGCGCGTACTGCCATATAACTTGCTCAACAGCTCCCCAACCTGTGGGTGGAATGGGCTCATTGCCATGCGCGACAAGGATGATGGATAGAGGCACGTATCGATGAGTCTGGCAAATACCCTTGGTATGATGCAACTGGAATGCGTTCGTTGCATTTGCTTTCAAATACTTCTTCAATGATCAATACGACCGTAAAAGGGTTGCGATTCATCGGCGAAGACGCATTCGGACTCGTCTATGAGAGGAGTTGGGCGCAGAGCAACAACAGCGAGTTATGTGAAGTAATCCGTGAACAGCCTCGCAAAAACGGCTCGCTCGACATTGGCAAAAAGTTCGAACTGCTACCCGAGCGATTCGTTACATCCGAGACGTTGATGTGGTCCATTGGTACAACGGCTACGCGGCTTGGAGCTCGCTCGATCTGCTAATTGCCCGCCCGATGGGAAAGAAGGGGGTTGTTGAATTTCTTGGAGGCGACATTCGCAATTCGTCGGTTGTTTCGCGGTTGAGCCCATACTATGCCCAGGCCTGGAACTCGGGACGTTACGAGTGTCCGGAGGAAACTGCGGAGCATTCACGAAACATCCAAGAGTCCTTTCTGCAATTCGGGGTTCGAAGCGTACTTAGCCACCCGCAGCTAGATTGCAACTTGATTGAGGGTTGGAAACAGAGATTTCACGATGTTCGAGTCCGGATTGACTTGGATGAATTTCCCCTACCAGCTCCGAATGCCGCAACTGAACAACCGCTTCTAGTTCACATGACAACTGCACAGGTTTGTAAAGGCACTCCTCAAGTCGAAAGAACTTTGGAAGGCTTGCGCCAAGGCGGCTTGAAGTTCCGATATCAGCGTCTTGAGGGATTGACTCGGACACAGGTTAAAGGTTGGCTCACGAAGTGTGACCTGTTCCTTGACAATTTCGTTTTAGGTGAGGGTTTACCGGTTGGCGCAATCGAAGCGATGGCAATGGGAAAGCCTGTTATCTCGTACAGTCGGCCAGATGTCGCACCCCTATGGGAGAGGGAGCCAGCAGTCTATTTGAATGCGTCGCTGGATGATCTTTCGGAAGCGATAAGTTCACTTCTGCCGGATCGCGAGCGAAGGTTGGAGCTCGGTCGGTTGGGACGTAAATACGTTGAGGAAGTCCACGAGACGAAGGTTCAGGCAAAGCGATTAAAGAGTATCTATCAGCAAGTCGACAAAATGGGCTTGCAAGGTAGCGGGGCGAAAGGTAACCTTCGCACAGATGGGGCGCTCAGAGGGCATATTGTTGGGACCCCTAAAAGGTCGCTTCAACGGTGGTGCGTCAGACTTCCCTTGGAAGAACACGAACTGTCTTGAGGCTTGGGCGGAGGTGCTTAAGTGGGATTACGCGGGTCCACCGTACCCAAGCGCCAATGAGTTGGGCTCCTATCGTTATGTTATCGCAAACTCGAGTTCGTGGCTGGTTCCTAGCCTTACCATGCTCGCGGCTCATAGGCAACCTCATCAAACTTGGATCACGTTAATTGAGGGCGCTGCTGAGGATTATTTCGAACAGATCGCGCCCATCCAGAACTTATTGAATGCAAGTAATCTTGTTATCTCAATAAATCGCCATACTCTCCCGTTTTGGCGCAGCATAACGTCCACTCGTGTCGAGAATATTGGGATTCCATACCCACTTGATTACGTTTCAGCTTTCCAGACTCCATTCGACTCAAGGAACGATGAGGTGCTTGTGGCTCCCAGGGCAGGCGCTGGACCTTCGGCTATTGTCGCCCAATCGGTTGGAGGAGGTGTCGTGTATGCAGAACGAATGGCGCGTACTCCGAAAAGCGTTTTGAAAACAAAGAAGACCGGTGTGCGTTTGCGACGGCACAATATGGACATCAGACGCGAGGCTCTCGGGGAGAATGGGCTTGAATACCGTTTTGAACTTCCCCTGACCGAGTTCTATACTCAAGCGGGAAAGATGTCGTTCTGGGTCAATTTAGACCCGCGGCATACTTGGGCTCGCTTTGTTTTGGATGGCGCTGCTCTCGGAATGCCGCAGATTGCCACTGCATCTACCGACCACGCACAACACCTTTATCCCGATACAACTGTTGACACACCTCTTGACTTGGAACGAGCTTGTGCCCTCGCTGCTCGGCTCAAAACAGATTCGCAGTTTCGGCGTCATGTATCGGAAACTGCGGCACGGCAAATCCGCAACTATGAGTTGATGCAGTCGGAACGGATGCTTCGCGATTTCATTGCGCTTGGGTGACGATGCTTTTCATCGCATTTTCGACATCTGCGACGGTATTCGCTTGGTAGAGCTCTGCTCTAATTTGAGCGGCTCCGGGAACGCCTTTGATGTACATCGGGAGTTGGCCGCGAAGAGAACGGATCGCCCAACCCTCGTTCTGATCATGGTCGGGGTGAGCTAGCGCTTCTTCATAGGAGGAAAGTTCAAGTTGGTACGCCACCTGAAGACGTGCATGGAGCAGGGCGATCTCGATACGTTCTTCGATGGTCGGCTCCGGTGGAAGCGGCTCACCCCTGAGGGCAGCGGCGATGCGCGCCAGGCCCCACGGGTTCGAGATAGCCGCCCTACCGACCATGACTCCGTCGCATCCGGTTTCCCGCATCATTTTGACCGCGTCCTCGGGGGTCTTGACGTCACCGTTTCCAACGAGCGGTACGGTGACTGACTCGCGAAGTCGCTTGATCAGGTCCCAATCAGCCTCCCCTTCAAAGCCCTGCCGCGCAAATCGTGCATGAAGGGTTAGCATCTTGACCCCTGCATCCTGGAACCGTCGAGCGAGGTCAGGGGCGGCAAAGAGGGAGTAATCCCAACCCGCTCGCACCTTTACTGAAACCGGCACCGAAACAGCCTTAACGACGGATTGAACGATTTTTTCGGCAAGAATGGGGTCCTTAAGAAGTGCTGCCCCAGACCCGGTTTTGCACACCTTTGGAACCCAGCAACCCATGTTGATATCAATGGTGTCCGCACCCATCTCTTCACAGAGCTTGGCCGTTTCCGCCATCACGTCGGGCTCCGCACCAAAGATCTGGATTGTGAGCGGTCGCTCTTGCGGGTGGATCTGCATCTTCTTCAGCGTCTTGACTGCACCGTGGTGGATCGCCATCGCTGAGACGAATTCTGTGAAGACCAAACCTGGGTTTGCGATGCGCTTGCAGATGAGACGCATCGGCAAAGAAGTGACGTCTTCCATCGGAGCAAGGACGAGGGGCGTTTCAACGCGAACATCCCCAACCGAAAACCCCGGAAACTGCATGTAACTAACAGTTTACTTTAGGTTCGAGATGTGCTAAAACCTGGGTATGCGTTACTTTGCCGGGCTCATCGCTTTCGGTTTTGCGGCTACCTCGTTGTCTGTTGCACCAGGCCTTCCGACAGATACCCACACATCAGACTTTGGATGTGTTGGATTCTTCGGTGGGGCGTCTGCTGTACTTGTAGGTCCAGATTTGATTTTGACGGCAAAACACGTCAGTGGGCTTTCGGTCAACTTCCCGGGCCTCGGTACGTTCTCGGCAATCAACGGCACTGTCCGAGAGCACCCGACCGATGACCTCAAACTGTTCCGGATCAACACTGGTTCGATCACCCTGTCGAACTATGCTCAGATCAACACTGCTTCCGTTGCAGCCAACACGGGCGTAACAATGGTCGGCTTTGGCGGATCGGGTTCTGTGAACCTTGCCGGAACAGGATACGATATCTACATCGGCGCTGGGACACGAAGAAAAGCCTCGGCGATCGTTGAAGGCAAAGTTTACGTTGAGGAACCCGGTGTTCTTAAGCTTCACTCGCTTTACGCTCCTTTGCGATCGAACGGTCAGGGAGCTCTCGTTGGAGGCGATTCTGGCGGCGGATGGTTCCTCAACGATGGTTCCGCTCGCCCCCAGCTTGTTGGAATCAATTCTTGGATTGGCACCTTCGGAACCTACAATTCGAACTTCACATTCAGCAACGACCCAAACAACTTCTTTGCCTCAGGCGCCGCGGACCTGAGTGCCTACAATGGTTGGCTGGTACAGAACGGAGCTAGTGTCGTCCCCGAGCCGGGAACCCTTACTGCGTTGGCTGTCGGTTCGCTTCTTGCGATTCGCCGCCGCCGCCGAACTTCATGAGTGCTAATTCGACGAGTGAGCCCATGAGCAAGCCTACGCATGCTCCAGCAACGACGTCGCTCGGCCAGTGCACGCCTCTGTACACCCTGCTCCAACCCACTAGCGCCGCCCAGGGGAGCATCACCGCGCCTACATAGCGGTGCCCTCGGCGTCGGGCGACCCAGAGTGCTGAGGTTGCCGTGCAGAACGCCAGGGACGTGTGTCCGCTAGGGAAACTCGACTGCTTGTGCTCCTCCATCGGTTGAGCGAAGCTTAAGTTACTTGGCCGAGGGCGGGGCATCGCATCCTTTACCGCGTGCACGAGGATGAGCCCTCCCAGCAGCGAAGACAGCAAGATCGGTGCTGTGTACGTACGAGTTTTCGGATGAAACGCCAGTAGAACCGCGATCAAGGGCGGGGACCAGCCGAGAGCCGACCAGCTGAACAGAAGCGAGACTGAATCAAGAATCGGACTTTTCGCACCGAGGTGGATTGCGCGAAACAGTTCAATCTCTTGCCGCATTACAACTCCAGGTACGGAAGGATTTCAGAGAGGTGGTTGACGATCAGGTCGGGCAGTGGACCTTCAGTCGGGATCGGCTCTGGTTTGCCCGTCTTCGAACTGGGAGGAACGTCGGTCGCGCGGTGAGTCCAGACCGTTGCCCAGCCGAAATCAATCGCCGGCAGAATGTCGTGATGGAGCGAGTTTCCTACCATCAACAGACCCTCGGGGTCGCACTCCATGGCTGCTGCTGCTCGGTCAAAGACGATCTTCTCCGGCTTTCCAACTCGCTGTTCGCCTTCGATGAAGATTGCGTGGAGATAGTTGCGAATACCCGTAGTATCGATCTCCTGGTTTTGGATGTCGGCAGGGCCGTTGGTGATCAATCCAATTTTGAAGCGCTGGGACAGGGTGTCAAGAACTGAAATTGCGTCAGGGAATAGCTTCAGATTTGCGTCTCGTCGCTCCATGTAAGCCTGGCTCAGTCGTGCCGCGAACTCGTCACTCGGCTGGCCAAGACCCTCTAGGGTCAATCGCATCTGGTGAGTTCTCGTCGGTTCACCCGAAGTCAGGTATGCGTCATAAAGATCCGGAATCTTCTTTAGATCACGGCTAAACCCTTGGAACGCACCGCCCCAGGCTGCAATGGCATCGTCAGTGGATACTCCGGGGATCGGATTCAGCTCGAACGCCTCGCGGAGCCCCTTCTTGCTTGCATCCCAGTAACCACAAAGGGTGTCGTCGAGGTCGAAATAGATCGCTTTGACCTTCGACAGGCGTTCTTTTGCGGCGGGATTCACTCCCTACATTATGGCTCGGTTGGCACGTTGTTCCGCTGATAACCCGCAACGAGCCAGTGACCATCTGGGTGTTGGAAGCAATTTGTTTGCTCGAAGCCGGGCTGAACAACCTCGGCCGTATCAGATTTGGCCACTGTCCAAGCTCGGTTCGTGTGACCTCTTGAGTGGATCCGTTGTAGCACTTCTTGGCCAGTGTAACAGCCCTTGTTGTAACTCACAAACCGCTCGTCGATAATCGCACCAAGCTCGGGCGGCAGAGTTTTAGGTTGAATGTCGTAGTCCCAGTTCGGCATCCTCCGTTCGAGTGAGAACAAGCGCCAACCGTCTTCGCAGACTTCAGATTCTCCGTTCGCCAAGGCAAATCCACTCGCGGTCCAAGCTGCTCGATCGGGCAACAGCTCGCCGAGTACATCCTCAAGAATTACCATCGATTCGATTCTTTCGAGAACAACACTGACAGTAGCCGAGGGAACAAAGAATAGAACATCTTCGCCTCTAGCCTGCAGTTCACCAAGGCTGAGGAGTTGGCCAGTGGGCTTGCAGATACAGGCTCTCAGTGGAGATTCAGCGGTTAGCTTTCGGACGTCATTCGTGACTTGTCCTTGCAGCCATTCGCGCCAGTCCAACCCAGAGATTTTGATGACCGACCAGCCCGGTAGGATGAAAGCACTTTCGCCAGCCAGAAGGCGCCTATAATCGTCCCATGCTTCGCTCATTTGTAAAAGAGTCTACGCCACGAGGTTGTCAATGAATCCGTTGCTGATCGGCGGATTCTTTTTGTTGGGCGGCACGGCGCTCAAGGGATTTGAGAAAGATGCTGCTCGGGAAATCTCGGGAAAGCTGGAGGGGGACGAGAAGCAAGTTTCCATCAGCGTGACGTATCCAGGCCTGTTAAGCCCTGCCATCGGAGAAGTCGGAACTGTCACGATTTCAGCAAGCAAATTTCGGACAGAAGGCTTGCCGTTCTATACGGAGCCCAATCGGAGCCAGAAGGGAACTGTAAAAGAATTGAAACTCAAACTTACAGATTTCTACCTTAGGGATTTGCACTGCGAGTCGTTCTCGGCCAGCATTCCAAGCTGTCGATTTGATTTCGCCTTGGCCCGGAGCAAACGGCAAATCCGCCTTTCTCGAAGCGGAATCGGTCCGGGTGAAGTTCGGATTCTGATCAAGGATTTGGCCCCGTTTATTCTCAAGAAGTACCCCGAGATTCAGGACGTCACCGTGGAACCCGAGGGTGATCGAGTGAGAGTGAAGGGACGCGGACAGTTTCTTATCCTCAATGCAAGTTTTGATATTCTTGCTCGTGTTGGCACTGATGGCGGGCGTTTGTTGCTTGAAGATTGCCGGATCACGATGAACAATGAAGTTCCTGACTCGGCGAGTAAGCAGGCACTCATCGATACGCTGAATCCGGTGATCGACTTTGCCAAAGACCTAGACTTGTTGGACGCCGTCAAAGCTGAGTTGGTAAGCGTTCAGAACGGTGCGATAGTTCTAAGAGGCAAGGTTAAAATCCCAACCTTGCCACAGTAGTTAATCGAGTGTGGTCGAGTGATCTTCAGGCTCGAGGATCACCGCCGTCTCGCCGGTAACGGCGCACCACTTTTCGTAAACGTTCCGAACGTTCTCGCGAATTCCAGTAGCCGGGATTTTTAGAAATCCTTGCTTCTTCGCGGCCTCAAAAAGTGCTCTTTCGCGAACGGTGAGCCGATGCCCAACCCCGCGACTCCCGGTCTTGGATCGAGAAGCTTTGCCGCGGCTCAGCTTCTCGACATCGTCCCGCGTCAGACCGGGCTGCCTTATCATCGGCTCTTAAGAGCGGCGATTCGATCTTCGAGGGGTGGGTGGGATGAAAGGAGTTTGAAGAGACCCTTGCTGTCGGCGATCTTAGCAGTTTGCAGACCGTTCTGAGGGTCAAGCGGTTGATACTTCATCCTGAGAGTGTTAAGCGCAGATGCCATTGGCGCAGCTCCGACCAGATCGGCAGCACCAGCGTCGGCGCGGAACTCTCGTGCTCGAGAGAACGCCATGGTGATGAACGAACCCAGGAACGTAAAGAGCAACTGAAGCGCGATGTTAACGACGAAGTACACGATTCCCGATAACTTCGAATCAACGACATTTGATGCGGCCCAGGCAATAACACGCGCAAGGAAGATTGCGAACGAGTTGATTACTCCCTGCAACAAGGTCATCGTAACCATGTCGCCATTCTTGATGTGCGCGATCTCATGGGCGAGAACTGCCCGAACTTCTTCGGGAGGCATGTTTGCGAGCAGCCCCGTTGAAACAGCAACAAGCGAACGTCGCTGAGTTGGACCCGTGGCGAAGGCGTTCATTTCGTCGCTTTCATAAATGCCGACTTCAGGAGTTGCGGGCAAGCCTGCTCGTTCGGCGAGTACTTGGACATCACGGGCTACCTGACCGTAAGGGCCGAATTCGGTAGGCGAAACGATGTGGATTCGCATCATCCACTTGGCAATGATCCGTGACATTCCCAACGAGATGAAGGCTCCGACGAAGCCATAGATCAGCGAGCTGACCATCAGCATTCCGTAGTTGATGCCACGGGCATCCGCCCAGCCTCGGAGGCCAAGTGCGGATGTTACGACAAAGAGTAACGTCCCAACCAGCAAGTTGGTGGCCAGAAACAGAAGAACGCGTTTCACAACTTTATTCTACGTCTCAAGACCCCCAAATGGATCATGAGACTCACTGACTTGTTATAACGATGAAACTTCGCCGGTTTGGACTCGCCAAAGTGCTGCATAGAGCCCATTATTCTTCAGCAGGTCGTCATGCTTCCCAGATTCAGTAACTCGGCCGTCTTCCAGAACCCAAATCCGGTCCGCGTCACGCACGGTCGAAAGTCGGTGCGCAATAACGAGCGAAGTTCGTCCCTTTGTGACGTGCGCTAGTGAACGCTGGATCGCCGCTTCGGTTTCGTTATCGACGGCAGATGTTGCTTCATCAAGAACCAGGATAGCGGGATTCCTTAAAATGGCTCGGGCTAGCGAGACTCGTTGGCGTTGACCACCACTTAGCTTTTGTCCACGCTCACCGACGACGGTGTCATAGCCCTCGGGTAGTTGGCAGATGAAGTCGTGTGCTTCCGCCTGCCGGGCTGCGTCCTCAATTTCTTGGTCAGTCGCAAGCTCGCGCCCGTACCGAATGTTCTCACGAACGGTGCCGTGGAATAGGAATACGTCTTGGCTCACGTATCCACATGCCCCTCGAAGGCTGGAGTAGCTCAGGTCCTTGATGTTGACTCCGTCGAGGGATACCTCTCCCGAGACTGTGTCATAAAAACGAAGAAGCAGTCTGATAACTGTAGATTTACCGGCACCCGTCGCCCCAACAATTGCGTGGGTTTCGCCAGATGGGACGTGCAAATCGATCTCCTTCAGGATCAGCTTGTCGTCGGTGTAGCCGAAGGAGACTTTGTCAAACCGAACATCGCCAAGTACCGGGGCTGGGAGGGCGTGCTGACCTTCGATCATCTTGGGCTCAGTATTAAGGAGTCCAAAAATGCGGTTCGTCGACGCCATCGCCCGTTGGTATTGATCAAGCGTGTCACCTAACCCGGTCATCGGCCAGAGCAACCTTTGAGTCATGAACACAAGCACCGAATAGATTCCGACCTCCATCTTTCCGTTCAGCACTAACCAGCCCCCGAAGATGAGGGTACAGGTGAACCCGGTGAGAATGACCATTCGGATTAGCGGTACGAATCCGGCGGAATACTTGATCGCACCGCGGTTTGCATCCCGATACTCGGCAGATACAGCCTCGACACGCTTAGACTCGAGCAGTTCTGACGTGAATGCCTTAATTGTGCTGATTCCACCAAGGTTGGTTCCGAGAACCGAGCCCATTTCGGAGACCGCCTCACGCACCCGTGCATACCGCGGCTTCAGGCTGTTCTGGTACTTCACAGAGCCGAAAACTATGAGCGGGATCGGTATGAATGCAAGAAGGGTGAGCAGAGGAGAACTGACGAAGAACACAGCACCGACGAGGACGACGTTCCAAAACACGGTGATGATTGATGCCGCTCCGCCGTCGAGAAAGCGCTCAAGCTGATTGATATCATCGTTCATGACGCTCATGAGCCCGCCGCTTGTCGTATCCTCAAACCAGGCAAGCTCAAGCTTCTGAACGTGGTTGTATAGGCCAACTCGCATCTCGTGCTCGATGGTTTGGGATAGATTTCGCCAGGTGACCGCACTCAGATATCCGAACACAGATTCAAAGATCCAGCAGAGTGCGTTTGCAATGGTCAGAAGAACTAGTTGCTGCCATCGGTCTTCTACGCCGAACTGCACGGCGAGAAACGACCCTTTGCCTCGGACGATGACGTCGATAACGGCGCCGATAAGCACTTCAGGGACGACGTCCATCACCTTGCCGAGCGTCGTGTAAGTCGTCGCTAACCAAACTTGAGCGCGGTGCGGGCCGGCGTATTGCCATAGTCGTCGCAGTCCAGTCTGTGGTTCGGTCATGGGTTCGAGTTTATCTGCGATCAGGGCTGCTGCGCAGTGTAGCAGTAGGTTCCTTTCAAAATTCATTGAAATTTCGCAACTTTACGGCTTCACTCGCCATAATAGTTAGTAGCCGAGGGGCGTTGCAGTCACTTTCGAGTGGCGAGGCTCGGCGAATAAACGGCGCTCATGATCGAAGTTGGTCATGGGCTTTTTTGTTTCCTGACCGACAAACAAAGGAAAGGATAACAAATGAACACAGCCCCTGCTGACCTCAAAATTGACTTCCACGTTGCCGATCTGGGCCTTGCCGCTTTCGGGCGCAAGGAGATCGCAATTGCCGAGACCGAGATGCCCGGCCTGATGGAGATCCGAAAGGAGTACGCCGGATCGAAGCCACTCAAGGGCGCAAAGATCGCCGGATCGCTCCACATGACGATCCAAACCGCGGTTCTTATCGAAACCTTGGTGGACCTCGGTGCAGAAGTCCGCTGGGCGAGCTGCAACATCTTCAGCACCCAAGACCATGCTGCTGCGGCGATCGCGGCTGCAAACATTCCTGTGTTTGCCTACAAGGGTGAGTCTCTCGAAGAGTATTGGCAGTACACCCACCGAATCATGGAGTGGGCGGACGGCTCTACCCCGAATATGATTCTCGACGACGGTGGTGACGCCACGATGCTCGTTTTGATCGGCGCGGAAGCAGAGAAGGATCTTTCAGTCCTTGACAACCCTGGCTCAGAAGAAGAAGTTATCTTCTACGCTTCAATCCGAGAAAAGCTCAAGACCGACCCCACCTTCTATTCGCGCATCAAGGCTGAGATTAAGGGGGTTAGCGAGGAGACCACCACGGGTGTCAAGCGACTTTACAAACTTCACGCAGAAGGCAAACTGCCGTTCGCATGCTTTAACGTCAACGACTCTGTGACCAAGTCGAAGTTCGATAACCTCTACGGTTGCCGAGAGTCGCTGGTTGATGGAATCAAGCGAGCAACCGACGTGATGATCGCTGGCAAGGTCGCAGTGGTCTGTGGCTATGGCGACGTTGGCAAGGGTTCGGCTCAGGCTCTCCGCGCCCTCAGCGCACAGGTCTGGATCACCGAGTGTGACCCGATCTGCGCTCTCCAAGCGGCAATGGAAGGCTACCGAGTAGTGACCATGGAGTACGCCGCTGACAAGGCAGACATCTTTGTCTCTGCCACCGGAAACAAGGACATCATCCGCCACGAGCACATGCTCAAGATGAAGGACCAAGCGATTGTTTGCAACATCGGTCACTTCGACAACGAAATTGACGTCGCCGGAATTAAGCAGTACACGTGGGAAAACATCAAGCCCCAGGTTGACCACATTATCTTCCCCGATGGCAAGCGGATCATTCTCCTTGCTGAAGGTCGACTGATCAACCTCGGCTGCGGAACTGGACACCCGTCCTACGTTATGTCCTCGTCGTTCGCCAACCAGGTCCTGGCCCAGATCGAGCTCTTCGCCGAGTTTGGCAAGTACGCGCCCGGCGTTTACGTTCTTCCGAAGCACCTTGACGAAAAGGTCGCGCGGCTCCAGTTGGCGAAGCTTGGCGCCCAGCTCACCGAGTTGACCCCTTCGCAGGCGTCGTACATCGGCGTGACACCGGAAGGTCCGTACAAGCCGGATTCCTACCGCTACTAAGGTTTACCAGTGGCGGGGAGGGTATCCGTGGTGAACCTGCGAATACCCTCTCGTTGAATCGCTCTTGGGGAGTTTGGCCAAAACTCGATCGGTCTCGAAACTCGAGACCCTATAGCAGAAGGCGAAACAGGCAAACGGGAAGATGAGAGTCCCGTACGCTTCGCCGCCGGCACCGTAAAGTGCCGCACCAAATACAAACCATAAGCCCAAGCTGTCTGGAACCGAAAGCAGTTGGTGAATCAACGCTCGGATGAACTCCGCCGGTTTGGCCGGGTGGTCTTCAACAGCTCTTCCGATCGCACCGAACCACAGAAGGCACAGGATTAAGATAGGACTGAGTAGGACATCGTGGACGGATTTGGAGTAGGTCCAGTGCTCATCATGATGAGCCCATCGGAGGATGAAACTAAGCCCAAGTGTAAGGATGCCGCTCCGTACCAGCAGGGATAGCCAGCTAGCCGGGCTACGGAATGCACAACGAAACATGGAAGCTCTGTTCCTTATCGCGTCACTTTTGGGGCCAATGAACCTCACTCTGGTTCAATTGTACTGCAATTTAAGCTGACGTAGGAATTCCGGACAGACTTCCATTGGTTTTACGAGGTTAAACACCGGTCGCCAGGTACCCTTGAGGCTGTGTCCGACCCTCGATTCTCCCTCGCGACAGACGAAGCATTTGCCCTTGTTGCGCAATTTGGCTCGCCTGTTTACGTGGTCGATGAACTTGGATTTCAGAATCGAATCGGACGCTATCGTGCTGCGCTTGGCGCCTATTGGCCAAGAACCGAAGTCAGCTTTGCGAGTAAAGCTAACTCAACTCTCGCGCTCTTGAGAATTGCCGATCGGGCGGGAGCTACGATTGATGTCGCAAGTCGAGGCGAATTGGAGGCGGCATTACGAGCCGGAGTGCCTGCGAGTCATTGCCACCTTCACGGGAACAATAAGTCTATCGACGAACTGGCCTTTGCTTTAGAATCCGGCGTCAGTCACATCATGATTGATCATCTTAGCGAGATCGATATGATCGCGACGTGCGCCAGGGGAGATACGCAGTTCGTCCTTCGCGTCGCACCAGGTGTGGACCCCAAAACCCACGCAAAAATTTCGACCGGGCAATCGGATACAAAATTCGGCTTCAACCTCTCAAATGGAGCCGCAGAGCAGGCGTTGCTCCATGCGCAAACACTCGGTATCAAAATTGTTGGCATCCACTGCCATGTCGGTTCCCAGCTCATGGATGGAGAGGCGCAAGAAAATGCCGCTGAGCTCCTCGGCGAATGGCTTATCCAGATGAGAGCCTGGCACGGTCTTGAGCTTGACTACCTCAATGTGGGAGGCGGATTAGGCGTGCGGTATCTCGCTTCTGACTCCCCGGAGACAATAGAGGAGTATGTTGACCGGGTGATGGGACGACTTGTTCCCATCCTCAAAAAAGCTGAGATTGCGCCACTGATTGGTATGGAACCAGGTCGGAGTCTGATCGCGGAGTGTGGTGTCACTCTCTACCGTGTCGGAGTGGTTAAGTCTGCCGGGGATAAGACCTATGTTTCGGTTAATGGTGGGCTGGCCGATAACCCTCGACCGGTCATGTACGGAGCGAAATACCAAGTTGAGCTCCTACGAGAGTCCGCGTGGGAGTACCAAACCGATGGTCCTGGCGCAATGTCGTTTACGGTAGATGTCTCGGAGGGTGCCGTCGTGACGATTGCCGGACGCCACTGCGAAACCGATACGCTCTTTGAGAATGTCGAGCTATCCCGAATGCCCGAGCCAGGCGATCTCATCCAGGTGTACACGACCGGTGCGTACAACTCGAGTATGGCGAGCAACTACAATCGCTTCCAGCGACCCGCAACAGTTTTGCAAAGAACGAACGGGGAATTTGCACTCATCCAGCGACCTGAAACGTATGATGAGATGTTCGCCCGAGAGATTCTTCCGGAAGGACTGTAAGTCATGCAGGATTTTGATTTTCTCGGCGCTCTACTGCGGTTGTTAGTCTTTATTCCCGCAGTTGGACTCCATGAATACTGCCACGCCAAGTTTGCCGATATGGCCGGCGACATGACGCCGCGTGCCCAGGGGCGCGTAACCCTTAACCCGATCGCACACCTCGATCCCATCGGAACGATCATGATGGTTCTGTCGAACGCCACAGGATCAGGCATTGGCTGGGGTAAGCCGGTTATCGTCAATGTCGGGAGAATGCGAAACCCACGCTGGGACCACTTTATCAGCGTCATCATGGGACCCATTTCGAATCTGGGACAGGCGGTCTTTTACGCAATTCTTCTTCGTACGGGCCTGGTCGGGTTGAATCTTGAATCGCTGGCGGACCCAAGGCTGGCACTTCAATCTGGAGAAGCATTTGCCTCGTACTGGGTCACGATGTCCCTCATCATGAACCTGGGCATGTTCTTCTTCAACATGATCCCATTTGGTCCGTTGGATGGTCACTGGCTCGTCGGGCAGATGATGCCTCCCCCTCAGCGAAACGCGTGGTATCGCTTCTGCCATGGTCCAGGAATGTACATCTTCCTCGCGATCGTTTTGATCCCGAGAGGGCCACTCAATCCTCTGACTTGGTACATGGAGCATACGATGTGGCCGACTCTCCGATTCCTCCTCGGCGGCAGCTAAGCCGACCCTTGGAATCAAGGTTCAGCTACCTTCGATAAGCTTCTAAAGGTATAAACCTGGGGTGAGTTCATCGAAGCGAATCCTGAGCGGAATGCGACCTACCAATCCTAGGGGTGGTCATTTGGGCAATTATGAGGGTGCGCTTCGGAACTGGGTGAACCTTCAGAACGAAGGTTACGATATGTTCTGCATGGTTGCGGACTGGCACGCACTGACCACGCTGGACGACACCGAAAGCCTCGCCCAGAATACGATTGAGATCACAAAGGACTACGTTGCGGCGGGAATCGACCCCTCAAAGTCTGCGATCTTTGTTCAGAGCCACGTGAAAGAGCACGCTGAACTCCACGTGCTGTTCAGCATGGTGACTCCTCTTGGTTGGCTGGAGCGCACACCGACTTACAAAGAAAAGAAAGATGAGATCGAAGGCGTCGAGCGGGAGCCATACGGACTTCTTGGCTACCCAGTCTTGCAGACTGCAGACATTCTTCTTTACCGCCCTTATGGAGTTCCTGTCGGTAGAGACCAGGCTCCGCACCTTGAGATCGGAAATGACATCGGGTTGCGCTTTAACCGCTTGTTCAATACCGATGTCTTTGAGACTTACAAGTATCTGATTCCTGAGGATGAGACCCGCGCGAAGCTTCCGGGTCTTGACATGCGGAAGATGAGCAAAAGCTACGACAACTGCATCTTCTTGAGTGAGACAGAGGACGAGACAGCAGCAAAGGTTAAGAGCGCATACACGACGCCAAGCAAGATCAAAAAAACAGATCCGGGTATCCCCGAGGGGTGTGCCGTTTGCCAATATCTCAAGATCTACTCTCCCGATTGGCAGACTCTATGGGATGAGGATCGTAAAGGCGAGCGCGGTTGTATGCAGAACAAGACCGCTTGTATTGAAGCAATCAACGAATACTTCCGTCCGATCCGCGAACGAAGAAACGCCCTCACGAACGATGATGTGCAAGACATTCTGAAAGAAGGAGCTAAGAAGGCTCGAGAAGTAGCCGGCGAAACAATGGACAAAGTTCGCTCAGCGATGGGTCTACTTCGAGACTAATCTTCGGAGCATTGTACAACTCTCGTCAGAAGCGGTTCCACCCGCCAGAGAGCCAATGACGAGGTCGCCTCGGCGATTGACTGCCTGAATATAGGATCGATCGCCACCGAGGGGCCAATCAGGGTGGCGACGCAGGTCGTAGGCGACCCCATCCTTCCAGACAGCCGGGACAAAATTGGTCTCGTGCGACTGCAGTCCGCCGAACATCAGCCCGTCGTCAGTAATGCGCTGAATAATCATGCTCTTGAAACCCGGTGGTGGCGCTAGCTCGTTCCATGCACCTCCGAAAAGCTCATAAACCTTGATCTGGTAGCTTGGCTCGGTGACACGAACCGAGAAGACGGTCCGGCCCCTGGTGGTCGTGATTAGCTTCGGAGTTCCTTTTGTAGGCGGGAAAGGGATCGGTTGAGTTTTGATCCTATCTGCCTTGAATATGCGGTAGCTGGTTACCTTCCCGGCGAGTCGAGATTCCCAAATCCAAGCTGTTTCGGCGTCATCGACTTCCGCAATTCCCACCTGCTCTCTCGATGAGTAGAGGGTCCGAATGGGTTTCGAATCCTTTAGAATTCGCACGCTTACTGAATTTTTGTCTGCAAAGTCGGAGGAGAGCGTTGCTCCATCCGCAAAGAAGCGGCGGGCGCTGGCTAGGATATTGGAATTTCGGAAGACGAGGTCGGAGAGTGAGAGTCGAAATGGTGTGCGCCGCGGCGTTCCGAGGGGGAGCTGTGACGTCCGGAATTTGATCAGACGACCATTTTGGGAGAGAGAATATCGCTCGGTTGGGTCCACGACTCGAACATCCAACGGCTTAGTGGTCGGTGAGAGGTATCGATACCTTCGCTCCAAAGTGTTGATCCGGATCGTGGTGAGGAGGATTGCCCCGTTGTCCGCAAGGTCGAGCCCCCCGTCGGTCGGCAGACTCTCCGATTGAAACTCAAGAAAAGTTGGTGCCGGGAGCTTTGGTGCGGGGACAATCTCAATCGTAGGAGCCGATGTGGCTGGATTAGCCTTTGGTGGTGGGACGGCTCCGACTGCTCCAATTTGCCACCGACCAAGAGCGGAGATTGTCGCGATGACAGTGCAAATCGACGCGATTGTTCGATACTTAACGCCCGCCTCCATGAAAGAATCTGACGATTCATTTCTGGAAAACGTCACCGGCTTGTCCGTACTCGTTAAAATGCTGGGTAGTGAAAGCGTTTTCGGTATTGGGTTTGTTGCTCGCGAGTGCCTCTTTCGGTCAAGTGACTCCAGGAGAACGTAAAGCGATTGCGCAGGCTTTGCAGGTGTCAGTCTTGTCCGAGGAAGACTTGGGCTTCGCGCGCCAGAGCCGGGCATATCCATTTGCACCTCCGATCGTGGGGAACTGCTTAGCAAAGCCTGTGAGCGCAATCGATTCGCTGCTCGGACTTCATGAGCGGACAGATCCAAGCCTCAAGGCATTCCTAAAACAGGCATTCACGACGCTCTACGGTGACCCAGTATCTGGGCTTGTTGCCTCAGAACAAGTGCTTCTGCCACCAACCACCACCTTGCCCGAGAACTTGCGAGGAGTGGTGGGTGATTTGCTGAGTTCCATTTCATACGCAAACGGCAAGATTCGGAAGGCGCTCGAAAAGCTTTCGCCCGAGGAAAAGCGCGGTCTCATCGAATCGCTCCCAGCCTGGGCTGCGCAGGGCACCGACATCAAATTTGAGTTTGCTACGAAGCCCCGCATGACCTCTATGGTCCTCGAATCGGCTCTCGCAAAAGTCGAGCTGGCCATTATTCGGGAGGCTGCTCAGGAACTCGCTACGGCTACTCAGACAGCGATCCCCACTCTGCGGGAGGCGGCCCGGGCAGGATGGAAGGGCGCGGAGTCTTTCTACGTCGCTGGAATTCCGGTCGAAATCTGTGGCTCGGGTGACGATGAACACAAAGCTCTCGCATCCGGCCTCTGCATTGACCTCGGCGGACGAAACCGCTACAAGGGTCGATACGGGTCGGGAATCGGCTATGCATCGGTTTTGATCGATTTTGGCAACGACACAAAAGCCGATTTTGTTGATGCAGCCGGAGGATCTGGAATCTTGGGTGTCGGCATTGCTCACTTTCTTGGTGTTCGACCGGACTTGTACGGAAAGGCACTTTCTTATGGCGCGGGAGCGGGCGGAGTCGGAATTGCCGTTGTTGATCAGCAGTGCCGAATCGAAAGCCGCTCTCTGGGCCAAGGATTTGGGATTGCCGGCTTCGGAGCTTTGGTGCTTGGCAAGGGCTCAGATACCCTTAAGTTTGGCTATCTTGGGCAGGGCGCCGGGATGCTCGGAGGTACGGGATGGCTTGTCAATACCGGCGGAAACGACCGATATCGTACAGGAGGTCTTGTCGCCGACAGCACGAATCCAGGCGGATTCATTTGTCGAGCTCAAGGATATGCTGGCCTGATGCCGGGAGGGATCGGACTCCTTACCGATATCGATGGCGACGACCTCTATGAAGCCGGGACCGATGCACAAGGCTCGGCGAGAAGTTTTGGAGTCGGGTCGATCTATGACAGCGGTGGCAACGACACTTATCTCGCCCTGACCCAATCGCAAGGCTCCGCGACTGGAGAAGGAGTGGCCGCTCAGTTTGACCTGACTGGAGACGATACTTACGTCGTCCGAAAAGGCTCTTGTCATGCGAATGCGACCGAGCGGGCCCTTGCGATCTTGATCGATCGAGAGGGTGACGACTTGTACGCCGCCCGCGATAGCCGACCGGCGCTCGCCCAAGAAGGGTCGGTGGCGCTCTTCATGGATGAGGCAGGCTCCGATCGATATGCTGGACCTGTTGGAGTGGGTGTCAGCATCAACGGCCGACCCGGAATTGCGCTGTTCATCAACCTCGGTGGAGACGATGCCTTTGCTGAGGGACCGCTTCCAGGAACTGCCGCCTCGTCTGGATCAATGGGAACCAACCTTTCAATTGAAGAGAGTGAGCAACGCGATTTTATTCCCGTGAATCCAGGATCCGTCACCGCCAAGGTCGAAGAAATCGATACGCTTTGGGAGCAGGTTCGTTCGGGTGGTGCACGTTCGGCGCCTTCCGCGCGAAAGCTGGCAGAGATCGGTGAACCGGCGCTCGTTCGATTCTGCCAGCAATTCGCCGGCACTGCACCTGGTTCTATGATCCGGGTTGCGGCCGCATTGGCTATGAATCAGGCGACCGCTCGAGCTTCTCTGGTGGAGCAGTTTGGAAAGGCAAATCCTTTCGCAAAAGCCTCGATCTATCAAATCGCTACGTTAGCAAAAATTCTCGATTTGCGGAACTCGATTCCCGATGGACTCAAAAACGACGTTACTCGTCGTGAGGCAATCCGCTATGCCGCAGCTGCCGGCGCAAAGGAGGTTGTTGATCAAATCTCGGGAATCGTTCTGAGCGGCGATACCATCACTGCGGAGGACGCGATGATCGCCTTGGCCGCACTGGCCGACGATTCGATGGCACCGACTATGGAGGCGCTACTCACGAACCCGGACTTCATCATTCGGCGAGCAGCATTGGGATTCTTAGCTAAGTCCTCTCGAGGAATGTCATTGGGCCAATCCCTCCTAGCCCGAACAGACGAGCGCTCGTTGCTCCTTGGAGTCGAGTTGATGGGTCTTGTCGGTACTCCAGAGTCGCTCCGAATGGCGGGTTCTGGGCTGAACTCGACCTCAACAGCGGTTCGGATCAAAGCGCTTCACACCCTGAACGGCCGGGTTCCGGAAGGGTATCGCCAGCGGGTCCTGGAACTGATCAACGATCAGAATGCGTTGGTTTCGATGGTGGCGAAAGGCGTGGACTTGGGGCGACAGTGAGGATGCGGTTTGCGGTTGGCGGTTGGCGGTTGGCAGTTTTTGGGGTTCTATTGACGGGGTGTGGGGCACCCAGAGTTGTTCAGAATCCGTTGGCGCAACCGGTTTTGCGAGATCTGTTGGTGCAAGGCTCGGACTACCGTCTGACCAACTTCTCGGACACCGGCTTTGATTTGGTTTACGCCGATGGTTTTGAAAGCAGCGGCGAAGAAAAAGTCCATCAGAGTCGAGTGAAGATTCTTTGGCCAGTGAAGCTGCCTCCTGTGAGCACTTGGAAGGAGGCGGTGGAGCCGACTGTTCCTTCGGATCAAATTCGGGCCTCCTACGAGGCTGGCGATCTCAAAGTGATCATCACGACAGGTGAGGGCATTGAAACGCCGACAACGGGATACGTTTGTAGTGTTGAAGTTGTTGGAGTTCAGAAACCTGTTCCAGTGAAGCAGGATTTCAGGATCATTGCTGGAGAGGGATTTGATCGCCTGCATCCTGAGACTGATCGCAGTTACACGTTTCATTTTCGATCGGGACTCTTGCCGTATGCCACCGACATCTTGGCGACTTCTGCAAAGACCAGTCTTCAGATCAAGAGTGCGGTGATTTCTACGATCAAGGTGATCGGTCCGCCGGCAGATGCGGCGTTCGTCGAACGGACCACAAGCATCCTGGCCCGAGCCGCTAGCCGCCCTCAACTCCCGGTTCGAGAATACGGCTTTGCACCATTTGGATTGAACAATTCACTGTATTTCGGCCACACGTTTTGGGACATGGATGTTTGGGTGTTGCCATCGATGCTTTTCCTTCAGCCAGAGGCGGTGCGGCAGATCAACAAGTACCGTTTGGATCGGGCGGCCCAAGCGAAGAAAAATGCCACCGAGTTCTTCAAGAAGCCGAACAGCGGAATGATGTTCCCGTGGGAGTCGTCGGTCAGCGGCAAAGAGACCGTCCGAGCGTCAAGCGTGAAGGAACATCACATATCCGGTTCGGTTCTCTGGGGGCTGAATTTGAGCGAAAAAGCGGGGATTTCGAGTTCCGCTGAGGTCGGAAGAGTTGCGGTGGGGGTTGGAAACTTCTATGAGAAGAGATCAGTAACCGGGGCGCATGGACGAGAAATCAAAGACGTCATGTCTCCCGACGAGAACCATATTGGCGACAATGATCTTTACACCAACCTTCTCGCCCAATGGGCGATGAACGGCCGCCAGTGGGAAGGGCCCACGAAGTTTAAGCTACCAAAAGATGAGAAGTCGTTCCTAACCTACGACGATGATAAGGAACGAAGCTACAAACAGGCGGCGGCGGTTCTGTCGATCTTCCCCCTCCAGTACCCCGAGGCCGAAAAGCAAGCCAGAACCATGATGGAGCGGTTTGAGAGGAAGGTGAGCAAGAATGGGCCAGCGATGAGCGATGCGATTCACGCGACGATCTGGGCTCGGTTAGGGGAGAAGGAGAAAGCCTACGATGCCTGGAAGCGGGCGTGGGAGCCGTTTGTAAAGGGCCCTCAGATGATGTTCAGCGAGAAGCGGTCGTCGGAGCGGACGTACTTCTACACTGGCGCAGCGGGTTGTTTGAATACCGTCTTGTACGGCTTCGCCGGGTTCAGGTTTGACGAGAAGCCCTTGAAAGGAGCATCCTGGAAGAAGCAACTGAAATCAGGCTGGTGGCTCAGTTGTAAGCCGTGCCTGCCGCCTAAGTGGACAAGCCTGCGCATCAGCCCGATGATCATTGATGGCGTAAAGTATTCGGTTGAGATCGAGGGTGCCACTGCCCGCATTGAACCTGTACTCTAAATTGGGACAGATATCACGCGATACCGACGTGGCGATTGAATATTGCGATGACAGACTTCGTTGATTGATCCCAAACCAGCAGCAAGAACGGGTATTCTACGACTCTAGGTTGAAGCGATTCCTGCTCCTTAGCGATGGCTCCGTTTACGAAGGTCGGGCCCTTGGTGCCGATGTTCCCGGCATAGGAGAAGTCGTTTTCAATACCGGAATGACCGGCTACCAAGAGATCCTCACTGATCCCAGCTACGCAGGTCAAATGGTGATGTTGACGTATCCGATGATCGGAAACTACGGCATCAACGATGATGACTTCGAGTCAGACAAAATCCAGCCCAGCGGACTGATCGTCCGCGAAGCTTGTGAAGACCCCTCCAACTGGCGTTCAACTCGGACTATTGACGCCTTGCTAAAGGAGAGAGGAGTTGCCGGAATCCAAGGTCTTGACACGAGGATGATCACCAAGCACATTCGAAGTGCAGGTGTGACGATGGGCGTGATCTGCGATGACCCTGCAGCTGGAAAAACTCGGCTTGCTGAATCAGCGGGTTACGACGAGCAAGACTACGTTCTCTCAGTTACGACCAGTAGTGCCTACAAGTGGGGCCCCGAAGGCAAAGAATCGGTTGCCGAGCCAGACCCAGCGGGTCGCCCAAGACTTGTTGTCCTTGATTGCGGGCTGAAGTTCAACATCCTCCGTCGATTCTGGCGAGCAGGCTGTCGCCCAATCGTCCTGCCCGCAACTGCGACTGCTGAAGAGGTCATGAGCTGGAAGCCCGACGGAATTTTCCTCAGCCCTGGACCTGGCGACCCGAAGCGACTCGAAGGAGTTGTCTCTACTGTTCGAAGCCTGCTTGGTCGACGACCAATGTTTGGCATTTGCCTTGGCAACCAAATGCTCTGTCACGCAGTTGGCGGCGAGACGTTTAAGCTCAAGTACGGTCACAGAGGATCTAACCACGCAGTCAAAGATCTAGAGACCGGAAAGGTGACGATCACGAGCCAGAATCACGGCTACGCGATTGAACCTAACAGCCTTAACGGAACTCGTGGCAAGGTGACCCAGATTAACGTTAACGACGGCACTGTGGAAGGAATGTCCGTTCCAGATGCCGATGCTTGGAGCATCCAGTATCACCCCGAAGCGGCACCCGGACCATGGGATTCCCGTCCTTACTTCGCTAGCTTCGTGGAGAAGATCCGGAATGGCAATTGAGCTCTTAGAAAATCCCCTGATCTCCTCGTTTGAGGAAGGGATGTGGGATTCGATCAGCAACTTCCCGAACGAAATCTATTTGATCTCCGTCGGAGAAGGGAAGTACGCCTGCAACAATGCCACCACGCCCGACGGAATGACCGTTAATGGTCTCTCGTGCTTTCCCTCTGTCGATGACGCGATCGGCTATATGGCGGTGCCCGGCATGCTCAGTGGCGAGACAAAAAGGGTCACTTTTGAAGAAGCTCGCGAAATCGCGAAAGGTAAGCCTGTCCTCGATTCGCTTCTTCTTTGGGATGGAAGCCGCATCGTAGAAATTCACTTCGTTCGATAACGTTAAACTATTCTTCAAAGAAACTCAGATTTTGAGAACATATCCTGGCAATTCCTCTGTATAGTAGGCGTGAGTCTTGCTTTTGTGGGACCCAGCGAATATTCGGTCTTAGGACCATACAGGCATCCCAATGAAAACCAAGGCATTTACTCTGATCGAGTTGCTGGTGGTCATCGCGATTATCGCGATTCTCGCCGCAATCCTATTCCCCGTCTTTGCGCAAGCAAAGGCCGCAGCGAAGAAAACTCAAGTGCTCAGCAACACTAAGCAAGCTGCGACGTCGCTGATGATTTACACCGCAGATGCAGACGATAACTATCCGTCTGCATACGCAATCGACCAAGTCACCGGAACGATGATCATGGGCCCCGCAGGAGGCTACACGCTTGCGGTAGTCCCAGCTGGTCGACCACCGTTCCAAGCTACCGCGCAAACCGACGGTGTGCACTGGTTGAACTCGACTGCACCGTATACCAAGAACTTCGAACTGAACTCCTCGCCGTTCACGAACACGTATTCCGGAAGCGGACTCACGCCAGTCGCAGGAATGCCGGCTCTCAGTGCGTCCATGAACGGATTGCTGAGCCTCTACTCGGCTACTGCAGTTGCCTCATCTTCACGATGTCCTTTGATCGCGTGGGGTAACGGAAAAGAAGGTTACAAGGGCTGGGCGTATACGAACCCGTTGCTTCGATGCAACGTCGTGGGTTCTGCCGCGACTCCTGCTCCCGTTTGCCGCTTCAATGCCGGGGGACCTCCACAGGCTGGCTCGGCTTTTGGTGCTGGCTCCCGCCAAGACACCTATGAGTTCACCTTCGCCGAAGCGAACGACACCACGTGGACATCGGGTGATGGAATGATCATCGCTCGAACCGATACTTCGGCGAAATTCTACAAACAACCTGAGCAAGGTTTCAACACTGGTAACTACAACGCTATCGGATATGAGTATCAGAAGACCTCCGCTGGCGGTGGATACCTCGCTGATCCGCTACGATGCCGCGCAGGAGCAACCGGTTTCTTCTATCAGAGCTTCTTCCGACCTGATAGCGAATACAACTACGGGTTCGGAAATACGTCGATGGCAAAGGACTGCTTCGTACCGTGAGGCTGATTTTTGCAGTTGGCGTGCTCGCCTTCGCTTTAGTTGGTTGTTCAGGATCAACCGAAAAGAACGATGGATCGGCTGCGATGAAATCGTCCGAGCCCGCTCTTTCGTACGAAGAAGCGATGAAGCAACGTCCTCACCGTGGAACTCGTGATACGGGCACTGCCGCACCGTCTGCTGACGGCGAAGCCGGAAGATAATTCACGAAAAGAACAAGAAATCCCGCTTGCAAACGATGCGAGCGGGATTTCGTTGCTTGTCATGATACGTGGCTCGGTAAACTACTGTTTTAATGAAAGTCCTTGTTATCGGCTCCGGACCAATCGTGATCGGTCAAGCAGCGGAGTTTGATTACGCAGGGACCCAGGCTTGCAAAAGCCTCCGCGAAGAAGGCCACTCGGTCGTTCTTCTGAACTCAAACCCAGCCACGATCATGACGGATCCAGGTGTAGCGGATGCCCTTTACATTGAGCCGATGACGCTCGACTTCTGCACCCGAATTATCGAACGAGAACGGCCTGATGCGCTGTTGCCGACTCTCGGCGGACAAACTGGACTTAACCTCGCGACTCAGCTGGAAGATGCAGGCGTTCTCGAAAAGTACAACGTCAAAGTCCTGGGAACCCCTCTAAGTGCGATCAAGCAAGCCGAGGATCGCGAATCCTTCCGCTCCCTGATGAGAGAGATCAAGGAACCCGTTCCGGAGTCTTGGATCGTTGGAACTGATGCTGAGCTTGAGGCCATCCTGGATGTTGTTCCTTACCCATGCATCATCCGACCCGCTTATACGCTTGGCGGCACTGGAGGCGGAATTGCCAACACTCGCGAAGAGCTGATGGAGACAGGGCGCAAGGGGCTCAAACTGTCGATGCGAAGCCAGATCATGGTCGAACGCTCTCTTCTGGGCTGGAAGGAAGTTGAGTATGAAGTCATGCGTGACTCCAACGGCACCGTCATCACGGTTTGTAACATGGAGAATTTTGACCCGATGGGTGTCCATACCGGAGACTCGATCGTTGTTGCACCTTCTCAGACGCTCAGCGACCTTGAGTATCACATGCTCCGCACGGCGTCGCTGAAGATCATTTCAGCGCTTGGTATTGAAGGTGGATGCAACGTCCAGCTCGCCGTCAATCCGCACTCCTTTGATTACTACATTATTGAGGTTAATCCGCGAGTCTCCCGCTCCTCGGCGCTGGCATCGAAGGCGACTGGCTATCCGATCGCGAGAGTTGCCGCCAAGATTGCGGTAGGAAAGACTCTCGACGAGATTGACAACCAGGTCACGGGCACGACGAAGGCCGCATTTGAACCCGCGCTCGACTACTGCGTGGTGAAACTTCCCCGATTCCCGTTCGACAAGTTTGCAACCGGAGACCGCACTCTGTTCACCCAGATGAAGGCGACCGGAGAAGTCATGGCGATCGACCGAACCTTTGAGGCCGCGATGATGAAGGCAATTCGTGGACTTGAAGTCAAGCAGAAAGATCTTCGACACGAGAAGTATCAGGCCCAAGATGACGAGACCCTTGAAGCAAGCGTTAAGCAGCCCACGGACGACCGGATGTGGGCGATCATCGAAGCCATTCGGCGTGGCTGGTCACTTGATCGCGTCAACAAAATTTGTAAGGTGGACAAGTGGTTCCTGCGAAAGCTTCAAAAGCTCGTCGAGGTCGAGCAAAGACTCGTCAAGGCATCCGAATCGGGTGAGGATTTGGCGACCCTGATTTCGGAAGCATTCCTGATAGGATTCTCGTCGCCCTCGATTCGCTCCCTCCTGGACGGAGACGGTGAGTTCGCTTCGCGAGCCGCCGCGGAGATCGAACGACAGAAGGTCCAGCCAGTCTTTAAAATGGTGGACACCTGCGCAGGAGAGTTCGAATCGAACACGCCGTACTACTACGGCACATTCGAAGTCGAAGACGACGCCCTAAGCAAAATCTGATTCTCGAGTGCTGGAATTGTGGCGTATTCGATGCACGCCCCGATTCCGGCAACTTCAAACTCTCGAACGGGTTGCATCCCCACGTTCTCCATCACCCGCCTCGAGCGAGTATTGCCGATCATCGTTCGGGCGATCACCCTCTCTGCCGCGTGTTCGATGAGAATCTTAGCGCCTTCTGTTGCCAGGCCCATGCCCCAGAACTTGTGCCGAAGACGGTATCCGAGTTCGGTCTCTCCGGTATCGCGTGCGGGGCGGAGATGAAACCATCCGATAATCTCGCCATCAAGCTCGGCTGCCCAAAACCCCCGGCTGAACCCTTCGGGATAGGTTGAATTCAAATTTGCAATCCACTCCTGGGTTGTTTCAAGCGAAGGCGTCATTGGCCCCAAGAACTCGGTCACTCTAGGATCCATATCCATCATCAACAGAGCTTCGGCATCCGAGTTTTGCAGTGCTCGTAGTATCAACCGAGGGCTGCTGAGCGGGACCATGGGTCTAAAACCTGTAGCCCAGAGTGAGGGCATAGCGGGAGTTGTCCTTTCTGGCTCCCGGTGCGGGCGTTGCGTCGTAATCTGCAATCCAGGCAACCGCTAAAGAGATTCGTTGTGAGATCGGAATGCCGACGTTTAGGTTGCTCACCACGAGGAAGTCGTCGAACCGGTCGAAGGCAGGGTAGAACTCAGCATAGTGGTTCACAGAGACACCTTTCTTGAAAACCTTTCGGAAAGATGAAGCAAACTGCAAACCGGGTGCGTTTCGCGAGCCTAGGTCGTTAAGATATGTTTCTGTGAGGTAGCTCAAACCTGCTGTGATCTTCCACTCGGCGTCACCAACTGTGTCGACACGGCCCGTCTTGTACGGGTTTTCAGTGCGGATGGCGAAGTAGCCATAGCCAATTGTGGTTACAGAGCGAGAGCCAAGTTGGACCACGACGTTTCGGTCGAATCGCTGGTCGATGAAGCCAAATTTGCGTCGGCTTGAAGGCGTGTCGTAGTGGGCGCCGATGCTCCAACGATCCTCGGTAGTATCCAGATTCCCCGTGGTCGCGTTTGTCTGTTTGCTCAGTCCGTAAAAGAGTGAATACTCAAGCTGGTTGCCCATCTTCAACTTGTTCACCGCTCGTAAGTTGACGAATGCCGAGGACGCGTTGAGGGTTGACTGGGTTGCGCTTAGGTTTAGATTGAGCTGCCCTGACCAGCCTTGGACCTGCCCGATTGCCGAGCCCGATAACGCCAACATTCCAAGACCGAACAATCGCCTGAACATTCGTAAGGTTCTACCCGCCTCGGATACACTAGGAGCATGCGCTCAACCGCAATTCTGCTTGGACTTTTGTCGGCAACCGTCGCTGTTGCTCAGAAACCCTTAACACTCACCGTTCTCCATACCAATGATCTTCATGCTCATATCGAGCCGACGGCGATCAAAGGGAAGACTTACGGTGGTTATGCGCGCCACGCGACCATCATCAAGCAGACGCGACAGAAGGAGAAAAACGTTCTTTTGCTCAACGCTGGCGATGTGTTCCAAGGAACTCTTTACTTTAATCTTTATGATGGTCTTGCTGACCTCACGATCCTCAATGCATTGGGCTATCAGGCGCAGACCATTGGGAACCACGAGTTTGATCGAGGTGATCTTGCTCTCGTTGAGTACGCCAAGCGCGCGAAGTTCCCGTTGCTCGGTTGCAACTTGGATATGACTGCCTACCCGAGCCTTCGGCCTTGGATCAAACCGTCCACGGTGATTAACGTTGGTGGTCAGAAGGTAGGGATCGTTGGAGTCATCACCGATGACCTTCCTAACCTCACAACTTTGGGAACTGCTCTGAAAGCTGGTCCCCATATTGAAAGCACTCAGACTGCGGTTGATCAGTTGACGAAGCAAGGTGTCAATAAGATCATTGTTATGTCCCACATCGGCTACGACTTTGATCAGCTCCTGGCAAAGGGTCTGCGCGACGTTGACTTGATCATCGGTGGTCATAGCCATACGCCTCTTGGCACGCCGGCTCTGGATGGTTGGCGACCAGCGATGGGTGGCTTCCCGACTTTGGTGAAAGACTCCAAGGGAGTTTCGGTGCCGATCTTCCAGGCTTGGGAGTGGGGAAAGGTCATGGGCAAACTCAAGCTGGAGTTTGATGCGGCGGGACGCCTTTCTAAGATTGCTGAGGCGACCCCGATTGTTGTTGATCAATCGATTCCAGAAGATCCAGAAATTGCTGCACTCGTTGATGCGTTCCGAAAGCCGATCGAGGCGATGGGTAACACTCAGGTCGGTACCTCGTCGGTTGCTTTGACCGACCGAACGAAGGTTGGCTACCTGGTTGCTGATTCTTATCTCATGGCGACTGAGAAGCTCGGTGCGGTTGCGGCGCTGATGAATCCGGGTGGGGTTCGAGCTAACCTTGAGGCGGGCAAGATCACTTACGGTGCGGCCAATGCGATTTGTCCTTTCCGCAACACTTTGGTTGTTGCTGAGATGACTGGCGAGCAGGTCTCGAAGTTGCTGAATGATAGCAAGGGCAACTTGATTCCTTCTAAGGGATTCACCTTTGCTTTGGCGGGTGGCGGCGTTCGCGACATCAAGATTGGCGGTGAGCCAATTGATCCGGCGAAGCTGTATAAGGTGACTGTGAACAACTTTATGGCGGGTGGCGGAGATGGCTTGGCTACCTTGAAGGATGCGAAGAAGACCGATACTGGTTTGATCGACCTGGATGCATTTGTTGAGTTCCTCAAGGCAAATTCACCGATCCCCGAGCAGAACGAGATTCGAGTTTCGAAGTGATCTTCGCTTTGCAAGTTCCACCGCCGGTTCAGGCGGTGGAGCGACTGGATCGGAAGTCGCAGGTGGCTCATCAGCAGTTGCTTGCTAAGGCGAAGTCCGGTCGGATTGACCTCTACTTTCTGGGCGACTCGATCACCCGGCGGTGGGGTTGTTCGGATGCTCAGTACGCCAATCTCTACTCTCATTGGAAGTCCAACTTTTGGGGTTGGAACGCGGGCGACTTTGGGTGGGGTGGTGATACCACTCTCAATGCGCTTTGGCGGGTTCGCAATGGCGAGCTCGATGGCGTTCAGCCTAAGGTCATCGTTGTTTTGATCGGCACTAATGATTTGCCTTCGATGGTCGGTCGGTCGGATGCCGCTGATGTTATGGGTCAGCGGGTGGGCGCGATTCTGAGCGAGTGTCGTTCGAAGGCTCCGAAGGCGAAGCTGGTTTTGACGGCGATCTTTCCTCGGACCGATGCGAGCGGCGCTATGGTGCCTAGCGTCAATGAGCGCTACCAGCGGGTGGCTCGGCAGTCTAAGGCGACGTTTCTCGATGTGAACCGTGGGTTCACCGATATGAAGTCGATGTTCCCGGACGGGTTACATCCTTCGGTGGCGGGCTACCAGGTTTGGGCGGACGGGCTACGTCCGATATTGACCCGAGCCTTGGGTCGTCGGCGGAGCGATGATCTGGCACCTCCGCCGACGGGCGACCCGGGCCGGTAGAGTTACTTGACGTTGACTCTTAGCGTGAATGGCTGGGAGGCTCTAAGGTTTGCTTTCAGCTCGAAGGGTCTGGCGGCGACGATTGCGACTAGGCTGGTTCCGGTTTTGGTGGCGGTGAACTTGAAGGTTTCGTGTCCGCCTACGCCGACGGTGCCTTTGGGACTCGGGCTGGTTTTGTAGAGTCGGCTGTCGAGTTTCCAGGGTTCTTGACCGTCGGAGAGTAGGTAGAGCGAGTAGCCGGTGGTCGGGTTGGTGGGCAACGTAATGGAAAACGGTTGACCGACCTTCACGGTGACCTCTTTTCCGTCGTGCGCGTCTGTGAAGGCGTTGGCCTTGTGTTGAACGGCGATCGCGCTGGCGACGAGGAAGGGAAGTCCGATCAGGGCTAGTTTGTTGTTCATTGGTTAGAGACAGACGGATCTTTGGCTGAATTGGTTTCGTAGTTTTGTTAAGACCGGATTGATCAGGCCTTAGGTTGGGTCTTCAGTCGTTTCGGCTACGGTAGCTTCGGTTTGCTCGGCTTGCTCTTCGGTTGCAGCTTGCTGGTCGGCGAGGTCGCGCTCGATTTCATCGTCCAGCCACTTCTCTCCTTGTTGGGGTTCAGGGAGGGCGGGATTGATTCGGGCGGCTTCTTTGTATTGTAAGCGGGCGAGTTGGCGGAGGACTGATCGCTTTCCGGGGTCTTCGACGAGGCGGGCTTGCATTCCGAAGCAGTTGGCGCGGGCGATATGGTGCCAGGGGCGGAGGGTTTGGCCGGCTCCGTACTTGTGGGCGAGGTCGAGTAGTTGGTGGCAGCGGTCGTAGTAACCTTTATCGCCAGCGCTGGCGCCGAGCCTCGCATATTCATCGCCGATGGTCTGGCTTGAGCGGTCGTTCGGGTTCATTCGGACGACGCGGGCGAGGGCGTCGACTTTGGCGACTCTTGCTTCGAAATCGGTATCGATAGGTGTTGGTTCTGGTTCGATCTACTTACTCCCGTTTGGCGATTTGAATTCTACTTTCGACAACCACTCGAGGAAGTATTCGTAGGTATCTCGAGTGCGCCAGCCCTCGTCGGCAATGACCTTTTTGCGATCCTTTGCGATGGTGAGGAGTTTCTTGCGGGATGGGAATCGAGGATCGTTGGAGTAGTTTTGGATCAGGTATTCCAGGACCTCGTCAGCATCGTCGACCTCTGCGTGCTCGAGATACGCCGCAGCTTCGGCGGCATCAACGCCTTTCAACACAGAGCCGAGGCAACCACCAGAGATATAGAGGTTGCATCTCCTGAACGGATCGCCACCGAGCTGAATCATGAGTTTTAAGACATCAACGTTATGCCGGAGGGCGGCGTATTGGACAAAATTCGAGCTTGGCGAAGTGATTGCATAGGTTAGATCAAGCTGCTGTGAAAGAGTGATCAGAGCCCGGTAGCCCCCTTCTCTGTTAAAGCAAATGATCTGAAAGCAGTTTTCATCGGGCACCGCACCCGCCTTGACGAGGGCTTCGATGACGCGTTCGTCAGCATGGAACACGCACTCAATGGTTAGCAACCGCGTCAGCTCGCTCCGAGTTAGTTCTCGGCTGAGTAGCCCGATGAGGTGGACAAGCGCCTCTCGACGGTCAGTCTTTCGTTTGGACTGGACTTGCGATATTGTTTCGTTCTTTGATTCTGGAGCAAGGGACTTGAATTCCGTCGACCACTTTTCGCCGCAGAGCTCGCTGAGGGACAAGGTGACGAACGGAGAGACTGGCTCGTCTTGTCGCACGGCTGGAGTCGCCGTTTGGGCATTCAGTAGTAACCCCACGCAGAGACTGGCTACCAGGCTTCGTGCGTGTTGCTTCATCGTGTTCATATTATCCGCAATTTTGGGGTGCAACCTCCGCGCGAGCCCAAGGCCAATCCCCTCCCAAAGTCGGATGGAAGCCTCCGCGTTTGCTACGCCTTCCATCCGACTTTGGGACCCGTGCCCTACGCGG
>CAIYMO010000048.1 GCA_903927345.1 uncultured Armatimonadota bacterium | reverse complement strand
TGGCTGCCCAGATGCTGTTCGAGGTCCAAAGGAGGCACCCAGCCCCCACGATCTGCCACACGAGGTCACGCCTCAACTGACAAGCAGTGGTCTTAAAGACTGGGGTGCCAACAAGAAGAGTTTAAGATACAACTGGTAAGCTCGGCGATTGATCCTTTGGAAAATCTGAGAATCTGCTTACGAGCGGACCAACTTGGAATGGCTGGGCTTTGATTTCACCATCAGCGGGGCATTCAACGTGCGAATTCAAAAGAGGAAAATACAGTTGATTGGTTTTCTTGTGCTGCCACTAGTTAGCGCACTGATTGTGTTGCGCTGGGTTTCGCAAGATGACTCAGACTGGCCCCTTATATATATCTGGTCCGCAGAAGGCTTGCAGCGGATCAACGAGAACGGGAGTGTCACATCAAACAAAGAGCGTTCAAATTTAAGAATCCGTCCGCTCCCATCACTCACGGTAGAGCTAACTTCATCCGGAGCCAGTAAGCCAAGTGTTGCCCTCGAAAGAAACGGTGTACGAATCGGCTCCATTCAGGTGACTTCAGATTTGCGGGAGTTTAGCTGCGGTCATGACTGGCTGGTCGTTTTGAAGAACGATGTTGAAATAGCCAACACGCACAAGTGGGCTGTTAAAAGTTCACCATTTCGATTCGCAGTTGGAAGAAAAGACAGTTTTGCGGAAGTACACAAGCCGCCAGCAGGACCCGTGGAAATAAAGCAGTCTGTGAAACAAGAACTCGCTCGTACCGTTGTGACCCAGTGCTCCGAAGCTTACGAAGTTACTGGCCTAGATGTACTTGAACTTGATCTGGCGTATTGCACCAGGTCGACGGTCTACGTTTATAGCAAGGGATCCTTGTGGTCAAGGTCGGCACCATCATTCGGCTCGTTTAGCGGAGTTCGATTAACAGGGGATGGCCGGATTGCAGTTATCGTGATGTCAAACAGTCCGCTTTCTGGCTCCTGGAGCCGCGTGGAACTTTATTCTGAAGTGCGATCTATGCGGTCAAGCAATGTTTATGGTGCTTTCCTCTTGGTAGATGCTATCGACCACGTTGAAGGGTTCAAGTGATTTAGAAAGCTTCCGTGGCAAAGGACGACGATGATATACGATAAGGAAAACCGAATGAAAGAGTTCTTTGAAGACGCGGTTGCTCATACATTCTCTTATGATGGAGATGGTTATAAGCGAACAGAGCTGAAGAACGGAGTTCTATCGACTCTGATCTGGGATGGAACAGATTATCTCGGGAGACAAAGCTAAGATGCCAATGACAGAGCGTTTCTACAGTGTGAATGGCCAGATGATGGGCTATGAGTCGGGAGGGGTCAAGAAAGACTTTCTGACAGATCACCTTGGCTCCATCACCGCTGAGATCGACCAGAACCAGAACCGGACATTCGAGACCCGTTATTCGGCTTTCGGACGTAACAACTGGTCCACTGGCACAGGCTGTGGCTTCGGCTGGGTCGGAAGCTACGGCTACCGTGAAACCGGCGAGCCACTTTGTGGGCGGGGTAAGTAGGAGGAATAGGTGTGGCACGTTTAAGCGAAGGTCGCCGAGGACGGTGGCAGACCGACGCCTAGCTTAAGCGTGAACGGCCTTCCAATCTAGCCGGGAACAAGGAGCTAGGACAAACTCAATCGCGTGACCGCACCCTCACTTAACTACCGCTCATATCGCACCCGAGCAATCTCGCTCAGCTCAAGCCTGGCCGCCCTTCGGTCATACCCATTCAACACGCGAACGGCTGCAATAATCGCCGGAACCCACAACAGATTCAGTGCTGCTACCGTGCAAAGCCTGACGACCTGCACTGCAATTCTCTACCATCAACCCCAATCTCCCAACGAGCAGGTTGACAAACGCCCCCAAAGTCGCCTATTCAGTGATGGTCCAAGATCTCGACGACAGCTGGACCCAACTCCCAAAACTCACGTTAGGCGAACCCCTTCCGGATCGGTGCATTTAGGTTCAAAGATTTGCGCCGACTTCACAGATCGCCGCACACCCCAGACTCAACCATTTGCGCCATCAGTCGCGGACTTTAACGAAAAGCGCCACTCACTCGAACCTAGTTGCGCCAACTGCGCCAACCCCCAGCTACTCAGCCCCTACTGCGCAGATCGGACCGCATCTAGCGTGTGCTTCGCGTGTCGTAAGTGATGCTCGAGTGAGAAGATGTGTTCGACCTCTTCCTTGGTCAGGTTTGCAACAACATCCTCATCCTGCTCAACCGAGGTCTTGAAGTCGTGCCCTTCCCAAGCCTTGGCCGCATTGCGCTGAGCAACCTTGTAAGCCGCCGCCCGAGGCAGGCCCTTGCCAACCAGAGCCACCATCAAGTGCTCGCTGAACACCAGGTCGCCCATCTTGCGAAGGTTAGCCGCCATTGTCTCTGGATAAACGTTGAGCCCTGTCAGAATCCGCGCCATGCGGTTCAACATGAAATCCGCCAGATGGCAGGCATCGGGGAAAACGATGCGCTCCAACGAGGAGTTCGTCAAATCGCGCTCGTGCCAAGTCGAAACGCTCTCCAGCATCGACAACGCGTGACCTCGCAGAAGACGAGCGAGACCAACCACCGTCTCAGAGTTCCAAGGGTTTCGCTTGTGAGGCATCGCGCTCGAACCAGTCTGACCCGCCGCAAACGCCTCCTGAACCTCAAGAATCTCAGTCCGCTGAAGGTTCCGAAGCTCGGTAGCAATCCGCTCCAGCCCGCCGCCCATCACGGCGAGAACGTTGATAAACTGCGAGTGCTTATCACGATTGATAATCTGCGTCGAAGAAGGCTCCGCCTTCAAACCAAGTCGAGCCAAAACCGACTTCTCCATCTCCGGAGAAACGACTGCGTGAATGCCCACCGCACCGCTGATCTTGCCGTAAGAAAGCTCCTCCTGGCAGGTCTTGATCCGAACAATGTTTCGATCCAGCTCAGCCAGCCAGTTCGCACACTTGAAACCAAACGTAATCGGCTCAGCGTGAATGCCGTGAGTCCGTCCAATCTGCGGAGTATCGATATGCTCCTCCGCAAGTCGCTCAATCTGATCCCGAAGCCGACACGCCGACTCAAGCAGAACCGAACAAGAGTCTCGAAGCATCATGCCCAGGGCAGTATCGATAACGTCGTAAGAAGTGACGCCGTAGTGAATCCATCGCCCCGCCGGTCCAACGTTCTCTTCAAGGCAGCGAACAAACGCCACAAGATCGTGCCGAGTCTCAAGCTCCAACTCATCGCAACGAGCAATCGTAAACGCCGACTTCTCCCGAATCTCGCGCATATCGGCAGCAGGAATAATCCCCGCCTCAGCCCAGCCCTCGCAGATCGCAACCTCAACTTCCTGCCACCTCTCGAACTTGGCCTGCTGGGACCAAATGTCGTTCATTGCGGCGGTAGAGTAGCGATCAATCACGCCCTAGAGGGTACCCGCCAACCTGCTTTTGAACCCAGTCCAAGGGAAGCAAGGCGAAGTTTTTCCCCTTACTATTCATCGCCGCCATAAGCCGAACACCGGGTCGATCGATGATATCAATTCCATCAGTTTCATCAATATCAGCCGAGAACCCACCGCGTGGAATCCCACTTCGCTTGTCGTAAAACCAATAGTAGGACCTCCCTTTCCGCTGGTCCGTCGAAACAAGCAGGTCACCCATGATGGCTAGACCCTCATGGTCTCCCAGGTGCAACGGATTGCGGATCAACATCAGTGGTCGATCCAATGCCTCAGGTCTTGCATCATAGACCCAAATGCCATTGCCTTCATCCGAATAGAAAACACGACCCATCTCCGAGTCAACAACTATCGATTCAGTCTCCTTCTTGCCGCTGAAACAACCAAATCGCCGAACACTCACTGCGTCAACCCTGCTAGACAACGGATTCCACTTCAGCTCAAGTTGTTCCAAGTGCTGAGTAGTACCACCTGCCTTAGGTGTAACAAACGCAAACGCCTTTCCGCCATGGTTCCAGACCGCAATTCCCATGGGGGCACGGTCCTCTCTGGTCTCGGAGGCAAAGACTGCACTGGACCCAGTGACGTCAATCAGTTGTTCCCCAGACCAGTTCACTCGAAACATCTTCAGTCGATTTTGAAGGCGTTCGGTGACAACCGCAAGAGGTGAATTCCCAATCGGAGACTCAGATCCATCCAAAACATCAACGTTATTAGGTCGATCAAGAGGAGCTGACTTAAAGACGACTCTGCCCGAAAGGTCAAAGGCATATAGCGCCCCGTTCCCCTCCTGCTTATCCGTACCGAGGAGTAAAGACCTCTGAGGTTGCTCCGGACAGTAGGCAAACGCCGGATCGTCGGCATCGAACTGAACCGACTCGGTAAAAAGGATCAACGAAGCAAGAATGGTAACCATAAACACAAACTGCTTGGCGCTTTGCGCCAAGCAGTTATCGGATCAAATCGGTTCTTACTGAACTTGAAGGCCAGTCGCAGGATCCATGACTGGAAGACCACCCAACGAGTAGGCAGCTTTACCCCACATATATCGATTGACGCTAAACGTTGCAGCAATCGGCTGGAACTTAGCACTGGAATCAGCGAACACGTAGTTGTTACCCGTGTCAAATCGTCCGCCATTGGTGTATCGGAGAGTGTGAGCGAGGCCGCCATTGGTCGGCAACAACTCGCAGCTAAAGACTGCGCCGACCGTACCCTTGCCGACCCACTTACCCAACTGTCCCGTAGCAGCGCCAGAAACGGTCATCGCTTCGAGCGGGAGATCAGCGGCCGAGGTAGGAACACTGGAACCACTGAGATCGCGCTGTCCTCGTCGTGCAATACCAAACGCAGGTCGGTAGGATCGGTACTCACCACCTGCACTGGCTTGCATACAGAACTGCTTTTCGGTCGCAGGAGCAACCAAGATCGTTTGGCTCACTCCGTCAATGGCCGTCGCACTGACAACGTTTGCTGTATCTGCGTCCGATCGCTTTCGACCAATGATCGACTGGTTCGCAACGTAAGAGATCCGTCCGACCTGGAGCGTGTACACCCCAGCCTGGTAGCCTTGCAAAGCACAACCGTCAACCGCTCGTTGCATGGCAGGTTCGCCAAATCCTCGGTTGTTGTTGGTTCGATCGGCGCAACCAGGTGCCCATCCACCGATAGCATCGACAGGGCTAACAAAGATCTGCTCGTTCTTCATGTAAGGAACAGTCATCCAGCTCCAGTGAACTTCGTTACCAGCTGAGCTGTTCTCCCGGTGGTTGCTCGGCATGAAGACATCATCGTTATCAGCAATGTAAAGTTGCAGACCGATGCCGATTTGCTTTGAGTTGCTGAGGTCAGCAGATTTCTTAGCTGCAAGCTTCGCCTGAGCAAAAACTGGGAAAAGGATAGCGGCAAGGATTGCGATAATCGCAATAACAACCAGAAGCTCAATAAGAGTAAACGCCTTTCGGAACATGACAAATAATGAAACCTCCCCATTGTTAAGGGGAGGTTTTTACAATGTTATTGTTCTGTTAACTTAGTTAACGACTAGCGAACTGCTTGTTCGGTGTCCGCATCGAAGATGTGGATTCGATCAAGGTTGATCAGAATCTCAGCTTCGGAGCCAGGGCGCAGCTTAGTTTCCTTGTCGATCGAAGCAACCAACTTGGCACCGTTGACCTGCAGGTAAGCAACATACTCGTGACCGAGTGGCTCCATAACATCGACAACCGCCTTAAGCGTGTTGTCAGGAGTCGCTGGAACGTTTGTCGGCAACGCCTTGTCGAACAGCTCCTCAGGTCGGATGCCCAAAGTAACGCGCTGACCGTTCATCGCAATCGCGGGATGACCGCTTGGAAGAGGCAGCGAGAACGCACCTGCATCCACTCGACCATCCTTAATCACTGCATCAAGGAAGTTCATTGGAGGCGATCCAATGAAACCAGCAACAAACTTGTTTGCTGGGTGCGAATAAACCTCTTCTGGCTTGTCGCACTGCTGAAGAACGCCGTCCTTCATAATCGCCATTCGCTGACCCATGGTCATAGCTTCGACCTGGTCGTGAGTGACGTAAACCGTGGTGATACCCAGCTTTCTGTGGAGCGAGATCAGCTCGTATCGGGTCTGGACGCGGAGCTTAGCATCCAAGTTCGAAAGAGGCTCGTCCATCAAGAAGACCTTCGGCTTTCGGACGATAGCGCGAGCAAGAGCGACACGTTGTCGCTGACCACCCGAAAGCTCCTTTGGACGACGAGTCAGATACTTTTCGATGTCAAGCATGCGAGCAGCTTCCTTGACCCGGTTATCAATATCTTCCTTGATTCGCTTTGCTTCCGAAGCATTAGCGAGCTGCCAGAAAAAGCCCTTCAGTTCTCGAAGTCGTAGACCAAAGGCGATGTTGTCATAAACATTCATGTGAGGATAGAGCGCGTAGTTTTGGAAAACCATCGCGATGTCTCGATCCTTCGGCGGAACATCGTTGACGCGAACTTCGCCAATCATAATGTCGCCCAGCGAAGCTTCTTCAAGGCCGGCAATCATTCGGAGAGCGGTGGTCTTACCGCAACCCGATGGTCCAACGAGGACCATAAATTCTTGATCCTTAACCTCAAGGTTCAGATCGTTGACGGCTTTGACGTCCTTGCCAAAAATTTTGCTTACGCCTTTGAATGCGACTCCTGCCAATTGTTGCTCCGTTGATCCCCAACACTGGGGTTCACGCCGATTATAACCTGTTTCTTCTCAGATTTCGACCCCCAATCGACCACCAAGGTATCTTTATGTTGGCCCCAATGCACAATCGTCGCGCATTTACGCTTATCGAGCTCCTTGTGGTGATTGCGATCATCGCAATTCTTGCGGCGATTCTATTCCCGGTCTTCTCTCGAGCAAAGGAAGCGGCAAAGCAAACTCAGTGTTTGTCGAACCTGAAGAACATCGGTCTAGCGTTCAACCTCTATGGAGCCGACGCCGGCGATATGTTCCCGAACACCAACGTTACCGGTCTCTGGACGGGTCGTAGATTCCGTTGGCCCATCATGCCTTACCTCGCCGTTGGCCAAAAGAGCCGAGCGACAAGTCAATACGACTCAGACTCCTCGTCCGCGCTCCTGTACTGCCCTTCGGATTCTTCCAAGACTGCCTTCAACGACACTTCATATTCGTATGTCTCGTCGCTCTACCGCCCGCCTGCGTTTATTGCATCGGTCACCTCGCTCTTCCAGCTCGCTGGTGACGGACCATGCCCAGTGGATACTTGTACGAGCATCTCGTTTACACAGGTTTCTCAGCCAGCTTCCAAAGTGATGGTTTTTGAGTGGGTGAATGCCCACAACTTCGGCCCAACTGGTCCTGTGGGACCCTGGGGAAAGAATGCCGGTTTCTCAATGGGTCCAGGATTCCTGGAAGGTCGTCGAAACCTGACGTTCGTCGATGGTCACTCGAAGAACGTGCCAGTTACTCAGATGACCGTGAATCCAAACTTTGGATCTGCAGATCCAAACCTCACCCCCGGTGGCTGCGACGGATCGGATCTGAAGTAACTACCTAGTTGTACGGCACCACAAATGGATTTCGAGAGAAGCCATTTTGGTGCCAGTATGGATATGGCAAAGTTGGACGGCTCACTTTGTCCAGCCTTTCAAGCTGATCTGCTGAAAGTTCCCAACCAAGCGCACCTAGATTCTGTTTCAACTGATCCTCGGTTCGCGCTCCGATGATTAGCGTTGAAACTGTCGGGCGGGTAAGTAGCCAGTTGAGCGAGATCTGCGGGACAGTCTTGCCCGTTTCTGCGGCGATTTCATCAAGGACGTCAACAACATTGAACAGATGCTCATCATCAACCTGAGGGCCACTGTCAACGACAACTTGAGAGTTGAGGCGACTCACTTCGGGCTTCGGCGCACCTCTGCGAATCTTTCCAGTAAGCCGACCCCAACCTAGCGGACTCCATACAACCGTCCCTACTCCTTGGTCCTTCGCGAGCGGCATCAATTCCCATTCGTAGTCGCGACCGATGAGAGAGTAATACGCCTGGTGTGCAACGTGACGCGACCAGCCGTACCTTTCGGAGATCGAAAGTGACTTCATCAAGTGCCAACCAGAGAAGTTGGAACAACCGATGTACCGTATCTTCCCTGCTCGAACAAGAGTATCTAACGCAGACAACGTTTCCTCGATCGGGGTTTGGGCGTCAAATGCGTGGAGTTGGAAGAGGTCAATGTAGTCCGTGCCCAGCCTCTTAAGGCTCCCTTCGACAGCATTAATGAGATGGAATCGGGAAGATCCAACTTCATTGGGTCCCTTCCCGAAGGTGAACGTCGCCTTAGTAGAAATCAACACTTGGTCTCGGCGTCCCTTGATTGCTTGCCCGAGAACTGCCTCCGAGTTGCCAGCCGAATAGACGTCAGCCGAATCAAACATGTTGAGACCTGCATCAAGGCAGATGTCAACGATTCGCTTCGCCTCCTCAACATCTGAACTGCCCCAAGCTTCGAAGAATTCTCCCCTGCCTCCAAAAGTTCCTGTGCCGAACGAGAGAACGGGGACCGTCAGTCCAGATGCACCAAGGAGTCTGTATTCCACCCAACTAGAATACGTCCCAGCCGAGCAAACTAAACTTAGCTAGCGAAGTTACTCGCTAATTTGATCGCGGTAAATGGACAAGCGACACGAGCAGTCACCAACCGAAACCCTTGGAATCTGAGCAGTCTTCTCGGTGCGAAACTTCGGATTGGGAGTTGCAAACTTGGCTCTAACCTTGATCAACCAATGATCCAAGTCATTCCTCAATGACATTCTCAGAGAGGGATTTTCCTCGGAAAGATCTCGCGTCTCACCGGGGTCCTTCTCAAGGTCATACACTTCGTCCTTATCGGTTTCGTACCAGTGCACAAGCTTAAGATTCCCCTTTCTGATTGCGCTAGCGGGTGGACGTTGCACCGTGTGATAGTGCGGATAGTGCCAGTACAGCGTCCTCTCTTTGGTTGTCCTAGCTTTGCCGAGCAGTTGCGGAGCAAAACTCACTCCGTCCTGCAGCTGAGACCGGATTGGTGCCAGTCCGACAGTCTCTAAGAGAGTCGAATAGTAATCGATAGTTGAGACTGGCGAGACGGAAACTTTGCCCGAAGGAACTCGACCCGGCCACCGTGCGATCAAAGGAGTTCGAATGCCACCTTCATACAAATAGCCCTTCCCGAGTCGCAGAGGCTTGTTATCAGTCACATCGTGAAGACCCCCGTTGTCGCTGGTAATAAAGACCAGAGTATCGTTGTCCAACCCGCGATCTCGAAGATGACTCATCAACTTGCCGACGTTCTGGTCGAGGTTATCAACCATCGCAGCGTACGTGGCGCGACGCTTCGCAAAATCCTTTCCAACAAGACTCTCATACTTTGCAAAGTCACTGGCCTTAGCCTCCAGCGGCATGTGAACCGTATAATGCGAAAGCTGAAGAAAGAATGGACGCCCATCCTTTCGATCAATCAAACCAATCGCCTCATCTGTAAGTCGGTCAGTCAGATATTCGCCTGGTCGCCCCCCGGAGAGCGGTCGGACTCGGTTATAATCATTCCCATCATTCCCGTAGGGATAGAAGTAGCTCGTCGGTTGGCCCGTTTCGTTGCCGGCGATGTTAACATCAAAGCCGTTTGCCGTCGGACTGTACGGGTCAGCACCCAAATGCCATTTCCCTACGTTCCATGTTGTATATCCTGCATCCCGAAGCGCTTCAGGAAGAGTAACCAACTTCGGGTCAAGATGTTCCGGCATTTGCGGAGACACCAACTTCTGAGTTCGGATATCCGCTCCCGGCAACCAATCGGTGATCCCTAACCGAGCCGGGTATTGCCCAGAAAACAAAGAGGCGCGGGTCGGAGAGCAAACGCTTGCCGCAGCATAACTCTGAGAAAATCGGGTTCCCTCAGCGGCGAACCTGTCGATGTTCGGAGTCTTGTATACAGAGGACCCTAAAACCCCAAAGTCCTTCCAGCCCAAATCATCTATGAGCAGAATGATGATATTAGGGCGGATCGGCGCAGTAAGAACACCCGCGGCCAAAAACAGAGAAATCATGCCCCTATTCTTGCACGATCTGAACGTGTTTCGGATCGTGCAAGAACCAGCCGAGGCAGAGAGCAGAGCGTCGCTGACTCTTACTTAAAGAAGTCAAACTTGGCCAGCTTATCGCGTACCGAAGCCAAGAATGCGCCAGCAAGCATGCCATCAATCAACCGGTGATCGTAGGTTAGAACCAAATGCATAATCGATCGGATGGCGATCATGTCGTCAATGATGACCGGGGTCTTCTTGATGGCATAGACGCCGAGGATGCCCGCTTGAGGAGCGTTGATCATCGGCGTACCGAACAGTGCTCCGTAGGTTCCAGGGTTGGTCAAGGTGAACGTTCCACCTTGAACATCAGCAACTGATAGCGAGTTAGACCGCGCCTTCTTAGCAATGCCGTCCAGGTCTCGTGCAATATCGATCAAGGACTTTGCTTGGCAGTCTCGGATAACCGGAACGATCAATCCTCCTTCACCCTTAGCACCCAATGCAACCGCGACGCCCATGTGGACACCCTTCGTCTTGACGATGTTGTTGTCTGGCATCAACGCTGCATTCATCAGCGGGAATTCGACAAGCGCCTCGGTGAGCGCCTTGATGAAGAACGGGGTGTAGGTGAGCTTAACGCCATAGGTTTCAAGGAAGGTCTCCTTGTTCTTATCGCGGAAGTGAACCATGTTGGTCACATCAACCTCAGTGATTGTCGAGACCGTAGGCACTTGAGATGACCGGATCATGTGATCCGCGATCATCTTCCGCATTCCAGCGAGCGGGGTGACCTCTTGGTCTGGACCGGCAACCGTTGCAGCAGGTGCCTTAAATTCAGGAGCCTTCGCAGCTGGTGCAGCAGCGGTCTTCGGAGCACCACCTGCTAGATAGGCTTCGAGGTCTTTCTTCGTGACTCGTCCACCCTCACCCGTTCCGCTAATCGAAGCGAGCTGGGCGTCGGAAACATTGTTATCCTTCGCAATTGCTCGGACCAACGGCGTATACCATCGCTTCTCGCCAGAAGCTGGCTGTGCGATCGTGGTTGGTTGATCTGCTTGCGCAGGAGCAGCCGCTTCGACTTTGGGTTCTTCGTTCTTCGCGGCAGGGGCCGAAACGGCAACAGATGCATCGGTTTCGATGAATCCCATTGCTTCAAACACTTTAACCGGAGCGCCTTCACCGATTACGATTTCAGCTAGAACGCCAGCGGAAGGAGCGCCGAGTTCGGTGTTGACCTTATCGGTCATGATCTCGACTACCGGCTCATCTTCCTTGACGGTGTCGCCTACTTGTTTCAACCAGCGGCTTACGGTCCCTTCGTGGACGGACTCACCGAGCTCGGGCATCAAGATCTCTACGCGCATTTCTTTTTCCTAGTCTACCGATTTAGAGTCGAATTCGGCGGCAATAAAGCTCTTCAAATCTGCTTCATTGACAAGCGGCTCGCCGGGCGAGACGTTGTCGAGTTTGCCGTCCTTCATCCATTGTTCCAACTCTCCCACGAGTGAGAAGAGGTGGTCGAAACTATCCACCCAGAACAGTAGAGGCTGGTAGTGGTCTATTTCGAAGTATTGATTAATCACCCATTCGAGTTGAATGGGAAAACGTTGTACGTCGGGTGACTCGACGCAGTGAGCAAGCTCGCCGTAGGAACTTAAGAGGCCACTGCCGTAGACTTTCATCCCACTGGACTCCTTCATCAATCCGAATTCAATGGTGAACCAGAAGAATCGCGCCATCGCTTTGATGATGCTCTCCACCTTTTTCACTTGCTTCTCGGGGTCCTTGATGCTCTGAGCGATCTCAGCTGCAAGATGTGCAAGGTCGCCAAACCGAACTAAGGTGTCAGCAAACGCCTTATCGGTATGCATCGGCACATGCCCAGCGATGTCGTGGAAAATGTCTGGCTCAGGCAAGTAATCGAGCTTGTCCCCTCGCCGAATCGTAATCGTCGTAGGAAATGCACGATTCCTCAAGCAATCGAAAAACAGAAAAGCAGGAACGTAGCCCGCAACGGCCTTGGCCGTAAACCCGGTGAGCGGATTCAGAAACTTATTGACGTCATCGAGCCTGGGAACGCGCCGGGGGTCGAGACAGAGCGAATCAATACCTCGCATGAAGTGCTGATTGGCGTATCGTTCCCACCGTGGAGCCATCCGAGAGTACAGCGCTGCCCAAGCGGCATGGTTCTCCTCGGTATACAGCTCGTAAGGCTGTTGAATGTAGAGTTCGCCAGCAGCTTTTCGCTGCTCGATGAAGGGCGCCTCGGTCGTGGTCAGTCCCATCAGAACCGGAACGTCATTGTTCGCAGTCGTCATTGTACTGATAAGTTTACTAGGAAACCTAGTAGAGTCGCTCCGAGTCGGCTCGCTTGCGGACGTACTCACGAATACCTATTCCGATTGTCACAATCAACGGAAGAATCAGACCGGCGTGATGAGAATATCGAATACGTCCCGTAACAAGCGTTTGGGCGTAAAGAATGTCCTTCGTAAACATGAACCGTTGTAAACCGAACAGAACGGACAGGCCCAAAGCGACCCAGATGACTTTCATCCATTTCGGTGGCTTGCCCTCAGCCTCAATGTATCTGCTTGCCGCAGAATAGAGGAACACACCCAAAACCAGCAGCATCATCGGAACCATCAGGATCTCGAGTGGGCTAGTCGGAGCCTCAGAATTTGGGCTGAAAAAATCCATAAGTTATAACTAGAGATTATGGCAGGGGCTGGTAATTTTTACAGGGCTATTCGCCTGTTTGTCGGGGGAAGCTAATCTCGCTTACCGTCCAACCTAACACATCGCGAATCGCAAAGGTTCCATTCATCGATCGCGAAAGGTTCTCCACAATCTGAAGTCCCAGGCTTCGAGACTGTTTAGGATCGAAGTTGGCCGGAAGCTTGTCTCCGCTATTGCTGACCCAAAGGTTCACATTCCCTTCTCGTTCTTCGACAGTAACGTGAATTTCACCCTCGCTACAGACTTCGAATCCGTGCTCGATTGCGTTACTTATCAGCTCGTTAAGCAACAACGCCACCGAGGTTGCCTGATTCATGTTCAGCTTCAGTTCATCACCGCGAACAAGGAATGAAATCTTCTTGTTCGGCATCAAAAGCGAGCTTTGATGGTGATGAACAAGGGCCTCCGCAATGCTCTTCAGCCCAACGTGATCAAGATCTTCCCGGCTCAGTAGATCGTGAACAGACGAGATTGTTAGGATCCTCGTCAGGACGTCGTTCAAAGCCTGTTCCAGAGTCTTGTAGTTCGCAGTGCGCAGCTGAAGGCGCAACAAAGAAGCCACCTGCTGCAGGTTGTTCTTGACCCTGTGATGCATTTCCTGCATTAAGGTGCCACGCACTTGCAACTTTGCGTTCTCAATCGCAAGTGCGGCTTGTTGAGCAAGAGTTTCGAGTGCCTTTATCTCGTCTGGCGAAAAGTCGCGGACTTCCTCGGTGTAGCAGCTCAGAACCCCAACCGGCTTATCTGCAATGCTCAAAGGCACGCAGATCATGCTCCGCAAACCTTGTTCAACTGCCAAATCGTGACCAATGTATTCGCTGTCCGTTTGAACGTCTCGAACGATGATCGGCCGATCTTCTTCAAGAGCCCGTCCAGCGATCGATTCTCCGATCTTGATCGCGCGCTTGCGCTGATAAGCCTTCACCGTCGCCTGGGTTGCCTTAAGAACAAGCTCCTTACCTGCTTCATCGATCAGCCTAACTGTGCAAACCTTGTAGTTGAACTGCTGAGCGGTGAGATTGACCAAAAGCTGCAATATCTCATCCAAGTAAGGCGAGTTAGTCATCCTCTGAGCGACTTCATTAAGTGCTCCAAGTCGATTCGACTGCGCTCCGACCTGGAATCCTGCTCGGAACGACTTGTAGACCATCGCAACCGTACTTGCAGACTCCTCAAGCCTTTTCTTGATGGGAGCAGTGAAGCGCCACGCCTTTTGCCGCCGGAGAAGCAGAACACCAAAGAGATGTCCCGTCACATGCCTCAACGGAATAGCCGCAACCGCGCCTGACTCGTGCTCACTCAATCCAGGATATTTGGCATAGTTCGGATGCTCAAATGCGTGATTAGAAACATACTCTGGCCCGCCTTGAAGGACGACTTGACCACAAATGCCAATTCCCTTCCCAAGCTTCAACCGTCCAACCATTTCCGGCACGACGGTACTTGCTCTCAAGATCAGACCATCTTGCGAATCCCTGAACAGAATGTCGCAAGAGTCTGCATGAGTCTCTCTCAGCAGAATATGAACCATCTCGTTCAACAGATCATCCTCGGACCAAGTGTTGGCCGCGGCGCGAATCAGTTCACGAGTTGCTTCAAGTTCCATATCAGAAAGGTCCGATCGCGGTTGTGCTTACTTTGTCCTCGCCAAGAATTCGATTCGCAAGGTTCACCACTTGGTCGTTGGTCACCTTGTTAAGGCGCTCCAACGCTTCATCTACCGTCACCTGACGGCCGTAGTTCAACTCATTTCGGCTTTGGCGCATCATTCGGGAATTCATTCCCTCCAGAGCTAGAACAAGATTGCCAGCGAGTGAGCGCTTCGTCCGATCAAGCTCATCTTCGCTAAGCCCGTGCTTCATGACGTCGTCAAACTCTTTACGAACGAGCTCCTTCACAAGCTCCCAGTTCTTCTGGCTCGTACCGCCGTAAACGGTGTAGGCGCCGCCGGCACCGTAACTTAGCGTGTAAGAACCAACGGAGTAAACCAACCCACGCTTCTCTCGAATCTCTTGGAATAGCCGGCTAGACATCGATCCACCAAGCGCAGAGTCCAGCACACTCATGACCGCGATATCACTCTCGTCATAAACCGAAATCCCCTCGGAGCCAATGCAGAAATGAACCTGCTCCGTATCCTTGGCAACTTCATTCACAGTTGCCACGCCGTGCGGGCGCTCTGGCTGACTCGATTCCACACCCGATGGAATTTTGCCAAGGTACTTTTCAGCAGCGGCTTTGACTTCGTCGACGTTTACATTCCCAGCCACGCTCAGGAGAACTGTCTCTGCGCGATAGCGACGATCCATATAACCGATGATGTGCTCTCGGCGGAAGGAACGCACCGACTCCTCGGTGCCAATAATCGGTTTACCCAGCGGGTGATTGCCCCACCGGTACCCAAGGTGCAGCTCGTGGACATGATCGCTTGGCTCGTCCAAAGATCGTTTGATCTCTTCGCAAACAACTTCCTCCTCACGCTCAAGCTCCTCAGGATCGAAGTTTGAGTGGAGCATCATGTCCGAAAGAACATCAACACCATTTGCCACGTCGTCCGACAGAACTCGGCAGTAATAGCAAGTGGACTCCTTATCGGTGAAGGCGTTGAGCATTCCACCGCGCCCCTCAATCGACTCGGCAATCTGCTTTGCAGTTCGTCGCTCTGTTCCCTTGAAGAGCATGTGCTCGATAAGGTGTGTGATGCCTGCCTCGTGGTCCAACTCGTGTCGTGACCCTGTTTTGCACCATAGTCCAATCGCTGCAGATCTGACGTAAGGGACGTTTTCGACAAGAATTCGCACGCCATTGTCCAGCGTGATTTTATTTATTTCGCTCATGTGTTAACCAAGTTTGGTTGAAAGCATCCCGAGACGCTCCATTGAAAATTGAAACTCGTCGCCCTTCGAAACAGCGCACGAGTCGTCAGAGAAAATGGGACCAATACAGAAGAGGTCACCGCTGCGTACCGTACACGTTTCGCTAGCCAGCCGCACCGCCTCTACGGTCGAGAGGCTGAAGTCCTCGAAGTTCGTGAATCCCTTCTCATCCCCATTGATACGTATAGAAGCAGACAACTTGTACATGATTCCGTTATCAGTAGGAACCATCGCATCATCCAAGTCATCAGGAGTGGTGATGACCGGCCCAACCATGATCCCGAAGTCCTGCGCTCGTCCGAGGCTCTTTCCATCTTCCTCTTCAATCGACTTGGAGGACAGAATGTTCACAAGCGTAAACCCTAGAAGAACAGCCTCTGCCTCTTCCTCACCCAGCTGGTAACCGGTTCCACCAATAACTGCACCGAAATACGAACGAACAACATAGTCGCTACCGCTATCCGGCAACTCAATCACCATGCTTGGCCCTACGACTGCTACAGGGTTGGCATAAACAAACCCGGTTTCGGAAAGGTCTGTTCGAAAAACCCGAATTGACGGAGGAGTCGGGACGGGGGCGAGCGGTCGCACATCTGCGGCCTCATGAACACCGATCGCTTCGGCGCCATCGGTCTCATAGATTTTCCCGTCGTAAACCATTCCTGAGCGAATTGTTCCTGGCTCGGATTTCAGTTCAAAACGGCAAAGTTTCACCGAAACAGGATACCTTTTCGTGCGGATTGTCCTTTAAACGTCAAAACCGCTAGATGCACCCCGCAATTGCGTGGTATGATTCACCCGCAGAACAGGCACGACCTGGGAGAATCTGGATGCCGAAAAAAATTCTTGTTTGTGACGACGAGCGACATATTGTCCGCCTTATTCAAGTCAACCTCGAAAAGCAGGGTTACACGGTTGTTACCGCGTTTGACGGAAAAGAAGGACTTGAGAAAGTAAAGGCCGAAAAGCCTGACATGGCTGTTCTTGACGTCATGATGCCGTACATGGACGGATTTGAAGTCCTCAAATCAATCCGACGCGAGCCAGAGACTGAAGCTCTTCCAGTCATCATGTTGACTGCTAAGGCACAAGATAAGGACGTTTTCGAGGGCTACCACTACGGTGCCGATATGTACCTTACCAAGCCGTTCAACCCAATCGAACTCGTGACATTCGTCAAGCGAATTCTCGACGGTAACGATGGCGGCAGCGGAAGTAGCAAGCGAATCGACCTCTAACCGATCTAACCAGATTCAAGAAACCTGAGAAGCGCACCTTCTCAGGTTTTTTTGTGCGTCTTGAACATAATTTGTGACTGAGAATTCGTATTCTTGTGTTATGATTCTTGTGAATACGAATTCACGGGCAGTTCCGGGAACTTCGAGGAAGCACCAATGAGGGTGACACAGCGCGATATAGCAAGGTTAGCCAAGGTCTCACAGGCCACGGTTTCGCGCGTCCTTTCGGGTGACTCCCGCGTTGAGCAAGAAATCCGCGACCGAGTCCTCCGAATCATGGAGGAGAAGAACTACAAGCCCGACGTTCGCGCCCAGGCTCTCCGAAGCAAACGCGCCGGCATGATTGGCCTTGTCATTAAGCGGCCCCAAGGCGGTATCTCAAACGACCCCTTCTTTGCCAACCTCATTTCCTCAATCGTCGACGAACTATCCGGATCGGATTTCCACCTTTGCGTCGACTCCGCAATGAGCGACTTCTCTCATGAAGCAATCTACGACGAAATGCTCCGAACGCGGCGAGTCGACGGGCTGATCCTGGTTGAATCCGAAGCTTCCGACGAGCGTATCATCCGACTTCAACGTGACCACTTCCCGTTCGTGCTCATCGGCAACCCACTTCACGCGGGAGAAGTGCACAGCGTCGACAACGACAACGTCCTAGCCTCGGAGACTGTAACCCGACACCTGATCGAGCAAGGCTACAAGCGCATCGCATTCCTCGGTGCTAGAACCGGAATCACTGTCTCCGACGACCGCATCGCCGGCTACCAGCGCGCTCTACGAGGACAACAAGCCGACCACCTCGTCTACCACACCGACTTCGGAAGCGAAAATGCCCGCAAAGCAGCGACGGAATTCCTGAAGCAGCCTGACCGCCCCGACGCCGTCGTGGTGCTCGACGATTTCATGGCCCTCGGCGTCTCGATTGCCGCCCGAGAGCTCGGACTCTCAATCCCAAATGACCTGGGCGTTGCGTCCTTCAACGACACGACCCTCTGCGAAGCCGTTGGCGGAGGATTAACAAGCGTAAACCTCAACATTCCCGCCCTCGTCAAACAAACTGTCGAGCGCCTCATCCGGATCATTGACGAGGAAGATATCCCCGTCAACCGACGCCTCATCATCCCCGCAAAACTGAGCATCCGCCACAGCACCTTGCGAGAAGGAGCAAAACGATGATCCTGGTTGGCGCAGTCTTCGCTCAGGAAACTCTGCACAAGTTCCTTTTCGTCAGCGACGAAAAGCTAAAAACCGTTAGTGTCGCTGGCACCTTCAATAGCTGGAATAAAGACGCCAACCCAATGAGCCTTGGCGCCGATGGTCGCACATGGACAATCAGCCTCAAGCTCGGCCTTGGTAAGCACCAATACAAATTCGTCAAAAATGGTGATCAGTGGATTACCGATCCTAAAGCTGTCAAGAACGAGGACGATGGCAACGGAAACACGAACAGCATCCTCTTTATCACCCCACCCGATTACAACGGCAAGGCCGATCCGCTCGACGGTCGGACCGCAAAGAGTGCAATTTTCCACGAACCTCTCGCACCGTACTTCAACTTCTATGACGGCAAGATTCAACTGAAACTTAGAGCGCGACCAGGTGACCTCAAGCAGGTCCGAGTTCTTACCGGAAAGCTAGCTGTCGCCGCAAAGGAATCCCCAATTGATGAGTTTTACAGCAACTGGAAAGCTGAACTTCCATGGGACGGCAAGACAAAACTCATCTACCGATTCGAAACTACCGACGGCTCGGTGAAGCAAGCCTACAGCTACACGATCGATCCCGCAAAAACGACCATCTTCACGACGCCGAGCTGGGTTCCCAAGACCGTCGTCTACCAAATCTTTCCCGACCGATTTGCAAACGGAAATCGGTCGAACGATCCCACAGACGTGATGCCCTGGGACGCAAAGCCAACCTACAGCAACCGATATGGCGGGGATGTGGCAGGCGTAGCAAAGCACCTCGATCATCTCAAACAACTCGGCGTGGGCACGGTCTACTTCAATCCGATTTTCGCCAGCCCAAGTAACCACCGCTACGAGGCCGACGACTACTACAACCCCGATAGGGAATTCGGCACCCAGCAGGAGTTCATCGCCCTAACCAAGCAGATGAAGTCAAGCGGAATCCGAACGGTTATGGACTTCGTGTTCAACCACACCAGTCCGCGCTTCTTCGCCTTTCAGGACCTCGCTCAGAATCAGCGTAACAGCAAATACGCCGACTGGTACTTCCCCAAGAGTTACCCTGTCATTGCCGGAGACAGCAAAACTTACGAAGCTTGGTACGGCTTCCCTTCCATGCCGAAGGTCAACATTGTTAATTCAGCTGCGCGCGACTGGTTCCTCGACATGGCAAAGTTCTGGCTGACCAACGCATCTGTCGATGGCATGCGATTGGACGTCGCAAACGAGGTCAACTCAGAGTTTTGGAAAACCATGCGCCCGGTCGTAAAAAAGGCCAATCCTAACGTTTGGATCATCGGCGAAATCTGGGGCGACGGAAATCCTTGGCTGAAAGGCGATCAGTTCGACTCCGTGATGAACTACCAGTTCCGAGACGCCTGTCTCAAATTCATCGCCAAAGGCTCAATCACCGCCACTCAGTTTACAAATCAGCTCCAGCGCGTCCATGAGAGTTACGTCCCTCAGGTCAGCAACAATATGATGAACCTGCTGAGTAGCCATGACACTGCTCGCTTCCTCACCGAAGCTGGCGGTGATCGCGAACTCCAAAAGCTCGCAGCCGCAATCCAGTTCACTTGGGTCGGAGCTCCGAGCGTCTATTACGGCGAAGAGCTGGGCATGGAAGGTGGAGCCGACCCGGATAACCGCCGGGGAATGGAGTGGGACAAAGCCACCCCGACCAACGACATGCTGGGCTACTACAAGAAGCTCGCCGGCCTAAAGCGATCAAACTCCGCCCTCTGGACGCCTAATGTCCAGTTCGATGCTGTGTCAGACGCGACCAACTCAGGCGCCTTCTACAGGGCAAGTGAGACAGACGCCGTTATCGTCACGTTCAACCGATCCGACAAGGAACAAACAATTTCTCTGCGCCCTCCTACAAACGTGCGAAAGCTCGCTGCAGGAGGATTCTCTGACATCATCTCCGGGGATCGTATTGCGATTTCCGACCGACCGGTAATCATCAAATTGCGTCCAAAATCAGCCCGCGTGCTGGTTGTGAACACAAAGAAATCCTCGCTTGCCCCCAAATCTAGCCAAGTTGCGAAGTTTTACGGGGATTCGGTTCAAAGCCGAGCGAATTCCATTCAGGAGCAAACACAACAACCATGAAAAACAATCGAGCGTTTACGCTCATCGAACTCCTCGTCGTGATTGCGATTATCGCAATCCTCGCCGCGATCCTCTTCCCAGTTTTCGCTCAGGCGAAGGCTGCTGCTAAAAAGGCTTCCTGTCTCTCCAACATGAAGCAGACGGGTACCGCAGTGCACATCTACGCTTCGGATGCAGATGATAACATTCCAGGCACAAAGATTTACGAGCCATACGTCTTCCACGCCTACCTGAAGCCTTATGTCAAGAACATGGACATGTTCAAGAGCCCTGCTTCCCCATATAAGATTGGAACCTACCAGCGAAAGCAAGGTCAGAACGGCTTCGGTAACTACGTTATCAACCCGAACGATCCGTGTATCGGTCTCGGTGTTTCGACCCGTGGCGCAGCTAACTTCTTCGACGATATCTATCCAGCGACCGACTACGATGTAAACATCGTGCTTTTCGGATACAAGGCAAATGCTTGCCCTAACACTGGCGTTACCGGCGGCTACGCCCAGCTGGGTACCAACCTCACCACCGGTGGAAGCAACGGTGATGGAAACGAGCGAATCGGACCATCCCCAACGATGACCTTCACCTCGCAAGCGAAGGTTCCTTTGCTCTACACCTTCCCAGACAACACCGACTGGCCAGGTGCATCGTTCTGGGGTGCAAACTACAAGGGCATGCACAACGAAAAGAACAACATTGTCTTTGCTGACACCCACGCAAAGACCTATGCGACCAAGGCAATGCTCGGCGCATACGGACGCGCGTTCAACAACACCGACTACGGCTTCTGGAATACCTGCCCTCCTGCAAACGCGTGGAGCGGAGATCCAAACGCCGGCCAGTGCTTCTACTACTGGGGCACCAACTACGCGGCTCCTAACTTCCAGTAAGGAGTTACGACTATCCCCCGCTTCAGCGGGGGATTTTTTACACAGCACATGAAGAAATATTCAATCGCCCTTCTCACAATCGCAGCTGGATCACTGATCTCTGGATGCAACGTCGGAAACGCTCCTGAAGGACCATCTACCGAGCAATTCCAAAAAGAAGTTGCTTCCCAGCCACCTGCAGATCAGATTCGACTGATCCAGGCAAGCCCGGCACCTGCAGCGGATAAAGCCGCTCGCATCGAAGAGATTAAGAAGAAATATAATCTCTCCGACGCAGATGTTGCCGCCGCAACCGCTCCTCCTGCGGGCACACCAAACATCCCAGGACGCTAAAACACTTTTTCAATTACAACGGTCTTGTGTACATCGCAAGACCGTTTTTTTCGTCTCGGGGCCACTGATCTTCGGGCTTATCCCAGTAGAGTTCAATACCGTTTCCGTCAGGATCGCTCAGATAGAACGCCTCGCTGACCCCGTGGTCAGCCGAACCTTCAATCAGATGTGCAACGCGGTGGACTGCGTCATGTAGCTCTTCCCGGGTTTCGTACAGAATCGCAACGTGAAACAGACCTGGGGCTCGGCTCGGAGCCGGTGGAGAGCCCTTGCTCTGCCACTGGTTGAGTCCAATGTGGTGGTGATACCCGCCTGCAGAAATGAATGCCGCATCTGCGCCGTATCGCTGGGTCAGCTCAAATCCCAGCACTCCACAATAAAACTCAAGCGATCGTTCAAGATCACTCACTTTCAAGTGGACGTGCCCAATCCGGGTCCCTGCGGGAACGGTGTACTCACCCATACAGGACTGTATACTCCTAGGTGATGCCGCTCGCTCCAACTGAAGCTGAAATCGCCCAGCGCAACCGCGTCATGGCTAAAATCTTGGACTGCACGCGAACAGAAACGCGCATCAAACTTCCCGTATTCGACCCCCAACGCGAACGACCTTCCGACCAGTTCGCGTTGATCAACGTCGGCCTCGAAGCAAATGACTTCGGCGGTACGATTAGCACTTACCGCTACCAATTCGAAGGCGAAGAAGACCTGCTTCACCTTATGATCACGTCGATTGACCAAGGTCCCGTCACCACTGCCGAATCCCACGAAGTCGCGTCAGTCATTCTTCACGGCGTCCCGTCCGCCCTCATCTGGCTCAAGCCAGGCGAGTTCTCGCAACACTTCTATGTCGGACACGATGAACTTCTTAAGCACTTGACAGAGACTCTCTAGTCTGGGTTTGTGACTATAGGAGTGAGCCTCTAGACTAGAAATTAGCGGTAAAGTGGAACCCTGCCGGACGTTTCGGCATAGAGAATATGGTCGGATGAGCGAACCGGATTGTTTGACATTGCAAGAGGCTGTAGAACAGCTCAGCACTGTCGCGCCTGGCGCTCCACTCCTCGCCCTCGGTCAGACCGTCTTTTGGGATGAACCCATGAAGGCCGGTCTCGCGATGGAAGCCTCCAAGCAGGGAGTCAAGTTTGTCGCCGGAGTCCACGATACGGACTACTTCGCGAAAGCACCGGGCACCAAGCACGCTAAGAACCAGTTCCTAACCTTGCCCCACAACGATGGCTCGACAAAAGCCCTCTGGTCCGCCGCCGCAGAGTTCTCCTGCCTTTTCGGTTCGGAGACCGTCATCACCAAAGACGCCCTCCTCAAAGCCGGCCTGAGGTTTGATCGGCTCAGTCAGGTCCGCAAAGGCTTCCTCGACGAAGCCACGCAAGCATGGGGATGGCGTGGCATCGTCTCGCTTGATGAGCAACCACCGATCACCCTGGAAGTCAAAGCCGATGCACTCAGCCGAGAGCTCTGCAAAACGCTCAAGTGGGCCATCGACGAGTCAACCTCTTCTTTCGGAGGCGATGGGCTTCAAAAGGCAATCTCCAAAGGCGACGAACTTCATGCGGCATTCTGTAACGCCGCCGAAATCGATGGTCAGACGCTCTCCACCGTTTACCGAGAGCTGATCCCCAGCATCTACTCTTTCGTTGCTATTCAGCAAGTCTCCCTAGACACCACCCAGACCAGCGAACTGCTTCGCTTCAACTCGGCTACGTGCACGCTTCCACGATTTGAACTCGTTCGCAAGTTCATCGAATCCCCGTCTGCCCGCTCCGCCTACGATGAAGCGATCAAGGGATACCCCGGCCTCTACAGCCTGTCCAAGTTCGGCACTGGAGCAATTCCCTTCGATCTCGTTATCCCCGGGATCGGTCGTGGCACGATCCGTATTGGCAACCGCGGTGCAGTCATCAACACCCCTAAGCCCCAGTTCTTCAGTTTCAAAAAGCCGATCCAAACCCTTGAAGAGTTCGCGGCGATAATCGAGGCGAAATTCGGCCCGAACTGCGTTCTCGTTGGCAAAGCAGTAACGCTCATCGGGATGCTCGGCCGGGAGTTCGTCTTCTCCTTCCACGAGGGCGCATCGGGTTACGTAAGAGCTTCGAGGGAGCTTCACCGAAAACTAGACTTCAAGGTGAATCCAATCCTTCGCATCCGCTACCAGCTCTGGGACTCCCTCGCTGGCGTGCAAGGCTGGTTCAAGCTCCCCGAGCCGCTCCACTTTGCCTTTGGTTCCGAAGATGTTTGCTTCTCATCCTTCGCTTCGCGATGGCGGGCAGTCGGAGAAGCACAAAAGGAGCGTCTTGCGCGGCTAGGAACGCTTAAGAAGCCGGTTGACCTCGTCCAATACCTCCACGCGCTTGTCGGTGGTGCATGGAGCACACAAGCCAAGGAATACATCGTCCTGCAACGACAGCTATCTACCCTCGCAAGAGAAGTCTCCGAGCTCAACAAGAAGCGGCACCGGATCTACGGTCGTCTTCGCGAAATCCGAACCGAGTGGCAAGAGCTCGAACATCAAAAGGGCGAGCATTTTCGCTCCAGAATCTATGACCGCCTCGCCTCCGAGGCAGACATGGAAGCCCGTGCTCGATTCACCCAAAAGATCTTCCTTCTTGAAGCAGAGCGAGACTCCCTGCGTAGCGCGTTAACCAAACTCGGACGAAAGCAGCGAGAAGCCGCCCAAGATCCCGCCGTCATGCGAGCGCACGAGCGAAGACGAGAGATCGAGATCGAAGCGGAGCTAAAGCGCCTGAAACTGATTCGCGAAGCGATCATCTCGAGTACCGGTCTGGAGAACGCCAACCGTCGCCCCGCAGCGTGGTGGCTCCCCATGATCTCTCCAGACGGTAAATTATTTGAAGCCGTGATGAAATCTGCCCAATGCTGGTGGGAGCCCATGAATTGAGGTTCTGGAAAGTTCAATCCATCGGGAACCACTTCCCTCTTATCCATCTAGCCGACTTCACCGGCGATCTGTCAACCCTCGCCCAAACAATGTGCCGAGAGCACTTCGGTATCGGCGGAGACGGGCTTCTGGCCGTCGGAATGGAGGGTTCTGATCTACGCCTGCGCATGTTCAACCCTGATGGCACCGAGGACTTCTGTGGAAACGGCATCCGTTGCGCCGCAAGATTTGCCTTCGACCAAGGCATGGTCGGCGAGTCTTTCAATATCCTGCACCTAGACCGAACGGTTCCCGTTACCGTCGAGGGGACCCTGATCAAAACCATTATCGGAACGGCCTCCTACGCCCCCAAAGACGTCCCAACATCGATCGCAGGTGAACTGTTTGACGAGACGATTTTCGCAGGTCGCGACGCAGCCTGGTCAGTCGTTCTCTCCGGGTCCGCCTTGTCCACGGGTTCAACCCACGTCGTCCTTCCTGTCGGCTCACTTCCCGACGACGATGGTTTCCGCACCATTTCTTCCCGCATCGAAGTCGACCCACGGTTTCCACAACGCACCAGCGTCATATGGGCCGCCCGAGATGGTGATGCGCTCAAGCTTCGCATTTGGGAACGAGGCGTCGGAGAGACGTTCGGCTGTGGCACAGGTTCGTCTGCTGCTGCCGTCGACTGGATGCGTCGCCGAAAACGCGGCGGCAGAATCGAAGTCAAGAACCCCGGCGGAACTGTCTGGGTAACCGCCGACACCTGGTCCTCTCCAATCACCCTCGAAGGTGAGGCGACGACGGTGTTTCAAGGCGATTTTCCGATATAATCTTGGTTCCGTTGCCCGGGTGGCGAAATGGTAGACGCAGAGGACTTAAAATCCTTTGGTAGTAATACCGTGAGGGTTCGAGTCCCTCCCTGGGCACCAAGCTAAATCAGCAAAACCAACGCAATGGAATCTCTGAGGCCTGTACTACTGCACATCCCGCACAGCTCAACGTTGATTCCAGAAAAGTGGCGTCACATCTTCCACCTCAACGATATTGATCTCAACCGGGAACTGGTCACGATGACCGATTCCTATACCGACGAAGTATTCGCTTGTGAACTCACAGATCACCTAACATTCCCAGTCAGCAGGCTCCTGGTTGACCCTGAGCGGTTTGAATCAGATGCCGATGAACCAATGTCGGCGCAAGGAATGGGAGCCGTGTATGAGAAAACCCACGATGGTCGGCCCCTTAAATCAACATCCGCAAGGCAGACCTTGATCGACGACTACTACACTCCCCACCATGAGCAGTTCAATTCCCGGGTCCGCGCAATGCTCGAACAATTCGACTCCGCACTGATTATTGACTGCCACTCATTCCCATCAAGTCCTGTTCCTTGCGACCTTGACCAGACACCAGACCGACCCGACATCTGCATTGGCACGGTGCCATTTCATACGCCCGAAGAGCTGCTCGAAACAACCAAGCAACTATTCAGCGATCAAGGCTATTCGGTATTGGTTGATTGTCCTTACGCAGGATCAATCGTTCCCTCTGAGTTCTGGCTGACAGACCCTCGGGTCCACTCCATCATGATAGAAGTCAATCGCAAACTCTACATGGACGAAAGCACAGGTGCGAAGAACAAAGCCTTCGATCAAATCAAAAGACACGTTCACTCTGTCTTGCAAGTAATGGTTCGCCTCACCAGCTAGCGCAATCGCTAACTTACTGTTCTTCAAATCCGGCCAGTTGCTTGAGCTCACCCGTGACCATGTAATGAACGCGCTCTGCAATGTTCACCGAATGGTCAGCGATCCTCTCAAGGTGATGAATTGCCTGGAACAGCCAGCCGTGCGCGACCACCGAATCCGGGTCGCGACGCATCAACAGGAACACCTGCGCTCGAAGCTCACGATAGATCTTATCTGCCTCGTTCTCCTGGGTTCCCACTAGCTCAACGCGTTCCAAGTCTCGGCGCACAAACGCCTCCATGGCGTCGTGCAACATTTTCCGGCAGAGTATCGCAAACTTCCCAAGGTCGATAATATCGGTTCGTCCAGCTTCCCGCTCAATCTTCAACGTCGCCTTTGCGAGATCGACAGCGAGATCTGCACAGCGCTCAAGATCGGTGATGATCTTCAGAGTCGCTCCAACGTGCCGAAGATCAGCTCCCATCGGGTTCTGCAAACCAATAATCTTCATGCAAATCGATTCGATCTCAAGTTCCTTATGATCAATCGCGTCGTCCTGAAGAATGGCCTCGCGCGCCAACGAAGGGTCCAACTTCACCAGGGAGGTTGAAGCGTCGGCAACCATCTTCTCGACCCAACTCGCCATTTCGAGCAGTTCATGCTCCATTGCCTCGAGTTCACGGTCGAAATTCTGGCGGGCGTAGCTTTGAGATTCCATGGCTTAAAACGGATTGTGGCAGAAAAAGGTGCGCTCACCAATCGTTGTGGCTTCTGGCTTAATCTGCTTGCAGATTTCTTGGCACCGAACACAGCGATCCGCGAATCGGCAACCAGGCTTAATGTCCTTAGGATCAGGCAGCTCACCCTCGAGCGGCTCCGGGAGATGCATCAACCGATCCAGCGTTGGCGCAGACTCAAGTAGTGCCCGGGTGTACGGATGCTTGGGATTCGCGAAAATCTCTTCTGTAGGTCCCGTTTCAACAATCCGCCCAAGATACATCACCGCGATCCGATCCGCCAAGAAGCGAACCGTCATCAAATCGTGCGAGATGTAAAGGAACGCACAACCGAGTTCGGTCCGGATATCCTTCAGCAAGTTCAATATCTGAGCCCGAATCGAAAGGTCTAATGCCGAGGTCGGCTCATCGCAGATCACGAGCGGAGGACGAAGCGCAAGTGCACGTCCGATAGCAACCCGCTGCCGCTGACCACCAGAAAGTTGGTGTGGATACCGATCCGTAAATCGCTCATCCAAACCAACCTGGCGCATCACGGCAGGAATTTCCACCGTGGCTTTCATTAGGTCACCCGGCTCGGCAATGGATCGCGAGATGGTCCATCGTGGATTGAGCGAAGCATAAGGATCCTGCCACACCATCCCAACTCGAGCCGCCATATCACTCGTGGTTTTCGTCACCTCAGAACCCCCGAGATACATATGTCCGCCCGAGGTAGGTTGAAGCCCTAGAATCGCCTTAGCGAGAGTCGTCTTCCCACAACCTGACTCACCCACTACCGCGACAATTTCGCCCTCGTTGACTTCCAGCGATACACCATCAAGCGCATGAACAACTCCATTGTTCACCGGGTAGGTCACCCGCAGATCGTCAACTCGAAGAACCGTGTTACTCATGCTACTTGTCACTCATTCTCGCCAAGAATGCTCTGGCTCCAGAACAAGCGATTCCTCAGCTTGTAAAGGAAGTCTCCATTTTGGATGGTCACGAGGTTAGTTGTGCGCTCTGAACGCCGAATTTCAACATAATCCCCCGGAAGGAGATGAAGGCGAGTCTGACCGTCGCCACTCAAAACTGCATCCCCGCCGCTGTTCAGCCGCAGCTTGACGACCGAAGAAGCTCCCAAGACCAGCGGACGGGCGGAAAGCGTGTGTGGAGCAAGCGCAGTAAGAATCAAAGCATCGACGCTCGGATCAACAACCGGTCCCCCCGCAGAAAGGTTGTAACCAGTCGAACCCGTCGGAGTGGAAACCATAACGCCATCCGCCGGATAGCTCGTCAGGGCCTGACCATTTACCTCGACGTCGAATGTCAACATACGGTCAGTAACCGTTCGCTGAAGCACAGACTCGTTAAGTGTATGTATCGTCGCCACTGCGCGTTCTCCGCGCACCAGAGCCGTCTCCAACATCATCCGACGCTCAGTCCGGTGCTCGCCGTCCTGGAAAGCGCTCAGAACAGCGCCAATGTCCTCCGGCATGCACTGAGTCACAAAGCCGAATCGCCCGAAGTGTACACCTAAGATCGGTGTTCCCTTCTCCGAGCAAAGGTGAGCGGCTCGAATGATCGTGCCATCACCTCCAAACGCGATAACGAGGTCACAATCGGCAACCTCGGTGGGTCCGACAGAAGTTAGTCCCAATCGACCAGCGGCCCGGTCTTCGGAAACCACTTCGCACCCTCGATCCAAAAGCCAACGAGCCGCCCGTTGGGCGGCTTCGACGGCATCTTCACGATGCAGATTGAGAACTAAGGATGCTCGCAATTAACCCGCTGCTTTCATGCGCTTAAGATTCTTCGTCACATCCGAGTTGTTCGGGTCAATCAAGGTTGCCTTTTCGAGCAACGCGATCGCCTGAGGTCGTTTGTTCATCTTTTCGAGCACGACTGCTAGGTTATTGTACGCTGGAACGAACTTAGAATCAGCACTAATCGCACTTCGGAAGGCAGCTTCTGCTCCCGGATAGTTCGCATCGCGGAGATGGCATCGACCAACTCCGTCCAGGGCCATCGCACTCGTAGGCTTCGTCGCAAGAGCCGCTTTGTACTGAGCCATTGCCGACTTAGTGTTTCCAAGCTCGTACTCAGCATCCGCCACCAGAAGTCGAGTTTCAACATCGTTACCGTTCGCCTTCAACATTTCAAGCCAAATTGGCATGGCAGCTTTGACGTCTCCGGATCGAGCAGCTGCCGCCGCGAAGTTCTTCTTGTTCTTAAGCGATGGTTCAATGCCCACCAACTTTTCAAACAGTTCTCGTGACTCTGCAAACTCACCCTTATTGAAGAGAATGACGCCGAGGTTTCCGATGGTCGAAGCATCCGAATCTCGAAGGGAAAGCGCCTTACGGAACGCAACTTCAGCGCCAGCAAAGTCCTTCTTTGCCTTCTTCATCACGCCAAGGTTGTAGTTGTACGTGAAGTCCGAAGCAAACATCGACTCATAGTTGCCGTAAAGCGCTTCCATGTCAGCGGTTCGCTGACCTCGGGCATAACAATCGCCAAGCGCAAGCACAACCTGCTTGTCCTGAGCGCCGGTCTTGAGCGCGCGCTCCAAGTAAGTTGCCGCGGTCGAATACTTACCGAGGCGGTACAGCAGAGCACCGGCGTTTCGAGCGTAGGTCGAATTCGCCTGTTCCATGTCCGATGCTCGGCTAAAGGTGACACCAGCTACGTCGTACTTCTTCGCACCTTCTTGAGCCACGCCAAGGTTGTTGACGACGAAGGCCTTATCCTTGGCCTTCTCGCTAGCCTTGGTAAACATCAGAATAGCCTTGTCCCAGTCCTTGTTTTGGATATGAATGTTCCCAAGGTTGTAATAAGGTTCGTAGGATGCCTGGTCAACAACGATCAACTCGTTGTATCGAAGAAGAGCTTTGTCTCGATCGCCTGCCAAGAAGTAGGCATTACCCAGGTTATTCAACACTTCCGTATCCTTTCGGTTAGCGGTGTAAGCGGCTTCCAGTGGGGTGATCGCCTTCTTAGCATCGCCATTCTTGAGGTAGAGGAAACCGAGCCAACCATTCGCAGGGCCACTTGTTGGGAACTCCTTGACAATTGCTTCGAAAGAAGCAATTGCGTCGCCAAGAACTAGTTTCTTATCCTTAGCGTCGTTGTACTTCTGTGCAGCCGCAACAACCTTGATATTCGCGGCATTTTCCGCCTCTGTCGGCCCTTGAGCGTATGCACTGCTCAGAGCAATGGCACAGAGTGCCGTAACCAATAATCGCATTGACTTCATATGTTGACTAACTCCCCTCATATTCTATGCCAAATCGGCGGCACCCATCAGTCGAGGGATCGCTGACTCGTACGCAGAAGTAAGTTCGGCCAGATTCCAGCTAAGTTCACCAAACAGACCGGTCAGGTTCAAAGTTGCTCCCGCCGTAGTCGTTCCTAGCGGAAATACCAGAAGATCAGCCTGCTCCGATAATTCCTTAACTTTTCCGAGATTCGAAGATGAAACTACGACATCTCCCTGAATCTCACCAAAGAGCTGAGCGGCGGCCAGTTGCGCGGCTGGGAGCACGGCTTTGATACCTAACCCGCCCGCAATCACCATTTCGGCAAGTGCTACCGCAACCCCACCATCGCTCACATCATGCGCTGAATTGATTGCACCTTCTGATGCCAACTTGGCAAGCAATGCACAGAGTCGCTTTTCAGCCGCCAAGTCGGGAGCCTCGGGATAGCCATCTTCGGTTCCAATCACGTCGACGACGTAGGCACTCGCACCGAGACCTTGGTGGGCACTAAGCGGTTGTCCAGTGCGAATCAAGATCAGCTCATCGCCGAGGCGAGGGCTGAGACCGATAGCCTTGGAAGGATCTTCCAAAACGCCGACCATTCCAATCATTGGGGTTGGAGGAATCTCACCCAGTTCGCTCTCATTGTAGAAGCTCACGTTTCCGCTGATGACAGGCGTCTCCATGATCTCGCTCGCAGAGGCAATCCCCTCAACCGCTTCTGAAAACTGCCAATAGACCTCAGGATAAGTCGGATTACCGAAGTTGAGTCCGTCAGTGACCGCCACCGGAAGCGCTCCAGTACAAGCCACGTTTCGAGCCGACTCCGCTACCGCGAGCTGGCCACCACGCAAAGGATGTGCCTTGGTCCAACGAGCATTGCCGTCCAACTTGACCGAGAAACCTTTCTTTGCTCCGCTGGGAGCAATGACTGCCGCGTCCGCCGCCCCAGAAGACCAAACGGTTTGGGTTTGGACCTGCTGATCGTACTGCTGATAAACATATCGCTTACTCGCAATGTCCGGTGTTCCAAGAAGCCGAAGCAGAGCAGAATGCGGATCAATCGCGGGCAGTGAGGAAGGGTCGAATGCAGCGGCCTTTCGGAAGCTCTCTGGCTCCGTCTGTTCGCTGTGATAAACCGGACAGTGATCGGTAAGCAACTTCGGATCAAGTTCGGCGATGACTTGACCACGTCGAGAAACCCGCAACGTCTCGCCCTCGGTAACATAGCCGACAACGACTGCATGGACGCCCCACTTGTGGAACACGTCCATGACTTCTTGTTCGCGACCCTTTTCCGCAACCGCCATCATGCGCTCCTGACTTTCGCTGAGCATCAGCTCATAACCGCTCATGTCGTTCTCACGCATCGGAACGAGGTCAAGGTTGATATCCATGCCCACCCCACCCTTGCTCGCCATTTCCACGGTCGAACAGGTCAGTCCCGCCGCGCCCATATCCTGAATCGCAACGATTGCACCCGTAGCCAAGGCTTCCAAAGTCGCTTCAATAACTTGCTTCTCCGCAAAAGGATCGCCGATCTGAACGTTTGGTCGCTTCGCCTCACTGTCCTCGCCAAAAGCTTCGCTAGCAAAGGTCGCTCCGTGGATGCCGTCTCGACCTGTCGAAGAACCGAGATAGATGACCGGATTGCCCACTCCGCTTGCAGCCGCGGTAGTGACTTCATCCATCTTAAGCACGCCGACGCACATTGCGTTGACAAGCGGATTTCCTGAGTAGTTCGGATGGAAGTTCACCTCACCGGCAACAGTAGGAACGCCGACGCAGTTGCCGTATCCGGCAATGCCTTCAACAACGTGATCAAAGAGGTAGCGGTTCTTGCGAACAATCGCATCTGGAGCTTTGCCGTCCTCGATAGGTCCAAAACGGAGAGAGTTCAGCAGTGCGACGGGTCGTGCGCCCATCGTCAAAATGTCACGGATAATTCCGCCAACTCCCGTCGCAGCTCCCTGGTAAGGCTCAACGTAAGATGGGTGGTTGTGCGACTCAACCTTCATGGTGATCCCCAAGCCATCTCCGAGAGGTACAACGCCCGCGTTCTCCAGGCCCTCGCCCTCCATGGCCTCTTTGTACTTACTAAATCGGTTGAGGACAGGTCGAGAGAACTTGTAACCGCAGTGCTCGCTCCACATAACAGCAAACATGCCGAGCTCGGTGTACGAGGGATCTCGCCCCAAAAGTTCGGTCAGCAGGGCGTACTCCGAATCGTTCAAACCCATAGACGAGTAGACTTCTGGTGTGAAGGCGGCCATCTGCCTAAGTATATCTTTCGCCTTGCTACTAGGGTGCGGTTCTGGCGTCAAGGTAACAGGGAAATGGGAAGGTTCCCGCGATTGGAAGGCCATGGGCACTCAAAACGAGGAAGTTTCCCGAGCCCTGGCAGGAGTGATCTTGGAGCTCCGACCCAACGGCACATTTCTTCTCCAGGATGGAGGCATCCCCTTCGAGGGCACCTATGTTGCTACTGACCGGGAGATTAAATTTGATGTCCTACAGATCATGAATCGCCCCGTTGGAATCCAACCAGACTCCACACAAAAAGCGTCCGCCTTCACCGCAGAGGTCAAGACGGACGCGATCTATTTTCGAGCTGTCGGAGAAACCGACCCGGTGATCCTAAAACCTAAGGCGCCGGAACCAGCTCGACCGTAGCACTCTGGATCGTATCACCCTTCTGGATTCCATCGACAGCAGTTTGCCCACTGAGCACACTACCAAACACAACGTAGTTGGTATCCAACGACGGCAGATCGGCAAGACAGAGGTAGATCTGGCTACCCGCCGAATCCAGGCTTGAAGAGCGAGCCATCCCAAGCGCGTACTTCAGGTGCTTCAGATCGTTGGCTTCGAAGTTAATCGTATAGCCGGGACCACCTGTTCCGATGCTGGAGTCGGTTAACGGAAGGGTCTTCGTCAGAGGATCGCCCCACTGAACAACAAAGTTCTCTTCTCTTCGGTGGAGCTTAATCCCGTCGTAAAACTTCTCGTTAACCAACGAAACCAGATTCGCACAGTGACGAGGCGCCTTATCCGGTCGCAACCCAAGAACGATATCTCCGGCGGTGCTGAACTTGAATCTCACGTTCAAGTTACTCTGAACGCTCACCGTCGAAGAAACGCTCTTCGTGGAATCGCTCGCGAGAGTCGCCGTAATCGTCACGTCACCCAACGTGCTGCTATCAGCAGTCCACACCCCAGCAGAAGTGATCGTTCCCGAACTGGCTGTCCAATTCACTCCGCTGGTCGCCGGCGATCCCGCAACGATGGCCTTAAACGTAAACCTTGACTGCGGAACTGCGTAACGAGTGGCGCTGGCATTCTCGATTTCAATCGCTGGAACCATATTCACATTAAACGTCTTCTTCTTTCCGGGATCCACTGAACTTGTCGCGGTGATAACCGCGCTCGTCACAGCGTTACTTTCTGGGGCGGTATACAATCCGCCGGAGGTGATTGAACCGACCGTTGCTGACCACACGACCTCATTAGAGCTTGCTCCGCTTACCGTCGCAGTAAAGGTCTTCGTTCCTCCGAAAGCAACATTTGCGGTGCCCGAGGAACTAATGGTTACAACATAGCCAGAATCGACATTCGCTGTCGCATCCGCATACTTGGTCGCATCCCCCACGAGAGTCGCCCGTACGCGATAATTCCCCGATGCAACCGGAGCCTTATACTTTCCTGGCTCGACAAATGAGCCTTGAGCAGACGAACCACTCGTCGCATCAGGCAAGCTCCAAGACACAGCCTGAGTTCCGCCATCAACCACCGCAGTCAGCTGAACAGACTCACTCGGCTTTAGACTAATCGAAGATGGGTTAATCGAAATCCCGCGAAACGTCGAAGTCGTAGACCCGCCACCGCCGCCGCCACAGCCAGAGACGAACGTGGCTACAGATGCAACAAGGAACAAAACGCGAGTGCGCATGAATATCAGTGTATCGTCAAGCCCTAGGGCAACGGACGAGTCTTCAGCTTAACTGGTCGGATTACTCGGGCCACTGGGTGCCAGGTGTCCTCGGTGAATGAGTCCTGAATCGTTCCCCACGCCGTCGTTCCATCAAGCGTAGTCGGTTCCAAAAGCTCAAACGCAACCCGCGCCAACGGCTGATCGCAACGAACCAGAATGCCTTGAATCGGGCGATTCCAGGTCTTCCATTGACCCTCAAGACTCACGAGTTTATGACCCTGAAAAGCGGTTCTCGCCTCAGTTCTCTTCGAAATCCGAAACGCCTGCAGCGGATTCTCCTTAGGAGCTTCCTGATCCAATCCCTCAATAACCTCGAGCTTGAGCCCATGGAGTTTCAGTAGCTCAATCAGCTTAGGCTCCGAGTCGGGAATAACATAGCCGAAAGGCACCTCAGCAAATGCAGATCCAGTAAACCGATCAAACATCGGCATCTTGATCGCCTCAATATCCCGGATCGGTCCCTTATTGCGGCTTCCGGCACTCAAACCCTTCTCAAGAAGAACATCTTCCTCACCCCGCGAAGTCATTTGGAACCTAGTCGCGAGCTTCGCACCCACGATTGACGCTTCCGATGCGGCATGGAAAGCCTTAACCTTCTTGGCATCCTTGACAACCTTAGAAACACAAAGCTTCACAAACCGCTCAGTGTCCCGAACACGAATGTCAAACGGCTCATAAACCATGGCCTCGCTGAGAATCGGCAGAGCGCCTCGAAGTCCCGCGTAATTCGTCACATATCGAGCATCAGCCGCAAACGTTTCAAATCGCCACTTCCCATTCTCAAAGAACCCATTCCCGTAATCCTGCAGCTCCAACTTATACTTCTTCCGAGCCTCCTGGCGAACCGCCGGGAAGAACTCGGAAAACGCATAGCTCAAAAGATCAGGATGAGCATTAGGATTCCCTGGACCACCGTAAGTCATCGGGTAGCCGTGGCGGGTTCCATCCGTCGTGTGGAGGTCGAACACTACATCCGGATTCCAAGAGTAGATGTTTCGCAGTGCACCCTGCATCTCCGGCGTTTCCGCCTTGGTGCAATCTCGGTTGAGGTCATACCCCTGACCATTCGCGCGCTGACCCACGATCTCAGGACCGTTTTGTCCTGGACGGTTCTTCGCCTGAGGCGCAAATTCCTCATTTCCATCGCAGTTATAAATGGGCTGCACAATAAAAATCGCCTTCTTCAGCAGCCCACGATCCTTCACCCACTCCCGCATCAAGTGCTGAGCTGCTTCCTTTCCTTCAACTTCGCCCGCATGGATATTTGCCTGAACGTAAATAATCAGCTTCCCAGACTTCGCCGCCTCTTGGGCGCTGCTGACCATTGGCTCCGAAATTGTCACCATGGGTATTTGGCGTCCCTTCGCCGAAGTGCCGCTATAACCCAGCCGAGAGACTTTGGGATACTTCGTGGTCAAAGCCTTACAGAATCCGACGACATCTTCATAGGTCGATGTCTCAGCAAACTTCGTCTTCTCTGCTTTCGACAACAGTTGGTCGTCAAACAAACCGGACATCAATAACAGCGGAATCAAACCCATACGTCTCTTTTACCCGCTAAACTACCGGGCATGTCTTCCGAATGGCCAGCCGAGCTCGACGCCCTGATTGCAGCGCCAGATCATCATAAACTTCTCATGGAAAATGACTACGTTCGGGTCTTAGAAACCAAAATCAATCCCGGCGAAACGGTTCCGGTCCACACTCACCAAAACCCATCGACGAACTACTTCTTCAGTTGGTCCGACTGCATCCGCCGCGACGACAACGGAGAAATTCTTTTCGATTCTTGCAAAGCAGGCGTCTCAGTTGAACCAGGAGCAACCACCTGGCAAGCTCCGCTACCGCCCCACACCCTCGAAAATGTCGGAGACTGTCCAATTCATCTGATCTCCGTCGAGCTGAAGAACACAACCGGAACTTAGAACGCCGCCGGCAAGTATCTGTTAAGATAACGCACCATGCTCATCTTGCAAATCCTAGTCCTCGTTCTCGTTCTTTTTCTGATCTATGTACAGTCACGCCCAAATGATTTCCGCTACGAGCGATCACGCGTGATCAAAGCATCGCCCGAAGCGGTTTTCGAGCAGGTCAACGAGTTCCGGAACTGGGAAAAGTGGTCTCCTTGGATTGAGATGGAGCCAACCGCAAAGCTCACCCACGGGGAGAACACCACCGGAGAAGGTGGGTACTACCGATGGGACGGGAAAAAGACTGGAGCCGGGTCATGCACGATCCTCCGCTCCGCACCAAACGAAGCAGTCGATGTCGCCCTCGAGTTTGAGCGCCCCATGAAGTCCTCTTCCAGAGCAGATTTCAAACTTGAATCAAACTCCGAAGGGGTCAAGCTCACCTGGATCATGGCGGGCACAAACAACTTCATCGCAAAGTTTTTCGGAGTCCTTATGAACTCCGAAAAAATGATCGCAACATCCTTCGACCGTGGACTAGAGCGAATCGCTCACCTAGTCGAGTAGTGAAACGGTCCCTTGTCTAAATAAATCCATGCAAGGGACAAAAAAATCACTTGACTGGCCAAGTCGGAAGCACCTTAGCAATCGGCTTGTCTGCCCGATAGCCAAGCTCGTACTCCGCCTGCATCAAGGTGTGAATCTCGTGAGTGCCCTCGTAGATCATCGCTCCGCGTGAGTTGCGGAAGTAGCGCTCAACCGGGAACTCATCGGAGAATCCGTATGCACCGTGGATCTCGACGGCCTTGTTCGCAGAATCAAAAGCAGCTTCGCAGTTGACCCACTTTGCCATCGAACACTCCCGCGTATGCCGGATGCCGTTGTTCTTCATCCAGCCAACTTGGTAGTACAACAACCGTCCAACATCGCGACCCCGAACCATCGAAGCGATCATCTGCTGAACTAACTGCTTCTTGCCAATAACCTCGCCGCCGACGGCTCGCTCATTGGCGTACTTCGTAGATGCGTCGAGGCAAGCGGTGATGATTCCGACTGCTCCAGCGGCGACGGTATAGCGACCGTGATCGAGCGCCGACATCGCAACCTTGAATCCATCACCCTCTTCACCAAGCATGCACGACTTGTCGATCCGCATGTTGTCGAAGAAGATCTGCCCCGTGTTCCCTGCCCGAACCCCGAGCTTGCCCTTAAGAGCCTTCGAGGAAAATCCAGGCGTGTTTCGATCTACGATAAAAGCTGCATAAGGGGCCTTCGCGTCAGTGTTCGTCAACCGAGTAATGACCAAGAACTGATGGGCGTAGTCCGCCAACGAAATCCACGTTTTCTCTCCATTGAGAATGTAGGAGTCGCCATCACGTGTCGCTGTCGTCCGAAGGTTTGCGGCATCAGATCCCGCATTGGGTTCCGTTAGACCAAAAGCTCCCCATCGATTCCCTTTCGCCAAATCTGGGAGCCATCGATTGCGCTGCTCCTCTGTTCCCCACTGAAGCAACGTCAAAGAGTGAAGACCGCTGTGAACCGACATCACAACCCGAGCCGTCGAATCTGCTCGCTCAAGTTCCTCACACACAATTCCGAGGGAGATGTAGTCCGTGTCGGATCCGCCATACTTCGCAGGAATCGAGATTCCCATAATTCCGCCTTCCGCCATTTTTTCAAGCATTGAAGCGTCGCTCCGGTGTTCACGATCACGCTCAGCGAGACCCGGAAGAACTTCGTTCTGTCCGAACTTGTAGGCCATTTCACGAATCAGCTCGTGCTCTTGCGTCAGGGCAAAATCCATGATGCGAGTTTACCGACCCCTAAACACAAAAAGCCCCCCGGGTTCCGAGGGGCTTTATAGTTCTGAGTTTCTACTTAATCTTGAGCTTGACCCAAACCTGCTGTCTGGTCTTCAGGTTCTGCGCGGTGATCTTTCGGAAACCTGCATTAGAAACCTTCACCGGGAACGACCATCGCCCATTTGGTTTGACTGTTCCACGCATCGATGGCTTTCCATCAACCAAAAGCATGATCTTGTCGCCCGGAGTGCCCTTGCCCCCGACTTTGACGACTCCGTGAGGCACGACGTTGAAATTGCTGTGCGAGCTAATCACAAACTTAGAAGTGGGCTTCTTCGGGGCTACTTTCTTACCAGCAGGCTTTCCGTGTGCATCTGTCTTCGCATGAGTATCTGGCTTGGCATGTGCGTCAGCCTTTGAGTGCGTGTCACCTTTAGCATGAGTGCCTGGTTTGGCGTGAGTATCAGCCTTGGCATGCCCTCCTGCCTTCCCGTGTGCGTCTCCCTTTGCTGCCGGTTTAGCGTGAGCCTCGGCTGCCACCACCTCGTCCTTCTTAGCGATGTCATCGGTTCCAAGACCAGGATTCTTGGTGTACACCACGTCGGAGCCATCGTCATTGGGAAGAAGCTCAACTGGTAGCTCTTCGTCCTTGTCATGCTTCGCAACGACATCCGAATGCTTTTTGGTATCTGAGTGCTTCTCAGTTGCCTTGGGCTTGCTACTCTTCTGTGCTCCTTTCTGAACCGTGAATGCGAGTTCTTCTTTGACTGGCTTTGCGCCCTTTTCGGTGACCAAAACTTCAATCTTATGCTCACCGGCAGTTACCTTCTTGGCCTCAAATCGGTAAGCACCGTCGGCATCGGCTTCCATATTCACCGGATCACGATCATCAAACAAAACTTTAACCTTGCTACCCTTGCCGATCTGACCTTCGAAGACATAGGAGCCTTCCGCAAGCTTTTCAGAATCCTCGGGGTGAGTCATTGCAAGAAGACCGACCGTTTCAGGGGTCTTAGCGCCTGCTCGAACTTTCGATACCTTTGGAGCCTCGGTAGAAGGACCCATACCAACAACAAGTGCACCACCCAGAAGCGCAAAGCCGGCAATCAACTTGAGGTGCTTAGGATTGACGGTCACGACTTCTCACCTGCCGCATAAAGCGCTGCTTCTCTTCGCCACTTCATGACGTCAATGTGCTGCCAGTTCTGTGGCTCAATCACTTCCGTAATCCGGCTAGGTGAAGCAGCCGCAAGCTGGGCAAAGGTCTTGATCCCGGCCTCATACAACTTCTGCTGATAAACCGGTCCAATACCGTCGAT
>CAIYMO010000047.1 GCA_903927345.1 uncultured Armatimonadota bacterium | reverse complement strand
TCGCAGTAGGGGATAAGAGGGAGATGAAAAGAGTTCAATTTGGTTCAATGGCGTTAATCGCCATCGCGTTAGTCGGATGCGGCAAACGTGAAGAAGTCGTTGTCGAGAAGCCGTATACAGTCACCAAGGGAGAGGTGTCTGTATCAATCATCGAATCCGGAACGGTCGATGCGATCCGTTCCGTCGAGGTGAAGCCGCAGGTCACCGGTCGTGTAGCGAAACTTCTTGTTGATGAGGGCGACCAAGTTGTTGAAGGTCAACTTCTTGCTGTTATTGATCCGAAGGAGACTCGTCTTAGTTACGATCAAACTAACGCCCAGCTCTCAGGAGCCGAGGCGGGGGTTGCACGATCGACAATTGAGATAGAGCAGCGGCGCAAGACAGCGGCAGTTGCCCTTGCCCAAGCTGAAGCCCGAGTGACTCAGCTGGAGCTTGAAGTGAAGAACACTCCGGCCCTGTTGAATGCAGAAATTGCTTCTGCAGAAGCTAATCTTAGATCAGCGGTCGCAGACCGTGACCGAATCAAGAACAGTGCTCAGCCGACCCAAGTGGCGGCGACTAAAGCCACACTTCAGGAATCCGAACAGAACCTCCGCAACGCCAAATTTGAATATGAGCGACAGGTTGAGCTCGAGAAGCAGGGCTATTCAGCTCTGAAGAACGTGCAGAACGCACAACTCAACGTTCAACTTGCCCAAACTCGGCTCGAAAACGCCCGAGTTGCCATGAACCGTCAAGAGGCCGGACTTGAGGCCGATATGAAGCGGGCGAACGAGGCTGTCGCGGCTGCCGAAACTACCGTTCGACGAGCGAAGACTAATCTATACACTGTGGCGTCCAAGCGAGCTGAACTCGATTCCGCCCGCGCAGAAGTGCTTCGTGCCCGCGCTGGACTCTCTGACCCGGCCCTTTTGGAAAAGAGCAAGGAGCAGGGCCAAGCAAGCGTTGCTCAGCTCAGATCGGCTTTGGAAGACAGCGCCCGGAAGCTTGGCGAAACATCGATCAAATCTCCTCTCACCGGAATCGTTTCCAAAAAGATGCTCCAGATTGGTGAAATGGCGAGCGGACTAAGCTCCTTCTCCGCCGGATCGACGATCTTCAAGATTGAGGACCGAACTCGGATGCGGGTCAAACTCGCTGTCAACGAAATCGACATTGCGCGATTGAGTCTTGGGATGCCGACCGAAGTAACCGTCGATGCAATTCCAGGTGAAAAACTCACCGGAAAAATTGCAAAAATGGCCCCAGCCCGCCAGCTCAACGCCGCCGGTGCCGAGGTTCAGGTTGGAACTGATGCGGTTGTGAAGTATGAGGTTGAAATCGTGTTGGATAAATCCAACGCGCCCTTGCGATCAGGAATGTCGGCTAAGTGCCGAATGAATGTGGCGAGCAAGAAGGATGTCGTGTTCCTTCCCGTCGAGTACGTCGAAAAGAAGGATGAAGAGTTTTACATCTATCTTCCTGGACCTCCGGCCAAGAAAGGCGAAGTCGCCCAGCCGACCAAGCAGAAGATCAAGGTGGGTGTAACTTCCACAAGCCGATACGAAGTTTTGGGCGGAGTTAAGGCTGGCGATCAGGTCGTCAAACCAACCTTCAGCGGTCCTCCACGTAAGGGATTCATGCAGATGGGTCCAGATGATGGAGGCGACGACGCTGCTGCGAAGGATAGCAAAAAATGAGCTTCTTCCAGAGTTTTCTGGTCGCGCTCGACATGCTGCGGTTGCATAAGCTCCGCGCCTTCCTCACGATGTTTGGTGTGATCATTGGAGTGATGGCCGTCACGATGACGGTCATGATCTCCAACGGTTTCCAATCCTATATGACCAATCAGTTCAGCAAGATCGGGGCAAAGACTATCACCGTCGTTTTTGATCCTGGCTTCCGAAGACGGGGCGAAGGAATGGGATCGACATCGGGTCTAACGATGTCTGACGTCGACTACATCAAAGCGCGCTGTTCGAATTTGGAGTATGTGGTTCCAAGCGTTCAAGTTCCGGCCCAGAAGGTCATTTTTGAGGATAAGACTGTAGACAGCCCACGAGTTTACGGTGGCACCGTCGACGCCCTGAAACTGAATGCCACCGAAGTGGAAGAGGGTCGTGTGTACACGCAGGAGGAGCTCGACAACCGAGCGTCGGTCGCAATCATCGGAAAGGATATCCGCGACCAGCTGTTCGGAAAAGCCCCCGCGATCGGCAAGCTGATCACTCTCGCAGGTGTGAATGTCGAGGTCATTGGAGTCGCGAAAGTCCAAACAGTGTTTGGTAACAGTAACGGAAAGGACATGATGATGCCGATTACGACGGCTCAGAGCAAGTGGGTTGGAGGCGACAAAATCGC
>CAIYMO010000046.1 GCA_903927345.1 uncultured Armatimonadota bacterium | reverse complement strand
TGTCAAAGGGGCACGACAGCAAGATTGACGCCACCACCGTCGCGCTTGTTCGCCAGACGGCTGAACTCGCGTACCTCAAGTATGGTGACCTCTCCCGCCGCGGTGAGATAGGCGATGTGCGGCAGTCCCGTCTCGATAATCTCCTAGGGGGATACTACTACGAGGCCATTAGCAAGCGACTGGGCTCCAAGCTCAAGGCGCGAAAGGAATATGATCAACTGCGGCGATCCTCGCAGTATGTATTGTTGGATTTCACTGAGGAAGCATTTTACCGGGTTTTTGAAGTGGAAGGCCTCGCCTACGAGTACTGGCGTACATCGGCGGCTTTGCGGACCATCGGGAAGGGCACGGCCGTGGAATGGAATGTTGCGGCGGCTTGGTTTACGTATTCGGAGGACGAGGTTCACCCTCTTCTTTTTGAACTTTATGATGCGCGCATCGGATCTAGCCGAGGTTTTCAAACCTCACTGGGCACCTGGTCGGAGCTCGGTAATGGCAAGGAAGATGGAGACATATTCTTCTTTGCTAACTACAATCCGCACCCCGAGACAAAGTATATTCCATTCTCGGATCCTATCACAGGTCGTGCTTCCACCTTGATTGCAGCGCTTAATTTTCGAATCGGTAGCGGCTCAATAAGTCGGTTTGGAAGTGCCCATTCCTTTATGGCGGAAGCGTTTCTAGCGCGGCATTCAGTGAATCTTGAAGCAGTTATTTTCTGTATATGGGCAGCCTCGTCCTTCGCCGTGTTCCCACAACGTCTCTATTTCGCGAAGGATTCCAACGCGAAAAGTGCGTCAATATTCAGCAACTTGGTAAATCTGCTGCAACGTGGCTACTCTATAACAGGCGGCAGTCTGGAGTCTTTGACCGAGGAGGCGATTGGGCGGGCGCGGGCAGAAGGGTACGAGACGGCGCTTAATCCCGACGAAGTTACCGCAGGCTTCCGGTTCATGCTGCTGGACAACCAAGCTCAGGCAGCCATCGCCCTCTGGAGCGGCGGCAAGCGTCCCGTGTTGATACTTCAGGATGATCGGGTCGTCGTTGACCTTGCGGCCGTGACCCCCTTTCTACGGAATCTGTTTTTTCGCGTACGGGAGAAGACGGGTGCCAAAGGCCCGGCCTTCGAAGACGGCGTTCGTGAAGCCATAACGCAGGTCGGGCTATCCTTGGTCCATTCCGGAGAACTGGTGTGGGGCGACGGACGAAAAAGAGAAGTTGATGCAGCGATCCGGCTAGGCGATCGCCTTGTCCTAGTGGAATGCTTCTCACATGAGCGCCCGCTCGACTTCGAACTCTCAAGGCCTGGCGTATTCGAAGTGCGACAGCGACGTTTGGCAGAGAAAACCGAGCAGGCTCGCTCTTTATACGAGGCGATACTGAACGAGCCCACGGGCAGGAACTTTGATTTTTCCTGGGCGAGTTCGGTTGATTGGCGATTGGCCTCTCCGTTCGTAGAGTTCGCCTGGAGCCTGGAAATGCATCAATTCGACGAGGAAGGCGTCGCTCGCATTCTGCAGGTCGAGGAGCTGCTCGACTATCTGACGGAGGGCGAGCGCCCTGGTGGCGAGCTTGCTGGGCTCGTTCGACGAGCGCGAGCCGCAAGTGGCCAACCCCAGACAACAGGTGTAAGCGAGTTAACGTAACCCGGTGACAGGTCCACTGTTTCAACGATCTACAGGGTAACCAAGGCCGCTTAAACATCTATGTCGGTCTGCGGCTAAACCTATCGGCGTCGTCTCAACCCAAGAGAATCATTGGCGGAGAGGGTGGGATTCGAACCCACGGTACCGGTAAAGGTACGCCGCATTTCGAGTGCGGTGCTTTCGACCACTCAGCCACCTCTCCGACGAGGAACGGCACCCGAAAAGGGGCCGGTGAGGGCGAGGGCGGAACCT
>CAIYMO010000045.1 GCA_903927345.1 uncultured Armatimonadota bacterium | reverse complement strand
TGGAAATTGGCCGACGGGAGCGGACTTCACAACACGTTTGCCTATCAACGAGCGAGCAATACGTGGGACTGGAGCATCGACAACGTGGAGAAGTCTGGGAAGACGTCACCGTTTGCCCGGGTGACCTTGAAGCGAAAGTAGAAGTTCAGAGCTAGTTGGGCGGAGGGCGATCGGGCTGCAGCTAGCTTTTGGGTTCGAGAGGGAAGTCTGAGTAGGTGGCTTCGAGGGTTTCCAGTGTCTCGACAATCAGTTTGGGAAGTTTTGATTTCTCGATGTTGGTCGCGTAAAGGCGTCGGTTGTCGGCCGTTGATCCGAGGTATTTGAACGCTATCGGATACCGAACTGCTTTGGTCTTGTCTGCACTGTCGGATCGCTCAAGAAAAGGAGCACCTGAAGAGTCGATGACGTACTTGTAGGTAACCCAGGGTGGATCGGAAGGGTTCTTTTGGCCCGGCGGATCCACACGCATGATGGGCGACAGGTGCAGCGGATTCGGAGTTTCGACTTCGAGAATCGTTCTAAACTTATCGCCGGGTGCAAGATACTCGTTGCCATTGTTCGGAAAGTAGGTCGGGCCAGCCAATGAATCTGCAGGAGCAATGTCTCTTACTCTGGCGAATCGATATGGCGCTCCGCCTAGTCTGAAGCCAGTCGCGCTTGTAGGATCAATTTCGGTAGCGATACGAACCACGACTTTGACCGGAGTTTTGGGAGTGGCTTCTGAGTTCGGGATATAGGCAGTTCGGAATACTGCACCCTCGTTGCCAAGCAGAGTCTGAGCAATCGTGCCCCAAGCATACGGTTCAAACGCATCTCCGGAAGCCTGACTGAGGGTGAGATAGACACTGTTGTTGTCGTATTGGAACGGAGTCTCTTGCTTGGGAGAGCTGAAAATGAGTCCTCTCGTTTTGTGGCCGTATCTTACTGGGAGCATGACCCAGCTCTGGTTTGAGTATTCGCGGATGGCGGCGTTGCAGTCGGGGGTTGGAACTCCGTCGGCGTCCCAGGATGTGATGTCCGTCTCGGTGATTTTGATGATGCGTCTTAGCTTGAGCGATTCGAATCCGCCGGCTTGCTCCAGTTTGGAGAACCAGGGAGCTGCCTTTCCGGCGACCGTCCAATGGTTGGGAAGTGTCGGAGGGTTTTGGATAGCGGTAACTCCGATGAGGATCGCATTTAGCATCCCTTTTCGGACGTTTGTCCGGTCATTTTGGTTACTTCAAACTCTGGTTCTCGGAGGAACACTGACAAACTGGGCGGGCGAATGGCGAGTGGATCGGGTGGTTGGTCGCTGGACAGGACCACGCGAGGCCTTGTCCAGCCCAAGTATCAGCTTGTGGCGGGAGATGGCGCCAAGCTTGTGCATTTGAGAGTTATAGGTATATTTGTCAGCATGGGAAGGAAAGGATGTCTGCAACCAGTACACAAGTCGTTAAAAACGACGATTGGGACTTGTTGGCGAACAGTTTCCATTTTTGGATTTGCTTTCGCGGGTTCGGTAGCTATGGCTAGTGGTTCGGTGGGCATCCAGCCTTCCGGTCCAGTTTTGAAGAACGAACCAATGCGGCTTTTTGCGGCACCTGCTTTGGACATGCAATTCCCGTTGAAGTGGCGGATGGGAGCTATTGATCCGCGGTTTGGTCTTGATGCCGGAGAAGCTAAGCAGGCCGTGGAACAGGCAATCCGACTCTGGGAGTCAGCAGCAGGCAGGCGGTTGTTTGCTTATGATGGTTCTTCCGGATTTCCGATTAACCTGGTCTACGATTATCGTCACGCGGGGCAGGTAGCCAGGCGGCAGGCAAAAGAACGACTTGATCAGATGAAAGCGGATGTCAGCAGAGCCAAGCAGTCGTATCAATCGGCTAACGAGGCTTACACTGTAAAGCTAGGTCTGTTCGAAGATTCGCAGTCGGCGTATCGCCGAAAATTGGATGCCTACAACCAAGATGTTGCGTACTGGAACAGAAAGGGTGGTGCGCCTTCCTATGTCTTGAGCAGGCTAGATGTGGAACGGCAAAATCTGGAGCGCGAAAGGGAACGGTTAAGGACGGAAGGCGAGGAGGTTGACTCAACGAGAACGGACTTAAACGATAAGGTCCGAGGATTCAATTCGTTGCTTACCGCTTACAATTCGGCGGTGAGTTATTTCAATGGAACTTTTGGAAAGGCCGCAGCGATGCGAGTCGGTGAAACGGCTATCCGAGGCTCCAGGGTCACCAAGATCAACATCTTTACTTTTGAAAGCAGCACTCACTTGGCGATTATTTTGGCCCATGAACTCGGGCATGCCCTTGGGCTGAAGCATGTCGAAGGACAAAACTCGATTATGGTGGCGGTGGAACAGGGAGAAAGTGCCTCTCGATACCTGTCATTATCTGCCGCTGATCGGGCAGAACTTCGAACCCGTGTACTGAGCAAGTTCCGTTCAAAAAAGAACTGAGCAGGAAACAGGCTTTCCTTTATCAGGGTTGTTGGTGGGGAGGATCTCGGTCCGATGCCTCCACAGTCGAACTATCGGGACGTGATTGGGCACTCCGGCTCGTACGGATGCAGCACAGCTCGTGCAGTTCCGCCCTGTTAGGTTGCCCTGCGGGCGGGTCGTCTTAGCCTCCACAGTACGACTGTGGAGGCATCGAACCGTTTAGACTCGGCGACTTTAGAGCGAACGCTTCAACCCAACACGCTTTGCCTGCTCGGACCAGGATGGCAGAAAGATCCCTTCAGCTCCTTCACGCATTCCCTCCAGATGAGAGATGTATTTTGTTGTCCATTCGGCACGATCAGGATCTTTTTGTTGGCGATACTTTTCTAATCGCATTTGCTGATTCTCGATAAGAAGTTCCAAGTTTGGCAAAAGTCGATAGTCTGCGAAACGACGTTCAACGATATAGGTCGCAATGAAGCTGATTGGAAGCGTGATAAGAATGATCCACCAGGAAGTTAGCAGCGCGAGGATTCCAATCACGATCGCTCCTGTGATTGAGAGAGTGCTGGTCGTTCGGGTGGCATCCGGAAGTAGAATTGTGGACACTTGTGCTGGGGTCAGTTGACTACCACCTCCATCTACAATGATGCTGGCAGCAAAGAGGGCAGCAGAGCGCCGGGGATCATTTTTGGCTTTGATAACGCCGCAAAAGAAGGCTATCAAGACTCCAGGAATTATGGATAGCAAGACCGGAAAACTGAGGAGCTGCACTTTTGAAAGTATATCAGTCCGGAGGGCGGGCGGATGGCGATTGGCTATGAGCCGTTGACAGACCCAAACTGGGCCTTGTCCAGCCCACGCAGTTGCCCGTGGTTCAGAAGAAGCCTGCTACTTATAGCTTGCTCATTTCGGAGGCTAGCAACTCAATCGTCGCTCGATTGCGTTCAACTACTTTGGCTGCTTCAGAGGCGGCTTTACTGACACGTTCTTTATCCTGCGACTTGGCGGCCGTTAACTGCTTTTGGATTGCAGCGCTGTAGTCTGTAATGAACGCAATAAGGGACTTGTGCAAAGTCCTATATGTCTCTGGCGGAATAATCTTCGAAAGATTTGTCTTCCACAAATCCAATCCGGTCAAAAGCTTCTGATCATGAGTCGCCACGTTCTCTAATGCTTTTTGTTCGCCTACTGAGGCAATTTCCTCTGCGAGAGGTTTGAGTTGAGACAACCCAGAAAGTGCTGACACACCTGCGACTCGGAGCATAGCCGGCCAGTACTGCTCATTTGTAAGCGGGCCGGTCACATTTTTTGAGTTGTTGCGAATCGTTTTGATGCGATCCGATATTGCAGGGTGTGTGGAAAGAAATCCGCCGGCAGTATCTGGCTCCTGCTTTTGAATAGAATCCAGCGCGCCGCTCATGACCTCGACTGCGTCCAGGGGATACCCGGCGATCTTAAGTAACTCAACTGCCCCAGCATCAGCTTCTAGTTCTTGAGCCTGACTATATGGGGCAAAGAAAACGTCCACGGCCCAGGAAGTGGCCTCCTCTACTGTGCCTGACTCGTGCCCAAGAATTCCTCCGGCAATGCCGGTTGCCTTGGCAATAGTATTCGCAAAACCCGACGAACGCTCGCTGTGATTTTTCAGCGAGTGAACTACCTCGTGGGCCATGACTGCGTCGAGAGATTCTTCCGAGAGCTTGTCAAGCCCCTCACACAAGACAAACGTATCGGTTCCAACGGTGAGAGCATTGATGTGGGGATAAACAGCAATTGCAATGTGGATTTTCTCCAAGTCCATTCCCCCTGCCTTAGCCAATTTTCCTAACGAGGCCAACAGGCGTTCATCGGTTTTGCTTTTGGGATTTGGCGGTCGGAACTGAACCTGCGCTTCATTCTTACCGCGAGAGATTCCAGCGCAAGAAAGGAAACCCTTAACATCTTTAGAACAACTGGCGGCGGAAAAGAAGAGAATCACACCTAGAAACAGACCCTGAGACAAGCAGCCAATGCCCTTGCCAGTTGAGCTGGCTATGCGCTTGAACAGTGGATCTTTATCGGTTTGGATGTCACTCACCTACAAATCGATAGTATGACCTATTGCGTCGATTATGTGTTTAAAGCAGCGGCAACTTAAGTCAGTTGTCTTAAGATGTCCCATCCTCAAACACTCGATGGATGCAGTTAAGAATGGAAAGACGCACAGGTCTTGCGCTGACATGCTTGGAGACTTATCAGTTCCCTCCGAGGTCTTTCACAGTCCACGGGTTGGTTGGTCGTTCAACGGTAAACTAGTCTTGCTAAAGTATGTCTACTGTTCGGGAGTCGGTGTATCCCGGTCTCAATCTCCTTGGAACGGTACAATCGTTATTGTGATGATTCTCGCTTTATTGCTGGCGTTTCCTATAGGGACGTTGATTTACGGAATTGGATCAATGTTAGTTGGTATTCCGACTTCTTTCTTGTTAGCATGGACACCGATGAAGCCAAGAGTTTTGGTTGGGTCATTGCTTTCAACTATCTGTGGCGTTGTTATCGCAGAGTTCGCTATGAAGTACATGTTTGTCAAACTCACAGGCACGTTCCTGTGGTGGCAAACAATTCCTTGGATGATCGTTCCAGCCTTAAACACTATCAAGAAGAAGAAGGAAGTTGAGGCCGTGGCTTCTCCACAAAGATTTGGGCCGGCAGCCGAAATGGCAGAGTCGCACAGTATCGGTCAAAGCATGACTGTGCTGGGAATTATTCTAGGCGTTTTGACTTCACTTTACTTGTTATTCTGGCGCTAGTCGTAAGCTTTTTTGGCGAGTCCTTCGACTGCTGCAGTAGCTGATTGTTTTCTAGGTTTATCACTATGAGGCCCTCATGTTCGCCCTGTGGAGGCTTGATTGGGCATTTCAATCCAGCCATGAGTTAGTCGACTGAGCAGCCGAGAGACTTTGGCGATTGGCTTGCATGGACTACTCAGATTCTCTGATGACTGGTCGTTATAGCCTGCACTGTGCGACTTAGGAGCCATCAAACCGGCGGGTCGTCGGGAACATTTGCAGCAAACTCAAAAACGACCTGGTTCCAAAAGACAACTAAAGCGTAAAGTTCATCTGGTGCCTCGGTCGCAAAGCCAAGCGTCCAGTGCATATCCTGATTTCCAGCATTGCCGCTGATTACTCGTAATTGGTCACTTCTCGCCGCAACATTGTTAAAGTCTGATGGGAAAGCTCTAAAGTTTTGGGATGTGCGTATCTCTAGAACCTTGCGGGTCTCTAAAAAGAACAGTCCCCGGATTACCCATGAGAGCGCTTCTGATGCAAGCAATCCGGCGGCTTCGCTTTGAACTACTGGCGTCGTTGAGCTTTTGCTGAAAACTGTTGCATCAAAGTGTTCAACTGGTGAGCGCAACATCGCGTTTACAAATTCGGAACTGCCCCTTATCGCTGACCTCAGTGGAGCACCTCGAACGTACGGTGGAATCAGAACAGTTTGGCTTTCAAGATTGATCTTGCGAGCCTGCGGGGTGCAACAGCCGACAACGTCCAGTGCAAGTGCGTCCCGAAGAATGGAGTCGAATCGTGACTTAGCATGATTGCAATGTTTGCAGGCGGTAATTTGGGGTGAATCAGGCGGCACACCAAACGGAAAAATGCATCTCGGCATGACATGCTCTTGCGTTACTTGTCCCAACTGACCGCAATATCCACACTCGCCTACTTTCGACTTTTTAGCCATGTCCTTTGTTAGCGCAGTGGCCGGACTACGTTGTACTTTGCAGCGACCGTCATCCTTGATGAAGTTGACCTCCACATCAGATCTGTGGAGGTCAACTTGAGCTACGTCCTCAGCTACACCCGCTCGTTTCTCCGCAACTGTTGCACTTCAGGCAGACTCCGTTGCGCACTAGCGTGAAGGCTCCGCAGTTGCCGCAGGGGTCGCCTTCGTAGCCTTTCAGCCTTGCTTCGCGGACCTTGGCAGCGGTGGCGTCGGCGGCAGAGGGAGCCAAGTAGGCGTTTGCGGCGGAACTCCCTCCGCTTCGCTCGTCCCTCTTGGGAAGGGACACACCTGATGGTTCTGCTACTTCGAAGAGTCCCAGACCGTTGGAGCCGTTTCCGCTGACGACGCGCTCTTCGTAGACCGCGACGTTGTTCGCCTGGTTACGGATGAGGGCGTCGGTTGGCGAACCGAGGGCTCGCCCGCCTTCAAAAGGGAGCGGATCCTGTTGGCCACCGGCGGCGGTGTAGCCCGCCGAGGTGTGGTCGTTCCTTGCGAATCCCGGTGCGTTGTCCTCGAACTCGCCCTGGTCTTCTTCTTCATCGAAGTCGATGACCTGGTTGGGGTTGCCCATGGTGTCGGCGCGGAGGTCTTCGGGCTTGACTTGCACGAGGTCGGTTCTGCCCAGGTAGGACATGCTGAGCTCGCGGAAGATGTAGTCGATGACCGACGTAGACATCTTGATGTTGTCGTGGCCGTGGACGGAGCCGTTTGGCTCGAATCGGGTGAAGACGAACGCCTCGGTGAACTCCTCGAGCGGGACTCCGTATTGGAGGCCGAGGGAGACGGCGATGGCGAAGCAGTTCATCAGCGATCGGAAGGCGGCGCCTTCGCGGTGCATATCGATGAAGATTTCGCCGAGGGTTCCGTCTTCGAACTCACCGGTTCGGAGGTAGACCTTGTGTCCGCCGACGCGTGCCTTTTGGGTGTATCCGCGTCGTCGTCCGGGCATCACGCGTCGCTTGCTGATGTAGCGGTAGACGAGCTTGGTGGCGATGCGCTCAATTTGCTCGTGCTGGCTGAGGGCGGTGGAGGCTGCTGGCTCGAGGTCGGTGTCATCGGCTGGATTGCCCATGTCGAGGTCGAGGGTTGCTTCGAGGATGGCGGCGGCGCTGTCGCTGCTGCTGCTGTTGAGCGGCTGGCTGAGTTTGCTGCCGTCTCGGTAGAGGGCGTTTGCCTTGATTCCGAGTTGCCAGGAGAGCCAGTAGGCGTTGTGGACGTCGCTGACGCTTGCTTCGGATGGGAGGTTGATGGTCTTGCTGATCGCTCCGGAGAGGAACGGCTGGGCGGCGGCCATCATTCGGATGTGGCCTTCGGCGCTGATGAAGCGCTGACCCTTCTTTCCGCATCGGTTGGCGCAGTCGAAGACGGCGAGGTGGGCGTCTTTGAGGTGCGGGGCACCTTCGACGGTCATGGAACCGCAGACGAACTCGTTTGCTTCTTCGATCTGGGCTTTTGTGAAGCCGAGGGCGGTGAGCATGTTGAACGACCAGTCGTTGATTTGGTCTTCGGTGAAGCCGAGGACCTTGGTGCAGAACTCGTCACCGAAGGTGTACTTGTTGAAGACGAACTGGAGTTCGAAGGCGCTTTCGAGGCCGGCTTCGAGCTTGTGCAGTTCTTTGTCCGTGAAGCCCTTTGCTTTGAGGGATTCGTGGTTGATGTGTGGAGCGCCGTTGAGGGTTTTGTAGCCCACGGTGTAGCCGATGATGTCATCGATCTGCTTTCCGTCGTATCCGAGCTTGGTGAGAGCGGGCGGGATGGACTGGTTGATGATCTTGAAGTATCCGCCGCCGGAGAGCTTTTTGAACTTAACGAGGGCGAAGTCTGGTTCGACACCGGTGGTGTCGCAGTCCATGATAAGGCCGATGGTTCCGGTGGGCGCAAGTACCGTCACCTGGGCGTTGCGGAAGCCGAACTTCTCGCCGAGCTCGAGGGCTCGATCCCATGATTTGTGGGCGGCGTGAAGGAGGTCTCCGGGGCAGAGAAGCTGGTCGATGCCGAGGGGGAGGATGCTGAGTCCTTCGTATTCCGACTTAGCGGCGTTGTAGGCGGCGCGTCGGTGGTTTCGAATGACGCGGAGCATGTTCTCGCGGTTCGGCTGGTAGGAAGGGAATGGGCCGTGCTGCTTTGCCATTTCGGCGCTGGTTGCGTAGCTTTCGCCTCCGAGGACGGCGGTGAGGGCTCCGGCGATTGCGAATCCTTCTGGGCTGTCGTAGGGGATTCCCATTTGCATCAGCAGGGCGCCGAGGTTGGCGTATCCGAGGCCGAGGGTTCGGAAGTCGTAGCTGAGCTGGGCGACTTCCTTGGAAGGGAACTGCGCCATGAGGACGCTGATTTCGAGGACGACGGTCCAGAGCTGGATGGCGTGCATGTAGCCTTCGACGTCGAACTTGCCGGTTTCTCGGTTGTAGAGGGTGGCGAGGTTGATGGAGGCGAGGTTACAGGCGGTGTCATCGAGGAACATGTACTCCGAGCATGGGTTGGACGCGTTGATGCGGCCATGCGCGGGGCAGGTGTGCCACTCGTTGATGGTTGTGTCGTATTGGAGGCCGGGGTCTGCGGAGTTCCAGGCGGCTTGGCAGATGTCGTCCCAGAGGCCCTTTGCCTTGACGGACTTGACGGCTTTACCGTTGGTTCGTGCGGTGAGGTTCCAGTCGGCGTCGGTTTCGACGGCCTTGAAGAAGTCATTGCTGACTCGGACGGAGTTGTTGGAGTTCTGGCCGGAGACGGTGATGTAGGCTTCGGACTCGTAGCCGGTGTCGAAGGTTGGGAACTCGATGCTGGTGTAACCCTGTTCGGCGAACTGGATTGCGCGCTGGATGTAGTTGGTTGGGATTTCGTCGAGCTTGGCTTCGGCGATGGCGGTCCAGAGGGCCTTGTTGGTGCGCGGGTTTGCGTTGACGGTTCCGTCGACGTAGGCGGCCTTCATCACGTTGTTGATGTGGCGCTGGTTGAGCTTGGAGCCGGTGACGAGGGAGGCAACCTTCTGCTCTTCCTTAACCTTCCAGTTGACGAACTCTTCGATGTCGGGGTGGTTGATGTCGAGGCAGACCATTTTGGCGGCTCGACGGGTGGTGCCACCGGACTTGATTGCGCCTGCGGATCGGTCGCCGACTCGGAGGAAGCTCATGAGGCCCGAGGATTTTCCGCCGCCGCTGAGCTTTTCGTTTTCGCCTCGGATCTTGGAGAAGTTAGTGCCGACGCCGGAGCCGTACTTGAAGATTCGGGCTTCTCGGGTCCAGAGGTCCATGATGCCGCCTTCGTTGACCAGATCATCTTTGACGCTGAGGATGAAGCAGGCGTGGGGCTGTGGACGCTCGTAGGCGTTAGCGGACTTCTTCAGTTCGCCGTTGCGTGGGTCGACATAGTAGTGGCCTTGGGCGGAACCGGTGATTCCGTAGGCGAAGTGCATGCCGGTGTTGAACCACTGTGGGCTGTTTGGCGCGGCGACCTGTCGAGCGAGCATGTTGACCATCTCGTCGTAAAAGGTTTGAGCATCCTCGGGGGAATCGAAGTAGTTGAAGGTTTCGCCCCAGTGTCGCCAGCAACCGGCGAGGCGGTGGAAGACTTGGCGGGAATCAGTTTCGCAATCCTTGGTAGGGGTGACGACAGCAGCGTTTTCGCCGGCGTATTCGACTCCGCCGACTTTGCCTGGTGTGAGGCCTGCTTTTCGGAAATACTTCTGAGCGAGAATGTCGGTTGCCACCTGGCTCCAGCCGGATGGGACCATGACATCTTCCATAAGGAAAACGGTGGAACCGTCTGGGTTTCGGATTTCACTCTTACGAGGCTCGAAAGTGATGCCGTTGTAAGGGTTTTGGCCAGATTGCGTGAAGTAGCGTCGAATTTTCATAATTTCTCGTCCTGAGTAGGGATTGCAATGAGTTCCTTCTGGAGGTGCCTAAAGGGGTTGAGTGCTTCTTCTCGTTGCACGGTTTCAACCATTTCGGCAAAATCGGCGACGGTCTCGAACTCTTGGTAGACCGACGCAAAACGGACATAGGCAACGGTGTCGATGGTGGATAGCTCGCGCATTACGGCGCGACCGATCTCCTTGGTGGGCACTTCGTTGTCGAATTTCTTTTGAAGATGCTCTTCGATGCGCAAGGCGGTCGCTTGGAGAGTCTCAATTGAGACTGGGCGCTTTCCACAGGCGAGCCGCATGCTTTCGAAGACTTTCTCACGGTTGAAGTCGCAGCGTGTGCCGTCTCGTTTAATAACGAAGAGGCGGGATTTTTCGATCCGCTCGATCGTGGTGAACCTGCGCGAGCAGGCTGGGCACTCACGACGTCGCCTGATCGACTCTCCGTCCGAACCTGGACGAGAGTCGAGCACCTTGAGGTCGTCGTTTCCGCACGAGGGGCAATGCATCGATCTTCCGTGATTGCCACTAGATATAGTGGCTAGAACAGTATGTCACCACTAGGGATAGATTGCAAGAGAGAATTTTAGGAAATTTATGCGCATCGTTTTCCACACCTTATTCGTCACCGAGATCGCCGAAGATGTAGACGAACATTGAGTGTCTGTTTTCGTTTAGAATGTTAGATATATCTATGGTGGGGGAAAAGGTTCTGAGAACGGTTGTGCTCTCCGATGCGGTTGGATTTACTGCTCGGATGCAATCTGATGAGCCAAATGCCTTGCAAGCTCTCGCCCACGATCACCAAGTTTTTCGGGCAGCGGTTCTTGCGCACGAGGGTGAAGTGGTCAAGTCAACCGGAGACGGGCTTCTCTGTCTGTTCAACAGTCCGGCCCAAGCGGTCCGCGCATGTTTGGCGGCCTTGCCGATGATGAACGCGCTTCAGCACCGCTTCGCGATCCACACGGGCGAGGTGACGGTGGTTGAAGGGGATGTATTTGGAGACGCAGTAAATATCTGCGCTCGGCTGGAAAGGGAAGCGAAGCCTGGATCAGTTGTCGCTTCGAGAATGGTTCTTGATCTTGTGAAAGCCCAGGCGCTGCCTGTAGCGACGAAAGTCGGCAAGGTTATTGTGCGAGGCGTTCAGGAGCCTCTGGAGATTTACGCGTGGGGGAGTAAAGTTCCTGCCCGAAGCTCCTTCACTTGGTCCCCGACCAAAATGGGGTTTCTGCTTGTGCCTGTGGTTTTAGGTGCAGTTTGGTGGCAGGGAAGAATGTCCCAGCCACCCGCTGATGAGGAGTCGGTTCGGAGGTCGGTATCAAAGCTCATTCAGAACGAGGGGGCAAATAGCGATGCCCCGGATATTGAGGCACTCATCGACGAGACGTACATTCAAGTTCTTGAGGAAGTTGAACAGTACGAGACAGTCAAAGTAGAGGCACGGAAAGCGGTGGACCCCACTAAGGTCGTGCAATGGCTGAAGACCAGTCCGATGGGAAAACGCGAACGCGGCCAGCGTGAGATCGAGCACTGGTCACTTGTAGCGATGGCGGTTGAGATTGCCGGATCGCGAGATCCTAAAGTGGTCGTCCAAAAGCTCTCCGAATCAAAGAATCCAACCGCTTCAATCGCCTTGACAGCGTTTCGAGAAGAATTTGGCGGGAGAAAATAAACAAAGCTCCTCGGGGCAGAATACCAAGGAGCATTTGAGGGTCAATCGGTAATGCCGCGATGCGACACCCCTTGAATACGGGGATTCGCTAGTCTAGCTCTCGCTCTTTGGTGTGGTCGAACTTGGCGCAACCGAAGAGCTGTCGTTCACGTAGAACCCTGAACCTTTGAAGGCGATGCCGACCGGCTGAATGATTCGTTTCACGGTACCATTGGAGCCGCATTGACAATCCTTCAGCGGATCTTCGGTGATACGTTGCTCGATTTCGAACACCTTTTCGCAGGCAGAACACTCGTAGACGTAAGTTGGCATACAGTTAGATTTTGAACGATGGAACTTCCTTTTCACCAGTTAGCCGAGTCAAAGGACGTCGCGAGTGTCATTGCACTGGTCGTTCTAGAGGGTTTATTGTCTGGCGACAATGCTTTGGTGCTCGCGATTATGGTGCGGCACCTTCCAAAGGACCAGCAGAAAAAGGCGTTGCTATATGGCCTTGGAGGAGCGTTCTTCTTCCGCTTGATCGCGATTTTGTTTGCGACGGTTATCTTGAAACAATGGTGGCTCCAGGCGATTGGTGCGGCCTACCTAATCCTAATCTCCGTCAAGCATTTTGTCGGCGCGGCTTCTGAAAAGGAGGTCAAGCCAGTGGGGAAGGGCTTCTGGCCGACAGTCATCGCGGTTGAACTCACCGACATTGCGTTTGCGGTGGACTCGGTGCTTGCAGGAATCACCTTCATCAACAACGACGGGAAGAAGATTTGGGTCGTGCTCTTTGGAGCAATCATCGGTATCGTGCTCCTTCGGTTCGCCGCCGGTGCCTTTGTGCGGATTTTGGACCGGTACCCTGTGCTTGACCATGTCGCATATGCGCTGGTCGCTTGGGTGGGGGTGAAGCTTGCCTTTTTAGCGGGCAACGCTTACACCTCTAGTATCCCGCACATGTCGCAGCCGGTTTTCTGGGTCGTGCTAGTTTCGATTGCGGTGGGTGGGACGTTGATTGCCCGGCGATATGCAGAGGAACCTACTCAGGAAGAGCAGGATTCAGCTGACCTTGTGGAAGACGCCCAGGACATGGAATTTGAGCAGCCTAAGATCGATACTGTTTAGCCGTCTCTTTGAGTAGTTCGGTGATGACGGTGAAGTTTAGCTTGCTGACCGAACTGTAACGGACGCAACACTTTCCAACGTTCAGCCCCGCCAGAATCTCGCGTTTGGAAGTAATTACCGGAACGGGGAAGTAGAGGGATATGTACTTCGCTTGGCTCGCAAAAGCGATTTCTGGCGCGTCCTCGCCGATTCTGGTGTAAGTCGCCATCCCGTATCGCATTTCCTCGCGGAGTTGGGGGAGTTCATCTCGAATAAGCGAACGAACCTCTCGTAACGACTCTTGACGTTCGGGCGCTACTTCCAGCAAATAATCGTCAACCGTTTTTGCACCACTTTGCACATCGGAATTGTAACACCGTAGGTGGGTAACCTTGAGCCTACATGGCTGACAAAGTACGAGTCGGAATTATTGGAGCTGGTGGTATCGCCCAAGGCGCGCATATGAAGGGATATGCAACGATCCCAGATCAGTGCGAGATGGTCGCGGTGGCCGATCTGAACGAAAAAGTGGCAAATGAAGCCGCTGAAAAGTTTGGAATCAAGAAGGTCTACACGGACTACCGTGAAATGCTTGCCTCCGGAGAGATTGACGCTGTTTCGGTAACAACTCCGAACAAGTTCCACAAGGATCCAACGATTGAGGCTCTCAATGCAGGCATCCACGTTCTTTGCGAGAAGCCGCTGGCTATGAACGCCGCGGAGGCAAAAGAGATGTGCGCTGCTGCTCGAGACTCAGGAAAGATCCTCCAGGTCGCTTTGCAGAGCCGATTTAGTGGTCCTGGTCGATTCATGCGCGAGTACATCCAAGCCGGAAACATGGGAGAGATTTACTTTGCTCGTGCCCAGGCGCTCCGCCGCCGAGGTGTTCCTGGCTGGGGCGTCTTTATTGACAAGGAAAAGCAGGGTGGTGGTCCACTTATTGACATCGGTGTCCACATTTTGGACTTCACGCTCTTTTTGATGGGATATCCAAAACCAGTCTCCGCTAGCGGAAAGACTTGGGACATGATGGGAAAGAATCCCGAACTCACCAACAACTTTGGCGACTACGATCGCTCCAAGTTTACGGTTGAGGATTTTGCCGTTGGAATGATCAAGTTTGAGAACGGCGCGGTCATCTCCCTTGAGAGCTCATTCATGGCGAACCAAGGCGAGAACGAGATCATGAAGACCCAGCTGTTTGGAACTAAAGCAGGTGCAAATGTTCGCATTTGGGGTGACGATCCGATCGAAATTTACACCGAGGAGAACAAGCAACTGTTTGACCTTAAGCCGCGAAACATTCCGAAAGTTGACTCTCCTCACACTGCCGAAGTTGTCGCGTTTATTGAAGCAATTCAGAACGGCGCCGAGTCTCCGGTTCCGGGCCTTAACGGTCTTATTCTTAATGCCATTTTCGATGCGCTTTATAAGAGCAGCGAGACTGGAAACGAAGAGAAGGTTGACGTTTCGTTCTGAGGTAACTTATGGGTATGAACGCACGGATCGCGATTCTAGGATTGGTGTTAGGTTTGCTCCTAACGGGTTGCCGCTCGAAGGCTGCTGAAAGCTTTATCTCGGCGGTTACTCCTAACGAAGAGAAGCCTCGCTACATGGGCGATAAGCACTCGAACGGCGGAATGGGTGGCGCGAACAGCGGAACCAAGCTCGGTTACGAAAGCGGAAGCCGCAACGTTGGCACTGTCTCAACCTATGACGATCCTACAAAGGGAACCGGTAACCAACCTGGAGAGAACCCTGGCGCTGGCGGACCAAACGGCCCAGCTATGCAGAACAAGGTAACTAACTCCATCTCTGGTCGACTGAAGAGCTAACGATGGCAATACGAATCGGGTTGATGGGCTGTGGTTCCGTCGCCGATTTTGGACACCTCCCAGCAATTGGGAGGTGTTCTGATTTTGAGCTGGTCGGATTGTACGATCCCGTTCCGGGGAAGGCTAAATCGTACGCAGATCGCTTCGGAGGCTCTGCATTTGAAACGGATGAGGAGTTCTTCGCAACCCCGATGGATGCGGTTGCGATTTGCTCGCCTTTGGCCTTCCACTCGGACAACGTCATGCTGGCGTCTCAGTATGGTGTTCACGTCCTCTGTGAAAAGCCCATTGCGGCTACCGAGGATGAAGCCGCAGACATGATCGCGGTGATGGAGGATTCCGGAAAGGGATTCTTCGTAGGTTTGGTGTACCGCTTCTCCGATGTCGCCGCGACCATGCGTCGATGGTTACGTGAGGGGGTCATCGGGGATGTTCGACATATTCGGATGCAGTATCTGTGGAACCTGCATGGTCAGTGGGTGCAGGATGCTTCGGGTCAATGGGTCGAGAGTCCCCTTTGGCGTGGACGAATGCTCGAAGGAGGACCCCTCATCGATTGCGGCGTTCATCAGATAGATTTGATTCGGTGGATGACCGGCCGAGAGGTTGTTGCGTGCGACGGCTTTGGCGCCTGGGTTGCGAAGTACGACGCTCCAGACCATGTGACGAGCCACCTGTCACTGCAAGGTGGCATTACGGCGACCGTTGAGGTCTCGTTCACTTACGGACATACCGCTCGAGATCCGCTTTCCATTTTCACTTACGAACTGATTGGTGCAGGTGGGGTCGCGCGGTTTGATCGTAACGGCTACATTCTTGAAGTTCGGACCGGTGATCAGACTATTCGGGCCGAAGGCGCGAGTGAGAAGAATTTTGATGGTATGTACTCGCAGTTTGCGAAGTACATCACGCACGGTGAAGTCGGCGCATTGGCGTCTCCGGATGATGCCCTGGTTGCGACGAAAGTCGCGATCGAATGCACAGATCGTGCGATGGCTCGACGCGTTCGCTGATTCGCGACGTCGATACCCTGATAATGAAAAAACTCCTTTCGGTGACCCGAAAGGAGTTGCGACTTGTTGACTAGCTCGAAATTAACGAGCGTAGAATTCGACGACCTGCTGCTCTTGGAAGAACTTAGGGAAGTCTTCTCGCTCAGGAAGAGCGATGATCTTGCCCTTCATATTCTGAACGTCAGCCTCGATGTAGGCTGGGACTGGAGCGCCTTCGTAGTTGTTGTTTCGAGCGATGTCCTTGCTGGACTTTCGATCTCGGACTTCAACGACGTCGCCGACTTTAAGTTGGAACGAAGCGATGTTAACGACCTTTCCGTTGACCATAACGTGGCAGTGGCTGACCATTTGTCGAGCCTGGAAGATGGTCTTTGCGTATCCGAGTCGCCAGACTGCAGTAGCAAGTCGAAGCTCAAGGAGGCGAAGGAAGTTGAGCGAGGTGTTGCCGCTCATTCGCTGCGCTTTCTTAAACGTGTTCGAGAACTGCTTCTCGAGCATGTTGTAGTAGCGTCGGATGACCTGCTTTGCCAAAAGCTGCTCGCCGTACTCCGATTGTCGTCGATCCTTAAGGTTTGGACCGTGCTGACCGAGCGGATATGCTCGCTTTGCAGCAGGGCTGTTTGGTCGACCCCAAATGTCGTAGCCGACAGTTCGGCAGATGTCCGTCTTTCTTCCTCGATAAGTTGCCATTTCTAAGTCGCTGATACGCGAGTACACCCGCGAACACAGAAATATACCTCATAACAACAAGATGTTGCACAAACAGCAATGATGAGCACCGTCAATGAGGGAACGTGGTGCAGAGCTACTCTGGTCCTTGAGTTCAATTGAAGCTGAATTTCAGTCTCATTTGGTGGCTTAACAAAGGTTGAAAACGAGTAATCTTAGATTCTGATGAGCAAGTCGACACCGGGAGTTAGGTTCGCCGAAGTAGATCGCGAAACGAAAGAGACGCGGATTCATGTCGTGTTGGATCTTGATGGAGGATCGAAGCAGGACATCAGCACCGGTGTTGGGTTCTTTGACCACATGCTTCAGCAACTCGCCTTCCACGGTCAGTTTGACGTTGGAATTGAGGCCGAAGGTGATTTGTTCATCGATGATCACCACACAGTAGAAGATGTAGGGATTGTGTTGGGTCAAGCAGTTCGGCAAGCTCTTGAGTCGAATACAGGCATTGAGCGTTACGGTGTCGCGGTCGTTCCTATGGACGAGGCGCTGATCCAGGCGGTGGTGGATATTAGTGGACGCGGTGGTTTCTATACAGACGTCGAGTTCAAGCGGGAGCAGGTCGGTGAGCTTGCGACCGAGTGTGTCCGCGAGTTCTGGAAGTCATTTGCCGTCAATGCCGGCATTACTTTGCACATCCGTAAACTTGCCGGTGACAATGACCACCACATCATCGAGGGCATGTTTAAGTCGGTAGGCAGGGCACTTCGGGCGGCGACGATGAGGGTTGAGCGGCAGGGGAGTACTTCGACCAAGGGTCGAATTGGTTAAGTTGAAACCGAATCGGCACTGCCTCAGTAGTTAGGAGTTACGTATGGAACCCAGAGAATTAGCCCCCCTGATCGCTTGCGCGATGATCTTCGGAGTCCCGATCATTGCTATCTTGACCAGCCACCAACGAAAGATGGCTGAGTTGATTCACGGAAAGCAGGGTCAGCTGCCAGGGCAAGTTCCAGGCCAAGATCTTTCGCCGATCTATCACGAGCTAAAGAATCTTCGAGACTCAGTCAACTCTCTGTCTCTGAATGTAGATTCGCTTCGGCACGAAGTTCGGGCTCAATCTGAGCTCCAGGGCAGAATTGGTGTGGGAGAATAAGGGGATGAATATTGAAGGAATCCTTGGCGTCTGCATTCCGCTTTTTGCTCTTTCCATCCCGATTGTCAAGATTCTGACAAACCACCAGAAGGAGATGGCTCAGACGTTCGCTCAGCAACATATGGCCATGAATGCTCACTCGCCAGAAGTGGCCCAGGTTCGTGAAGAGGTGCGCCTTCTTCGCGAGCAATTGAACCAGCAATCGATCTTACTGGACGATATTCGGACCCAAAACCGAAATTTGCAAGAAAGAGTCGGCGAAAACGCGTAGTTTGCGATAGAATTTTAAGGTTAGCGTTGAACTCCGGGCAGTCTAGCGGATAGACTGTACGTTCCTCGGTTTATGCCCCGGAGTCTGAATGAGAGTTATCCAAGCTGCTTCCAAACGAATTGACCGCCACATCGAAGTCCCCAACTTGATCGAGCTCCAGCTGAATTCTTACCGCTGGTTCGTCGAAGAAGGACTCTCAGAGCTCTTCCGAACATTTTCACCGATTTACGACTTTACGCAGTCGAACTTCATCGAACTCGTCTCGTTCTCTCTCGGCGAGCCGAAGTACTCGATTCAGGATTGCCGCGACCGCGACATTACCTTCGAGGCTCCGATCAAGGCGATTGTTCGCTTTGGCGGTAAGGATCGAGAGGTTATTGAATCCGAGGTCTACCTTGGCGACCTTCCGTTGATGACTGATCGCGGAACGTTCATTATCAACGGCCGAGAGCGAGTTATCGTTTCTCAGCTTTCGCGATCGCCTGGTCTGTACTTTGAAGAAGGTGTTGACTCGGCAATGCAGGTCATCATCTCTGCTCGTGTGATTCCGAACGAGGGTCCATGGCTCGAAGTTGAATCCGATGGCAACTTCGTTGTTCGAACTCAGATTTCTCAAACCAAGAAGCTCCCGATTACTCAGCTTGTGAAGGCCCTCTATGGCTTCTACATGGTTGATGATCAAGGCAAGATGAAGACTGATGGTCGCGGTGCTCGAAAGCGCGCGCTGAAGGATTCGGTTGGAAAGCGAACCGTTGAGAAGGCAATTGATCCTTCGACCGGCGAAGTCATTCTTGACATCAACACCACTATCACCGAAGAGACCCTTAAGGCATTCGATAAGGATCAGCTGGAGATTGAAGTCTTCTCAGCAACTCCTCTTGGAACCAATGAGGAAATCATGATGGCGATGTCCAAGATCGTGACTCTGGAGAAGCCTTCGGAAGAAGACTTGGTCGGAAAGCGAGTCCTTGCTGACATTGTTGATGGTGGCGAGTTGGTTATCGCTACCGGCGGAAAGATTGATGCGGCGGTTGCTAAGCGAATCGTTGCGATGGATCTTCCTTCGCTTGATGTTCGTCACGTGCCGGTTTTGGTTGATGCGACCCTTGAGGCTGACCCAACCAATAACTCGCGAGATGCACTCCTTGACATTTACAAGCGGATGCGACCAGGTGAGGCTGCTAATGAAGATGCGGCTAAGCAACTTGTTTACGGTCTCTTCTTTGATGTTCGGCGCTACGACCTTGGTCGAGTTGGCCGCCGGTTCTTGAACCAGAAGCTTGGTCTCGACATTCCGTTGAATGTTCGAAACCTGACTGCCGAAGACCTTGCAAACATCATGATCGCGATGACTCCTTACGTCAACCGCGAAAAGGATCGAGACGATATCGATGACTTGAAGAACAAGCGTGTTCGCTCGGTTGGGGAGCTCCTCCAATCACAGTTGCGACTCGGCTTCGTTCGAATGGAAAAGGTTGCTCGAGAGCGAATGACCTCGCAGGATCAAGAGAACCTGTTGCCGGGAATTATTCTCTCGGTCAAGCCGATCTCTGCCTCGATTAAGAGCTTCTTTAGTTCGAACCAGCTGTCGACCTTTATGGATCAGACGAACCCGCTGTCGGAAATTACCAACAAGCGACGTCTTTCCTCGCTTGGACCTGGTGGTCTTCAGCGATCCAGTGCAAAGCTGGAAGTTCGCGACGTTCACCGTTCGCACTACGGCCGAATCTGCCCAATCGAAACGCCTGAAGGTCCGAACATTGGTCTGATCTCTCAGCTCACCTCGCACGCTCGCGTGGATGAGTTCGGGTTCATCATGACGCCTTACCGAAAGGTTACGGAAGGGCACATTACCGACCAGGTGGTCTATCTTACTGCTCAGCAGGAAGATGGAATTCTGGTCGCTCCGGCGGACATCAAGACCGACGAAAATGGTCTCTTCCTTGAAGAGCGAATTCAGGTTCGGTGTGCTGGTGGTGTTCTCCAGGGTGCTTCGTATCCAACCGTTCCTCGAGAGAAAATCGACTACATTGACGTTTCGCCTGCTCAGATTATCTCGGTTGCAACCGCGTTGATTCCGTTCCTTGAGAACGACGACGCTAACCGTGCTCTGATGGGCGCGAACATGCAACGACAGGCTGTTCCTTGTCTCCGCAGCGATAAGCCGCTGGTTGGAACTGGTTACGAGAGTGTTGCGGCAGTTGACTCTGGTGCTGCAGTCGTCGCGCACAATCCTGGTCGAGTTGAATATGTTTCAGCGACCGAGATTCGAGTTCGCAAGGATGACGGTCAGCTAGACGTTTATCATTTGATGCACATGGTGCAGTCGAACAAGTCAACCTGTTTCACTCAGCGACCTGTGATTGGCCTTGGTCAATACGTTTTGAAGGGTGATGCCCTTGCCGACGGACCTTGTGTTGACAACGGAGAGCTCGCTCTTGGTAAGAACGTGGTTGTCGCGTTTATGCCGTGGAACGGTTACAACTATGAGGACGCGATCCTCATTAGTGATCGAGTTGTTAAGGACGACGTTTACACCTCGATCCACATCGAACGCTACGAGACCGAAGCTGTTGACACCAAACTCGGACCTGAGGAAATCACTCGCGACATTCCAAACGTCGGCGAAGATGCCCTGAAGGACCTTGACGAGAACGGAATTATCCGAATCGGTGCTGAAGTTCGACCTGAAGACATTCTCGTTGGTAAGGTTGCTCCTAAGGGTCAAGTAGAAATGACCGCTGAAGAGCGATTGATTATCGCGATCTTCGGTAAGAAGGCAGAAGAAACCCGGGACGTATCGCTCCGAGTTCCTCACGGTGAAAAGGGAACGGTAGTTGACGTTAAAGTCTTTAGCCGCTACAAGTACCTCTCGCCTTCGATCAACTACGTTTACAAGGAATCGAAGAAGCGCGATCGACTGATCTGCGACCGAACCGAAGAGCCACTTCTCCAGATTCCTGGCGATGAGCTTCCGGCCGGTACGAACATGACCGTTCAGGTTTACATTGCCCAGAAGCGAAAGCTGATGGTTGGTGACAAGATGGCAGGACGCCACGGTAACAAGGGAGTTGTCTCCCGAGTTATGTCCTCGGAAGATATGCCATTCCTTGCAGACGGAACTCCAGTTGACATCGTCTTGAACCCGCTTGGTGTTCCATCGCGAATGAACATTGGTCAGATCCTTGAGACTCACCTTGGATACGTTGGAAAGCACCTCGGAATCGAGTACAAGTGCCCTGCGTTCCAGGGAGCGACCGAGCACGAAGTTCTTGAGGAAATGGAGCGACTTGCGGAGCACTTCCGACAGCGCGTTCTGGACAGCTACATCAAGTCTGAGCTTCAGCTCGACATTCCGTTCGGTAAAGCTGACGGAATCGATGCGATGCTTGCAAAGGTTGAGGCTAAGTTCCGAACCCTCGGAGTTAATGGTCTCGAGCGAATCGCGCGAATCCTTGCTTGCCCTCCAGTCAAGCCAGTTGCTGAGTTGATGGAAGTTGACGCAGAGAACTTTGAGTTCGAAGATCTTGAGCTTGAAATCGACGAGAAGGCATTCAAGGCTAAGGATGATGTTTACACGAACCTCATCTCGAAGCTGAAGAACAACGTCTTCGAGCGAGCCGGTTTGGATCCGCACACCTGTAAGTCAACTGTTCGCGACGGTCTCACTGGAGATACGTTGCCAAACAAGATTACTGTTGGTGTTATCTATATCCTGAAGCTTGAGCACTTGGTCGACGAGAAGATTCACGCTCGTTCGATTGGACCGTACTCCTTGGTTACCCAGCAGCCGTTGGGTGGTAAGGCACAGTTCGGTGGTCAGCGATTTGGAGAAATGGAAGTTTGGGCACTGGAAGCTTACGGTGCTGCTTACACCCTTCAGGAGCTTCTTACCATCAAGTCAGATGACGTCGTTGGCCGAGTTCGAGCTTACGAGAGCATCGTCAAGGGCGAAAGCATCGCAGAGCCAGGAATTCCTGAGTCATTCAAGATTCTGGTCAACGAGCTTCGATCACTTGGTCTTAAGGTCAGTGTTGAGGATTCCAACAACAAGGAACTTCCGCTCAAGGATCTTGATGAGCTCAGCGGTGGGGACGATATGCGCCTCGCTCGCTCCGTTGGCTTCTTTAACTAATTCATATTCAGCTCCGGTTGCAAACGGAGCGGAACTCTCAACCGCAGTTTACAAATAGAAAGGAACACGAAAAGGAAATCATGGCAGCCGTTAGTCTGTTCGACAAAATCAAAATTGGAATCGCAAGCCCGGAGGACATCCTTGCATGGACGCATGGAGAAGTCAAGAAGCCGGAGACCATCAACTACCGAACCTTCAAGCCCGAACGCGACGGGTTGTTCTGTGAGAAGATTTTTGGTCCGGTCAAGGACTGGGAATGTTCTTGTGGTCGTTACAAGAAGATTAAGTACAAGGGCATCGTCTGTGAGCGTTGCGGCGTTGAAGTAACCCGAAGCAAGGTTCGCCGAGAGCGAATGGGTCACGTTGAACTCGCGGCTCCAATCTGCCACATCTGGTACCTCAAGGGTGTTCCATCGCCTCTCTCATTGATCCTTGACATCTCGCCAAGGCTTCTTGAGAAGGTTATCTACTTCGCCAGCTTCATCATCATCGACATCGAGTCGGAAGAGATTCAATCACTTCTGCCTGAGATCCGAAAGGCCGTAGAAATCGAGAAGATGCACATGCAACTTGGCATGCGCGAGCTTGAGGAAGAGTCCCTGAGCCGCCTTGCTGAGGACATGAAGAACAACGGCGACGAATACGACGAAGTTTACGTCCGAGAGCGCTCCAAGGCTGTTAACGACCGAATCAAGGCTGAGTACCGAGATTGCGACGATCGAATCAAGGATCTTGATATCGCTGTCGAAATCCTAGGCAAGCTTGAACGCAATCAGCTGATCGACGAAGACAAGTACCGAGCTGTTTCCAAGCTGCTCGACGGCGTTGGAATGCGCATGGAGCGAGATCTTCGCCCATTGGTTCGCGCTAACATCGGCGCAGATGCGGTTAAGGAACTTCTTCACAAGGTTGATCTTGAGTCGCTGGCTCGCCAGCTTCGACAAGAAATCGTCATGACCACGTCACAGCGACGTGCTCGTGCCATCAAGCGACTTGAAGTTGTGGAAGCGCTCATCGGTTCAAAGAGCCGACCTGAGTGGATGATCCAGGACGTCGTTCCGGTCATCTCGCCAGAGCTTCGCCCAATGGTTCAGCTCGACGGTGGTCGATTTGCAACTTCGGACCTTAACGATCTTTACCGACGCATCATCAACCGAAACAACCGGTTGAAGAAAATCATCGAGATTCACGCTCCTGAATCGATCATCAACCACGAAAAGCGACTTCTTCAGGAAGCCGTCGACGCGTTGATTGATAACGGCCGACGTGCTCGCCCGGTCGTTGGTTCCAATGCTCGCCCGCTCAAGTCGCTCAGCGACATGCTCAAGGGTAAAGAAGGACGATTCCGAAAGAACCTTCTGGGTAAGCGAGTTGACTACTCCGGTCGATCGGTTATCGTTGTTGGACCACACCTTAAGCTGCACCAATGCGGTCTTCCAAAGGAAATGGCTCTTGAGCTCTTCAAGCCATTCGTTATGAAGACGCTGGTCGAAAAGCGCATTACGCAGAACATTAAGACTGCAAAGCGAATGATCGACCGAATGCACCCAGCCGTTTGGGACGGTTTGGAAGAGGTCATTAAGGAGCACCCGGTCCTTCTGAACCGCGCTCCAACGCTTCACCGACTCGGTATTCAGGCATTTGAGCCAATTCTCGTTGACGGAAAGGCAATTCAGCTTCACCCGCTGGTTTGTAACATGTACAACGCGGACTTTGACGGTGACCAGATGGCTGTTCACGTTCCGCTTTCGGCTGAAGCGCAGGCTGAAGCTCGAGTGCTTATGCTCTCGACTCAGAACCTGTTCACCCCTTCGGACGGACGTGCTACTTGTGCGCCTGTGCAGGACATCGTTCTTGGCAACTACGCCCTCACCTTCATGTCAATCGAAGGAAAGGCGAAGCTTGAGAAGCAAATCGCTGATCACAAGTCCAAGCCTGAGAAGCATGCAGCTCCTTACGTTTACGCCAACCCGAACGAGGTTATCTTTAACCTTGAGTCGCCATCGGTTGAGAAGCGATTGCAGCTAAACGAGCCAATCTTGGTTCAACTTAACCGCCCAGTGTTCCGGCCAGACGATGAAGTCGCGTTCCGCGATGGAGTCACCGGTCAGGAGTACCAGAACGTTACGTCACTCGACGACGAAGGGAAGGAGTTCACCGAAATGGAAGCTCTGGACATGGAATACGAGAACGTCATCCGAACGATGACGGCAGGTCAGGTGATCTTCCACTCGGCACTTCCTTGGCCACTTCGCTATTCCGAGCCTCTTCTCAATGTTGAGTTGACGAAGAAGGCCCTTGCGGACATCATTCTCGTTATTCACAAGCGTGCGGGAATCGGGGCAACCATTAAGTTCCTCGATGACATGAAGGATATGGGCTTCAAGTGGGCAACCAAGTACGGTCTCACTGTTGCAATCACCGACATGGACCCACCTGCTCGACGAGATGAAATCATCAAGGACGCAGACGACCGTTCGAACAAGATTCTTGGTCAGTTCCGACGAGGAATGCTCGCATTTAACGAAATGCAGGGCACGCTGGTTAAGCTGTGGCAAGAAACCTACGACGTCATCGGTAAGGAGATTGTCCAAGGTCTGACCCAGTTCAACCCGCTCAGCATCGTTACCGTCTCTGGTGCTCGTGGTTCGATCAAGCAGCTCGCACAGCTCTCTGGAATGCGCGGTCTGATGTTGAACCAGTTCAACGAAACGATTTATGAGCTTCCGGTTAAGAACTCGTTCCACCGAGGTCTGTCGATGCTTGAATACTTCGTTACCACGCACGGTGCACGTAAGGGACTTGCGGACACTGCACTTCGAACTGCAGACGCTGGTTACTTGACTCGACGCCTTTGCGATGTTGCTCAGGATGTCATCATCAAGGCGCTTGACTGCGGTACTGCGGAAGGCATGACAGCTCACCGAATCGTATCGATGGGCGAGCAGATCGAATCCATCGGAGACCGAATGGTCGCTCGACTTGCACTCTCAGTCATCAACGACCCAGAGACCGGCGAATCGTTGACCCAATACCAAGCTCCGATCTCGGTTGAAGTCAGCAAGAAGCTGAACGCGATTGAGAAGAAGTTCTACGCTGCCGTTGAAGCTGCAAAGGACGATAAGGCTCGGGACAAGATCGTTAAGAAGTACGTCGAAGCTGGATTCGAGATGACTGATCACGGTTTGCTCGCCGCTAAGGTTCGATCGCCACTGTATTGCGACCTCATCCAAGGCGTTTGCTCCAAGTGCTACGGTATCGACCTTTCAACTAACAAGTTGGTTGAAGTCGGCGTCTCGGTCGGAATCATCGCGGCACAGTCGATTGGTGAGCCTGGAACCCAGCTTACGATGCGTACGTTCCACACGGGTGGTGTTGCGGGATCGGCTACGATCGCACGAACGAACCAGTATAAGACTGGTAAGTTCATCCGCCAGTTCATGGAGGACTTCGCGATGGCAACTGACAACGACATGAAGGTCTTTGACCCAACGAAGTTGCTTGCTACTCAAGAAGGCATCGTTAAGTCGTTGTTCCAGAACCCAGAAGTTGCACCATTGACGATCAATAACGATGTTGCCATCGAAGAGATCGAAGATCCTAAGGCAAAGCGAAAGGCTGAGCGACTCAGCAAGGCTGCTGCTAAGGCCGCCGACAAGAGCGACAGCGATAGCCGCAAGCTTTGGGAGAAGTCACGAAAGACGTTCTTCTACTCTTGGACTGGTGAATCATCCGGTATCGTCCGTGTCGAAGAAATCTTCGAAGCTCGACGACAGCCACGAGGTAAGGCGATTATCTGCCCAGTCTCTGGTGTTGTTGAAGACATTCGAGAATCCTCGTTCGGTCGATTCGTGGTTATCAATGCAACCGTCCCTGTCACTGGCCCTCTCAAGGATGCCTATGTCAGCGACATGCAGAACTGGGCAACCGACGCAAACGGCAGTTACGCTGGCGGTCTTCACAAGGCAGTCGGTCAGAAGCTCACCACCGCGATTCTTGCGATTCTCCGAAAGGCTGAAGTTACCGAAGTCAACGTGATCTACGCGATCCTCGTTCCACCTCTTGGTAAGCTCCCAGTTGAGAAGGGCACTCGAATCATCAAGGGCGACCCTCTTACCGAAGGTCCTCGAGATCCACACGAGGTTCTCGAACTTGCGGGCGCGGCGGCTGTTCACGAATACTTCGTTGAGAACCTGCAGAGCGTTTACAAGAGCCAAGGTGTTGACGTCAACGACAAGCACGTTGAAGTTATCATCCGACAGATGATGCGAAAGCGACAGGTTAAGGAGCCAGGTGACACGCCTTACCTCCCAGGCCAGATCGTTGACCGATTTGCATTTGCTAAGGCAAATGACGCGGTCAAGGAAGCTGCACGGTCCGGTAAGAAGATCAAGTACGTTGATCCAATCACCGGCGAGAATGTTGAGCGAGATCCAAAGGAAGCAACCGCAACCTGGATCCTCCTTGGTATCACCGAAGCATCGCTTGCCACGGATTCGTTCCTCTCGGCTGCATCGTTCCAGAAGACCACTCGTGTTCTTACGGAAGCTGCAGTTCGCGGAAAGCGAGACCACTTGGTCGGCCTCAAAGAGAACGTCATTCTTGGCCGCCTCATTCCTTCGGGAACGGGTGTCAAGGAGTATCGAGAGATCGATGTCAACGTCCAGCGCGGATCATGGGCAGAGCAATCGCTCCAAGCCCTTGTCGAGTCCGATGACATGGAGTTCGACGACGAGTTTGAGAGCCTCAACTTCCCATCGCTTTCCGATATGGCAAGCGAAGAGATGGACCTCGACGGCATCTAAGCCTGATATCAAAAAGGGGGCACCTAGTTCAGGTGCCCCCTTTTTTGTTTGCGCGACTGTTTAAATGTCGCTGCGCTTCCGAATGACGACATTCGGAACAGGGAGCAAGGACTCGTCCTTTCTGATGGGCATATTTGAGCCCGAGAACATAGCCGCGATGCGCCTCTCAGCCTCTGCCGCGTAGTCGCTCAGCTGTTGCTCCATATCCGTACGCATCTCCTCCATATCATCAAGGAGACGAAGAATTATCTCAACTCCTGCAAGGTTAACGCCTAGCTCTTGTGTGAGGCGCTGGATTCGGCGCACCCGCATGATGTCCGATTCTGAGTACAGCCGGTTTTTTGCTCCCGCTCGGGACGGGATCACTAAGCCAAGTCGCTCGTACTGTCGGAGAGTTTGAGGATGAACGCTGCACAGTTGGGCGGCAACTCCGATCATATAAACCGGCTGGTTCTCATGTCTCATTTGGTCACTTCCAGTGATTGGAGTTCGGTAATCAGAGTTCGTTCGCGTTCCGAAAGGGTTTTAGGTACCGTGATCTTGATTCGTGCCATCAGATCTGTTCGCCCGCCAGACATTCTCGAGATGCCTTGACCGGAGAGACGGAAAGCCTGACCGCTCTGGGTGCCGGCAGGAATCTTCATGCTGACAACTCCCCGAAGCGTAGGCACTTTGATTTCTCCGCCCAAAGCCGCCACTGTGAAGGAAACTGGAACATCAGTTTCCAAGTGCTCGCCGACCATCTTAAAGCGGTCGTGTTTTGCCCAGCGAATGACCACGTAGAGGTCTCCTGCGCGCCCGTTAACACCGGCATGACCCTTGGAAGGGACCCGGAGTTTCTTGCCGTCAGGAATCCCTGGCGGAATCTTTACCTCAACCTTCTTTGTGGTCGGAACGGTGGCAATGTCGCCCCTTGTCCGCTGAGCGTCCATTGTTTGATAAGTCAAGGTGCGAGCAGTTCCGCTGTCGATGTCTTCTAGCTTGACTTCGACTTCGCGTTCAATGTCGCGAGGCTGTCCGGCTTCGAAGTCCTGCATTCGGAAACCACCCCCGTTTCCTCCGCCAAAGAACTGCTCGAAAATAGATCCGAAACCGCCCATTCCACCATAGTCTCCGCCTCCAAAGTCAGCGGTCCCAGGGTTGTTGCGAACAGCTTCCCAGTTCGATCCGTACTGATCGTATAGTGCCTTCTTTTCGGGGTCTGAAAGAACCTCGTAGGCCTCGCTCGCCTCTTTGAAGCGCGACTCGGCTGATTTGTCTCCAGGGTTGACGTCTGGGTGGTACTTTCGGGCCAGTTTACGGTAGGCCGATTTGATCTCCTTTTCGTCAGCCCCGCGGGGAACTCCTAGTACCTGGTAGTAATCTGCCATGATCGTAACACCTTCAAATATATGAGTATATGACGCTCAAGTCAAGAGGGTCGTTGCGCCATTTTACGCAATGTTCGGCTAGAACCTATGGTTTACCTAGCGGAATTGCCGATACACCATTGATGGACTTCCGTACATTGGCAATTCGAATAGCACGCAGTGAAAACGTTCCGGTTCTACCAACGGTCGTGCTTAAGATCTTGAAGATGTATGGTGCGGACGAGGCAACGCCAAAGTCTCTTGAACAGGTGATCATCCATGACGCTGGCTTTGCGGCGAAGGTCCTTCGCGTAGCGAGTTCGTCATTGTACGGCGGTACACCGGTCAGCGATGTACAACGGGCAATTTCGGTGATCGGGCTCAACCAGCTTCGGCACATCACGATCAGCCTTGCCTATCAGGAGTTTATGACGACCCGAGGGAGCGTCCCCAGTTTCGATCGAATTATCTTTTGGCAACACTGCCTTGCGACGGGCGTTGCAAGCAGGGAACTTATGCGGCTCGTCAACGACATCAACTCGGACGAGGCCTACATCGCAGGTCTCACCCACGACATCGGAATTCTTGCCCTTGAGCGATTCTCCCCAGTCCAACTTGACCAGTCAATTAGAACCGCTGCTGCTAAAGCGATTCCCTTGGCTGATGTCGAGATGCGACTTCACGGATTCACTCATGCCCAAGTAGGTGGAATACTGGCCGATTCCTGGAAGCTGAGCAAGCAGATTGCCAACTCCGTTCGATTTCATGACTGCCCTTACGAAGACACTGAAACCCCTGAGATGAGTCTCGTGGTCGCCGCTGGTAATCAGATCGCTTATGAAATGGGCTATCCATCGGTAGCTTGTGTCCCGGGCAACGAGTCGTTGCTTGACATAGTTGATAAGCTTGAATTGAAACCAGAGTCCATAGAACGTGTGAAGAGATGCGTTAAGACAGAGGTTGATATGGCTGATCACGAGTTCGGAAGCCGTCGGGCAGCCTAATTATTGCTGCCTTAGGTGCCGATAACTTACATAGCAGTGGACCTTCAGCTCTTAACGTTAAGAATCGCTCGAAGTGAGAACCTACCCGTTCTCCCAACTGTTGTCATACAAATTCTCAAGGTGTACGAACAGCCGAACGTTTCGGCTCGGGCTCTTGAGCACATCATTGCCCAAGACCCGGCGATGGCGGCGAAGGTTCTACGAGTCGCTGGTTCGGCAATGTACGGATATCGATCCGTTAACACAGTCAGCCGAGCGTTAAGCGTGCTAGGAATGAGCACCTTGCGGTCAATCGCTATTTCGCTGGCTTATCAGCAAATTCTCTCAGGCAAAAAGCAGAGGCCTGCATTCGACCACATGTCATTCTGGCGACACTCACTCGCTGTTGGGATTGCCGCTCGAGGGTTGATGCGCTATGTCAACGTTGGCATGGCTGAAGAGATGTACGTTGCTGGACTCATGCATGATATCGGCGTCCTTGCTATGGATCGTTTTGCGAACCCTGAGTTGGTCAAAGCCGTTCAAACTGCCGGGGCTAAGCGCATTCCACTCCGGGAGGCAGAACTGCTCGTAAACGGCTTCGACCATTGCCAGGTTGGCGGGTATGTTGCTGACAAGTGGAAGCTGTCTCCTGTTTTGGCAAATGCGATCAAGTACCACGACTGCCCCGATGAGGATGACGTCACGCCAGAATCGACTCTTGTGACAGCGGCAGCGAACTACATGGCTTACCACTGCGGATTCCCCGCAATGCCGGGCCTCCCTGGATCTGAGGCTGGGGTTCAGCATTTGTCGCAGCTTGATCTTGATCAAGAAAAGATTGATAACGTCGCAACGCAGATCATGACCGAAGTTGATGCCGCAGATGAGGCCATCGGTTCAGTGCAAGCAGCCTAAGTTCCTGGAACGACCAGCTCGCAAATATATGTTGCTCGCAACCATCAGATTGATGTCTGGATTTGGTGATTTTCACCCCCTTAAAACTGCCATTTCTTCATGCTCAAACTGGTGACGTGTCAAACTAGAGCAAGGCCTATGAACCTCGACACGACCTATCCACGGCGCAAGACGACGCCATGCCGCATCGGACCATTGACGATCGGAGCAGGACATCCGGTGATGGTTCAGTCGATGATCACCGAAGAGACTCGGAACATTGATGCATGTGTTGAGCAGATCATTGACCTTCACCGTTCGGGGTGCGAACTGGTTCGTGTTACAACGCCTTCGATTGGCGAAGCCGAATGTTTGGAAGCCATACGCGCCAAGGTGACCGAACAGTACCAATATGTTCCGTTGACGGCCGATGTCCACCACCAAGGTACAGACATCGCCGTAGAAGCGGCGAAGCACGTAGATGAAATCCGCCTCAATCCAGGTCTGTTTGTTTTCAAGCGCCATGGCTCCCGAGCCAAGCAGGCTTCCGGTGAGGCCGTTGACGTGCGTGGAAGGGAAGTTGATGAGGTTGCAAAGCTGCGAGAGGAATTGGCGTACTCCTCCGATGAAGCTTCCGAAGAGCTCTTGGCAATCGAGGACAGTTTGGTCCCTGTTATCGAGGCTTGCAAGAAATTTGATCGTGCAATGCGCATCGGAGTCAACCACGGCTCCCTTTCCGAGCGTCTGCTTGTCACCTACGGCGACACTCCGGACGGAATGGTCGAGTCAGCACTTGAATACCTTCGGCTGTGCGAAAAACACGGCTACACAAACCTCAATATCTCTTGTAAGGCGTCACGAGTCCCCATCATGGTCGCAGCGAATCGATTGATGGTGAAGCGCATGTCCGAGGAGGGGATGAACTATGCAATGCATCTCGGCGTCACCGAAGCCGGCGACGGGGAATACGCGCGGATTAAGTCAACAGCAGGCATCGCAACTCTCTTGATGGAAGGAATCGGCGATACCATTCGAGTGAGCCTCAGCGAGGATCCGAAAAATGAAATTCCTGTTTGCTACGACATTCTTCAATCGTTGGGTCTTCGAAAGACCAAAGTTGAGTACATTGCTTGTCCGTCATGTGGCCGAACAAAGTTCAACCTACCAATCGTATTGAATCAGGTTCGGGAAGCGACCAAACACTTGGTCGGTCTTGATATCGCCGTTATGGGTTGCATTGTTAACGGCCCTGGAGAAATGGCGGATGCCGACTATGGCTATGTGGGTGCCGCTGGTGGAAAAATCACGCTTTACCGAAAGCGGGATGTTGTCAAGACAGGAATCCCCCAAGAAAACGGCGTCCTGGAGCTGATCGAATTGCTCAAGGCTGATCACAAGTGGGTCGAGCCAGAAGGTGGGCTCAACCTCGTGACACCGTTATCGGTTCGTTCTTGAAAACCTGGTAACAAACCTGACAAACTCTGTCAGATTTTTTCTATAATAACATTATCAGTCAGAGAAATCGGCTGAGAGGTCTTATGTTTCGACGAAGTTGTCTTGTTTTGGCGCTAACACTCGTTTCCGCATCTGCGTTTTCGCAGATCAATCTTTACATGGTTGGTAAGGTAGACCTTGGTTCTACCGCCGTCGGCACGAATGCTCAATTTATCGGCTCTAACCCCAGTGCTGTCGCTTGGAACGGCACCACCGCTTACGTTGGTGGTTACAATGCTGCTGGTCTTACGGCCAACACTGCAATCGCCCCGGTCACGGTCGCACTTTCGCTAAACGGTTCAAACCAAGCGACGGATTTCACCTCCACCGGATCATTCGGAAACGCTTTTGGTGTGTTTAGCACCGCCAATACCCGCGGGATTACTCAGCTTGCTATTCAAGGCAGCACTCTCGCGGCCAGTTTAGACAACGGCGGGGCGAGTGTGAATAGCGTCCGTGCTTTCAATGCTGGGACAGGTGCCCTAAACTGGCAAACCGGTGGAACGACTGCGGATGCTACTCGGCGTGGCAACGGCGTTGCTTTTGACCCAGGCTTCAACGGCGCTGGAACCAATCAAGGCGTCGCTTACTTGGCACTCAACAGTGGACGGCGACATGTGATGAACTCCGGAACTGGCGTTTACATCAACGGTCAGAACGCGGGCGCAATCATCAACGCAGCCGCAGCTCCTGTAAACAACGGAACCACCTGGCGTGGAATGGCGTTCGCTTCTAACGGCGATCTGTACGCTCGCAACGGAAACGCGATTACGAAGGCAGTTCGCACCGCGGACAACAACTTCGGCGGGTCAAGCTCCGTCGTGTATTCGCCTTCCAGCTACACCACCACAGTTGATAACAACTCCCTGGCGTTTGTCGGCAACGGATCGAACTCGTTCGTGATCTTCAACGATCGAAACGTGACGACTGGTGGTCAAGCTGCCTCCTCCGTGCTTAAGGCGATCAACACTTCGGGCGCGCTGCAAACTCTTAACTTCCTCGACATGGGTAGCAACTCGCTGTCCCTGGGTAGCGGAAACGGAGCTTACGGGTTCTCGTACGCGGAGTCGAACAACACCCTTGCGGTGACGGACTTCGCTAACCGACAACTGTACGTGTTCTCCTTGAACCAGCCAGTTCCAGAGCCAGCCTCCATGGCCGCCCTCGGTCTTGGTGTTCTTGGACTCCTGAAGCGACGCAAAAAGGCTTAACCAAGCTTTTCAATCGCGCAACCATAGTCCCGATGCATGCATCGGGACTATTCTTATTACATGCCCTCGGAAACGGTCTCACGGTTAAGGACTCTTGGAATGCAGGCAATGCTCCCAATGGAGCTCCTTGCATACGCGGTGAGCAAGGACGATGAGGAAGTTGACCGCTGGCTCAGTGTCGCGCGCGAAATGATGCTCTCCGGCCGAAAGCTGCGCAAGCTCGCCGATATCTCTGCCGAAGAACTTGCGACATCGTTTGATCTGGACCCAGCGACTGCGAAGCGCCTGTTGGCGATGTTTACGCTTGGCCGAAAGGTGGGAGTGGCAGGCAAGGGTGATTCTGAGATTGAAACGATATCCGATCCGCAGGATGTCGCCGATTTGCTCGACGATCTGCGACACGAGCGCCAGGAGCACTTTGTTGCGATCTATCTAGATTCAAAGAGCGTGATCCTAAGAGTCGCGACGATACATATCGGAACGGCGAATGCTTCCATTGTGGGTCTTCGAGAAATCTTCCGAGAGGCCGTTCGAGAGGGCGCAGTGAGCCTCATCGTTGCTCATAACCACCCAAGTGGCGATCCTGATCCTTCGACTGAGGATATCGAGGTAACTGCGAAGATCAAGGAGGCTGGTCGGCTGCTCGACATAGAACTTCTTGATCATGTGATTATTGGTGAGCGACGATTCGTAAGTTTGAATCGTCAGAAGCTCATGTGAGTTATTGGGATGAACTGAGAGCAGATGCTCAAGGAATGCACGAAGCGCGGGAACAGGTCCTTATTCGGTGCCGAAAACTTGGACAACTGAGCGCGAAGTCGATTCGGCATGTCCATCGACATCAGTTCGATGAAGCCTCGAGTCTATTGCGTGAGGCCCAAGCCGAAGCAGCCGCCGTGCGGGAGCTTCTGTCCTCGCACCCCACGCTGAATCCGTCGTACCTCCACGATACGGAGAAGGAGATGGTCGAAGCCGCTTGCGTGCTCGCCATTGCACTTGACCAACCGCTTCCGGCTTCTGCTGAACTGGGTTCGCAAACGATGGCGTATCTCCACGGCGCCTGTGAGGCGGCAAGCGAAGTTCGACGATTCGTTCTGGATCTCATTAGGGAAGGGAAGATGCCGGAAGCGGAGCGGATTCTTTCGCAAATGGACGCGATCTACGAGGAACTTGTCACCTTTGATTTCCCTGACTCCTTGACCAATGGGCTTCGTCGTGCAGTTGATGCACTCAGGGCAGTTTTGGAGCGAACCCGCAGCGATCTGACTCTAACTCTGAGCCAGCAGAATCTCATCGCAGAACTACGCCGTGGCCGGGAGTAGTTATTCAAATGGCAGGTCAACGGGAGGCTTTGGCCGACTCGGAGCCTCTCGACGACCTGTTCCTCGTTTTGCGATCGCGGCGACTTCAAAGAGGGCGATCATGTGGGTCATGATTGCAAAGAAGCCAAGGACGATCATTGGCATTGAGAAGTCGAACTGTCTCGCACCCCCTGCTCGATCAGATTCGTTCCGGATGAGGATCAGGAGGGGAATGATTGAGCAGAGCCAGACTGTAAGATAGGCGATCCCTTTGACGGTTAGACCGATGAAAATGTGTCCCGAACCTGGAAGGAATAGAGAGACAAATGTCGCCGAAGTTGCCGAAGCTTTGATATCCCCTTCCCCAAGGAACGGAGAGTCAGAAAGGCCGGCTCGGAGTTGGGATTCGATCGAACCCGCGTATGCGGCCTTCAAGCTTGCGATGGCGAGTTTCTCCTCAATCGATTTGCTCTTCGGGGCGATTTTCCTTGCCTTTTTCAGCACAGCCACTGCGGAAACGAAGTCCTTTGCCGCCATGAGTTGATCCGCTTTTAATTCAAGAACGTCTGGATGGTTGGGCGCAACTTTCTCTAGGTCAGCCAGCGCCTCGCGAAGCGCAGGTTTCCGATCAGCTGAGAAGTGCGCCCGGGCGACTCGTATGAGCTTTTCGATTTCCGCGACGGAGAGTTCAACCTCGGGAGCGAGCAGCTCGGATTCCAGAGCTTCGGCTTCTTCGACTTTTTGGATTGCCTCGACCAACTCAGTCTCGAGAGCATCCCTCTTGAATTTGAGTGCCTCGACGATGTCGCTGTCCGTAGATGCCGAAATTTTCGCCGCGAGGCGAGCAATTTCGGCTTTAAGTTCGGCGACGTGAGCGGTCGGATCCATGCAGAGTTACACCAAGTCTGTGTTTACCTGAGCCGATTGCCACAGCGATTCAAGGTCGTAAAACTGGCGCTGCTCTTCTTTCATGACGTGCAATACAACATCGCCGTAATCTTGAAGAATCCACCCACTTCGCTCACCTTCGCTGCGCAACGGCTTAATCTTATGTTCCACCAGCTTCTCGGCAACGCGGTCTGCAATTGCGTCAACGTGTCGATCCGAGGTTCCCGAGCAAACCAGGAAGTAGTCCGCGATGGAGGTCTTTGCTCGGACGTCGAGCACTTCGATCCGTTCGGCTTTCATGTCATCTGCCGCATTGCGGATCAGTTCGAGGGTTTCTTGTGATGTCATTTGTACAACTTGTTCTTCTTAATATAGTCGACGATTTCGGGAGTGGTGAGGCTTCCGATAGGAATTCCGCGCTGAACTTTGTCGCGAAGATCCGTGCTACTCGCTTCGACGGGAGGCATTTCAATGATGTCGACCTGAGCTTTAACGTAGTCCTCAAGTCCAAGAAGGACGTCATCGCGAACGATCGGTGGTCGCGCAGCGACCGCCAACCGGCATAGCCGAAGGATACGTTGAGGATTTTTCCAATCGGCAAAGCCCTTCAACGCATCCGCGCCAAGGATGAACCAGTAGTCGCCAGGGTAAACCATCTGAAGTTCGCCCAAGGTGTCGACGGTATAGCTCAGTCCTCCCCGGGTAATTTCCATATCGCTCACAACAATCTTCGGGTTGTGCTTCGCCAACAGGCTAACCATCTCCATCCGTTGTTGTGGCATTGCGCCGGGCCGACCCTTCTTGAACGGGTTTTTGTTTGCGGGAAGAACGATCACCTCGTCCAGTTCAAATTCCTGGATTGCCGCCTCAATCAGGCGCAAATGCCCGATATGCGGAGGGTCAAACGTTCCACCTAAGATTCCAATTTTCATGATTCGTCAATGTAGGAGAATTCGAACTCGCCAATTACGACGGTGTCTCCTTCTTGGGCGCCGCAGAGCCGAAGCTTCTCAAGGACTCCAATTCGGTCAAGTCGACGCTGCATGTAGCGAACAGCATCCTTTCGCTCAAGGTCGGTCATTGCGACCATTCGCTCAAGCCGCTTTCCAACAACACGGTAGCAGTCTTCTTCCTCGACGATCTCCCAATGATCTTCGCCTTGCTTTTCAAGCGTCGGCATGAAGACCGGAATTTCATCTTCAGGAACGGCTTCCTCGACAACGTCGGTCATCGTGTTGAGAAGATCCGTCAATCCGCGGTTAGTAAATCCTGAGATCGGGAAGATCGGGTGTCCGTACTTCTCAAACTTGGCGACCGTCTCGGCGATCACTTCGGGGCTCACCATATCGATCTTGTTCAGAGCGATGAGTCGTGGGCGAGCCGCAATCTCTTCGCTGTAGAGGTCAAGTTCACGCTCAATCAGCTCGTAGTTGTCAACCGGATCGCTTTCGTCGATTGGGAGGATGTCAACAACGTGAACAAGAACTCGCGTTCTTTCAACGTGTTTTAGGAACTGGTGTCCTAGCCCGATGCCTTGTGATGCGCCTTCGATCAAGCCTGGCATGTCCGCTACCGTGAAGGTGGTGTCGCGGAAGCTCACAACGCCGAGGTTTGGAACGATTGTCGTAAACGGATAATCGGCAATCTTTGGCTTGGCGGCGCTGATCGAGCTGATCAGCGTGGACTTCCCAGCGTTTGGCAGACCGATCAGTCCAACGTCCGCCAGAAGTTTTAGCTCAAGTTTGACCTTGACCTTTTCCGCAGGACCGCCCTTCTCAGCAAAGTTCGGCGCCTGACGAACGGAGTTAACGTAGTGCATGTTGCCATGCCCGCCTCGTCCGCCCTTGGCGACGACGTACTTCATCCCATGCTTGGTCATGTCGACAAGCACTTGACCGTTTTCCGCATCGGTGACAACAGTTCCAACAGGGAGACGGATTGTGATGTCCTTTCCGTTTTTGCCTCGCTTATTGCCTAGTCCGTGGATTCCGCTTTCGGCTTCGTGGTGGTCGAGAAGTTTAAAGTCATAGAGGGTGCGTCGGCCGCGATCTGCGATGAGAATGACATCACCGCCTCGGCCTCCGTCGGCTCCGTTAGGACCGCCTCGGGGAACGTGCTTCTCGGTATGAAATGCAACCGCTCCGCTGCCCCCTTTTCCCGAGGTGAACTCTACAATGGCCTCGTCAAGGAACATAATAGGTAGTTTACCGGTTTAGGTTCATGCGGCATAAACCGACTATTTAAGGGGATTTCCCATTTATGAAGTATCTGGTCACTGGTGGAGCCGGCTTTATCGGCTCAAATTTCTTGGTTAAGTACGTCTCCGAACGGCCCAATGACCACTTTTTCTGCATTGACAAGCTCTCGTATGCGAGCAATCTGGAGTCGTTGTCGCCGGTCGCAGATCTACCAAATTATCAGTTCGCCAGACTCAATTTGGTCGATTTTGACGCCACGACGCAACTAGTTAAAGAGTATGCCCCGGACGTCATTATCCACTTTGCGGCAGAGTCCCACGTGGATCGATCAATCTCTGGTCCCGCCGAGTTCATCCAGTCGAATATCGTCGGCACGTTCAACCTTCTCGAAGCCGCAAAACAAACTGGTATTTCTAAGTTTCATCACGTTTCGACGGACGAAGTCTACGGATCTCTGGGTGAAGAAGGACTCTTTGTCGAAACGACGCCCTATGACCCCTCCTCGCCGTACTCAGCATCAAAGGCTGCTTCGGACCACTTGGTCAGAGCCTACAACCGCACATACAAGCTTCCGGTGACGATCACAAACTGTTCTAACAACTACGGTCCTCGCCAATTCCCCGAAAAGTTGATTCCGCTCATGATTCTCAACTGCTTAGAAGGGAAGCCACTGCCCATCTATGGTCAAGGGCTCAACACGCGGGACTGGCTCTATGTGGACGATCACAACTCTGCGATCATGGCGGTTGTGGATCGAGGAAGGGAAGGGGAGACCTACAACATCGGTGGAAACGCCGAACAGAAAAACATTGATGTCGTGAAAACCATTTGCCGGCTGATGGGCGAGGAAACAGGGAAGGGAGACCTCTCGCACCTGATGACCTACGTCGCCGACCGACCTGGTCACGACTGGCGCTACGCGATCGACGCCTCTAAACTTCGAGACGAACTCGGATGGGAACCAACCGAAACGTTCGACACCGGAATCCGAAAGACCATTCGTTGGTATTTGGAAAACGACGCGTGGGTTGCCGACGTGAAGTCCGGTGATTATCAGAAATGGCTCGACACTAACTATGCGGGGCGAAACTAATGGGTCGCAAGGGAATCATCCTCGCTGGCGGATCGGGAACGCGGCTATACCCAGTCACTCTCGGTACGAGTAAGCAACTTTGCCCAATCTACAACAAGCCAATGATCTACTACCCGCTGAGCGTTTTGATGCTGGCCGGAGTCAAAGAGATTTTGGTTATCACGACTCCTGAGGATCAGGCTGCCTTCCAGCGGCTACTCGGCGACGGAAGCCAGTGGGGAATTTCTCTCCAGTTCGCGGTCCAGCCGTCTCCGGACGGTCTTGCCCAAGCGTTCCACATCGGTGCCGACTTCGTCGGCTCAGACCCTGCGGTCCTTGTCTTGGGGGACAACATCTTCTTCGGGCATGACCTTGAGGTCTTGCTGCGAAATGCCGATCAACGAACGAGCGGGGCGACAGTCTTTGCTTATCCCGTCCGTGAGGCATCAGCCTATGGAGTTGTGGAATTCGATGCCAATGGAAAAGCGATCGGGCTGGAAGAAAAACCGAAGGTTCCCAAGTCTAACTTTGCCGTCACCGGTTTGTACTTCTATGACAACTCAGTCATTGAGAAAGCCAGACACCTCAAGCCGTCGGCACGCGGCGAGCTGGAGATCACTGATCTCAACCGCATCTATCTTGAAGAAGGCTCGATGAGCGTCGAGGTCATGGGGCGTGGCTATGCCTGGCTTGACACCGGGTCGCATGAGTCGATGCTGCAAGCGTCTCAGTTTGTGGAGTCGGTCGAACAACGGCAAGGCCTGATGGTCTGTTGTCCAGAAGAAATTGCTTATCGTCGCGGATGGATCTCAGCAGAACATTTGATCGACATCAGCAAACCTCTTCAGAAGACGCATTACGGACAGTATCTGCTGGCGCTCGCTGAAAAGAGGATTCGCTAGTCTCTCAAACAGAAAACAATCATAATAATGATTATCAGAAATAAATAATGAAGCGAAAGAAAAGTCGTTTGACCTCTCTTTGTTTCGAGGGCTAACTTGCCTTTTGGTAGGATTCCATCTTTAACTGGAGGCTCTTCGTTGCTTCTTCGCACGCCTCGACCCAGTTTCTTCCCAATTCGGATTGTTCAGACCCACGCAGCTTCTTTGCGAGCGTGTAAGCAAGTGCGCCGGTAGCGGCAACACCCAGCATCCAAAAAGTGGCTTTTTTCATTTCTTCGTTTCCTGTTGCTAAAATTGAGCGTTCTTCTTCTTTGAAGCCAATACTGTAATATTCGTTCCCTGAACGGGCGACGTTGCAGCGTCGGTACACTCTTAACTATATGTTTGACAACTTAACGCGAAGACTTTCGGGTGTTTTTGCTGGTTTGCGTGGAAAAGGCAAACTCAGCGAAGACGATGTCAACGAAATGTTGCGTGAAGTTCGGGTCGCACTGCTGGAGGCAGACGTTAACTTTGGCGTCGCCAAGCAGTTCATGGCCCGGGTCAAGGAGAAGGCGGTCGGTGAGGAGCTTTTCTCGTCGCTCAACGCTGATCAGACGATCATTAAGATTGTTAAGGATGAGCTCGAGGAGATGCTTGGTGGCGAGGCTGTCAAGTTTAACTGGGGTTCAAACCCGCCTACGGTCATCCTGATGTGTGGCCTCCAGGGGTCCGGAAAAACGACGACCACCGCAAAGCTCGCGAAATGGCTCCTCGAACAAGGCAAAAAGCCGATGCTAGCTGCGTGCGATATTGCTCGTCCCGCCGCTATCAAGCAGCTTGAAGTACTGGGTGAAACAGTCGGTGTGCCCGTCTTCACCAAGATGGACGGCACCAAGCCGCCCGTTATTGCTAAAGAGGCCCTTGAACGCTGTAAATACTTGTTCAACGATGTTTTGATTGTTGACACAGCAGGTCGAACCACGATTGATGGTGACCTGATGGACGAGCTAGAAGCAATCTATAAGGCGGTTAATCCCAACGAGTCGTTCTTGGTTCTTGACGCTACGACGGGTCAAGAAGCGGTCAGTGTCGCTGAGGCATTCCACGCGCGGGTCAATGTTACAGGCGCTATTTTCACGAAGCTGGACGGAGACACCCGTGGCGGTGCGATCCTCAGCGTTCGCCAGGCCACTGGAGTACCTGTTAGATTTACTGGTGTCGGTGAGCAAGTTGAAGCGCTTGAATTGTTCCACCCCGATCGAATGGCTCAGCGGATCCTGGGCATGGGCGACGTACTCGGGCTGATCGAGAAAGTAGAAAAGGCGTTCGATGCAAGCGACATGGCATCGATGGAGCAAGGGTTTGGCAAGGGCCAAATGGACTTCAACATGATGCTCCAGAGCTTTACGATGATGAAGAAGATGGGCTCGATGAAATCGATGCTCAAACTGATTCCTGGACTCGCCGCTTCCCTGCCTGAGGATGCTATGGAGCATATCAATGACAAGCAGATTAATCGAACTGAAGCGATCATCCTGAGTATGACGAGCAAAGAGCGAGGAAACCCGGATATAATAAACGGTTCGCGAAGGAAACGCATTGCTGCGGGTTCGGGTACATCGGTCGAAGAGGTCAACCACTTGATCAAACAGATGTATGAAATGCGTCGAGGCATGAAACAAATGTCGAAGATGCAGAGCCGTATGAGCAAGCTCCAACGCAGACGATAAACCAAACTGGAACCATGGTAAAAATTCGACTTCAGAGACTCGGAAACAAAGGACGCCCATTCTATCGCGTGGTCGTCACCAAGAGCGAAGCTGGCCGCAACTCAGCTTTCGTTGAGAACATCGGAATCTATAACCCGATTTCCCAACCAAAGGAGATTCGCATCGATGAGGAGCGCGCACTGCATTGGCTCCGAAACGGCGCGGTTCCTACGGAAACTGCTGCTTACTTGATGAACAAACTCGGAATCTTGCCGAAGTTCATCGAAGAGCGACCTTCGCAGAAGCAGAAGTACAAGTTCTTGGATAAGCGAACTGCAGCCATCAGCAAGAAGACCGCAGTTGAAGCCGCTCCGGCAGCTGAGTAATTTATGAGCTACTCCCCTTTCGTAGAAGAACTCGTCAAGCAAATGGTTTCCGAACCACAGAGCGTCGAGGTCGACGAGGTACTTGAAGGAAATACTCGCACGTTCAACGTACGAGTGGCTCAAGAAGATGTTGGAAAAGTCATTGGTAAGAGCGGTCGAGTGATCTCGGCAATTCGCCAAGTCGTTTCGGCGATTGCTTCTAAGAGTAAAGAAAAGGCATACGTCAAAATCGTTACCGAATAATGATTTTGAAAGTGGTTCCAGAGTCCAGGTTGTTTCAACCTGGACTTTTCCATATTAATTTTGTATGAGCACAGAGCGCGTTCGCATCGGTCAGATCGTGGGAGCTTTTGGGCTCAAAGGCCAAGTAAAAGTCGAGGCACTGACCAACTTTGAAAGCCGTTTCGATGAGGGAAACACCGTCTTCATTGACGACAAGCCCTACATTATTCGCAAATTCCAGATTCACAAGAATCGTCCGCTGATTAGCCTCAAGGGTGTCGACAAAATCGATGAGGCGGAAGCACTTCAATGGAAGTATATGGAAGCAGAGGGTGAACCCGAGCTCGACGACGACGAGTTCTTGATCGAGGATTTGATCGGTCTAAAAGTGATCACCGACACCGGCGAACAGCTCGGAGTTGTCGACGATATAGAGGATTACCCTGCTCACCAAGTCGTGATTGTGGGACCAATCATGATCCCACTGGTGGATGAATTCGTTACCGAGATAGATTTGGATGAAGAAATCATGCGAGTCAAGCTCATTTACGGTATGCGACCCGGCGAAGATTGATAAACTAGCGTCATGCGCGTGATGATGCTTTCCTGGGAATATCCCCCCCGAATTGTCGGAGGCATTAGTCCGCACGTGCACGAGCTTTCGCAAGAACTCGTGAAGAAGGATATTGAAGTCCACGTCATCACCAAGGCCACGCCGAAGGCGCCCGACGAGGAGATTGAGGAAAGCGGTGTTCACGTTCACCGGGTTCACCTCGACGAAGAACCCAAAGACTTTGTTCACGAGATTCAGCTTCTAAACCAAGCGACGGACCGACGGGTTCGCACCATGCTTGAGGATTGGCGCCCTGGTGGCCAGCCAACCGTCTTCCACGCCCACGACTGGCTATCACTTGACGCAGCTCGCAATCTGAAGTACGAATACAAGTTGCCGATCATCGCAACGCTCCACGCGACCGAGTGGGGTCGCCATGGTGGAATTTTTAGCGACATCAGCAAGTACATTGCGGAGCAGGAGTACTGGCTCACCTACGAAGCCTGGCGTCTGATCGTTTGTTCCGAGTTCATGAAAGGTGAGGCAGTCCGCCTTTTCAATACTCCGGCGGATAAGGTGGACGTGATATTCAACGGCGTTGATGCGACGAAGTTTGAATTTGAGTGGACCGAGGAAGAGCGGCTCCAAACCCGACGGAAGTTCGCAGCAGACGATGAAAAGATAGTTATCTACGTTGGTCGATTTGTTCGCGAGAAAGGAATTCAGGTGTTGCTCAATGCCGTACATGCCGTGTTGGCCGATGAACCCAAGACGAAGTTCCTGATCGTTGGTGGCGGTGTCCGTGATAAATTTGAGAGCTTCACCCGTTGGGCGGGACTAGGTGAAAGTGTCAAGTTCACGGGATTCATGTCGGGACGTCAGCTCCATGAGCTGTACCGCTGCGCCGATGTCGCCGTCTTCCCTTCTCTCTACGAGCCATTCGGAATCGTTGCCCTCGAAGGTATGGCAGCAGGAGTTCCGGTTGTCTCTTCCGATGCCGGAGGTCTGAAAGAAATTGTTCAGCACGGAGTAACCGGAACAACCAGTTTTGCAAACGACCCCGCCTCGCTTGCCTGGGGGATCCGACACGCACTCGGAGACGCCCTCCACACTCGCGAGATGGCTGCCAAAGCCCGCGAGCGTCTCGAAACCGACTTCCACTGGGCAAACCTGGCCGATCAGACGATTGCGGTCTACGACCGTGTATGGCGAGAGTTTCTTGACAGCTACTGGGCGGAAAACACCGTCTGGCCCGTCTCCCCTGGTGCCGAAGAGCGCTACCAAAAGATGGCTCTCCGAGAGAAGGCCCAAGCCGTTCAGTCCGTCGCCAGACCGATGCCGCGGCATACGATCACGACGACGCCAGAAGCCGAAGAAGAAGACGTCATCGCTCAGATGATCGAGCCTTAAGCAATCAAGACCGCTTCTAATACGTCTCGGTAGCTCTCGACTGCCGGGACATCAAGTCCGACGACTTTGGCTTCGTCATCCCAGCGTCGAACCTGAATTGCCGTGGCAAAGTTCGGCTCCGTCCGCTCAAATTCCGCGACCTCTTCTGCAGAGAATGGCCCACCTTGTAAACGTAAGCTATCCACCGAAGCCACCGACAAGCCCTCCAAATATCCGGGGTCAGTAGCTGTCAGATACCTTTTCGCTGCGACGTGGAGCCGGACACAGTCAATCACAACTTGCGGAAACTTCCCTTCCAGCCACTCCGCCCCGACATCCTCATGCTTCCCATCAACTCCGTGGTGAGCAATGTCCTCTCCAAGACCGTGCATCAGGTGCCCAATGTCGTGTAGGAGCGCACCCGCGATTACTTCGTTCGAGGCGCCAGCTTGGCGAGCTAGGTGGGCGGCCTGGAGCGCATGCTCAGTCTCCGTTACTTGTTCCCCAAAATACAACGAGCCTCCGTGATTGTTGAAGAGGTCGAAAATCTGCTCGATAGTGGTCACGGGGCGATTATAGCAACCTTGAGTTAACTGGTTGTCAAGGAACAAAGGACCGACCGATGATTTGGACGAGCCAGGCTCCAATGTATGCAAAAACCGTCATGTAGCAGAACATGAACAGCGGCCACTTGCGCGAGTTTGTCTCCCGTCGAACAACCGCAAGCGTGGAAAGGCACTGCGCGCACAGAGCGAAGAAGACCATCAAACCAATCGAGGTTGGAAGCGTAAACAACTGGCGGCCGTCCGGCCATTTTGCTTCTCGAATTTTTGAACCTAGCTTTGCCTCCGCTTCGTCACCGGAACCCAAGGAGAACAGAATTCCTAGAGAAGGAGCAACAGTTTCCCGAGCGGGAAAAGCGCTCAGGATCGCCGTCGAAATCCGCCAGTCGAAGCCGAGTGGAGCAAATGCAGGCTCAACTGCCTTACCAACCCGACCCATTACGGAGTATTCGAGTTGCGCCACCGCCGCTTCATTCTCTGGCAGACCGGTATCCGTTTTTCGTGGGAAGTATGATGCCGCCCAGATGATAATTGACATCACAACGATTGTCGTTCCGGCCGTCGTTAGGAAGACTTTTCCTCGGTTCAGCATTCCAAGGAAGACATCCTTCCACCGAGGCATCTGATACGGCGGAAGCTCAAGCATGAACGGCAGCCTCTTCCCTTTCAGAATTCCACGGTTAAGAACGAAGACCACCGGAATCGCGACGAACAGCCCTAGCAGATGCATCGCGAACAATGCAAAGCCAGCCCAAAATGCGCCGTATTGTGGCTCGATGAACGTGCCAATGATCAACATGTACACGGGCAGCCGTGCCGAACAAGACATTAAAGGTGCGACAAGGATCGTAGCTAACCGAGCCTTAGGGTCCGGCATCACGCGCGCCGCCATCACACCAGGAATCGCACAAGCGAAGGAGGAAAGCAACGGAATAAACGCTCGGCCATTGAGACCGCACCATCCAAGGAGCCGATCCATCAAAAACGCTGATCTTGCCAGATAACCGGTGCCTTCCAGCATCGCAATGAAGAAGAACAAAATCAGAATCTGAGGCAGGAAGACGACCACTCCGCCTACTCCGGCAATGATTCCATCCACGACAAAACTTTGCAGAACCGGGACTCCCTCAAGTCGGGGGCCAATCGTTGCTCCCAACCAGCCGAATGCCGTCTCTATCGCGTCCATGAACGGCTGTGACAGCTTGTAGATCGAAAAGAAGACGCAGTACATGACCGCAACAAACACGATCAGCCCAAAGAACCGGTGGGTCAGAACCTTGTCTATTTTGTCGGTTAGGCTGACAGCCTTCTTGGGAGAAGTTTGAACTATCGATTCCCGCTGGACCTGCGCGGTCCATGCATATCGGGCGGCCGGGTCGGCAAAGGAGGCGTTCTCTGTGGCTTCGCGAGCCTTGTCCCAAATTGGCTGAATCTCCACAAACGGAACAATCATCGTCGACTGCTCGTTCAACACTTCCTTCCGCAAAGCACCGATCGAGTGGTCGTATCCACGCCGTGCAAGTTCCACTTGCAAATCTCGTAGCGCACCAATATCAGAAAGTAGGGTCGGCTCGGTTGGAGTTGTCAGGGCCGATTCAATTGCTGCCAACAGCTCCTTGACTCCCTTCTCCTTGTGTCCAACCATCGGAATGACCGGGCAACCAAGAAGTCGTCGCAACCGATCAATCTTAAGCGTCGATCCTGCCTGTTCGACCCTGTCGGTCATGGTGAGCGCAATAACAACGGGACGCCAAAGCTCGGCTATTTGGGAATACAGGTAAAGGTTTCGTTCAAGGTTCGAGGCGTCAATAACGCAGACGATCAAGTCTGTTTCTTCTTCAAGAACTTTGACCGCAACCGCCTCGTCCTCGGAAGCCGGGGTCAAGGAATACAGGCCCGGCACATCAATGAATTCGCACTCAAAAGACCCCACTCGACGTAACGCAGAGACGCGCTCGACTGTAACTCCCGCGTAGTTGCCGACTTTCTGGCGTGATCCAGTAAGGGAGTTGAATAGGGTGGTCTTCCCCGCATTGGGGTTCCCAACAAAGGCGATACGCTTAGAAGACTTCGACGCCAAAACCGGTCATTTCCTGCTTGCGAAGGCACAACCGATAACCCCGGAGGTCGATCTCAATGGGGTCGCCAAGAGGAGCCACTTTGATGACGCGGAACTCGGTGTTTTTGACAAGACCCATTTCCATGAGCCGGCGATGGTCATCGCCCACAGTGGGAACCTCGACGATTCTCGCCGACATTCCCTTTTTGAGTTCCGCAAACGTCATCATGAGCCTTGCTTCTTTAATCTACCCTAAAATGTCTAGTTTCGCTTAGTTGACTTTGAACAATGCCTGGTTAAGGTCAGAATTGATCTTCAAGTCGCCTTCCCAGATGGTGCTGATGTTCAGATCAGTTGGAACGTTGCTTCCTTCCGGAACGATTCGCACTGACTCAACAGTCTGGAACTTGCGAATGTCGAAGTCCTTCGTCAACTGCATCTCAAATCGCTCGATACGATCCACTTCTTCCGAAACGCCGATTTCTTTGATCTCGCCAGCAAACTTTGCGCCCCACTGAATGACACCCTTCAGTGCCCATCCATCGGTTCCGTCCTTCAGCTTTCGAGGGACGACCGAGAGCTTCTGCATTCGGTTAATATAGGCGCGAAGAGAGGTGTTGTTCCCTTCCCCGCTCGACTGCATCGTGAATTGGAGGTAAGGATTCCAAGGATCTCCGAGGCTTCGTCGAGCTCCGATCAAGAAGTCATTGAACTTAAGAACGCGTTTTGCTCCCGTGGCAGTCTCCTGAACGGCGGTTGGTTCGAATTGGGGAGGAGCGTTAACGAACTTTTCGCTTTGAGGAGCATCGTATCGCCACTGCGCTCCGTCGGAAACAACCGTCCACCGGCTGGTTTTGCCTGGGGTTGGTTGGAGCCACTCTTGGGCAAGGAAAAGCTTGTTTGGTCGCTGGGCTTGCAAGTTGGTCACGTAGACCTGCTTGACATCCGCCACAGTCTGCGTACGGGTGATTGAACCCGCGAACGACTCTGCATCAAGGTATCGCTTAGCAACTCCCTGAATTACGTCTGCGACGGTTGGAACCGCAGCTTGATCACCTTGTTGGGTGATCAAAATCATGGCTAGGCTTGAAGCAATCATTTTTCTCTTTTATTCCACGGAATATCCGTGACTCCAGATTCGAAGTTCGCAAAGCGACAACTACAGAATATCCAATCTGAAAGACGATTGACGAACCTCAACGGTTCATTTCGAACAAAACTATCTGCTGAAAGTTCAACCAAAACCCGTTCAAGCCGCCGACAGACCGCGCGAGCAACGTGCAACTGGGCCGCCAAGGGGCTTCCGCCCGGCAGGATGAAGTTCTTGAGCTCCGGTAGTTGGTCAGTCATCTTATCGATTTCCAACTCCAGACGTTCAATATCCGAATCTTCAACCGAAGTCAATTCGAACTTCCCTCCCGGAGGGCACGCAAGTTCAGAACCTAGATCGAAAAGAGCATTCTGAAGCCAGTTCAGGGTCGGCTCGAGTGAGCTAGCGGCGGTATGCAATCGGCAAACCCCAAAGGCCGCATTCAGTTCGTCAATCGTTCCGATCACGTCCATCCGAAGGTCGGACTTGGGAATCCGGTCTCCCCCTAAAAGCCCGGTTTCCCCCTGATCTCCAGCCTTCGTATAAATTTTCACTTACTAGCTCTACGAACCATGAAGTAGAACTTCGGCAAGTTCTTCACTTTGTCCAGTTTCTTAGGATTGAGGATTGTTCGCCAAAGCCACTCGACTTTCAGCTTCTGGAACACCTTCGGCGCTCGCTTGACGGTCCCTGAATGAACATCAAACGAACCTCCGACCCCCATCGCAATCTTGGCTTTGATGATGTCTGCAGTATCCAGGATGAACAGCTCTTGGCGCGGCATCCCCATCGCAACCAGAAGGATGTCCGGCTGCAAACTCGCAATCTCGTTCGCAACTTCCTGGTCAGTCAGCGAGCCAAAGTAGCCATCCCGTGATCCAACGATTTTGCATCCCGGATACTTCGCCGATAGCCGCTCTGCGGCGGCTGCGGCGACGCCAGGCGCTGAGCCTAAGAAGAACATGGTCGCACCTGTTCGAGCAGAGAGTCGGCAGAGGACTTCCACGAGGTCAACACCACTGACGCGGCCGTCGACAGGCTTGCCAATATGAGCAAGTCCCCAAACGGGTCCAGCTGAATCAGGAGTGATCAGTGCCGCTTCATCAAAGCACCTCTTGTACCTCGGGTCGTCCTTGGCGCAGACAAATGCGTTAGAGTCAGCTGTGAAAACCAGCTTGGTTCCTTCTGAACTCAGGAAGGATTCGAAAATTTCTTCAGTCCCTTCGAGCGAGACTCGATCAATGGGTAACCCCAGCAGGGAGACGCGCTCTACCGACGGGGATTGAGGCATTCCACAATTTTACCAAGCATGATTACTAGTCTTCAGAGGTAAGAAGCTAGGTCATTCGACATTTTTCCTTAACAGTGGCATAACCTTTGTATTTTCTGTTACCATGCACATCGGGTCGAATACGGCTGACAATGTTGTCGATCCGAACTCATTAGAATTCTTTTAGGAGAAATTGAACTAACACATGACTCGCAACAAGGCATTTACCCTTATTGAGCTGCTCGTGGTTATCGCAATCATCGCGATCCTCGCTGCAATCCTCTTCCCAGTTTTCGCCCAGGCAAAGGCTGCTGCTAAGAAGTCCGCTACCTTGAGCAATCTCAAGCAAAACGGAACTGCAGTACAGATCTATCTTTCCGACGCTGACGATACTTACCCACAATCGGCTTACTGCACCCAAATGCCAGATGGCACGGGTACCACGCCAAACGGATACCTCGTTCCTGGCTCTGGTTGCCGAGTTATCTCGATGTACGATGCGATCCTGCCGTACACCAAGAACCGAGACATCTTCACCGACACGGCTGAGCCAAAGGCGATCCCCTGGGCTGCTATCCTCGGATCCCTCGGAGTTCGACCAAACACCGCTGACTTGACCAATCCTCTCTTCAACGGTTCGCAGTTCATTTCGTTCGCTGGCATGGTTCCAAACTTTGCTGTCTTCGAAGATCCAGCCGTTGCTCCTAACTTCAACGAAGCAACCCGAAGCGCAACCAGCTTCGAAGCTCCTGCCGATACCATCGAGTTCGCAACCGGTAAGAACGTTGCTGGCGCGACCAATGTGGACCTCGATCCTGCAACCGCTCTGGGAGCATCTAACACTGCTGGTGTTCAAGCACAGATCGTGACCAACTACCGCACGCCAGCTCCTGGATTCAACGCTCAGCGATTCCCAGGTGTTGCACGACACAGCGAGTCGATCATTGCTAGCTTCTCGGACAGCCACGCAAAGGCATTCAAGCGGAATGCTCGATTCCCAGGCCTGACCGCTCCAGATCCAAACATCTCGGGCGCAAACAGTATCGTTCCTGTTTACAACTTCCCGTTCGACATCAACGGAATCCCAGGAATCTTGGCCGAGCCAGCTCCTTAATCGAGCTAGAATCTGCCAACCGTCCTGATCAATCGATCAGGACGGTTTTTTGTTGCCTCAAGTAAACTAGGAGTTCGCCAATGAGTACCGAAGAATCGATCAGAGATATCCGCCTTGGCAAGCTTGCCCGAATGCGCGAGCTTGGCTACGACCCCTATCGGGTTGAAAAATGGAAACTGACCGATTCAGCTGATGCACTCCTCGAACATTTTGAAGATGGACGGGAAGTTTCCTTCGCTGGCCGAATCGTCTCCTACCGGGACATGGGGAAGGCTGGCTTTGCCCACCTCAGTGATGGTGAAGGCAAGATCCAAGGCTACTTCCGAAAGGATGAGTTGGGTGACGATCCTTACGAAGTCTACAAACTCCTCGACCTCGGAGATCATATCGGTATCGAAGGCAAGTTGTTTATCACCAAGACGGGGGAGCAGTCAATCCACGTCACATCATTCCATCCGCTTAGCAAAGCTCTACATCCGCTTCCGCTCGGAAAGGAGAAGGATGGTCACGTCTTCTATGGCCTGCAGGACGTCGAAACCAAGCTTCGACACCGACATCTCGACCTGATGTCGAGCAAAGAAGGGCGTGCCAAGCTGCTCAATCGGGCGCGCATCGTGTCCGCAGTACGATCCTACTTCGATGGTCAAGGCTACTTGGAAGTTGAGACTCCGGTTCTCCAGATGGAGGCCGGTGGCGCCGCTGCTCGGCCGTTCATGACGCATCTAAACGCTTACGACGTGGAAGTGAAGCTTAGAATTTCGCTAGAGCTTTATCTGAAGCGCATCATCTGTGGTGATGTTCCCAAGGTTTACGAGGTCGGTCGAGTCTTCCGGAACGAAGGCGTCAGCTACAAACACAACCCAGACTTCACCTTGCTGGAGTTCTACGAAGCTTACGCAAATCTTGAGGACATGATGGTTCACGTCGAGAACTGCTTCAAGTACGTCGCTTTGTCGGTCTTTGGAGCTACCACGGTCGACCTTCCGCATCAAGATGGATACGTCACTGTCGACTTCGGTCAGCCTTGGGCGCGTATCGACATGCTCGACGAAATCTCGAGGCACACCGGAGTTGCACGAGAGGCACTTCTGGATCTTAGCTCGGCGGTGGCTGCGCTTGGAGATGGAGTCCGGGTGAATCCGGTTACCGGGAAGAAGGTCATCCCAGCCGACGAGCGAAACTTGGGCGGACTTCTCGAGAAACTCCTTGAAGTCTATGTCGAGCCAACCCTCATCCACCCGTCGTTCATTGTCGGCTATCCCCTGGAGACTTCCCCGCTCGCCAAAAATGATCCGAATGACCCAAGGTTTACTCGACGGTTCGAGGGCTATGTTCTCGGTAGCGAGGTCTGTAACTCGTTTAGCGAGATCAACGACCCGATTGACCAAAGAGAGCGATTCGAATTCCAGGTCGGCGAAGCTGCGGCCGGCGACGAAGAGGCGCATCCGATGGACGAAGAGTTCCTCTATGCGCTTGAATGCGGCATGCCGCCCACCGGCGGTTGCGGCATCGGTCTTGACCGAATGGCCATGCTGCTAACCGGATCGGGCACCATCCGCGAATGCCTGATGTTCCCGTTCATGCGCCCTGAGAAGGAGCAAGGAGAGGAAGATGCCAACTGATCTTGGTGCGGTACTTGAGGCGTCTGGCGCCATCCTTAAAGGTCACTTTGTCCTGACCAGCGGTCGCCACAGCGATACTTACTTTGAAAAGTTTAGAGTGCTCGAGCAACCGGAGGTTCTAGTCGCCCTGTGCCGTGAGATCGCGGAGAACTTCAAAGGTCAAGGGATCGAATATGTCGCCGGTCCGACGACTGGGGGCATCATCATTGCCTTCGAAGTCGCTCGTCAGATGGGTCTCCAGGCCGTTTATATCGAGTCGGAGAACGGCGAAAAGACGTTAAGGCGAGGCAAGACGCTTTCAGTAGGCGCAAGAGTTCTCATCGTCGATGATGTTCTGACTACCGGGCGCTCTTTGTTCGAAAGCCGTGACGCCATTCAGAACGCTGGGGGAACTCCAACTGGTTACGGAGTTCTCATCAATCGCGCGCAGGGCGAATTGGAACTAACGAATTTGTTTAGCGCGTTCACTGTGGAAGCCACGAGCTACGGCCCTGAAGAGGTCCCCGACTGGCTTACAGCAATTCCAACAAGCAAACCGGGAACAAGAAAGTAAACGTAGCCGCCTGGCAACTGGTTGAAAAAGTGGTCAAATTGTATCTGTGGCTTGACAGCCCGATTTATGTCCCGGTCTGGGTTTGAAGCAACTGCCCTCTCCCGACCACTTAAACGCAAAAATGGGCAGTCAGAGAACCTGAACTGCCCACATTGCCCATTTCAGTCCTATAAGGGAGCTAAGAGCAGTTAAGCCGCTTGACCCTTTGCCAAGCGAGCGAATGTGTCTTTGTCAATTGCGCGAGTCATACACTCGTCGAACGAGACGAATCCGGCGCGGTACAAGTCGCAAAGCGCCTTGTCCATTGTCTGCATCCCAACTCCGCCTGACATTTCGATGATGGAATACATTTGGTGGGTCTTCCCTTCTCGGATCAAGTTCTTGATCGCCGGGGTGCCCATCATGATCTCAATCGCCGCGCAGCGACCGCCGCCAAGCTTTGGCAATAGCTGCTGAGCAACAACTCCTTCCAAAGTGTTGCCAAGCAAGACACGAATCTGGTCTTGTTGTTCAGACGGGAAGACGTCGATGATTCGGTCAACAGTAGCTGGAGCGTTTCGGGTGTGGAGCGTCCCAAAAACCAAGTGGCCAGTTTCGGAGAGCGTCAGCGCCGCTTCAATTGTTTCAAGGTCGCGAAGCTCACCAACAAGAACGATATCAGGGTCTTCTCGAAGAACAGCGCGCAGTGCATCGTGGAACGAGTAGGTGTCATGGTGCAGTTCGCGTTGGTTGACCATACATCTCTTGTGTTTATGTATGTACTCAACGGGATCTTCAATCGTTAGAATGTGACCTGGAAGGTGCTCGTTAAGGTCGTCAATCATTGAAGCAATCGTTGTGGTCTTACCCGAACCCGTAGGACCAGTAACCAAGATAAGACCCGAAGTTCGTTTGCACATCTCACGGATTGTTTGCGGTAAACCAAGTGTCTCAAAGGCAGGAATCTTGGTTGGAATAGCACGCAGCGCACCCGCAACCGAACCTCGTTGCATGTAGACGTTAAAACGGAATCGGGCAAGGTCCTTGACCGAGTAGCCAAAGTCAAGCTCGTGAGTCGTTTCGAATCGTTCAAGCTGCTCGTTACTCAACACGTCATAAATGAACCGTCGGGCGTCTCGCTGAGTCAACGGATGGAATGGCAAGGGGTGAATCTCACCGTCCAAACGAATCATCGGCGGTAATCCAACTGTGATGTGAATGTCCGAAGCCTTCCGTTCCATCGCCATTCGTAGAACGTCGTCAATGTGATGATCCACCGGATTCTTGAGTTCTGAAATCGAGTAGCCAGGGATACTCGATTCCGCCTCAATCAAGAATTTTGGTGCCTCTACCTCCCGAGTATGGACCTCCTGAGGAACATGTGGGGTTTGTTGCGCCTGAGGCATGACAGGTTCGCCAGTGATAGGATGAAAAATGGCACCCTCTTCTTGCAAAGGTGTCAAATCTTTGTCCTCGGTCAAAAACTGTTTCCAATTGAATTCATCTGCCATGTCTGTTCTCCTGCTGTCCTGCTTGCTAAATCTTGTTATGCGTAGATGACACGGACAACTTCGTCCAATGTCGTAATGCCTAAGAGCACTTTTGAAAGTGCGTCGGCTTGAAGTGGCTTCATGCCGACTTCGATCGCCTTATGTCTCAGGTCGTGCGCGGCGGCTTCTTTCATGATCATGTCGCGAAGCTCGTCGGTCACGACCATCAATTCGTGAATGCCCGTTCGTCCCTTGTATCCGGTCTTCTTACACTTATCGCAGCCAACACCTCGGTAAAGCGTCACGACATCCTTACCATCGTTGGCAACGCCATACGGCAGTTCAAAGCCGTAGCGAAGAATGTCCTCTTTCCTCACCTCGTAAGGCTGTTTGCAATTCGCACAGGTTACGCGGCAGAGTCGCTGAGCAAGAATTCCGATGACTGAAGATGAGATCAGGAATGGCTCGACGCCCATATCCATCAACCGCGTTGGTGCCGCCGGCGCGTCGTTGGTGTGAAGCGTCGAAAGAACCAAGTGGCCGGTAAGCGCCGCTTCCATTGCAATGGTCGCCGTTTCACCGTCGCGCATTTCACCTACCATGATGATGTCGGGGTCTTGTCGGAGCATTGCTCGAAGGCCCGCAGCAAAGGTCATTCCCGCACGAACGTTGACGCCGCACTGGTTAATCCCGCTCAATTCATATTCAACCGGGTCTTCAATCGTAATGATATTGTTGTCGCCGGTATTCAACTCGTTGAGAATCGAATACAGCGTCGTCGACTTACCAGAACCTGTAGGCCCGGTAACAAGGATAATTCCGTAAGTCTTGGAACACATATCCTCCAGCATCATCAGGTTATGTTCAAGGAATCCAAGTTTGGAGAGGCCGACGTTGATTCCGCCCTTATCCAAGACGCGCATAACGATCTTCTCGCCAAAGATCATTGGGAGCGTGCTGACACGGAAGTCGTAATCCCGACCACTGATCGTCATCGAAATACGGTTGTCTTGAGGAGCTCGCTTTTCGGCGATATCCATGTTAGAAATGATCTTAAATCGACTCGTAAGCGGTGCTGCGAGTTTCTTAGGGAATTGCATTCCCTCAATCATCACGCCGTCAATACGGTAGCGAACCCGCATACCGTCCTTGAGCGGTTCGATGTGAATATCTGACGCCTTGTCGATAATTGCCTGGTTAATGATCAGGTTGGCAAGCCGGATGATTGGCGCATCGTCTGCGTCGGCTTCCTCTTCGACTTCCTCAATTTTCTTCTGGATGTCGAAATCTTGACCGTCGTCAAAGTCCTTGATAACGCCTGCGAGTGCCTCACTCTCGTTTCTGTAAAACTGGACGAGCGAGTTGATAAGGTCCGATTCAACCGCGATCAAAGGCTCGACGTCTAGACCGGTCGTCAGGCGAATCTCATCAATCGCGAAGATATCCAGCGGATTGACCATCGCGACGAGCAAACGGTTTCCTTGCCGCTCCATTGGGAGCGCTTTGAACTTCCGCGCATTCGCTGAGTTCATCAGACTCAGTGCTTCAGGTCTAGGAATGATCTCAGAAACGTCTGCGAATGGGACTCCCCAAACTCGACCTTGGCACTTGACACGGTCTCTCTCTGAAACGTATCCAAGTTGAACAAGGATTCTTGCAATGGACTCTTTGCCGTCCAAATCCCGCTGTTTGGACATGGCATCGGCGAGCTGCTCCGGCGTTATCAGCCCTTCCTTCAAAAAATGTTCGCCAGTCAATACCATCGCAGTGTCAAGAGGGATCCACAGGTTCCCTCCTATATGATCGGCACGCTGATCGGCCAAATTTATGGGTTGTTGGTATACTGTTCTCAGTTGCCTGCTTAAGATAGATTTCTCGAAGAACGATACGCATCATTTCTCAAGATTCCGGACAAGCATTCAACCCTGAGAAAGAAATGAGCACAAAGAGACTCTATATTGGCAATCTGTCCTATTCGGCGACAGAAGATGAGCTGCTGGACGCAGCGGCTGAGTTCCAGCCAAGCAATCCACGCATCGTTGAAAACCGAGGCTTCGGCTTCCTCGACGTTCCAGAAGATCAGCTCGACGCAGCAATCGCTAAGCTCGACGGCTTCACCCTCGGCGGACGAACCCTTCGTGTTAACGAAGCTCGTCCAAAGGAAGATCGCCCTCGTGAGGGCGGCGGTGGCGGCTACGGCGGCGGCGGTGGCCGATCCGGTGGCGGCGGTGGTTACGGCGGCGGCGGTGGCGGTCGATCCGGTGGCGGCGGTGGTTACGGCGGCGGCGGTGGCGGTCGATCCGGTGGCGGCGGCGGTTACGGCGGCGGTCGCAGCAGCGGCGGCGGCGGACGCGGTCGATATTGATCGCTAAAACCAAATAACTTTAGAGACCCAGCTTCGGCTGGGTCTCTTTTTTTTGAGATGCCCACTGGGTCAGAGGCGTTAGAATGAGGCATGGATCAGATTCCTCAGAATGAACAAGAGTGGCGTGGCGTCCTCACTCCCGAGCAGTATCATGTCCTCCGGGAAAAAGGCACTGAACGTGCGTTCACCGGCGAATACTGGGATCACAAGGGGGACGGAATCTATCGATGCGCAGGTTGCGACGAAGTCCTGTTTAGCAGCGAAGCAAAATTTGATTCTGGCTGCGGTTGGCCGTCATTCTATGAAGGACTAGATAAGTCAAAAATTACGGAACACGAAGACAACACCTTCGGAATGCGACGCGTGGAAGTCACTTGTGCAAAGTGCGGTGGTCACCTCGGACACGTTTTCCCTGACGGATTTGGAACTCCCACCGGGATGCGGTATTGCATCAACAGCATCAGCATCAAATTTGAAGAGAAGCCCGGGTAACCGAACCGCAACATCCAAAAGCAAAAAGAGCTCCGTCCTCAGGGAACAGAGCTCTTTTGTTTTGGCTAGCTATTGAGCTGGTGAGGTCACCACTTCGTTTCGACTGTGTAGCTAACGGTTTTCACTTCGCCTGGCTTCAGTTTTAGTTCGAACACGGCAGTTGAAGAATCTTCTTTGACGAAGTTGTCCGACTTCTCTGTGATCTTCCAATCGCCCCAATGGCGCTCGTAGAGGTAGATCGTTTCCGCCACTGCCTTCCGGTTTCGAACTTCAATCTCAAATGTTTCTCGAACACGCTGGCCCGATACTCGAGTAAAGTTCGTCCGCTTCCGGTCCGCACGAATATCGAATGAGCGACCAACGTTTAAGCTGACCTTCTCATCCTTTGGCGTGTGCTTGATCATGTCTTCCCCAAGGAACTGCACCGATCCTTTGCTATCTCTCGAATAGATTCGGACTTTTCCGGCTGGGAACGGCATTCCCAAGTGCGACTTCTCATCATTAACAAACTTCAACTTAACAAGCGGTGAAAGCTGTCCCGTGCCAACTTGTCCTTCGTCGGGCGTGTAACCGTCGTAACCTGCCATCGAATCGAAAATGATCTGCTTCTTAACCGGAACATCGTCACCGGTAAGCAAACTGAGCTGTTTGTTCTCCTTGTTTCGAACGGTTGCCGGTCGATTCAACGTGTAGAGGTGATACTCGAAGAGCGACTCTTCAGCCATCTGCCCGCCACCTTTTGCCCTCCTAACATTTGAGTCGGCAGCCATAGCCATGAACTCAGCTTTAGGTGGTTGGATCGTATTGATCTCTCCGGCAAGCAACTTCAACGTCGCATCCTTAAACGACATGCCACTTTGGTTGTTAAGCGAAACCCAGCCTTGAACATCTGCAGTCAAGTCTTTGTCCAGAGTAAGAACGTAGTTTGCGTTCCAACTCATGCCCTGAGTGAGATAGCTCAGCTCGATCTGGGCATCTTGATCTTTATCGCTATCGAGTTCCCAGATGAGCGAAGGTGTGGAGATCAGACCTTCGGGCATTTCCAACACATCAATCTCGCCTTGCGGGGAGAGAATGATGCGGCCGTCTTCGGCTCGGATGACCAGTCCGTTATAAGAGAACTCTTCTCCCTTACCACTGTAAACAACTGCGGTCGGGGAACTCAAAAGTGTTCCCGTAACTGTTTCCTTCTGAGTTCCTACCGTGCGAGTAAGGCGGATTTTCTTTCCAACGGACTTGGAGAGAATCGACTCGGGGGAGATCAGGTCGTATTGGTAGTTCTGCTCCAACACCCCAACTGAACCTGGATTCGAGAGGCATTTGAACCCAACTGAGGTGGGGTCGATTAGCTGGGCAACGTTGTCCACAAGCATGGACTGGCTCCCTTTTTTGAGTTTGGCAACGCGGACCTCCTTGATGAAGCCCATGCCTTGGTTGTAGACAGTGACCTCAGTGGAAGTGGGGGCGGCAAGAATAGCGGCGGCGGCAATCGTGGTCAACATAACAATCCTTCTGTGCCTTTGGACGTGTGGATTGTTCAAACCGTTTCAAAGTAGGTATTATATTGCTTCCCTAATGTCGGGGCGTGGCGCAGTTGGTAGCGCGCGTGCTTTGGGAGCATGAGGTCGCACGTTCGAATCGTGTCGCCCCGACCATAAAATTAGGTTTAGTAACTGTGACACTCCGGTTACCACGTTTCCTTTCCCCATGCCGGGAACTGGCACGGCTTTTGCCCTGGTAAACTACATTCGATTCCAGGTCAGCGGCCAAGCGCGGGGTTTCACCGTGCAGAAGCGTTCGATTTCAGGGAGTTCGTAACACTCATGAAGTCAAAACAGCAAACCGTCGCGCAAAGAAGCGCGCACCGCCTTTTCATTTCCCTTGGATTAGGTCTTCTTACTACTGCATCGGCATTTGCCGCTGAGGGTGAAAACGTCCGACTCAAGTTTGGTTCTCAGGATCAACTGATCCTCCTTATCTCCGCACTTCTCGGTGTCGTCGGTGTGATCGTTGCCATGATGATGGCAAAGAAGATTCAAACCGAAGACCGAGGTAGCGAGGGGATGCAGTTCGTTCAAAGCGCTATCGAAGATGGCGCTCGGGCTTACCTCAGTCAGCAAATCAAGATGATGGCCCCGTTCATCGTAGTCTTGATTGTCGCGCTCTCCGCTTTGTACTACAAAGGAATGGGGATCAGTGCTGCGCTAGTCGGTGCGGCTTTCCTTGTGGGAGTCATCTCCTCATACGTTTCTGGCTTTGCTGGAATGATCATGGCGGTCAACGCAAACGCTCGTGTTGCTGCAGCTGCGATGACCTCGAACAAGCGAGCTCTTGAGATCGCTTTCCGATCAGGATCTGTCGCTGGACTCGTCACCATTGGTGTTGGTCTGTTCTTCGCTTCGCTGATTCTGCTTCTGCTGCCTGAAAAGGCAACCACGTTGCTGGTTGGATACGGATTTGGTGGTTCACTCGCTGCGCTCTTTATGCGTGTTGGCGGTGGCATCTACACCAAGGCCGCTGACGTAGGAGCTGACCTTGTTGGAAAGGTTGAAGCAGGAATTCCTGAAGACTCCCCAATGAACCCGGCGACCATCGCAGACAACGTTGGCGACAACGTTGGTGACTGCGCTGGAATGGCTGCAGACGTTTTCGAGTCTTATGTTGTTATGCTCGTTGCAACCATCGTTTTGGGTGCTGCGACTTCTACTGTTCTTGACGGCAACACCTGGCCAAAGCTGATCGTTTTTGCGCTTGCAGCCTGTAGCGTAGGAATTGTTGCTTCGATCGTCGGTATCGCCGGCGTGAAAGGTAACGACGACCTCGATAGCGATCCGCTCAAGCCGATCCTCGGTGGTTTCCGCCTTACCGCACTGATTTCTGCAATCGGTGCATTCCTTCTCTCATTCTTGTTGCTCAACAACATTTCGATTCGAGAAATCTTGACCCAGTCCAGCGCCCAAACAAAGGTGATGGCAACGGTGAAGCAGGTTCAGTCTGAAATTGCAAAGGCGAAGAAGACCGACGAATCGAAGGTCACCGAGAAGGAAGTTCTCGATGACGTCCGCGTCAAGTCGCTCGGATTGCTCGCTTCCGATAAGGACGACGAGGCTAACGTCAAGCAACTTCTCGCAACTCCTGGTGCCGGAATCAAGATGCCAAAGGGCCTTGCTGGTTATAAGCAAGTGACCGCTGACGAAATCAAATCGAAAGCCTTCCCTGCACTCAACTATGCCGTTACACGCGGCTTCGACGAAAAAGACTTCCAGACCAACCGCTACACCACTGTTGCCGAGCGATTTGGAGTTAAGTACGTCGCCGTCAAACTCGAGGCAAATATCACAATGCCTGGTCAGCAGGGTCAACCCGCTCAGACCAGCAAGCAGACCATCTGGCTCGGTCCAGGTGAGCCAGCTAAGATCGATGAGCAGCTCAAGAAGGGCGTCGAAGCGATCAAAGCGCAAAAGGGTTCCGCTGATATCAAGACGCTTGATACCAAGCCAGTCGACCTTTATTACTCGCCGAGCGAAGACAAGTTTGCGCTTGTTGCAGCACCTGGCGTAGATCGCCCTGATAAGTTCCAGGGTGGCGAATCGATCACCTTCTTCCGAAAGTCGGTTGAAGATATGAAAGCAGCTGACGCAGCGAAGGAAAAGGATCCTATGGCTCCAGCTCCTGCAGCAGTGCAGATTGACAATGGTGCAGCAGTCGAAACCGTCAAGGTTCCTTGGTACAAGTTCGCTCTTGCCGTCGTCTTCGGAATCATCATGGCGATCATGGTTGAGTTCCTCACCAACTACTACGTGAGCGCTTCCAAGCGACCATGTAAGGAAGTTGCTGGTGTTGCAACCGCAGGCCCGGCTCCAATGATCATCTCTGGTTTCGCCTACGGGTTGGAATCCAGTGTCTTCATGGTGCTCGCCATTGTTGTAGCGCTCCTTGTTCCTCTCAACCTCTTCCCTCCTGCGGAATACGGTTCGATGATAATGGCGTTCTACGGAATTGCTCTTGTTGGTCTTGGTCTCTTGACCACCACCGCATACATTCTTGCGATGGACACGTTCGGTCCGATCTCCGACAACGCCCAAGGCGTCTTCGAGATGTCCGGCGAAAGCCACAACGAGTATGGTTCCACTTCGCTTCAGCGCCTCGATGCAGCGGGTAACACAACCAAGGCTCTGACGAAGGGCTTTGCGATTACCACCGCAGTTGTTGCGGCTGTTGCACTCTTCCAGTCGTTCGTCGAAAGTTCACACCTTGAAGTTCAAGGTCTGCGACTAGATGTTCCTGAGGTCTTCCTCGGACTCCTGATCGGTGCCGCGGCTCCGTTCTTGTTCAGCTCGTTTGCAATCAACGCAGTTGGACGAGCAGCGTTCGAGCTGATCTCCGAAGTTCGACGACAGTTCCGAGAAATGCCAGGCATCCTGAAGGGTGAAACCAAGCCAGACTATGCACGCTGTGTGGCAATCGTCACCGCAGCGGCCCAGCGAGAGCTCCTCGGCCCTGGTATCTTGGCAATCTTCCTTCCGATCGCAGTTGCATTCGGATTCGGAATTGGCAAGGCTCCTGTCATGGTTGGAGAAGTTGAGTACAACCTCTCCGGTGCCATGGCACTCGGCGGATTCCTCGCCGGAGCAATCGCAAGCGGCCAGCTGATGGCTGTTCTGCTCGCCAACTCAGGCGGAATGTGGGACAACGCGAAGAAGGTCATCGAGGATGGTCTCCACGGTGGTAAAGGAACCGAAGCTCACAAGGCTGCGGTTGTCTGCGACACAGTTGGCGATCCGTTCAAGGATACGGCTGGTCCAGCGCTTAACCCGCTGATCAAGGTTATGAACCTTGTTGCTCTGCTCATCGTTGGAGTAGTAATCCAACCTTGGACGAGCGGAATCGTTGCTGGTGGTGCGGTCACACTGGTGTCCATCGCCGCCCTGGTCTTCGCCTTCATGCGAAGCAAGAAGGGTTCTCTGGCTGATCAGCTCGAGCACATGAACGACTAACGTCGTTCGAAAAGAGATCAAGAGCTGGGATGAATCTTCATCCCAGCTCTTTTTGTTTAAAGGTCAAACTCTGCGACAACAAATGTGTGGTCGCTTGGCTTCTCCATCAGTCGAGCCGGGACATCAATCCTGCAGGATGAACACACTTCGGCAAGTGCCTCCGTCGCGTAGATGTGATCAATCCGCCAACCAATCCCTCTTTGAACGGCTTGGGGCACAGTGAACTCCCAATACGAGAAGTGCCCACCGCCAAACTCATGTAGGCGAAACACGTCAATCAAGCCGTATTCCACAATTTTAGAGAGGCGAGAGAACTCGTCGGGGTGGTGTCCAACTCCCCCCAGAACTTTTGCCGAGTCATAAACATCATGCGGCTGGGGTGCGATGTTGATGTCGCCCAGCCATATCATCGGCTCCCCTTTCGGCTGATCAAAGATGTAGTCACGGAACCGCTCCAGCCACTTCATCTTGTAATCCCACTTTTCGGAGCCCACGGTGTTGCCGTTCGGGACGTATGTGTTTACGATTCGGATGCCCTGAATCACTCCCGAAACAATGCGAGCATCTTCCGGCATCTCGGGATCTCCGAAACCATTACGTTGATCTTCAATCGGAGTTTTGCTCAGCAGTGCGACGCCGTTCCAAGCCTTTTGACCGTTCAGGGCAACGTGATAACCCAGGCTCTGGATATCCGCGAGCGGAAACTTATCGTTCTCAGCCTTTGTCTCTTGGATGGCGAGCACGTCCGGTTGGTTCTCTTCCAACCAGTCAAGAATCCTAGGGAGCCTCGCTCTGGAGCCAGCGGCATTGTAGGTCGCGATTTGCACGCAGTCAGTTTAGCTTTTAGGCATCTCAAACCGAATGGTGCGAACACCATTTCCGGTCTGAATCTGCAAAGCACCGAAGTTCAGGTTGTCCTTTACCGGAAGTTCTGCCAGATATCCCACAAGGCGATTTCGACCCCAACGAATAATTGAGTCGGGGTCAGATGCAGGGGTCGTTGGCCAAGCCAATACTCGAGAAGCAACTTGATCCCATGTGGTTTGGAGGACTTCGTGCGGATGACGAGCCTGAATGTCCTGAATCTTCTTCAAAAGAAGTGGTTCAAATTTTGTTGGAATCGTCTTGCGTGTCGGTGACTGAGCAAAGCCGATTGTCACATTGTCAAGCAATTCGGGGATGCCTGTCTCCGACTCGTCGCCATCGGTTAGATCGAGGGTGTTTAAAGTCGCGAGACGGATAAAGACGAGAGTCTTCCCTTTAGACTGGGCGGCGAAGCGATCCCATGGAGTTTGGATGTCCTTCTCACCACTTGCTTGCTGGTGTCCAAGCCAACGGGAAAGCAATCCAGGTGTCATGATGACCGCGGTCTCGACATCTCGGTTTCGTTCGCCATCGAACCAAGTTCCAAAAACAACCCGGTTCAGACCCAAAACTCGGTCGATGCCTTTCCCTTTCTCCGCGAGCTTGGCTCCGAGGATAACTTCACTCGCAATCGGCCGTTCGGCAAAGTTTGCCAGCGTAAGGCCGACCATGATTGAGAACAACGGCATATCTTAGTTGTCGGCAGACTTTCATCGTTCAAAATAGGGGAGTGAGCTTTGATATCATTTTCCGCAATGCACGGGTCCTCAGTTCAGAAGGCATCCACGAGGCGGATATCGCGGTAAAGGATGGCAAAGTGGCGGGCTTGGGGCATTTCGCCCAGGCTTCCGCGAGAGAAGAACTCGATGTGGAAGGGCTTTTGGCAATGCCCGGCGGAATTGATACCCAGGTTCACTTCCGCGAACCTGGCCTAGAACATAAGGAGGACTTAGCAAGCGGTTCCCTCGCAGCGCTACACGGTGGAATCACGACGTTCCTCGAGATGCCAAACACCAAGCCCGAAACGACGACTCCCGAAGCACTGGCGGATAAGATTTCTCGCGCAACTGGTCGTTCGTGGGTTAACTTCGGCTTCTTCTTTGGCGCAACACCCCATAACGCCCAGCGTTTGGCCGAGTATGAGTGTCTTCCCGGCACTCCGGGCATCAAGGTATTCATGGGGTCTTCCACAGGCGATCTTCTGGTTGCGACCGATGACGAGGTCGAAGCGGTTCTTCGCCACGGCGTGAGGCGCGTAGCGTTCCATAGTGAAGATGAGGCAAGGAATCTGGATCGGAAATCACTATTGTCCGAGTCTCCGAGTGCTCACGAACATCCGTTTCTTCGTGACGCCGAGAGTGCACGACTCTGTACAGAGAGACTGATTCGCATTTGCGAATCTACAGGACGACCCGTACATGTCCTCCATATCTCAACCGCAGACGAACTTCCGATGCTCGCCGAGGCTAAACGCAGAGAGCTACCCGTGACTTGCGAAGTTACTCCGCAGCATCTCTGGTTCGCCGCTCCCGATGCGTACGACCGTCTTGGCACAAAGGCACAAATGAACCCTCCGATTCGCTCCGAAGAGCACAGTGCGGCGATTTGGCAGAGTTTGCAGGACGGCCTGTTTGATGTCTTTGGTTCAGACCACGCTCCTCATACACTTGAGGAGAAGTCGAAGCCATATCCTTCTAGCCCCAGCGGAATGCCTGGAGTTGAGACGATGTTGCCAGTGCTGCTCACCTTCGCCGCACAGGGCCGAATCAGTTATCGAACAATTGCGAAAATGCTTTGTGAAACTCCGGCCGCCATGTATACGATGAGCGGAAAGGGGCGCATTGAGGCTGGTTATGATGCTGATCTCACATTTGTTGATCCGGCATGCAATTACGTCGTGGACGAAGCCTCCCTGCATTCAAAGTGTGGGTGGTCGCCATACCATGGTGAGACACTCACCGGTAGCGTCGAAATGGTTTACGTGCACGGGAACCGAGCGATGGAATCCGGTCAAACGTTGGGCACCCCGGTCGGACGAGTGGTGGACTTTACCAGCGCTGGAAGCCACTAACCGGAGCAAACGACTCGATGTGCTGCGTCGGAAAAATGTCGATGCCTGCAGCGGACTTGAGGGTGTACAGCGAGTAACCGACGCAAGCTGTGAGTCCGACTGCGGCGTAAAGCGCAAGTCCACGGTCTGCCCACTCGCGCGTCCGAGCTTGGAACTCCATTCCAACCAAAGCCAGTTTTTCGGCTAAGGAATAGGGTTTTGGCGCATAAATCGGAGCAATCGTTGGCGGCACCACCAGATAGATCACTTCGGTATCTAACTGTTCTTGTGGCTCAATCTGATAGGCTCGCTGCGCGCTCATGACAATAAGTTAGTGCCATGCCTCAGCTTCCGTTTCCCCGGTGATCGTGCTAGCTTCTGGAGCCAAAAGCGACGAAACCCTTAAGATCGCCTAGTTGGTTTCCGAAACTTCGACGACTCGATTCTCGCGCCGCGCCTGCTCCGCGCAGAAAACAACACGGTGTGTCTTGAGCGAAGTGCCGGTATCGGTCTGAATCAGATTCGGTTCGCCAGACTCGATCGCCTGAATAAGTGTTTGCATCACCGTGGCGTCTGCTCCACCGTGCGACCCCTCTGCGGCTGGAACATCGATGCTGGTCTTCTTGTTCCCTTCCCAGAATTGCCAGTAGTCGATTTTACGTTCGTCGATTCTGGCTTCCAGGTAACCCTTTGACCCGTGAACCCGGACAAAGCGGCCCCCATGAGGAGTGAATGCCGTGACGGTGAGCGTAGCGGTGGCTCCGCCGGCAAACTTCATCGAAACTACTTGGTGATCCATGACGTCATTGCCCGCTTTAAAGACGCATCGTCCGTACGGTGAAGTCCCAAGTGCGGTTTTGGCATCTTCAGGGGTTAAGAGATCAAAGCCCGAGTGGAAACTCCAATACGACTTGTTGAGATACAGCTTTGATGACTCATAAGGACACGTCTCTGCCGCTGGGCAGCCCTCTACGCAGAAGTTCGGAGCTCCGGCCGGGGCATTTTCGGGGCGGAAGAATGATAGTTCTCCGAACGACGACACGCTCTTGACGTCATCTCCAACCATGTCAACAACGATGTCGACGTCGTGGCAACTCTTTGCCATCAAAATGAACGTGGAATCGCCTTCCCTGCTCCAGTTGCCTCTGACAAAGGAGTGCGACATGTGGATGTGCTCAATCGCCTCAAGTTGGTCGTAGCTCAGTACGTCTCCGATGACGCCACTGCGCAGAATGCGTCGAATTTCTGAATAAGTCGCGTGGTAACGAAGGCTGTGGCAAACGATGACATACCGGCCCGTTTCCTGGCGAACACGGTCGATCTCAATGCAATCCGCCAAGGTGACCGCCATTGGCTTCTCAAGCATCATGTGGTAGCCGGCTCGCATCGCGGTAGTTGCAGATGCGATGTGGTCCCGATCCATTGTTGTGTTGATAACAACGTCGGCAAACTTTTCCTCAGCCATGGCGTCCTGCCAGGTGTCGTAACATCGCTCTGGCGGAATCCCGTGCGCTTCAGCAATGACGTTTCTGCGAGCCACATTCGGATCGGCAACGGCGATAACAGAGCCGGCACCGACTTCGGAAGCGAGCCACTTAGAAAAGGTTTGGCCACGTCCTCCTGCACCGAGAATGATGAACTTCAGATTAGTCATTGAGTTGAGATATTACGCCCTAATTGATTCTGAGAACCAGTCAATCGTTTGGCAAATGGGGCAAGTTCATCTCGCTCAGCAGGCAGCATGACTCGCGTTCGATTACCTCAATGGGTTCAGAAATGACTTCCGCAGCTAGGCTCTTTTGAGAATTCAGCACGGCAAAAAGTCGTTCCACCGCGCAACGCCCCTGAACAACGCTCGGCATCCGCACGGTTGTGACGCTTGGTGTCGTCCATTCCGCTTGTTTAGAGTCGTGATAACCGATCACGTTGATCTGATTGGGAACATCGACTCCTCGTGTTGAAAGTTCGCGGATGATGCGGGTTCCCATTGTGAGGCTCGCGGTAGCAATGGCAGTGGGTCTCTGCTCGAGTTTAAGAATTTGATCCACTACTTCCGAAGCATTGTCGCCGCCAAAGCTTCCACCGAAGATGTAGCTAGGATCTATCAATACTCCCTGCTTCCGGAGGCTCTCCTTAAAGCTCTCCTCGCACGAACGACTCCCGGTTGATTCCGGATGGACCCCAACATATGCGATTCGAGTGTGCCCTAAGCCCGCAAGGTACGTCGCCTGCAGGGCGAATCCCGCGGCATCATCGAGAACAACGGAGAGTGTGGGATCCGTTGAGTACTCGTTCAGAGTGATCACTGGGACACGACTCTCAGTTGCCAGCTTCACGAAGTCACAATCAGGGACCTCCGATGCCAAGATGATGCCGTCTGCCCTTCCCTGCCGAACAAGGTCCAAAAGGGCATTTGCAGCACCTTCCGGCGGGAACTTGTAAGCAAATAGAGCCAAGCCGAGTTCAGTTGCGGCCTGCTCAGCGCCTTCAGTGATCGCGGGATACATCGGATGATCGAGACAAGGGAATCCGAGGACGACCGCTCCAGCTTTTCGAGTTCGGAGCCCCCTCGCCATCAAGTTGGGACGATATCCGAGTTCAGCCGCAGCTTTCGTGATTCGCTCACGTGCTTCAGCGGAAACGTGGATGTTCCCGCCCTGAAGCACCTTGGATACGGTCGAAATGTCGTATCCGGCTTGGTAGGCGACGTCTTTGAGGCGAACCATGTCACATGATTGTACGACGTTCGGCTGACGCAATCGATTGCGGTTTTTCCGAACGAGTAAACTCTTGAAGTGCTGAGGCAACTAGCCAGGGTCGGGACAAGGGTGCAGATCGCACTTCTGGTCTGCGTATCGGTGCTTCTCAGCTCTGCGTTCAGCGGAGTCAGTATCTCTGCTCCCGGCAAACACTGCCGAACCGCATCCGTCCAAAAGGTGCAGTTCTTCGTTGCCGTGAATGACGCCCAGGGAAAACTTGTCCTGAAGCCAATCGATCGGGCTCCAAAGCCTGGTGAATTGGCATTCAAGCAGTGCCACTGCGACGACAACAGCTCGAGTAAAGAGGCCAAAGAGGCTTCGACCAACGTTGCTTTCGTCTGGTTTGTTCCCCTCGTTCCGACCCTAATCCCAACTCAACCTCTGGAGCGGCTCGTTTGTGAGTCATCGCTCCCGTCGATGGTTTCTTTGGCGACTCATCCGCCGATCCCTCCACCCAACGAGGCGTAAGTTCCCCCCATTCCTGCGCCGCTTTTTGGCGCGCGTCACTCCTGGCATTGTTGCGTCCGCGCACTGCCCGTGATTCGAACTTACACCTAACATGAAAAAGGCTTTTACGCTTATTGAACTCCTCGTCGTCATTGCAATTATCGCAATCCTTGCCGCAATCCTGTTCCCAGTCTTTGCTCAGGCAAAACTGGCTGCAAAGAAGACGGCTGACCTCAGCAACCAGAAGCAGATTGGAACTGCTCTCATGATGTATGCGACGGACAGCGATGACTACTATCCCCTCACCTCGTTCCCAAGTAAGGGCAACAACTGGCCAATGCAGTGTCAGCCCTATATCAAGAACTTCGACATGTTCCGCTCACCTGGAGATGCCAGTACGTTGTGGCCCCCGGTAGGAGTCCAGCGCCCAACTCCGGACACCCCAGCCGGCGATTCTCGTTGGAACTATCGCTGGTCGAGTTATCTTCTCAGCGCGTTCATGAGCGGAGCCTACGGTGGTAACGGGACGTACGCGACGGTGACTTCTCTGCCTTCCCCTGCGAACGTGATTTATGTCGTACTCGCTCGTGATGACGTTGCGCCTCGTGACCACTTCCATGGCTTCTACTGGGGGACCCCAGCCGAATCCACCAGTGGCTTCATGCAGAACCTCACCTGGGATGCCACCAAGAACGAGACCAAAGAGATCAAGCTTGGAGCGTTCTCGGGAGGTGCAAACTACGCCTACGCCGACGGCCACGCCAAGTTTGGTAAGTGGACCCAGCTTTGGTGGCGCGACTTGCCCAAGAGCATCTATGCTGGTTCGTTTGACCCGCGAAACGAAGGTAGGACCAACTAATGGATCCCGCCCAAAACAGGCGGGTTCTAGGGTTGATTCTTGGCCTGGCTCTCATGAGCCAGGCCCCGGCGCATGATATCTGGATTGAAGCTAATCAGACATTGGTGCGCTTGGGTGAACAAGTCAACCTTGCCCTAATGCTCGGGAATCATGGTAACCATCACCGGGACTTTAAACTAGCCAGCAAGATTCCGGCGGGCCAGCAGAGTCTTCGCGTTTTGACGCCGGAAGGAACCTCGATCGAGCTAACCCCAAATCTCATCGATAACGGATACGAACCTAAAGAAGGATTCTGGTCAACTACCTTTTTGGGAAATCAGCCTGGAATCTATCAAGCCATCTCCACCTTTGATCAGGTGATGTCGTTCGCGCCAGTTCGAGACATAAAGTGCGCAAAGACCTTCTTTGGCTTGACCGGTTCTTTAGACAAACCGGTCAAGTCCGACAAGGGGTTTGCGCTGCCAATTGGTGCGCCACTAGAGTTGATGGCTGTCTCCAACCCGGTATTTGGACTCGGAAGTGGCTCAGTTTTCACGGTTAGGCTCCTCTTTAAGGGCAAGCCTATGCCGGGAACTGTGGTGAGTTTTATTCCGAAGGGTACTACGCTGACTGGAGACATCGATCCAAGGTACGAGGTCAAAACTGATGCTACGGGGATTGCTTCTTTCACATTGTGTCAATCCGGCCAATGGCTAATCGTAGCCCACGCTAAGGACGAGTCCGCATCAGGTGAGGGATACAAATCTATTGGGTTTAGCGCAACGCTGCACTTACAGGTTCCGGCTGCTTGTCCATGCTGCGCAGGTGGTCAATGAGAAGAATTCTGTTCTACATTGCCGCCGCCGGTCTCCTTTCGGGTTGCACACAAGCCACGCGAGAGTCAGAGTTGAACCCGAATCTGGGGGTCGAAAACCCTGCGGCGATTAGCGCGCTCCAAATGCGTGATCAGAAGAATCATCCGGTCACGGAACAGATTTGGACGGATGCGAAGAGTCTAGGCGCGGTCAAGGCACCTGAATTTGGTCTGAAGGATACTGACGGCGTTGCGGTTTCTGTGAAGAGCTTGACGAGCGGTAACCGGCCCCTTCTAATTTTCTTCATCGAACGGCAATGCCCGTGCTGTCTAGGCGCGAAGTACTTCGTCGACAAGTTTGTTGATCTCTACGGAGACAAGATCAGCGTCGTGGGGATCATCAACGCAAACCACGAACAGGCTCTGCTTTGGAAGAAGGGCACCAAGCCCAGATTCCGAATCATCGAAGACCCCTACCAAAAGGCAATTCAGCTCTACAAGGCTGAACGAGGTGTCTACACCGCCTTGATAAAGCCTGACGGAACGATCTACAAGGCCTACCCAGGCTACGACATCAAGATGCTCCAGGAGATCAGTAGCAAACTCGCCGAGTTTGCAAACGTCCCCGCCAAGGAGTATGTCTCCCCCGCCGCCCCGAAGGTCACCACATCAGGCTGCACCTTCCCTGAACCCGAAAAGGAAAACTCCAAATGAAGAAACTAGCTCTCATTCTCGCTCTCGTCGTCACGGTTGCCTCCGCCTAGGAAGCGTGCAAACCGCTCCCAACCTTTTCACTGAAGGCTACGAACGGAAAGACCTACACCCAAAAGGAGTTTGCGTCTAAGCCAACCGTCGTCATCTTCCTCAAGAAAGGATGCCCACATAACCCGAAGTCTGCTCCGGACTTCAACAAGTTGCCCGGTCTGCTAACCAACAAGGTGAACGTCGTAGCGATCACGGACGCTGACCTTGAAACGGCAAAGACATATGCCAAGGAGATCAAGTTGAACTTGCCACTCCTTGCCGATCCAAAGTTGAGTGTGATCAAAGCCTTTGGCGCTAAGCGGAGCCTCGACATGGCGATCACCTGCGTACACGACAAAATGATTGCCCCAATGTGGGAAGGCTACAGCCAAGACTCACTAAAAGCTCTTGTCGCTTCGCTACCAGGACATGGCGGACCAAGTGTCAAACCAGACCTTTCAGGTTTTCCCGCCAAAAAGCAATCCGGATGTCCATTTGGCATGTAAAGGTTGCACTTTGACGTACCGATTGATAAACTTGACCCGTCAAAACAGACGGGTCCACAAAACCATGAAACGAAACCTAGGTCTCCTCGCGCTGGTCAGCGCATTCTCCATCGTCAGCTTTTCCGCGCAGGCAACTCCCGTCTTTGCAAATAAGGAAAAGAAGGCTTGCAACTACTGCCACTCGGTAGACCAAGGTGGCGGACCGCGAGGTTTCCGTGGGCTGTACTACAAGGGGCACAATCTTAGCTTCGCTGGTTACAAAGAAGCGGCTGAAGCCAAGAAGGAGGGAGTCAAATCTGGCGCGTTGGGTTCGAAGAGCAAGCCGACCAAGCCATATACCGGCAAATAATTTGCTGCCCAGTTTACGACCTAAATCGGGGAACTGCGGTCCGCAGTTCCCCGCTATAATTTAACTGGATGCAAGAACTCGATTCCCGTAAGCAAAGCCTGCTGCGGGCCATCGTGATTGAATATGTCAGAGGCGCCGAGCCCATTGGTTCCGAGATGCTGACTCAAAAATACGATCTGGGAGTTAAGGCTGCCACGATTCGCAACGAACTCGCTGAGATGTCCGAATTGGGCTTTCTCGAGCAACCGCACACTTCCGCAGGAAGAGTCCCGTCTGACCGCGGATACCGCTTCTACGTGGACCGCCTCGTCATCGCAAAGGAGATTGACGAAATTCGCCAGCGGACGATTCGGGAAGCATCGGACGAAACCGAGGCACTGACCGATCTCCTTAGAGACACCGTAAAGGTGCTGAGCCGAGCCACACAGCAGCTTGGGGTTGCGACCACCGCCCGCGATCTCGGTGTCACCGTTCGCACCGCAATCATTTCGGCGCTCGGGCCAACCCAAGCCTTACTGGTCGTGGCTTTCAGCAACGGACACATCGAAAATCGAATGATCGAGTGCCCATCAAATCTGACCCTTGAGGATATTGGTAGGGCGAATCAAGTCTTGCAAAAAAGCCTGATTGGCAAGGATTTGAAGACTCTCACTCGAAGCAAAACTCCGGCGACCACTGAGAGCGTCCCCGCAGACAAGCTTTCCACTTTGATTTGGACCCAAATCAGAGCGATCGCCCGACAGCTCACACGAGGGAAACTGATTACTGAAGGCGAGGAATACCTTTTTGCCAAGCCAGAGTTCCAAAAAGACACCGGCGCTCTCGCCGAGCTATTCCGTGAGCTGAACGAGACGGACCTTCTGTACGAGGCAGTAACTCCTCAGGCCGACGTCGTAACCATCGGCAGAGAGAATCGAGCCGAGCAGTTACACCGCTTCTCGGTGATCCGCAAGGCCTACCTAATCGGACCAAGCGAAGTAGGCGTCGTTGCCTTGGTTGGTCCTACCCGTATGGACTATGAGGACAGCATTCCGCTCGTCAACTTCACCGCCGACGCGCTGAGCCGTTCACTAACCCGTTTCTTTGGCTAGACGGCGTCCTGACCCACGCTATTGAGTATGCTAATGCACCCCATATGCTCCCCAGCTTCGTCTTGAAGAGGAACAACTCGTAGCACCATACTGGCGAATTGACCCGTCAATCTGACCTCAGACTCTTTGCCATCGAGTGCTTCCAAATGAGCTTTGATAGCCGGTGACTCGGGGTCCTTCGTTTTGAAAATCTCATAAACCGTCTTGCCAATCTCCCATTTCACGCCAAAGTGTGTGGATGGGAATTCGCCATTTGCGAGAATGTTGATGACAAGGTCCATATCTGTTGCCCAGACTGTGGACTTAATTTGATCCATTGCGAGATGGAAGAGAGCAAGTGCTGCCCTGAGTTCAACAACATGATGCTCTCGTTCTGCGACCATTTCGAGCAAACTTGTTCGTTCGACATTAGCATCTCGAAGTGCCTTTTCTGCTCGTTCCTTAATGATGCGAACCACAGTATCGGTCCGACCACTACCGCCAACTTTGAGTCTTATTCTTAACCAATAAGTGTTGACAGTTCCAACGCTAATATCAAGACGGTGTGCGATCACGTCATTTGTTAGTCCCTCAACGCAGAGCTGGACAATTTCTTCTTCTCTTGGGGAAAGGTCTCTTTTTGCCATCTCTTTCACCCAATCGCTTCGATGTTGATCACGAGGAGCTTTGTAGCTTCTATGGAGAGACGGCCACGTTCTGGCACCATCCCTAACTTCCCGGACTGAATCCATGCAACATACTCATGGGCGAACTTCCGCCGGGCAGGATCTCGAAGTGACTTTACATACTTGGTATGCGGCGAATCCTCTTTTAGAATATGTTTGAAGTTCATGTGTTGCTCCTCTTTCGTAAAGAATTCCAACGGTGCAATTCCTCTCCTATCAGTGTCCTCTTTTCACGGGTGAGAGGATAGTCCTATTGTTCGTTGACAGGAAGACTAACCTCTTTGAGGAATAGTGGACACTCTTTGGCTGACTTGATGCTAAGAGGTTCAAGTCTCCACTATTGAGGTTCAGGAAACCCCGAATGCTTAATCTAGCCATCGCACTCACTCTTGTCACTATCCCTAACCATGCTGTTAATGCCAAAGGCACTGCAGCTTCTTTTCCATGGCTGTTTGCTAACGGTAGCGTTACATCAAGAACCATGACTACCCAGGTGTCAGATGAGGTGCTCACCCGAGCCGGATACAGCGCTCTTTCGCAAGAATCGGCGCTCTCTACTTGGCGCGCAAGTCGTCTGCCGGAACCAAACCCAGGAGTTTGGCCTTCTGCGTCATCTCTAAAGGCGTTTGGCATCGCGGCAAAGGTCGATCGTGTTCTCTACGGAAAGATCGTTTGGCACACTCGAAGCATTTGGGTCAACACTGGTCCCAAAACGATTTCAACCGCAACGGTAACGGCGTATGTCTTCGACGTCTCCAAAGGACGAAATGTCTACAGTCGAACGAAGATGCAAGCCCGAAGCGATGAGAAGCCGAAGGTCAATCAGGTTGTTGAAGCGATCCTCTACACCCCTCTTGTGAGTACCAAGGGTGATGATTCGACATCTCAGGAGCAACGAGCCGTGCAGTTAGGTTTAGCACTTGCTTACCGAGACTGGGTTCGCTCCTCACTTCGTTAAGCTGACCAACTGGGCTCTTCGGGTTTAACCCAAAGAGTCCATATTGCTCATCATCATTCGGGCAGTTTCAGTCGTAAGACGGCCCTTATCGGGCATTCCTCCTGCTTTTCCGGTTACGAGCCAACCGATGTAGCTCTCTGCAAATCGCTTCTTATGCGGGTCCTTGATCGACTTGATGTAGTTTTGTTGAATCTGAGATCCCAATGGGTTTGCCATGTATTCCGAGTCGCAACCGCGACGCTAACCTTCAGCATTGCATATCTAGGTAGCTCGTGATCGTTCACGGTAACCTATCTTCATGATCCGACCACCATTGAACTCGCCTGGACAGCTTTTGCGCGACCAGATGAAAGAAGGAATCGTTGTCATGCCGGGGGCGTTTTCAGCTCTCACCGCACTGGCCGCCTATAAGCAAGGTGCGAAAGCCGCGTACCTCAGCGGTGGAGCGATCACAAACAATTTGTTGGGAGTTCCTGACATTGCGCTGGCAAGTCTGAATGAATTCGCCAGTACGGCGGCTCAGGCCTGCCAAGTTGCTCCAATCCCAATGATCGCCGACGCCGATACCGGTTTTGGTGAGACCTGGAACACGGTTCGGACGGTGATTGAGATGGAGCGAGCTGGGCTCGCTGGAATCCATTTGGAAGATCAGATCAGCCCGAAGCGTTGCGGCCATCTGGATGGTAAAGCCGTGATTCCGGCAGCCCAAATGGTCAGCAAGCTCAGGGCCGCCACTGAAGCGAAACGCGACCCCAGTTTCATCATCATCGCGCGCACGGATGCCTACGGAGTCGAAGGCATCGAAGCGGCTATCGATCGGGCCAAGGCATATGTACAAGCTGGAGCCGATGCCATTTTCCCCGAGGGCCTCACCAATCAACAGGAGTTCGAGCACTTCCGACGTTCGATTGACGTGCCCCTGCTGGCAAACATGACCGAGTTCGGCAAAACCCCTCTGATTTCGGCCAAGGAGTTTGAAGAGCTTGGCTACGAAATGGTCATATTCCCGGTTACTGCCCTTCGGGTCATGCTCAAGGCCGTCGAGGAGTTCTACGCAGAACTTCTTCTTACCGGAACTCAGAAGGGTTGGATCGAGAAGATGCGAACCCGGCAAGAGCTGTACGAAACGATTGACTACGCCGACTACACGGCAAAAGATCAGGGCTGGCAATAACCTTTAACTGGCAATTCTCGTTGGTTTGTCCCCGTAAATCCACCAGAATCGTTCCTAAAACAACTCGATTGGCACGCATCCGCAATAACATCAAACTATCTCAAACAAGGGTGAGATACCCCCGCAACGAGATGAATTGTTTATTGCACTGGAACTGACTAAAAAACGGGTCCGGTGGGCTTGGAAGGTAACTGCGCTCAGCTACGGCTGGGCGCTTTTCATGTATGCTCACCTAAGTTCTGATGAGTGCCGACACCGAAGCCAGCATTAACCCAGTTGCACCCGATTCTGGGCCCAATCCTTGGAAGTACGTCCCTGTCCTTTACGTGCTTCAAGCGATTCCGGTTGTGCTCATCCAGGATGTTTCGACGCTCTTTTACCTCGACTTTGGGATACCCAAGGAGACCATCACGACGTGGACATCGCTTATCGCTCTGCCGTGGGGACTCCAGTTCCTTCTCGGTCCGCTCGTTGATCTCAGCGCCCAAAAGAGAAAGTGGGTACTCGGTGGGCAGTTCCTCCTGACCGTCCTACTCGCGCTGCTTCCCTTTCTCATTCTCACCGCCGATAAAGCCTTCACCGTCTCTCTGATCTTCATGGGGGCGGCAGCGTTCTGCTCGGCACTGACCAACATCGCCACCGACGGCTTTTATCTACTTGCCTTCACGAAAGAGATTCAGGCGCGTTTTGCTGGAATCCAGACCGCGTCGTTCCGCGCGGGCCGGCTACTCGCGGCAGGTCTAGTTCCCTTCATCGCCGGCCAACTGATGTCGTTCAATCAAGGATCAGTGAATACCGGCGGGCATCTCTTCCTCAAGACTGCAAACGCTGACTACGTCAAAGCAGACGCCAAGAAGAAGCCGAGCGTTGGATTCAAGTTTGTTCGTTCAGTCAACGTGAGAGTGGATCAGGGCGAACTTGTCGCTGAAGATGGTCAGCGGCTCCTTTCGGCCGAGGATAAGCCGATTTCCGTACCTGGAATGGCCTCTTCGATTGAGTTCTCAAACGGCGTCGTCCGGCTTGGTGAGAAATCAGTCCCACTTGGTCTCTATCGCCAGTCGATGATGGTGACTAACCAAAGCCCCGAAGCTGGAAACTGGATAGCGGCAACGTATCCATCGACAGACCCTACCGATACGTTTTCAGGCGTCAAACTCAAACGCAGAGTCAGTACACCTCTCGCATGGTTCATCTCCCTACTCGGGATAACGCTGTTGTACGGCCCACTGGCACTCGTCTCGCGAAAGTCCTTGCCAGCTCCAGAATCAGACGTAGCTCCTTCCGATCAGCAACGAGCAGAATTCCGTCCCAACCTGGCTCGAACTGGATCAGTTCTCGGATTCTACGGAGTGACATATTTTGCTCTGAGTGCCCTTCTCAGGTCAGCTCTCCATGTGGTCGCCGGTTCGAAGCCGGAGTTGAAAGGGTGGGTATTGCCTTCACCTGCGAAGTTTCTGAATATCCAAACTTCTCTGACGGGAATACAAGCCGAAGTGCTACAGCTCTGTATTTGCGCTCCGTTGGCGGCGGGCTTGTTCTTGATTATTAGAAAGCTGCTTGTTGGTTCCGAAATGGGAGCTTCGCTCTCGAGCTTCTTCCGACAAAGTGGAATCTGGGCGATTGTTGGTTTCATGTTCTTCTACCGCTTCGCCGAAGCGATGGTCAACAAAGCAGTTCCCCTGTTTCTCAAGGACCCCCTGACGGGAGGTGGCTTGGCGTTTGACAACTCTCAGATCGGTCTAGTTAAAGGCACCATTGGGATGATTGGCATCATCTGCGGAGGCATCGTCGGCGGAATCCTGGTCAGCAAGATCGGCTTAAAGAAGGGCTTCTGGTCCATCGCCATTCTGATGCACTTGCCCATCACGCTCTACCTGATCGCCGCGGTTGCCCAGCCAACAAGCATGGTCGTCATCTCGGTGATCGAGTTTGCCGACCAGTTCGGCTACGGGCTTGGTTACGCTGGTTACTCGGTCTATCTCATGCGCGTGGCCCAGCGAGGAAACTACCCAACCGCCCACTACGCCATTGGGACCGGTATTGGCGGTTCCATCATTGCCGTCGCGGGAATTCTCAGCGGCGTTCTGGTGGTCAACTTCGGATACGTAGCCACATTTACCCTCGCGATTCTCTTCGGAATCCCCGGAGTCCTGACTCTACTATTCATTCCCCATGACGACGAAACTCCAGCAGTTACTCAATAACGCAATTGCAGACGGCGCGTTCCCAGGGGCGGCGTACTACGTCCGCGTCAACGGCCGCGTCGAACAAGGAGTTGTCGGTCGTCAGACGTACTGTCCAGATTCAGATCCGATCGAACCGACTACTGTTTGGGACATGGCGAGTGTGAGCAAAGTTGTTTCAACAACGACACTAGTGATGCTAGCGGTGGCTGAGGGGAAACTTGATCTCGATTGGCCCGTGGCAAAAGTGATTCCCGAGTTTGGTGTGCATGATAAGCACGAGGTCAAACTCCGCAACTTGATGGTGCACAACTCTGGACTCATCGCCTTCCGAGCCTATTACAAGAACTGCAAAACTAGAGAAGAAGTGCTCAACCAGATCTACGGCGAGACTCTGACTTACAACCGAGAGTCAAAAACGGTTTACAGCGATTTGAGCATGATCCTCATGGATGAGGCGTTGACAAGAGTTTATGGTCAATCTGTTGATCAGCTCTTCCGTGATCGAGTAGCGGCTCCATTAACCCTCCGGCACTCTGGTTACTTCCGAATGGGAGAGGCCACGATGCTCGATGCAATTCCTAAATCGGATTGCGCTCCGACAGAGCGAACCGAGGAGTGGCGATCGATCATGCGTCGGTTGCGTCATGGCGATCTTGGGGCCACCAAGATCTACGGAAACGATCCTGAGTTCATCCAGGGCGAAGTCCACGATCCAACGGCAACTGCCATGGGAGGCGTTGCGGGTCACGCGGGTTTGTTCTCGACAATCGGGGATATCGCTTCCTTCATGACGGATTTCTGCGCCGAGAAGCCCAAGGTGGTTCCAGCGACACTGCGGGATACGTTCATTAAGCGTCAAGGTCAGGAGAGTACTCGAGCGTTGGGTTGGGACACGAAGAGTGTTAATGGTTCGTCCGCCGGAACCTTGATGGGTCCGTCCTCATTTGGTCACACTGGTTTCACCGGAACCTCAGTCTGGTGCGATCCACAAAACGGGAACCTGGTAATCCTGCTGGCAAACCGAGTTCATCCCACTGCGGATAATCTTAAGATCACTAAAGTTCGCCCCGCCTTCGCAGACCTCGCCCTTACCTCGTAAAACAAAATTGTTTGGGTTTGGTTTAGGTTATTTACAAAATCTTATTGATTTGTTAGAATGCCAGTAAGAGGAATTCCACTGGGGGCTCCTCGGGAAATTGAAATGAGAAATCGTGCGTTTACGCTTATTGAATTGCTGGTGGTTATCGCCATCATCGCAATTCTAGCTGCGATCCTCTTCCCGGTCTTTGCTCAGGCAAAGGAAGCTGCGAAGAAGACCGCAACACTCAGCAACTACAAGCAAACGGGTACCGCATCGTCGATCTATCTTGCAGATTCTGACGACGTGTTTCCGCTTGCTGGTTCCTTCAATCCTGCAAACAACCAATGGCGAACCGGTTGGCCAGTTTCGGACAGCGTTTTGAACGCAGTTCCAGACGGTTGGACGTCTTCACGAAGCCGCGACACCACCCGACGAGCAGAAGAGCAGATCTTTGTTCTCAACGCAATGCAGCCTTACATGAAGAACTACGGTCTCATGGAAGCTGTTGGATTGGCGAAGTTCTCCTACGGTGCAGCTCAGTCGACAGTTACCAACCTACGACCCGCAAACGTTAACGTTTCGTTCAACGGAATGCTCCACGCATATTCGGGAACTGCGATCAACCAGCCAGCTCGACTCGCTATGTTCTGGGGTGGAATGTTCAAGCAAAATCTTGAAGGTTTCGGTATTTCCCAGCCACAGCTTGACTGTGCAGGAACCTCCGCAGGTGCCGCGTGCCGATTCATTCCTGGTCGAGACCCAGCTGGCGGAACTTCTGCCTACGGATATGTTTGGTACGGGCTTGGTAACTCAGGATCGGTTTGGCTGTACGGACGAACCACTCCAATGGTCTATGCCGACACCCACGCAAAGGTTCAGTCGCTCAATGGTCCAATCTGGCCACTGTACGCTACCGGAAACGTCAACGACAATCCATTCAGCTCCTTCTCGGACACCAAGGGCTCACCTTACTGGATGACTGACTGTGTCAACCCAGGAACCGCGAAAGGAACTCAAACTTACTATCCCGGATTCTTCCGACCAGACAGTGAGTTCAACTTCACCAGCACTGAGTGCGACTTCGGAGGAGGCTAGTCCTTGCTCGGAAGACTTCTTTTGGTTGGTGTAATTCTCCTGGGATTCGTCGCAGCCGGATGCTCCGGTGGCGATGAGGGAGACTACAAAGGCGAAACCGCGAAGTTCAAAGATGCCGACAAACCAGGTGCCGCACCTGCAGGCAAAAAGGGTGGACCTGGTCTCGTAGCCGAGCCCTAAGCACTGTGTCTTAGGAAAAGAAAAGCGGGAGTTGC
>CAIYMO010000044.1 GCA_903927345.1 uncultured Armatimonadota bacterium | reverse complement strand
GTCGAGCTGCTCGCGGGCGCCGTCTGTTCGCTCGGGTGTCGCAGTTAGACCCACTAGTTGCTTTGGCTGGAAATAGTCTAGAATTCGAGAATACGTCTGAGCTTCGGCGTGATGAAACTCATCCACAACTATATAGTCAAAATGGTCCCTCGTGAATTCCTCAAGACGCATGTGCGCGAGTGATTGGACAGATGCGAAAACATGGGTCCAACCCAAGGAACGGTCGCTTCCAACGTTAACTTCACCGAAATTCTGATCTCGTAGCACGAACCGAAAGGCGCCTATCGACTGCTTTAGGATGTCTTCCCGGTGAGCTACGTAGAGGAGCTTTGGATGCCCTGATTCTTGCTGAGAAAACTGTCGGTAGTCAAAAGCCGAGAGCAGGGTCTTACCGGTGCCGGTTGCCGCAACGACCAGGTTTTGATGCCTTCCGGATTCGCGGGCGACCCGCAAAGCATCAAGTGCTTCCTCCTGATGCGGGAAGGGGCGTACATCAAGGTAGAAGTTCGACGATCCCAACTCATTTTTGGTCTGCGAACGGAGCTCCTTTCCGACGCGTTCTGAGTCCTTTTTAGGATCGAACAGTTCAAACCTAGAGTCGGCCCAGAGTCGGTCGAATGTGGAAGTAAGTCCGGCAACAAGCTGCGGGGCATCCGAACTTCCGACTCTGACATTCCACTCCAGGCCATCGACCAGAGCTTTCACGGATAGGTTTGAGGACCCGATGGCGCATGTTGTGAACCCGCTCTTACGGTGGAAAATCCATGCCTTTGCATGGAGAGAGGTCTTTTGATCAGGTTGCTCGAAAACAATTTTGATCTGAGCCCCGAACTCTGCCAGCCGTTGGAGAGCCTTGAGGTGGGTTCCGCCTAGGTATGTCGTGGTAATGATGCGGAGCTTATTACCGTGCTTTTTGAGCGGCTCAATGAGCAGATTGACCCCCTGATTGCCGATAAAGGGGCAAATGAAGTCAACATGGTCAGCCGTCGACAGCTCGTCTCGAATCAACTGGTGGTAGTTGATTTCCTGGTCGTTAGTGATGAGAGCGCTTTGGGATAACGGAATTTTTGGGGGAGCTGGTGGCGCAGCAACACTGGAGTGAACGCTGGTAAGGCGGGCTTGCCTTAGGGAATCCCCTTCTTCTGTTGGTAGGAAGTACGAGGAAGCCAGAGTAGCTAGTTCACCTTTCGCTGTATCGCCTGATTTTGCTAGCCGCCCAAGTTCAGTTCGCACTCGAACTGCCAACTCGCGTGTCAGATATTCCACCGCTTCTTCGTTAGATAAATCGGTGACGCTTGCCTTCAGATGGGGCGGTAGGTCTGCAATAGCATCCGAAACCGCTTTGGAAACCAAAAGATCGTACGCGCCCTCGAGCAGTTCACTCACCGCTTTAAGTTACCAACAATCTCGTGAAGTTTTGCTGATCGAACTTTTAGCGAACATCTCTGGTTCAAACTACTGCGCGAACCGCCAACTCGACTTAAAGTCCGGCTTCAGTGGCTGGTTCGTCAGCAGCGCCCTTGTCATTTCGATGGGGATGCTGTTTTGCTGGAAGACCTGGTCGTGGAAGTCCTTCTGTTTCATCTTCCCGCTATCGACCAGTTCGTGTCTTAGCGACCAGAGTTGGAGGGCGCCGATCATGTAGCTGATTTGGTACAGCGGTGAGTAGCCGCCTCCGAATGAGCGGCGGACCTCGCCTTCGGCGGAGGCGCGTTCGTGGCCGACTTTTTCGACGAGCATGTTGACGCACTCTTCGGCGGTCATCTTTTTGAGGTGGAACGACAGGGAGAAGATGATTCGGGCGCAGCGGTGCATGCGCCAGAAGAGCATTCCGACCTTGTTTTGTGGAGTCTTGGGGAAGCCCATGTCCCAGAAGAGGAATTCGTAGTAGAGGGCGTTGCCTTCGGCCCAGAAGGGGGTGTAGAAGAGCTGGCGCTGGGGGTTGAAGCGGTTTTCGTAGAACTGCTGGAGGTGGTGGCC
>CAIYMO010000043.1 GCA_903927345.1 uncultured Armatimonadota bacterium | reverse complement strand
TCAACCAGACCCGTGGTGATCGAAATATTCCGATCCCAAAGCCGGTTCAGCTCAAGATCGACCTTCTCACCGTGAACGCCAATATTCGCAATCACGCCTCCAACGCCGATAATCGCCTGGCACGTTTCAAACGAAGCCGCCATTCCGACCGCCTCGATCGCCGTATCGACGCCCAAACCACCGGTCAGAGCCATCACTTTCGCCACCGCCTGGCCGTCACGATTGTTGATCACGTCGGTCGCACCGAGCTTCAGCGCAACGTTGAGACGATTATCGTCAAGGTCAATCACAATGATCTTCGCCGGAGAGAAGAACTGAGCGGTCAGAACAACGCCCTGCCCAATCGGTCCTGCGCCAACAATCGCCACCGTCCCGCCCGGCTTCACCTTGCCGTTCAAAACGCCCTTCTCAAATCCGGTCGGAATAATGTCGCTCAACATCACCAGCGCCTCTTCGTCAACGCCAACCGGCGCGTGGTAAAGACTGTTGTCAGCGTAAGGAATCCGAACAAATTCAGCTTGGGTGCCATCAATTGTGTTGCCCAACATCCACCCGCCCGTGGTGCAATGCGAATACATCTGACGACGGCAGAAGTCGCACTTTCCGCACGACGTAATGCAAGAAATCAATACGTGATCGCCGATCTTAAACTGCGAAACACCGGAGCCAATCGATTCGACGATGCCAACGCCTTCATGGCCAAGAATCCGTCCCGGCGAACAAGAAGGAACGTCCCCTTTCATGATATGCAAATCAGTTCCGCAGATCGTCGTCTTGATCATCTTGATCACTGCATCACTCGGCTCAATCAACGCCGCCTTTGGTCGATCCTCCAGCTTCATCTGTCCCGGCGCCAGATAAACCAATGCCTTCATCAGCCCCGTCACCGCCAACTCGTTTCGCACCGACGACTCTCGTTCCATTTGTTTCATCACGCCCCAGTCTGCGCCTCCAAAACAAGTTCTCGAAAGTCAGAAAAACCTCTGTCAGAAAACGGAACGTCATCCAAAACCGGCACGTCGTCACCGAGCAACTTAGGAGTAAGCAACCGTGTGAACGCCCTCAACGACCTTTGGCAAATGCCCGGACAAAAGCCGCAAGAATTCGATCCATTTATGATCGAACATTTGCCACCCGCCGCCAGGAACTACTTAACCCGAGCTATTGCCATAGGGACACCAATCGCCAGCGCCGTCCGGCTCGAAATGGAGGGCGAAATCAAAATGGAGAACAACTGGCTCCACTTCACCGCAACCCAAGTCGTCCGCAACAACGAAGGATTCGTGTGGCAAGCCCGAGTGATCAAAGGAATCGGAAGCATCACCGGCTACGATCGACTTCTGAAGGATCAGGGGCAAATGAACTGGAAACTTCTCGGCTTAATCCCTGTGATGTCCGTCAGCGGTCCCGACATCACGCGTTCAGCTGCCGGCAGGCTGGCTACTGAATATACGATGCTCCCCTCCGCCCAACTCGACAAGAGCATCCTCTGGAAAGAACTATCAGAAAACTCGGTATCCCTCCGTCGCGCAATCGCGAAAACCCAAACCGATTTGACCCTTGAAATCGGCGAATCAGGCTCGCTCAAATGCGTCTGTCTTGAACGTTGGGGGAATCTTCACGGGAACGTGTTTCAAAACATGCCTTTTGGCGCTAACCTGGATCGAGAAGTCACCTTCGGCGGCTACACGATACCAACAAGAATCCGAGCCGGCTGGCATTTTGGCACCAGCCGATTTGATGAAGGCGAGTTCTTTCGCGCGGAGATCACTGGGGCCGAATTCAAGTAGAATTTCCGATATGACTCGAAAAGCCGTTTACCTCGCTGCACTTCCGCTGTTCGCAACGATTTTCGCCTGCGGCGGCAAGCTCGATGAACTCATCGCTCCGATCATTTCGAGTCAGCCATCCAACCAAACCGTCAAGGTCGGAAGCGCCTTCGGATTCGCCGTTCTTGCAACCGGCGCGAACCTAAGCTACCAGTGGTCAAAGCTCAACACCACAACAAGCACCTGGGAGCCAATCACCGGCGCAACCAACCCAACTTACTCAAAAACCACCTCGGTCCTGGGAGACGCAGGTTCGTTCCGAGTCGTTGTAACCAACCCCGGCGGAAGCGTAACCAGTAGCACTGCAACGCTTACGGTAAATCCTTAATCAACCAAGAATCGCGGTCATTCGAGGACTGAAAAGCGGGTGATTTGTCGATTAAATCGGCTATCTTGAATAGCTTTGGCAACTGCAATGCTTTCTCAAGCAGAACGGTGGTACGCCTTCGAGCGCTCGGTTGCTGGCTTCTATCGCTGGTACATCGCACGCTCCCAGGAGTTACGCAACTGGAATGCTGACCTATCTCTGAATTGGCGCGAACTTCGCGGCGATTTGTCGGATTCAACGATGCGCATTGTCGAGGGCTATTACGCCGTCGAACAGTTCATTCCCGACTACGTCAGCAAAGTACTGAACGTCATCCGCGAGAGCTACGGCCGCTCCCAGTTCTACATTCGATGGGGAAGCGAAGAAGAGCGCCACGCCGACCTTTGGCGCAACGTCCTCCTCTTCTCCGGTCGCCGAAGCGAAAAGTGGCTGCACGAATACAACTACCGCCTTCGTGGACAAGAGTGGCACCTGCCGTGGGATGAACCTTTCCGGATGGTGTTCTACACCGTCTTCCAAGAGCGAGCTACACAGGTCAACTATCTGAACCTCGGTCTCGTCGCAAAAGGCGAAAAGCAGATCGATGGCGCCGACGATACCGATCCTGTCCTCGGTCAAGCCTGCCGCCTCATCGCCATCGACGAAGCTGCACACTACAACTTTTTCCTGGAGCTCTCTCGACTAATCCTGTACTACTTCCCCGAGGAAGGCGTCGCCGCAATGTATGACATCGTGAAGCACTTCATGATGCCAGCGCACGACATCATCCCTGACTACGAGGAGTTCACAATGATTCTTCACCGAGCGGGTGTCTTCGGACTTCGGCAACACAGCCGAGACGTCGTTCAAGTCGTTTTGAGCCAGTTTGGAATCGAAGGTGTCAAAGCACTTGAAGCCGGAATCCGACGCTCCCGGGACATCCCCGACTTCCACGGAGAATTCCGAAGCGGAGCCTATCTCGACTCGATGGACTATGGTCTCGTCGAGAAAAAAGTGACTCAGCTCCACGCTCGGGTAACTCACTTCGAGGAGTCGTTCGGCCGGCATGAGTTCGATCAGTTCGAGTTCGTTGAGAATCCAGAATTGACCGAGATCGCCGAATACCAACGGCAGCAAAGAGAAGAGCACATTGCTCCGATCATGGAACCCGAAGACGAAGCAGCGAACTAGCTGTTCTAATCCATCGAATACTTGACGGTTTTGTCTAGAATGGAAATCTAGACAAAACCGTCAAGTAACATTTGTTGGTGCGTTTTCGTAGGGCTTTTACTCTCATCGAGCTGCTGGTGGTCATCGCCATCATCGCGATTCTCGCTGCAATCCTGTTTCCTGTCTTTTCACAGGCAAAGCTGAGCGCCAAGCGAACTGTCGATCTTTCCAATCTGAAGCAACTAAGTCTTGGGTCGCGTTGTATGTAGGCGACTACGAGTCGTATCCGATGATGAGTAGCCCATCCAGCCAAGTTCCGAGGACACGGTGGCCCGATGCAATCTTTCCATACGTCAAAAGTGAGCAACTCTTTGTTGGACCATTGGCTCCTAGGGAGATGTTCACAAAGGCGTTTGCCCACGCACCCACGATTAGATACGGTGGCTATGGGTTCAACTATCAATATTTAGGAAACTCCCGAAGCGTAGCCGGTAACGGGGCTTTTCCGTTTTCCATCTCTGATACTGCAGTTGGCTTTCCCGCTGAGACGATTGCGCTCGCCGGAACCCGTGGTGTTCGACGGGCTGATGGCAGTCTAGGCGCTGGTGAGTACGTTGTAGATCCGCCAACCGCCAGTCCACGCGGTAGTGGCAAGGCAAGCGGATTCTATGGAGAGGGTGCTGAGTGCGGTACTAGTTGCCGCTCCCTTCCCGCTGCATGGGCGGCCAACCGTGTCACCATTGCATGGTGCGACGGTCATGCGTCGACAAAGAATCCTGGGCAACTGGATGATAAGAACGGCGATGGGGTGGTGGACAATGGTTGGTTCAACACTCTTGCCGACGCCACGCCCGGTATCTAAATGCAAAAACCCCGGGAGTGGAAACTCCCGGGGTTCAGGGTTACGGCAACCGCTTAGTTAGCCCTTCTTACAGCAGCTAGCACCTGCGCCGCAGCAACTCTCGCCGCCTTTGCAGTCCTTGCACTTGCTGTCTTTGCAAGCGGCACCGCACTTGCAGTCGGCGCATCCAGCTTTGCACTTGCCGTCTTTGCAGGCTTTGC
>CAIYMO010000042.1 GCA_903927345.1 uncultured Armatimonadota bacterium | reverse complement strand
TGGTGGAGAATAGGGGGCTCGAACCCCTGACCTCTTCCATGCCATGGAAGCGCTCTCCCAGCTGAGCTAATTCCCCACGTGTCGGTCAAAAGAATGTCTCTTTCGACGTTCAGCGGATGTGGTCCACTAGTCAAGATATTACCTCAAGCCTAAACCCGGCGCAATGTTGCAGTGCGGCGGGCACGGCGGTAACCTTTGAATCGTGCTGACTCGGCGCGAGGCACTGGTATCACTGGCTTCGATTCCCGCGATAACTCTCGCTGGAGGCACAGGAATCGTAAAGATGATCTATCCGCCTCGACTAAAGGCCAACGACTTAGTAGCCATTTGCTCACCTGCTGGGGCAACCGAGTCTGAGGCAACTCTTGAACAAGCGGTGCGCAATGTCGAGTCGCTTGGGCTACGCGTCAAACTGATGCCCAATGTAGGGAAGCGCTGGGGGTATCTCGGAGGAACCGATCAGGAGCGCGCGGACGACTTCAACGCCGCCATTCGGGACGAGGAAATCCGAGGAATCATCTGCCTTCGGGGCGGATATGGAACGATGCGGATCTTGCCGATGCTTGACTATAAGCATCTCAGCCGCCATCCCAAAGTCATTCTTGGCTACAGCGATATCTCCGCTATTCTGAATGCTGCAGCCCACAAGTCTGGTGTGATCACCTTTCATGGACCTATAGCGGAGGCAAAATTCCTTGGCTTTGAAGGAGACTGTGCCCGTCAAGCGATCATGGAGGGGGGTGAACTGAGCGTTTTCCCCAATCCACCCAGCCTCACTGGGGATGCCGTCTATCCTCCCTTGAGGACTGTCCAAGGCGGCAAAACTCAAGGTCGGTTGGTGGGAGGGAATCTCAGCCTAATCGAGCCCTGTGCCGGAACTCCTTATGGTCCAGAGATGCAAGGTGCGATTCTGTTCCTCGAAGATGTTGCCGAAGCGCCCTATCGTGTTGATCGGATGCTGACCTCGCTTTGGCTGAGGGGGGAACTACAAAAGTTAAGCGGGATTGTTCTGGGCGATTTTCGGTTGCCGACTGATGAACCTGCCGATCCAGGTCCCAAATCCTTCTCAATGGATCAGGTGTTCGACAACCTGAAAATGTGGGTTAAATGCCCGATCTTCTGCGGCCTCCATGCCGGTCACATCCGTGAGAAACTAACACTTCCAATCGGAGCAACCGTCGAGATGGACGCGGATCAGCAAACCCTTCGTCTGCTAAATCCGCAGTAGTCCTCATCTTCGCTCAATCAAGTTGTCGATTACATAGCCTGAGGTGCATAATCATAGACAGCATGGTCCCTATTCTCCTACTTGCGATGTCCAAAATGGCGGCAGTCGATCTCAAAGTCGACGCGTCTTCCCCTCAGGTGAAGGTGAGTCCAAGCCTGTACGGAATCTTCTTCGAGGAGATCAACTGCGCAGGTGATGGAGGGATCTATCCTGAGCTGATCCGAAACCGATCATTTGAGGACAATGCCAAGTTAGTCGACTGGAAGGTTGAACAGGGATCAGCTTCAGTTTCTAACGGCGTTGCTTCGCTTTCTGCGGGCACAGTGATGACGAACACCGGCTTCTACGGCATGAATGTCGTGAAGGGGCAGAAGTATCGAATCAGTCTGCGTTACTCGGCCGCGACAGCGACCACGGTCAAGGTGGCGCTGGAAGGCAATGGGCAAGGACAAGCCAAGTCTGTCGTTCTGAAGCCTGCCCAAGACGGCTCAACATCGTTCGACTACGTCGCGACCGCAACAAATCCCAAGTCTTCGTTTAAGATTTCGGTTGATCAACCGGTTAGCCTCGACTTCGTCAGTGTCTTCCCCCAGAACACGTATAAGAACCGCGAGAACGGACTCCGTCCCGACCTGATGAACTTGCTTCACGGGTTGAAGCCAAGCTTCATGAGATTCCCAGGCGGTTGCTGGGTCGAGGGCGACACCATGGCGTTCGCGATGCGTTGGAAGACGACAATCAACGAGCTTCACCTCCGGAAGACTCTTCCAAACATTTGGGGTTACGTGAGCACAAACGGATTGGGCTACCACGAGTACCTCCAACTGTGCGAGGACCTCAAGGCGGACGCGCTCTTCGTTGTCAACGTCGGAATGTCGCACCGAGAAGTGGTTCCCATGGACCAAATGGGCGAGTACGTCCAAGACGCCCTTGACGCAATTGAATATGCAAACGGCCCCGTAACTTCCAAATGGGGTGCGGTCCGAGCAAAGAACGGACACCCTAAGCCTTTCGGTCTCAAGTACCTCGAAATCGGAAACGAAAACGGCGGTCCTGCCTATAACGAGCGATACAAGCTGTTCTTTGATGCTGTTAAGGCAAAGTATCCCGAAGTCATCACGATCGCTAACCTCTGGGGCGGACTCCCAACGAGTGCCCCTATCGAAGTGATCGACGAGCACTACTATAACAATCCGAGCTTCTTCTTCCGCAACGCCAACCGCTACGATTCGTACGATCGTAAGGGACCCAAGATTTACGTCGGGGAGTATGCGGTCACGAGCGGATGTGGCAACGGGAACCTCATCGCCGCGCTCAGCGAAGCGGCGTTCATGACGGGAATGGAGCGCAACAGTGATATCGTCACGATGTCCTCTTATGCGCCACTGTTTGCGAACGTTGACAAGAAGGCATGGAACCCCGACTTGATCTACTTCAACTCGAACAAGGCTGCAGGAACTCCCTCTTACTACGTCCAAAAGATGTTCGCACAGAACCGTCCTGACGTAACCGTCAAGTCTGAATCGCCAAAGGGGACTGAAACCGTCGTTCCATTCCCTGCCGGTGGAGTCGGGCTCGGTACATGGATCACCCAAGCAGAGTTCAAAGACGCCTCGGTGACCGAGAACGGAGTCACCAAGCAACTGGATACCTCGACTTTCCGCCGCGAGCAGGGTGATTGGAAGTTTGCCAACGGAGTCGCGACGCAGACATCCAACGGCGAGAGTTGCCGCATCGTTTATCCGATGCCAACTTCGAACACCTACACCTTTAGAACGAAGGCGAAGAAGCTCGGCGGCAACGAGGGCTTCCTAATCTTGGTCGGTCGGGCCAACGAGGGAACCTGGGTTTGGCTGAACCTCGGCGGATGGCGTAACACCGAGCACGGAATCGAATCCGGTGGGCTCGGGCGAATCACCCGCAACATCCCTGGAAAGATCGAAACGGGACGCTGGTACGACATCGAAATCGATTACTCGCCCCAGAAAATCGTCTGCCGCTTAGACGGAAAGATGATCTTTAACGAGAAGGCTCCATCCAGCCCGACATTCTTCCAAACCGCCGGCATCGACCGCAAAACCAATGAGCTGATCGTCAAGGTGATCAACGGTTCAGGTCAAGCTGTTCCGACCAATATCGATCTCAGTGGGGCCGCCAAGAGCGGTATGGCAAAGCTTGAGGTTCTGCGCCACGACGACCCGATGGCGGAGAACACGCTAGACAAGCCAACCAACGTTGCACCGAAGCGAAGCACCCTCAACTACACCGACGGAAAGCTCGTGTACACGGCAAAACCCTACTCCCTAGGCATCATACGAGTTCCTCTTCGGTAAATCCCTCATTCCCCTCTTCATCCCGACGTAGGAAGAGGGGAATGTTCCATCATATAGGGATTCTATGAAGATAAATAAGACTTATGCTGCACTCTACATCGATTTCGAAAACATCTATCACTACCTTCGTAAACGAACAATTGATGCTGAGCGAACCCAAGATATCCTCCTCGAACTAGTCCAAAATCTGCGAAAGACCCTGAATGAAGAACACGGCACGATGTGTATCGTGCAGTACGCCTATGCGGACTTCGAACAGGTTGAAGTGAACGCTCAAGGACAGCTTTTCCTCCTCGGCGTCGAAACTCGAAACGTCGTCGGGACTGAGCACAAGAATGCCGCCGACATGCGGCTGTGCATCGACGTGATGGAGACGATGTACACCCGAAACGAGATCGATACTTTCGTCTTAATGGCGGGCGATCGCGACTACATCCCGGTACTTCAACACCTGCGCAAGCACGCTAAAACAGTGCAAGTGGTCGCCTTCAAGGAAAACATCTCGGGAGACCTCCTCACCCTCGTCGGCGACGGCTACATTGACGCCTTCTCACTCCTCGGAAAGGTCGCCATGAGCGAGCTAGAAGTTGGTCGAGAGCGACTCAGCGAAGCGATCGCTGTCCAGCGCGAAGCGAGCAACGAGCGAGCCGAACAGATTGCCGAAGCGCGAGCCGTTGGCAAGATGAAGAAGGTTCAATTCGAGCGCCCACAACGCATCGAAGACAAGAACATGCTCATCGCACTTGAGGTCATGCTCCACAACTTCAAGGACAAGCCGGAAGTCTGGTTCTCGCCGTATCTGAACAAGCTGCGAAACGAGCTTCAGCATCTCGCCGAATACGAGCGAAAGGCAATCGTTACGAATCTCGAAATGGCCGGCGTCGTGAAAGTCGAGAAGCGTCGGGGCGAGCCTCACGATTATTCGGTTCTGTTGGTCAACTGGGATCACCCAGACGTCCAAGAGCACAACCCAGACTTCGATTGACAATGCATCCCGCCCTCGAAATTGTCCGGTCGTGTATCGTCGGAACGCCGTTCGAGGGCGACGTCTTTTTGGTGGGAGGTGCGGTCCGCGACGAAATCCTCGGCCTTCCCGGTTCGGATGATCTTGATTTGGTGACGACGGGGCCCTCAGCGACACTGGTTCAACTGCTCTGGGATCGAGGGGTCTGTGACTTCTACCCGGTAGTTTACGAGCGGTTTGGAACCGCAATGATCTCGATCTGCGGGCAGAAAATTGAGGTTGTGCGTACTCGCAAAGAGTCATACGCCTCTCGATCTCGCAAACCTAGCGTCGAACCGGGAACGCTGCGCGATGATGCAGAGCGAAGAGACTTTACGGTCAATACACTCATGCGCTCCCTCTCGGATTGGTCGTTGGTTGACCCGCTTGGGGCTGGTGTGTCTGACCTACAAGCCGGTGTGCTTCGGACCCCCCTTGAACCCCGAAAAACGTTCCACGATGATCCGTTGAGAATGCTTCGCGCCGTCAGATTTCGGCACCGTTTTGGATTTTCGTATGCTGACGGATTAGCAGAGGCTATCCGAAAATCCGCGCCAAGGCTTGAAATCATTTCAGCCGAGCGTATTCGGGATGAGCTATTCAAGATGATGCTCCACCCCGCTGCAGAAGCTGCTCTCGAGGACCTTCGAGAACTTGGATTGCTTCAAATGTTCCTCCCCGAGTTCATCTCCCTCAAAGGTTGTGAGCAAGGGAAGTGGCACCACTTAGACGCCTGGGACCACACGCGTGCGGTGGTAGGGAATGTTCATGCGCTGGCAGCTCGTCGGTCAGAGCCTGTTGATCTCGTCACCGTCCTAGCGTCTCTGTTTCACGACGTCGCAAAACCCCAAACCCGAACGGAACCCGAACCTGGAGAGGTCCACTTTTATGGACATGACCACGAAGGAGCCAAGGTTGCAAGGCTGGCGTTGAAACGCTTGAAGGTCCCCAACGACATGTCCGAAGAAGTTGCCTTCCTGGTCGAGAACCATATGCGGCTGAGTTCTGCGAATCAGTTCGGCAAGGCGGCGATCCGTCGATTGATTCGGGACATGGGCAACCAACTCGAACGATTTCTAGACCTGTGTGAGGCGGACCGACTCGGGCACAAGGATCCGACCCCGCTTTCCGAATTTCGCCAACGCGTGGCACAGGCGTTAATCGAGACGCCTGTTGAGTCACTTGAAAGTCCGCTTTCCGGTGAAGAGATCATGCAATTGCTCCAGCTAGAACCCGGCAAGGCGGTCGGAGAGTGGAAGACTCGGCTCGTCGAAGCAGTACTGGAAGGCAACGTAACGAACGTGGAATCGGCTAGGTCCTGGCTACTTGAGCAGAGTCAGCAATAGATTTGCTGCGATGATCTTAAACACCGTGGCGAACGGCGAAGACGTCGCATAGGCTGTGGACGGCAGTTCGTTGCCGGTCTGACCAACCGAGAAGGCGAGCGTAACTGGCTGAGTTTGCGCTGCCGCATAGACGCCAAATAGAGTGTTGAGGGGGATCTTCATCACATAAAAGCCCCAGCCGAGAACGACGACTCCGCAGGCGAGCGACGACACGCCTCCTACGATCAGCATCGGCACCGCCGCACCGCTGTGCAGGGTCTCCGAAAACTGATAGCCCGATTTAAGCCCGACGCCTGCCGCAAAGATCGCTAGCCCGAATTGGCGGAGAGTCGCGTTCGCCGTGTGCGAGATATTCCAAATGATCGGCCCCGTACGTTGGATGCGACCCAGAACCAGTGCGACAAGAAGCGGACCTCCCGCGAATCCGAGCTTAAAGTGAGCTCCTCCCGGCGCTGGCAGCGGGATCTCTCCGATAAGAAGCCCAATGAGCATTCCAAGCCCGAGCGATGCAAGGTCGGCATCCATCAAACCGCGTGGCTTATCGCCGAGGAATTTGCTGACGCCTTCATGGTTTTCTCGCCGCGCCAGGACACGAACACGGTCGCCGAGCTGAAGAATGGTCTCTCCTGTTGGAATGAATTCGAACTCACCGCGCTTGATGCGTGTGATGACCGCCCCATGCTCCTCGGCAAGTTTTAGCTCAGACAGCGGTCGGCCCGCGATTTTTGCATTGGAGACGATCACCCGGCGGAAGTCGAGCTGTTCCCGATCATGCTCCAAATGAACATCGGTCATTTCACCGATCCGGGCCACAACTCGTTGAGCTTGTGACTCAGACCCAATCACACTGACGAGATCGCCAATTGCAAATGTCGTCGTGCTCGCAACGACTTCGTCAAGACCTTCCCGGCGTCGTCGACCGAATGTAAACGCATTTCCAAGTTCACGGGCAATGACTTTAACTTCGACCCCAACTGCATCCTCGCGAGTGACTCGAACCGTGAATGCCTCAATCTTCTCACTCATGAGACGGTAGGCCGGAATTGTCTTCGCCTCCTCCTTCAGATTTACGCCGGTAATCGCTCGGAACAAAGGAATCAGGAGCAGGGGAATCAGGATCCCCGGGGGATAGCTGATGGCATAGCCCGCAACCACCGGCGCAAGTTGAGCCTCGGAGGCACCACCGGAGCGCAGCGTATCCAGTGCCGATGCCAGCGAAGGTGCGTTGGTCAGAGATCCAGAAAAGACGGTCGAAGCAATGCCCCCAGAAAGTCCAAAGTGCCTTCCGAGCAGCAGGACGCAGATGAACGAAGCGACGAGCGAAACGACAACTAATCCACTCTGCCTCAATCCCTGGCGGTTCAGCGCACGGAAGAATGATGGTGCCGACGAAAGCCCGACGGTGTAGACAAACAGCGATAGGCCCAAGAAGTAGATGAGGTCCGGTAACTTCAGCGCCGGATCCAGGGAGCCAACCGCAATGCCGACAAATAGCACCATCGCGACCCCGAGCTGAACACCTGCAATCTTGATCTGACCGAGCAGGAATCCAACCGCGACGACCAAGACCAAGAGCAGCAGAGGGCTCGATTTCAATAGGTCGATTAGCCAGGGCATTACCGAATAGCTTACCAAGCAATCAAATCAGGTCTATAATGTTAGGAGCGAGCACAAGGATGGTGCGAAGTGAGAAAAAGGTGAGCGCAAAACGGCGTTCGAGTCCGGCTCCTAGGAAGCCGAGAAGCAAGGAAGCGACCTCCTCCCGAAACAAGTCTGGGAGCAGGCAGAGCCATCGGCGTTACGATATTGTCGGCATCGGCTTCTTCACGTTAGCCGCACTATGCGTCGTCGCCCTAATGTCCCGAAACGCGGGTGTTGTCGGCGGTGCCATGCGCGACCTGTTTGGACTTCTGTTCGGACGCGGTGCATGGGTCATGCCTGCCGCTTTTGCCGTTTTGGGATACACCTACTTACGGGGACACTCAAAGTCCGGATCGTGGATTCCCGCCTTCGGAGTCTCGTTCCTCGTCTGTGCGGTGCTCGGTGGGCTTGCCAAGTCAGTCGGTGCGGACTACTTCGATCCAGCCACCGTCGCTCAGGGCGGCGGATATGTTGGGGCTGCGGTCGCTGCACTCTTTTCAACGCTGTTCGGTGAGATCGGTAAGGTCGTTGCCTGCATTGCCACCGGCCTAGTCGGAACTGTAATGTGTCTCGACAAGCCACTTCGGGCTCTCTACACCGATTTCCGGGACCGAGCGTCTTTGCCAACCCTTGAAGACGAAATTGAAGAGCGTCCATCGAAGCCAATCCGCGCCGGGAAAGCCGTCGTTTCACTTCCCGAAGAGGAAGACCCAAGGAAGAAGTCGCTGCCGAAAGGATTCTTGGACGAACCCGCCGAAGAGCCTCCAGTCAAGAGAGTTCCGATTATCCGAGACCACTCGGATGCTCCAAAGCCTGAACGTGCGAAAGCCCCCGAATTCTCGATCGAATCCACTACTCCTAAGGAGGGCTACCAGCTGCCTTCCATTGCTGCACTGAACGAGCCAGCAGAAAAGCCCAAACGAACGGCTTCGGAAATGCAGCAGAACATCGAGACCATTGAAGGCACTCTCGAACAGTTCGGCATCGATGCAAACGTCGTCGAAGTTGCCACGGGTCCGACGATCACTCGCTACGAAATCCAGCTTGGCGCCGGAATTCGGGTCGCCCGAATTGTCTCGCTCGCCGACAACATCGCGATGGACATGGCGGCGACAATGGTTCGTGTCGAAGCTCCAATTCCCGGTAAGGCGGCAATCGGCCTCGAAATTCCCAACGCGAAGTCCTCAATGGTCAACATTCGCGAACTCGTCGAGTCGAAAGAGTTCATGGATCACCCATCGCGCCTCTGCGTCGCGCTGGGCAAAGACGTTGCAGGTGTTAATCGCTACGCTGACCTCACCAAAATGCCTCACCTTCTTATCGCAGGTGCGACCAACAGTGGAAAATCGATCGGTCTTGCTACCCTGATCACCTCGCTCCTCATGCGAAATACTCCGAAGGACCTTCGGCTCGTCATGATTGATCCAAAGCGAGTCGAACTAACGCTGTTCGATCAGATTCCGCACCTTCTGTGCCCGGTCATCAAAGACGTCAAAGAAGCTCCCGGAGTTCTCATGGCGGTGCGCGCCGAGATGGATCGCCGCTACGATTTACTTAGCGAGAAGGGTGTTCGCAATATCGACGGATGGAATGCAAAGGCGTCATACGCCGACAAGCTCCCTTACATCGTTGTCATCATCGACGAGCTTGCCGACCTCATGATGCAGGCCAAGCAGGACGTCGAAGGCTCGATCGTGCGACTTGCCCAACTGGCTCGAGCGGTTGGAATTCACCTTGTCATCGCCACTCAACGTCCATCAGTTGACGTCATCACCGGAACGATTAAAGCAAATATTCCGTCACGAATCGCGTTCTCGGTTGCGTCACAGATTGACTCGCGAACCATCCTCGACTCCAAGGGTGCCGAGGCTCTCATCGGTCGAGGCGACATGCTGTACATGCCGATTGACGCCACAAAGCCGATGCGGGTGCAGGGCTGTTACGTCGCAGAATCAGAAATCGAGGCGATTTGTAAGCACTGGCGTGAACAGGAAGCTCCAAACTACGCCTTCGATCCAGCCGAGTTTGAGTCAGCTGACCCAGTCAAGGCTGCCGGCGACTTCGGCGGCGAAGTCGACCCGATGTGGGAAGAAGTTGTCCGCTACTCGGTGGAGACCGGCCAGGTCTCGACCTCGATGATTCAGCGCAAATTCCGCTTGGGCTTCCAGCGGGCATCGCGCCTCCTCGACGAAATGGAAGCGCGAGGCATTATTGCCGCCAAGGACGGTCCAAGACCGCGCGAGGTGCTGTTGGCACTTGCTGATTTGGAATCAGTCTTCGGGGGATCAGCCGCGCCGAGATACGAAATGGGCACCAGCATCGACGACTGGGAAGAAGCCTAATCGTTCCTGTGCGATACTCAAGGAATGATGAGCGCAATCGTTGCGGGTGCAGTCCTTGGTGGCCAATGGACCGCTGAACAGGCGAATAAATGGCAAGCCAAACAGCCTTGGGTGGTTGGCGCTAACTTCCTTCCTTCGACGGCAATCAATCAGCTCGAAATGTGGCAAGCCGAGACTTGGGACCCGGTGACCATCGACCGCGAGCTCGGTTGGGCCGAGAAGATCGGCATGAATACGATGCGAGTGTATCTGCACGACCTCGCTTATCAGGCCGACCCGAAAGGGTTCAAGGCGCGAATGAAGTCGTTCTTGGAAATTGCCTCGAAGCATAAGATTCGACCCCTGTTTGTGTTCTTCGACGACTGCTGGAATCCTAACCCGAAAATTGGAAAGCAGCCCGAGCCAAAGAAGGGGGTTCATAACAGCGGGTGGGTTCGGTCGCCGGGGGATTCTGCTCGGTCGGAATCGGAGTTTCCGAGGTTGAAGGTTTACGTTCAAGACATCCTTCGAACTTTCAGCAAAGACAAGCGGGTTTATCTTTGGGACCTTTACAACGAGCCGGGGAACTCGGGTTATGAACTCAAGTCGGTGCCGTTGTTGAACGCGGTTTTCGATTGGGCTCAGGAGGTTCGGCCTTCCCAGCCGTTGTCGGTTGGGGTTTGGTATGGCAACGAGACTTTGAACAAGATTCAGCTGGATCGAAGCGATGTGGTGACGTTTCATAACTACAACGACGCGGCTTCCCTTGCTGGGCAGATTGCTTCGCTGAAGGCGTTGGGTCGGCCGGTGGTTTGTACGGAGTGGATGGCTCGGACGAACAATTCGCGGGTGCTGACGCACTTGGCTTTGTTCAAGGCAGCTGGGGTGGCGGCGATCAACTGGGGGCTGGTTTCTGGCAAGTCGAACACGATTTTCCCTTGGGGGTCGAAGGAAGGCGGCGAGGAGCCGAAGGTCTGGTTCCACGACTTGTTCCGGCAAGACGGGACGCCGTTTGATGCGGCGGAGATTGCGGAGTTTCGACGGCTGACGGGGCGTGTGCGTCTGTAGAGTTTTAGGGGCAGTTTAGGTTCAAGTGGTTTCAAATTCTGCTCAAAATGGGGCAGTGGGGGGCAGTCATTAGATACCGGTTCGGCGTTGCGGCTTTGAGACTGGGTTGAGGGCGGTTTGGTCACATGGCTCGGCAACCGAACGGTTGGCGAAGCCGTGATTGCTGCAGTGGCATCCCAAAATTTGATCATCACTTATAGGCAATGATTCAGTGGGTTTGTCAACCAGAACTGATGCAGACGGAAACTATCCGGATGCACGGTGGAGCTAGATGACGGTTCTTGTTATGGTAGGAGCTTTTCCGTCGTCGCGGAATTCAGATCTTTGAAGTACTGGCCTCGTCGAACATCAATGGATTTGACCGTCCCTGACTGGCGCCAGTCTTGCTGACTCAGTACGAGTGGCTGCACCAAACTAATTAGCTCCGGCTTGTCCTCAATCTTCGAAGCAAAGTGCCAGTAATGGAAACATGAGGTGCTTTCGAGCGTGTCGGGGAAAATGTGGGGACTCACCCAATCGTAACCTGGCGTACGAGCCTTTGAAAGTCCAACTCGGCCATGGCTGGTATCTATAAACAATAGCAATCGGCGGGAGGCAACGCCTTCGAGCACAAGCACGTCCCAAGAGTGATCTTCTGGCTGAGAATGGTTAGTTCCCTTATTCTGCAGCTCACTTCGCGAATATCCAATTACATTGTAAACAGGCAAACCGAGGGACCTCGAAACGTGATAAGTCAAACGGCTGTAACCTGCGCATACCGCGTAGAGTTCGCGTTTTTGCAGGAGAGTAACCGGGACCCAGTACTCTGACCGAATCTTCCATTCTTCCTTTTCAGAGATTCCGGTCTTTTGGGAGATGGTGCCTTTGACCAGGGACCGGTTGGTGACAACGTGCGACCGAACCCAATCTGAAACTGCCTCTGCGAGACAAAACTTGTACAGAGCTGATTCCTGAGATAGGCTCAGATCACTGATTTCGGCGTCAAGTGCCTTCTTGATCTTTTGCCCGAGGAACTCTACGGATGTGCCTTGAAGATGGTCGAGGTCCGGCTGTACCATCCTCTTCCCGATACGATTGCGGAGGGTCCGTATCTCTTCCCTGGTTTTCCCCAGTGCTGGAGCGTAATCAGGCGAAGCACCTCTTGTGACAAAAACTGACCACTTTCGCACCGCTGCATCGAGCGGCATCTCAACATCAGGACCGGGATTTAAGTCTTTGGATTGTGCGAGACAACTGGCGAAAATTAGAGAAAGCATGAGAGTACCGGAAGTGAAATTTACCCAAGATTTGAGTGTGCATGGGTGTCAAGCTTTGTCTCGCCTTCTCGATCCACATCGAACGCTCCTGCCCTTTCACGATCAATAACGACCCTGTGGAACTCCTCGTTGATAAAGTGAACTGCCGCCCCATCGGTGGCGGCATACCCGGGGGCGATGGTTTGTTCTCGGAGCATTTGCCTCAGGAGGGGTTTGCGCTCGGGTTCGGAGTCGTAGTGGGGGGTGAAGCTGCCGGGGAGCCAGCCGAGGCAGGGCATGACCTGGATTCCGGGGCCGAGGGAATCGGTGGTGCATTGCTCGAACCAGATATTGGCACCGGCGGAGATTCCGGCGAGGATGGTGCCTTGGTCGTAGGCTTTGCGGAGGATGGTGTCGATTCCCCAGGACTGCCAGAGGAGCATCATGTTCATGGTGCTGCCTCCGCCAACGAAGATGAGGTCTTGATCGAGCAGCATCTCTTCCGGGGTGCCGGTCCAAGTTTGGGATCGGAAGAGTTGGAAGACGCTGGTTTCGGCGCCCAGGCTGCCATAGGCGGCTTCGAACTTGGCGATGTAGTCGAGCGAGTCTCCGCTGGCGGTGGGGATGAAGCAGACTTTCGGTTTTGCGGCGGCGCAGAGGGAGAGGAGGTACTCGTCGAGGAGGAGGTTTTCCAGGCTGGAGCCGAAGCCTCCGCCGCCGAGGGCGATGATCTGGCGCATCGCAAAGTTTTACCCTCGGGGGCGGTGCCGCCCGAGGGAGATGGAACGGCTTACTGAGCTTCTTCGGTGGTCGTCTCTTCGGCTGGCTTTGTGTCGCCGAGGAAGTTGTCGAGGATTCCGTCGATGGCGCTGCCTTCGGGAGCGAATTTACTCTTCAGTTGGTCGAGCATATCGCCGTGGAGCGCTTCGTCGATTTGACCTTCGATGCTGTCGGGGATCTTATCTCGGAATTGATCGAGAACATCTCCGGCTTTGCCTTCGAGTTCTTCGTGGGACATGCCAAACTTGGCGGCGATTTGGTTGAGAAAGTCGCTCATTGCGGGTTGATTGTACATGGTCTTGGCGTTATGCTTGCGGAATGGAATTGAGTCCGGTTCTTGTTGATGTGCCCGCGCGGCGGGTTGTAGGCGTGGTCGTGATTTCACCGATGGAGCCGAATCTCTGTCCGACGGCCTGGCACGCATTTGAACCTCGGATTCGAGAAGTCGCCATCGAGGGAGACTGTTTGGGCGTTTGTTGGTGGGACTATCCGGGACTGACGGAGGGTCACTTTGCTTACATGGCTTGCTTCGAGTCGTCGATGGTTCCACCCGAAGGGATGGAGGCTTGGGAGTTGCCGGCGGCGCGGTACGCCTCGGTGGAGATCTCAGGGTTGGAGGCAATCCGGCCGACCATCGCTGAGTTCTACGATGCTTGGCTGCCGCAGAGCGGACTGTCGGCGGGATCGGCGCCGTTCACCGAGCTCTATCCTGAGACCTTCCCGGAGTCGCCCAAGCTGAATCTGCTGTTCTCGGTCGAGCCGTCGTAGCGAGACGGCGGGCGGGGGCTCAAATTCTGGTTCTGGTGGCCGGATGCACTTTTCTTAACAATGTGCAAGAAGTTTTTCAAACTTGGTGGCGACTGGCTTCGGAGTGGGTCGGATGAATCAGGACTGACTGCCCAGGGTGGAACGTAGGGCGGAGTTGCACGTGTCATATCGCCAATCATGAAGCAGATCGCTGTTCTCGCCCTCGCCGTTTCCGCCGTCTCCGCCCATGCGGTGATTTTCCCAAGCCCGTTCTTCGCGACACCAGTGCCACTGCGGCACACCTTCGATGCCAACACCGCTGGTGCGTACACCAACATTCCCGTGTTCTCGGGTTTGGGCACCGCTGCGCCGATCGGTCCAGGGGTGATGGCGGTCATGACCGATCCGAGCGTGGTGTCGATTCCGCACCTTTTGGTTGGCCGAAGCGCTGACGTCCAGATCAAGGTCGGGGTGCCGATGCGACGGTTTGGCGGATATTTCAACAGCGGGTTCTTCGGCTTGTTCTCGGGTTTTGCCAGCTTCCGATTCTTTGATGCCGCGAACAATCCGATTGGTTCGGCAACGGTTCCGTTGACGCCGGCCATGCAGTGGGTGGGCTTCAGCACGTTTCCGAAGTGGAGCCGAGTGGAGATCTCGGGAACGATTCCTGGCGTCCAGGGGATCGTTGGGATGGACTCGCTCCGCATCCGTCCTTTCTGACGCCGGTCGAGCCTTGGCGCGGGACTCTAGGGTCCCGCGCTTGTTTGGGTGTGTCGAGCTGGCTGGGCCGGTTAGGTTCAAATGGTTTGGGTTCTGGGCGGAACATTGGCGATACAGAGCAGAGATGGCGCAGTCGGCGCATTTGGGTTCAACGGGCTTTGGTTTTTTGGGAAAAGTCGCGACAATTGGCGCAATTGGTTGAACCTATTTGCGCCATCCGGGTGATTGGTTGGCGCACACGGGCGTGTCAGCTGCTGCGCGGGAGGGGTGTTGGGTTTTACTCATCACTAACTAGGCGATGAAAACGGGGGTTTGTCAACCCATGGATCTGCGGATTTCCACCCGCCGGCTCCACTATTGTCTTGTGCGGCGCACCTCATCGAAAGAGGATTTACATCCAAGTTCAGAACGAAGCTAGCCGTTACTAAGGTTGAGAGAGCTTAGTGCCACACGGCAAGCCAATTCTCCAAGCCTTGGTGGAACTGCGTTCCCAATTAGCTTCGAAAGTGCACGGTGCGAAAGGACTTCGCCACTGGTGCCGACAAACTGGTACGCATCCGGAAAACACTGAATTCTCGCTGCTTCATGTGGGGTGAGGCATCGTCGTCTTGTCGGGTGTACAAAGCGGCCCCGCCCCATAGTTAGAAAGCCCTGGGTGATGGTTCCCGAAGGTGAACTAGGTTGGATTCTGCCGTAGACACTTTTGTAGGTATTACCTGCCTTATGGCAATCAGGGCGCTGACTGTCAGGAAGCTCATAAAGATCGTTGTCGAACAAGTAATTTATTCGGGCTTGGGTTTCTTGCCCGGGGGTGGAGGGACGATCAAATGGGTTTTGAGAGTCAACATCAAGCAGGTCGTCAATTACCGAGAGTGCAGATGCAACGGGCCTGCGCATTGTTGCCGCGACATTGGCGACGGATTCAGCTTGGGACTTCGTAGCGATTAGAAAGCCACGCTTTCGAGTCTGGGCCACGCCGTACTCTGAAGCATCAAGTACCACGAGCTGAACGTGATATCCGGCGTCCTCAAACAACCGCACTGAGGTTCCAACAGGATCGCCTTTTGCTGCGATTGCCTCTCTCACATTTTCAATGACGACGGCCCGCGCCCCAGCGGCAATGGCGGTGGCTGCCGTGGCCAGGTAACTTTGGTTTCTGGGATCATCACGACGGGTATGGTTGTTTAAATTGGAGTGACCTTGACAAGGGGGACCGGCTAAGAAGAGATCAATGTTAGGTATGTCGGCCAACGCACCGGGTAATAGCGTGGGAGGGTAAGCAAAGATAGGGCGCGAATCCAACTGATCCAATTGATAGTCCACAACCATGCCAGCGTCTTCTGTGGATGTTCTTTCGGGTCGCAAATTTCGACAATAAACGCCGAGCGCTTCAGTGTCGCGGTCAGCAGCGAGCGCAAATCGAGGCTTGTACCCTAGGCCAACGGCGGCATAGAGAGAGCCCAGACTCAACCCACCAGCACCGCAGTACATGTCGACGATAGAAAGTTCCGGAGACCCAAGGGCCGCACGCGGAAGCCGGTTGACTCTCAGAGATAATGAGTCGACCGGCATCCTACTAAAACTGACCATAGAGTTAGTTCAGAGTACCGGATCGAACACTCTCAATCTCTGAGCGTACGAACCGTTCAGCTTCTGCTTGGTTGAAAATCTCAAATGACAATCGGGCGTGATGTCTCCGAAGACGTTTGGCTACCGCTCTCACAATGTCTTTATTGAGTGGCGCAGATGATTTACTAAGCTTTTCATCGTAAGCTTCGCGCAAAAACGCGCGGCTCAGTTGAACGCAGGAGCCATGGTCAACACGGAATATGTGAGAACGCCACATATCTCCGGTGCCGAGTTTCGCATGATAATATGGATCGGGGTCGAACGAAGGATCAAACGCATAGGCCGCCCGGGACCAAAGCCGAAACGCGAGCCCTTCCCATGCTCCAGCCAGCCCATAATTCCCTTCCAATGATAGGTTGACGACTTTGTTTGATGATTCTTCAGTCGTTTTGGCCGGGTGTCGGATTTCAATTATCTCCCTGAAATAATTGATGCTCAACCAAATCCAAAATCTTCGGTCGGAATAGACTTTGGGTGGAAGGTTGAGCTCACGGTGCAAGATGATCGCGGCTTCGGCTTCAAAGCCGTTAAAAGCCCCTTTGTTTTTTCCGTCAACCTCCTTGATGGAATCGAGCAAGTGATCCGCGACATCTCGTATTAAGTCCGTATCAACTTCATCACCAATCTGAACCTTAGTGCAGTACTCACTGGTCTCTCTGGGATGACCAAGCGAGGCGTCCATGTACCACTCTTTACCTTTAGCGAAGCTAATTACTTCCATTATGCGATCTCCACAAGCGCCTGCAAGGCTGCTCTCGTCTGTGACATGTTCTCTAGCGGCTTCCTCAGGTTAATATCCAACTTGGCTGCAAGGTTTCGAACAGCCCCTCCGAGAGAATTGTCGGTCCCCACCTCTTCTTCAACTGCTTCTAAAGCGTAAGTCATTAACAGCTCAAAGTAAATGTCAACTGCCATAGACTTGGCTAGAGTTGCCCTTACAGTAGGGTCCCCATGGTAAAGGCGTTGCTGCAAGTCCTCGTGGACCCAGATTGACAACTCTTCGGTAGTTAGAGAGAAGTCAACCGGTTGCGCCAATGCCCAAGCAGTCCCGGCAGGTAATCCTACGCTTTTCCACTTGGAATCTGACATCCAAGTGGGACACATTGAGTATCCGCCGTTTTCGGCTAAGACTCGAAAAGTTCGACGACCTATTGCTAAATGAGGAGTTCCCAGTTCCTGGCAAAAAGTTAGCGTTACTTCCAGTCCAGTCAGGCCGCCATATAAGTTGATTAAGCTTCGAGGAACCTCAATATCATAGACTTGATTTCTGAGTACCTCCCGGAAAATCACATCCTGACGCTTCAAAAACTGAGGGATCACGGTTACGATGAGATACACCTCTTCTTGGAAATCGATGGTTGTCGCGTCAAAGTTGATTGTCAGTGGCAGCCCAGATTGTTGTTCGGTGGGGTTCAAGTGCAGTGCGTCCGAATCTTCGGCGGTAATTTTTTGCTCACCAAGGCGTAATGTTGCATTGGCAAACGCCGAATCCAACCGTTCAAACGGTGCCACTCGGCGAGGGACAGATAGTTTCCACATTAATCTAGACTCTCCAGGTTCAGTTCAATTTCAACGATAAGATTTGGATCAAATGTATTGCTCACCGCTTCGACCGATAACGATTGGTTATGCGTTATTTCGATTACATATTCAGAGCCGTTAGTTGATTTGACCGCACTCTCAGGTTGGACGGAAAACCGACAAAGTCCTATTTCTTCTGAATCTTTTACCAGTGCACGGTCCACGAGGGCATGACACTTCGGTCGAGCTTTGAAGCTCAGCGAATTGCCAGTGTAGTTGGCGTCTAGCGAAAGCTCGGCGGCAATCATCGTCTGTCGCTGTCCTCCAGAATCAATGATGGGCGAATGAATAACTGAGTACCGCAAAGGAGACGTAGCCTTGGTTGGCCCAACCGGTGGACCTGACTTTTTGGACGTCAAGTGTTTCGCCAAGATTGAGTCGAGCTCAGGGATGCGGTCAAATGATTGCTCAAGTTTGGGTCTAAGCGGACCGAGCCACAGCTTAAGTCGCTGCTTCAACTCGTTCTTGTAACTGGCAATTATGTGCCGGGCAAAAACAGGATCATCGAGACTGTCCAGCCGGGGGTCATCTTCCCATCGATCATGCGAAGGGGGTTCGGCCATTCGGAAAATCTCCTCCGTGGATGGATCCGCAACGAATACCGCGTGAAAGTCAACGGTACTTCTGCTTGACCCTTGCATGTACGCCACTACCATTCGAGAACCCCGAATGAGTGCGATACAGTTTTGGGGAACTTTAGCCGGGATTTCTTCATCCGGAGTTAGCTCATTGGCCGCTACTGCGCCAATGGTCCCCATCCTGTGCTTGCGGAAAAAATGATGTAGTTCTTGGTCGGAGGTGGCTTCAACGGCACCGGTGGCAAGCCGGAAAGCACGAATGTAGGGGCGCAAGTCCGGTCTAGACTTCGGGTTTGGTACGCGTGTCTCGCCGTTACTCAAATTCACCTTCACACGTAGGACCTGATCTTCAATCGCTGGCCACCAGTGAGTCATCACGCCTTCAATAAGCGCGCTTTCGTCAACATGTGGATCAACGATCATCACAGAAAGTCCTGTCTCTGATCTCCTCTCAAAACCCAATTCAGCGGCGAGTTGCTCAGCGGCTTTACCACTAATCGGGCGCACATATCCGTCATCATCTGCGCCTAGCCATCCTCTACCTGTGAAAACTTGACCGGCCCTTTCAAATTTCGACTGGAAGTTAACGCACGTAAATCTGGCTCCCTCCTCTTTGGACACAGAGTAGATAGCTATGAGTCCACACTTTGAAAGAGCTGGAAATACACTTTTGCCAAATCCAAACGATCCACCGCCGTCTTCCTTCGCACTGTCTCCGACATTGTGGACATAGCTACGCCAGGCAGAGTCAATCTGGCTTTTGTGATCGCCTGAAAGGCCGGTGGTGTTGAAATCCTCGCAGAACAGTACTGATAGTTCAGGGTCAACCGGAATTTGAAAGGGCTTGATCGGCGAATTGCGCTGAGGTCCAGAGTGACCATGTACCAATTCTTCTGCTGATACAAGGGACAATTTTGCGAGCTTTTCGTCTTCTCGCCACTTCTTAAAAGTAAATGAGACGCTAACTGGAGAATCTTCTGCGATGCGAGCATCTCGACTGTTTTGAATTGCTTCGCGGGCCAGTCGTCCTGAAGGGTCATTTGAGGCCGAGAGGGGGTGCAGATATGCTCCGGTTCCAGCCCCACCGGTCTTCGGTTGCTCCTCAAAGATCCAGCTGTAGTTTGCTGTCTCTACGCCTGTGCTCATTAAAATATAGTACCTGCTGGACCTGGCGAAGCAAGATCCCGATGAGGAAGATAAAAAAGTTGACGTGCAATAGCAAGCCCTAACATCGGTGGACTCTGAGCAATAGGAGCACAGCTCGCAAATCTACTTCAAACTACTGCGCGAACCGCCAACTCGACTTAAAGTCCGGCTTCAGCGGCTGATCCGTTAGCAGCGCCCTTGTCATTTCGATGGGGATGCTGTTTTGCTGGAAGACTTGGTCGTGGAACTCCTTCTGTTTCATCTTCCCGCTATCGACCAGCTCGTGCCGGAGCGACCAGAGTTGGAGGGCGCCGATCATGTAGCTGATTTGGTACAGCGGCGAGTAGCCGCCTCCGAATGAGCGGCGGACTTCGCCTTCGGCGGAGGCGCGTTCGTGGCCGACTTTTTCGACCAGCATGTTGACGCACTCTTCGGCGGTCATCTTTTTGAGGTGGAACGACAGAGAGAAGATGATTCGGGCGCAGCGGTGCATGCGCCAGAAGAGCATGCCGACCTTGTTTTGCGGAGTCTTGGGGAAGCCCATGTCCCAGAAGAGGAACTCGTAGTAGAGGGCGTTGCCTTCGGCCCAGAAGGGGGTGTAGAAGAGCTGGCGCTGGGGGTTGAAGCGGTTTTCGTAGAACTGCTGGAGGTGGTGGCCGGGGATCAGCTCGTGGTGGACAGTTGCGCGCGCGAAGTGGATGTTGTTTGCGCGCAGGCTCATGAGCTTTTCTTGGTGCTCCATTTCGGCGGTGGGGAAGCTGACCATGATCTGTTCGCCGCCGAGGAAAAAGGGGCTGACCTTTTGCTGCTCGCGGGGCATCATGGTCATTCGCCAGGTCTCTTTGGCGAGTTGGGGGACCGTGACGAGGTCGTTGTCTTCGACATATTTGATGGCTTCTTCAGCCAGGTCGCGGATCATCTGGGGCTGGTCGCCGGGTTGGACGTAGTCTTGTTTGACCTTTTCGAGGGCTTGGTGCCAGTCATCGTAGCCCATCTCTTTGGCGGCCTTCTTCATCTCGGTTTCGCACCAGGTGTACTGCTTGTTGGCGATGTCGATGAGCTCCTCTGGGGTGTAGGGGATCATCTCGTATTTGAGCTCGTTGAGGAGGGCTTGGCGGCCGATTGGGTCGCCGACGATGGGGCTGTTGTCGCCGGGCTTTAGGCCGCAGATTCGTTCTTTAAGAAAGGTGCTGAACTCTTGGAGAGCCTTGGAAGTGCGGTTGTAGGGCTCGGTGACCCACCAGCCGAATTGAGGATCGTAAGTGTTGTAGAACCGGTACCACTCCGCGAGGTTGCGCAGGAGTTGGTCGTTGAAGCGGGCGCTCCGGAAGGCGGCGAATTTGTCGTTGTTCTTCTTGGCTTCGAGAGCTTGTTTGAGTTTGGGGAGGTCGGTTTCGATGCGTGCGAGGGTTGCGGCGGCGAGCTGGGGCTTGATCGGGTTACTGCGCCGCTGGTCTTGGCCGAGCTTGATGAGATCGTTGGCGAAAGGAAGAAACGGCTTGGTTTCTTCGATCTGCTTCTCAAACGCGTCGAGCTGGGCGATGCTTCGTTCGAGGTGGTTTTTGAAGAGGAGGTAGTCGACCTTTTCGCCCTGGTCGAGAGCATCAAAGTCTTGCCGGATGAGGACCTTGACGTTGTCCCAATAGAAGCCTCTGAACCGATTATTCCTCTCCTCGGAGATTTCAACTTTGTAGAACCGCTCGAGGCTGCCGAGGTCGGCTTGGTACTGTTCGATGAGGGGCGTGATGGATGGTTTCATGGCAAGCGCGGCAATGAAGGGAAGCATTTATGAGTGGATGTTACTTGGTTTGCCTTCGTGCTGCGCTGACCCGGCCTCAAAGGATTTTGCTGAGGAGCTCTTCGAGGGTGACGCCTTGTTCGAGGGGGTGTCGGAGGGGAGTTTGGGTGTTGATTGTGTAGCGGTTTCGTCGGCCGTCTTTTTCGCGGGTGATGACTTCGGCTTGTTCGAGCTCGGCGACGATGCGTTGGACGGCGCGCTCGGTGATTCCGACTTGAATCGCGACGTCGCGCAGGCGAGTTTCGGGATTTCGCAGGAGGCAGACGAGGACGTGGGTGTGGTTCGTAAGGAACGTCCAGCCGTTCGCGGATTTTAATGAATCTATGTTATGCGAAATCATTTTCGTGTAATTATATTCCTGTAATGCAAATCGCTAAGGATTCTACCACGACTTCTCAGAACAATCATTCCGGCATGGTGAAAACCCCGATTACAGTGGCTTATGGCGACGGAATTGGGCCCGAGATCATGGCGTCAGTTCTGAATGTCTTGGAGAAAGCGGGTGCTGCGATCGAGCCCGAGGTGATCGAGATTGGCGAAGCGGTTTACAAGTCGGGCTTTACTTCGGGAATCAAGCCAGAGGCTTGGGATTCGTTGCGACGGACGAAGGTGCTGCTGAAGGCGCCGATCACAACTCCGCAAGGCGGAGGATATAAGAGTCTGAACGTTACGATCCGAAAGACCTTGGGTCTGTATTCGAACGTTCGGCCCTGCGTCACATATGCTCCGTTCGCCGGGAAGTCGGGACCGGGCATGGACCTGGTCATCATTCGCGAAAACGAGGAGGACCTGTACGCGGGAATCGAGCACCGGCAGACAGAAGAGGTTTATCAGTGTCTCAAGCTCGTGACACGGTCGGGATGTGAACGGATTGTTCGTTACGCATTTGAATACGCGCGGGCGAATGGCCGGAAGAAGGTCACTTGCATGAGCAAGGACAACATCATGAAGCTCACGGATGGACTGTTCCACCGGATATTCGATGAGATCGGTGCGGAGTATCCGGAGCTTGAGAAGGAGCATTGGATCATCGATATAGGGATGGCGAAGGTGGCAACGCACCCTGAGAACTTCGATGTGATCGTGACACTGAACTTGTACGGCGATATTCTGAGCGATATCGCGGCGGAGGTTGCGGGCTCGGTGGGTCTGGCGGGATCGGCGAATATCGGCGAGCATTGCGCGATGTTTGAAGCGATTCACGGCAGTGCACCCCTACTTTCGGGTCTGAACGCTGCGAACCCTTCCGGACTTCTTTTGGCGGCCGTGATGATGCTCGTTCACATAGGTCAACCAGAGGTTGCAGAGCGGATTCACAATGCTTGGCTCAAGACGATTGAGGATGGAATCCACACGAGCGACATCTATCAGAAGGAGACAAGTGCCCGACTGGTCGGAACGCGAGAGTTCGGCGAGGCTGTGGTTGCTCTGCTTGGGCTGATGCCGTGGAAGCTAAAGCCGGTTAAGTATGGTGCGGCGGTTGAGATGAAGTTGGGCGTTCGCCCTGCGGTTCCGGCGGTAAAGCAGACGGTTGGAACGGATGTGTTTGTCCAGTGGAACGGCACTCCAGATGAGCTTGGCGCAAGGCTCCTTGAGTGCGCGGGCGAGCTTGAGTTGTCGATGATCACTTGCCGGGGCGTCAAGGTTTGGCCAAACGGCTTTGCAGAGACAACGTTGGTGGACCACTATCGCTGCCGGTTCATGGCGAAAGAGGGCGGATCGGTCTCGGGATCGGAAGTTGTTGGGTTGCTCGGCCGAGTTGTGGAGGCAGGGCTTGAGGTGATCAAGCACGAGAATCTGTGCACATTCGACGGCGTCGCTGGCTTCTCGCTCGGTCAAGGGCAGTAAGTCTCTTCCCGCTCCGAGGTTCAATGAAGAACCTCGGAACGGGTTGGTGCATTTAGTACGAAACTCGCGAGAGTTTGATCAGCCAGCAGTCGTTGGTTCGCATCGGCAGGTCGAGGCGGATCGTGCCGGATGGATCGGTTTCGATTGTGCGAGCGACGGTTGGCTGGCCGGTTGTGGCGGCTCGGAGTTTGGCTTGGCTCGCCTTGTCTAGGCTTGGACCATCACCCTTGGGTTTGCCAAGGGCCAAAAACGTGCCGTACACGTCGTTCTGCATGTAGCCGACGGGGGTGAGCTCGAGGCGATACTTGCCGGTTTTCAGGCCTTTGAGCTGGATTGTTTTATTGGGTAGGGCCTTGGGCTTTTGGTCTTTGTGGAAGAACGGGTTGTTGGGCTCGGTCAGCTGGGGTTCGGTGTAGTTCCAGGTGATGAGGGTCATGCGGTCACCATCTTTTGTGGCGATGGTTCGCTCATCGCTCGAAGGGAACTGCTTGTTCTTGAGCTCGGAAAAGAACTTATAGGCAAAGAATCCCGGTTTTTTGAGACCGTCGTAGTTGAGCAGACCGAAGCCGCCGTGGAACGGCGTGCGGACGGGGCCGCCTTCTTCGAACTGGTCCGAGAACGTCCAATAAGACATGCCGTCGGTGTAGGGGAGGCTCTTCGAGAGTTTCTCGAGAATCCAAGCCGCGCAGATGTAGTTATCGTGAACCGGGTCGGCTTGGCTGTAACTTGGGCCCCACTCAGTGATGAAGAGCGGGAGCTTGGGGAACTGGCTTGCCTTGACGACTGAGCTGATCCACTGGAAACCTCCGACAACCGAGTTGGGGCTGGTGTCAAGGATCACTTGAGACTTTCCGTCTGGGTCAACGAAGCCTTGGGTTGCACCGTAGTTATGGGTGCTGGCGAAGTCAACGGGAACGTTGTTTTTGCTACAGAAGTCGAGGAACTCTTTGATCCAGCCGAGGCCAGCGGTTCCCGGTCCACCGACGCGGAGTTAAGGGTCGATGGCCTTCACCGCGCGGGCGGTGGTTTCGTAGAGCTTGAAGTAGTCGGCTTGAGTTCCGCGCCAGAAGTAGTCGAGGTTTGGTTCGTTCCAGACTTCGAAATACCACTGCTGGACTTCCTTGGCACCAAAGCGCGTGATCTCATGCTTGACGAACTCGGAGACAAGCTGTGCCCATTCGGCTTGAGATTTCGGCGGGGTGGTGTTGCCTCGGTAGTAGAAGCAGGTTTCTTTGCCGCTAGCAAGGGGCTCGGGCATGTAGCCGAACTCGATAAAGGGGCGGATACCGACTTCTTTCAGGCGATCAATGAAGCCGTCAACCTTGGTCCAGTTAAAGGTGAGCGAGTTATCGGCGTTGCGCTTGACGACGTCCATCTCCTCGTTGAAGATGCCGTGGCAGCGCAGATACTTGAACTTCATCTCCTTTTGGAGAGCCTTGAGGTCGCGCTGGTGAATATCGCGCAGGAAGATGGCTGCGCGGTCGGAGCCGATGCTGACGAACGGCACTTCGCTGGTCTTGGTCGGCTTTGCGCCGAAGTCGACGGAGACTTGGGCGAAGGCGAGCGAACTAAGAAGTGGTGCGGCTAGGAGCAGCAGTTGGCGCATCGGTTTGAATCCTACGTTTTCAGATTACCGTTATATCAGTCCGCCGACTCTGCACCTTATGGGTGCAGAGCGATGACTTTGACGGGTCGTAGGGTGACCGGACCGAGGAGACCGCTGGGGAGGAGCGGGGTGTCCTTGTAGTTGTGTCGCCAGGTGGTGAAGGTTTTGCGCCGAGGCTCGGGGCGTGGCTGGTGATTGAGGAACCATTTGGGCCAGTCCCGAAGTTGGCTCCCTTCCCATCCCATGTCGTCAGGGAATTGCTCGTCACCGATCAACCGGTTGGTCCAGAGGTTGGTGACGTCGACTTCAAGGGCGTTCGCACCTGGCTTGGCGAAGTTGGTGATGTCGACCCGGAACGGGGACTTCCAGAGGGTTGCGACGGGCTTGCCGTTCAAGCGAACGCGGCAGAGATCGTGCACTTCGCCCAGGTCAAGGAAGAGTCGCTTGCCTTTTCCAAGAAGAGAGGGGTTGACCGTAACCGACTTCGTGTACGTTCCGGTCCCCGAGAAGTACTTGGTGTCGAAGTTCTCGTCGTCGGTCCAAGATTTGAGCTTATCGTATGTCGCACTTCGGGCGGGGTCGTAGGTCGAGGTGAACTTGATCTGCCAGGGCCCAATTAGCTCAGCTGCCGCAGGTAGATCGCTGATCTTGACTTGCTCCTTTTTGCCGGTGGACCAGGCTTGGCTATAGGTTCCGTTGCGCCATGCGAGAAGTTGATTCCCCATGACTTCAGAGATCGGTGGCGTACCCGCATTTGGGAAGTCACCGACCGCGAACAGGGCGTTTTCGCGGAAGATCTCGGTCTTGGTTTGGTCGCCAAGTTGGTAGGTGACAGTAAGGACCTTAACCACATTAACCGCCGGGTCTCCGCCGAGATCAGAGTTCGATGCGTTGATTCGGATGGTGGTGGAGGTCGCCGAACTTGCCAAGATGTCGGTCACATCCTTGACAAGACCTGAACTCTGATCGCCGTAAACAGCTTTGATAATTCTCAGCTTCGGTGCAGGCTTAGTTGCTTCCGTTGCAGTCACCGCCTGCGTTTCAACAATATGCTTCGTCGGGTTCGGGGCGGGCGAGAACATCACGATTACCGAGCCGTCGGCATCAAGACTCAGGGGGATTTCGATGCCGTCCGCCGTGCCTTTCCAGACAGGTGCGTCCTCAATCTGCCCGGTTTCTGGGTGCCAAAGTTGGACCTTTGAACCGTTTGGCGCAACCCTGAATCGGCATGTGACAGTTCTTGGGTAAGGCTGAGAAGATGCGACAAAGTAGGCATCATTTGTCCCGATTTTTCGGTGGATGAAGCTGACGTCCTTCGCCGTTGCAGCGAAGTCTTGGGGAAGCCGGAATGCCTCGAGGATTTCGCGAAGGGGTTTGCCCCAGATCGCACGCCCCTGCTCCAATGTGTTCGATCCGGCTTCGGTTGACTCAGTGCCCCAAACAGCATTTGCGATCTGTTCAAGCGCACCGTTTCCTCCGTTCGAAGACTCCTCAAGGCTTGGAGTTTTCGATGGGCGTGGACCGACGATCGTGGCTCCGGCGGCAACAAGTTCCTTGATCTTTCGAGCGAGTTTGACGGTCATGAACTCCGTGCTGGGGAGCGCAAGGACAGCATAAGTCGCGCCGTTGGGAAGAACGAGTTTTTTGTTCTTTACGGTCAGCGACATGAGGGGATCGAGGCCGATGTAGTCGTGGTCGTACCCCTCGGGGACTTCGGGAAGAGCCTGACCTTCGCCAGCATAGTTCTGCGGAGTGTCTTCACCCGAGAAGAGAAGGATGTCGGCAGCAAAGGTTCCGCTTTGGAGCACATATTGGCATCTCGAAACGTACTGATCCCAGGTTGCCATGTAAGGCCAAATCGTGTTAGTCCGGTCGACGTGAGAACCCCAGGGTCCCATGGTCATTCCGGGATTGACGCCACTGACCCAGGGTTGGTGGGCGAAGCGGTGGTAAATGATCCGGTTGACACCGGTGGTCATGCCTCGGTCGGCGAAGGCTTTCCACTGGCGGGGCTGGTTGCGCCAGCCGGCTTGGTCTGGGCTGGCGGTTAAGGCTTCAGCTCCGACGATGTTCTTGCCGTAGACATGAGCCACGGATGCCGCTACTTTGACGGCGGCGTTGATTCGACCTTCTCCGACCCAGTATTCGCCCATGATGAGCTCACCGGGCTTTCCGTAGGTGAATGGGTCAAAGTTCCCGTTACCGTACGGCTCGATGGCGAGTTGCAGACCTTGGTGCTTGAGCTTGTTGGCGAAGTGTCCGCTGTAGTTCTGCGCCCAAAGCTCGGATATGGTTTGACGCCAGTCGAAGAGGAAGCCAAACGTGGTGTCGGCACCCGTTATTGAGTAGCCCGCAAGGCGGGGCAGGTAAGGGGTGGGATCGTAGCCTCGGCGTTTTTTGAACTCTTCGAACAGCTTCGGAGTCCAGTTGTTGTAGCCGGTCTCGTAGCTGTCGATGAGGACAGTGTGGAGGGCGCTGTCTTTGCCAACCGTTTTGAAGAGCGGGTCTAATCCTCCCTCGAAGAACCGGTCAAGCGATTCAGCACTGAGCTTGTCGACTTCGAGCCCCTCGCCCGTTGGCCGGCTCGCCACATTCAGAGCGCCGGTGAGGGTAACTCCGATGCGAAGGATTGTCCACGAGCCTTCGGGGAGTTCAACCTCGCTGGATGTGAGCGGAATCTGAACGCAGTCGGCGATATCGACGCGCGGCCAGGCGATGTTTGGTCGGGGCCCAGGGTTTGCGCCGAGTCCGGCTAGCTCGTTCATCCGATACTGATTCGGAACTTCGGGAGTGGGTAGGGCGACGATTTGAAGGTCGCGATAGTAGCCCAGGTTCACCGTTGGGGCAGGAACTTTGACTTTCTCACCACCTTGAACAACGGACTTGGAGAAGACGATTTTCTTCATCGCGTCTTCTTTGGTGACCCATGGTCCACCGCTAGACGACCATCCCGAAGAGTTGTGCATCGTCATGTCGAGCCCGAGGCGCTTCGCTTCTTGGAACGCGAACGCCATCAGGGAGCGCCATTCGGGAGAGTTGTATTTGATCGGACCGTTCGGAATGCCTTGACCCGCGTCGAAGATATGGGCTCCGCCGATGCCCGCCTGCTTCATCGCCTCCAAGTCTGCGGTGATGCCTTCTTTCGTGACATTCCCGGACATCCAGTGCCACCAGGTATGTGGACGTGCGCTCGCTGGCGGATTCTTAAACTGGGCTGCCAGGTCGGTCGGACCAGTTTGGACGAGGAAGAGCGCAGCAACAGCGGTGAGCATGTGACTGCATCTTACACCTCCCAGGAGATTTTGTCACCGAAGTTTTGGAATCCTAAGGGAGACGTTGCAACAGTGAAAAGCTGCTGGTATACTATTCTTTCCTGCGTGGGGGATTAGCTCAATGGGAGAGCACCTGCTTTGCAAGCAGGGGGTTAGGGGTTCGAGTCCCCTATCCTCCACCAACTCCAGGATTTCAACGGCCGTTGCATTTTGCACCCGTTCTTGTTCCCCGCCTCCAAGCTAGTTGCGTGATTCTTCGCGTTTCGGCATGATCTCTTTGGGGATGTTTTGGGGGTCAACTTCTTCCCACTCGACGTCGAAGACTCCGACAAACCCGAAGAGAGTGCCCCAGTGTTTGCTTTTGACTTCCACTTCGATGCGATAGCGCCCGATCTCTTGATCGAACCAAACGTAGACGTACGCCTTGCCCGAGAAGAACATGGGGAACTTGAAGGCGATCGGACCCTCATAGAAGCGTTGCTCGCCCGACTCGATTCGCAGTCCGCCATTTTCGGCGACGCTGAGGTTCAGGTCAACCGCGAGGTGCTGATGGGTGCCCATGTAGTCAACCACTGCATTTCGGGCCGGATCACGAACCATGTAGGCGTCGAATCGGCGTTCACGACCGAGTTCGAATGTGCGGAGTTCGGTCACAGTTTCTCGGCCAAGAGTGTCAACATACGCCCAGTTCTCGATTGTGAACGGCACGTTAGTTCCTTGTTCGGGGAACATGATGTTGCGCCACGTCCCAACCATCAAGAAGGGAATCGTATAGAACTTCCCGTGCCATACGCGGTCCATGATGCCCCGGCCGATCGCGCGCTTCCCTGACTTGCTGTCAAAGCCGAAACGCTCCTGAATCTTGGGATGGAGTCGTTGGAAATCGTCTCCGAGGACGGTTGCATAGATCGAGTTACTCATTCGAAGATTCCTGTTGGGAGAAGCGACGACCTACCCTCCCAACTTCCATGCTCGGAGATCGGGCGGAAGCGGAGTGTGGTGAATTCGTGATGGAAATCCCGGCGCTGGCGCTCTTTCATGGCGTCAATGTGGCGCTCGGGCTGTGGAACCCCACTATGCCCTTTAACCATGTCGACCATTGCTTGCTGAGAGTTCCAAATGGAGAAGGTGGCGATGGATTTTGGGTGACGGATCGCGGCGAGGGTGAAGGTCGTTTCTGGGTTGTCGCGGACGAGAGTTTCGACCGGCCTGCCCCATCGCACGAATCGCGGGATTTCGGGCAGTCGCATTCGGGCGAGCGTAAATGCGGCAACCGGAGCCTGTGGGTCAGATTCTCCAACGGACTCGGGGAGCGAGTCGAACTCGCGGACGGAGCCCCACCTGCGGAGAAAGGACATTCGCACGTGCCATCCTGCAGCGATTGATTGTCCGAGCTTTGAGGTGTTCAGAAACTCGTCGACGGCGTCCTCGCTCTCCCACGCGGCGAACATCACCAGCTTGCGGAACTGCAGTCGTTCGATCGACAGGATCGGGGATCCGAGTTCCATGGGCGTCATACACTCTGCGTGAACTAGTCCAGGTACGGATTTGCTGGTGGGCGGGGAATAAAGGGAGCTGAGAGTCAGCGGCGCTGGGGTCTTTGCCAAGCCAACGGTGAACACTCTCATATCCGCTACTAGGTTACTTGGTCAGCCGAGAGGAGGATAAACAAGTAGAGCGCGGATCTGGGTTCCGCGCTCTACTGGTTAGGGGGGGATTTGCGGTTGAGCTTAGTTGGGTCGTACGCGGAGTGAGTCCATTCCGACGATTCCCTGGAGGCCAGGAATCGAGCCGAAGATTTCAACTCGCTTCCACTTGGGAGCGGTTTTGAAGCCGATCCACTGCATCGATGTTGTGAGAGGCACGGTTGCGGAGCCGATCGGATTATTCGCGGCATCGTAGAAACGGAAGGTCGCCGAACTTGAGAAGAGGCCGAAGAAGCCGCTGTTGAAGTAGCCCCCGAATCGTCGCATCGGGATCAGCATATTGATCCGGATATCTGCGCTTCGTCCGACCAGGAGATTTGGAACGGACACCACGCTGGGATCTGCTTTGACGCCCATCGTTCCTGGCCCAAGGGGCAGCGCGGTTCCAAACCCACTGAATAGCGGAAGGCTTGGGTAGACACCGACGGGATTTGCGTCGAACGAGTGGGTGAGCGGAGCGATGGTAGGGAAGAAGGGGATCGGCGTGACTTGCGCGTTTGCGGCAACAGTGAAAAGACCGAGGGCGAGGATCGCGAGTGGCTTCATTATTAACATTGACCGGGCAATGTTAAGAGCTGTTCCAGAGGTCGTGGGAACAGTCTAATTTCGGCAGTCTTTAGCCCTAGTGTTGAATCTAGAGGGACAAATGCCTCGACTTTTAGCAATCATGGCTACCAAGGCATTTCATTGCCCTGCCAATCGACGAGTCGCACCTGCGATTCGTCCACCGCTGAAAGGAAGTGTTTTAGGGCGAAGTCGGCGGCTTCATCGGGCTCGTAGTGAGCCTCTTGGTTCTTAGCGCCGCTCATATACGTTCGCATCCAGCCCGGGTGGTAGAGCCGGAATGAGTACCCCTGGTGGGAGAGGTCGTTGTGCATGTTCTTGACCGCCATGTTCAGTGCGGCTTTCGACATGCAGTAGCCAAACCAGCCTGTGCGCTTGCTCTCGGCAATGCTTCCCGCTTCGGAAGAGACGTAGCAAAGTCGCTTCATCGAACTTGCCTGAAGCATTGGGAAGAACGCATTTGTGACGCGCAGGGCTCCGAGGGTATTGGTGTTGAACTCTGCGATCATGTGATCGAAATTGAGATCCTCTGTAATGCTCTGGACTTCTGCCGATCGCTGGATGGCGGCGTTACAGATAAGCAGATCAATTCCGTCCAAGCGCAATTGCACCTCGGCGACTGCTTGGGCAACCGAACTGTCGGAGCTGACGTCGAGAGAAACTTGGATGAGCCTTTCGGGGAAAGACGCCTGCAGTGCGTCAAGTTCGGGCCAATCGAGAAACTTTCCGGCGATGACAGTCCAGCCCGAGGCGAGAAGCCGTTGAGTGAGTCCGAGTCCAAGCCCTCGGTCGGCTCCGGTGATGAGGGCGACTTTAGGCATTGAGCACGCTCCCGATACCGAATCGTAGCAGTTCATGGAAGTTCGTGTCCTGCCACACTTCGGCAAAATGTCCCGGGGTTAGGACGCAGATTGTTCCGTCTTGGTGGCGATTCAGCCAACCAGCAGGTTGGCGTCCGTGGACGGAAACTGATTCGAGAAAGACTTCGATTTCCGGATCGGTCTCCACAAAATAGTGCTCATCCCACACTTCGAATGGAGCCGTGCCGACTGAAGAACGATTTGTGGGTTCGAGCCGAACAGTACACGGTTCGGGATGCTGGATGAAGCTCCCTCCGGTGATTCGGCGGAGTTTTGGCGACGAGCTGTAGCCAACCGTCCCCGCATGAACGACAAGTAATCCGACGCCGTTTGCGATGAGTGCCTCGAGTTGATCATCGAGTTGTGTGGTCATCCATGGCGAAGAGTCATCAGCGGAGGTGACGTTGAGTTTTGCAAGCACAACCGCGTCGAATGCTTCGGTCAAAAAATCAACTGATCCTCGGGGAGCCTGAGTGAAGTCAAGCTCCCCATCGTTCATTGCGGCAAGGCCAGCCATGACGTCCTGGGACGGATGATACTGGTCGCCACAAATCACGAGGATCCGTTTTTTCATGGGTTTAGTTTGTCGTTTCTGCGTAATCCTGCGCGCGGAAGAGAATGCCGGAAACGCCGTCGTCAGACAAGCAGGGAACCAGCGCGCCAGGGATTACTGATTCGACCGCGCCAGGAGCGTTTGGTCCACCGAGATCGGTTCGCAACCAACCTGGATCAAGCAAGTTCATCATGACGCCGGTGCCAACGAGCTTCGGAGCTGTGTCCTTAACAAACTTGTCGACGGCTGCCTTGGAGACTGCGTATGCGATCAACTCGGGCTGATCCGCAATTCCTGAGGTCAAGTTGATGATGCGGCCCCAGCCTCGCTCAAGCATGCCCGGCAAGAAAGCATGGCAAATTCGCATGAGGGCGGTGACGTTGACTTCAAAGCTGAGTCGAAGATCGTCGTTAGGAACGACGGTCCACTCTGACCGGTAAGGGGTCATGATGGCTGCGTTGTTGTAGACGATGTCAATCGCATGGCTTCCTCCCAAAAGGGTGGAGATCATCGCATCAACTTGGTCTGAATTCGCAAGTTCGGCGGAAATCTGTTCGACTTCAACCCCCTTCGCTTTGATTTCAAGTGCGAGGGACTCAGTGTGTGCTGAATCTCGGCTGTGAAGGATGACGTTACATCCTTGATCTGCGAGCGCTAGGCTGATCTGACGTCCGACTCCACGACTAGCACCGGTGACGAGTGCCCATTTTCCGCTAATTTCTGCTTTGCTCATTTGTTCTTCTTGGTTGCTGCCTTTGCGAGAGCTTCTTTGACAAAGATCCCCCAATAGCTAGTTGGTTGATAGTCCCATCCTGTAATCAGGCACGGATTTGCTCCCGGGTGGAAGCTCCATGCGGTCCAGTTCAGTTGGTGCTTGTTGATGTATGAAATCACTTCGGGAGCCCATGTCTCGGTGTAGACATTCTCGTGAGGTGGATCGCCTTGCTTCCAAGGCTTGGTGCCGACCTCGCCCACGAATACGGGGTGCTTCGCCGTCACCGGGGTGACGTGTGTATCCCAGTCTTTCTTCCAAGGGTAGATATGAGTGGAGTACATGATCCCATTCCCCTTGGTGTCCTTGAGTGCGTAACCACTGAGGACGCCCCGAAGGTCGTATGCCCAGTCCAGCCCACCCGCCAAAACAATGTTTTTGGCCCCGGTAGCTCGAACCGTATCGACGAGTTTTTGCATCCCCGGCGAGTGGTATTTGAGATAAAGTCCGCGGGTTGGATCGCCGTTTCGCTCCTCAACCGTGCCTCCGTTCTTCCAAATGTCCCACGAGACGTCATGAGGCTCGTTGTACAAGTCAAACAGCACGGCGGGGTTGTTCTTGTACCGGCTGGCAAAGTCCTTCCAAAAGATGACGCTGTTGTCGTCAGGCATCGCATGCTGACCGACGTTCTGATTCCACTTTCCGCCGTCTGACCAGTGCAGGTCAAGGAGCACGTAGGCATCGCTCGCCGAAACCTTCTTGACGACTGCATCAACGAGTTGGCGATAGGCCTTGCCTCCGTCGGCGGCTCTGTTGCCCTTGTAATAGCCGAACCAAAGATCTTGGGTCAGCGGTAACCGGATGACTTGCGCCTTCCATGAGCCCAGAGCCTGGTTGAGGGAGGGAAGTAGGTGGTCACCGGCCGGGTCCCAATCCAAACTCGGTACGTTCACACCTTGGAGACGGACAACTCTCCCTTTGCCGTCCTCGAGGTGGTTGCCAACAACTTTCAGCATTGGCGGAGCGCTGAGTGCTATGGAGCCCGTTACGACCAGTCCAGCCACGATGGCTGGTTTAGTTGCAGCTTTGAGTAGGTTCGAAATGAATGTTGCCATAGTTGATTTAGATCGTTTGGTCAGGGGTGGGAAGGGGTGCCGAAGTTGTTCCTCGAACGATGAGTTCGGGCGTGATGACAATGGTTTCGGGCTGAGATCGCTCCGGTTGTTTGATCCGCTTGAGAAGCAAATCCACAAATTCACTTGTGAGGGGCTCGATGTGACCACCGACGGTGGTCAGTCCGGGTTCCATAACGGATGCTAAGTCCAGGTCGTCAAATCCGACTAGGCTCATCTCTGCCGGAATGCTGACGCCCTGCTTTGCAAGGCATCGGTAGACTTCAAGTGCGATGGAATCCTGATAAGCAAAGATCGCAGTCGGGGGAACGTCATTGCTAATCAGGCGACGTACTGCCGCGTCAATCTCACTCGACTCCTGTACGTACTCGATCATGTCCCCGCTGAGTTGGATCCCGCGATCGGCGAACCCAGCCATGAACCCGTTCACTCGGTCGAATTCCCCCCGATGTGGAGGCTTCGCAATCATCGCAATTCGCTGATGACCCAAGTTCGCGAGATGTTCGGCAATCGCGCGTCCGCCAGCACAGTCGTCGCCGGTGACGATATCGACATTCGGAGAGTTTTCGACCCAGCCCATGAGGACGATGGGAACGCCAGAACTTGTCAACGACGCAATGCGATCCGATGCGACGAGACCGCGCTCGCCGGTGACGAGAAGAATCCCGTCCACTCGGTTGCTTGCCAGAGCCAGCAGAGCTTGTTCTTCGTCTGCTTGGGTGGCGCCACTGAGCTGGAGTTGAAGGGAATACTCGTTGAACTTGAGCTTGTCCGCGATCCCCTGGATGAGTCTTGGGAAGAACGGATTAGAAACCTCGGGGACGATGAGCCCAATCGTTTTGGTCGACTGGGTCTTGAGATTTCTCGCCAGCTGATTAACCTGATAGCCCTGCTCTCGGGCGACCGCGCGGATGCGCTCCGCGGTGTCTTTGTTCACCAGCGAACTCCCTGCGAGTGCCCGAGATACGGTCGAGTGGGACACGCCTAATTGTTCAGCGATATCTTCGAGCGTAATCATAACGAGGCTGTTTGCACAGGTGTGCAAACAGATATTACTCGACTTTGCACACGTGTGCAAATGGGAGGCTATCCTCTTTGTTGGGCATCTTCCGGCAGCACTTCGGGGCTGAAGACAGTGTCACTGCTGTTGACATCAAGCCAGTTCAACATTTGTCGGATGCTGCCCGTTGCCATGCAGATACTGGTGTCTGCGGCACCATAGTAGATGTGAATCGTATCTCCATCCTCGGCTACGGTGTATCCGGTTGGGAAGACAACGTGACTCACATCACCGGTCACCTCGTACTGGGCTTCGGGACCAAACATCCAGCTTTGCCCTCGCATTAAGCAAACTTCAGGATGCTCGGTGTCAAAAAGTGCCAAACCGATTCTATAGAGCGAACCCGACGCATGGTGTCGAACGCCATGGTACATCACAAGCCACCCGCGGTCCGTTGAAATCGGGGGAGGTGAGAGTCCGATCTTGTTCGCATCCCACCACGCGCCTCGGTGAGCTGGAAGCAGGATTACGTGACCGCCCCAGTTCCTTAAGTCAGGCGAGAACGAGAGCCACATGTGTGCCCCCATGTCATTAGAAGGACGATGGATTAGGCCGAAGTCACCGTTGAAACGGCGCGGGAAGAGCGCCGCATCCTTATCGTCGGCATGCATGACGAGTCCGTAGCGCTCAAATGTTTTGAAGTCTTTCGTGCAGGCAATTGCGACTCCAGGTCCTGACTTTCCGAATGCCGTATACGCGACCAGGTACTCATCCACATCTTCCATGTAGGTGATCCGAGGGTCTTCGATTCCCCAAAGCTCCTCAGGATAGTTTTCTGGGTCGGGGCAGAACGTTGGGTGAGGATCGATTTCCCAGCCATCGACGCCGTTTTTCGACCGAGCTGCACACAGGTGTGAGAGTCCAGTGCGATCCTCGACACGGCACAGAAGCAGAGTGGTTCCGTCTTTGAGCGTCGTCGCCCCCGGGTTAAAGACAGCATGGACTGGGTAGGGCCAGTCAGCAGCCGTCAAGATCGGGTTTTTGGGATGGCGAGTGAGGAGAACCTCGTATTCACTTGACTTCATGGATGACCACTGACGGACTTAACTGTGCTTTCATTTCGCAAAGTGCGGCAAGGTAGGCGAGTGTTGACTCGGCCCCTTGGTTCTGGTTGACACCAGTCGCCTCAAGGCCATCTGCACAGCCTCCGGTTTCGGCATTCACCAGCGACACTCCAAGCGCGTTGGCGCCCAAGAACCACGCAAGGCAGCTCTCGGCGGCAACACGGAAGCGGTTTTGGTTCGTGATCTGATAAGCGGTCAAACAGGCGGCGAGGGTGCTACTTGCTTCAATCGGCTGCTGGTCAAATTGCACTGTTCCAAAGTCAGCCGGCGAGGCACCAGCGGCTCCCACGGGACAGAACAGCCCGCTGCTCGTCCGCTGCTTATCAACGAGCCAGCTCAGAACGCTAACTCCTCGCGCAATCAAAGCTGGCCGCTCAAGGATGGTTCCCGCGAGCATCAGAGCTTGCGGAATTCGTGCGTTGGCATAGGCGAGCCTTGGCTCCATCCACTTCCAGTCAGAGGTCGCATGCGCCGCAAAGCAGGCCTCGAGTTTGGTGGCTCCCGTCTCAATCAGAGCCATTGCGCTCAGTGAATCCGGATAGCGTTCCAAATAGGTGACCGCCCCGAGGATCGTATACGCCCAGGTTCGGGGGCTCGACGTGTCGAGTAGATTCGGAGCAGCAAGTTCAAAGAGCTTTGACGCGAGCTTCGCGTGACCAGGGATGTTGCTTCGCGCGGCAGTTGCGCCGACCGCCCACAGGGAACGGCCCTGAGAATCTTCGGAACCTTCGGTCTCCAGCCAGGTCCGTTCGTACGACTTAAAGTTTCGGAAGCGAAGGTTGAGCGGATTGAGAGCGTGGGCGACAAACGCGAGATACCGCGCTTGGAGTTGCACCATTCTCGGATCGTGCTGTTGTTCCAGGGTGAACAGCAGCGCCCGGGCATTGTCGTCGACACAATAGCCTTCGTGACGATTAGGAATGTCGAAGGTGGCGTGCTGAAGAATTCCAGTGTCATCAGTGAGCGCTTCAAGGTAGTTCAGGCTCAGTTCCGGAAGCGGCAGGCTCGATTGAGAAATACTGGTGATCGGGATGAGTTTCGACTCTTCGATCGCGCGATTGAAGCTGTCGATGTAGAGCTGTCCAACTCGTTTCCAGTACATGAGGGAGCCGTACTTGGCAGCGAGATCGCCCATCTTCTGCCGCGACTCGGTGTTCGAGCACCCTTCCAACACTGCGTCTGCGATGGCGGCGGAGTTTGCGAACGGAACCAGGACTCCCCGACCGTTAGCCAGAACTTCTTTTGCGTACTCGTAAGGAGTGGAGATCACGACCTTGCCGGCACCCATTGAGTAGGCAAGAGTCCCCGAGGTGATCTGGGCGGGATTAAGATAAGGAGTGATGTAGAAGTCGGTTGCCGCAAGGTAGGCGACGAGTTGATCGAGGCTCACGAATTCGTCGACAAACTCGACGTTATCCGACGCGCCAAGCTCGGCAATGAGCTTGTGCAGACTCTCACGATACTGCTCGCCACTGAACGACTTAACGTGAGGATGGGTTGCTCCAACGACGACGTATTTCGCTTCGGGATGCTCAGCAAGTACGGCGGGGAGCGCGTTAATGACGTGCTCAATGCCCTTGTCCGGCGAAAGCAAACCGAAGGTCAAAAGAATCGGGCCGTTCCCGCCAAGCCGCTTTCGGGTCTCAATTCCCGCGCTGATGGGGATGTGCGGGATCCCATGGGGAATGAAGTCGATTTTGGAGGCGTCAACAGAGTGGACTCGGTTCAGCAGGTCGATGGCGGTCCGGCTCATAACGACGACTCTTGTCGAAAGTTGGAGCAGCTCATCCATCACCGCCCGCTGGTCGGGAGTCGGATTACGAAGAACAGTGTGCAACGTAGTGACGACCGGCATTTTCGCGGTACGGATAAGGTCAAGCAGGTAGCGTCCCGCGTCGCCGCCAAAGATTCCGTATTCGTGTTGAATCGAAAGAACATCGTAGTGCCGCGCATTCAGCGATTCGGCAGTTTGTGTGTAGCTCGAACGATCTTCCACGTCAATGTGAGTGACTTCCGCAGAGTAGTTGTAGCCCTGATCGCTCATGGCGAATGGGTCGACTTGCACGAGGGGGTCAGCGGACTGGAATGCGGCGGCCAAATCTGCGGTAAACGTCGCGATGCCACACCGGCGCGGAGGATAGGTGCCAAGGATCGCGATGGTGTGGACTTCAGTTCGGTTTTTTAGACTTGGCATATCTGTGGCTACTCCACCCAAGACCAACTGTCGCCGAACGAGAAAATCCCCCGTGTAATTAAACGTGTCCATGAAATCGTGACACGGCGAAGTGGGCGGCAACGACGTCAGAAGTGCATCGTCTTTCCTGGGACTTATGCGGGTGGGTTAAGGGGGTGGGTCTGGTATGATCGCGCCGTTGAAGAGTCCGATTGCACAACGGTCAGATCTTGAGCAGCTGGTAGGAAGGTGTCGTAAAGGAGACCAGTTGGCCTGGAAACACCTGGTCGACCATTTCAGTGGGCTCGTCTATTCTGTCGCCAAGCGACAGGGTCTGTCCGAGGAAGAAAGTGCTGACGTTTTTCAATCGACCTTCCTCTCGCTCTACCAAAACTTAGACCGCATTGAGGCGACCGGCGCACTCCCCAAGTGGATCGCCGTGACTGCCGCGAACGCTGCATACAGAACTCTGCGCGCAAACCGAACTCACTCCTCCCGGACAACCACGGGAATGGACCTCAACGAGCTTGTCGCATCCGAGGAGGCATCGGCCGAAGAGGAAGCGGTGATCGCCTCGCAAGCGCTGTCTATCCGAACCGGTTTGAAACTACTGGGAGGGAAGTGCGCAAAGCTGCTCAGCTTGCTGTACTTGCAGGAATCAACCTATGATCAGGTCTGCGAGGAACTTGGAATGCCGATGGGTTCGCTAGGTCCCACTCGCTCGCGCTGTCTGGCCAAGCTCAGGAAAATTCTGGAAGACGGAGGATTTTTAAATTGAAATGTATTACTGATCTGCTTTGGCTTCTCTTAGGTGCTGGAACATGACAACTCACGCAAAGAGAATGTGGAATGCGATCTGCGCGCTTGCCGAGGGGCGAGAAGATGTCGAGGCGCAAACCCACTTGGAGACTTGCCAAGAGTGTCAGAAGCTTTTGGGAGAAGCCCGGGCGATGTTCTCAGGATTTGCCTATCCAATTACTGCGGCGCCCCAAGCGTTAGTCGAAGCTGCTTATTCGTTGATGCCATTCAAGAGTTCTCGACTTCGCCTGCTCAGTGGATCGCTCCAGCTCAGTGGAGCACGGGCTAAGCTCGCTGACGATTTCCAACTACTCTTAGGCGACGACTCCACCCAGTTCCGGGTGATGTATACAAAGCTCCCCGCCGGATGGCAAGTCATGCTCTCGATGCCCGAGGCAGAATCGAGTGCTTGGAAAGATGACTCCCCACTGGACTCGGATACTAATAATCGGGTGGCGTTTATCGTCGAAAGCCTCGATCAATCAGACCTCGTGGTGGTGAGCGGCGGAGTCCATTTCATCATTCCGAGTGCAACCGAGGTTATGGATGTCTCCGGCTGAAATCGTTGACCAGATTGAACAAGGAAAGGGGTTTTCGTCGGCATCAAAGTTACCACAAGGGACAAGCCGAGCCTACTTCGACCGCGTTCTGAGCTACTACGGGGTTTCGCCTCGTAAGCTCAACCGCGTCGGCTCCCACTGGCGGACACTGTTGCCCAACTCAGAGGATCCAGCGTGGGTTCTACGCGCCGGGGGAATCTACGAGCGACTGAACGGTCGGTGGTCGGAAAGTGCGCAGTGTTTTGTGGACGCTGGAAAGCGTGCCAAGGATCCGGTGAGCCGTCTCGCGTTTACGATCGGGGCGATCGATAGCTATGCGCGTTGTGGCGAGATTGAGAATGCTATTCGGTTGGGGAAGCGGGTCGCCCGTCGACTCGAAGCTATTGGTGAACCTGGACTAGCTGCCCGCGCCCTGCTCAACCTCGGTAACGCACTGCTGTACCAAGATCGGAATGTTGAGGCACGGAAGGTGTTGTTGCGTGCGGTTCCGCAGTTGATTGACGGGGGATTCGAAACCGATGCGGCGTCGGCGTTAATGTCAATTTCTTCGAGCTTCCTGTACGGTGGCGATGCTCGCGAAGCCATCCTATTTGCCGAGCGGACCATCGAGATGGCGGAGAAAGTGGGGGCCGAGTATCAGGCGGATTTGGCCAGACTCAACGTAGCTCTTGCCAAACTCGTTCTGAACGAACCCGAAGCCGCGCACCACGCACTTTTGGAGGTGAGCAAAAGGCTCCATGATTCACCGCTTGACCGATCGCGGGTTGATGAATACATGGGCGATGCGTTCTATCAGCTCAACCTCTGGGATGAGGCGATTGAGGCGTACGAGTCCGCACTTCACAATGTCAAAATCCCCGTTCATCGGGCCCACCTCGTCCTCGGCAAGGCGGAGGCTTTAGAGTCTCAGGGAGATTCCGCAGGAGCCCACCGTGCGTTTCGGCGGGCAAAAGGTCTGTACGAAAAGTGCGGTGCCCGTGGTTGGCAAGCGAAGGCCGAGCTCGGGCTGTTGCGCACTTCGGTTGGCAAGGATAAGCCGTCAGTGGACTTTGCAGAGCTTGAACAGCTTTGCAAAAACTCGCCTTATCACTTCGTGCAGGTCTTGTTGGCGCAATCGGAGCTGGGGGTTGATCGGACTGCACAGGCTCTAAAGCTCATTCGAGAGAACGGGTATGCCGGGTTAGGCTGGAGGGTGCATTACATCCGCGCCTGTCGATCAACCCGACCGGGCATTCATCTCCGAAGAGCGTTCAAGGAGATCCAGCTCGGCAGAATTGGACTTTCGAGCCTCAGCGCACGTACGAACTACCTAAAAGACAAGCTCCCGGCGATCCAGCTGTACTTCGAATGGCTACTTGCAAAGCCCACCGCAAGCCGAATTGAGGAGTTGCGCGAAGCGATGACTCAGGTTCGGAGCGTCACGCTTCTGGATGAGCTTAAGAATCGAAAGCTGGTCTCCCCTCGCGTTTTGCAACTGCTGGAAGAAGCGAGAGCTGAGATAACTGCCGACACCTCGGTGGAGCCTGGACCAGGGCAACGCCGCCCCGCATTTGTCCGCACCACCGCTAAGTTCCAGAAGGTCGCATCGAGGGCGTTGCTGGAGATCGCGATGGATTCAAGGCCGACGCTCGGCGAAGTCTCGGGGGCGGTTTTGCTCGCAGAGACCCCACGCGATACGTACGTGGTCGGCAACACGACCGCTGAAGCAACGGGACTCACCCAAGACAGCCTTCGAACTGCAATTCAATGGCTGACCTACGATTTGCTTGCTCCGATGGTCCAGCCGGACGCCAACCCAGAGCCGATCTTGCGGGCGGCACGGGACCTCGCGCTTCGATTCAAAAATGTCTTCGACTCTTCGACCCGGCTAATCTGTCCAGACGTTCAGAGCTGGCGCATTCCGTGGTCGCTTCTGAGTGCGTCCGTGGATTTGGGTCAAGAGTGGGCGGTTTCGTTCCACCCCAAGCTCCAAGGTCGAGAGCTGAACCTCTCGAAAGCTCCGAACGTCGTTTGGCTGGGCAGTTCACCGGACCTGAAGTTCGCTGATGAAGAGGCTCGCGTTGTCGCCGAACAGCTCGGAAACTGCCGGATTATCCGAACTGCAAAGGAAGCCAGGGCGATGCTTTCGGAGTCCGTAGGCTGCCTCCACTTGGTCGGTCATGCTCGACACCAAGCGAGCTGCCCGGCGCTTTCCGCAATGATTTTTCCCGATGGGCCGCTCTACGCCTACGAAATCGCCCTCAGCCAGCTCTCCGTCGAGCTTGCCACCCTTTCCGCGTGCGATACGGGGACAATGTCTTTGGTGACTCAAACGGAGCCCGATGGGTTTGCCAGAGCCTTCGTTGCGCGCGGTGCTGCGTGGACTTTGGCGAGCATGTGGCCCCTTGATGACGAGGCCGGCATGACCCTCTTTGCCTCGTTCTATCACCAGGTTGCTAGGTCCAAATCCGCGTGTGAAGCACTTTTTGAAGCAAAATGTATTACTCGCCTGCTTAAGCCGCATCCTTATTACTGGAGTGGAGTCACAGCCTACGCCGGAACCAATTCATGAAGAAGTTTCTATTCGCCCTAGCCATCGCACTCGGCGCGTCAGCCTCTTTTGCAGGTTCACTGATTTGCCGTCTGTCGGATCCGAGTCTAGCGAGCGAGGTAGGGCTTACCTACGGCATTACGCCAACGGACAATACCGGTCCAGCGCCCTTCGTTCTGTTTACGACCCCCGCAGGCACAAGCACTACGACTTACCAACTTCTGATGGCATCAGACCCCCGAGTGGTTTGGGCAGAAGACGATGCGTCCCTTACGACTCCTGAGTCCGCAGGTCAGGCGAAGCTTCCTTCAAAGGGGTCGACACTTCCTGCTGTCGGCGACCGAATCAAGGTCACGAACCTTAACTTCAATTTCTTGCAGTCAATCAGTTGGAATCGAATCGTTGCCAACACCTCGGGACGATTGGTCAAAGTGGCCATTCTTGACACTGGTTTGACGCCAAACGCGCCATATCTTACGTCCAAGGTCGTTGCTTCGATCAATACGGTCGAGCCAGGTCTGCCCGCGTTTGACATGCCTCGGGGCGTGGACTCGGACCGGGATGGTCGGTTTGACTCGAAAGTTGGACACGGATCAATGGTCGCAGGGATCGTTGACTTGGTCAGCCCGCAGAGTCGATTTGTCATCTGCCGAGTTGCAGATAGCGATGGAATCGCAACCGCTTGGCGACTGATCAAGGGTCTTGCATTCGCAGTTGTAAACGGAGCCGAAGTTGCTAACGTCAGCCTCGCATCGACCGAGCGAATCGTTGCACTCTCCGACGTCCTCGATTGGGTGAAAGACTACGACATCACAATCGTTGCCGCCGCTGGGAACCTCGGAACTGAATCCGACATGTACCCTGCGGGGTACACCCCAGTGATTAGCGTCGCGGGATTGAACACCAACCGCACCAAGGCTCCCTTCAGCAATTACAGCCGAAGCATCGTCTCCAGCGCTCCCGCAGTCGGAATCGTGAGCATTGACTGGAACGGATCTGCGGCTGCTTGGTCGGGGACGTCGTTTGCAGCGCCCATCATCACCGGCTCAATCGTCGAAGGACTACGACTCACCAGCGGTCCGATCAAGGCGGCTCGGATTCTAAAAGCCGTGAAAAGCACCGGCGACGACATCGATCGACTTAACCCAGCGTACGAGAAGATGTTGGGCACGGAGCTGAACTTCACTCGCTTGATTGAGGCGTTTCGCACCGGGAATATCTAGGCTAATTGCCTGATGATCTGCACCCCCGGGGCACCGTGGCAGTGGTGCGATAGATGTATACTCCTTTAAACCCCTTCACCCTTGGCCAGCTCTTTTCGATTTGGCTGAACGTCATCCTATTTGGGGTTTAACCAAAGGGCATCAATGGCGACGAAATATATCTTTGTTACGGGCGGAGTTGTGAGCGGAATCGGCAAAGGAGTTGCCACCGCGAGTCTTGGGCGTCTTCTTCGAAACCGAGGCTTTACCGTCGCTCCCATCAAGCTTGACCCCTATATCAACGTCGACGCCGGCACCATGAACCCGTTCCAGCATGGTGAGGTGTTCGTCACCGAAGACGGCGCAGAAACCGACCTAGACCTTGGTCACTACGAGCGCTTCATGGACGTTAACTGCTCCAAAGGCAGTAGCGTCACCACTGGAAAGGTTTACAAGAACGTCATTGAAGCCGAACGACGCGGAGACTATCTTGGCGGCACCGTCCAAGTCATTCCCCACGTCACAAACGAAATCAAAGCCCTCGTCCAAAAGGTCGCCGTCGAGCAAGAAGCCGACGTCGTCATTGCGGAAATCGGCGGCACAGTTGGAGACATCGAATCGCTTCCGTTCCTCGAAGCCATTCGACAGATGCGAACCGACCTCGGTTACGAAAACACGATGTACGTTCACGTCACCATGGTTCCCACCGTTGGCCCTTGGCACGAAGTTAAAACCAAGCCAACCCAGCACAGCGTTTACAAGCTGCGCGAAATTGGCATCGCACCAGACGTCTTGGTTTGTCGCTGCGAAGTCACGATGGAAACCGAAGTGATTGAGAAAATCAGTCTGTTCTGCGGTGTTCCCAAAGAGGCAGTCATCCAATCACAGAACCTGGACACGGTCTACGAAGTTCCGTTGATGTACGAAGACCTCGGACTCGGCGACTTCGTTTCCAAGCGGCTCGGTCTCGAGCATCGCCCGGATCAAATGGAAGAGTGGCGCAAGCTAGTCAACACTCTGAAGAACCCGTCGAACGAAGTGACGATCGCGGTAGTCGGAAAGTACACGTCGAACGGCGACGCTTACAAGTCAATCGCCGAAGCCCTGGTCCACGCGGGCATCCCCAACGACTGTAAGGTCAATGTCAAATGGATCGAGAGCGACACGCTCGAAGGAGAACTGACTCCCGAAGCCGCGCTGGCGGACATCGATGGCTTGGTGGTTGGCCCTGGTTTTGGTGGTCGTGGAATTGAAGGCAAAATCGAGGCAATTCGTATCGCTCGAGAGTCTGGGTTGCCATTCTTCGGAATCTGCCTTGGAATGCAGATGGCGGTCATCGAATACGCCAGAAACGTCTGCGGCTTGGTCGGCGCGAACTCCGAAGAGATGCTCCCACACCCTCCGTATCCGGTCATTCACCTGCTTCCCGAGCAGAAAGACGTCAAGGACAAGGGCGCGTCGATGCGACTCGGCTCCTACCCCTGTAACCTCGTCCACGACACTCTGAGCGCAAAGCTTTACGGAGCGACCCGGATCACCGAGCGCCACCGTCACCGCTACGAAGTCAACAATGACTTCCGCGAGAAGCTCCAAGAGCAAGGCATGATCATCTCAGGCGTTTCGCCAGACTATCGCCTGGTCGAGATGGTCGAAGTTCCGGCGCACCCGTTCTTCGTTGCCACCCAAGCTCACCCCGAGTTCAAGAGCCGACCAAACCGGGCACATCCGCTGTTCCAAGGTTTAGTGAAGGCCGCCCTCGAGAGCAAAAAGAAAGCCTCCGTTTAGGGTTCAGCGGTTCTTCGGACAAAACATCTGAAGCACCGCTATCTGCTCGTATCCGACCTTGGGATAGAGGCGAGCCCCATCGGACGTGGCGAGCAGCACGCTCGCCTCGTCGCCTTGCTCCTTTGCATGATGGAGTAAAGCAGACATCAGCGCTCGGCCAAGACCGTTTCCGCGGTTCTCGGGTCGCACCCAGAGGCTCGACACCCAGTGACTGCTGCCGACAGGAACGTGGGTTACCCATCCGGTATCGCTCAACCCATCGTGTATGGCAAACTTCGTCGTCCCAGGCATCAGTTGGCGTTTGTGAGCCGCGGTTTGGGGGATCGTCTCCATGATCTCCTGCGAGTCGATCTTCACCACAAGGTCCGAATCGGGTTTGGGGGGAAGATCCACCAGGGAGTGGACGAAGAGCCACTCAGTCGAGACCGCGCGGTACCCGAGCTCCTTGTACTCAGCTCGAATCGCCTCGAAGTCCACATCGGGTGAGTGAATCTCACAGATGAAGTGCCAGCCGATGTTTGCCTCTTTAAGTCGTTCGACTGTCCTTGCCGGATCACCCGACATTGAAATGACTTCTCGCTTGCGGGCTTTCTTCCGGTCAGGAGAGTCCTGCATCACCCAGAGCCAAGACTCGAGTTGAGTCGCCACGTAGGGGTAAGTCCTGCTCTTTTCCCGACTAAACGCCTCGACAAAAATGGGAACTGCTTCGGGGATTGTCATGGGTCGACTCGAACGCTCAGAATTCGGACGGGTAGAGGAGAATCCGGAGCTGGACCGTACGAGTGTGGCTCGCCGCTCCAAAACGTAACGCTCTCGCCTTCACACAGCTCAATGACTGATTCACCGATTTCGAGGAGCGCTCGACCCGACATCACAAACGCGAATTCCTCCCCTGGGTGGGAGCGCTTCTCGCTCTGGCTGAAGACCTCAACGATGTTGGGCTTGATTGCACCTCCGTGCAACCGGGAAGACAGCAGACAAAACGGCGTCGAGCCACTGACTCCCACCTGTTTACGGCCATCGGCAGACTGATCAGGAATCGGACCTTCCGCATAATGGGCCAAACGGTACCAGCGATCATCGGCGTGCCGATGGACAGAGAACGGATCCTCCGTGCTCTGAGTGATCGATAGTAGCGACTCCATCCGGAAGTGAAGCGCAGCGCCGAGCTTTTCGTAAGTCGAGCGACGGGAGGTTCGCCCCGCTTCCGCCTGAACTACCGAGGTTTTGCTGAGTCCCGCGAGGGTCGCCATCTGCCGAACTGAGTAGTGGTGTCCGAGTCTCGCTCGGCGCAATCGATCCCCGACCATCCGCTGGGCTGACTCGTTCCACTCCGCGATCTCTCTCGGCATTCGATAATCTTAGCCCGGAGTACACCGAATCTTGCACACTTGTACCGGAAATGATTCAGCGAATTTACACAAAGTTAGTTCTACTTTAAGGGAATTCTGACAATAGGCTTGCACCGTGTCAGAATTTGGGTCTATGCCGCAGTCTAAAAATTCAGGATCGACATGGGGGAGCGACCTCCCGGCCGGGCTGGTTGTCTTCCTGGTTGCCCTTCCTCTGTGTTTAGGGATTGCGACCGCAAGCGGCGCTACTCCCTTGGCCGGAATCATCGCGGGAGCACTCGGAGGGATTCTGGTGGGAGCAATTTCCAAGTCTCCACTCTCTGTCTCGGGCCCTGCTGCCGGACTCGTCGCCATCGTCCTCACCGCACTCAAGGATCTGAACGGCTCCTACCAGGCGTTCCAAGTTGCCCTAATCATCGCCGGATTGATACAGATCGTACTTGGGTTGCTCCGGCTCGGGGCTATCGCCAACTTTGTGCCGAACTCCGTCATCAAGGGCATGCTCGCCGGTATCGGTGTTGTGATCATTCTCAAGCAGATTCCACACGCACTAGGCTGGGATAAGGAGTATGAAGGCGATTTTGGATTCGTCAGTAAATTCGGAAACACCTTTACCGACATCGCCAAAGCAGCAATGACGATCACCCCCTCAGCGCTGGTGATCTTCTTGATTGGCGTGGTCATCATTCAGTTCTGGGACAGTAAGCCAATGAAGTCCCAGGGCTGGACGAAATACATCCCTGGACCTTTGGTAGCGGTTATTGTTGGTGCACTGGCCAACACGCTCCTCTCCGGTAGCCGACCAGATCTTGCGCTTAAGAGCGCTGATATGCACCTGGTTACGCTTCCAAAGACGAGCGAACTGACCGCCGCGCTCACTCTTCCCGACTGGAATGCTGTTCAACTTCCTGCAGTGTGGATCACTGCGATCACTTTGGCCGTCGTGGCTTCGCTCGAGACCCTGCTGTCGATCGATGCGGCGGACAAATTGGACGATCAACGCAGAGCAACTCCAACGAACCTCGAACTCGTTGCTCAGGGGGTAGGGAACAGCTTCAGTGGTCTGCTCGGTGGGCTTCCTCTCACCTCAGTCGTTGTCCGTACTTCGGCCAACGCATATTCGGGCGGAAAGACGAAGAAGTCTACGATTTTTCATGGCGTCCTCCTTGCGGTGGCCGCAATTTCGATCCCATCAATCCTCAACACCATTCCGCTCTCCGTTCTCGCGTCGGTGCTGATCATGGTTGGATGGAAACTGACCAAACCGTCGGTGATCAAGAAGGTCTATTCCGATGGTCTCGACCAGTTCATTCCGTTCCTTCTGACGCTCCTCGGAGTCGTCTTTACGGACTTGCTGAAGGGCGTCATTATTGGCTTGCTGGCCGGCCTGGTCTATGTGCTTAAGGCGAACCACCACAAGTCATTCACATTGGTGAACGACGGCGATCTCTGGCTTCTGCGATTCAATAAGGACATCACTTTTACCAATAAAGTCGGTCTGAGAAACCTCTTGGATACGATCCCAGACAACGTGAAGTTGGTCATCAACGGCACGAAGGCGGACTTTGTTGACCACGACATTCTAGAAATGGTCAAAGACTTTGCGGAAAGCGGTCAGTACCGGGGAATTGATGTCGAGTTAACCGACGTCGAGGATAAGACCTGGTTCATTAACATGCGTAAGCACCGACAGTATCTCAAGGAAATAAACAATGGATAGCCACAAGAAACTTTTACTCGCCAATAAGGCTTGGGTGCAGGACAAACTCAGCGCGGCCCCAGACTTCTTTGAGCATCTCTCACACGGACAGGAGCCCGAGTACCTCTGGATCGGTTGCGCCGACAGTCGAGTGCCGGCTGAGGAAATCACCGGAACCCAACCGGGTCAGCTCTTTGTCCACCGAAATGTCGCCAACATGGTCGTCCACACGGACTTCAACATGCTCTCCGTTCTGCAATATGCAGTCCAAGTCTTGAAGGTCAAGCACGTGATCGTCTGCGGACATTACAACTGTGGTGGTGTGCAAAACGCTCTTTCCCACAAGAACCTGGGCCTGATCAACAAGTGGCTCCGGCATATCAAAGATGTCTATCGCTTCCACGAGCGAGAGCTTAAGATCATTGAAAACCCCCGTGAGCGATTCGACCGTCTTGTTGAGCTAAACGTGATTGAGCAAGTCCGCAATCTTGCCGACACTAGCATCGTTCAGCAGAGCTGGCACGACGAGGGCGCACCTGTACTCCACGGATGGGTTTACGACATCCATACCGGTCTGATCAAAGAGCTGGTCAAGATGGATAAGGACACCCAGCTTGAAGATATCTATCGCTACGACATCAACTAGTATCCGCCCGGGATATCATCCCGGCGCTTAATGTTCCGGTGCATCGTTTGGATGCGCCGGATCGTTCCAGTCTTGCTTCGCATGAGAATGCTCTCCGTAAGAGCGTAGTCTCTCCGATAGCGAACCCCTTTGAGGATGTCGCCACTGGTGATTCCGGTTGCGCAGAACTGGACGTGTCCGCTGGCTAGGTCTGTGGTCGTCATCACTCGATCCACATCCCCCTGAATCATCCCCACCGCGCGTTCACGCTCCTCGTCGGATGACCAAAGGAACTTCGCTTGCATCTCCCCGCCATAACAGAGGGCTGCTGCTGCCGAGATAACGCCTTCCGGCGCACCTCCAGAGCCCATCAAAGCATCGACGCCAGAATCTGGATCAAGAGCGGCGAGGGCGACTGTGAGGTCACCGTCCGAAATCAAGTGAACTCGAGCGCCCGTCTCGCGGATCTCTTCGATCAACCCACGATGACGATCCCGGTCAAGAATGCCAATCGTCACTTCTTCGACACTTTTGCCCAGTGCCTTGCTCATCAAGCGAATGTTCACCTTCGGCGGCACTGTGATGTCGACGATGCCTTTGCACTCGGGACCCACCACAAGCTTGTCCATGTAGCAATCCGGGGCGTGCAACAAGTGTCCCTCACCCTTGATCGTGCCCGCCAAAACTGCAATGGCATTCGGCATTCCGTTCGCACAAAGGTTGGTGCCTTCAAGGGGATCGACCGCAATCTCGACATCGGGACCGATGCCTGTGCCAACGGCCTCACCGATGTAGAGCATCGGCGCCTCGTCCATCTCTCCTTCGCCGATGACAATCGTGCCGGCGATATTGAGCTCGTTCAAAGCGGATCGCATGCCCTGACAGGCAGCGTCATCCGCTTCGTGTTTCTTGCCTTTGCCAACCCAACGGGCGGCGAGGAGTGCGGCGCGTTCGGTGACGCGCAAAAAGTCTAGGTGGGGGCTTTTCGGATTTATGCTCACGGCTTTGTGAACCTCTTACTTGCCAGAACAACGCTGTTCCAGCGGTCAAGTTAACTATGATGATGCAAGATTTAGACCAGCTTATGCTCGAGACCAGCCAACAGTCCCGTCGGCATTGTCGGTGAGCACGATTCCTTCGGCGAGGAGCGCGTTGCGGATTGCATCCGCTTCACCCCAGTTCTTCGCAGCCTTCGCAGCCTTTCGGGCTTCGATCTGACCCAGAATTCGTGCTTCATCCACGGCGGGTAGGCAATGGTTTGGCTCCTCGGCGACTTCCAGCGGCCCAATAATTCCAAGGAGCAACTCAACCTTCTCCAAGAAGGATTTTGCCGACGCTCCAGTAGCCGCGTTCAGTGTTCCTTCTCGGGTGATCAGCCGGGCGCCTTCAAGTGCCTTTGCAATAGCCACCGGAGTGTTGAGGTCGGAGCACATCGCTTCAAGAGCATCCTCAAACAGTCCGCCCAGCTCTTCGCCGAGCGAGTCCTCACCCGCGCCATCAGCCGCGAGGGCAACATCGACCGCACGTCGGAAGCGTTCAAGGTTCGTGGCGGCGTCGTTAAGGCCCTGGTCAGTGAAGTTAAACGGTTTTCGATAGACGCCACCGATCAGCGCGAAGCGAATTGCGAGCGGGTTTGCACCATCGGCAACCAGTCCCCGAACCGTGTAGAAGTTCCCGGCGCTCTTCGCCATCTTCTGACCGTTGACCTGAAGAAAGGCCGTATGCGTCCAGTGATTCGAGAAAGGCTTCCCGGTCAAGGCTTCGCTCTGGGCGATTTCGCACTCGTGGTGAGGGAACTTGTTGTCCTCACCGCCGCTGTGAAGGTCGATCGTGTCTCCAAGATAGGCGCGGGCCATGACCGAGCACTCGATGTGCCAGCCAGGGAATCCCCAGCCATAAGGCGAGAACCACTGCATCAGGTGCTTGTCATCCTTTTTCCAGATCGCAAAGTCGCTCTGATCCTTCTTCTCTTCGTCGAGAACAACATCCCGAACTGCCTTGCGCAGATTTTCCTGCGTGTTGCCGCTCAGCTTGCCGTACTCGGGGAATTTGTCTACTGAGAAGTAGATACCGCTCTCGGTTTCATAGGCAAATCCCTTAGCGATCAGCTCTTCGGCGGCAAGGATCTGCTCGCGGACATGCTGGGTGGCCTTGGGGCGAACATCTGGCTCCAGAAGGTTCAGCTGCTTCCAGTCGTCGCGGTAAGCATCCTCATAGAACTCAGCAAGCTCCCACACATTGTGGAATTGCTCGCCTTCCTTCGACCGAAGCGCCTTCTCCATCTTGTCTTCGCCCTGGGCGTCGGCAACATCATCTTCGGTGAGGTGCCCGACGTCGGTGATGTTGGAAACCCAAGTGACCTTCCAACCCAAGGAGAGAGCGGTCCGGACGATGAGATCCGCCGTGATAAACGATCGGAAGTTACCGATGTGAGCGTAGGAGTAGACGGTAGGTCCACACGAGTAGAAGCGAAGGTGGCCTGGCTCCAGCGTCGTCAACGGTTTGACCTGACGCGAGAGCGAATCGTAAAGGCGAAAATGCTTCTCACTCATAAGGGAAACTCTAGTTTACTTGGTGCATCATAAGAGGTATGAAACGAACGCTTGCCGGTCTGCTCTGCGCCTCTCTTCTTTGCTCATTTGCTACCGCAAAAACCGAATACTCCCACGACCTCGAGAAGGCTAAGAAGGAAGCAGCTAAGTCCGGGAAGCTCATCCTGGTTGACTTTTATACAACCTGGTGCGGACCATGTAAGCAAATGGACCGAGACGTCTTCCAATCTGCAGAAGCCAAGACGATCTTCAAAGACGTCATTGTGGTGAAGCAGGACTGCGAAAAAGAAGGCACGGCCAGCTCACAGAAGTATAAGGTCACTGCCTACCCAACGCTGCACGTGATCAAGGCGGATGGCAAAACCGTTCTGATGACGGTCGGCGGGCTGGATAAGACGATGATGAAAGAATTTCTTGCCGAGGCAAAGAAAAGGGCGACCAAAAAGGCCGCCCCAAAGCCAGGCTCACCAAAGCCGGGCACTAAGCGAGTCGGTTAAACCGACTTCTTGTTTCTTCGGCGAAGTAGACCAACAAGACCTAGTCCAAGCGCTGCCATCGAAGCAGGCTCAGGCACCGCTTGGAACGTGTAGGTTGCATTGTCACTGGTTTGGAATGCACTTCCGTCCCAGAATTTGCCACGTACGGTGACCTCATAGGTTCCAGCCTTAGAAAAGCCCCAGTTGGCGTGGTCATGAGCGCCTGGTTGCGCAACATAGCGGTCGCTAGACGAGATTCCGTCATTTGAGGACATCCAAACTAGAGGAGTGCCGCTTCCATCAGGATCGTTGGACCACAGCGAAAACACACCCGGACCAGTCACGTTGACCAGTTCCAGAGAGACCCACTCTCCAGCATTTGTCCCGAAGACTCGGTTAAGTCGTGCATCTGAATCTGTGTACGATGCGGATGGCGCGAGGAACTCTTCAGTTCCGATTCCGAGAAATGGTTGTCCTGCAAAGGCAGTCTGCCTTAATCGAAAAATCGATCCGCCACCCGCAACTCCGGTGAACCCGAAATTGGACGCGGGAGTAGCCCACTGAGAACTCAGAGGAGCCACGATAACAACATCTTCTGGTGCGTATTCGGTCATTCCTGTGTCGTCATGGAAGTGGAGATCCCAGTTCGTTCCGTCATGACCAATTCCAATATCGGCATGCCCCTCGGTGTAATAAGTCTGCGCATTGGCCAGGCCAGCCAACAGTGCAGCGCCCGTAATCAATAGAGTTTTCTTCATTGCATTTACTCCCGAAGCCATCATTCCGGCGGCTTCGCGAAATCGTAGTTTTCAAACGCCCATCCGCGAATTCTCCCTGAGGGGAGACTCTTGATATGCGTGTCAGCGTACAGATAGTTCGCCGATCCCTGTGTGCGGTTCGCAGTAGATCCGTTGAAGCGGTCTGGCTGAATCTCCGCAAGAATTGCGTTCCAGCGGCTATTCGGATTGCTCAGCAAAAACCAGAAGTAGGAGTGGCAGTGATCGTTGTAGGTCAGCACATTCTGTCGATCGGCAATGCTGAACAAGACGAATGTTTCCGCCGTCCTCGGGAGGGTGTCGAACCGAGAACGATACGCATTCGCCACGTCCTCCTGATAGTCATCTGTCAAATATCCGTTGAGGACGTAGCTGGTCGCCCTTGCCTGGATACGCTGTTGCCCTTTTGGATCTGCGGGGCAGACCCTTACTTGGTCAGCCTTGATATAAGGGGCAAGATTGAAGATCCAAGCGCGCTCCACATTGCCCGCCGAATTGTGCATCGACCGAGGAATTCCGCCATCCCAATCATTTGAATAAAGGGTGAGCCCAATGCCAATTTGGCGCATATTGCTTGCGCTCTGAGTCTTCTTGGCTGCCTCCTTCGCCTGTGCGAAAACGGGAAACAGGATCGCCGCGAGGATGGCAATGATCGCGATGACAACAAGTAACTCGATCAGAGTGAATGCTTTGTTGTTACCCATGGGGGGTAGTGTATCACAACATACGCATAGGGGGTATCCCTAAAATGAAAAAACCTGAGACTTAACAATAGGTCTCAGGTTCAAAATGCTGAACTAGATTCAGTCGTTTGCCGGAAGGTTGTCGACGTTGTGCATTCCCCAGTTGTCGATTGCGTCCGCCGGTTTGGTCTTATCCAGGGTCTGGGTGAACCGGAACCATTTAGCGTGGCCATCGGAGAACGAATAGTTGTTCCCCTGGGCGTGTCGTCCCACGTTGCGTGCGTCAGGAACCTGTGTATCCGTGTCGACATCGCCTAACTGATAGCCTGATCCGTCGAGGAATCCGCGCTCCCAGTTGTCATCTGGTGCCGAGGGCCAGGCATGATAGTCAAAGAAAGCAATATTCGAATGTCGTTCCCCGACCACGATCTGGTTAGCTGGACTCGAGAAAATCGTAAACGATGTTCCGTGAGAGAAGAACCCGTTGATCAGGTAGTCGGTGCGGCGCACATTCCAGTCAGGAAGCGTCAGGAGGTTGGGGAACAAAGTCGGTGTTTGACTGACAACCTGATCGCGGAAAATGTCGCGGTTCTTGCAGTACGGGTAGAGTGGCTCAAACCATGTGTAAAGGTCTGCGATCGTTTCGCCAGTTTCAAGATCGTGGTGAGTCGCACAGGTGCGATCATCATTATCACTGGCATACATATACATAGATGTAATGATCTGTTTGTGGTTGTTCAGATCCGCCGTTTTCTTTGCTGCAGCCTTTGCTTGACTGAAAACCGGGAACAGGATCGCGGCAAGAATTGCAATAATTGCAATCACAACAAGAAGTTCAATCAGAGTAAAAGCTCTTCGCATAGGCTCCAGTGTACGATACCGGGGTAGCGTTACTATCCTGCAGACGAAAAAACAGTGATAATTGTTCAGTGAGTCACGACGTTTATGCCGACGCCAAAAAGCGCCTTGCTCGAATCTCAGGGCAAGTTGGCGGCATTCAGAAGATGATTGAGGATGAGCGCTATTGCGTTGATGTGCTCACCCAAGTATCGGCGCTTCGAGCTGCTCTCGACCAACTTGGCCTACTTCTGTTGACGCACCACATCGAAGATTGCGTTTTTGGCTCTGGCCCCGAACACGAAATGTCTCCTGAAGACAAGAAGCAAGAAGTGCGGACCACACTTAATCGCTTTTTGAAGTAGGTATACCCCCTATATGTATAATTCAGGCGTGAATGATACACGCCTGCCTGTGACCGTCCTCTCTGGGTTTCTCGGCGCAGGAAAAACCACTCTCCTCAACCACGTCCTCACGAACCGCGAAGGAATGCGGGTCGCGGTAATCGTGAACGATATGAGTGAAATCAACATCGATGCGGCATTAGTCCAAGGTGGCGGTGCGAACCTCAGCCGTACAGAAGAGACGCTGATCGAGATGACCAACGGATGCATCTGCTGCACTTTGCGCGACGACTTACTCCAGGAAGTATCGAGGCTCGCAAGAGAGAATCGGTTCGACTATCTCCTAATAGAGTCCACTGGAATCAGCGAACCAATTCCCGTCGCAATGACCTTCACCTTCGAGGATGAAACTGGCCAGAGCCTCGGCCACTACGCCAAGCTCGACACGATGGTCACCGTAGTGGATGCCTTCACGTTCGTCAAAGACTTCAAAGAAGCTGATTTCATCAAGAACCGGGGAGAGTCGCTCGGAGAAGAAGACGATCGCACCGTCTCCGACCTCCTCGTCGACCAAGTAGAGTTTGCGGACGTTATCCTCCTCAATAAATGTGATCTAGTCACCCCGGAAGAGCTGGCAAAGCTCAAGGTTCTCATCCACTCCCTCAACCCTGTTGCCGAACTCGTCGAAACCACTCGTGGCCAGATTGATCTCAAAAGAATCCTCAACACGAACCGCTTTGACTTCGAAAAGGCCCAAAGCTCTGCTGGGTGGATCAAAGAGATGCTCAATGAGCACACTCCGGAAACCGAAGAATACGGCATCAGCTCCTTCGCTTTTCGAGCGCGGCGACCGTTCCATCCCGAGCGCTTCTGGAACTTGATCCAGCGCGAGTGGCCAGGAGTCCTGCGCAGCAAAGGGTTTTTCTGGCTCGCCACCCGAATGAACTGGATCGGCGGCTGGAGTCAGGCCGGCGGAGCTTGCCGTTACGAGCCGGCAGGGACGTGGTGGTGCACTGCCCCGAAGCAGTACTGGCCCGTGGAAGAAGACTCGAAAGCATGGATTCTTGAGAAGTTTGTCGAACCCTACGGCGATCGTCGCCAAGAGATCGTTCTGATCGGTGTGGGGCTGGATCGTCCCAAACTTGAGCTGCTTCTCAGCGAAGCTCTGCTGACCGACGAAGAGTTTGCCGCTGGTCCTGAGGTGTGGAAGAACTACAATGACCCATTCCCGAGTACGCACGAGATGGCTCGGTAAGTTATAATCAAGGATATGGCTGACAACCACGACGCACGACCCGCACTCGAGCAAGACGCTCAGATTGCACGCACCCTCGGCAAAGTGCTCTTTGTCGTGTTATCCGTTTTCGGATTCGCTTGCGGAACCATCTTCACCAAGACTCTCAAGGGCGACCTCGGGCTGTACTCGGTTAACGGCGGATTGAAGGGCATGGCGATCGGCCTGGTCATCGCAGTTGTCATCAACCTCTACATCTGGTTCGTCTACAGCAAGACCGTCTCCCGAGACGTCGAAGGCGAGTGGTACGGCCCGCAAAGCGGACATCACTGAGAATTTGTCCCTTCCTTCAAGGGCAAATTTAGGTTGTAAGAGTCAAAGCGGATATTCAGAGTAATATCGGTTCACAAAGCCGATGTTGAATCCTTCCAAGCCCCGCCTCAACCGCCTCTTCGCCGCGGACGGAAAGTGTTTCGACGTGGCGATTGACCACGGCTTCTTCAACGAACTCTCGTTCCTCGCCGGAATCGAGGATATCCGCAAGGCGATCGAAACCGTCGTCGCAGCCGCACCCGACGCAGTCCAACTCCCGCCCGGAACAGCCCCGATTCTTCAGTCAATCAGTGGTGCAAAGCCCGCGCTCGTCCTCCGGACTGACGTTGCCAACGTCTACGGAACGGCACTCCCGCGAACCTTGATGAGCGAGCTTATCTCTGATGCTGTCGACCAAGCCGTCCGGCTTGATGCAGCTTGCGTGGTTGTCAATCTCCTCCTCCTCCCCGGTCAGCCCGAGCTTCATCGCGATTGCGTTCGCAACGTCAACGCACTCAAATCGCAAGCTGACAAAGCCGGAATGCCGCTGATGGTCGAGCCGCTGGTCATGCAGGCTAACGAAAAGGCCGGTGGATACATGGTCGATGGAGACATTAACAAAATCCGCCCCCTCGTCCGCCAGGCAGTGGAACTCGGCGCAGATATCATCAAAGCCGATCCGACCGACGACGTCAGCGAGTATCACAAGGTCGTCGAAGTCGCCTCCGGCATCCCGGTACTGGTGCGTGGCGGCGGCCGAGCCAGCGACGAAGAAATCCTAACCAGGACAAAGAACCTGATGGATCAAGGTGCGAAGGGAATTGTCTACGGCCGAAACGTCATCCAGCACCCCAACCCTGCTGGAATGACTCGCGCCCTAATGGGCGTGGTCCACCAAGCCTGGACGCCCGAGCGAGCCGCCGAAGAGCTAAGCCGATGAGAGAGATCAAGTTCGGCGTGATCGGTTGCGGACTCATGGGGCGAGAATTCGCCAGCGCCGCCGCTCGGTGGATGCATTTGCTGAATATGCCCGCCAAGCCGGTGATCGTAGGAGCGTCGGACGTCAACGCCGGCGCAATGGAGTGGTTCAAAACCCACCACTCTCTCTCCACCGCCACCACCGACTATCGGGAGCTTCTCGCAGATCCGAACATTGAGGCGATCTACTGCGCCGTTCCGCACAACTTGCACGAGCAGATCTATATCGACTGCATTCGGGCAGGGAAGCACCTCTTCGCCGAAAAGCCATTTGGAATTGACCTTCCATCCGCTGAGCGAATCATCGCGGTCAACGATGAACACCCCGAAGTAGTCGTCCGATGTTCGAGCGAATTCCCATTTTTCCCTGGCGCACAAAGGATCGTCGAGATGGTCCAAAACGGCGAGTTCGGGCAGATCATTGAACTCAAAGCAGGCTTCTGCCACAGCAGCGACCTCGACCCCAACAAGCCAATTAACTGGAAGCGCCGCGCCGAGACAAACGGGGAATACGGTTGCATGGGTGACCTCGGGCTGCACGTCCTCCACCTCCCCCTGCGCTTCGGCTTCAAACCGAAAAACGTCCGCGCCCTGCTCTCCAATGTGTTTAGCCAGCGACCGAACGCCCAAGGTGAGTCCGTACCTTGCGATACGTGGGACAACGCAATTCTCGCCTGCGAGAGCGCCCAAGGATTCCCGATGCTTCTCGAAACTAAGCGCATTTCGCCGGGTGACACCGACTCTTGGTATATCAAAATTCTTGGCACCAAGAACAGCGCCGAGTTCAGCACCAAACACCCCAAAACGCTGAGAACAATGCCGTACGAGCCGGGCGGACGACAGGCTTGGCAGGAAGAAGACCTCGGCTACTCGTCTGCTTATCCCGCCATCACCGGTCACATTTTTGAATTCGGCTTCTCCGATGCCATTCTTCAAATGTGGGCGGCATTCGTTGACGAACTCGCTGGGAATCAGCCCAAGTTCAGGTGTGCCACCCCCGCAGAAGCCCTCGGCAGCCACCACCTGTTCACCGCGGCCCTCGAATCGCAGCGAACCGGGCAAACGGTCACCATCAAATGAGCCGAGTCATCGTCGCTGGCCACCTCTGCCTGGATATCATTCCAGAGGTTCTAACGTCAACCTCGATCGAGCCTGGGCAACTGGTCGACACTGGCCCATCGATCCTCTCGACCGGCGGAGCGGTGTCCAACGTCGGACTTGCTCTACGAAAGCTCGGCATGGATGTCGCCCTGGTCGCCAAAATCGGTGAAGATGCGTTCGGTGATGCCATAGCTAGGCTCGTTCGCGGATTCGGAGATGGACTCGATGCTCACCTAAGCCGAACCAGCACCGCACAGACCTCGTACTCAATTGTCATCAGCCAACCTGGGCGAGATCGCACATTTTTGCACCACCCCGGCTGCAATCACTTCTTCGGAGCCGAGGACGTGGACTTCGACGCCCTCCCAAAGTCCGAGTGGTTCCACTTCGGATATCCCCCGCTCATGCGCCGAATGTTCTCCGATGGCGGCGTTGAACTTGCCGATATCTTTGCCCGTGCCAAACGGGCCGGGCTGACCACATCGTTAGACATGAGTCTCCCCGATTCTGCGGGGGAATCCGGTCGCGCTCCCTGGCCCCAAATTCTCGCCAAAGTGCTTCCTCATGTCGACTTCTTCATGCCGAGCGAGGAGGAAGCTTCCCTCGTGACAGGAGGCGCCGATCCCGCTCAGAAAGCGCTGGAGTGGGGTGCCAAGAACGTCGTCCTCAAATGCGGAGCAGATGGATTGCGCTGGAGTGACGGAACCAGTGAACTTCATCAGCCAGTCTTCCCAGTTGAAATCGTCGGCACCACTGGCTCCGGCGACGCTACCATCGCCGGCTTCATCTACGGCATGACACACGGCTATGCCATTGCGGAGAGCCTGAGAATCGGTTGTGCAGTCGGCGCAAGCTCCTGCGAAGCCGCAGACTCACTGTCTGGGATCCGTGATTGGGCAACGATTCGCGACCGCTTCGTTATTCCGCGACTTTAAGAACGCTGAGGAAGGCTTCCTGCGGGAGTTCGACAGAACCGATCTGCTTCATTCGCTTCTTACCTTCTTTCTGCTTCTCAAGCAGCTTGCGCTTTCGCGAAATGTCTCCACCGTAGCACTTCGCAATGACGTTCTTTCGGAACGGCTTGATCGTATCTGCGGCGATGACCTTCGCACCAATCGCGGCCTGAACTCGGACCTCGAACTGCTGGCGTGGAACGACTTTACGAAGCTGCTCGACCACCGCACGCCCTCGGTTGTAAGAGAACGATTTATGCACGATGAACGAGAGAGCGTCGACGATATCGCCGTTAAGAAGGATGTCCAGCTTGACAAGCTCGGAAGCCGTGTACTCGTCCGGATCGTAGTCGAACGAGGCGTAGCCTCGGGTGTTCGACTTTAGCTTGTCGAAGAAGTCGAGAAGAATCTCGCCCATTGGGAGCGTGTAATACAAGATAACGCGCTGTGGGGTCGGATACTCGGTCTTGGTATATGTCCCGCGTCGCTCTTGGCAAAGAGTCATGACCGCGCCAACGTACTCGTTCGGCACCATGATCGTTGCCTTAACGGTTGGCTCCTCAATCGCGAGAATCTCGTTCGCGTCAGGAAACTCGCTGGGGTTCGAGATGTGCTCAACGTCGCCGTTCTTCTTGTGAACGATGTAGTCCACACTAGGCGCGGTGAGAATCAGGTCGAGGTTGAACTCTCGCTCAAGTCGTTCTCGAGCGATATCCATGTGAAGCAGCCCAAGGAATCCGCAGCGGAATCCGAAGCCGAGTGCCGCAGAAGTTTCTGGCTCAAATTGTAGGGAAGCGTCGTTCAGCTGAAGCTTTGCAATCGCATCGCGAAGGTCTTCGTACTGGTCGCCGTCGGACGGATACAGTCCGCAGAAGACCATCGAAAGGGCCTTTCGGTAACCAGGCAACGCCTCGGAGGCGCCTTCGTCGCGGGTTGTAACCGTGTCACCAACTTGCGCATCGCCAATCGACTTCATCGCCGCCGTGATGTAGCCAACTTCGCCGGTGTTGATTCCGTCATTGACTTGCAAGCCAGGTCCAAAGTGACCCGTTGAATCGACCACGAAGGTCGATCCGGTGTTCATCATCTTGATGACGTCGCCCTTCTTCACCGCACCGTCGCGAACGCGAACGTAAGCAACTGCACCTTGGTAGGCGTCGAAGTGGGAGTCGTAAATCAGTGCCCGAAGCGGCTTATCATCGCGACCGACAGGAGGCGGAATCTTGGCGACAATCGCTTCCAGAATCTCGTCGATGCCAATGCCTGCCTTCGCTGAGCAAGGAATGGCGTCGCTTGCGTCAACCGCAACCGCCATCTCAATTTCTTCGCGAGCTCGTTCAACGTCCGCGTGGGGAAGATCAATCTTATTGATGACCGGAACGATCTCCAGGTTCTGGTTCATCGCCATGTTCGCGTTGGCGATGGTCTGCGCTTCAACACCTTGGCTGGCATCCACAACCAGAAGCGCGCCTTCGCAAGCCGCAAGTGCCCGCGAAACTTCATAGGTGAAGTCAACGTGGCCCGGAGTGTCAATCAGGTTCAGCTCGTACTCAAGCCCGTCTTTGGCGATGTAAAGCAGCCGAACCGCCGCCATCTTGATCGTGATGCCGCGCTCTCGCTCGATATCCATCGAGTCGAGCATTTGCTCCTGGGCAGTACCGCGAATAGCACCACATCGTTCGATGAGGCGGTCGGCAAGCGTCGACTTGCCATGGTCGATATGCGCGATGATGCAGAAATTGCGGATGCGCGATTGATCCATGCGGGTTTGTTATTGTACCTGCGGAGGCATTTAGCTTAGCGCGAGTGCCGTCATCACCTTTACACCGATCGCCAGCGCATCGTCGTTGAAGTCGAAGTGAGGGGTATGCACGCTCGGAATGCTGTCCACTCCATCTGGAATTAGACCCAACTGGTAGAAGCAGCAAGGGCACTCCGAGGAGTAATAAGCGAAATCCTCGCCGCCCATGGTCGGCTCTGCCTTATCGCTCACCTTCTCGTCGCCGAGCACACCGCGCGCCACATCAAGGAACCGAGCAACCGCATCCTCATGGTTGATCACGACCGGATAACCCTCGTTGATCGTCACCTTCGCCTCGACATCGTGAGCCGCCGCAACGCCATGGGCGACCTGCTCAAGCCGCTTCTTCGCCATGATTCGCGTGTCGGGATTCATCGTTCGGATCGTTCCGTGAACCATCGCCGACATCGGAATGATGTTGTTGGCGGTTCCGCCATGAACTTGGCCAACCGTCACGACAATGTTATCGAACGGGTCAGTGTTACGGCTGCAAATCTGCTGAACAGTCGTGATAAAGCTGGCAATCGCAACAATCGGATCACGGCTCATTTCAGGAGCGGCAGCGTGGCCACCCTGTCCCACCATTTCAACATAAAACTCGTCGGTGGAAGCCATCATCGCTCCAACCTTGGTTGCGACATTGCCAATCTTGACGCTGGTCCAGCCGTGCAATCCGAACATCATGTCGGCCCTCTTGCCAAGTAAAGTGCCGTTCAGACAGCCATCCTTCACCATCAAATCTCCACCAGCCCCGCCCTCTTCGGCAGGCTGGAAGACCATCAGCACGTTGTTCGGTCGCTCCGCGGTGTTGACCAAAGCATGAGCAACGCCAAGCAAGATCGTTGTGTGACCGTCATGGCCACAAGCGTGCATTCGGCCCGGAATGGTGCTCGCATACGGCTTGGCCGTTTCCTCATGGATCGGCAGAGCGTCGATATCCGCCCGTAGAGCAATCGTAGGAGCATTTGCCGGATCAGAAGTCGCTGGCAAGTAGCCCAAAACTCCGGTCCCTCGCGCCAATCCCGCCTTGAATTCAATGCCAAGTGCAGTCAGCTCCCGCTGAATCAGTTCGCTCGCGTACGTCTCCTCAAAGCGAATCTGGGGGTGAGCATGAAGGTCATGCCGAATTGCGAGAAGGTCCATGGTGTCAGGCTACCTTTCCAGACTTCGCCCGTACCAGTGGTGCGACTTCGTTCCCCAACAGCCGGATCGAGTTCTTCATTTGCTCATGCCGGACCAGCGCCGAGCTCTTCTGGAAGGTCAACCTTTGAATCCCCCCCAATGCCTCACTCGCCGCCAACACCTTCTCCGCAACCCTCGCCGGATCGCCGATCAAGTAAGCCCCGCTGTCTCCACAAAGAGCCTCAAACTGTGCCCGAGACGGAGGCGGCCATCCGCGTTCTCGCCCAATCTGAGTAAACATCTGGAACCAGCCGGGGAAGAACGTGTCCTTCGCCAACTCGGTCGTCTCACCCACAAACCCGAACGCATGCACCCCGACCTTCATCCCGTCTTCGGGGTGACCAGACTCGAGATACGCCTGCCGGTACAAATCCACGAGGGGTCGGAATCGCCGGAATTCACCACCGATAATCGCCACCATCAGCGGCAAACCTAATAGCCCTGCGCGAATGAACGACTGCGGAGTTCCCCCAACCCCCAACCAAACCGGGATCTCCTTCTGGAACGGCCGCGGATACACTCCCTGGCCGGTCAACGCCGGTCGATGACGCCCGTTCCAATGCACGTTAACTTCCTTTTGCAACGTCAGCAACAGGTCAAGCTTTTCAGTAAACAGGTCGTCGTAATCATCGGTATCAAGGCCGAACAACGGAAAGGCCTCCCCAAACGATCCACGCCCAACCACAATCTCGGCGCGACCCTTGGAAATCAAATCCAACGTCGCAAACTCCTGAAACACCCGAACCGGATCGGCGGCACTGATAACGGTCACCGCGCTCGACAGCTTGATTCGAGAAGTCTTCGCAGCGGCGGCGGCAAGTATGATCGCCGGAGCCGAATCCAAAAACTCCGCCCGGTGGTGCTCACCGACTCCGAAAACATCTAGCCCCACCTCGTCGGCCGTCTGAATCTCCTCAAGAAGCATCTCCAAACGGTCCGCTGCCGATAGCATCGAGCCATCCAAAGGGTCCTTATGAACCGCCGCAAAGCTGTCAATCCCAATTTCCATGATCAAGTTCCTACGCCCAAACGCGTAGCCTATCTCATTTCAACCAATCACTCGTTCGGCGATTTCGAGACATCCAAATCCGGCTTCGTCGTCCACCGAGCCCGCCAGCCCGGCTTATCAATCTTCGTCCGGAAGATCACGGTGTTATCCAGGGCGATATCGTCCGTCCAGATGAACTTCGCACCACCAAAATCGAAGTCATAAAAGGTTTTCTTCGGACCAACCTCCTGCTCAGAATACTCCTTCGCATTCTTCCACGCAGAGTCGTCAAAGTCCTTGGCGAACCAGTTTGCCGGAAGAGGGAGGTGGCTCACCCTGGGATTCTGGGTATCGCCATTCAACGGCCCCGTAAAGAAGCTCTTCGCCTTCCAACTCGCGTTCGTTGTGGTTCCGTCTGCGAACTTGAGAATAAAGCCGGCATCTCCAATGTGATCGCCGTACTCACACCCTGTCTTTGGATCCGCGTTGTCCTTCGCCAGCACTGCAATCGTCATCGGATACTCAGGCAAAAGGTCGATTGAAACGACGTTGTGCGGCAAAAAATCAATTGGATCAACCGCAACCGGCTTGCCGTTGATGTAAAGCATGAACCAGTTGTCGGCATAAATGTTTGCCTTCATGGTGTCCGTCAGAGCGGGCTTGATCGGATTCTGCGCGGGTCTTTGTTGATACGCAATCGTCAAAGTAGCAAGCAAAACTCCAGCGGCGGCAATGGCAACGAGCTTCATATCTCGGGATTTTACGACTGAGATGTTTGAAATCTGTTTAGATCTCCCGGAAGTTGGTGAGCAACTTCCGGGCGCAATCTAACTGTCTAGATAGCTCGCCAAAGCATCCAACCGCCGACTCCAACGCTGAGCGTGGCGATCCATCCAGTCCTTCGCCTCGTGCATCGCCGCAGGCTCGACCATCCGAAGGATCACCCTGCCCTTGGTCTCGCTCCGCACAATCCCCGAGTTTTCCAAGATCTGGAGGTGTTTCGTCGCCGCCTGACGGGTCATCCCGAGGTCGCTCACCAGTTCAACTGTCGGGGTAGGACCATTGATTGATAGCCGCTCGACGATCGCCAACCGAGTGGGATCGCCGAGAGCTTCAAAGATCTTGTGGCAGGCCATCTTAGTCCTTGATCGAACCGGACTGCCGGACGTCGTCCTCCAGCCATCGAACGATCTGCTTCATCATGTAGCTCCAGCCGCCAGTGTTGTCCTCGAACGCCTTTGGTCGTCGAGTTTCGAGAACCTTGCTGAAGCCGGACTCGACCATCGTGATCTTTGTCCCGCCATCAACAGGCTCAATGGTGAACCGAACCGTGGTCTTTTCTTCGACCGGCCGCGATTCCCAATCTCCTTCGCCCGGGTGCCACTGGTAGGCAAACGACTTGTGCTCCTCGCGCTCAACCACCGTTCCGGTGTTCTCGCCGTAGCCCTCAAAGTACATCACCAGCGGGCTGCCAACCTGAAAGTCGCTAGTCACCTTATCGCTAAACCAAGACTCCCAGCCCTCCTTGGTGGTGAACGCCGCCCACGCCTTTTCGAGCGGAGCTTTGACGACGAGTTCGCTGCTAAGAGCGTCTGAGGTTTTCGTGATTTCCATTAATGCAACCTTTGAGTTGCATTATACGATACGCATTTGGGATATGCAATGATTTGGATGCATATCCCAAAAGAATCTCTGTCTTAGCTGATGTAATCCTTCGAGTGCCCCAGCTCCTCCGGAGCGTGGAGCCTCAGCATGATCGTATCGGCATCCTCAGGAACCTCGCGCGCCGTCGCCTTGCTTACAAACACCATCAGCAACAGCGACAGCGGAACTGCCCAAATTGCGGGCTGCTCCATCAGCGAGCGCACCAATGGCGAAAGCTCAAGGGTGAGAACCTTCTTATCGACAAGCATCGTGGTAATGATCGCCGCCAAGCTGAGTAGGCCGCCGAGAAGCATTCCCGTCGCCGCACCCTTTGCCGTGAGTCCACGCCACCACGCGCCGAGGAGCAAGAGAGGGAAGTAGGAGGCCGCACCAATCGCAAACGCCCAACCGACCATCATCGCGATGTCAAAGCTCTCGACCAGCAAGCCGAGCATCATCGAGACCGCGCCGATTCCGATCGCCGCGAACTTGAACATCTTCAGTCGCTCTTCAGGCGCAGAAGAAGGCTTCAAGATTTTGCCGTAAATGTCGTGGGCAAACGCTCCCGACATCGAGACGAGCAGACCAGAGAAGGTCGACATGAACGCGGCAAACGCACCCGCCGAAGTGATGCCGCTCAGCATTGCGCCAAGCACTCCACCGCCATCCACCATCATCGGCAGCTTAATCACCGCCGAGTCGGTGCTGTTGGAGGCGTAAAGAATCGGCATCGCGAGCCGACCCAGCGAGCCCCAAATCGGGGTGAACACGTAAAAAGCACCGAGCATCACCATGACCCAAAGCGTCGTCCGCTTAGCGGACTTACCGTCGGGATTCGTATAGAAGCGGACGAGAATGTGTGGCAATCCCGCAGTTCCGCAGACCAAGGCGATGATCAAAGAATACGTGTACAAAAGCGGATAGCCGTTCTTACTGGTGAGCGGTCCAAATGGGTTGAGCCACTTACCGTTCGCTGGCGCATTGGGCGCCGCCGCCGGCTGGTTCTCTGGAGCAGTCACCCGAATCTCCGCCTTATCGGCGAACTCCAGCTTCAGCGATGCCTTGCTCGTTTTGCCTTCGGCGTTGGTCACATCAAACGGAGTGACTTGCACGAGGGTGTCCTTAGGAATCGCAATATCCTTGCTCTTTGAGTCAATGGTGAGAGTCGAACCCACCGCCGAGATCGCTTGGCTCGCGTCAAAAACGTCCCCTGGCTTCGGCTTGGGGTTCACCGAAACCGCGGCCAGCTTGGTGTCCGTCTCGAACTTAACCAGCGAAACTCGAGCTGCCGAAAGCGACAACGCGTTGTTCGGAGCCGCCGCCTGACCCTTCATCTTGATGACATCGCCCGGAATCGAAGGGATCCCTTTTGCATCGGCGCGCGCTGTTTCGAGCGGCTTGTTGTAGAAGCCAACAACCGACATGACAACAAATAGCGGAATCGAAATCGCGAAGACCTTGATCCAATACTGCGCGGCCTGAACGAGCGTGATTCCCTTCATTCCGCCGATGGCAACGTTAAACGTGATAACCGTGCCGACGACCAGAATTCCGACCCAGTACGGCCAGCCCATGATTCCTGCCATCGTGACGCCTGCGCCCTTCATTTGCGGAAGGGTGTAGAAGAAGCCGATAAACAGAACGAACGAAACCGCGACCTTACGGAAGGCGGGCGAGTGGAACCGTCCCTCGGCAAAATCGGGAATGGTGTACGCACCAAAACGCCTCAGCGGACCGGCGATAAACAGAAGCAGGAACAGATATCCAGCGGCGTAACCAACGGGATACCAAAGAGCGTCGTACCCGTTCTTCATCACGAGCCCGGCGATGCCCATGAAGCTCGCCGCGCTGAGGTACTCGCCCGAAATCGCAGACGCGTTCCAGAAGACGCTGACGCTTCGGCCAGCCACAAAGAAGTCACTGGCGGATGACGACTTCTTCGTCGCCCACACGCCAAGCATGATCGTCGCCACGGTCACCAAAACCACCCAAAGCAGCGGGATCAGTTCGGTGGTCTTCACTTTGACTCCTCCGCAACGATGTCGGCTTCCAGCTTTTCGGAGCCCTTCACAAACCAGCTACTGAGAACCCAAGTCAGCGGATAGAACAAAACGCCCAGAACCAGCCAAGTCGCACTAAATCCGCCGATGTTGGTCGCCGCAAGGTCCGGCAAGAACAAGTTCAGCAGGGGAAGCCCAACAAGAATCACAACGAAGATTGCAGCAATGCGAAGGCTTAGATTCAGCTGCCGCTTAATCAGCCGGTTGGTCAGTTCACGCTTCTGTGCGTCGTCCATGGGTGAGGGGATTATAGCGGGTTATTGCTGGGTGAGGGAAGGCGGGGTTACAATAGTAGTCGCATGAACTTTATCCTAGAGTCACGCATGCGATATTCGACGGGAGGAGCAACCGATGAGCCGAGTCTCCTCCTTCGGAAGTTTCAGTGGCGAGTCGCGCTATGGCTCTGGATCGGACCGATAGCCTACTTCTTCATAGCAATCAGCTTGGTTCCTCCCAAAAGTTCCTTAATGTTTCTCCCTGGACTGGCATTCCTCTGGGGAGCAGTCGCAGGCTTTATTCGTATTCTCCAGATATGCGAAGAGCCGCCGGCAAACTCGGTGGTAGCGAACCAATCCGACGTATTGCCATCGGAACAACTATCTGTGCTCCGAAAGGAGTTTCCCCAAAATGAATTTTGGGTATCGGCCCAGCCTGGCCGAAATGCGACAACCCTGCGTCATCGGATCTATCTTTACCAAGGTTTGATCGAGACGTTGAGTTTTGAAGAGCTAGAGTTGGTGACGAAAATGCTTTCGGACCCGATCTATGAATTGCGACTGCGGCGAGTGGCGATTGCCTCGCTCATCGGATTGGGATTTGCGGCCGGCACGTGGAGTTGCGGAAGCGACTTGCTTCTTCGACTCGGAATGGAAACTAGTCTAGCAAAGATCGTCGCTATGGTCTCTGGTGTTGCTAGCTGGATGCTGATCCGGTTTTGTGCCGATGTTTTCGTGTGTAATCAGAGCTTTCAACGCGATGCCCAGTTTGTTGAGACCAAGGAAGATGCTGAGCTGCTGATCAGCGCCATCGAGAAATCGATTCCAAACGCAGAGAGAGTTACTCAGTCACTATCAAGTGAACGAATTCGGAGAATCAAGGCGCGTGCAGAAGGACTTGCTTCCTGAACCGGTTAACTTCTTTCCGGCAGGGACTCAATGCAATTGACTTTGCCAGCGGCCTACGCGGTGATTCCAGAAGGAACTGGTACGACCAAGTGAAGTGTTAAGCTAAGTTTGTGGGCATCTACAAACGCCGAGAGCAGCATCGCACTAAAGACCAAGTCTTGGCCGCACCGAAGCCGGTGGCAAACCCAAACCGTGAACACTGCGATAAGCTCAGCCCGCTTGAAATCTTCGCGCTGAAGATCACCGACAAAGTCGGCTCCCCCGCCTTCTTCCTGCTGATCTTCACTTGGACGGTCGGCTGGATCGGCTACAACGCCCTCGCTCCTCACGTTGGGCTCAAGGCGTTTGATCCGTTCCCCGCCTTTGTCGCCTATCTTCTGATCTCAAACGTCATCCAGATCCTGCTGATGCCCCTCATCATGGTCGGCCAGAACCTGCAGTCTCGACACAGCGAACTCCGCGCCGAAAGCGATTTCGAGGTCAACGTCCGCGCCGAGAAGGAGATCACCGAAATCCTCCTCCGGCTCGAAAGGCACCAAGAAATGATGGAGCAGATCCTCAAACGACTCGACGCGAAGAGCTAGTTGCCACCGAGAGCTGCTGCACCAGGAAGCAGTCGGTGCTCAAAGTCAAAGAGCGCCAGATTCTCATAAGGAGTCTGCATTCCCGGCTGAGCAACGTACTCGGGCGCCCAGTAGATCACACCCGCTCCGAGGCCCCGCGGAGTCGCCCGAACGATCTTGTGAAGCTCTCGCAAGAACTGAGCCTGCCCCTCTGGGGTCGCCGGAATCGCACACTTCAAATCCGTCTTCTCCCAGACGAAGTTGCCGGTCGTATCTGCCCATTTGAAGCTAAACGGATAAGCCGTCTCCGCCACAAAAACTGGCTTCCGATACCGTTCGGCGAGCATCGCGAGGTTTTCCCGAAGGTCATCAAACGTCCCGTGCCACCAAGGGTAATAGCTCAGCCCGATCGTGTCGTACTGAACACCACGCTCTCTAAGATTGTCGAAAAACCCCTTGCATGTCTTGGCGTCGCCGCCCGAATCATGGTGAATCTGAGTCTGCCATAGGTTCTTCTTTCCCTCCGCCTGAGCCGCGCCTTGCAGTCCAGCCTTGAGCAGTGACGCCAGATTGTCATATCCGCCTTCAGGCAACTTCCCGAGCGGCCACATCATTCCGTTGCGAATCTCGTTCCCAATCGCGACCAACTTCGGCGGCGTTCCCTGTTTGATCAGCGCATCCAAGACCTGTTTCGTGTGACTCCGGGTCGCCTCACACAGCTCCTTCAAGCTCATCTTCTGCCACGCAAGCGGAGTGATTTGATGCTGTGGATCCGCCCAGTCATCCGAGTAATGGAAGTCGATCAGCGTGTCCATACCGACCGCCTTCGCTTCCTTCGCCATCTGCAACGTGTGCGCAGTGTCGCAATAACCCTTCGGCGGGTTCACCCAAACGCGCAGCCTCAGCAGATTGACCCCCGACTTGGCAAACGCCTCCAGTGGTTCGGTGCGCTTATCCTGAACGTAAAACGCCGTTTTCAAGTCGCGATACTCCGGAATAAACGAGGCATCAACCCCTCGGTAGTAGGGCGTGACCACTGTCGCCAAAAACGCAAAACTTGAAATCATAGGATCAGTTTACAGAGACCCAATCGCGAAGGTCGATCGCCCGCAATCGCTTCGGCTCATTCTCTCGAGGAATATCCATCTCGGCCAAGTGGTCATACATCGCCTCAAGCCGCGCCTTGGTATCGGTCATCTCCAAAAACGCCTGCTTCTGGATCAATGTGAAATCGAGCAAGTTCGCAATCGAATACGACAGCCCTTCAGGACCATCGGGGAAGCGAACATCCACATCCAGCTCGGCAACGCGAAGTTGGTGTCGAATCAGGTCCTCGCAAAGGTGGCGGCACTGCTTTGCGAGCAACTCCACCTCATCGGTGTTGTCCACCGTGATTTCCTCAATCGGCTCGACTCGGGCCATGAGATATGGCATCGATTCATCCAGCTGACGGATGCGAAAACGACTGACTCCCAGCACGTTGATATCGAATCGCCCATCGGTGTAAGAGTGCACATCAACGATGCGGACCATTGTTCCGACCAAATACGGCTCCGCCGGCTCTCCGCTCTCCTCACCAAACCGGATCAGCGCAACGCCGAAATACCCACCGTTAGCGATGCAGTTCGACACCATTTGTCGGTATCTGGGTTCAAAAATGTGAAGTTGCAGGCGTGAATGAGGGAAGAGCACCGCGTGCAAAGGAAAGATCGGAATTTCCGCATGATCTTCGCTCATTTCTCTCTACCTTTTATACGCTACAAACGGTCATACTAGACGTGTCATTTTAGGTGGCGGCGGTTTTCGGTCGCCCCACAAAGGATATTTTGCAAGATGCCTGAAGAACTGTCAAACGGTCAGCTGCGAATCAACGAGCTCCAAGCGGAAGTTGATCGTCTCAATCGCCGCATTAGCGAGCTCGAGACAGACAAGAATCTCCCTGCTGCTCAGCGGTCGGATCAGACGGTCGAAGTCACGCCAATCGATCAGGCGGACATCACCCTGCGCCGATTGGTTCAGCGCATCGCAATGATCCTGCAAGCCGAAAAGATCGTCATCATGTTCCATGATCGCGAAATCGGCGAACTGAAGGGAATTCCTCCCGCATTCGGTCTCGACGAAGTGCACCTCAGCACCTTCCGCGTTCGAGCAACCCACGGAATTTCCGGAAAGGTCTACCGTGAGGGTGAAGCACTCATCTATCACGACATCGAAGCTCGCCCAGAAGCTCGAGAAGAATCCTTCGGCCTCCTCCACGTCACCAACGGCGTCTGCGTCCCACTCGTCATCGAGAAGCGTGACGAAGAGAACCGAGTTGTCGAGAAGTCGACCATCGGTGTTCTTCACGCCTTCAACAAGCGACATGGCGAAGACTTTAACGAAGAAGACGTCCGACTCCTTGAGCGAATGGCCCGCAACGTCGGCTCCATCATCGCAAACCTCCAGATGTACCGAGAGGTCGTCGAAGAGAAAGAAGAACTCGCTCAAACCTTCGAATCGCTCACCTCAGGTCTTGTCCTTGTTTCTACCGAAGGCCGACTCAGCCAGATCAACGCCACGGCGCGCGCCGTCTTCCAAGCTCCTCAGGATGCACTTGGCAAGCACATGCATGATGTCATCAAGGACGCCGCCGTCGTTGATGCAATCCAGAAGCTGATCGATGGTAACGACCCTGGTAAGGTTGAAACCTACGTCGTCCTGGGTAACAGCGAGCGCATTTACGAATCGCAATTCGCAAGCGTAACCGGGCAAGACGGTAAGAGCATCGGCGTCGTTGCTATCCTCGCTGACGTCACCGAAATCCGAAGCATTGACCGAATGAAGTCATCGTTCGTTGCAATGGCATCGCACGAGCTTCGAACCCCGCTCACCGCGATCAAAGGCTTCTCGTCCACCCTGCTTGAGGGTCTCGACGACGACATCTATGGCAAGGACGACCAAAAGGAATTCCTTGGCATTGTTGTTGGCGAGTGCGACCGACTTCGCCGGTTGATCGACGACCTCTTGAACACCAGCCGAATCGAGGCTGGAGAATCGCTCAGCCCGAACTACGGCCAAGTCGATGTCACCGACCTCATTCACAAGGTTGCAATGGTCCAGAAGCAAGCGACGACCAAGCACACCATCAAGGTCGAAATCGAAAACGAGCTTCCAAAGCTCATCGTTGGCGACCAAGACAAGCTGGATCAGATTCTGACCAACTTGATGAACAACGCGATCAAGTACGCACCAAACGGCGGAGATGTCATCATCCACGCTCGAAACGAAGGCAAAACCCTTCTGCTCGGTGTCAAGGACCAGGGCCTCGGAATTCCAAAGGATCACCTTGGAAAGGTCTTCGAGAAGTTCCACCGCGTCAACAACGAAGACAACCGAAAGATCTACGGAACCGGACTTGGACTCTTCTTGGTCAAGCACCTTGTCGAGCAAGTTCACATGGGCAAGATCTGGTGCGAGTCAGAAGTAGGCGTTGGATCGGACTTCATGTTCCGAATCCCAACCGACATCGACATTGAAGCAGCAAAGCAAGCCAACCAATAAGGCTTCGAAAAACAGAGCAACAACATGAGCAAGAAGACAGGCATCATCTTTGCGGTCGTAATCAGCGTCTTGTTGTTGTGCTGCGGTGGTGTGTTCTTTATGACTCGCTCAACCATTGAGCGAGTCAAAGAAACCTTCCAAATGAACCGCGACTTCGTCGCAACCTCCCTGGAGAAGACGGGCAAGACCTGGGACGAGGCGGTATTCGCCGAGTTCGCCGACGTTGCGTTCCTTACTCCCGAGGGCCGAGACGGCACCAAGAAGCGATTTGCAATCTTTAAGCAAAAGCTGGGCACCCTCAAGAGCCTGGGCAAGGTCACCGACGTCCCCCAGAGCATCGTGACCAAGAGCGGCGAAAAGGACCGAGGTTTCTACCTCTCGTTCACCGTCGACGCTGAGTTCGAGAAAGGCAAAGGCAAGTTTGAAGTAACCGTCCGAAACGACGGACCCAAACCGAAGATCTTCTCAATCGCGCTGAAGTCGAACGAACTGATGGAAATGTCAGATTCTGGGCTTAACGACGCTACAGATCGGCTAAAAAAGGTTACCGAGGGAACAAAGAAGTAACGATTTAGGTTGAATCTTGCCGATGGCAAGATCTTCCAAGCGTCGACTCCTCCCGATTATCCTCTCCGTACTCGGAGTCGTTATCTTCCTTGTCGCCCTCATCGGGGCAACCTACGGACGCGGATTCATGGCACTCGTGGGGAGAGACAAGGACTTCATCCGCGCGGAAATCCTCGCTGTTCACAACGACAAGAAGAAGGACACAATGCTCGCCGAGCACGCCTCCAAGCTTGAGTCCAAACTCGGCAAGTTCGAGTCCATCTCAAACATCATGGGCCATGCAAGCGTCGCCGACGTCACTAGCGGAAAAGCCGAATACTCGTACTACGCCTACTGCGACTTCGAAAAAGGAGAAGGAACCTACTTCGTCCGGATCAGCAATGAAACCGATACCCCTAAGCTACTGAGCGTGACCTCAGAGCCCGGACACATGAAGCGAAAACGAGTCCGTCAGGCGATCATGGATCAGGTGCGCTGACTTACCTTACGGGCAAAGTTCTCGACCATCTTGAACCCCTGCTCCGTAAGGACGGATTCAGGGTGGAATTGGACGCCCTCGATCGGCAAGCTCGTATGTCGGAGCCCCATAATCTCGTTGTCATCGTCCGACCGCGCCGTAACCTCAAACCCTTCAGGAATTGTTCCGCGATCAACGACAAGTGAGTGGTAGCGGATCGCAGAAAACGGATTCGGCATTCCTTCGAATAAGCCCTTCCCGTCGTGAGAAACCATCGAGGCCTTGCCGTGCATGGTCTTCGCTGCTCGGTTAACCGTCGCACCGGTTACAAATCCGATCGCTTGGTGTCCCAAGCACACGCCGAAGATCGGAACATCAAAACCAGGAGTCTTCGAGAGCGCATGCTTCAAGATGTCAACGCAGATTCCCGACTCGTTCGGAGTGCAGGGCCCGGGGCTCAGAAGGATGCCCGCCGGCTTCAGAGCGACGATCTCGTCGAGGGTGATCTGATCGTTACGATACACAACGACTTCGGCACCGCACTGGCCCAGGTATTGGACCAAGTTGTAAGTGAAAGAGTCGTAGTTATCAATGACCAGGATCATAGCGTGTGAATAGTTTAGCCGGAACCAACGGGCTCCCAAAGGCGATAGACTATCCGGTATGCCATTTCTTGCTACAGTCGCCCTGTCGACAGTTCTTGCGGCTCAATCGGCAAACGGGATCAAGGTTCCGTTTGAAAAGTACACGCTCCCGAACGGAATGAAGGTCATCCTTCACGTTGATAAGACTTTGCCCGTCGCAACAATCAACACCTGGTTCTACGTTGCGTCCAAGGATGAACCCGAAAAGCGAAGTGGCTTCGCCCACCTGTTCGAGCACCTTATGTTCATGGGTACCAAGCGAGTTCCCAACGGGGAGTTCGACCAGACGATGGAAAAGGCAGGCGGATATAACAACGCCTCGACCTCAACCGATCGCACGAACTACTTCTCGTTCGGACCATCAAACATACTTCCCACCCTGCTCTGGCTCGATGCCGACCGGCTCGAAGCCCTTGCCGAGAACATGACCGAAAAGAAGGTCGATCTCCAGCGCGACGTCGTTAAAAACGAGCGACGTCAGAACACTGAAAACACCCCGTACGGTAAGGCCTACGAGGCGCTCCCCGGACTTCTGTTCCCCAAGGGGCATCCGTACAGCACGTCGGTCATCGGATCTCACGAAGACCTATCCGCGGCGTCCGTCCAAGATGTCAAAGACTTCTTTAACCAGTTCTATGTCCCGAACAACGCATCTCTGATCGTTGCCGGAGACTTCGATCCGGCGAAGATCAAGCCGCTGGTCTCCAAGCTCTTCGGGACCCTGCCTCGCAAGAACGACGTCGGAAGGAAGCTAGTCCAGCCGTTCAAGTTCGAAAGCCGAAACGTAACGATGGTCGACGCCGTCTCCGCGCCCAAGTCGATTCTTTGCTACCACACGCCAGGCTACGGAAAGAACGGCGACCTCGCCCTCAAAGCCGCCGGAACCGTCCTGAGCGGCGGGTTGGCAAGCCGACTTCAGCAAGAAGTCGTCAGCAAGCTCGGACTCGCGTCCGAGATCTCGGCATACCAAGATTCAAGCTACTTAGGATCAGTCTTCTACATCGACGCCACCGTCGCCGAAGGGCAGTCCCAAGTACAAATGGAGCGCGCCATCGACCGCGTCGTTGCTGGCCTCGCCAAGTCCGGCCCAACCGCAGACGAGCTCAAGCGAGTCGTCGCCAGCCAAGAGAGCGCCACCGCTCGCGCCCTCCAAAGCCTCGACCAGAAGGCCGACAAGATGAACGAGTACGAGTTCTACTACGGAACCCCGGACTACTTCCAAAAAGAGATCAATGCCTACAAGGCAATGACCCCTGCCGTGGTCAAGCAAGTAGTCGCCCAATTCCTCGTCGGTACGCCTCGTCTGACTCTGCGAGTCCTTCCTGAGTCAGCACCATCGGATCAAAACCCGCGCGATGCTCAGCCTGCCGCAGAGCCCGCTGGAGCATTCGTCTCGCCTAAGCCCACCGACATCGGCGGAATCCGATATTGGAGTCGAGCAGGCGTTCCTCAGCTCACCGTGAGCGTCCATTACTCGCAAGGAACCTTCGCCGATCCTAAAGGGAAGGAAGGCCTTCTCAACCTCGCAACCGAAATGATGGTTCGAGGAGCGAAAGGCAAGTCCGCGAGCGACACCTCGGCTGCACTTGACGCCCTCGGAGCCGACCTTTCCGTGAACACCGGAACTTCCGGAACCACGTTCAGTCTGACTGCGCCAATCTCCAACGCCGCCAAAGCGCTGGATATCCTGGTCGATTCAATCCTGAGTCCAACGCTCTCGGCGTCGGACTTTGCCGACTTGAAAGACGAAGTCACCGCACAGGTCAAGCAAGAGAACGACAACCCCAACGCAGTCGCCCGAAAGGTCGCAATGCGCGAGTTCTTTGGCGCTGCCCATCCTTATGCCAGACCAGCTAGCGGAACTGAGTCCAGCCTCAAAGTAATCACCATCAAAGACGTAAAAGCCGCAATCAGCCAAGTACTCGGAAGTGGGAACACAATCCTCGCCGCTGGCGGAATCTCCTCATTGCAGGCGAAGACACTCCTCGTTCCCAAGCTGGCAAAGCTGAAGAGCGCTAAGGGAGTGACCTACCAAACGTTCGCCGCCCCGAAGGTGGATAAGCCTCGTTTGGTGATCGTTGACCGACCAAACGCGGTGCAAACTGTCATCAGCTACTACTTCCCTGGACTCAAAGAGAGCAATCCTGCCACCCCAGCGCTCAATGCTGCAACGGTGATTCTGGGTGGGTCGTTCACAAGCCGACTCAACCAAAACCTCCGCGAGGACAAAGGCTATACCTACGGGGCAGGAGCAACCATGACCGCCAACGAGAGCTTCGGATTCCTCCGGCTAAGCTCCTCGGTCCGAGCAGACGTCACCGGTGCCTCGCTCGCCGAGTTCGCCAAGGAAATGGACCGAATTCAAAACCGAGACATCACGGTTGCTGAAGCGGGGAAGGCGCAACAACAAGTCCGAACGAGCAACGTTACCGGATACGGTTCGCTCTCCGAAATCGTTGGCACCGTACTCGGGCTGCAGGCTCAGGGAAGCAGCCAGGCCAAGCAAGATGCACTTCTTGCCGGTCTATCAAAGCTAAGCGCAGACGCCCTCAACGAGATCGCTCAGAAGATGTATGATCGACGCCAAAGTCTGATAGTGCTCGTCGGCGATAAGAAGGCGATCCTTGAGCAAATCAAGGGCCTCGACCTACCAACTCCTGAGTTCGTTAACCCTTAAGGCGACGGGCAACCGCCCCTTCGAGAATCGTGAGCACCTGGTCTGGAACCATGGTGCTCACGTCGCCCTTAAGCAGCGCAATCTCGCGGACTACCGAAGAACTGAGGAAGCTGTACTCCCAGCTCGTCATTAGGAATACGCTGTCAACCTCGGGCTCAAGCTTTCGGTTCACCATCGCGATCTGAAACTCGTAATCAAAGTCCGCCACTGCGCGCAAACCACGAACAATCGACTTCGCACCCTTGGATTTGGCGTACTCGACCAAGAGCCCATCGAACGATTCGACCGTTACGTTGTCGTAAGGCGATGAGATACTCGAAAGTGCCTGAAGCCGCTCATCAACGGTCAACAATGGAGCCTTATTGGAGTTCTTTCCAACCGCAACAATCACGTTGTCAAACAGTTTCGATGCCCGCTCGATAATGTCCGCATGTCCCTTTGTGGGCGGATCAAACGTGCCGGGATAAATCGCAACGACTCTCACTTAAGCACCACTTTATCATGCGGAAGTGAACCAAGCAAGTTGTAACGTAATCCGCTCACCCTCGGGTTCACGAGCACGCCATCAATCTGATGGTAAAGCGGAATGCGGGGCACTTCGGTCAACACAATATTCTCGGCTTGAGCGTAAAGCTGCGCTCGCTTGCTCGCATCGGGTTCCACATCGGCGGTGGCGCAAAGAGCGTCAAAGCTCCGGTTCGACCACTTGTCAAAATTCGCCGATGCGTCGGTTGTCAACAGCATCGAAAGGAAGTTCTGAGGGTCAATGTAATCGCCGTACCAGCTCAGGAACGCACAGGGCAACTCACCCCGATTGCGCGCCTTCAGGATCGCACCCCATTCAAGCGAACGAGGCTGAATCGTTAACCCAAGATTGCGTCGCAAGTCGCCCGCAATCGCCTCAATCGCCGCCTTAGCGTCCGAATTCTCGGCACGGAACGTGATCTCGATCGGTGGCACCTTGTCGCCACTCTTGAACTGCGATAGCGCCAGCTCGGCCTTCGCCTTTGCCGGGTCAAACGCCAGCGCCTGCGCTTCCGGTGCAACGGAGTTAATCCCCTCGGGAAGCCAGCGATTCGCGGTCGGGACTCCCGCCAGAATCTGCTGCGTAATTCGGTCCCGGTCAATCGCCATCATCATCGCCCGGCGCAGATACACGTCTTTAAACGCCGGCTGAGCCTTGGCCGAGAGCAACAAGTAAAACACTGCGGGACGGTTAATGAACTTCAACTGATCCTTCAGCTGCGCGTCTCCCTTCGCAGCTGCCCAATCTTGCTTCTCCAACGTTGTCATGTCGGTCTCGCCGCTCTTAAACAGCGAAAGCCTTGTCGAAGCATCCTTGATAATCCGTCGCTCAATCGTCGCGATCTGAGGTTTGCCGCCGTGATAGTCAGCAAACGCCTTCAGCGTCACCTGCTGTTCTGGCGAAAACGTCTCCAACGCGAATGGCCCAGTTCCCGCTGCGGCTTTAACGTCACGAATCTCTGCCGCGCCCTGCTTGGCAGGAACAACGCAGCCACACGCATAGCTCAGCTTTCCAAGGAAGTAGGGCCGAGGCTTGTCGATCATAATCTCGATCGTCTTGGCGTTCACAACCTTCACGCCGCTCAACGATGCCGATGTTCCGGCCAGCAACTCCTTAGCTCCTCGAATGTCGCCCAAATAGGTTTCAGCGGTTGGCGAGGCCATATTCTTGTTCAGCGCCCGCTCCAAGGAAGCCTTCACATCTGAAGCGGAAACCGCCGAACCATCGTGAAACTTCGCATCTCTAAGCTTAAAGGTGTAGGTCATGCCGTCCGGCGAGACCGTCCAAGATTCCGCCAGAACCCCTTCAACCTTGTTATCCTCGCCATACCGAACCAGCGGCTCGTAGATGTTCCCCAAAAGGTCCATCGTGTCCACATCCTGGACCTTAGCCGGGTCAAGCGTCGTCGGATTGTTCGCCAGCGCGTACCGGAATGTCGATTCCGATCCGGCGTTCTTACGCGACGAAAAACCGCCGCTTCCCCCCGACGAACCGCTTCCACACCCAATCAGCAAAAGGGCGACCAACAAAAGCAACTGCGCTTTCACGGTGACTAGTTTAGCGGTTTGACCCATAATAATGATGGGTTATGCGCCATCTGTTCGGACTGGTTCTGTTTCTCACCGCCTCGGCGGCGTGGGCAGATGCGTCTGGAAAGTGGATCGGCATCGCCGGCCTCGGTCCCAGCAAGATCGCCCAGACCATGGATTCCGACGCCCTGCTCAAACTCCAAATGAGCAAGGCATTCCTCAAGAGCCTCCGCTACGAAGTCGAACTTAAACGAGACGGAACCTTCGTCGCGATCGTCAATGGTGCCGACATCGAGCGCCGCAAAAGCTCGGGTATCTGGAAGGAGAAGTCCGGAGTCCTTACACTCACGACGACGAACGATAATGGCGTCAAGCTGACCCGAAGAATGACCGCAAAGCTCGACCCCAAAGGTAAGAAATGGATGGTTGTCGTTCCGAGTAAGCCAGGTCTTCCCGTCACCAAACTGGTCTTTTCCAAATACGTTCCCCCCGCCACAACTCCTGTAGTCCCAGCCGGAACAACCAAGAAGCCCGGAACCGCTAAACCCACTCGGGTTTAAAGCATTCGACCTTCACGCCGCGACAGTAGCGGAAGTGCGTGTACTCCAATCCCGCCAATCGCGGATCGTTTAGTTCCACCGATAGCGTTCGCACCTCGGGCTCAACAACCTGATAAGGCTCATGCCACACCCTAGCCGTCAGAAGCCTTCCATTTCGACCCGCCGCATAAAGTCGATACCGCTCCAAAAGCCAAAAATCAAATGACTCAGGTTCAGCTGGCGCAGGGGAACCCGAGCAAGAGATTTCGGCGGTGTACCGAAACTCAAGACACGGCCGTTCAAACACCCCCGGAAGTCGCTGTCGATCCGCCCGAGTTCCGTAGTAGCCGACAGACTCGCCGTGGCCATTAATGTCGAGCCCTGCGTAGCAATACGGAAGCTTAAACCCAGTCCGCGCGCCTAAGCAAGCTTGAAAAGCGTTCGCGTCCAGCGAAAAGAACCACACGCCCGGCCCGTGCTTGGGATGGTTCACGTATGTCCGCAGATTCGTCTCAAAAAAACTGGGCCAAGGAACGCCATTCAACCGGATCTCCCTCATCGCAAACGGCACAAATCCCACCCAAGCGTTGCCATCGAATGTCTGTAATTCCAGCCCCGCCGGAAGATGGGCGGCGAGAACATCGGCATCGCATCGCGCGTGAGCGAACAAAAGCTGCTCCCAAGACTGCCGCATCACCGACTTCCCGTCAGGCCGAGCCTGGAGCTTGACCAGCTCTTCAAAAAGGGGATTTGGGCGGATGGGAACCATCAATCGTAACCTATCGTTCACAATACTCGTAGTTCTTGCCGTAAGGAACACAGGAAGTTATGAAATTCACTCGAACCGTCCTCGCCGTCAGCGCACTTGCGCTCAGCCTAAGTGCGTATGCCGCCGACATCACCGGAAAGTGGACCGGAAAGATGAGCATGGACATGAGTGCCCTCAAAGCCCAGTTCGCAGCTCAAGCTGGCAAACTCAAGCCAGAGCAGAAGAAAATGGTTGAGCAACAGATGGCAATGGCTTCGACCATGCTCGCTGCAATGCGCATGAACGTCGATTTCCAAAAGGGTGGAAAGTACACCATGACCACCACCGGAACCCCAGGAAGCCAAAAGGCCGAATCCGAAACCGGTACCTGGACGATCAAGGGTAACCAAGTTTCGATGACCGGAAGCAAGTCCGGAAAGGGTCCTCGAACTGTCGTCGGAACTCTAAGCTCCAACGGTAAGACGATCACCGTCGACCTCACCAAGGAAGCCAAGGCTCAAGCCGCTAAGAGCGGTGCAGCGAAGGACACTAAGGTTCCTCCGCTGACCATCGTCTTCACCAAGAACTAAGCGTTCGACATGTTATCGAGGGGCTTCCTCGTCTTCCACTCTCCGCGAGTGAAGTCGGGGAAGTCCATTGTTTTTCCGCGATTCGCGACCGAGATTTCGCTCAGCGGGAACGGGGCTGACCAAGCCACCGCATCATAAACGTCCTGGTCAACCGGAAGGCCGTTTCGGAGGCAATAAACGATGCGCCACAGCATCATGAAGTCCATGCCGCCGTGTCCGCCGTTCTTCTTTGACTCCTCACCCATGCGCTTAAACAGCGGGTGCTCGTACTTGTCGTACCACTTCTGAAGGTCTTTTCCTTCCTTCCACTCGTCAGGACCACCCTCGTGGCTCTCGTGCGACATTCGGTCAGGGAATCCTGCCCAAGCACCCTTCGTGCCCTGCAAGAAGTTGTGGCGGGTGTAAGGGCGAGGAAGCTGCTCATCCCACTGAAGCATGATCGTCCGTCCCAACTTGGTCTTAATGATCGAAGTGTTGATGTCTCCGCAAATGAACTTCGTGCTGTTCCACTTGTGATCGGCAGGGAACTTGTCCTTCGCGTAGTTCGTGCGCATCATCGAAGGAGAGCTGATCGACACCATGTAGTCAAACGCGTCTCCACGGTTGATGTCCATGTACTGGGCAACGGGGCCAAGTCCGTGGGTGGGATACAAGTTGCCATTGTGCTGAGCGTAAGCGTAAGTTCGCCAAGATCCGGTGCCGTGCTCAACTTCAAACATCTGACCACGAAGGTCGTGAATGTACGAAGCCTCGCCGTGAATCAGGTCACCAAATACGCCGTTGCGTGCCATGTTGAGCACCAGCAACTCTTCGCGTCCGTAGCAGACGTTCTCCATCATCATGCAGATCTTCTGGGTTCGCTCTGAAGTATCAACCAGCTTCCACATATGCTCCAAGGTGGTCGCCACTGGAACTTCAACAAATGCATGCTTGCCAGCTTCCATCGCAGCGATTGCCATAGGAGCGTGAAGCTCCCAAGGAGTCGCAATAATCACGATGTCAATGTCCTTGCGCTCGAGCATGCGCAAATAATCTTGATCGCCTCGACCGTAGGCTGCCGGAGCCGGGCGCTTGTGCCGATTGACGACATTGTTAATCGCGCGCTCCAAAGTCGGAAGGTGGTTGTCACAGATCGCGACGACGTCCACACCGTCGATCAAACACATTTGGCTAACGTGCCCAGATCCTCGAGCACCGACGCCAATGAAAGCGGCGCGAACCCGTTCCATCTTCGGAACAACAAGGTTTGCAACCGATTTAGCACCCTGCTTGCGGCGTGGGGTGGACTGGCCGGCTAATCCGGTGGCGGCGATACCCGCAGCTCCGGCGGCGGCAAGAAAGTCTCGTCGTGGCATCTCGTGCATGTTAGAGACGATCTTACCGCTTGAAAATAGAGGAATCCGTTAGGCAATCGATTGCCGAATCAACGAATTGGAGCGGAACTTGCGAAACGCAAAGGGTGGAAGTTCCGGGGGGAATGGTGGGCCAAGCGGGACTCGAACCTGCGACCTCACCCTTATCAGGGGTGTGCTCTAACCAACTGAGCTATTAGCCCGGAACCCATAGATAATACCCTACGTTTTTTCGTCCGTCAACCGGGGCGGCTGGCATGAATTTTGCACCCTTAATTTGAAGCTAAATGTCTGTGCTCACACCATCGCAAACCGGAACTGAACCAAAGGTTCTCAAACTCACAACTCGCATTGTTCGGGGTTGGGATGGGTACGAGGCAACCGAGCCACACTGGCGAAGACTCTTTGAAAAGACGCGAGGAGCTGACCCCCAAGCAGTATGGCCACTCGTTCAGCACGAATACTCGAAGTATCGCCGCGACTACATTCCGCTCACGGTAACGGTGTTTGATGGCGGCGAGCTATGCGCCATCGTTCCACTCCTCGAGCCAAAGCGCAAACTCTTCAAGCCCAAAAAGAACATCAAAATGCTCGGCTACGATTCCACTGAGTTCGGAATGCATATCGTTGCGTCCGATCCCAAAGCAACGTGGGATGCCGTCGAACTCCAACTGCGCGAGCACATCCTCAAAACCAATTTCGAAGCGATTGTCCTTCGAAGACCCTCCGCCTATCTCGGCCCCGGCGCCTACGTCACGGACTTCCCGATGACCAAGCAACTTCGCAAAGTGCGCCCAATGGGAGCATTAATGCCGCTGACTGAGACCATTGAAATGATGGTAACCCCCAAGGCCGCCGCATGGATGCCTACCTTCGAACAAGCCGAACTCAAGCACTCCTCGTTCGATGATCTTGGCGATGCCATCGAGCTCCTCCGGCGTTTCATCCCGAACCTCCAACCGAGCTTCGCAAAACAATTGACTCTTCTCGCAGAAGAAGGTGACGGATTCGTTGCCTGGCTCGAACAGGATGCTCAAGTGGTCGCCGCTCAGGCCTTTATCCAAACCCAAGACCTGCTCGCCGTACTCGTTGGTGGTGGATCGGGACTCGCCCAGCTTCAACTGAAAGTCTTCCGAACGGCTCACTCCCAAGGCGTCGAAAGAGTCAGATTCTTGTCAACAACGGACGACTGGCTCACCCTTCCTGCGGGACTTGTCGAAGACGTAGTCGTTGCCCGAGTTTGACGAAGATCTGGAGCGGGCTCCGGTGCGGGACTAAACCCGCACGCCTAAATACTCGTTAATCTGCCGAGCAATCCGGGTCTTCATCTCTTGGGTTGAGCCTGCACCAAACGCAACCTCTTTCCCTTTTGCGTCCGTCATCAAAACTGCGCGCTGAGGCACGTTCTTGTTACTCGACCGAATTCCCGTCAGAGCAATTCCAACTACCGCCCGCGACTCAGGATCAAGGTCAATCACTTTCGTTCGAACCCATTTCCCAATGGACTTCTTGATCACAAGAGACCGTCCTGTTAGCTCAATTTCCTCAATCGAAAGAGCTTCAATAACTCCCCAAATCATCGCAAATCCCGCCCCAAAGAAGATCGCGTAAAACAGCAAAAGGAAGAGCGCTACTGGTCCCATCGCCTTCCACATCCCTCCGATCATGAGGACGGCGTGCATCAACGTAAACGAATTCCAACCCAGCGCAAAAATCGAAAGTCCCCCGGCGGCGGCCAGATTCCGAGGCGAGGTCTGCATGCTCAGCGACAGTGCGTTGTGCACCGATGTAGGAATCCCGAGTTCCTGCTGCGCTTCCCGCTCTGCCAAGCGTTCCTGAATCGATTCCAAGTCCACCGGAGGTCCTGGGAATCTCTGATTCGCGAGTCGGGTTCGAAAATCAGCTTCCAACGAAGGCAACTGAGTGACAGCGTTACCAAACGTATTTGAGAGTTCCAAGTCCCCTGGCTCCCAGAGCGAACCAAGGCGATACTGCAACTCAGATGCTTCCTCTTGGAGCGAGCGCAACGTGTTGATATTCTTTTCGACCTCGTCCTGGCTCAACCCCGGTTTCGGAGTGAGCAACGGAGACAGACGTGCCAGCCAGATATTGGCGTCATCTCTTGTTTTCTGAGCGTCTTGTTCCATCGGTTGGCACTTACCCAGACGTTCGGCACGCGCCTTCGGTCGTCCGGAATATTATTGGTCAGCAAAAGTGGTTTGCTTACGCCAACACGCCGCATGGAATATCTGGTTGACAAACCGGTCCGCAAACCGTCTTAGAGATGTTCATGCCAATTTCCTTTGTCGGTCGCCGTTTCCGCCCGGACGAATTCGATGCTTATCTGGGGTCGATTAGCTTTTCCGACTTTCAACCCGAATTCGTCACCTTGCACCACACCGGTGCTCCCACCTTAGCCTCCCGTCCTGACGGTCTTACGGATCAGCACCTCCGCAACCTTCTCGCCTACTACCAAGATGAACTGGGCTGGAATGGCGCACCGCACCTGTTCATCGATGACCGCACCGATGGCATCATCGTCTTCCAAAGGCTCGACAAACGCGGCGTCCATGCGGTCAGCTTCAACCGAAACAGCTGGGGCGTCGAGATGCTCGGAGAGTACGACAGCGAGGAGTTCAACACCGGTCGCGGAGACCTCGTCCGCGATAATGCGGTACGGGCAATCGCCCTACTGAATAAACGGATCAACGCCACTCCCGAATCCCTCAAGTTCCACCGAGACGACCCTCAGACCAACAAAACGTGCCCCGGAATGCGCGTCCAAAAAGCTGACATGGTCGCTCGCATTGCAAGTGGGATGAATCAGTCACCACCACCGGACATGGTCAGCAACGCGACTCCCTGGAAGGTTTTCCTCAGCACCGGCCTCGAAATTCGCCTCGTCCATATGGTCGGCGGTCGTCCCACCTGCCGAATCAAAGAACTTCTCACGTTGATCCGTCCCGGCGGATCCTACGCCCTAAACACCTCCAAAACAAAGGTGACCTGGAACACCAGCACGGGCAACGTGAAAGTGATCAACGTCGCCCAGATCGACGAAAAGGGAAGCCCCTGGGGCTTCTTGGCTGACATCGCCGCCGCCGCCCGCTACAAAGTTCAGGTGAATGGCAAAGTCATAACTTTGACGAAGATATAGGTAAGAAGCCCTGAGCGCGAATCACACCTAAGTTGCGTCCGTCGAATGAACCTCAAGCGCATAGAATAATTGCCGGGTTCTTGGTATATTGTTCGTGGGGAATTATGAAAACCACAAACATTATTCTTGGAACTCTGGTTGCTATGGTCGGCCAGGTTGCAATGGCAGATTCAACGGGCGGCAGCCAATCGCTCCAACTTCGAGCACAGACCTTCGGCGGAACCGAAACCACCTACCGAAGCTACAGCTACAAGGCAGCTAACGAGGACGGCAGTGCGTTCCACCTCAAGGCCGTCCAAAGCGACCGAACCATCGGCACCGTCACCACTGGCGGAAACGACTTCGAATTCGGCTTCTCTTCACAGGTCGGAGGAACCGGCGCAACCTACTCACTCGGTTTCGCATTCCCTTCCACCACCGCTGACAGCTCCACCTCGTTCGTTTACGGATACAGCCGAGCTCTCACCGATTCGATTAACCTTTCGTTCAAGGGTTACTCCGGAGCGACCTCTGCAAACGCTCTCTTCCTGACCAAGACCTTCACCATCTTCGGTGCAAATGATCTCAGCGTCGAACTCGGCGGCATCGTTTCCGGTTACTCGACCGTTGACGAAACCACCGGAGCTCCAAAGCGAAACATCCTCGTCAACGCTCGACTGAGCCACCAGCTCTTCGACGGCGTTGATGGTTTCATCGGAGTCACCAACACCCTCGGCGACACCACCCGATTCTCGCTCAACAGCTCGGTCGGCAACAAGTACGCATTCACCTTCGGAATCGGAGGCAAGTTCTAATGAAAAACCTCAAAGCGCTCGCTCTCGTCTTGTTCGCTATCATGGCTCTGATCTTCATCGGTTGCGGCGGCGCAGTTCCTGGCGTTGCTGGTGCAAGCAGCGATACAGGCTACGGCACCGACGCTTCTAAGTAAGCCTGAACTCAACAACTCGCTGTCTCTGACCGTGAGTAACTATAAAGAGAGCCGATCCCAAACGGGACTCGGCTCTCTTTTTTATGATTCCCGATCAAAAACCGACATATTCGGAACGAATTGAGAAGCACAAACATGCTCTCTCTAGCCGTGGTCTCGTTAACAATGGAAATCCCCCGCATTAAGCAAGAACCAAGAAGGGAAGACTTCGAACGGTTCTTGGCGCCCCTGCTTCCGAGGCTGAATGCCTTCGCCAGGCAACTCGCCGGCTCCAACTCAGAGCTCGCCCGAGACATCGCCCAAGAAGCAATCATCAAAGGCTTCCAAAGCTACATGGCCGGCAAGCTCGAACTGAGCAACCGAACAATCTCATGGCTCGCTACCGTCGCCCGAAACGAGTTCCTCATGATGAAGCGCAAAGATCGCCGTATCGTCGACTTCTCCGAAGAAGACGGCGGCTACGAAGCCCACATCCCACCCCACGACGGTCAGCGTGACGCCGACAACTCCGACACCCGCGAGATCCTCAACCAAGCCCTCGCCGAACTCCCCGAAGAGCAACGCGAAGTTGTCGAACTCGTCGACATGAACCAATTTGACTACGAAGAAGCCGCCGACATCCTCGGTATCCCCGTCGGCACCGTCCGCTCGAGACTCTCTCGAGCAAGGCTCAAGCTAGCCGCAAAACTCCACTTTATGGTGAACCCAGCGTGACAAACACAGAACCCAAACTCCGCCCCTGCCCTCACGTGATCTCGAGCATCGAGAAGATCGCCGAAGGAAGCGACTCCAACGGCTTGTTCATGAAATACGTGCGCAAGCACGTCGAGAAATGCTCGCACTGCGCCGAAGCTCTCGAAGCTCTGGAATGCTATCAAGCCGCCGTCCGAGAAGCCTATTCCGAAACAATTCGCAACGGCGAGAAACCTTTTGGCGAGCAAGACTTATCTAATCTTCTCGACTCTCTCTCAAACCCGGCCCAGTAACAGCTTCGGGTACGGTCATAGAGAGAAAAGTAGGCCAAGCTTGGAGACCGCGTTACAGACATATCTCGCCGAAAACATCCCCATCACAACCGCGATGGGGATCAAAGTTGTCATCGCCTCTCCCGCGCGGGTTCTCCTCGAATGCCCCCTCGAACCAAACCGCAACCACCGAGGAACCGGGTTCGGTGGCTCCATCGCCAGCATCGCCACCCTCGCCGGCTGGGCATGGATCTGGGTCATGATGCGCGAACGCACCGTTCCCCCCAACATCGTAATCTCCAAAAGCAGCATCGAATACACCCATCCCGTGCAAGCTTCCTTTAGCGCTGAACTCCGTCCCCCCTCCGACGCTCAGATCAGATCCTTCATCGATTCCTTCGATCGCCGAGGCTCCGCCCGCATCGAACTAAAAGTCGACGTCCTCTGTCAAGGCGAGGAAGCCGCACTCTTTACAGGCGTCTTTGTCGCCGTTAAGTCATAATAAGGGCATAGCATGGGCGATCATAAGAAGTTTCAGGGACACATTGACGAGGTAGCGAAGCTAATCTCGGAATACAACTTGTCCGAGGCTACGCTAGAAGTTGACGACTTCAAGATTGTTCTCCGACGCCAGCGCCCCCAATTCGTTGCCGCCGCTACCGCTCCCCAAATGGTCCTCGAGCAAGGTGTTGAAGAAACCGTCTCCGCCCCCGCTCCTGTAGCCGCCCCAGTCCAAGCGGGCACCCCAATCAGTAGCCCGATGATGGGAATCTTCTACGCATCCTCCAGCCCATCGGCTGACCCCTATGTCAAAGAAGGTGACACCGTCACCGCCGGCCAAGTCATCGGCCTCATCGAGGCAATGAAGGTCTTTAACGAGATCCACGCCAGTGTCAGCGGAACCGTCAAAAAAGTCGTCGCCGAAGGTGGCTCGCTGGTCAACCCCGGTGATCCCCTCATGTACATCGGATGATCCTCGCGTCGCTGCTCGCCGCAAAAGCCGGAGCCCTCATGCTCGTCGGCGGAGGCCCGACGACTCGCGAAATGGTCAAGAAGTTCGCCGACCTGTGTGGTGGCTGGAACGCCCCCATCGTCGTCCTCGGACAAACCCACAAGGACCCCGCCGACGCCTCCAAGAGCCGAGACTTCCTCATCAAAGAGGGATTCTCAAACGTCCAGCTCTTCGCCGACTCCGACCTCTCCGCCGAGCGTAAACAGGCTCTCTCGACCGCAATCCTCAACTCAAAAGGCATCTGGGTCCCCGGCGGCGACCAACGTCTCATCGTCACCCGCCTCGGTGCCGAATGGGGACACTCGATCTTCAGTCGCGCCATCCAAAGCGGAGTCAACTGGTTCGGAACAAGCGCAGGAGCAATGTGTGTCTCAGACCCCATGCTCCGCGACGACACAGTCGAACCCGGATTCGGCCTCATCGATATCCTCATCGACACCCACTTCGTCAAACGAAACCGCGAAATGCGCATGAAACGAGCGTTCCTCCGAGGAACCGCCGCCCACAGCATCGGCCTCGACGAAGGCGAGTGGGTCATCCTCCGAGACCAACTCATCGAAGAGACCCACGGCAAGCCGCGCTTCATGATGCGCGAGCAAAGCCAATTCCGCGTAACCACCCCCAGCCCCAACCGTCAACCAGCTAGACTAAATCAATGATCATCGCCACCTTACTCGCCCTCCAAGCCTTCCCGCAGACGATTTCGCCATCCAAAACCTGGGGAATCGTCCACGCAATGTCCGGCGAGAACGACATCAACCAGCTCGCAAACCTCAAAACCGAAAAGATCGTCTGCACCCTCAAAGGTTTCAGCGGATTCGAAGGCGAAAACCACGGCGGAATGAACGCCGCCTATTCCAAAGACGAATCCTTTGTCGTCGCCATGCAAGCCGGCAAATGGGAGCCGCGCGCCCTCGCCGTAATCGCCACCAAGTCCGGCACTCAGCTCGACCTCCTCAAAAAGGTCCAAGCCGACGCCACCCTGGCGTTCACCAAGAAGAACAACAAGTCGTTCGTCTTCGACGTCCTGGGCTCCAAGCTCAGCGCCACCACCCTCAGCGTCTCCGTTATCGGCAGCATCCCCAAAGACGAAACCTCGGCCTTGCTCTACGGCTCCCTCACCTACGCCGTCTCCCTAAAAGGCACCAAGATCCAACTCGGAAAACCCGTCATCAAGCGCCTCTCCGAGAAGTCCGCATGGCGATGGTAGACTCCGCAAAAACTTCCTGAACACCCCAAAATCCCTTATGAAAACTCTCAAGTGCGCCGTCGTTTTGGCATCAGTAGTCTGCATGAGCTCGGTTTATGCCCAAGCCACCAAAAAGGTTGACGACAAGAAAGACATCGTCAAGGCAACCAAAACCATCACCGCAAAGCTGATGAGCTTCGAAGTGGGCGACTACGTCCACGCCATCCTCAAAGACGCGAAAGGGAAGGAGCACTCCATGTGGATCGACGGCGAAGGCGTCGACTACTTCCTCGCAATCCACGCCAAAAAGATGCTGACCATCAAATACCAAACCGTCAGCACCTACATCCCCGAAGCCGGCGGACGCGAGACCATCGACCGAATCATTTCCGCCAAGTTTGGCAAGCTCGATTCCGCCACCTGGTGGAAGGCCGAGCGCAAGAAATCCAGCGTCGAAGCTCTCACCAAGAAGTACGATCCGCTGATGCAAAAACTGTCCGCTAACGGCGGCTAGTCACCCGCCCATCCGCGCCCAAAGAAGAGGGTAACGTAAGGGAATGAAAGCCCTCTTTATCGGCGGAACTGGAATCATTAGCTCGGCGTGCTCACCGCTCGCCGTGAACCAGGGCATCGAGCTTACGCTGCTAAACCGGGGCAAATCCGCACGCCCAACTCCGCCCGGCGTCGAAGTCATCCATGGCGACATCAACAACCCCGAAGAAGCCAAGAAGGTCCTCGGCGACCGCAAGTGGGATGTCGTGGTCAACTGGATCAACTTTGTCCCCAGCCAAATCGAGCGCGACATCGAACTCTTCCGGGGCAAAACCAACCAATACATCTTCATCAGTAGCGCCAGCGCCTACCAAACCCCCCCAGCCTCGCTACCGGTAAGAGAATCCACCCCGCTCGATAACCCCTACTGGGAATACTCGCGCAACAAAATCGCCTGCGAAGAGGTCCTTCTCCGGGCGTACCGCGACGAAAAATTCCCCATGACCATCGTGCGCCCGTCGCACACCTACGACAAAACCCTCCTCCCGTTCGACTACGGATACACCATCCTCGACCGAATGATCAAAGGCAAGCCGGTCGTCGTCCACGGCGACGGAACTAGCCTCTGGACCCTCACCCACCACACCGATTTCGCCAAAGGCTTCGTCGGACTCATGGGCCACTCCGCCGCCATCGGCGAGGCGTTCCACATCACCAGCGATGAATGGCTCACCTGGAACCAGATCTACGACATTGTCGCCCAAGCCGCCGGAGTCGAGGCCAAAAAAGTCCACGTCCCCTCCGACATCCTCGCCGTCCGCGACCCCAACCGAGGCCCCGGCCTCCTCGGCGACAAATCCAACAGCTTCATCCTCGATAACTCAAAGATCAAGTCCCTCGTCCCCGCCTTCGTCTGCACCACCCCGTTCAGCCGAGGCGCCCAAGAAATCGTAGCCCACTACACCGCCCCCGGAGTCAAAGGAGTAGTCGACCCCCAAAAGGACGCCCTAGAAGACTCCCTCTGCGCGGAGTTTGGAATCAATTAGCCAGATGCCCGATGCCTCGGGATCCGTGATCCCGAGGCTAAAACTAACACCTTGTAGACATGCCGCCTAGCTTGCTTGCTTCGCGAGCACAACGTATCGGGGGCGCGATCGCAAGGTCAAGAATGTAGCCTCGGGATTGCGAATCCCGAGGCATCCAAAATCGTCGCCCACTACACCGCCCCCGGAGTCAAAGGCGTAGTCGATCCCCAGAAGGATGCCCTAGAAGATGCGCTGTGCGAAGAGTTTGGAGTCAACTAAAGCCCCATGCAGCATGCCGAATGGCGTCCCTTAAGTTACCAACAATAGGTAAGGTGAACGAATGAAGCGCTCAACACAGTTTTTTCGACACAGACAATCGTCCGGGATCGGTTGGGTGCTGTTCCTGCTTGTCATTATCGGTTGCGGTGGGAGTGGTGGGGCTGGGAGTGCTACGACGTCTGCCACGACTGGAGCAACTGCTTCGACAGGCACAACAGCAACTGGTGGATCAACTTCCACCACTGCTACAACCGGGACGACGGCCTCGACGGGAACAACTTCGACCGGGGGCGCGCAGCCTCAAATCAGCTTTGAATCTGTTCGAGACGGGAATTGGGAAATCTACTCAATGTCCACTGATGGAACCACTCCTGTCAATCTAACCAACAATTCGGCGATGGATATGGACCCTAAATGGTCGCACTCCGCACAAAAAATTGCGTTTCAAACTGATCGGGATAGCGGAGACACCGAGATTTACTCGATGAACCGAGATGGATCAGCATTAACCAGGCTAACGAATAATCTACTCTTTGACGGAAACCCAGCGTGGTCTCCAGACGGAACAAAGATCGCCTTCACAACTGGACGTGATGGTGGAAACAAGATTATGGTTATGAACGCAGATGGCACTGGCCAAGTGAAACTGACCGATAACGCATCTTTCAACTATCGGCCAAAGTGGTCCACAGACGGTTCCAAGATCATCTTTTCGAGTAATCGTACGGGCACGTGGCAAGTCTTTTCAATGAATGCTGACGGTTCTAATCAAGTCAACCTTTCGAATACATCTACAAATGATCAGCTCGGTGAAATGTCGCCCGACGGCACAAAAGTCGCTTTCATGTCCGATCGAGATGGCAACTGGGAGATTTACACCATGAGTGCCAACGGCACGGGACAGACGAGGTTGACGAACAATGCGATCTCAGACCAGTGCCCCTCTTGGTCGTCTGATGGAACAAAGATCGTGTATTGTGGCCGACCGACATTAATCGACCAAATCTACATCATGAACGCTGATGGCACCAGTCAGACTAGATTAACGAACAACACGTTTGGAGACGCATTCCCTGTCTGGGTGTGGTAACCAAGCGCCAATCCCAGACAGAGCATCCAGAGGCACAATATAACTCCCCGCTCGTCGGGGAGTCGGTGAGACTTCGGTCGAACCGGTGGGGCTGTGTTGCTTGTTAGTGCGCCCCGCCCCTGCCTAGCCACCAAGGGATTCAGCGAATCTCTTCATCTTGTGCGTGTACTCCTGTAACAGAGAAACGGTCTCATCCACTTGAATATTTCCCACGGCATCAAACCTGCGATGATCCATTTCCAGATTAATCAAGTTTTGCGTTTTCCCGCTCTTAGGCTTCATGCGCTTTGGGACTTCCCACTCTGAGAAACTAAGAGCGTCCTGGTAAAGCCCCCAAATGTCGTCTGGAGTAGTTGTTTCATTGGCGACGATTCTAAGCGAAAGCCTTGTTTCCCCAAGCTGAAGATAGAGGCTCCCAAAGCTGATTTCTGTCCATCCCCAATAAGCGGCGAAGAATCCCCCTTGAGGATTAGAAACCCGATGCCAGCGACAACCTTCTAGGGACCCAGCTACGCGTGAAATGTATTGAGCCCAACCTCGAATAGACCAATTACTGCCGGAGCGATAAGACTCGTAATCCTGGTTGAGCCGATCTAGGTGTTCCCAAAACTGCCGTACGATCGTGTCAACAGAGTCTCTGCGCAGGGTTTTTAACAGTTCGGATCGTCCGACAATCTCGTAGCCGGCAGATGATACCGATTCAAAGTTTGACTGCAGGTAGGTTTGGATATAGACAGGAACAACCATGCGGTCTGGGTAGCAAGTTCGTATGTCCTCTAGATATCGAAACAACTGATTTGAATGATCTGCCGAACCCGCTTTATCCTCAATGAGAATAACAAGATCGTCGTTAATCTCGATAACGACGTCGGTGTTCTTCAGTTGCCTCCGGATTTGAAGAGATCGAATACTGTCAGGAAGCTCAACTCTTGATCCGCTCAGTAGCAGTTGCAAAAACTCTCGTCCCTCTTTCCGTAGTGTCAGGTCGGAAACGGAATCTTCTGCACAACTAGCAAGGTAGCAGAAGAACGCGTCTTGAGAGAGCTCGGAAGTTGCAAATCTAAAAAGGTTAGGTCGACTCATCGGATCCGGCTTGCGTACAAAGCTACCTGGTATGGGATGCCAGATGGTTGCGACGAGCCTATTGCTTGGGGCGGGGTATGGAGAAGTATCCGGGGTGGCACGGTCAAGCGACCAACCACCGAGAACTGCCGACCACTAGATAACGAGCTTGTCAGTGAGCAGCCTCCCGTTAATGCCCCCAACTCCCGCCCATCTTCCTCCGGGCAGGTGGAAATCCCTCCGGGCGCAGCTACTGCTTCTCGGCTGGAATCTCATACTATGTTATGGCAACTGAGAGATCATCCCACTCGATTCCGGAGCAGATCCACTCGAATGGTAGCCGCTGATACTTCGCCGTAATCAGCCGCCGTGTGATGTCGCCTGGATGTCCGGGAGTTGTTCGCCAATGCCTCAAGGATTCGTGAAGACATCGCACCTCATCAAGTTTCTGATAAATTTCCAGCCGCTCAGCGAGCTTTGGAGCGCTCAAGAATGACTTGCTTGATCCAGCTTTTTCGATATCAGGCATCGCTCGAATGAGGGTCTGTGGTGGCAACTTCCCAGGACGAAACTCATCGACCAACTCCAGCATCCATGCAATCGCCCAAGCCGCGTGGACGCAATAGGTAAAGTCGAGCGGCGCGACCCCTCGCTCGAGAAATGCTCTCTCTTCGCGAGAAAACCAATTCCAGCCCCCCTCTGACTCTATCCACTTTGTCGCTAAAGCGTTAGGACATCCATGCCCAAGAGCACCGCAAACGTTTAGGGCTAACAGCCTCTGGGCGACCTCGTGCCGTGTACGCAGTGCTTCAACAGGTGCGAGAGGCACGTTTGTAGTGAAGTCTGGAATGCGCAATGACTTGAGGATCTTCACTGATCTCTTTCGCATATCGAATTCGCGGTCCATCTAATTCCCCTTACGTCCGGCGTGCTTCTCCGCCTCTGCCTTAAACCCCGCCGAAATCTCCGCCCAGTTCGCGCGCGTTCGCTCAATCGTAGCAATCACGTTTCGGGCGATGGTTCGGTCGGTCCCGTTCGCGAGATCCTCTTCGAGCGTTTGCCAAGTTACAACGCTCGCAAGAGGATAGTCAAGGTACTCCTCAGGAAGAGTGGCGCCAAGATCAAAGCTTTGTCCGTTCTTGCGCAGAATCCAGTTAGTAGTGAATGGTCCCCCTTCATCTTGAGAACTTCTTGTCTGCAAGTGGTCGTCCGGGAGATCAAGGATGTCAGAGTCAGTTGCAACTCGCTCCCACTTCCCGTCTTTCACACCCGCCAAGATGCCGACAAAAGACATCTTCCTTATGATCGACTCCTCCCATAGATCTGGAGAACTGAAAACTCGTACCCCCGGGAGAACCTCGTCGATAGTGCCCAGAAATTGAATCCAGAACTTCTTCCCTCCGGTGTTGCACTCATAAACATCACCCTTCTTGACCCTGACTCTAGTCATGACTTCAGCCCCATCCCAAGATCCTAATTAGATTATGGAAAGCGCGCTTCTTAGCACCAGAGTAGATCCTTTTTTGATGCCTCGGGATCCTTGATCCCGCAGGCTAAAACTCCAGCCTTACGAACAAGCCGAAATCACTAGCCCGAGCGAAGCGAGGCTAAAATCCTAGTGCAGTCCAACTCAAATCCTTCCAACTGCATCTCTTGCTCATACCAATAGGCCGAACTCCAAAGGTAAGAACTCGGCCACTCCGCCAGTTCACCTCGAACCGGATTCATGTGGATGTACTCAACCTTCTGCCAGAACACATCTTCCGTCCGAATCTCCAATCCCCTAAACGACCCTTTCCAAATCGTGGAGCGGTTCAGACCCGCTTGTTGTTTAAGCTGTGAAAACTCGAACTCGGTTAGCAAGGGTTTCACCTTCTTGGTGATGTTACGCTTCCAACTTTTCATCAGCTCGGAGATCGTCGAGTCCTCGTGAGGAGTGACCAAGGCGTGGAAGTGGTGAGTCATCACCACGAACGCATGGAGGTGCGCTCGGTAGAAGACCGCATCTGCAACGAGGCTCTCCACGACCACGCTCCGCAGTTCTTCGCGCTTGAAAAGATGTGCAAAGTCGAGGCAGGTCGTCGTCACAAAACAAGTTGCCCCTTTATTTTGAGTGTTCTTCCAATGCCGGTACCGCGGCTCTGGTGTCATGACCGAAAGTCTATCGTCTTAGCCTGCGGGATTGAGAATCCCGAGGCATCAAAAAAACTTACTCTTAGCTGCAAGCCACTGTCCTAGGCGAGACTTTGGGTTGTGTGTGGCGATGGGCTGGCGGGAAATGCTGCGACACCAAGGTTGACAAACACCCCAAAACGTAGCCTAGTAAGTGATGCCGAAACCCTCACGTACCCAACAGCAAACCCCGCGCCCATTCGCGCCCACTTGTGACCAAATTCCAAAACCATTTGAACCTAACGCGCCCATTACGCCCACTCCACGACCCACTGCCCCCCACTGCCCAACAAAACCCAGCAACAAACCAGGAACCAACCCAAGCTAAGGGCTGTTGAAACCGCACAGAGGTTCATAAGGGATGGCTCTGGGAATTAGTTTGTCGATCAAGGCTCCCATCCGAGAGGATGCGGAAGGGAAAGGTAGAATCGGACGAGCCATGCTCTTCGGGCGCCGAGACTACAAAAAGGACTCGTTTGAGCAGCAAGCCGAGCGAGTGTTCAGCTCCGTCTTCGGAACTGCCCTCCGCCTCACCCGAAGCCGCGAAGAAGCCGAAGACCTCGCCCAAGAAGCCATCGTCAGAGCCTACGAAGCCTACGACCGCTTCGACGGAACCAATTTCAAAGCGTGGATCCTCAGGATCACCACGAATCTCTACATCAACAAGTACCGTTCCCGCCAACGCGGACCGATGATGGCATCGCTCGAAGACGAAAACGTCGCCGAGCCAATGTCAACCGAATCGCAAATCCCTGATCGCCAACTCTTCGACGGCCTCGTCGGAGCCGAAGTCGAACAAGCCCTCAAAAGAGTGCCCGACGAATTCCGCCTCGCCGTCATCCTCAGCGATGTCGAAGAAATGAGCTACCAAGAGATTGCCGAAGCGACAGGAGTGCCGATCGGCACGGTACGATCTCGAATTGCGCGAGGGCGAGCTATGCTCCGCCGCTCGCTCGAAAGCTATGCCCTCAAAGAGGGATTTATTAAGGAAGGCGAAGATCTGTGATCGACCCATTAAACTTGCATTCATATCTAGACGGAGAGCTGAGCGACAGAGAGAGAAAAGAAGTCGAAGCGACGCTAGCCACCTGCCAATCAAGCCGTGAAGAGCTTGCCGCAATCCAGTCCGTCAAAACCGTTCTCAAAGGACGACTCGACGCCCAAACCTGCGACAAAACGTGGGCTGCCTGCCAAGCGCGACTCAAAGAAATCGAGCGCGTCGAGCGAAGCGGTAACTTTATCTCCAAGCACTCCTGGGCCTTCGCCCTCGGCGTCGCCATGATCGTCATCGTCGGCGGAACCCTTTCGCGACAAGTGCAACAGTCGTCAATCTCCACCGGCGCCCTCGCCGGATTCGTCGGAAAGAGCAGCCACGTCTCACCCGAAAAAGCCCTCTCCGAAGCAATTTCCTCCGATGTCCTCAGTCGCGTCGATGCCAACCTCTCTCGCCTCCAAATCCTCAGCGGTAGAGAAGTCGTTGTCGAGGGTCAACTCGCCGCATCGCTTCTCGTCAAAGACGCCACCGGTCCGATCCAAATGCTGATTTTCCCAACCGTCGCCAAGTTCGAGAACCTCGAGCAAGTCGCCGGAACCCGCTACTCAGCCGGAGAAACTCTGTCCAAACAGAACGCAATCGCCTTCGAGGTCAACGGTCAGTCCGTCGTCATGCTCGGCCAAAGAACCCAAGAAGAACTGATGCGAGCCGCGGATAAGAACTTTCCCGGAACCCGGTAATCAAAAAGCCCTAACCAAGCTCAAAACCTGACACAATGTGTTAGATTATTGTTGAGAATACGAATTCTCAACGTTTCTTGGGGTGGTTTCACCCCAGTAAGAAGGTTTTGACGATGTTGTTGAAGGCTCGCTTTTTCGGTGTTCTAGCGCTTGGCTTATTGGTAAAAGTCGCCACCGCCCAACTCTCTTGGCTCGGTGGAACCGCGACCTACAATATGGGATCGCAAATCCCAACAGTCGGTGCCTTCATGCAACCGATGTCGAGCGTCACCGTCTCGACCCAAACGTTTCCAATCGCCGCGGGTCAAAGTGTCGTCGCCGTCGTCACCACCGACAACTGGCAAACCCAACGAGAAATCACCCTCAACTTCGACGGTAACGCCGGCAACAACACCAAGTGGTACGGCATTATCGGCCCCTACCCCCAAGGCACAAACGTCCAGTTCTATCTCCGCGCCAACGGCACCGGAAACACCGTCCAGTACGATAACAACGGCGGCCAAAACTTCCAATACACCTGGCGCTACAGTCCCGCCGCCCGCCGAGGAGCAATCCTCCAGTGGTTCGCCACCGACTACAAAACAATGCTGAAGCGACTCCCCGAAGTCGTTCAAGCCGGCTACGGCTCAATCTACCTTCCCCCTCCCTCAAAATCCGGCGGGGGAGGATTCAGTGCAGGTTACAACCCAATCGATCGCTTTGACCTCGGCGACCGACTTCTTAGCGGCACCGTCAAAACCCGTTTCGGCAGCACCGAAGAACTTCAAGACCTGATTCGAGCCGCCAAACGCTACGGCCTCGAAGTCTATTGCGACCTGATCATCAATCACAACGACAACCGAGGCAGCTGGGCAATCAATCGCTACCCCGACATGATTCCCGAAGACTTCCACATTCGCAGCAGCGCCGATACCGGAAACAACGAGATTGACTTCAACAACGCCACCGCTCTCAGTTTTGCGATGCTCAACCACGAGCTCGTCGGGTTAGTCGACATCGCTCACGAAAATGGCAACCTCACCCAAACCGGCGCGTTCAACCTGCCTCCGTTCGCCGAATGGAATATGTGGGGCAAACCCTGGTTCGTGCGTCAGCCCACCACGCCGCAGTATTATCCCGGCGGAGTTCCGGTCAAAGAAGACGTCCGAGAATATCTCCGACGCTGGTGCTGGTGGCTCAGCACCGTTGTCGGTTTCGATGGCTTCCGCGTTGACGCATTAAAGCATGTCAACCCTCGGTTTATGATGAAGACCCAAGGGCAGGCAGGCTACGATTCAAACAACTCCGATTTGCTTCCCTCAATCTACGCCGCAAATCCAAACGCGTACGTCTTCAGCGAAGTCTTCTCAACCAACACGTACGAGCTTCGCGAATACGCCAAGACCGGGACTCAGCTTCTGGATTTCAACCTGAAACAGAAGCTGAGCAGCCTTTTCAATTCCAGCGGCTTCGGGGACCTTTCCGAACTTTCAAACGGATTTGGCATCGATTCAACCACCGGAGTCGGCTTCCAAAATGGCGGCCTTGATGCGACACTCGGTGTCAACTTCATCCAAAGTCACGACGACACTGCCCCAGTATCGAACAACTTAGCTTCGGCATTCGCATTAACCCGTCCCGGTGGCGCGGTCGTCTACTACGACGGAAACAACCTCAATCCGTCCGACTATGGTCAGTTCCCAAGGCCCGGCCGGTACGACTCGCTCGGAAACGGTAGCGACTACACACTCAAAATGGTCGAAGCCCGAAACCGATTTGGACGAGGCACCTTATTCAACCGTTGGGTCTCCGATAAGCTCTATGTCTACGAGCGGCATGTTAACGGTCAGGCTACGATGCTCGTCGGACTCAACATCCGAGGAGATCTGACAGCTCTCACCCAAACCGTCGCAACCGCTTTCGCGCCGGGAACCGTTCTCGAAGATCTAAGCGGACAGCAACCAAATGTCACTGTAAATGGCTCTGGGCAGGTCACCATTACGGTTCCGTCAAACAGCACGTCTATTAACAACAACAACGCTCGAGGGTACGTCCTGTACGCCCCACTTGCGCCGAAGCCGAACGGAACTCCGGTTGTAGTCAGCGATGCTGACTCTGGTTCGGTTTACACAGAAACCACCTTTAACCAGCCGACTGGCTCCTTCGCCCAAACCAACGGCACGCAAGCGAAACGAGCTACGATCTCGGGCAACCGAGTGACGGTCAGCATCAATACGACAACGGACGGAAACTCTGCCTTCGTGATGTTGGATAACGGCAAGCCGGGAACGTGGTACTCAGGTCTCTCGAACACTCCTGAAGGCTTGACTGATGGCTACATCGCCACCAGCAAGCTTGCCCCGGGGAGCTTCCGACTGACAAACTTCGATATCTCCAAGTTGGAAGATGGACTCCATGTTTTCAAAATTCGAGTGTTTGCAGATACGGGGTCCCGCCCCGGTGTCTTCTCAGATTTCTACTACTGGTTTGATGTCCGCCGTGGCCTCGGAACCGGCTGGACCATCGATGGAAACTTGAGCGAATTTGGCACCCAGGCTAACTGGTGGCAACAGCGCACGCCATCCTCGTCCTCAAACAGACTCGACGGGATCTTCCTCTCGAATGATGATCAGTATCTCTACATTGGCCTAGCGGGTCGAGTCGATCCGGCTGAAGGTTTGATCAACGGAATGTCCTTACTCATCGATCCCGCGATCGGGTCAAGCGGGGGCGTGAGCAATCTCGCTCTCCTCAACGATGACAGCGGTCCAGCTACAAGGCTCTTGTCAAACACGAGGCTGTCTCTGCCCTCAGGATTCGCGGCGAAGATGGCCCTATCGAGCTTTAGGCATAGCGTTCTGAGCACCTCTCCCGAATCGGCATTGACGGGATTACCGACGCTCCCCAAGACAATCGGAGCCGAAGCAGGGACCTGGAGAATTGATCCGAACAAACTGTCAGCGATGATCGGAGTTCCGAGCAGTATCGCGATGCAACCTCGAGTGTCTCCAACTGGATCCCTAACCGGTTTGGAAGCCGCGATCCCACTCCGGTCAATATTCCCCAACGGAGCTCAGAATGGCCAGGCGATGGGCTTCTTGGCGTACCTGGGAACGACGGGAGAGGCCGGTTCGACCCTGCTTTCGACGGACCCACTGCGGGGAACTTTGGGTGGACGCCCAGAATCCGTCAGCTGGATTTCCAACCAGCTGCTTCCAACGCAATCCAACGTTCAAAACGATCCCGGTACTGGTGCGACTTCCTTGCCAAGCTATCTGACCTACCAGCCAATGCGAGCAGTCGCAGGGGCTAACGTTGCAATTCGGACAACTGCTTACGATCCCATGACACAAACCCAGTTAGTTGGAATCCGCAACAACGGCTCCACGACGCTGAATGGCCCCGTCTGGGTTGTGGTCACGGTCGGTGCCAAAACCAATGCAACCGTGGTCAACAAGCAAGGTGATACGCTTTACGGAACGCCGAAGCCGTATTGTCTGGCGCGGAAGACGAGCTTGGCTCCAAAGCAGGAAGCAACGATCCTCGTGAAGTTTGCTGGAGTTTCGGGATCCTCGCCTTTGGCAACCTACTCTGCTCTGTTTGGTAGAGGAGCGCTTTGATTTTGCGGTAAAATAGGAAAGTTCCGCGCAGGGGTATAGCTCAGTTGGTAGAGCGTCGGTCTCCAAAACCGTAGGTCGCGGGTTCAAGTCCTGTTGCCCCTGCCATTTTCTGCGGAATTCTCCAGAAACCTATCCCAGCAGAAATGCGTTTATACTAAGCACGTATGGACGGCGAGTATAGCAAGCTGGAAAGGGACTTCCTGGGCAATGAACGAATGGTTCACTACAATGCCGAAGGAGTGGCCATTTCTGCCTCTCGGGTTGAGCGATCAGAGGATGGGTCAATGATCGTGGGCGAGCCTGTTCCACTTTCCGCAGACGCAAAACCGAACAACCCAACGAATACGCCAAAGCCGGCTCCTGTCGCAGCAGAACCACCAGGCGGAACGTATCCGCCTGGTACAATCACAACGATCGGCATTGCCTCGTTCGTCGTCGCAGCGTTGGCGGCCCTGTTCATTCTCAACTCGTACCGATCAGATTCTGCAGCCGACCGGTTTAACACCGCGGTTTATCGAGAGCCAGTCCAGGTGCCTACCGCTCCAGAACGAGACAATCTCGAACAGGTTCCTGGTCCCCAGGATTTGGACAGCCCAGTTCCGCGCCAAGAGGATGAGACCCTTCCCGGTGATCGCGAGCGCCCCCGAATTGACCTTCGCGACGAGGAACCACCTGCGCAGGATCCAGCCGGAGAGCCCCCGAAATCTGAACCAAAGCCCGAAGTTAAGGCCGAACCAGAGCCTCGCAAAGGCAGTGACCCGATCGACCTCCGAGGCGACGGGGACGAATCTCGGTAATATTCACAGGAAATCAGCATGGTAGCAATTGGCGTCGCCTCTTTCATTCTCGCGAATCTTCAACAAAAACTGGAGACGCGCATCTCTGAGCTCAAGCCAGTCACTCAGGCTGCGGGTAACGGACAACTGGAGCGGAATGAGGCATTTTCTATCGGAGGGATTGTCTGCTCCGAGGGCATGCTATTCACTCCGCGCGATGTCGAAAAGCCGACCAACGAACGACGGGCAACCTTGGTTTATGCTATCCCACCGAGTTCGACTTCATTTAAGGGGCAATTCGGCATTCCTGATGGATTTCCCTCCGCATGGGTCGACGCCACGTTGTACGTCTACGTCGATGGCGATCTGATCAAGGACTTCCGAGCGGCCGCAGATGCCAAGCCCGTCAAGCTCGAAATCCCTCTCAAGGGAGCGAAGTCCATCAAGCTTGTCTTCGATGGCTACTCCGCGCTAGGGGATGCCTCGTTCTCCTCGTTGGCTCAGAAGCAAATCGAGAACCCACCAAAGCCGGCAGCTGACACAACCGGAATGGCGCGCGTTAATATGACCGCTCCAGAGAACGGCGAAAAGACGAAGGACAAACTGACCGTAAAATGGGACGCCGTAAAGGATGCAGTCGCCTACGGAGTCGAAATCGTCCTCGTCACCAATAACTCAAAGACCGTCCCCACCCGTTTCCTGCGGTCCTTCACTGCAAAAGGAACGAGCTTCGAGTGGATCTATTCGGACGATGTGGTCTCAGGTGAGTATCAGGTGAGCATCATCGCCTTCAGTAAGAAGGGCGTTCTCACCCGATTTAGCACGGGTCGCCGATTCACCGTAGAGCGCCGTGCCGTCGCAAAGCCTGGAAACCAATAATCTCCGTGCCTTGTTCTGGTATTCAGAGGGGAATACAAGCCACAATGAATGTTATGCGCAAGCACTTGCTTGGACTAATGGCGCTTTCTGCGCTCGCGCTTTTTGGATGTGAAAAAGCAACGACCATTTCGGTTCCGATGAGGCCCGAACGGATTCAACACATCGTCAGCCTTAGCCCGAGCACAACGGAGATTCTTTCGACCTGTGCGATCAACTTTGAAGGTCGAACAAAGGCGTGCAACTTCCCGGACATGGTGCTCGCGAAGACCGTCTACGGTGACCTGAAGCCCGATTTCGAGAAGCTGACGAAAGACAAGATTCAGCTGATCGTTATGGATTCCGATCTGTACTCCGCTGAAGACAAAACCAAGCTAGCGGCAACCGGCGCCAAGCTGTTTGAGTTCAAAGCCACGACCATCGGGGACCTCGAAAAGGAAATGCTCACCTTGGGCAGCCTCGTCGGAAACGAAACCAATATCCAAGTTTACGTCGACCGAATCCGACGCGAAAAGCGGGTCGCCGAGGGAGATGCTCCATCCCCACGTCCAAAAGCAGTGCTTGTACTGCCAGGAAGTGGAGGAACGCACATGATCGCTGGAACCAAGTCGTTCCAAGCCGAAGTCATGCGCGTTATTGGTGCCGACCCAGTCGGACCAGACACAGCGAAGTTTGAAACCCTTTCACCAGAGTTTCTCTTCCAGGCAAATCCAGACGTTATCATTGTCGCCGGCGAAGCGAAGTCCTTCCTCGCCGACACGCGATTTGCTAATCTTGACGCAGTCAAGAACCTGAGAATTTTCGGTAACAACCAAGACATGTGGGTCCGCCGAGGCGGACGAATCGACAACCTAATCGAGCAAGCTCACAAAGCCCTGATGCTCGTTATAAAGAAATAAATGAATCAACGCGCAGAAATCGGAGTTTTTGGTGGATCAGGCTTTTACAGCCTCCTGAAGGATGTTGAGGAAGTCAAAATTGACACGCCATACGGCGCGCCAAGCGACGCCGTTTTCCTCGCAACCGTAGCCGGTCGAAAGGTGGCATTCTTGCCCCGACACGGTCGACACCACACGCTTCCTCCACACAAGATCAACTACCGGGCAAACGTCTGGGCCATGCGATCTCTTGGCGTCCAAGCGATCATCTCGCCTTGCGCTGCCGGATCTTTGCAGGCGCACGTCGCGCCGACCCACTTCGTGGTCTGCGACCAGTTCGTCGACCGCACCAACGGCCGAGCTGATACGTTCTACGATGGTCCCATCGTCACCCACGTTTCCCCGGCTGACATGTACGACGCAACTCTTCGCAAGCTTGCGGTTGAGACGATCCGCGAAAACGGGATCACCTGCCACGATGGCGGAACTGTTGTCGTCATCCAGGGTCCTCGCTTCAGCACCAAGAGCGAATCCAAGTGGTTCCATGACCAAGGCTGGGAAGTCATCAACATGACCCAGTACCCCGAGGCATATCTCTGCCACGAAATGGGAATGGCAGTCGTCAACATCTCGCTCATCACCGACTACGACAGCGGCGTCCACGCTGGAGCCGAAGCTGTGAACGCCCACGACGTTTTGAGCGTATTCAAGGAGAACTCAGAGAAGATCAAGAAGGTCGTGCTCGACATGATCGGAAAGATGCCAGCTGATCTGAGCGGTCTCGGACACCGCGCATCCCTCGCTTACACCCGAGGCGATGGACACGCAACTTCTCCGAACGATATTCGTCTATTTGAATTGCTGGACTAACCTATGCTCTCGACCCTCATCGCCCTCTCGTCGCTGACTTTAGCCCAGGCCTCGGGAGTGGCAAGCGGAGGGCAAGGGGCGAGCATTTTTCCGGCTCCGGAGGCACGGAATCCGGACGTTCTCAAGAATCGGACAATCTTTCAGTACCTGGCTAATTCCGGCAAAGATGCTCCCGGTTCGATTGAACTCGAGAGAGATTGGTCTGCTCTAAAGCTGGTCGCCCCGCTTCCGGATGCGACAAAACTGCGCGTGCTGATGCTCGTCTTCGAGCGAGACTTTACAAATCCGAAGTACAGCAACACATTGGAGCTTTCCGATAAATCTCGGTTGATGCAGTCAATGTCTCGGCTCAGGGCGTTTTTCTCCTCGATGTCGGGCGGAAAATTGGATGTCGAGGTGATTCCTAGATTTATCCCCGAACCAATCTTCTTGGGGTCTGAGGCACAGGCCATTCTTGAGAAGGAATTCAATCAATTCAAGTTCGATGCCGATGATCGTGAGGAGAGAGGTCCCTTTGCTGCTGTCGTTACGATCTCAAGTTCGAAAGGGAACATCCCTTTTGCCAGTGACTATTCTTCGACTTCCGGCAACGCCGAGAGTTCACTTCTCGAGCAAAATCTGATTCTCTCAATCTGCTGGTCCCTCAGAGAAACCGCCATTCGCCGATTCCAAGAGCCCTCAACCCCCAGGGAAGTGACATCAGCGATATCTCCATTCACATACCCGAATGAATGGCCAAGCATTCGGTCCTCGGTGGATCATCGCCTGTTCGACCCCACATTCCGCTCTGATACCGAGTCAATTCTCCGAGGAACCTCGGTTTTCGGGCCCCAGGAAGCGCTCCGATCGAACGACGTTCCATCCCGCGTGTCAGGCTCCGTAAATGTTTCAGATTCCGACGGCGCCTTGGTCTACACGGAATCCGCCATTATCAGAAATGGAAGGGTTTCCATACCTGGATGGCCAACCGGGATATTGGAATTCAAAGTGCGGACAAAGTCACTGAACCCGATTTCATTTAGGTATGGAAGTCCATCTGAAACCGTCGGTCAAAGACCCGACTACACAGATCTGACTCTCGGCGCGGGAGCCTCTATCCCGATCACTCCAGATGGCACCTGGCAGACCGTTCGCATCGGACGTCCAGACGGCAAATCGCAACACTTCACATTTGGTGTGCCGGCTGACTACAACGGCGTCACTCGAAATCCCCATGAGGTCGTCCGGTACGAGTTTAAAGAGTTTCGCATCGTGACCGAAGCCCCGACTCCGATACAGCCGTCCACGTCCTGGCCCCTAGAAAGTTTGGAGGGAATCGCTGAAGGGCTTTCGTCCGGTCCGACGGAGATCAGGAGAATGGCGCTGAGTGAGATTGCGTCTTCGCCATCAAAGTTCAAGTCTTTACAACCCAAGCTCCTCGAAATGTCAACGGAGCTAGAGCCAGCTATCGCGTTTGCCGCCGTCCAAGCCTACGGCAAAATCGGAATCGCGAACGACGACCTCATCGGCAAGGCGTTTATGAACCGCCTCGTCAGTACTGCACCGAACGAGTATGCCCGCGAGGCCGCCCTGCTCTACTTTGCTGAACATCCCGAGCAGACCAGCTTCGAGGCAATCGCCCCGAACATCGTTCGTCGCAGCTGGAGAACTCGAATCGCTACAGTGAAGGCGCTCGCCGCGCTCGATAAGACCGACCAAAAGGCGAAACCTGCCGCTCGGCAGTTGCTCCTCACTGCTTGTGGACAAGACATGGCGATCATTCGTTCTGTGGCACTTTCCGCCATGAAACCAGAAGTTGAAGCCGAGCGAAAGCAACTCGAATACAGCTTGGTGAACGATCCTTCCGAGCAAGTCCGACTCCAATGCCTGAATCAACTCGCTGCCGCAAACATGCCGAAGGAGATTCTATTCGGAGCGCTGGCAGACGATAGCCCTTACGTTCGAGAACACGTCGCCGAACAACTCCCATTGGCACTGAAGCGCGAAGCACTTCAGCGTATGGTCATCGATCGCGACACGTACGTTCGTGTGGCGGCCCTCCAGGGCTTTGCAAAGCTTGCCGAGCCGACTCAGCCAGGTGAGATTCAAAACACCTTCACTGAAGAACACCCTGCGGTTCTGCTCGCCTTGGTCGAGGGAGCCGGGAAAGAGAAGTGGAAACTACCTGCCCCGGTCATCGAAACCGCCAAGCGAAGCCAAAGCACGCTTGTGAAGCAGGCCGTCCAGAAGCTGGAGACCAAATGAAGATCGTCCTTGCCTCCGACCATGCCGCGCTTGATCTCCGAGCGTATCTCGTCGAAAAACTCGTGATGGCGGGCCACGATACCACTGAGGTCGGGGCATTAAGCACCGATGCCTACGACTATCCCGATGCCGCTGACGAACTCGCCAATGCCCTCCCAAACCATGATTTTGGCATCGTCATCTGCGGGACTGGGATTGGAATCAGCATCCGCGCCAACCGCTATCCCCAAATTCGGGCTGCCCTCTGCACCACCGAGTACATGGCTGAAATGGCAAGAGAGCACAATGACGCGAACGTTCTGGCGCTTGGAGCAAGGGTAGTTGGAACTGAGCAGGCTTGGGCGATCACAAAGGCGTTTTTGGTGGGCAAATCAAGCGAAGTCCCCCGCCATATCGCTAGAGTTGAGAAGCTGGGTCGACCAATCTGACGTAGAATAGAGCTACATGAGCCTGGAGCGCAAAAGTCTTAGCACCGCACTGGTGATCTCAAGCCTGCTTATCGCCGGCATCGCGGGAATGAAGTTCCGATCGCTTAGGGATCTGCCGAACTCCCAAGAGACGAACTTGAGTTCAATGTTTGCTTCTTCGGGCAAAGAACTTGAGATTGCGGAGACCGACTACTTCACTGGCATCATCGAACTCCTCAAGGGACGATTCGTCGATCAGGTTCCAACCGACGATAAGCTCTTAAGCGGAGCTGTTCGCGGCATGATCGTCGGGCTTCGAGACATCGACAGCCAGTTCTACAAGCCAGAAGAGTTCACCGCGTTCAAGAGCATTCGCGCCGGCCGCTATCCCGGAATCGGCGTTTGGATGGACTACAAGCCGCAAAAGGTGAGCCTCAAGCTGGGCGGAGTCGACCAAGAGCAAGATATGCCCCGACTCACAGTCGTATCGGTCGCCCCGGGTTCCCCCGCAGCGAAGGCGGGAGTGCAGGCCGGTGACCTCCTTGATTCCGTTGATGGCCACTGGGTTATGAACACCGAGGCAATCATCAAGTACCAGGCGGCGCAAGCAGACTTTCTCGCCAAGAAGATCGATTTCAAGACAATCAACGATATGCGCAAATCCCTAAAGGCACGCATGGACAAGAGCATCATGCCAGCCAGAGCGCGTGAGAAACTCATCACGGGCAGCACCGGAGAGTTCGCGATCGTCTGGGAGCGCGCTGGAAAACAGATTCAAACGAAGATCACAAAAGCCGAAACCGATGTTGCTCGCAAAGTCGGGGCCGACGGTTCGATGGCGCTTACCTTCACCAGTGGAGCCGCATCTGATCTAGCGAACTTGATGAAAGGCAAGTCCTCAATTACGCTTGACCTGCGGAACAACGTTCTTGGAGACATGGAGACGATGCGTCAATGCCTCGGAATCCTCGCCCCAAGTGGAACTTACGGCTATTTTAAAAACGAGCGCAAAGCAGCCGCTCCTGTACAGCTCACCCTGAGCAAAGGCAACCAGACGCCGCCAAAGATCAAGCTGATCGTAGATCAAAGCACTCGAGATGCTGCGGAGATTTTTGCGCTGGCTCTCCAATCGAAAGGAATCGCGACGCTGAGCGGGGCCGGAATGGGAAATAGTCGAAAGCTGAAAGAAGTTGTCCAACTGCCAGACGGAAGCGGTTACACCCTAAACCTCGGAACCTTTACACCTGGAAAGCCTCCGGTAACCAAGGTTGCTAAGGCAAAAGAGGAGGCACAAGTATGAAAACCATGACCCGCGCACTCGCGCTTACTCTCGGCCTCAGCGCTAGCTTTGGGTTCGGATTCCTCTGGAAGGACATCCGCAACGGGCAGGTTGGCTCAGCTCCCAAAGACTTATTGCTGGGTATCAAGACGCCTGCTAAGACCGCAAGCGCAGAAGCCCTCTTTAAGCAGTCCTTCACCCGAATTCTGAGCTCCTACAAGAGCGACCAAGATCGAAAAGAGCTGAAGTATGCGGCAATGGAAGGCCTCGTCGCATCCCTTGGCGATCCGCACAGCAACTTCTTCGTCCCGAAAATCAACACATCGTTCCGCGATGAAACCAGCGGCAAGTTCTACGGAATCGGCGCTCGCCTCTTCCCAGATCCGTTGGGCGTCAAAGTTGTTTCGGTCTTCAAAGATGGTCCGGCAATCAAGGGTGGAATCAAGGGCGAAGACGTCATCATCGAAGTTGACGGCAAACGTGTCGCCGGCATGAACTCCGACGACATCGTCTTGATGATCAAAGGCAAGGAGAACACCTACGTCAAGCTGAAGATCATGCGCCCCGGTCAGCCTGAGCCACTCATGTTCAATCTGCGCCGCGAAAAGGTAGTGCCACCGCTTGTGGAAGGCAAACTTCTCGAGGCGTCAAAGGTCGGATATCTCAAGATTCAGAGCTTCTCCCAAGAGGTTCCTGAGCAATTCATTCGAGAGTGGGATGCCATTGACAAAGGGAACCTCAACGGCCTTGTGATTGACCTGCGCGGGAACCCCGGTGGAGCCTTGGATGCCGTCATCGACATGCTCGGTAGTTTCGTGGATGATCGACTCGCGGTAACCCTGAAGGACAAAGAAGGCGGAGAAGAGAAGGCGAATACCCCTCCAGGCCGCGTTCGCCAGATTGGCTACAACGTTGCAGTCCTGATCGATGAGGATTCGGCAAGCGCCGCCGAGATCATGGCAGGAGTACTTCAAGACTACAAGAAGGCCATCCTCGTTGGTGAGACCTCTTATGGCAAATTCTCCGTCCAGACCGTCTTCCAGCAATCTGACGGCGCAGGGATCAAGCTCACCATCGCCAAGTACTACTTGCCCAAGCAAGGCGCGCTTTCGCGAAAGGTTGACGACGATGGAATCTATATCAGTGGCGGCTTGAAGCCCGATATCACCGTGGCTCCTGATCCAGACCAAGAGTTTGAATCTGGTAACCCGGCTAAAGATAATCAGCTAGCGAAAGCGATCGAAGCCATCACCAAGCGCGGCTAAACGTTTGACCCCTACGAGTTATTCGATTTGGGGTCAAAGTAATTCCGAAGCCCGTCACCGATGAAGTTCAGCGAGAACACTGTTCCGCTGAGGATCAGACACGGCCAAAGGAGTTCAACCGGATACGAGTTAAAGTTCACTCGAGCGCTGTTGATCATGCCACCCCATGTCGGTGTAGGAGGCTGAACGCCGATACCCAAGAAGCCAAGAGTTGACTCTGAAATAATTGTTCCTGCTAGTTCAACCGTCGAGACGGCAAGGAAGATGCCGGACATCTGCGGCAACAAGTGCTTAAAGACCAGATAAGCGGTGGAAGCGCCGGAAGCCTTTGCCGCAACCACATATTCCCGCTCCTTGAGCGTCGCCAGCTGAGTCTTGGTTAAGCGAGCAATGCTCGGCCAACCCGAAATCGAAAGCGCGAAAATGACCGCCAACGGGCCGACTTTGGAGGCTCCGACAATCCCAACTATCAGGATCGCAAACAGAATGTCTGGGAAGGCAAACATGCCATCTGTGAACCGCATAACTGCGTTTGACACCCACTTCTTCGAGAACGTGGCAATCACGCCAACCGTGATTCCAACGATCAGGTTGATCGTCTGAACCGCAAACCCAATGAACAAACTGATGCGTGCGCCGTACGCCAATCGCTGCAAGAAGGACCGACCAATTTCATCCGTTCCCAACAGCGCGCCCGGAGTGCCGGGGGGCAGGTGAGGGCGCCCCGCATTATCCATAACGGGATTGAGCGAAGCATCTGGCAAAGGAATGAGCGGACCAAAAATGGCGAACAGCAGGAGCAGCGCCATGTAGGTGACTCCGATCCAGAACAGCGGATCGCGAAGCTTTTTGCCCTTCATACCTGCCCCTCCCGAATGCGTGGATCGAGGATTGGTAAGAGGATGTCCACAATCAGGTTCACAACGATAAAGATGAAGCCGGTCACCAGAACGCACGCCTGAATCACCGGGACGTTGTTCGAAAGGATCGCCTCAATGGTCGTGCTCCCAATGCCCGGATAGCTGAAGTAGCGCTCGACAACGAACGAACCTGTAAGGAGAAATCCGAATGTCGTCCCGATCGCAGTGACGACGGGCAGAATGGCGTTCCGCAGCGCATATTTCGTCATCAGTCGGAACGACGGAACGCCCTGTGCGGTCGCAGTCCGAATGAACTCTTGGCGCAGAGTCTCAATCATCGAAGCCCGCGTCAGACGCGTCAAAAGCGACATTGGACGCAAGGACAAAACGGTTACGGGAAGTGCGAGATACATCCAAAGAGGGCCTCGCAGCTGGGTCTCCCAAGTCGTCGGAAGAATGTCGAACTTGATACAAAAAATGAACGTCAAAATCGGCGCAAGAACGAAGTTCGGGAGCGTAACCCCGAATGTCGAAGCCGATAAGATTCCCCGGTCGAGGAGCTTCGTCTCTCGGATTGCCGCAATCGTGCCCATGGAGATGCCCACCACCGACGCGAGCATGATCGCAAGCAATGCGAGCCGCAACGTCATCGGCATAGTGCGCCCAAGGATTGCAGACACCTTTTCGTGGGTTCCTGAGTAGCTTTCACCCCAGTCTCCCTTCACGATGCCGCCAATGTAGTTCACATAACGAACAGGGAGCGGCTTGTCGAGTCCGAGGGATTCGCGGATGCGTTGGATCGTCTCGGGAGAAGCTTTTTCACCGGCAATGTAGGTTGCGGGGTCACCGGGAGCAAGGTCCGAAGCGACAAAGGTGATGATCGAAATGAACAGGAGGCTGACGATGCCAAAAGCAAATCGAGATAGAAGCGCCCTGACCAACTGCCCCCCACCACTTCGCACCCAGAAAGTTTAGCAGACCTTAGCCCTTAACTACACGAACGGAGCTGATCTTGTCGCCGACTGTGATCTTCTGGACAACATCCATACCTGCGGTGATTCGGGCAAAGATCGTGTACTTGCCGTTCATAAACCGGCTCGCTGCCAGCAGGATGAAGAACTGACTGTCACCCGAGTCTTTATCGTCAGGGTTTCGCGCCAAACCAACGGCACCCAGCTCGCAAGGGAGCCCACCATCTTCAAACGGAACCTTTTTACCGGACCCGCCGTTCATGTCTTCTTCCAAACTTCCGTTCTTGGAAGCAGGGTCTCCAACTTGAACCAAAAATGGCTTCGGCTTCTGGATCGCCCGGTGGAATTTCTGACCATCGTAGAACCCTCGTGAGGCAAGTCCGATGATCTGAGCACAAGTCTTAGGCGCTGCCTTCTGATCCAGCGTCATGGTGAATTCTCCCCGGCCTTCAATCGTGAAGACAAGTTTGTCCTGAGCCGCCCCGAAGGCGGAAACGAGAACAAAAGCCAGACAAATCAGAAGTGAACGCATGAGCTTCAACTACTTATTGTGACGTATATCCCGGTTCGGGGTTTCAGTCTTCAAGTGCTCGGCCGTATCCGTCAAGCCGAACTTGGCCGGAAAGAATCAGGACGCCGTCGATAATCGACCAGACGTGAAGCGCACCGCAAGTCATGAGAGCAGCGACGAGCTGAATCACTCCAAGCGCGGAATATCCCATGTAAATGCGACCAACACCCGGGACCAAAAGCTGCAGAACTCCGCTAAGCGTTCGACTCTTATCGCTTCGGGCGATGTTCGCTGGCATTTGATAACCGTATGCCGGGCGAGGGTACTGAGCATTTGCCGGGCCAGGGAATGCGACCGAAGGATTGTTTCCAGCAGGCATTGAAGGCATTGTCTGCATCGGCGCCGGAGACGGGGGTGGTGCCGCAAACGGCTCCATCTCTCGGAATGCGGCAAACAGCTCAGGAATCGATGATGCCGGCAACCAATCGCTCATCCCAGGTCGCCAAACGTAAGTCTGCTTCTCAATAACGCCACCTTCAATCAGCTCTTCGAGCTGTTCCTTGGTCAACGGGCCAAGCTGCCCGAACGAACCAACGTAATACCAAGTGGCGAGATCACTCATGGAAGAATCCAAAACCTTGTGGCTATGAGAACGATACGTTAGTGTTGTACCCGTTGGTTGAGTTTATGGGTCGCATGGACTAGGTCGCGGGCTCAAATCGGTTCATATCCCGATTTTTTCTGACCCGGCTTGGATCAAAGACCTGTCCATTCATCGCCAGATACACGCCTTGAGAAACGCTTTGCAACGCGCCCATAGCGAAAGCGACATTGAAAACCGCATCGGTAAACCGGAAATTGGCAGGTTGCAGCGATCCAGTCAGCACAACAGTTTTGCGAGTTTTTCCTTGAAGGAACTGGCCAGTCAGCGCCAACGTATCGGTGCCATGAGTAATCAGAATTCGCTCTTCGATGCACTCATTTACCTTCTCGAGGATCATCGCCCGGTCTTCATCGGTGATCTCAAGACTGTCCTTTTTGAGCACACTTTCGATGATATAGGGCACCGTCACCCCGCCTTCCCGAAGGATTCCATCGACCACTGGGTTCCCAACCTCATATTCGCTGAGCGAATCGAAGTAGATCTTGTCAATCGTTCCGCCTGTGGTCAGAATCCTTATCATCTCTTAAAGTTTACTAAGGCAGCGATTCGCCCGGCGGTAAAATAGTGTGTCAGTCGACCGTGATCTTTCAACGTAGAAAGAACTAAGGCAACCATGTCAACCAAGACCTCAAAAAGCACTTTCAACAAGCTCGAATTTCTTAAGCTCATGATGCTCTCGCGAGAGGGCGACCGGCGAGAGGGGATTCTGCTTCGGCAAAGCAAAGGTTGGTTCCAGGTTTCAGGAATGGGGCACGAGGCACTCGGAGCCCTGGCCTACCTCCTCCGCGAAGACGACTACATCTTCCCGTATTACCGAGATCGCGGACTTATGCTTGCCCGCGGGCTCACCAATCGTGAATTAGCGTTAGCCTATTTCGCGAAGCGCGAAGGAAGCAGTGGCGGCCGCCAAATGCCTGGCCACTACAGTAGCCGAAAGCACAACGTTTTTAGCGTTTGCACCCTCACCGGTGGCAACTGCCTTCCCGCATGCGGTGCTGCCTGGGGAATGAAGATGGACGGCAAAGACTCCGTCACCATCGCAACCATCGGCGACGCAGCTGCTCGCCAAGGCGAGTTTTACGAAGCATGGGCGTTCGCAGTTCAAGAGAACCTTCCTGTCGTCTTCATCCTGGAAGATAACAAGTACGGCATCTCCACTCCAACCGAGAAGTTCATGCCCTTCCACTTGCCGCTCTTCGATAAGGACGCGGTTGTCAAGGTCGACGGAAGGCACCCAGACAACATCCTAGAAGCGGGTCGAACCGCGATTGAGAAGGCGCGAAGTGGCAACGGTCCCACGATGATCTGGTTGGATATCGACCGACTCTCCTCCCACACTTCAAGTGATGATCACCGTGTCTACCGCGATCTCAAAGATATCGAAGAGATGCAACTTCGAGATCCTATTCGACTCCTCTCCGAGGAGCTTCTAAGCTCCGGTGAGCTCGATGAGGCCGCATTCCAGGCGATGCAAGACGACGTCTTCAAAATCGTCGATGAAGACTACATCGCCGCCGAAAAGGCCGAGGACCCAATCGCCGAAGAAACAACGCGCGACTGCTGGGGAACTGAGGTTGACGCCGAAGCGCCGCCCATCGGTAGCGGTCGCCAAACGATGGTCTCCGCGATCAACACCACCTTCCGCAAAGCCCTCGAAAACGACCCCAAAATCGTCTTCTTTGGCGAAGACATTGAGGACCCGAAAGGCGGCGTCTTTGGTGTCACCAAGGGCCTCAGCGAGGCGTTCCCAAAGCAAGTCTTCAACTCACCGCTCGCTGAAGCGACGATTATGGGCGTCGCGGTTGGTCTCTCCGCTTATGGTTGGCGACCAGTCTTTGAACTCCAGTTCATCGACTTCATCGCGCCCGGTTGGAACCAAATCACCGGCCAAATGTCGACGCTGCGCTGGCGCAGCTACGGCGAATGGAAGTGCCCGCTTGTGATCTATGCCCCTTACGGCGCGTATCTGCCAGGCGGTTCGCTGTGGCACAGCCAAAGCAACGAAGGCGCACTCGCCCACGTTCCAGGTCTGCGAGTCGCGGTCCCGAGCACTCCTCAGGACGCTGCAGGTCTCCTTTGGAGTGCGATCCACGGTGACGATCCAACCTTCGTCTTGGTGCCGAAGCACATCTTCCGAATGCAAATCGAAGTGGACTCGGTCGAGCCAGTTCCATTTGGTGTTGCCAACGTCGTCAAAGAAGGTTCTGATGTGACCATCGTGAGCTACGGCAACACGATGGAACTCGTCCATGAAGCTGCCACCAAGAGTGGAGTCAGTTGCGAAATCATCGACCTCCGATCCATCGTCCCGTGCGATTACGAGACAATCACAGAATCCGTTGCTAAGACCGGTCGCCTCGTCGTTGTTCACGAAGATACGAAAACGTGCGGATTCGGACAGTCGATTATCAGCGAAATGGTCAGCGTCCCCGAGCGATTTGATCTGTTCCTATCGCCGCCACAATTGGTCTGCCGAGACGACGTCCACATTGGCTACAACCCCATCTACGAGTACGCGGCATTGCCAGATGTTGATCAAGTGGTTAACGCAATCAACATAGTCATGGAATAGCGGTTGTTGGGTCAAGTAAAATTGACCCAATGAATCCCATGCGCGTCGGCATCATTGGAGCCGGCAACATTAGCTCGATCTACTGCGAAAATCTCAAGAAATTCCCCTCGACTGAGCTGGTAGCGATCGCGGACATCGTCCCCGCCGCAGCGCAAGCTCAAGCCGAAAAGTACGAGATCAAGGCGTTCACCGTTGAAGAGCTCATCTCTTCCACAGAGATCGATCTCGTCGTCAACTTGACGATTCCTGCTGTCCACGGTCAGGTTGCTATCCAAATTCTCAACGCTGGCAAGCACGTTCACAACGAAAAGCCCCTGGCACCAAACCGCGAAGAAGCTCGTGAGATGCTTCGCATGGCAAAAGAAAAGGGTTTGACCATCGGCTGTGCGCCCGACACCTTCCTCGGAGCCGCCCACCAGCAGGTCCGAAAACTCATCGAAAGTGGAATCATCGGTCCGGTCGTGGGAGTCCACGGCTACATGACTTCCCGAGGCGTTGAGTCCTGGCACCCCAATCCAGAATTCTTCTACAAGCCTGGCGCTGGTCCAATGCTCGACATGGGTCCTTACTACCTGACCGCGATGGTCAACATGTTCGGTCCAATCCGCCGAGTTGCTTCGATCACGAACATCACCTACCCTGAGCGAACGGTCACCAGCGAACCAAAGAAGGGAACCGTCATTAAGGTCGAAACCCCGACCCACTTCGGCACCACCGTTCAATTCCACAGCGGAGTTGTCGGCCAGCTCACTATGTCGTTCGACACTCACGGCTTCGAAGGTCAGCCTTGCATCGTCGTTTACGGTGGCGATGGAACCATGATCGTTCCTGATCCAAACTCCTTCGATGGCTGGGACGGACGGCCCGAAACCGGCAACATCATCGTCCGCAAAGGCGGAGAATCGCAGATTATCCGAGCTACCGAGCCGTTCAAGACTAACTCACGCGGTCTAGGCGTCCTCGATACGGTCCATGCAATCGCCGAGGGACGGCCCAACCGAGCAAGCGGCGACTTGGCGTTCCACGTCCTAGACGCTATGCTCGCGTCCATCGAGTCCTCGGAGCAAGATCGATTCATCAACCTCGAAACCAAGCCAGACCAGCCATCGCTCATCGGAGACGCAGAGTTTCCCGCCGAGCGCGAACTGATGGGCTGATCTGAGCGCGCCCGTTTCGGCGTAGAAACAACCATGAAAGTATCAGTGGAATGGAAAGGGGATCTCACGTTTGAGGCAACCGCCCCAAGCGGGGTCCCTTTTGTCATGGACGCCAGCCATGATGAAGATTCCGCCCCCAAGGGTCCAACCCCTCTCGAAGTCATGGTCGGATCGCTCGCCGCTTGCTCAGCTGTGGACGTGGTTGGAATTCTTGCAAAGAAACGCCAGGTCATCGAAAACTACCGAATTGAAGTCGTTGGTGAGCGCCCCGAGCCCGGAACTTACCCTCGACCATTTACAGCGCTGACTGTCCGCCATATCGTGAAAGGTAAGGATCTTGACCCAGCAGCTGTTGAAAGAGCTGTTTCGTTAAGCGATGAGAAGTACTGTTCAGTGGCTGCAACACTGCGGCAAAACCCGACGATTTCCACCGAAATCGTAATCGAGTAGGAACTCAATTTAGTGCCGATGCTGGTCAACGAGCGCTTTGGCATCGCGTAATCCGAGACCTGTTCGTTCTCTGACGGCTTTGATCACCTGAAGAGGTTGGTCTTGTGCTTTTGCCTTCTCCTGGTCCGTCAATTCGATTGACTTCAAGTGCTCCGGCAAGGATCCAGGAGTGGCCTTTAGGTATCCCAACGCGCGAAAAATGATGAGAAGAATCAGCCCAATGCTAAGGGTTACACACAGGTCAATCAGCATCCCAAAAGCTCTCGAGCATTCGCCATAGCGATCTCCGTCACCTGATCACCCGCCAGCATCCGGGCAATCTCTTCAACCCGATCATCCTGAGATAGGGGAACGACCGAGGTCTGCGAGCGACCCGCTTCTTCCCGCTTTTCGATGCGGTACTGGTGCGCCGCGCAAGCCGCGACCTGCGGCAGGTGGCTAATGGCGATCACTTGATAGAATGCCCCAAGGTTGGCAAGCTTTCGACCCACAGCCGCCGCCGCCTTTCCGCCAAGCCCAGTGTCCACTTCGTCGAACAATAATGTCGGCACTCCTGCGCGACCAGCGAGAGCGCTCTTAAGCGCGAGCATGACTCGAGAAACCTCTCCTCCGGAAGCAATCTTTGCCAACGGTTTAGGTGGCTCCCCGGCATTGGCGGAGAACAGAAATTCAACGTTATCCGCGCCCACAGAAGTCGGCTCACTCGGCTTGATCGAAACCTCCAACCGAGCCTTGCCCATCGACAGATCGTCAAGGTGCTGTCGGACGGATGTAACAAACGCATCAGCCTTCGACCGCCGAACCTGCGTTAGCTTTGCACAAGCACCCGTCAGTGCTTCCTCTGCCGCAGAAAGCTGCTGACCAAGCGATTCTTCACTCGCTTCCGCGTCTTCGAGAGTCGCGAGTTCAGATTCGGCAGTCAAACAAAACGCCAGAACTGCTGCCTCGGTCTCTCCGTACTTCCTCTTGAGCCGGCGTAGCCCATCGAGTCGCTCAGTAGTGATGTCCAATAGCGTCGGGTCGGCATCCAAGCGTTCAACGTAGTCTGAGAGCGCATGCACGGATTCGTCGAGATTCACAACCGCCGACTCAATCCCCGCACTAATCGCTTCCAGCGACGGGTCAAACCGAAGCGCATCTGATACCGCCGAAGAGCCACTCCCAAGCATATCGCGAGCATTAACCTCACCCTCGCTCAGTGCCGCCAGTGCCGTCCGAACGGATTGCGTGATGCGCTCAAGGTTTTTTAAACGAGAAAGCGTCGCAGTCAGCTCTTCCTCCTCTCCTTCTACCGGCGAGAACGAACGAATCTCACTGACTTGGAATCGCAGAATGTCCAAGCGTTGTTCACGCTCTCGCAATCCACGCTTGAGCGCGTTCATCCGCTCGCGCACTTGGGCGTAAGCCGAGTAAGTCGAATCGACGAGCGACAACGCCACTTCAGCCTCTTCCCCAATCCATTGATCCAGATACCCAACGTGAGTCAAGGGATCCAGCAATGCTTGGTGCTGATGCTGACCGTGCAAATCGACGATCATCTTCCCAAGCGCCTTTAGTGTGGAAACGGGCACCGTTCGCCCGTTGACTCTTGCCACCGACCGTCCCTCCGCGAAAACCTCTCGAAGCAGGAACAGCTGCCCGTTCTCCAGCTCCAAGCCGAGCTCGCTCAGCGGGTTCAACAGATCGGGACGAGCCGAAAGATCAAGTACAAGCTGCACGGACGCCTTTGGGGCACCAGTGCGCACGAGATCGGTATCTGCGCGCTCTCCCAACGCAAGCTCAAGGGCGTCGATCATCAACGACTTTCCCGCACCAGTCTCGCCAGTAAGCACAGAAAATCCTCCGTTGAAACTGAGTTCAACGTGATGAATAATCGCTAGGTTCTCGACTCTGAGCTCTGAGATCATTGGGAACGCGCAAACCGCGCTTTGAGTCTATCCCACCACGCCGCAGTCTCTTCACCATCATAAAAAACGATGTACGAAGACGTCATCAAAAACGCGAACAGCGGGATGTTCATCGAGTACTCGATCCACATGTGCAGGGCAATTCCTGATAGCAAAACCCACTTGCGAAGTGGCTTGAAGAACACCAGAGTTCCAAGCGCAAACTCGACCGCCAAGGTTCCCCAGGTCGTCACCTTCACCATGGGGTACTGGTTAACAAAATCAGGGACAGGGAAGCGGTCGAACTCATGGAGCCGAGCCGGATACCAAGTGGCATCTCCCGACTTCCAAAGACCACCAAACCATTTCGACCAGGTCGTCGTGAAATACAATAGCGCAAGGTTGTACGCAATGAGCCGCTGGGGCCACATCGAAACGAGCTCGGGCTGTGCGGGTGCCTTACCCCTGCGGAGCGCGATCCATCGGTCGAGGGAGACGGCTGCCCCAGAAGGAGCAAGAGCGAGATAAATCGAAGCAACCCGCATCCAGGTATCACCACCATGAAGAATGATCGGATTACGGTGGTGAAGGGTGACTACGCCAACTGCCAAGCAGAAGGTGCTAAATCGTGACCACAGCCCAAGTGCTGAAAGCATGGCAAAGCCCGCCGTCATCCAATAAACGACCTTCACAACGGTGTCATTGCTGACCCCGAAAAGCGGATCAATACGGTTGAACCAAAGGTCTGCCGTCCCCCCGTTCAAATAGTGCGAATCAAGCCACCGCCCCGCGATCTCAGCCGGAACGTATCCGGTCTGACCAAACCAGTCGTTCCAGAACATCCCAATCATCGCAAAGTTGATGAAAAGAAGCAAGCTAAAGACGATGCGAAAGACACCCATTGTGACGGGGCTTCCGAATCCAAACCAGTATCGGTACAACTGCTTAGCGGTTTCCAATGGCCCACCTCATATCTTTCGCCAGCTGCGTCTGGTCGACAATATGCCAGTAAAACGTGTACTGTTGATAGCCAGGCTCGGGTCCCGGCTTAGCATCGTGCCGGGCAACGTCTTGCCAGTGCCGAGTGAGCCCAATTTTGACTGGGGGATTAGTGGGATCGTTTGCATTGATCAGCGCGATGTGCTGAGCAAAGACCGGCCACATCCAGCCATTGTCATTCCCATGGGCAGGGTCGCTCATGTTGACACGCTCGTAGAACTTGCGATACCGCTCCATCACATACTTCTGAGCGATCGGAAGCTCTTTCATTCGCGGATATTGATATCTAGCCTTCGAACCATCAAAGAAAACGACCTCGGCGTCGCACCAAAAGTCGGTTTGGGCTGGGTTAGGTGCAAACATGTCCCAGTACTGCCAAAGCCCAGTTGGGTACAGATAGTTTTCAACAACCGGGTTCGGCTTGAGCTTGGCGTCGTTCCACTTAAGGAAGATGTCGGTTCCGCGAGGTTCAACCTCGTTGTTAACGACGGCAGGCGATGGCTTTGGCAATGCGTAGATCGTCACCATCAGCACCGTGAAAATGACAAACGCGCACACCAATGGGTGCACGCGTTTGTCTTCAGTTGGTGCGGTTACCTGCACCATTTCATTTTACGCCTCAAGCTCAGCGAGAACGTCCTTTAGTTCACCCATCATGTCCGGGTTTTCATTGACAACGGCTCGAACTTGCTCAGCGATTTGCTTAGCCTCTTCCGAATGACCGGCTCGTTTAGCCGCAAGTCCAAGGTTGATGAAGACGCCAAAACTCTGCTGATTCTGAGAGAACGCGAACTGCATGAACTGCCAAGCGTCCTCGTGCTTACCCTGACCGTTGAGAGCCTCTCGGTACTCGCCGTATGCTGGTTCGCAACCTGGATACATCTCAAGAAGCCGCCGAGCAGAGTCTTCTGCCTCCACGTGGTCACCAACTCGGTTGTATGCCGAAGCAAGCATGGCCCAGAGCTTCCAATAGTCAGCAAGCCAGTTGCGCAGTGGCTTGAGGTCACGAATGGCACCCTCTGCGTCGCCAGCCGCAAGCTTCTCACCTGCCGCCTGAACGCTTTCAATTCTCTTTGGCTGCTCCAACTCGATCAGCCATGCAGTGGCTTGAGCCTTGGTGTTCGGATCTGGATTTGCCTTCAAAACGTTTTGAAGGACGGCCGGGATTTCAAACTCACGGTCCGCAGCTTGGAGGGTTTGAGCGTATTCAAGCAACAATGGGACATCAGCAGGAGCAACGTCGATGACGTCCTCGTAGAAGTCCATTGCGCGGTCGAGATCCTCGTTCTGTGCCAGGTAAGGAGCATAGAACCGCTTCACGAGCACGTTCTCTTCCACGGTCTCGATCGCGTTCTCGAACGCCTTTTCACCGTCGGCCTGACGACCGTTCTGAATCAACGAGATCGCGTACTTTGCGTGGAACTCAGGATTCTGAGGGTTTGCATCAACCAGTTCCTTCCAGAGAGCGGGCACTTCGTGTCCTCGCCCGGTTGCGTTGAGCACGCCGACCAAGAAGTCCATCGAAGGTTTCGTTTCGTCTTCAAGCTCAATCGCTCGCTTAAAGTTGCGCTCTGCGTTAACGAACATGTTCATCGACGCTTGTGCATTTCCGAGGCGATTCAAAATTCCTGGATCGTCGGCTTTCAACTGAGCAGACTTCTCGAAGAAGTCAACGGCCTGTGCCGCATTGTTAGCTGCCTGGTGCAGCTCGCCAAGTGCGAAGTAAGCACCGAAATCGTCAGCAACCAATTGAGTTGCCTTTGTGAGCGAAGCCTCGACCATCTCGAACGTGCCGATCTGGTACTGGGTGCAGGCTCGGCACAGGCCCACGAGAACCTGATAAGCGCCCTCGAACTCTGGATCAAGCTCAATCGCCTCAAGCAGACATCCCATAGCTCCTTCCGGCGAAAACTCCTGAGCGACCAATCCGTTCGCTTGCTGAATGTAGTTCAGCGCATCGTAACCTTCAAGGAACTTAAGGAAGCAAGCAGCGCTGTCGGTGCCGAACTCCATCGTCTCTCCAGCCAAAAATTCTGGCAAGCCAATCTGAGCTTCGTCCGCGAGTCGCTTCACCAATTTATGGAGGACGGTGAAGATGGCATCGTCAGCAAACTTGTGAACTTCGGTTACGCCAGCCGCAAGGTCATCCTTCTTGGTATAGCGAACGGTAATTTCGTGACCACCATCAACAACGGCGATGCTGCCATCCATCGAAACATCGACGCCAGATTGATTAAACAAATCTCCGAGCTGCTCGGCTTCCAAAAGACCGTCGCCGATATTGACGAAGGCGGTTCGGGCGACGCCACCCTGCTCGACTTGAGTCAGGAAGCTTACGGACTGAACATCTGCACCAGCGTGGCTTCGAAGTTGGTCTGCCACGAAAGCGGAAATTTGGCGCCCGAGCTGGGGCTTAGCGCCCTCTCCGGCATTCAAGGGCAAAACTGCAACTTTCAACACAATCACCAGTTTACCGGGCAGGGCAGTTGGCAAGTACAATGATCGCCGTGCAAGCAATCGCAAAGACGCGACCAGAACCCGGCGTAGAGATCGTCAAAGTTCCCGAACCATCGGTACGACCCGGTTGCGTCAAGCTCAAATTAGAAGCCGCATCGGTCTGTGGCACCGATTTGCACATCTATAACTGGGACGAATGGTCCGCGGGCCGCATAAAGCCGCCAAGAATTATCGGACACGAGTTTTGCGGCACAATCGTGGAACTTGGCGACGGCGTCACCGAACGAGCGGTTGGGGATTTCGTCGCGAGTGAATCACACATCGTGTGTGGCAAGTGCGTCCAGTGCCTCCACGGCCAGGCCCATGTTTGCGCCGACACCGTGATTTTGGGAGTTGATGTCGACGGTGGCTTTGCCGAATACGCCGTGATCCCCTGGGAGAACGCACGCCCAACCCCCCGCGATGTCTCGCCGATGATCGCCGCGTTCCAAGATGCCTTGGGGAACGCCGTACATACCGCCATGGCGGGCCCACTCGAGGGAAGAACAGTTTTGATCACCGGCATGGGCCCGATCGGGCAGATGGCAGTAACCGTCTGCAAAGCCGCTGGCGCATCCGCCGTGTTCGCGACCGAAGTCAGCGAGTTTCGAACCGAATCCGCGCTAAAGGTCGGTGCCGATGCAGTCTTCAACCCAGTCGCACAGGATGCCTTGGCTGAGGTCCTGAAGCGTTGCCCTGGTGGTGTTGATGTCGTCCTTGAGATGTCTGGTCACCCATCCCAGCTCGCTCTCGCCATCTCGGCAGTCAGGCCCGGTGGTCGGGTCTCGCTGCTCGGTGTCTACGGCAAAGCTGAGCAATCGATCCGATTGAACGACGTCATATTCAAAGGCATCGATCTTCAGGGCATTGTCGGAAGAAAGCTCTGGGACACCTGGGATCAGATGGGAACCCTACTCAGCTCCGGAAAGCTGAACCTGGACCCAATCGTAACGCACGTGATGCACTACACCGAATTCCAAGCCGCCATGGAGCTGATGAAAGCAGGCAAGGCGGGCAAGGTCGTCTTTACGTTTAACTGATAGCCACTCTAGCCAGCGTTAGCGAAGAGTCCACAGTTTGCTGCGCCGGATCGGAAGTCGTAGGCCCACGCCATCGCATCATCAAGCGCCAATGGTAGCTCCTCACGGTACGAGGCCAGATCGACCGCGACACGATACGCCCCAAGATTCGCAAGTGCGCGCTGAGCGACGCCATAGGTTCCTTGGTTGTGTTCGATCAGCGAAGCCGCATGACCAGTCGACGTCCAATCTGCCACTGCGACTGCCTGATGACCCTTGATCGCCGCCGCCGCTCCTTGCCAAGATCCGCCCATTCGGAACCGCGCCGAACAGACAAGCGTGAAGTGCGCCATCGCATAAATCAACGAATTTCGCTCCATCGCCCGACCCGCGCTAAATGTCTCATGGGGAGGGCAGACGGAGACTGCATAACCAAGCCAGCGACCATGATTGATCCCACAAGGAAGAAAGTGAAGTACATCTCCTCTTCCCGCCAGAACACCGTCTCCAAAGGCTGTGTCGCAGCCTGTGGCTGCACCAGAAACTCCAAGATAGCCTCGATCTGCCGACCAAGAGCCTGCGGCCCGCGCCATGGCGATACCAACCGTCAACGGCTGTCGGCAGCCGACCCCACCCACTGTAAATCGATCTAATCCGTTCTCATCCTTCCAAGGTGGCGTCACCGCCATAGAGGGATCGCTGACCCAGAGTACGGGCGGAGCTGATCGGCCCATATTGTTCAGTAAAAGCTGCGGATAGCTTGGGCAAGCTGAAGTAATGATCTCGTGGTGATCAACCATGACTTCCGCCTGTGTTATTCGACGTGTATCCATCAGCTGGACGGCTTCGGTGACAAATCCTTCGCGGCGCAGAGTCGTCAATATCCAGTTCCAGGAAGGTTCCGTCTCCCCTTCAATCCCTCGCCTGAGGCATGAGAGTATTTGAGTGTGACGAGAATTACGCGCCGGCCCACGTCCTTCGCCGTCTCCGTAAAGTGCCGCAATAACAGTACTTAAAACTCGCATAACTCCTCGTACTGAGTATATCGTGATTTCGAGCTCGTCTTCTTAGGGCATCACGGAGATTTTGCGCGAAACATCACAAATTCTACGCAATCACATCCATGGTCTTGGATTTTGACGCTCATCAACCTCTTGAGCATTCAGTCAAAGTAGACTCAAACAAGTACCGATGCTCAAACATGCCGATCTCACCCGCCGCCGTGTTTCACAGTTCCTTGTCAACACTCTCGAGCCCCTGATTTACGGGGAGCAGGTTGACCTGAAAATTGAAATCAACCGCCATCCCGCTAAGGACCAAAAAGAAGCACTTTCAGGTGACTGGGAAGAAGTCGGACCAGGCTTCGGCTACGGTCCGGCATATACAACATTCTGGTTCCGCCTTACCGGAAAAGTCCCGAAAACATGGGCTGGCCAAAACGTCGTCGTCCATGCAGAAATCGGTAGCGAGCGGACACTTTGGAAGGACAACAGTCCCTATCGCGGCATCGATTACAAGCACACAGACTTCGGATTCCTAACAGGAGGCACTCTCCCCACCGACGGTCCAGTCAAGGGCGGAGAGTCCGTCGAGTACATCCTCGAGGCCTACACCAAGAACCCGCAGTGCCGAGTCCACCTCAAAGAACTGCCCCGCGAAGAACACGTCGAAAAGGTCGAGTTTGCCTATCTCAAAATAGTTCGCCCAGAAGTAAAGGGGCTCCACTTTGATGTCGACTTCTGCCTCAATTTGCTCGAAACCTACCAGACCGAGGATCCAGGCTACGCAACCATCCTCCGAGCCTTGAACGACGTGATCAACCTCTGGGTCAAAGAGGAAATGGAAGCGATCCCGAAGGCGCGAAAGATCATCAAGGATGCACTGGGAAGCCTGAACGGCGAGTTCAAACACGCGATTTATCCTGTCGGTCACGCGCACCTCGATACCGCCTGGCTCTGGCCCATCGACATCACCAAAAAGAAGATGGCGCACACAACCTCAACCCAGTTGAGTCTCATGGAGCGCTATCCGGAGTACGTCTTCGTACACAGCCAAGCAAGCCAGTATGAATGGCTGGAGCTCGAATATCCGAAGCTGTTCAAACGTGTAAAAGAGGCCGTCGCTCGTGGCCAGTGGGAGCCCGTCGGCTCAATGTGGGTCGAGGCCGACTGTAACCTCACCGGTGCCGAGTCCCTCGTCCGACAATTCCTCTATGGCAAACGGTACTTCCGCAAACACTTCGGCTACACCACAAAGGACATGTGGCTTCCCGATGTTTTCGGCTATTCCGCCGCACTTCCCCAAATCCTGAGCAAGTTCAATATCGACTACTTCCTCACGCAAAAAATCAGCTGGAACCAGTTCAACAAGTTCCCGCACCACACCTTCTGGTGGCAAGGAATCGATGGTACCAAAGTCTGGTCTCACTTCCCGCCCGCCGACACCTACAACGCCTCTGCCGAACCCAAAGAAGTTGTCTACTCGGTCAAAAACTATAAGGATCATGCTCGAGCAGATCAGTCTCTCTACGTCTTCGGTCACGGCGACGGCGGTGGCGGTCCAACCGAGAGGCATCTCGAGTTCATTCGACGCGGTCGGATGGCCCCGAACTATCCAGAAGTCATGTCCGGTAAACGCGCAATCGACTTCTTCAAGGAAGCGAAGGCGAAGTCGAAGGACCTAATGACTTGGGTCGGAGAGCTCTACCTAGAGCTGCACCGAGGCACCTATACCTCGCAGGCCGCGAACAAGAAATCGAACCGTGAGTCAGAATTCCTTCTGCGCGACGCGGAGTGGCTGAGCTCCTTCACCGCCAGCTTCCCCAAGAAGTATCCGTCAAAGGAACTTGAGGCCGCGTGGAAGCTGGTTCTCCTGAACCAGTTCCACGACATAATTCCCGGATCGTCAGTCCAGGAAGTCTATAGGGACTCCAAGGTTGACTACCAGCGAGTCAGTGAGGCAGGCCATACGATCATCGCCTCCGCTCTCAAAGAGATCGGCGGAAAATTGGCAACCTCAGAACTGAGCCAGCCCTACGCGATCTTCCAGAACACAACCTTGCAGACCCAGGCCTCGATTCCTTGGACCTCAGAGGTAACTCCGAGCAGCGTCGTCTGCGGAGACGAAATTCTGCCCGTCCAACGCGTGGAAGATGAGCTGATCTTCCCAACGCCGATGGCCGCCCAGGGCACCGTCGCGGCAGCCGACTTCGCAAACCTCTCGCCAACAAGTAAGTACCGCCTCAAGGCGAGCAATCGCCGGCTGGAAAACGATCAATGGAGCGTGAGATTCGATGTTAACGGCAACATCAGCTCGATCCAAAGCATCGAAGATGGCACCGAGTTTGTCGAGCCAGGCAAACTCGCCAACGTCTTCCAGCTCTTCGACGACCAGCCGCTGTTCTGGAGTGCGTGGGACGTCGATGTCTTCGCCTACGAAACCGCGCAAGATCTACTGAAGAGCGAGAGCTTCGAAATCGTCGAGCGTGGTCCCGTCCGTGTCGCCGCCGAAATTGTGAAGAAGTTTGGCAAGTCAACGATCAAGCAACGGATCAGCCTCGGTCCCACCCCCGGAATCCGCTTTGACACCGAGATCGACTGGCACGAGGACGATAAGCTTCTCAAAGTCGCGTTCCCGATCAACGTCAACGCCGCACGAGCAACCTACGAAATTCAATTCGGAAGCGTTGAGCGACCAACCCACTACAACACAACGTGGGATATGGCTCGCTTCGAGGTCTGTGCCCAAAAGTGGATCGACGTTAGCGAAGGTGACCTCGGTGTCGCGCTTCTCAACGACGGAAAATATGGGCACGACGTCCATCAAAACGTGATGCGAATGTCACTTCTCCGGGCTCCAAAGGCTCCGGACCCCGACTGCGACATGGGTGTCCACCGGTTCACCTACGTCCTCATGCCCCACTTCGGACCTCACCAATACGCGGATGTCGTCCGGTCGGCTTACGCCCTTAACGCCCCGATGCGATCAGCGGCTCTTGAGCCAACCGCCGGAGCGGCGGCTGTTCTTCCACAGCTCGTCAGTTGCGACAATCCCAACGTTGTCATCGAAACTGTCAAAAAGGCTGAAGACTCAAACGATCTGATCGTGCGCGTTTACGAGTGCCACAATACGCGCGGTACGGCTGAACTTCGGTCGCTCCGCCCGATCCAGGCTGCGTGGGTCTGCAACCTCGAAGAAACCGAAATGGGAGAACTGGAAATCGAAGACGGCGCAGTCCAGTTCGACTACAAACCGTTCGAGATTGTGACCCTCAAACTGCGAGTCTAAATGATCACGCTGGCGTTGCTCACCCTCCTGGTCGATGATGAACTCATCACGATTCAGAAAGGTGAGCTTCCCATCGTGATCTCCGCTCCCCATGGGGGGCGACGCGCAATCCCTGACTGCCCGTTGCGGATTGACACCTCGCGTCCCCAATTTGTGACGGTGCTCGACACGAGCTCAGATCAGCTTGCCGAGGAAACCGCCCGAGAAGTTGAAAAGGCACTTGGGAAGAAGCCGTGGTTGATCATCGCTCGGTTCTCACGAAAGTACGTCGACGCGAACCGCTCAGAGCAAAATGGCACCGAGTCAGATGCGGGACGCGCCGTCTACCGCCGGTATCACCAAGCTCTCGAAGAAGCAGTTGGCGAAGTCCGGAAGCAATTCCAACACGGCCTGCTCCTCGACTTCCACGCCCAGGGCGCAGACTCAAAAACCGTCTTTAGGGGAACAAACAACCTCGCCAGCGTGAAGACGACTTTGGACCATTTCGGAGATGAATCCATAAACGGCCCAGAGTCATTTCTTGGGAAATTAGAGTCGCAGGGAATCACCATCTACCCGCCGCGAGCCCAGTTCCGCGACAAAGAAAACAAGAGTTTTAATGGTGGATTCATCACCCAGACCTACGGCGCCACTTCCAAACGAGGAATCGACGCGATCCAACTAGAATTCGGGGCAAGTTTTCGCTCGAAATTGACCCTTAGCGGAACGGCTCAGAAGATCGCAATCGCCCTCCAAAGCCACTCCGCACGGTACTTCGTCAAGCGCTAATTACGCCTTTAGAGATGCCAGGTCGATAACAAACCGATAACGAATATCGCTCTTCAACATCCGCTCGTAAGCGGTATTGATGTAGTCCATCGAGATCACTTCGATATCGCTGGCGATACCCTTCTCCGCGCAGAAGTTGAGCATCTCCTGAGTTTCTCGAATTCCACCGATCATCGAACCCGCCAATGACCGTCTTCCACCAATCAGCGAAAACGCGCTCACCGGGGATGGGTTTGGAAGCCCAACCAAAACCATAGTGCCGTTAAGCTTCAATAGCCCCAGGTAAGAGTTGAGATCATGGTCAGCGGAAACCGTATCCAAAATCAAATCGAACTTCTTCCGATTCTCCGCAAAAACTGCCTCATCGCCAGTTGCCAGGAAGTCATCTGCGCCGAGCGCCATTGCCGCTTCCCGCTTGGATGGTGAATGGCTCAACACGGTAACGTGGGCACCAAAGGCTTTAGCGAATTTAACTCCCATGTGCCCAAGTCCCCCAAGCCCAACAACCGCAACCGAGTCGCCCGGCTTAACGCCGAAATAGCGGAGTGGTGAATAGGTGGTGATTCCGGCGCAGAGCAACGGAGCCGCCGCGTCCAAAGGCAGTCCTTCAGGAATCGAAACAATGTAGTCTTGCTGAATCACAATCTGAGTTGAATATCCGCCGTAAGTCGGGCCCGACCCATCTCGCGCCGGAGAGTTGTAGGTCCCCGTCATTCCCGCGTCGCAGTACTGCTCCTCACCCGCGAGACACTGGGGACACGTTCGACAGGAATCCACAAAGACGCCAACACCAACTGTGTCGCCGACCTTCCACTTAGAAACCTCCGAACCAACCGAGATCACCTTTCCGACAATCTCATGCCCAGGAACCATCGGGAAGATCGATCCGCCCCACTCGTCGCGCGCCTGGTGAAGGTCGCTGTGGCACACTCCGCAGAACAGAATGTCAATGAGGACATCATCTGCATTGAGCGCTCGTCGGTCCAATTCCCACTGTGCGAGCGGTGAGGTGGAGGATTGGGCGGCATAAGCACGGGTAGGAAAACTCATAAGGACCCTTGTTCTACTTCGCCACACCGGGGATTGTCGCGCCTCCACCTCGAGATTTATCGAGATTCCGGGTAACGTACGCTCCATGAAGAGCGGTATCGTCGCCCTCGCGTTCCTTGCCGGTGTCGGCACCACCCTTGTCGTCGCACAAAATCAGGCTCAAAAGCCGAATCCGGATACCTTCTACAAGCTAGGACCCGATTCTCAAGTTAAAGAGGGTGTGCCTAAAGGGGAGATCAAAGGTCCCTTCATGTTGCCAAGCACCGCCTACCCAGGTACCCAGCACACCTACTGGGTCTACGTGCCCGCTCAATACGACGCCAAGAAAGCGGCTTCGCTAATGGTGTTCCAAGATGGACATGCCCACATCGGCCCTGACGGCGGCTTCAAGGCCAGCGTTGTCATGGACAATCTCATTTTCCGCCGCGAAATCCCTGTCATGCTCGGCATCTTTATCAATCCAGGTCGAACTCCACAGCAGGACGAGCCCTCCGCACAGCGCGGCTGGGGTGACGGCTTCACCAATCGCGGCCAAGAATACAACGCTCTCGACGACAAATATGCTCGTGTCGTGACCGAGGAAATCGTCCCCGAAGTTGAAAAGTCATACAACATCAGCAAGGACCCCGAGCAGAGAGGAATCGGCGGAACCAGTTCCGGCGCAATCGCTGCGTTCACCGTCGCCTGGGAGCGTCCCAACTCATTCCGAAAAGTACTCAGCATCGTTGGGTCATTCACCAACATCAGAGGCGGCCACCAATATCCCGACATCATCGAAAAAGCCAAGAAGAAGCCCATTCGAGTCTTCCTCTGCGACGGTCGAAACGACCTGCGAGGAGTCCGAAACGGCAAGTACGACGCAACCTGGGACTGGTATCTCCAGAACGTCCGCATGAAAGACGCCCTGACCAAGAAGGGTTACGACCTGAACTACACCTGGGGGATGAACAACCACGGTGGCAGTTTCGGCGGTCAAATCCTGCCGGATATGATGCGATGGCTCTGGCGAGATGCCCAAAAGGACATTACTGATCCGGACGACATGATCGAGCGAAGCCTCCGAACACCAGGGTTAGACCACTAAGCCCGGACACCCTCAAAAGTGAGTTTGACGGGCAAGATATTCCCGTCTCCGTCAAACTCCATCCGGTCAATGCACGTCACCCGGTGATTGTGGTGCTCTTCTTCAAGCGGCCGTCGGTGATAGCAAATCACATACTCCTGCGTTCCCGGCAGTTGAAGAACCGAATGGTGCCCTGCGCCCTTTCCGACCGAGTAATCACTTTCAAGAATCTTTGCCCGTCGCTCGAACGGTCCCAACGGATGATCTGAAACCCCATAGGCCACTGCGTAGCTCGAGTCTCCCCAGCCACCCTCCGACCACATGAAGTAGTACTTCCC